>NZ_BBPQ01000001.1:586617-595606 GCF_000787855.1 Streptacidiphilus anmyonensis | reverse complement strand
GTTACGGGGCCGATGACACAGGTCCCATGACTGAGGCCGGAAGACGTTATCCCGTCTTCCGGCCTCAGTCGTTCACCTCACTCCGCGGGGGAGTCCACCGGTTCCGCAGGACCCGCCGGGGGCGGGGGTGCGCTGCCGGCGAAGGGGATGCCGGCCTCCTCGGCGAGCTGGATGTCGAGGCTCTCGCGTCGGATGCGACGGTCGATGTACAGCAGGCCGTGAGCCATCGGGATCAGCGGGAGCGTCAGCAGGCTGAACAGCAGGCCGACCGGAAGCGTGACGGCGTAGAGCACCATCACCGAGATCATCTGGTCGCGAACGTACGTGGGGCTGCTCGGGTCGGTGGGGACGTTGCCGCCGAGTCCGACCGCGCCCACGTAGAAGATCGACAGTACCTGGTTCACCAGGAACTGGAAGACCGCGCCCATCAGCCAGACCAGCAGGGTGACTCCGAGCGAGCGCCACCAGGCGCCCTCGTTGAGTCGCCACGCGCGCTTGATGGCCTCGACCGGGCGCTTGCCCTCGAGAACGACCGTGGCGCTCAGCGGAACCAACCGGACCTGGACATAGATCATCCCCGCGCCCGCGGCGAAGTAGGCGATGACACCGAGGAGCACCACGACGGGCGCGCCGTTGGTGGCGACCGCGAACACCACGATCAGTCCGACGACCACGACGAACGGGATCGCGCACAGCAGCTGGACCAGCAGGAGCGCGCCGAGGAGACGCCACAGGCTCGGGAGGCTCTCGGAGGCGGCCTGGCGCAGGCCCACGCGACGGCCCACCACGGCGTGGCGCAGGGTGGCGACGCTGCTGAGGTTCGCGGCGATGTAGACCGCGAAGGAGCTGAGGAGGCACAGCAGGAAGAGGCCGCCGAAGGCGATCACCGTGTCGGTCAGCTCGGCGTCGCTCGGGTGCCAACCCGGGACGTCCGCGTTGGCGCGGGCGTCGACCCAGAAGGCGTGCATCGGCGACCACTCGATCGCGCCGAAGATCCCGAGGAGCGCCAGGCAGCCGAGGCCGGTGAGCATCGGCGGGCCGTAGACCGCGAGGAAGTTGTAGCGGATCGTCGCGTAGATCGCGTTGACGATCTCGCCGACGTTGAGTGGCCGCAGCGGTATGACACCGGGCTTGGGAGCCATCGGGATCCGGCCCCAGGGTGTGTAGCCGGCGGGCCCGTTCGGGCCCCACTGGCCGCCGGGTGGCGGAGGCCCGTACGGCGGCGGTCCGTACGGCGGTCCGCCCGGTGGGCCCTGCGGTGGCCCCGGCGGTGTAGGCGGCTGCCACCAGCCCCCGTTGTTGCTCATTTTTCTTGCGGTCCTTCGTCGGAGTTGTCAGGACCACCGAGCGTACGGCAGGGGCGTGCGACTGGGCAGTGGCCGGGTTCAGCCCCGTACCGGGCCGATGCGGAAACGTTGTGGCGGGGCGGTGCGGTGACGTCCCGCCAGCACCAGCAGCTCGTCCGGTCCCAGGGCTTGTTGGCCGCTGTGCTCGGCGGCGCCGAGGGACGCGAGGAGTGCCGCAAGCGGAGCCGGGGAGAGGGGGCCGAGCAGGGCGCAGTGGTCGGCGTTTGTCCACAGGCTGTGGACAGCGCGTTCGCCCCAGCGGGCGCGTGCCTGCTCAGGCGAGCGCAGCAGTGTGACCGCGCGCAGTCCGCGCGTGGCCCCATCGGTCATGAGCTGCGGCAATGTCGGAAACGGCGCCACGGCGGCGATGTCGTCGAGGACGAAGACCGGGGCCGGCGCGGCCACCGCGTTGCGCGCTTTCTCGGCTGTGTTCCAGGCGCGCTGGACCACGTCGTCCACAAGTGCGGACAGTAGCGGCATGGCGCTGTGGACAGCCGGGGCGCTGCTGCTGCCCGGTTCGCGGAGCCGGCCGTCGCCGGCGTGGCCGAGGACGTAGAGGCTGCCGGCGGCGCCGTCCTCGAGGAGTCCTGCCGGGTCGAGGGCGGCGGTCGGGGACTGGGGGGTGCAGGCGGCGAGCACGTGCAGCTCGGTCGCCGCACCCAGCGCGGCGCGGATGCGGCCCAGCGCTGCCCCGAGCGCGGGTGCGGGCTGGAGCAGGGCCGACTGGAGCTGACCGGCCCAGGCCTCCTCACCGGACGCCACGTCGACGGGTGTGGCGCCCGACTGGAGTACGGCTACGGCCTCCTGACGGCCCGCGGTGGATCCGCTGCCCGTGGAGCCGGTGCCGGCCCAGCGCACGACGTGGCGGAACGGGCGGCCGTCGAGCGCGGCGGCGCGCAGCCAGCAGCGCAGCAGGGTCTCCGCGAGCCTGCGGACGGACTGCTCCTCGGCACCGGCGACCGGGCGCACGGTGGGCAGCAGCAGGGCGCGGGCGCGGGCGGTGGCGACGACCGGTTCCGTGCACGCGGTGTGGGGGGCCCAGCGGCCACGGGGGGAGTCGGGATCGTCGTCGGTCAGCTGCTGCGGGTCGAACCGCACGGCGCGGCGGTGCGGCGGACGCCCGTCCCAGAGCTCCGGGTCCGCGGTGACGACGACCAGCGGGGCGCTCGCCGCGTCCGCGACGGCGGCGCTCATCAGCGCGTGTCGTCCCGCGGCCCCCGCCTCCGGCGCGAAGACGCACAAGGTCCCGGTCTCGGGCAGGGCGAAGGGCAGCACTCCGTAGCCGTCCCCGGCGGTACCGCGCTGAGCCCAGCCGGCCGCCGTCGAGCCACTGGGACGCGGCACGCCGACACCGACACCTGGCGTCGGGACGGCCGCACCCTGGGCGGGGAGGGCGTCGGCGCGTCCCGCCGGGAACCCGGTCCCGGGGTCGGTCACGGTGGGCAGGCCCGGGTGCTGCGGCGCGTCGTGCGACCAGCCACCCGTCCCCTGCGGGATGACGCGACCGTCCGAGGCCGCACCGGTCACCATGCCGGATCGGCTGCTCGTCCAGGGCGCGGCGGCGTCGGGGGTGGCGCCTTGGGCCGATGCGGCGTCAGGCCACGCCGGGCCGGCGCGATGGCTTGGCGGTGGCGGGTCGCCCGGGGTGCCGTGCGGTCCGGCTGCCCCCCACGCGGAAGGGGCCGCATCGGTCTGCCCAGGCGGGAAGGCATCGGTGAAGCCTGCGTCGAACGGGCCCCGGTCGAACGAGCCCGCCCTATCCGGCCAGGTCGGCGAAGTGGCGGTCGACGAGGACGGGGTCGACGACGCTGAGCCGCCCGGCGAGGGCGCTGGGCCCGGAACACCCGGTGCCATCGGCACACCTGCGCCCGGAACGCCCGAGGCCGCGACGCCCGGACCGGGTGCGACCGGTCCGAAGGGCGTGCGGCCGACGGGGACGGTGGTGTGCTGGTCCGTGGGCGTCGGCCCACGCCTTTGGCCCGGCGGCCCGACGGGCGTGCCCGCGTCGCCCACCGCACCGGCCCCCACTCCGCCGACACCAACTCCGCCGGCCCCCACCGCGCCCTCGCCCGAGGCGGCCACTGCTGCGCCGCCCGCCGCGCCGCCTGCCTCGGCCTCGGCCTGGGCGCGCCTGCGGGTGTCGTGTGCGGCCCGACGCTTCGCGCGGGCCGTCGCGGCGGAGAGGAGCAGCAGCAGGACGAGGGCCAGCAGGGCGAAGAAGGTGAGCCAGAACGCCGCCGCCGACGGCAGGGAGGCCGTCGGCGTGCCGGGCCAGGCGCCCGCGAGGTCGTTGGGGTCGGTGGCCAGGTGGCGGATCGCGCCCGCCGTCGACAGGAACGGGAGCGGGCGCGGGAAGCGGCCGTGGGTGGCGAGGCCTCCGAGTTCGGTCGCGCCCCAGACCAGCGCCGTCGTGCCGAGCAGGACGGCGAGCAGGCCGACGATCAGACCGTCGGGGATGCCCCGGTCCGGTCGCTGCTGGGGCTGCGGCTGCGGTTGCCCCGACGCCGGTCCCGGCTGTTGCCATCGCCGTGGCTGCGACGGTGGCTGCTGCGGTTGCCGGGGGCCGGAGGGGGAGGGTGAAGAGGACATCAGGCCGCCGGGTCGTCCGCGAGTTGCTGGGAGGCGCGCGTGCGCTCGGCGATGGCGTCCTCGGTCATGGCGCGGTCGGTGTAGACGAGCGGCCGCTCCGACTCGGTGATGATGTGCTTCACCACCTGCACGTTGCCGTTGACGTCCCAGACGGCGATGCCCGGTGAGAGCGTCGGGATGATCTCCACGGCCCAGCGTGGCAGGCCGAGCACCCGGCCCGTGGCGCGGGCCTCGTCGGCCTTCTGCATGTAGATGGTTCTGGTCGAGGCCATCTTCAGGATGGCGGACGCCTCCTTCGCGGCCGCGCCGTCGACCACGTCGGACAGGTGGTGCACGACCGCGATGAAGGACAGGCCCAGGCGTCGCCCGAACTTCAGCAGCCGCTGGAACAGCTGTGCGACGAAGGGTGAGTTGATGATGTGCCAGGCCTCCTCGACGAGGAAGATGCGCTTCCTGCGGTCGGGGCGGATCCAGGTGTGCTCCAGCCAGACGCCGACGATGGCCATCAGGATCGGCATCGCGATCGAGTTGCGGTCGATGTGCGAGAGGTCGAAGACGATCAGTGGCGCGTCCAGGTCGATGCCGTCGGTGGTCGGGCCGTCGAACATGCCGCGCAGGTCGCCGTCGACCAGGCGGTCCAGCACCAGGGCGACGTCCAGGCCCCAGGTCTGGATGTCCTCGAGGGAGACGCCGAGCGCGTCGATCGAGTCGGTGTTGGGGGAGCGCAGCGCGTCGATGATGTCGCCGAGGACGGGCTGGCGCTCCGTCACCGTCGCGATGATGTGCGCGTGGGCGGCCTTGAGCGCGAAACCGGCGCGCTCCTCCAGGCTGCGCCCCATGGCGACCTCGATGATGGTGCGCAGCAACGCCAGCTGGCCGGTCTGGGTGATGGCGGGGTCCAGCGGGTTGAGCTTGACGCCGCCGTCCAGCGCGGCCAGCGGGTCGAGCCGGATCGGCGTTATCCCGAGCGCCCGCGCGATCAGGTTCCACTCGCCCACGCCGTCCTCGCCCTGGGCGTCGAGCACGACGACCTGCCGGTCGCGGAAGCGCAGTTGCCGCAGCACGTAGGTCTTCTCCAGCGCGGACTTGCCGTTGCCGGACTCGCCCAGCACCAGCCAGTGCGGGGCGGGCAACTGCTGGCCGTAGAGCTGGAAGGGGTCGTAGACGTAGCCCTTGCCGCTGTAGACCTCGCGTCCGATGATCACGCCCGAATCGCCCAGGCCGGGTGCGGCCGTCGGCAGGTAGACGGCCTGGGCCTGGCCCGTGGAGGTGCGCACCGGCAACCGGGTCGTCTCGATCCTGCCGAAGAGAAAGCTGGTGAACCCCTCGGTCAAGCCTCCGATTGGTGGTGCCATGGCCGGCCTCCTGTGGTTCGGGCGATCGGGTCGAGCGGATCGGGCGGGGCGGTCAGGGCGGTCAGCGGCGGATGCCGGTGGCGAAGGGCAGGGTGTTCACGAAGGCGCGGTGGTGTTCCCGATCGCACCATTCCAGCTTGAGATAGCTCTTGCCGGCAGAGGCGCGAATGGTCCGCTTGTCGCGCGCCAGCGCTTCGGGGGAGCGCGAGCTGACGGTGATGTAGCCGACCAGGTTCACCCCGGCCGCGCCGGAGGCGAGGTCCTCTCCGCGCTGGTCGACGCGGCCGCTGTGGGCGAGGTCGCGCGGGTCGACGGTGCGGTTCATCTTGGCGGCGCGGCTGGCCTCGGCTTCGTCGTTGGTCTTCTCCGTCAGCATCCGCTCGATGGCGACGTCGGTGGGCTCGAGGTCCATGGTGACGGCGACGGTGCGGATCACGTCCGGGGTGTGCACGAGCAGCGGGGCGAGGAAGTTCACGCCGACGGGAGTCAGCGGCCACTCCTTGACCCACGCGGTGGCGTGGCACCAGGGCTCGCGGGTGACCGACTCGCGGGTCTTGGCCTGGAGGTAGTTGGGGTTCGTCGCGTCCAGCTCGGCGGGCCAGGCATTGCGGCGGGACATGGCCTGGATGTGGTCGATCTGGTGGTCCGGGTCGTACATGGAGTGCAGCAGCGACGCGAGCCTGGCCTGTCCGAGCGGCTGGCGCACCCGGATGTCGGCCTCGGCGAGGCGGGCGCAGATGTCGGTGAGCTCGCGGGCCATGACCGCGGCCAGGCCCTCGTCGCCGCGGGCGCGGCTGTGCGCGGTGCGGCCCATGGCCTGCGCCTCGGCGGCGAGCTCGCGGGTGTAGTGCATGCAGGCGACGAGGTAGGCGCGGTGCTGCTCGGAGGAGGTGGAGACCATCGCCTGGAGCTGGTCGTAGGAGTCCTTGAGCCACTGCGGGGTGGCCTCGTCGCCGCGCCGGGCGACGTCCTTGGCGTGCGCGTCGGGGTCGGCGGGGAGGGTGCGGGCCAGCATCTGCAGGCGCGTCACGAAGCCGTCGCCGTTGGCGACGTGGCGCAGCAGCGTGCCGAACCGTTCCACCAGGGCTTCCTGGTCCTCGCTGTCCCGCAGGCCGACGCCGGGGCCCTCGATCTCGATCGCGGCGGTGACGGTGCGGCGGTCGAGGTGGAGCAGGACGGCGACCTCGTCCGGTCCGAAGGGCGCGGCCAGCCAGCGGATCCGTCCGATGCCGGGCGGCGGGCCGATCTCGACCTCGTCGCCGGCCAGCCGTGTCCCGGCCTCCATGGCGGAGGAGCGGTAGGCGGCGGCGGGGGAGCGGGCGATCCGCTTGTAGCTGCGGTTGATCTCGGCCCACTTGTAGAAGGTCCGCTTGCGGTAGGGCAGGTAGACGACCGCGAAGCCGACGGCCGGGAAGCCGATCAGGCCGATCAGCCGGAGCAGGAGGATCGGGACGAGGATGCCCCACATCATGCCGAGGAAGGCGCAGAAGATGATCAGGAAGACCTCGCCGCCCTCGCGGTTCCGCCCGATCACCGCGTTCGGCTTGGCCTTGCCGATGAGGTAGGTGCGCCGGTACTGCCCGACGGGTGGGGTGGTCACGGCTGGCTTCCGCCTCCCTTGGCGAACGTGCTGGTGGTACGGGCGGCGCGGGCCGCCTGGTCCGGACTGCCGCCCTGGGCCGGCGGAGCCGGCGTCGCGGGCGCGGTCCGCGTCGAGTGCGCGGCGATGCCGGGCGAGACGCCGGCGGCGCCGCTGTTGCCGCCTCCGCTGGAGCCGCCTGCGCCTCCGCCGGAGCCCTCGCCGTCGCGGCCGGCGTGGGTGCTGATGCCCTGCTTCATGAAGTTCGCGGGGCCGTTGACCACGGCGCGGCCGGCGCTGACCGCTTGGGCGCGGGCGCGGCGCATGGCGACCATGTCGTCGCCGAAGCCGGGCACGAAGCGGTAGATGACGGAGCTGGCGAAGATGGACAGCACGAGGATCGCCACGCCGGAGGTGACGGTCGCGAACGCGTCGTTCGCCCCGGCGGAGGAGGCGACGGCCCCGGCGAGGCCGAGCACGATGACGATGACGGGCTTGATCAGGATCACCGCGATCATCAGCCCGGCCCAGCGGCGCACGTGCTTCCACAGTTGCTTGTCGACCATGCCGGCGTAGACGACGGTGCCGAGCAGCGCCCCGACGTAGAGCATCGCGGCCCGCACGAACATCTCCAGCCAGACGACCGCCGCGGCGACGATGGCGATGAGGCTCACCCCCACGAGGATGATCGGCCCGCCGCCGATCTTCCCCGAGGTAAGGGTGTCCGCGAAGGTCCCGAGGTAGGTGGCGGTGTCCGTCCTCGTCCCGGCGGCGATCCCCTCCGTGACGCCGTCCGTGGCGCTGACGACGGTGTAGAGGATCAACGGCGTGAACGCGGAGGCGAGCACGGTCAGCCACAGGAACCCGATGGCCTCACTGAATGCGGTGTGCAACGGCACGCCGCGCGCTGCGCGCTTTATGACGGCGAGGAGCCACAGCAGCAGCGTCAGGAAGGTCGCGGCGCCGAAGACGATCGCGTACTGCTTGAGGAACGCGGTGTTGGTGAAGTCGACGTTGGTGGTGCTGTCGATCCCGTCGGAGAGCTTCCGCACGATCCATGCGGCGGCGTTGGCGCAGCTGTTCGCGAGCGTCTGGACGGGGTCGAGGGAGGCGGGGAGGGTGCCGCCGGTGTTGGTGTTCTGACCGGCTTGGCAGGCCTGGGCGGCCATGCCGATGAGGTCTTTGCAGTTGGCGGTCGGGGACGCGCTCGGCTTCGGGCTGGGTGAAACGGGCCCAGGTGCCGCGGATGCGCGGCCTGCCAGGAGCAGAAGCTGAAAGCCGGTTGTGGCCAGAGTTGCGGGAATCAGCTTTCGGAGGTCAACGGGCATAGCGGAAGCCTCCGAACTGGGTGACAGCAGTGGCCATGGAGTCGAAGTTGGAGACCGACTGGTTACCGCTCACCGGGACAGGGCCCTCCTGCTGAGCGTAGGAAGCCAGCTTCCAGTCGCCGTTGATCCAGCGAAGCTTGACCGTTTCGGTGAACCAGTAGGTGGTCACGGGACGGACGGATCCGGTTCCGGCGAGGCCGCCCAGGGAGGTGCACCAGACCTCGACGGTGGTCTCGGAACCGGTGTAGGCGTCGGACTTGGTGCCGATCGGGATGGTCCGTGAGACGAATGTCTGGCCCTTCGGGGCCTGGCCGTCCGTCAGGCCGAAGACCGCGTTCTGGCTGGTGTAGGCGGAGTCGGAGGTGCTCTCCAGTCCGGCGAGTATGGCCGGGTCCGCGAGGGTCTGCAGGATCGCGTGGCGCGACTGGGTCGCGTACATCTCGCTGGAGCCGAGGACCACCGAGTAGTTCGCGGCGGCGCTCTGCGCGCCCTCGCTGGTGCGGGGGTACTGGACGCCGATGCCGTTGCTGGTCGTGGTGACCGGCTGGGTGCCGGTCGGGGCGGTGGGCGCGCTCTGCGCGCCTGCGTCGTTGGACTTGCCGGTCGTGCTGCCGCCGCCCGTGCCGCTGTTCGAGCTGCCGCCGTTGGTGCGGTTGATCACCGCCACCGCGACGACCAGCAGGAAGACGACGACGAACACTCCGCCGAGCAGGCGCAGTCGGCGGAAGCCGGGGGCTTGCGGCCCCAGTGCCGGCTGCTCGCCCGCCGGGAGGCGGGCCGCGGTGGGGCTGG
>NZ_BBPQ01000001.1:474995-586597 GCF_000787855.1 Streptacidiphilus anmyonensis | reverse complement strand
GGGGGTTTGCGGCCCCAGTGCGGCTGCTCGCCCGCCGGGAGGCGGGTCCGCGTGTGCGGCTGGTCGTCGGAGACGGACACGGCAGCCCCCTTGGGACGAGGGTGGGCGGGCAGGCGGGCAAGCGGGCGCGCGCCCCCGGAGGGGCGTGCGTCAACTCTGTCACCCGGACGGTGGCCCGTGGGCGGGGATTCACCGAACCGGACTAGTCATTTCGGGCTAGTCCACGCGAAGTGGACGCGTAGGCAGTGGGAACCGGATGCGGAACGGCGGATCAGATCGTTAATCAGATCGCCATCCCATAGACAATGGTGAAGAGCGTTCCCAGCGAACCGATGATGAACACGCCGGTCAGTCCCGCGATGATCAGCCCTTTGCCCTGTTCCGCGCTGAACGTGTCCCGCAGCGCCGTCGCACCGATCCGCTGCTTGGCCGCGCCCCAGATCGCGATCGCCAGACAGCCGAGGATGGCCACCGCCATCACGACCTCCACCATCGTCCGGGCCTGGTTGCCCAGATTGGCGAACGGGCCCCAGTTGGGCGCGATGCCACCGATGATGGTGTTGATGTCACCCTTGCCAGCACTGAGATACACAACAACCACCCACCTGATCATCATTCAAAGCCCAGCACCCGGCCGTGGCGAAGGGCCCAGCCCTATTCTTGGCCAGATCCGATGTCGACTTGGCCACTTCTTGAAGGTTCCCTGACGAGGCTCTCGTCACAACTGCCACGATGGGGCCGTTCGACTCGCGCTGATCGACTCGTGCAGGGGTCCGATCACGTCCTGACGTCGCTCGATCGACCCTACCGCTTACTGTCTGTATCACCGGTGATTGTCAGCGGCAACGCTGGCGCGGACACTGGCGGATGACACCACGTGACCCGTGGCCCCGCGTGGGCCCCGCACGGGCCCGGCACGGGCCCCGCACGGCCGGGAGGAGGCCCCGATGGCGGTTCGGCGCAGTGCCGCGCTGCTCGGCGGCGGGGTCGCGGTCGGGCTGGTCGGGCTCTTCGGGTCGTTCGTGATGGCCGTGATGATCACGGCCGGGAACATCAACCAGGCGGCGGCCCAAGGGGCGACCACGCTCGCGCCCGGGACGGTTCCGACCGCCTACACGAGCCTGATCCAGCAGTGGGGCAACCTGTGCCCGGAACTGACGCCGCCTCTGCTCGCGGCCCAGCTCTACCAGGAGAGCGGCTTCTCCCCCGGCGCGGTCAGCCCGGTCGGCGCGCAGGGGATAGCGCAGTTCATGCCGGCCACCTGGAGGATCTACGGGATCGACCCCACCCACACCCACACGCCCAGCGTGTGGGACCCGGCCGACGCGATCCCCTCCGCCGCCTCCTACGACTGCCAGCTGGCCAAGGACACCGCGAGCGTGCCGGGCGACCGCACCTCGAACATGCTGGCCGCGTACAACGCCGGCCCCTACGCGGTGATCAGCGCGGGCGGCGTTCCGGCCATAGCGGAGACGCAGCACTACGTCCAGAACATCAAGAAGCTGGCACTGTCCTTCACGGCCGCGACGACCGTCGCGTTCTCCTCCCAGGCGGCGGGCGCGATCTACTTCGCGCAGAGCAAGCTCGGCACGCCCTACCTGTGGGGCGGTGAGGGGCTGGCCTCGCAGGGCTACCGCTTCGACTGCAGCGGCCTGACCCAGGCCGCGTACGCCAGCGTGGGGATCAAGCTGCCACGCGTCGCCGCCGACCAGTGGTACGCCGGTCCGCACCCGAGCCGGGACCAACTCCAGCCCGGCGACCTCGTCTTCTTCTCGCACGACCCGCACGACCCGTCGCAGATCCACCACGTCGGCATCTACGTCGGCGGCGGCTACATGATCAACGCCCCGCACACGGGTGCGGTGATCCGCTACGACTCGATCGACTCCGAGGGTGACTACTTCGGCGCCACCCGGGTCACCACCGACGGCGCCGCGGCGCTGCCGCCGGTTCAGGCCAACGGCACTATCGCGAACGGACCATGACGCCGCGTTGACGCCGTGTTGACGCCGTGTTGGCGGACGCGGTGTGTCGGTTGTGCTGAACCCGTGAGCGAAGGGCAACATTCCGATAACTTCCTGGGTGATCGGAACGCTTTGGGGCATTCGTTCCGTTGTGCCCGCTGTCAGGCGAGCACACTTGACCTTGGTGCAACGACGCAACGGGGGTTGCTCTACGGCTCTTGGCTGAGGAATGTGCGGAGGTGTGCGGGGTGGTCGCGCTGCTGGCGGACGGCGGTGGAAGCCTCGACTGGTCGTTGGTGTCGGTGGTCAACGGCCTGGCGAAGAGCCTCCCGCACGCCGTGGACACCGCACTGGCCTTCATGGGGGAGTACGGGGTCCCGCTCGCCTCGGTCCTGTTGCTGCTCTTCGCCTGGGCGAGGGCCCGCCGCGGCACGGCCGCGCCGGTCGCCGTCGCGGGCCTGCTGTGGGCCGGTCTCGCGTCCGGCCTGGCCCTGCTGCTGAACGTGCCGGTCCGGGCGATGGTCCAGCGCCCCAGGCCGTTCGTCTCCCACCCGGGTCGGCTGGACCTGCTGATGAGCCATCAGGCCAACGGGTCCTTCGTCAGCGACCACGCGACGTTCACCATGGCGCTGGCGGTCGGAGTGATGCTGGTCGACCGGCGGCTCGGCCGGATCGGCATCGGCCTGGCGTTCGTCGAGGGCTTCCTGCGGGTCTTCATGGGCGTTCACTACCCCTCCGACGTCCTCGGCGGCTACGCGCTGGGCACGGCGACGGTGCTGCTGCTCGCGCCGGTGGCGATGGCCGTCCTGACGCCGTTCACCCACGCCCTGACCCGCACCGGCCTCCGGCCGCTCGTCCTGGCGTCCACGACCTCACGCGGGCGCGCCGCGACGTCGGAGCCCCAGCCGTCGGGCACGACGGAGGAGCCGCCCCACCACCTGGCGGCGTAGGCCCCCCGCCCCGGCGCGGGCACGCCGCGTCCCTGGCTCGCGGCTTCGCAGCGGCTCCCCCGGGTCGACCGCCGGGGCCGGGGCCGTGGCCGTGAGTCGGCTGCCGACCGGGGTCGGCGCTTTCCGGCTGCCGCGAGGCGGTTCCCCACGGTGGGGCCGCCGCTGACCGCCGGTCGGCGCACGGAGCTCCTCGGCTCCGCCCGAACGCAGGCCGGGGTCCTACCGGCCGGGTGGCCGGACCGGGGCTGACGGCCGGGGCCGTGGTCGGCCGCAACCGCCGACCGGGGCTGGCGCCTCCGGGCTGCCGCGAGGCGGTTTCCGGCGGGGGCGGCCCGCCGTCCGTCGCGCAGCGGCGCTGCCGGTGCGTCCGGTGGCGGTGGGTCTCAGCTCAGGGGGATGCCCTGCGGGAAGCGGAAGAGGCCGTGGGGGTCGTAGGTGCGCTTGACCTGGCGCAGGCGGGTGGCGTTCGCGCCGTAGTAGGCCTGCTCCCAGCCGTGCAGCTGCGGGTCGATGTAGTTCTGGTACGCCTCGCCGCTCGCGTACGGCCGCATCGTGTTCCAGGCGTTGTTGATCCAGGACCAGCTGTGGGAGGCCGCCGTGCCGCCCGTGACGCCCGCGGGGTAGTCCGCGGTGTACTGGGCGAGGAAGAGCGCGTTGCGGTGGACGAACGCGGTGTCCCGCGCGCCGACGCGGTTGATCGCGCCGCCCAGGGCGTCGAAGGCGACGGCCGCGTCGCCGCCCTTGGGGGCGTAGCTGCGGTAGCGGGCCACCGCGGCGACGACCGCGGCCGCGCCCGCACCCGTGAGGGGTTGGGTGAAGAAGTCCGAGCGCGCGCCGTAGGAGGAGCGGACCACACGGCCCGCGGGGCTGTGGCCGGGCAGCACGCCGGGCACGTGGGCCTGGGCCGCGGACTCGCCCGTGACGCCGCCCATGACCTGCATGGTCGCCAGGTACGAGGCGCTGTGCAGGGAGACGCCCGTCGGTCGCTCGGTGAGGCGGTCGATCAGGTTGGCGAGCTCGGTGCGCGAGCCGCCGAGCAGGTTGACCGTCGACTGGACGCGCAGGTTGCCGTCCCAGGAGGTGGTTAGGTGCAGGTTGGCCCACAGGTTGTCCGGCGCGCTCGGCGCCCACTGCTGCCAGGCCTCGATGGCCTGCCGTGCGCGTGACCACGGCCAGGACAGGAAGCCGTAGGCGCAGTCGTCGGCCGGGTGGGTGCGGAAGTCGAGGCGGGTGACGACGCCGAAGTTGCCGCCGCCCGCGCCGCGCAGGGCCCAGAACAGGTCGGCGTCCTTCTGGGCGCTGACCTCGCGGATCTGGCCGTCCGGGGTGACGATCTCCGCGCCGATGAGGTTGTCGCAGGTCAGGCCGTTGGCTCGGCCGGTGACGCCGACGCCGCCGCCGAGCGTCAGGCCGCTGACGCCGACGCTCGGGCACGAGCCCGCGGGGATCGTCCGCCCGGACGCGGCGAGGCGGGTGTAGACGTCGATCAGCCGCGCGCCCGCGCCGATGCTCGCGGTGCCGCCGCTCGCGCCGACGGTGTCGAGCGCGCCCACGTCGACGACCAGGCCGTTGCTGACGGTGGACCAGCCGGCGTAGCTGTGTCCGCCGTTGCGGGGCACGATCGGCACGCCGGAGCTGCGCGCGAAGGCGAGGCAGGCGGCGACGTCCTTCGCGCTCTTGACGTAGGCGACGGCGGCCGGGCGCACGCTGTCGAAGCGCGGCTGGAAGAGCTCGACGGCCTCGCCGAAGTCGGCCTGGCCGGGGCGGATCAGTCGACCCGACAGTTGGTGGGCGAGCCCCGTCCAGTCGGGCGCGCCGCTGGCGACGGCCCGCGCGGTCGTGGTGACGCCGTCGCTGACCTGGCCGGAGGCGGTGGCGGCCGCGGCCGGTCCGGTCTTCGCGCCGCAGGCGGCCATGCCTACGCCCGCGGCGAGGGCGCCGCCCGCGCGCAGCAGGTTCCGACGCGTGGTTCCCTGGTCGCCCATGCTGATCCTTCTACCGCCCCGAGTGATGGTTACGCGGGAGTAGACGTGCATTCCCCCGGGAGGGTTGCAGATCTTCCGACAAGACGACCGGCCGGAGCAGGGTGAGGGCGAGCCCGGAAGGAGGCCGGAGAAGCTTCGGCCGAGCACGGAAAGAGGCCGGAGAAGCTCCGGCCGGGCCCGGGACGGGCTACGGCGCGCTCTCGGCGTGGTGGTCGTCCGCGTCGCGGCGGGCGCGTTCCCGGGAGCGGCGGGCCGGGGCGTGCCAGCCGCAACTGCAGCTTGCCACGGCGAACGCGCCCCTCTCCGTCACGGACGTGATGTGCTCCGTCATCCCCTCGCCCCGCTGGTGGGGGATCGCCTGAGCCGCGTCGTGGGTCACGATTCAACGGTAACCCGGACAGCTCAGACATTCGTTGGGCCGGACGGCCGTAACCCCCTGGGGGGAGGCTCGTTGGGCACTGCGCGCACGCCACGCCGCGCACGCCGTGCCCAGGAGGACTTGTATGTCTCGCCCGTACCGCCGCGCCTTCCACGCCGCAGCCGCCGCGACCTCGGTCGCCGCTCTGCTCGGCCTGGCCGCCTGCTCCTCGTCCGGGCAGACGGGCGCGAGCAACGACGCCCAGACCGTCAAGGTGAACCCGGCGGACGACCACCTGGCGGCCGACCCGCTCTCGGCGGTCCGTGCCGCGGCCGACATCACCGGGCACAACGGCTCGATCCAGGACGCCACCATCCTGCACACCGTCGCGGCCAGGAAGCAGATGACGCTGCACGGCACCGGCGTCTACGACTACACCAGCCACCTCGGCCGGCTGGAGATCAACGTCCCGGCCGGCAGCGCCACCCCGGCGGGCAAGCTGACGGAGATCGTCGGCCCGGGGGTGGTCTACCTGCAGAACCCCGGCGCCAAGGTGCCCGCGGGCAAGTGGGTCAAGCTCCAGGTGCAGCAGCTGGGCGACGGCAACCTGGTCAGCAGCGGCGCCACCGATCCGGCCAGCGCCGCCGACGCGCTGCGCGGCGCGCAGACGGCCGTGCTGGTGGATTCGGCCACGGTGAACGGGGTGGTCCTCAAGCACTACAAGGGCACGCTGGACCTCGCCCGGGCGGCCACGGCCACCGGCGGCCCCTCCAGTGCCGGGCTGGCGCTCGCCTCGCACACCTTCACGGTCAAGAAGGTGCCCTACGACGTCTGGCTCGACGAGCACGGCCGTATCAACAAGATCGTCGAGGTTTTCACCTTCTCCAACGTCCCCGGTTCGACGGCGGCCAAGGACCAGGTCGTGGTGACCTCCACCAGCGAGTTCTCCGGCTTCGGTACGCCGGTGCAGGTCGCGCTGCCCTCCGACGCGGACGTGGTCGGGCCGAGCGCAGCGGCCAGCAGCAAGTAGCGCAGTGCCGTCCCGCCCGCGGAAAGGGCGAGGCCGTCGCGTGCAAAATGGCCCAGACGTGCCATGCACGCCCGGCACGGGGTGCCTACTCTGTAAGGAGTTGACTGCCCGTCGGCGGTGAGGAGGTGGCACGCGTGGCTGCGGACGACCTGGTCGCCCTGGCCGAGATCGAGATGTACAGCGATCTCATCATCGCGGCCGCCGCGACCCCCGGCGAGCGGCTCACCGAGGAGCGGATCGACACCATCCTCCGCGTGGAGCGGGACCCGAAGATGCCCCGGGTCCCGCAGCAGCGGGTCAGCGGCGAGGATCCGCGCCCGGGTCAGTGATCACGTGCCCCCGCGTGAACGCGGAGCGGGAAAGACCACGGGAATGTGATCAGGAGCGCAGCAGTCGGGAAATCGCGGCGGTGGCCTCGGCGACTTTCTCCTCCGCCTCCGCCCCGCCCTTCTCCATGGCGTCGGCGACGCAGTGCCGCAGGTGCTCCTCCAGCAGGCTGAGCGCGAAGGACTGGAGTGCCTTGGTGCTGGCGGACACCTGGGTGAGGATGTCGATGCAGTAGGTGTCGTTCTCGACCATCCGCTGCAGGCCGCGGACCTGGCCCTCGATCCGGCGCAGCCGCTTGACGTGGTCGTCCTTGCGTGCGCTGTAGCCGTGAGGTCCGCTGTGGGCCGAGTGCGTCGTCTCGACGTGCTGCGTCTCTTCGGCGGCCAGGGCTTCCACGGCGTCCATGCCCCCATGGTAGGTGGCACGGGCTCGATCCGGTCACGGGTGGATATCGAATATCGGTGCGGTGGGCACTTCAGGGTGACCGCTGTGCCAGTGCGTACGCAAGGATGATTTCCGTTGCTCCGTGTCAGCGGTAACACCCCGGTGTGCGCAAAGCGCGGACGCAGCGCCTAGCATCGCTACGTCCGCCCCTGTACTTCGGAGACTTTTGTGCGCATTCGTCTGACCCCTCGGGAGACGAGCTTCTATGACTTGTTCGCCGCCTCGGCGAACAACCTCGTCACTGGCTCCAAGCTCCTGCTGGAACTGCTCGGCGCGGACGTCGCGGGGCGGGCGGAGATCGCGGACCGGATGCGCGCTGCCGAGCACGCGGGCGACGAGTCGACCCACGCGATCTTCCACCAGTTGAACTCGTCCTTCATCACCCCGTTCGACCGGGAGGACATCTACGCACTGGCCTCCTCGCTCGACGACATCATGGACTTCATGGAGGAGGCCGTCGACCTGACGGTCCTCTACGAGGTGGAGACCCTGCCGAAGGGCGTCGAGCAGCAGATCGAGGTGCTGGCCCGGGCCGCGGACCTGACCGCGGCGGCGATGCCGAACCTGCGGACGATGGACAACCTCACCGAGTACTGGATCGAGATCAACCGGCTGGAGAACCAGGCCGACCAGATCCACCGCAAGCTGCTCGCGCACCTGTTCAGCGGCCAGTACGAGGCCATCGAGGTGCTGAAGCTCAAGCAGATCGTCGACGTCCTCGAAGAGGCCGCCGACGCGTTCGAACATGTGGCGAACACGGTGGAGACCATCGCCGTCAAGGAGTCCTGAGCCTCACGTGGACATCTTCGGACTGGTCCTGGTCATCGCTGTCGCCTTCGGCTTCGCCTACACCAACGGCTTCCACGACTCGGCCAACGCCATCGCGACCTCGGTCTCGACGCGGGCGCTGACCCCCAAGGCCGCCCTGATGATGGCGGCCGTGATGAACCTGCTCGGCGCGTTCCTCGGCGAGGGCGTCGCGCAGACCGTGAGCAAGGGCATCATCGCCACCCCGACCGGCAGCAACGGCCTGGTCGTCCTGTGGTCCGCGCTGCTCGGCGCGATCGTGTGGAACCTGATCACCTGGTACTTCGGCCTTCCCTCCTCCTCCACGCACGCGCTGTTCGGCGGCATGGTGGGCGCGGCGTTGGCGAGCGGGACGACCGTCTTCTGGTCGGGCCTGCTGGACAAGGTCATCATCCCGATGCTGACCTCGCCGGTCGCCGGCCTGGCCCTGGGCTTCCTGGTGATGCTCGGCGTCCTGTGGATCTTCCGCCACGCCAACCCGCACCGCGCCAAGCGCGGCTTCCGGATGGCGCAGACCGTCTCCGCGGCGGCCATGGCGCTCGGCCACGGCCTGCAGGACACGCAGAAGACCATGGGTGTCGTGGTGATGGCGCTGACCATCTCCGGCCACTACTCCGGGTCGAACATCCCGACCTGGGTCAAGATCTCCACCGCCCTCGTCATGGCGCTGGGCACCTGGGCCGGCGGCTGGCGCATCATGCGGACGCTGGGCCGCAGGATCATCGAGCTGGACCCGCCGCAGGGCTTCGCGGCCGAGTCCGTCTCGGCGCTGGTCCTGTACGTGACGTCCTACGCCTACAAGGTGCCGGTCTCCACGACCCACGTCATGACCTCCGCGATCATGGGCGTGGGCGCGACGAAGCGGGTCCGCGCGGTGCGGTGGGGCGTCGCCAAGGACATCGTCCTCGGCTGGTTCATCACGCTCCCCGCGGCGGGCGTGGTCGCCGCGCTCGTCTACTGGATCAGCTGGGCGATCGTCGGCTAGGGCCCCTCAGGGGGCACCGGGCTCTGCTGAACAGAGGCTCCGCCGCGGGGCGCGAGCAACCACCGCGTGCGGATGGCCGTGCTCGCTCGGGGCTCCACGCGGGTGGGTGGCTTCTCGCGCAGTTCCTCGCGCCCCTGAGGGTGCAACCGCAGGCCGCAGTGCAACGCGAAGGGCCCGACTCCCCTGGGGGAGTCGGGCCCTTCGTGGTTGACCTCCGCGGCGGCACCGCCTAGTAGCGCCGCGGAGGAGTTCTCGGGCGGCGAACCGTCAGCCGAAGCGGCCGGAGATGTAGTCCTCGGTGGCCTGGACCGACGGGTTGGAGAAGATCTTCTCCGTCGAGTCGATCTCGATCAGGCGGCCCGGCTGGCCGACGCCCGCCAGGTTGAAGAACGCCGTCCGGTCGCTGACGCGCGCGGCCTGCTGCATGTTGTGCGTCACGATGACGATCGTGAACTGCTCCTTGAGCTGGCCGATCAGGTCCTCGATGGCGAGGGTGGAGATCGGGTCCAGCGCCGAGCAGGGCTCGTCCATCAGCAGGACCCGCGGCTCGACCGCGATGGCGCGGGCGATGCACAGGCGCTGCTGCTGACCGCCGGAGAGGCCCGCACCGGGCTTGTCCAGGCGGTCCTTGACCTCGTTCCACAGGTTCGCGCCGCGCAGCGAGCGCTCGACGGCCTCGTCGACGACCTTCTTGTTGCGGACGCCGTTCAGCTTGAGGCCGGCGGCGACGTTCTCCTTGATGGACATCGTCGGGAACGGGTTGGGCCGCTGGAAGACCATGCCGACGGTGCGGCGCACGGCCACCGGGTCGATGTTCGCGCCGTAGAGGTTCTCGTCGTCGAGCATGACCTTGCCCTCGACGCGGGCGCCGGGGATCACCTCGTGCATGCGGTTCAGGGTCCGCAGGAAGGTGGACTTGCCGCAGCCGGACGGGCCGATGAAGGCCGTCACCGTGCGCGGCTCGATGGTCATGGAGATGTCCTCCACGGCCCGGAAATTGCTGTAGTACGCGTTCAGTCCGCTGACGTCGATGCGCTTGGCCATGATGTGTCTATCGCTTTCTACAAGTCTTCTGGATGCCGGGTTGCCGGGAAGCGCACGTCAGCGCGTGGCGCCCTTGGGGGCCTTCCAGCGGGCGATGCCGCGGGCGACCAGGTTGAGGATCATGACCACCGCGATCAGGACCAGGGCACCACCCCAGGCACGGGCCTGGGACTGGTCGGTGCCCCTCGAGTACTCGGTCCACACGAAGAGCGGGAGCGAGGACTGCGGGTTGTTGAAGGGGTCCATGTTGATCGTGTCGGCGCCGAAGACCAGCATCAGGATCGGTGCGGTCTCACCGACGATGCGGGCGACGGCCAGCATCACGCCGGTGACGATTCCGCCGAGGGCGGTCGGCAGCACGACGCGGGTGATGGTGAGCCACTTCGGCACGCCGAGGGCCAGGGAGGCCTCACGCAGCTCGTTCGGGACGAGCTTGAGCATCTCCTCGGTGGAGCGCACGACCACCGGCAGCATCAGGATCGCCAGCGCCAGCGCGCCTGCGAAGCCGGTGAACGGCATGTTGAGGATGATGATCCAGAAGGACAGGATGAACAGGCCCGCCACGATGGACGGGACACCGGTCATGACATCGACGAAGAAGCTGACCGCCTTGGAGAGCTTGTTGCCCCGGCCGTACTCGACCAGGTAGACGGCGGTCAGGATGCCGATCGGCGCGGCGAGCAGGGACGCGATGGCGACCTGCTCCAGGGTGCCGATCAGGGCGTGGTAGAGGCCGCCGCCCTCCTGGTTGATCGCGACCCCGTTCATGGAGTGCGTCAGGAAGTTGGCGTTGATGACGCCGATGCCCTTGCTGATGGTCATCCACAGCACGGAGATCAGCGGCAGCAGGGCCAGCAGGAAGGCGACCCAGACGAGGCTGGTGGCGACGTAGTTCTTGGCGTGGCGGCGCCCCTCGACGACGGCCGAGGTGACGTACTGGATGACCACGTAGAGGATCGCGGCGATCAGCAGCCACTGGGGCTTGCTGCTGAGGTTGAACCCGGCGCCGATGGCGACGGCCAACAGCACGGCCAGGGCCAGGTTGACGGCCGGCATCCAGCGCGGCAGGCGGCGCTCCGTCAGGGAGGAGCTCAGCTGGGACGTGGTGGCGAGGCTGCTCATCAGGCGTCAGCTCCCGAGTATTCCTTGCGACGGGCGATGATCAGGCGGGCGGCGCCGTTGACGAGCAGGGTGATCACGAACAGCACCAGACCGGCGGCGATGAGCGCGTCACGACCGGTGCCCTGGGACTCGCCGAACTGGTTGGCGATGGTCTGGGCGATGGTCGAGCCTGCCGGGTCCAGGATGTGCAGGTTGATCACGTAGGACGGCGAGAGCACCGTCGCCACGGCCATCGTCTCGCCGAGCGCGCGGCCGAGGCCGAGCATCGACGCGGAGATGATGCCGGAGCGGCCGAAGGGGATCACGGCGGTGCGGATCATCTCCCAGCGGGTCGCGCCGAGCGCGAGCGCGGCCTCCTCGTGGGCGCGGGGCACCTGGAGGAAGATCTCGCGGGAGACCGCGGTGATGATCGGCAGGATCATGATCGCCAGCACGATGCCGACGGTGAACAGGCTGCGCGGCTGAGTGCCGGGCTCGTTCTGGTGGAAGATGTACGTCCAGCCGAAGTACTGGTTCAGCCAGGCGTTGACGCCGATCATGTGCGGCACGAGGAAGAGCGCGCCCCACAGACCGAAGACGATCGAGGGGACCGCGGCCAGCAGGTCGACGACGTAGCCGAGGGCCTGGGCGATGCGGCGCGGCGCGTAGTGCGAGATGAACAGCGCGATGCCGAGCGCGACCGGCACGGCGATCACCATGGCGACGACGGCGCTGATGAGCGTGCCGAGCGCGATGGCCGCGATGCCGAAGGTGATCGGGTCGGCCTGGGTCTGCCAGTCGGACGTGGTGAGGAAGTTGCCGTGGTCGGCGCTGATCGCGCTGACGGCGCGGACGGTGAGGAAGGCCGCGATGGCGGCCATGATCACCAGCAGCGCGACGCCGCTGCCGCTGGACGCGAACTTGAAGATCGCGTCACCGCGGCGGCCCGTCCTGCCGCTGTCGGACAACGACGAACCGCCCCGCTGCGGCGAGGAGCCGGCGAGGTTGGGGGCTGCGGACTGGGAGCCCTTCGAGGGCTGCGGGTCGCTCGGGGGAGCGCTTGTGTCGCGTGGGGTTTCCATGAGATCTCCGGTCTGGTGGCGCGGACCCTGCTGGGTTCGCGCCTGGCGGCGGTGCACCGGACGTGAGGGAGCGTTCGAGGCTCGATGACGGTTCATTGCGAAGGATCTGTCCCAGTGGCGCGGGGGCCGGCGTCGGACGCCGGCCCCCGCAACCTCAGGTCTCAAGAAGGCTCGCGGACGAGCCGCGGGACCTTAGGACAGGCCGTTGATCGTGGTCTTGACCTGGGCCTGCAGGCTCGCCGGCAGCGGGAAGTAGCCGAGGCTGGCGACCGAGGTCTGGCCCTGGGTGCTGGAGATGTAGTTCAGGAAGGCCTTCAGCGTCGGCAGGGTGGCCGGGGCGTTGCCCTTGTCGCAGGCGATCTCGTAGGTCACCAGGTCGATCGGGTACGCGCCGTCGGCCTTGGTGGTGTACGCCGAGGTCAGGTCCAGCGTCAGGTCGGGGGCGGTGCCGGTGACCTTGGCGTCCGCGATGGCCTTGGAGGCGGCGTCGGTGGAGACGGCGACCGGGGCGGAGGCGCCGGTGGCGATCTGCGCGGTGGTGATGTTCTGCTGGGTCGCGTAGGAGAGCTCGAAGTAGGAGATCGAGCCCTGGACCTGCTTGACCTGGGCCGCGAGACCGGCGGAGCCGTTGGCCGCCTGGCCACCCTTGGCCGCCCACAGCTTGTTCGGCTGCAGGGTGTAGTCGGTCGGGGCGGCGGCCGCCAGGTAGGCGGTGAAGTTGGCGGTGGTGCCGGAGCCGTCCGAACGGTGGAACGTCTGGATCGGCAGGCTCGGCAGGGTCGCGGTCGGGTTCAGCTTCTTGATGGCCGCGTCGTCCCACTTGGCGATCTTGCCGGTGAAGATCTGGGCCAGGGTGGGGGCGTCGAGCACCAGGTTGGAGACACCGGGCAGGTTGTAACCGATGGCGATGGGGCCACCGATCATCGGGATGTTGATGCCCTTGCCGCCGCTCTTGCAGGCGGTGCCCTCGGTCTTGGCGACGTCGGCCGGCTTCATGGCGGCGTCGGAGCCCGCGAAGGCGACCTTGCCGGACTGGAAGGAGGTGATGCCCGCGCCCGAGCCGGTGGCCTGGTAGTTGACCGTCACGCCGGAGCAGGCGGCCTGGAAGTCCTTGACCCACTGGGTCACGGCGTTGGCCTGCGCGGTCGAACCGGCGCCGAGCAGCTGGCCGGAGGCGCCGGAGCACGCGATGCTGCTCGCCGCAGCGGAGGAACCGCCGGCGGCCGGGCTGCTGCTGGCGGAGGAGTTGCTGTTGTTGTCGGAGCCGCACGCAGCGAGCGTCAGCGAGCTGACGACCGCAAGGGCGCCGATGGCGAGGGCCTTGGTGCGGCCGTTGCGCTGGAGCTTCACTTGGTGTCCCTTTCATGGGTCCACTGCCGCGGGGAGGAGCGTGGGCAGCGGTACATCACTGACAGCAGGAGGGCCGGTCGGCCTCCGGATGACTTTGAAGTTAGGCACGCGAAGTGAAGCGTTCGGCCTGCGCAAATGAACGGAAAGTGAACCTGTGTCGGACACCGGGATACGCAGACCGGTAGTAACGGTTTCGGCACGGCCAGAGCACGGTCAGGGCACAACCGGGACGCGCGTAGCACCCGTCACACCAGTGTGCAGGCTCATCGCCCGAGCTGCTCCAGCAGCGCGTCGACCAGGTCCCGGTCGTGCGCGTAGCTCAGCTGGGCCCGCGCCTGCGCGACCGGCAGCCAGCGCAGCGCGTCGACCTCGCGGTTGGCGACGAAGCCGCCCGTCAGCACGGTGGCCGACCAGTAGCGCACCCGCTTGATCCGGTCTCGGAAGAGGTAGTGCTGGGTCGGCAGACGACGGCCCAGCAGCACCGTCATCCCGGTCTCCTCACGGGCCTCGCGCAGGGCCGCCTCGCGGTGCTTCTCGCCCGGCTCCAGCTTGCCCTTGGGGAAGCTCCAGTCGTCGTACTTGGGCCGGTGCACCAGGGCCAGTTCGAGGCCACGGGCCTTCTCGCGCCACAGGACGACGCCCGCGGCCTTGATCAACTCCATGCTGCGCGGTGCCCGATCCTCGTGGGTCGTCTTCGATTTCTTCTGGGGGTGGCCGGTCAGGTCGATCGGGCGAGCCATGGGTCGGTGAGCCATCCGGAGCTGTGGAATGCGGGCCAGGACACGCTGAAGGCGTGACGCGCGGCCTCCACCTCCAGACGTTGATCAGCATGCACCACTCCGAGCACGTATGCCGTCGCCGGAGTGATTCTCGGCGTGCGCGCCGCGAGCGCCGCCGCCTCGGCCGCGTCGGCGGCCTCCTGCTGGTGTTCCAGATGTCCGGCCAGCTCCGCGAGCCCCGCGAGCGGCTGCTCGGTGCGCTCGCCGAGCAGCGGACGGCACACCTCCAGCGCGTACCGGACGTAGCGCACGGCCGCGCCGGCCCGGGTCCAGGCCGCGTCCTCGTGCGCGGCCATCGCCGGGGACTCCGCGGCGGGGACGGGCACGCGGTGCAGCGCGTCGCCGTTGTACGGCAGCCCGGCGCGCGACAGGGGCAGCCGGGAGACGGCCAGCTCCAGTGCTTCGCCCATCCGGGCGAGGTGCCCCAGCAGCTGCTCGGGCGGGTTGGCGGCGCTCGGGTCGCGCAGCGGCAGGTCGGAGACGAGCAGCGTCATCCGGTCCGCGAGCGAGTGGAACCGGGACGAGCCCAGCTCCTGGAGGGCCGCGGTGTGGCTGCGGGACCGGGCCAGGGTCAGCTGACGCTCCAGCATCGCCCGCGCCTTTGGTGCGCCGGGGTGGTGGGCCAGCAGGCCGCCGACGGTCGCGTCCGGGGGGCGGACCGGATCGGCGGCGGTACGCGGCGTCGGCACGGCTGCGTCGGTGCAGGTCAGCGAGTCGACGGCGGCCAGCAGCCGGGCCAGACGCCGGGTGTAGCCGCCCTCCTGGCCCAGTGTGACCACGAGCGCGGCCAGGTCGCCGCGCATGGTCTCGGCCCATATGGGATCCAGCAGGGCGCCGAACCCGTGCAGCGCCCCGTCGACCCGGCGCAGCGTCCCCAGGTCGACGTCGGGCAAGGCCCGCAGGAAGCGCCCGGCCTGCTCGGCCAGGTTCGCGGCCAGCAGGCTCTCGGCCGAGGAGGCCCCGGCGAGGGGCGTCTCGTTCTCGGTCGTCATTCGGTCAGTCCCCGTTGCTTGCTCGGCCCGGTCTCTTGCCTGGGCGTGGGTAAGGAGGTGGGAGTGGAGTCAGCTGGCGCCCGCATGTGTGCCCCAGCTGTCCTCGCCGCGCCGGGAGCGGCGGCGAGAGTCGATGAGCAGTTCCTGGACGTTGCGCAGCGGCCGCCCGTCGGCGTCGTGCGCGTGCCGCGTCCAGACCCCGTCCGGGCCCAGGTGCCACGACGAGGTGTCGTCGGCCATGCCGAGTGCGAGCAGCCCCTGCAGTTCGGCCCGGTGGCCCGGGTCGGTGACCCGCAGCAGCGCCTCGATCCGGCGGTCGAGGTTGCGGTGCATCATGTCCGCGCTGCCGATCCAGACCTCCGGGTCCCCGCCGTTCTCGAACAGGAAGATCCGCGAGTGCTCCAGGAAGCGCCCGAGGATCGAACGGACCCGGATGTTCTCGCTCAGCCCCGGCACGCCCGCCCGGATCGCGCAGATGCCGCGCACCCACACGTCCACCGGCACGCCCGCGATCGAGGCCCGATAGAGGGCGTCGATGATCGCCTCGTCCACGATCGAGTTGACCTTGAACTGGATCCGCGCCGGCCGGCCGGCCCGGTGGTGCGCGATCTCGTCGTGGATCCGCTTGACCAGGCCGTTGCGCAGCGAGCGCGGCGCGACCAGCAGGCGGCGGTAGGACTCGCGGCGCGAGTACCCGGAGAGCCGGTTGAACAGGTCGGACAGGTCCGCGCCGACCTGCGGGTCGGCGGTCAGCACGCCGAGGTCCTCGTAGAGGCGCGCGGTCTTCGGGTGGTAATTGCCGGTGCCGACGTGCGCGTAGCGGCGCAGCGTGTCGCCCTCCTGGCGGACCACGAGGGAGAGCTTGCTGTGCGTCTTCAGGCCGATCAGGCCGTAGACGACGTGGCAGCCCGCCTCCTCCAGCTTGCGGGCCCACTTGATGTTGGCCTGCTCGTCGAAGCGCGCCTTGATCTCGACCAGGACCAGCACCTGCTTGCCCGACTCGGCGGCGTCGATCAGCGCGTCCACGATCGGCGAGTCGCCGGAGGTGCGGTAGAGCGTCTGCTTGATCGCCAGCACCTGCGGGTCGGCGGCGGCCTGCTCCAGGAAGGCCTGCACCGAGGTGGAGAACGAGTCGTACGGGTGGTGCAGCAGCACGTCCCGCTCGCGGACGGCGGCGAAGATGTCCGGCTGCGAGGCCGACTCCACATCCGTGAGGCCCCGCGCGGTCCCGGCCACGAACGGCCGGTACTTCAGCTCCGGCCGGTCGGCGCCCGCGATGGCGAACAGGCCGGTCAGGTCGAGCGGGCCGGGCAGCGGGTACACCTCGGCCGCGGAGATGTTCAGCTCGCGGACCAGCAGGTCCAGCACGTATGGGTCGATCGACTCCTCGACCTCCAGGCGCACCGGCGGGCCGAAGCGGCGCCGCATCAGCTCCTTCTCGAGCGCCTTGAGGATGTTCTCGGCGTCGTCCTCCTCGACCTCCAGGTCCTCGTTGCGGGTGACCCGGAAGGCATGGTGGGCGAGCACCTCCATGCCCGGGAACAGGTACTCCAGGTGCGCGCCCATGACGTCCTCGAGCGGGACGTACCGGTTGGGCGAGGCCTCCAGGAACCGCGACAGCGACTGCGGCACCTTCACCCGGGCGAAGTGCTTGTGCCCGCTGACGGGGTTGCGCACGACGACGGCCAGGTTCAGCGAGAGCCCGGAGATGTACGGGAACGGGTGCGCCGGGTCGACGGCCAGCGGCGTCAGCACGGGGAAGATCTGCTGCCGGAACAGCGCGAGCAGACGCGCCTGCTCCTTGTCGCTCAGTTCGCCCCAGCGCACCAGCTCGATGCCCTCGGCCGACAGCTCGGGCAGCACGTCCTGGTGGAAGCAGGCGGCGTGCCGGGCCATCAGCTCGCGGGAGCGTGTCCATATGAGGTCGAGCACCTCACGCGGCTGCAGACCGCTGGCGCTGCGCTGGGCGACGCCGGTCGCGATACGGCGCTTGAGGCCGGCGACGCGGACCATGAAGAACTCGTCCAGGTTGCTGGCGAAGATCGCCAGGAACTTGGCCCGCTCCAGCAGCGGGGTCTCCGGGTCCTCGGCGAGCTCGAGTACGCGCTCGTTGAACGCGAGCCAGCTGCGCTCGCGGTCCAGGAAGCGGTTCTCGGGCAGCGTCTCGGCGTCGAAGCCGTCGGGCAGGGTGGTGTCCTCGGGCACGAGGACGGTACCGGAACCGGGGCCGGCCGCCGGAGCGGACAGGCCCGACTTGGCGGGGAAGGGTGACGGGGCAGGCTGGGCTGTCATGGTCTGTGGCTCCTCCTGCGCGGCGTCATCCGCCCGCCGCCGCGGTGACGGGACGGATCGCATTTCGTGATCTTTGCAACGGCATTTGAACTCAAGGTAAATACAGCGTGGCCTGCAGGAAAGCTGAGGCGGTCGCCTGTGCTTCGTCTGCAGGCCTTTCGGCACCGCAGGGACCGACGCGCGGCCCCTCGAGGGCTCAGCCGCGCACGCCGAACATCAGGTCCACCTCGTGCACCGTGAACCCCGCCTGTTGGTATACCCGCAGCGCGGCCGGGTTATCGGCGTCGACGTAGAGCATCACGGTCGGCAGCCCGCGGACCTCACCCAGATGGCGCAGTCCGATCGCGGTCAGCGCCTTGCCGAGCCCGCTGCCCTGCTCCGTCGGGCTGACCCCGACCACGTAGACCTCGCCGAGCCCGCCCTCGGTCTTCGTCCAGTGGAAGCCGACGAGCTCGCCGCCGCGCTCGGCGAGGAAGAACCCGTCCGGGTCGAACCACGGCTCGGCCTCGCGGTCCTCGACGTCGCGACGGGTCCACGCGCCCTGTTCGGGGTGGTGCGCGAAGGCGGCGGCGTTCACCTTCAGCCACGCCTCCTCGTCCCGCCCCGGCTCGAAGGTCCGCACGGTGACGCCCTCCGGCAGGGGCGGGACCGCGGGCGCGGGCCCGGTCCGGCGCAGCTGCCGCAGCTCGCGGACCAGGTCGAGGTCGAACTCCTGCGCCAGGCGCTTGGCGCCCGGGTGGCCGCCGTGCGCCCAGACCCTGCGGGCCCCGCTGTTCAGCGTGCGGCGCAGCAGCCCCCGTCCGTAGCCCTCGCGCCGCCGCGCCGGGTCGATCACCAGCTCGGCGGTCCAGTCGGCGTCGATCTGCGCGTACCCGAGGAGTACTCCGTGCTCGTCCCTGCTGGTCAGGTGGTTCACGTCCGTCCGCCCGCCGCGCAGGGCCAGCCTCCCCTGCTCCGAGACGGCCTGCCGCCCGTCCGCGTCCGCCGCGCGCTCCAGCAGCGCGGCGATCTCCTCACGCTCCTCAGTGTCCATACGTTCGACCATAGGGGAGCCGAACCGTCCCCGGGGCTCGTGCGTCCCGTCAGCCGCGGGGCAGGGCGGCGATCGAGGCGAAGGCGCAGGCCGCCGCGACGGCGAAGGCCGGGCCGAAGCCGGCGGCGGTGATCAGGGCGCCGACGACCGGCGGGCACAGCGACGCCGTCAGGTTCTGGCCCGTGTTCTGCACGGCCAGCGCGCGCCCCGCCCAGCGCGGGCCGGCCAGCTCCGCGACGGAGGTGAAGGACAGCCCGTTCGTGCTCGCGGAGAGCCCGCACAGGACGACCAGCAGCACCACTCCCGCCGCGCTGTCGCCCGCCACGACCAGGCCCGCGCCCAGGACGCCGACGGCCGCCGCCAGCGACCGCATCGGCTTCAGACGGCTGCCGACCGCGTCCGACCAGCGCCCCGCGCCGATCCGGCACGCCGCCGCCAGCGCCTGGCCGCAGGCCATCAGCTGCCCGGCCGCGACCGCGGGCCAGTGCCGTACGTCGGTCAGGTACACCAGCCCGAACGCGCCGACGGTGAACTGCGGCCACACCATCAGCGCGCTCGCGCCGTGGATCCGCCACAGGGTCGGCGTCCGGTACGGGCTCGGCGTCCGCGCGCTCTCGGCGGCCTGGGCCGCCGGCCTCGGCGGGTCGACGACGAACAGCGCGGTCAGCAGCGCCATCACTCCGGACAGCACGGCGACGAACAGCACGGCGCCGTGCAGGCCGTGCGCGGCGGCGATCGGCGGCATCGCCACCGCCGCGACCAGCATCCCCAGCGGCGTCGACGTCTGCCGCACGCCCATCGCCAGCCCGCGCTGCTCGGGTGGGAACCACCCCAGCACGACCCGCCCGCTGGCGGCCGACACACTCGCCCCCGCCGCGCCCGCGACGGTGAACACCACCCCGAGCCACACCAGCCCGTGCACCAGCAGCGCGGCGCCGAGCGCGACCGTCGCCATCCCGAGCCCGGCCGCCAGCACCCACCGCTCCCCGTACCGGTCGGTCGCCGCGCCCCACGCGTACAGCGCCAGCAGCAGCCCCACCGTCGGACACGCGACCAGCACCCCGGCCTGCGCCAGGGTCAGCCCCTCCACGCTGCGCAGCGACGGGATCAGGTACGGCATCCCGTACAGGAACGCGCACGCCGCCGTCTGCGCGGCGGTCCCGAGCGCGAGCATCACCCAGCGCCGGGAGGTCTGCGGGGCGGTCGCTTCGGCTGGGGACGCGTGGGCCTCACGCTGACTTGAGGACATGTCAGCATGATGGCCCAGTATTCACATGGTGGGACAGATCATTTCAGATAGTGGACGGAAGCTCCGGGGGAGGGGTCGGCGCGCCGGGGAGCTTCATGGTCGCGAGGGTGCCCGGGTGGGCGTTGGAGAGGGCGACCTCGCCGCCGCAGTCCTGCACCGTCTGCGAGACGATCGCGAGGCCGAGCCCGGAGCCCGGCATCTGCCGCGCGGCGGGCGAGCGCCAGAACCGCTCGAAGACCCGGGAGAGGTCCTCCTCCGGGATCCCCGGCCCCTGGTCGCGGACGGTGAGGGTGCCGAAGTGCAGGCCGAGGTCGATCGTGCCCCCGGGCGGCGAGAACTTCACCGCGTTGTCGAGCAGGTTGATGACGGCCCGTTCGAGGGCGTGCGCGTCCGCGCGGACGTACCAGGGGTCTATGGCGACGGTGAACTCCAGCCCGGGCCCGCGCAGCCGCGCCCGGTCCAGCGCGCGGGCGGCGATGTCGTGCAGCGCGACGACCTCCAACGGCTTGGCGCCTTGCGGCCGCGTCGGCCGGGAGAGCTCCAGCAGGTCGCCGATGAGCGTCGACAACTCGCCCATCTGCGCCTTCATGTTCCGCAGCAGCCTCGTCCTGGTCTCCTCCGGCAGCGGCCGCCCGGTGTCGTCACTGCGGACCAGCAGGTCCACGTTCGTGCGCAGCGAGGTCAGCGGCGTTCGCAGCTCGTGCCCGGCGTCCGCGATCAGCTGCGACTGCCGCTCCCGCGAGGACGCGAGCGCGGTCGACATGGAGTTGAAGGAGGTCGACAGCCGCGCGATCTCGTCTTCGCCGTTGACTTCGATGGTCGTACCGACTTCTTCGGTCCGGGCGATGTGTTCGACGGCGGCGGTGAGCTTGTCTACCGGCCTTAGCCCGGTGCGAGCGACGTACCAGGCCGCTATCAACGCTCCGGCGATGACGACGAGTCCGATGAGGAGCAGAAGCAGGCCGAGTTCCGCGAGCGCGTGGTCCACGGGGGCAAGCGGTTGTGCGAAGGCGACGGCCACATCGGCTGTGACCTCTGTGCCGTTCGCGCTGACGACGACCTGCGGGCCGTAGCTGACCGTGTAGATCATCACGCGCGTACCCCCCACCGTCCGGCCTTCCCGGAAGGTGTGCGGAGCGTTGGGGCCTCCGGTGCCGCTGTTTGCGAGGGCGACATCGCTGGCGGTGATCTTGACGGCGCGGGGATCGGAGGAAGGGCAGCTAAGTCCGCTCGCGAAGATCAGGGTCGGCGTGGTGTCGGTCGGTTCGAAGCCGTGGCCGGTGGGGCCGCTACTCGTGCTGCACAAAAATGTCAGGCGCTCGCCGCCCCCAGGGTGCGCGTACGACTGCTGCAGAGTGTCCTTCACCTGGCCGAGCATCTGCTGCTTGGCCGCGTACCAGCTCAATGCGCAGCACAGCACCACGGCGATCGTGACGACGGCAGCCGTCATCGTCGCCAGCCGGCCGCGGAGGGTCAGCCGGCGCCAGCGTGCTCTCATGACGCACGCAGCGCGTAACCCACACCGCGGACGGTGTGGACGAGGCGGGGGAGGCCGCCGGCTTCGGTCTTGCGGCGGAGGTACATGACGTAGACGTCGAGGGAGTTGCTGGAGGGCTCGAAGTCGAAGCCCCAGACCGCCTTGAGGATCTGTTCGCGCGTCAGGACCTGGCGCGGGTGGGCCATGAACATCTCCAGGAGCATGTACTCCGTGCGCGTCAGCTCCACGTGCTTGCCGGCGCGCGTCACCTCGCGGGTCGTGGTGTTCATGGCGAGGTCCTCGAACGTCATCACCTCGTCCGCGTCCGGCGAGGGGCCGGACGCGGAGGCGATCGCGGAGCGGCGCAGCAGGGCGCGGACGCGGGCGAGGAGTTCGTCGAGTTCGAAGGGCTTGGCCAGGTAGTCGTCGGCGCCGACGTCGAGTCCGGTGACGCGGTCGCCGACGGCGTCGCGTGCGGTGAGCATCAGGACGGGGACGGTGTCCCCGCGGCCGCGGAGCCGGCGGACGGCCGTGAGGCCGTCCATGCGCGGCATCATGATGTCGAGCAGGACCAGGTCGGGCTGCTCCTCCGCCACCGCGTCCAGCGCTTCGAGGCCGTCCGAGGCGGTCAGCACCTCGTAGCCCTCGAAGGCCAGACTGCTCTCCAGCGCGTCCCGCAGCGCGGGCTCGTCGTCCACGACCAGGACCCGGGCCGGCGCGTCGGACTCGGTGGCTGTCATCCCCGTTGCTCCTCGAAGCTCTCTGTGGTTGCTACGTCATACCGTGAGGCAATTGTCTGCCATGAACGGCGTCAGCTGTTGATGCTCTGGCCGGACTGCAGCTGCGGCAGGACCGCCTTGGCCGCGTTGATCGGGATCGAGAAGCCGAGGCCGACGCTGCCCGCCTCCGAGGAGCCGGAGCCGCCGCCGGAGTTGCTGCTCGAGTTGTACATCGACGCGTTGATGCCGATGACCTGGCCCTGGGTGTTCAGCAGCGGGCCGCCGCTGTTGCCGGGGTTGAGCGAGGCGTCGGTCTGGATCGCGTTGTAGGACGCGGTCTGCGAGGAGCTGCCCTGGTACGAGCGGCTGGAGTCGCCCTGCCAGAACGGGAGGCCGAAGCCGCCGTTCCCCTGAACGGTGGAGGGGCTGACGTCGACCTTGACGGGGCGGTTCAGCGCGCTGACGATGCCGGAGGTGACCGTGCCGGTCAGGCCGTCCGGGTTGCCGATCGCCACGACCTGGTCGCCGACCGCCACCTGGCCGGAGTCGCCGAGGGAGACGGTGGGCAGGCCGCTGACGCCCTGCGCCTTGATCACGGCCACGTCCAGGGACGCGTCGGTGCCGACGATGGTGCCGGTCGCGGTCTTGCCGTTGCTGAAGGAGATCTTGATCGTGCCGCCGTTGCCGTTCGCGGCGTCGGAGATCACGTGGTAGTTGGTGAGGATCTGGCCGGTCGAGGTCAGCACCATGCCGGTGCCGAGGTCCTCGCTGTTGCCGCTGTCGACGGTGATCTGCACGACGGCCGGGGAGGCGGCCTTGGCGATCGCCGCCACGTCGCTGGTGCTGGACTTGTCGCCGGTCACCACCGCGTTGGTGGCGTAGGCGGCGTGGTCGCCGGTCTTCTCGCCGATGAGGCCGCCCGCGACACCGCCCGCCAGGGCGGAGAGCACGGCGACGGCGGCGATCAGCGCGACCGGCCGCTTCAAGCGGCGCTTCGGCTGCGGCTGCTCCGGCGGCGGCCACGCGGCGCCCGCGGGGTCGACCGGCGGCTCGGCCGGCGGGCCGAACGGCGGCTGACCGTAGGGCGGCTGCCCGGAGGACCCGGCCGGCGGCTGCTCGGCGCTGAAGTAGTAACCCTGGGGCTGCTGCGGCGCCTGGGGCCCCTGCTGCGCGGCGGAGGGGTGGACCGTGCCCTCGAGGGGCTGGGTCTCGTGCGCCGACGGCTGGTAGCCGGGCAGCGGCGGCACGGACGAGGAGTACGGGTCGTCTGCGTGGTTCCGGGGCGTCTCGGTCATGGCAATACCGTCGGCCCCGCACATGAGAGGTCCCTGAGAGCACTGTCAGAACCGGGGTAGAACCCGGCGAGAGCCTTGTGCGGCACCCGGACGGGCCAGCGCCGCGCAGGGCCTAGCAGCCGCAGCTGCGCCGGATCACCAGGCGGCTCGGGAACTTCCGGATCCGCGGGGTCTCCGAACCCGGGACCGCCAGCGAGTCGTCCAGCACCAGGTCGACCGCCGCCTTGGCCATCGAGTCCCGGTCCGAGGCGACCGTGGTCAGCGGCGGGTCGCAGAACGCCGCCTCCTGGATGTCGTCGAAGCCGATCACCGCGAGGTCCTGCCCGACGGTGAGCCCGACCTCGCGGGCGGCGCGCAGCACGCCTATCGCCTGGTCGTCCGTGGAGCAGAACAGCGCCGTCGGGCGCTCCCCCTCCGGGGCGCCGAGCAGCTCGACGGCGACCTGGTAGGCGCCGTAGCGGTCGAAGGGCGCGTCGATGAGGCGGCCCTCGGAGGAGACGCCGGCGGCCGCCATGGCCTGGCGCCAGCCCTCGATGTGGTCGACGACCGGGTCGCCGGGCGCGGGCGCGTTGACCGGGCCGCCGAAGCAGGCCACGTACGCGTGGCCGTGGTGGTGCAGCAGGTGTTCGACGGCCAGCTTCGAACCGCCGATGTCGTCGGTGACCACCGCGATGTCGTCGGAGTTGTCCGGACGGCGGTGCAGCAGCACCACGCGGGCGTCGCTGTGCGCGGCGAACTCCTCCTCGGCGCGCTGCGAGGGGCCCTCGGAGATCAGGATCAGGCCGGAGACGCGCATGCCCAGGAAGGCCCGCACGTAGTGGATCTCCCGGTCCCCGGTGTAGTCGGAGTTGCCGATGAGGACGATCTTGCCGCGTTCCGACGCGGCGCGTTCGACCGCATGGGCGAGCTCGGCGAAGAACGGCTGGCGCGCGTCGGGCACCACCATGCCGATCAGGTTGGTCCGCCGGCTGGCCATCGCCTGGGCGACGCTGTTGGGGCGGTAGCCGAGCTCGGCTATGGCGGCGAGGACGCGCTCACGCGTGGCGGGAGCGACGGGACGCGGTCCGTTGTTGATGACGTAGCTGACGACCGCGGTCGAGGTCCCCGCCAGTCGGGCCACATCGTCGCGGGTCACCTTGGGCATGGGCGGATTCTACTGGCAGGACGGCATGTCCGGACCAGAGGGCGGTCGGCGCCCTCGGCCCACGAACCTTCTGTGACGCGTCTGTGTGCGGGTGACGTGGACAGGACGTCAGACCTCGACCTCGACGTCGGCCTCCGCGGCCACGTCCGCTCCGGACTGCCCGGAGCGGCCCGACCCCTTCTCGGACTTGTCCGGGACGACGAAGCGGTAGCCGACGTTGCGGACGGTGCCGATCAGCTGCTCGTGCTCGGGCCCGAGCTTGGCGCGCAGCCGCCGGACGTGGACGTCGACCGTCCGGGTCCCGCCGAAGTAGTCGTAGCCCCAGACCTCCTGGAGCAGCTGGGCCCGGGTGAAGACGCGGCCCGGATGCTGCGCGAGGTACTTGATGAGCTCGAACTCCTTGAAGGTCAGATCCAGCACCCGGCCCTTGAGCCTGGCGCTGTAGGTGGCCTCGTCGACGGAGAGGTCCCCGTTGCGGATCTCCATCGGGCTCTCGTCGGCGACGACGGACTGGCGTCCGATGGCGAGGCGCAGCCGCGCCTCGACCTCGGCCGGGCCGGCGGTGTCGAGCAGGACGTCGTCGACGCCCCAGTCGGCGGTCACGGCGGCGAGGCCGCCCTCGGTGACCACCAGCAGCACGGGCGCGCCGGGTCCGGTCGATCGCAGCAGCTGGCACAGGCCGCGGATGTGCGGCAGATCACGGCGGCCGTCGACGAGGATGACATCGGCGCTCGGGGTGTCGACGAGGGCGGAGCCCTCGGCGGGCGCGACGCGGACGTTGTGCAGCAGCAGTCCGAGGGCGGGCAGCACCTCAGCCGACGGCTGGAGGGCGTTGGTCAGCAGCAGCAGCGAACTCATACCCGGTTAGTCCCCTTTCCGGGTGGGCCGGTGGCACTTCCGTACGGCACATCGGTACCCCGACGGCGCACGTCGTCGGGCGCAGCCGGTAACGTCCGGCTCTCGCACGAACGTCCGTATCTCGCGTTCACAAAGCACAAAAGGACCCGGGGGCGACACTGCCCGGATCCCTCTTGACTAGGAGAATAGCCCACATGGACGCCCCAGCGAAGAGTGCTGTCCGTCTCATGGACACCTCCCGTTCCTGGCGCTATCCGGCGCGGGCGCGGCTGATCACGTCGGACGGCGTCACCCTCCACGCCGAGTATCTCCCGCCGGGTGACGGCGCGTCGGGCGATGTGGTGGTCGTCCTGGCGCACGGATTCACGGGGGCGGTGGAAAGGCCCGCGCTACGGCGCGCGGCGCGGGTCTTCGCGCGGTACGGCGGCGTCGTCACCTTCTCCTTCCGCGGCCACGGGCGCTCCGGCGGCCTCTCGACGGTCGGCGACCGGGAGGTCCTCGACCTGGACGCGGCCGTCGCCTGGGCCCGCTCGCTGGGCTTCGCGCGCGTCGTCACCGTGGGATTCTCGATGGGCGGCGCGGTCGCCGTCCGGCACGCGGCGCTGTGCGGCGGGGTCGCCGCGACCGCGGCGGTGAGCGCGCCGGCTCGCTGGTACTACCAGGGCACGGTGCCGATGCGGCGGCTGCACTGGGTCGTGATGCGGCCGCTCGGCAGGGTGGTCGGCCGCCTCGGACTGAAGACGCGGATCGACCCGAACGAGTGGACCGAGATCCCGCTGCCGCCGGTCGCGGCGGCCGCGCAGATCACCGTGCCGCTGCTCGTCGTCCACGGCGACGCCGACCCGTACTTCCCGCTCGACCATCCGCGCTCGCTGGCGCAGGCGGCGTCGGCGTCCTCGCCGAAACCGGAGCTGTGGATCGAGCCGGGCTTCGGCCACGCGGAGAACGCCGCGCCGGAGCCGCTGCTGGAGCGCGTCGCGGCGTGGGTCACGGCGGTGCACGAGGAGTCGTCGGAGGAGTCGCCCGGGGAGCCGCCGGCGGCGCGCTGACCTGGCTCGCGTGACGGTTGCGCGGGTGATTAGCGATGATGGCCCGCATGCAAGGTGCGACGGAGACAGTCAAGAACGGCGTGATCCGCTACTGGGCGGCCGCGAAGGCCGAAGCGGGCACGGCCGAGGAGCCGTACGCGGCGGTGACGCTCGCGGAGGCGCTGGACGCCGCGCGTGCCCGCCACGCCGAGCACCCGCGCTTCGCGCAGGTGCTCGCGCACTGCTCGTTCCTCGTCGACGGCGCCCAGGTCGGCAGCCGCGACCACGCCGCGGTCACCCTCACGGAGGGCGGCACGGTCGAGGTCCTTCCCCCGTTCGCGGGAGGATGAGCGACGCCATGAGCGACTACCAGCAGAACTTCTCGGGCTTCCCGATCGACCCGGCCGAGGGCGACCAGGAACGCACCGCCTACCTGCCTCCGATGCCGCCGTCCGTGCCCCCGGGCCAGGCCCCCGGGCAGCACCCCGGGCAGGTTGCCGGGCAGCTTCCTGGGCAGGGAGCGCCGCTGTACCCCACCGGCTCCGCAGGTTCGCCTGTCTCCGCCGCGGAGACCGCCTTGCTGCCGCCCGTGCCGGGCGCACCGGCCCAGGCGGCCGACCCGTCCTCGGCGGGCCAGTCGCGCTTCGGCCACATCGAGGCGAAGTACGGCACCACCGAGCTGCCGCAGCTCCCCGACCCGACCGCGGCCCAGGCTCCCCACTTCCAGGCCCCGGAGTACCAGGCTGCGGAGTTCCAAACCGCAGGGTTCCAGGCCCCGGAGGGGCAGCCCTCCGCCTGGCCCGAGGGCTGGGAGCGCCCTGCCGCACCCCCGTCCACCTGGGCCCCGGCCCCGGCGGCACAGCCGCAGCAGTCTCCGTACCCCGGCCCGCAGGCTCCCGGCGCTCCGGTCGCCTCCGGCGGCCGGGCCCCGGGCGCTGCGGGCTCGCGACCGGCTGCGGGTCCTGGTGGCCAGGCTGGTTTCGGCGGGGCTGGTTCGGTGCCGTCTTCGGGCTACGCCCCCGACCAGCCGCCGTACGGTGCCCCCGCCGCAGGCCCTGCGGGCCCGCAGGCCGGGTTCGGCGGTCCGCAGCAGCCCGGGGGTCCCGGCGTCCAGCCCGGTTTCGGTGGTGCAGGTCCCCTCCCGCCCGAGGGCTATGCCCCCAACCAGCCGCCGTTCGGCGAGCCGGTCGCGGGCGCTGCGGGCTCGCAGCAGCCCGGGGGTCCCGGCGGCCAGCCCGGCTTCGGTGGTGCAGGTCTCCTCCCGCCTGAGGGCTATGCCCCCAACCAACCCGCGTTCGGCGAGCCGGTCGCGGGCGCTGCGGGCTCGCAGCAGCCTGCGGGTCCTGGCGGCCAGGCCGGTTTCGGTGGTGCTGGTTCGGTGCCGCCCGAGGGTTATGCCCCCAACCAGCCGGCGTTCGGAGCTCCAGGCGCGCACGCGGCGTTCGGCGGCCCGGAGGGCCGGCCCGGTTTCGGCGGTGCGGGTGCGGCCCCGTTCGGGGGTCACGCTGTCGGTGGTCCTGCGGCCGCGCAGGGCGCAGGACCCCTGGGCGGGTTCGCCGGGGCGCGGCCGGGCGGTGGGCCGGGGCTCGTCGAGGAGCGGCTCGGGGCGGACGGCGGGTCGCTGCGGGAGGCGTTCGCGTCGGCCGCGCCGACGGGGCCGGGGCGCGGAGCGCCGGAGGGCGTGCACGTCGGGGCCGTTCTCGCGCCGGGGCAGTCGCCGCTGGAGTTCGGTGGCGGCTCGCTGCGTGAGGCGTTCGCCGGGGCGCACCCGACCGGGCCGGGCGTCGCGCCCGCCGCGGCCGGGACGGCCGCCGCCCCCGCGCCGCAGGCGCGGACCGGTTCGCCGATCATCGACCCGGGGATCCAGCCGGCGGCGATCACGCTGGGCCTCGGCGCGCTGATCGGGGTCGCCGCCCTCGCGGGCAAGTTCGGCCTGGTCGTACCGGTCGCGCTGCTGCAGGCCGTCACCGCCGCCGGATGGTTCCGGTTGAACGGGATGTGGCCCGCACGTCAGGGCATCGCCCTGGCCGCGCTCGGCGGCTTCGTCGCGGACGCGGCGATCCTGGCCGCTTCCGCGCACTCCAGCGGGCCGGCGATCATCGCCGGGACACTGGGCGCGTTCTTCATGCTGGTCCTGATCCTGCAGATCTTCCGGCCCAGCAACCCGGACGAGCGCTTCTACGCGCTCACCGTCTGCGCCTCGGCCACGGTGGTCACCGTCCTCGCGGGCGGCTTCCTCGCCGTAGGCTCGGGCAAGGCCGTGCTCGCGGGCGCGCTCGCCGCGGGCGTGAGCGCCGCGGTGTCCGCCGCGCTGCGCAAGCCGCCTCTGGTGGGCTTCGCCGCGGGCGGGTTCCTGGGGCTGCTCGTGGGCGGCGGCCTGGCCGCCGCGACGGGGCTGGGGCTGACGCAGGGGCTGCTGCTGGGCCTGGGCGCGGGCGTCTGCGCCCTGATCGGTCGCCGTGTCGCCGCGTACGACTTCCCGTCGCGGTTCGTCCACATGACCGCGGGCGTGGCCCTGCCGCTCGCCCTCGCCGCGCCGATGGTGTACCTCATCGCGCGCTGATTCCGATGCGCACGCGGGGCCGGGCAACCACACCGCCCGGCCCCGCGTCCCATTCAGGGATCATCCGACCATCGACAGAGCAACCGAGGGGATCCGACACCCGATGCGAAATCTGCGTCGCCTGCTCATAGTCCTGGTGCTGCTCTTCGGCATCTTCGTCACGGTCGACCGCGTCGCCGTGCGCTTCGCGGAGGACCAGGCCGCCTCCAAGATCCAGTCCGCGCGCGGCCTCGCGCAGAAGCCGAACGTCACCATCGAGGGCTTCCCGTTCCTGACCCAGCTGATCGGCTCCAAGCTGGACGAGATCAAGGTCCACGCCAACGACGTGAAGGATCCGCAGAGCAAGGTGGAGCTCGCCTCGCTGGACGCGGACCTGACCGGGGTGAAGATCTCCAGCGACTACTCCAGCGCGATCGCGGACCACGCCACCGGCACGGTGGTGATCACCTACGACTCCCTGAACGCCGCGCTGCCCGCCGGCACGAGCGTGACCTACGGCGGCCAGCCCGGCAAGGTGAAGGTCAGCACCAGCATCGAAGGCCAGTCGATCCACGGCACCGCGGACATCTCCGTCGTGGGCGGCGACAACATCGGCCTGAACCACCTGGACACCGGCAACCCCCTCCTCGACCTGGGGGCGAACATCTTCGCCCCGTCGGTGCCGGTGGCGGGCCTGCCGAGCGGCCTGAAGCTGGACTCGATCCAGGCGGAGGCCGACGGCGTCTCTGTCGCGGCCTCCGGCACGAACGTCAGCCTCAACGGCTGACCATCCACATACCGAGACAGACTGTCCACTCCCGTGCTCCGGGGCGCGGGAGTGGCTTCTCCGTGTGCGCCCGTTGCGGTCGCGCGACGCCCGTGAAGGGTCATCTGTCTCTCATTACGGACCAATCTGTCTCACTATTCAATACTTTGGTGACAGTGCCCGACCCGTTCCCTAGCATCGTTGCCATGAAGCGACAGGCGGACCTCACGAAGCGGCGGGCAGTAGACCTGTGTCGCGTCGCTGCCTGCCTCTGTCGAATGCGCTGACCGGGCCTTCTTTTCGCCCACCTTCGCGCATATCCCGCGCTGCTCCGCACCGCCGAGCGGCGTGCCTGAAAGACTCCTGCCGCACGTCCCACGATCCGGACTCCCCTCCGGACCGATCGGCGCGCGCGGCGCCCCAACCTTCCGCAACTGCCCCGGAGGAGTTTTCCCATGAGCCGTAGTGACGTCCTGGTCAGCGCCGACTGGGTTCAGGACCACCTGGACGACCCGAAGGTCGTCGTCGTCGAGGTCGACGAGGACACCAGCGCCTACGACAAGAACCACATCCGCAACGCCGTGCGGATCGACTGGAAGAAGGACCTTCAGGACCCGGTCCGCCGCGACTTCGTGGACCAGGCCGGCTTCGAGGCTCTCCTCTCCGCCAAGGGCATCGCCAACGACGACACCGTCGTCCTGTACGGCGGCAACAACAACTGGTTCGCGTCCTACGCCTTCTGGTACTTCAAGCTCTACGGCCACGGCGACGTCAAGCTCCTCGACGGCGGCCGCAAGAAGTGGGAGCTCGACTCCCGCGAGCTGGTCGACGGCGCCAAGGTCCCGGACCGCGCCGCCACCCAGTACAAGGCCCAGGCCCAGGACACCTCCATCCGCGCCTTCCGCGACGACGTCGTCGCCGCGATCGGCAACAAGAACCTCGTCGACGTCCGTTCGCCCGACGAGTTCTCCGGCCGCCTGCTCGCCCCCGCGCACCTGCCGCAGGAGCAGTCGCAGCGTCCGGGCCACGTCCCGACCGCGAAGAACATCCCGTGGTCCAAGAACGCCAACGACGACGGCACCTTCAAGTCGGACGACGAGCTGCGCGCCCTCTACGAGGCCGAGAACGTCGACCTGGGCAAGGACACCATCGCCTACTGCCGCATCGGCGAGCGCTCCGCGCTCACCTGGTTCGTGCTGCACCAGCTGCTCGGCCAGACCAACGTCAAGAACTACGACGGCTCGTGGACCGAGTACGGCAGCCTCGTCGGCGTGCCGATCGAGCTCGGCTCCAACTGAGCAGGCCGCGCCAAGCGAAGCAAGGAGAGCAAGAACATGTGTGGAGCCAAGGCCGGAGGGCCCGAGCTGGCAGGAGTTGACGTGGCCAACGAGACGATCATCCAGGGTTCGGTGACCCGCGACGGCGAGCCGGTCAACGGCTACGTGCGTCTGCTGGACGCGAGCGGCGAGTTCACCGCCGAGGTCCCGACCTCGGCGACGGGCCAGTTCCGCTTCTTCGCGGCCCCGGGCACCTGGACGCTGCGCGCGCTCGTCCCGGGCGCCACGGTCGACCGTGCGGTCGTGGCCCAGCAGGGCCAGTTCACCGAGGTCGCCATCACCGTCTGAGCGACGCCGTGACCGAGCCCCCTTCCGGCGCTGCTTCCAGCGCTGCCGGAAGGGGGCTCGTGCGTTGGCGGCGTTCTCGGCGTTCTCGGCGTTCGTGGCGTTCCGGATCGGGCCTGCGCGGGAAGACTGAAGGCATGCAGTCACGACGGCGGCACTGGTACTACGCCCTGATGGGGATCTGCCTGCTCCTGATCGTGCTGGCGTGGAACGTGGTGCGCCTGTGGTCGGTGCCGGCGGCCGTGGTGATGAGCCTGGTGGCCATGGTCATCCCGCCCGTCGCCGCCATCGTCGCCAACCGGCGCGGCCCCGACGACGTGTGGTGGGACGACCCGTCGGTGAGTCGGCGTGTCCCGGGCCCGAGGCGGCCACGTCAGCCCCGGTCCCACTGACTGATCCTCCGCCTCTCGGATGGCGGGCCTCACCGTGAGCGGACGCGACCGGCCCACTAGAATGCCGCGCAGGAATGCTTTCCCCACTGGTGAGGACACGCAATGTCTGGCCTTGAGATCTTCTTCGACACCCTGCTCGGCGTCATCGCGGTCGCCATCGTGTGGTTCGCGTACTACTCCGTCACGAAGCTCTACCAGGGCCAGCGCTGATCATGATCGAGATCCCCTCCGGCCTCCACAAGGACCTCGTCTCCCTGGCCTTCCTCCTCGGCACCTGGGAGGGCGCGGGAGTCTTCGAGCCTCTCCCGAACCAGGCCGGCGCCGGTGAGGAGAAGTGCAACTTCGGCCAAGAGATCATCTTCCGGCACGACGGCCGCCCCTTCCTGGAGTTCCGCTCCCGCACCTGGGTGCTGGACGAGCAGGGCGAGAAGGTCCGTCCGCTGGAGAACGAGTCCGGATTCTGGCGGGTGACCGGCAACGCCCACGGCACCTCCGGCGTGCGCGAGATCGAGTTCTCCTCGGTGCGCGACGACGGCACCGTCGAGATCTGGTACGGCGAGCTGGCCGACGGCAAGCCGCAGATCGACATCGCGACGGACGCGGTGGCCCGCATCGAGGGCGCGCCCGCGTACACCGGCGGCAAGCGCCTGTACGGCTACGTCAACGAGGACCTGATGTGGGTCGGCGAGAAGGCCGCCCCCGAGGTCCCGCTGCGGCCCTACATGTCCGCACAGCTGAAGAAGGTACTCAGTCCCGCCAAGCTGATCGAGGACATCGCGGACCTTCCGGACGACGGCATCGCGTTCTTCCGCTGAGGCGTCCCACCGGGTCACTGGCACCCCATGGGTGAAGTCCCGTACCCCCCTAGACTCGGGGGTGCGGGACTTTCGCGTTCGCGGACCGGACGGACCAGACAGGGGTTTGTTTCTTGTGAGCAGCGGCAGTGGCATCGACTGGCAGACGGACCTGCGCCGGCGCGGGTACCGGCTCACGCCGCAGCGGCAACTGGTGCTGCAGGCCGTCGACGACCTGGAGCACGCCACCCCGGAGGAGGTCCTCACGGCGGTGCGCCGCACCGCCGCGGGCGTGAACATCTCCACCGTGTACCGCACCCTCGACCTGCTGGAGGAGCTGGGCCTGGTCAGCCACGCCCACCTCGGCCACGGCGCGCCCACCTACCACCTGGCCAGCCGCGACCAGCACATGCACCTGGTCTGCCGGGACTGCGACACGGTCATCGAGACGGACGTCGCCCTGGCCGGGCCGTTCGTGGAATCCCTGCGGCGCGCCCATGGTTTCGACACTGACATGAAGCACTTCGCCATCTTCGGCCGCTGCGCCGCCTGCACCGAGAAGGCGACCGGCACCGCCGACCAGGTTCAGGAGAACGACGCGTGACCACCCCCGGGACGACGACCGATTCCGCCTACCGCAGCCCGCTGCTCGACCGCCTGCCGGGTGCGGTCGCGGCCGACGGCGTGGACGCGGGCGTGGCCGCGCACTACGGCGACCTCTTCCGCGAGCAGCGCACGCTGGCCTCCGGCCGGGGCTTCGTCGACCTGTCGCACCGCGGCGTCGTGACGGTCTCCGGCCCGGAGCGCCTCAGCTGGCTGCACCTGCTGCTGACGCAACACGTCAGCGAGCTCCCGCCGGGCCGCGCGACCGAGGCGCTGATCCTCTCGCCGCACGGCCATATCGAGCACGCCCTGTACCTCGTCGACGACGGCGCCACGGTGTGGATCCACGTCGAGCCGGGGACGACGGGGGAGCTGGTGGCCTACCTGCAGAAGATGAAGTTCTTCGCGCAGGTCGAGATCGCCGACGCGACCGGGGAGTACGCCGTCGTCTTCGCGGCCGGAGCCGAGGGCCCGGCCGTTCCGGAGGCCGCGGCCGTGCGCCGGCTCGCTGACGGACGCGACCTGTTCGTGCCGCGCGCGGCCCTCGCCGACGCCGTCGTCGGCCTGGGTCCGGCGGCCGGCCTGTGGGCGTACGAGGCGCTGCGCGTCGAGGCGCACCGGCCCCGCCTGGGCTTCGAGACCGATCACCGCACCATCCCGCACGAGCTGGGCTGGCTGGAGACCGCCGTCCACCTGCAGAAGGGCTGCTACCGCGGCCAGGAGACGGTCGCCCGCGTGCACAACCTCGGCCGCCCCCCGCGCCGCCTCGTCTTCCTCCACCTCGACGGCAGCGAGGAGTCGCTGCCCTCCCACGGTGACCCCGTCCGCCTCGCCTCCGACGGCCCGGACGGCCGCCCGGTCGGCTTCGTCACGACCGCGGTCCGCCACCACGAGCTGGGCCCGATCGCCCTCGGCCTGATCAAGCGCAACACGTCTCCGGACGCCGCGCTGCTGGCGGGCCGGGTGGCGGCGTCGCAGGAGCTCATCGTGGAGGCGTGAGCCTCGCCGTCAGAACTCCGTCAGAACTCCGTCAGAACTCCAGCAGCACCGTGAACGGGCCGTCGTTGGTGAGCGACACCTTCATGTCCGCGCCGAACCGGCCGGTGGCGACCGTCGCGCCCAGCGCGCGGAGCTGGGCGACGACCTCGTCGACCAGGGGTTCGGCCACGGGCCCGGGGGCCGCCGCGTTCCAGGTGGGGCGGCGGCCCTTGCGGGCGTCGCCGTAGAGGGTGAACTGGCTGACGACCAGCAGCGGCGCGTTCAGGTCGGAGCAGGACTTCTCGCCCTCGAGGATGCGCAGGGACCACAGCTTGCGCGCCATCAGCGCGGCCTGTTCCGGGCTGTCCTCGTGGGTCACGCCGACCAGGACGCACAGGCCCGGTCCCAGGATGGAGCCGACGACCTCGCCGTCGACGGTCACGCTTGCCTCGGTCACCCGCTGAGCCACTGCACGCATGCCCCCATTCTCCGGCACGCCCGCAGAGCGCCGGTTCGGGGGGCGTGCGTGATGTGTCCGTGCGCCCCTGCCTTGGTGACATCGGGGCCGTGCGCTGGGGATATGCGGCGGTCGTATTTATCACCGCGATTCGCCACGGGCCCGATCGGGTGCAGGCGTCGACGAACCTTCGACCGACGGTGGCACGATGCACCCGTGGGACACCAAGACGAGCTCGCTGCGCCTCCCGGGCCGGGACCCTCCGCGTCCGGCCCCGTCACGGTCGGGTCCGGCGGGGCACCCTGGGCCGTGGCCGCCCAGGCCGTTGCTTCCGAGGCCGTTGCTTCCCGGGCCGAGGCCGGTCCCGGAGGGGCCGGCCTCGGCGGGCTGAAGATGGACGAGCTGCGGACGCTGCGGCGCGAGGCCCAGCAGGAGGAGGCAGACCTCTCGTACCTGCGCCGCCTGCTCCAGGGCCGCGTCGACATCCTGCGCGCCGAACTCCGTCGACGCAGCGCGCTGGCCGAGGAGCCCGCGGACACCCTGCTGGAGCATCTGCCGGAGATCCTCGCCGACATCCCGTCCCAGGTCCGCCACTCGGCCCGGCATCTGACCGTCTCGACGCCGAGCAGCCGTCAGTACCGCGCGCTCGCGGACGAACTCATGGGCGACGCCCGGCTGGCGGACCTCACCGAGCAGAGCGACGAGCAGCTCGTCGCCGCCTGCCGCCGGTTCACCGCGCACGAGCGGGGCATCTCCCGGCGGCGTCACCGGTTGCAGCGGACGGTGGACGAGTGCAGCGCCGAGATCGCCCGCAGGTACCGTGAGGGGGAAGCACGCGTCGACGACCTGCTCTCCGGTGGGTGATCCCCGCCCGGGGGCCGGCTCCCTGGAAGGCTCCAAGGCACACCCACATGTCTGCTCCCACTGCATCCGCCTCCGCATCCGCCGCCTACGCCGCTGACCTGCCGGTTCTGGCCGAGGTGGTCCGGTCCGGCTTCGTCGAGGGCCACCACCGCGGTTCGCTGGTGATCCTCGCCGCCGACGGCAGCGTCGACTTCGCCCTCGGCGCCCCCGACCGCCCCGTCTTCCCGCGGTCCAGCAACAAGCCCATGCAGGCGACGGCGGTGCTCCGCACCGGCCTGGAGCTGGAGGGCGCGTACCTCGCCCTCGCGGCGGCGAGCCACTCTGCGGAAACGTTTCACCTCGACGCGGTGCGGAAGATCCTCGCCTCGGCCGACCTCGACGAGTCCGCACTCCAGACACCTCCCTCGCTCTCCCTGGACGAGGAAGAGGCCGAGGCGTGGATACGCGCCGGCGGCGAGCGTGAGCGCATCCTGATGGACTGCTCCGGCAAGCACGCGGCGATGCTCGCCGCCTGCGTCCGCAACGGCTGGGACACCGCGAGCTATCTCGCCGAGGACCACCCCGTCCAGGTGGAGGCCCGGGCCGCGCTGGAGGAGCTGAGCGGCGAGTCCGTCGCCGCCGTCGGCGTCGACGGCTGCGGCGCGCCGCTGATGGCGATCAGCCTGATCGGCCTCGCGCGCGCCTTCCGCGCGCACGTCCTGGCGGACCCCGGCACCCCCCAGCGCCGCGTCGCGGACGCGATGCGCGCCCACCCCGAGTACGTCGCCGGCACCCGCCGCATCGACACCTGGCTGATGCGCGCGGTCCCCGGGGCGATGGCCAAGATGGGCGCCGAGTCCGTCCAGGCCGTCGCCCTCCCGGACGGGCGCGCCCTCGCTTTCAAGATCGACGACGGCGCGAAGCGGGCCCTCGGCCCCGTCCTCGCCGCGGCCCTCCGCCGCATGGGCGTCACCGCCCAGGACGACACCCTCGCCCGCGTCGCCGCTTCCCCGCTCCTCGGCGGCGGCCTCCCCGTCGGCGAGGTCCGCGCGGCCTTCTAGCCCCGCGCCGAACGCCGAGCCCTTACCCGCAACGCCCGCCCCGCGCGGGGTACCACGCACGGCCCGGCCTCCGCGCACGGCCAGCCCCGCGCGTGAGGCCCGCCCCGCGCGGGTGATCGCCCACGGGCCGCTCCCGCGCACGGCCTGTCCCGCGCGGGTGATCGCCAGGGCCGGGCTCCGCGCGTAAGGCCCGCCTCCCGCGCAGGGCCCCCGGTGTAGTTGCCTGTCGCGCCGCTTGCCGACGGTGGCTCGCCCCAAGGCGCGCCTCGCCGCCCGGCCTTCGCGCGGGCCACTGCCCGTGCTCGCCCCCGCGTACCCCCGGGGGCAGCTCGCCTCCCGGGGACCGGCCCGCGTGGGGCGGTTCAGCACCTGTGCGCGGGGGAGTCCTCCGCCCGAGGCGTGCCCCCGCGCGCCGGTCTCCGCGGACGAGGCCGGTGCGGTCCCCGCAGGGGCGGGCGCTGGGCGGTGCGCGGAGGCTGGCGGGCGATGTGCCCGTCCGTGAACGGCATGGGGGTCAGCCCTCCGCGCCGGTGATGCGGCCGAAGGCTTCGAGGTTGCGGGTGGACTCGCCGCGCTTGACGCGCCACTCCCATTCGCGGCGGATCGCCGCCGCGAAGCCCAGTTCCAGGAGCTGGTTGAACGGCTCGTCCGCGTTCTCCAGGACCGTCCCCAGCAGGCGGTCGATCTCGTCCGCCGTCACCGCGGCCAGCGGCAGCCGGCCGACCAGGTAGACATCCCCGAGGCGGTCCAGCGCATAGCTCAGCCCGTAGATGCGGGTATTCCGCTCCAGCAGCCAGCGGTAGAACTCCTCGAAGTTCTCGTCCGGCCGGCGCACCACGAACGCGTTCAGCGACAGCGTCTGCTCGCCGACGCGCAGCGAGCACGTCGTCGAGAGCTTGCGCGTGCCCGGCAGCTGGACCACGAAGGTCCAGGCGTCGCCGGAGGGCTGCTCCCAGGCGACGCCGGACTCGTCCAGCGCCGCGCGCAGCACCTCGGCGACGCCCTCGCGACTCTCGCGGCTGATCTCTTCACCCATGCCGGGCACGTTACCGCGCGGTCACCGCACCGTCGCCGCCGCCATCCCGCGCGCCTGCGCGGCGCGCGTCCGCGCGATCGAGTCGGCGTACAGCTCGGCGGTGGCGCGCGCGGCCGTGTCCCAGCCGAAGGCGCGGGCGTGGCGTGCGGCGGCCGCGCCCATCCGTGCGCCCAGCTCGGGCTGGTCGACGAAACGGCGCAGCGTCCGCGCCCAGGCCCGAGGGTCGTGCCCGTGGACGAGGAACCCGGTCTCGCCGTCGCGGACCGCGACCGGCAGGCCGCCGACCGCCGCCGCGACGACCGGCGTGCCGCAGGCCTGCGCCTCCAGGGCCACCAGGCCGAAGGACTCGCTGTAGGAGGGCATCACCAGCGCCGTCGCCGCGCGGTACCAGTCGGCGAGCGCGGCCTGGCCGACCGGCGGCTGGAAGCGGATGACGTCGCAGACGCCGAGCTGCGCCGCGAGCTTCTGCAGCGCCTCGGGCTTGGCGAGGCCGCTGCCGCTGGGGCCGCCCACGATCGGGACGACGATGCGTTCGCGCAGTTCGGGGGATTCGTCCAGCAGCTGCGCGACCGCGCGGACGAGCACGTCGGGAGCCTTGAGGGGCTGTATTCGTCCGGCGAACAGCAGCACCACGGCGTCCTGCGGCAGACCGAGCCGTGCCCGGATCTCCCGCACCCGGGCCGCCTCCGCGGCCGGATCCGCGGCGAGGTCGCTCACGGCGTCCCCGACGGGCCCGGTCGGTGTGGCCGTCGCGGGACGGAAGACCTCCAGGTTCACGCCGGGGTGGACGACGGAGAGCTGCCCACGGAGAGCGCCGTAGTGCTCGGCGAGCTGCTCGGCCTCCTCGTCGGTGTTGGCGATCAGCCGGTCCGCCGCGGCGACGACCTGCGACTCGCCGATGACGCGCGCCGCGGGCTCCGGCGTGTCGCCGACGGCCAGGGAGGCGTTCTTGACCTTGGCCATGGTGTGCATGGTGTGCACCAGCGGCACGCCCCAGCGGTCCGCGGCCAGCCAGCCGACCTGGCCGGAGAGCCAGTAGTGCGAGTGCACGACGTCGTAGTGGCCGGGACGGTGCCCGGCCTCGGTGCGCAGCACACCGTGGGTGAAGGCGCACAGCTGAGCCGGCAGGTCCTCCTTCAGCAGGCCCTCGTACGGCCCGGCTGTGACGTGTCTCACCAGCACGCCGGGCGCGAGCTCGACCAGCGGGGGCAGCTCGGACGCCGTCGCGCGGGTGAAGATCTCCACCTCGGTGCCCAGCTCCGCCAGGCGCTTGGACAGCTCCACGATGTAGACGTTCATGCCCCCCGCGTCGCCGGTCCCCGGCTGGTGGAGGGGGGAGGTGTGCACGCTCAGCATGGCGACTCGGGCGGGCTGATGGGTCACCGCTCGTCCTCTTTCCGGTCCTGGGCCGTCCTGCACGTCCTTTGACACTGGTGCAACCGGACTGTCGGCCCAGCGATTCCCGCCCGCGTTCCACGGTACCGGGCGCTCACCCGGGGTGTCGGGCCGGCGGTCGCCCGGATACGCTGCGTGACATGAGTGCGGCGGCTGGAACGGGAGCGGGAACGCGAGCCGGGGCGGGGGCGAGGGCGGCGAAGGGCGGAAAACCCGTCGGCGCGATCACCCGGGGCACGACCAACCCGAACCGGCTCCGCCGCCAGGACCGCTGGATCGCCCACGCGCTCGGGCCCGCCCTGCGGCACGCCGGCAGCGCACCGGTCGTGGTGGACCTCGGGTACGGCGCGGCCCCGTGGACGGCCGTCGAGTTGTTCGACCGCCTGCGGGCGGTGCGCGCGGACGTCCGGATGGTCGGCATCGAGATCGAGCCGGACCGCGTCGCCGCGGCGCAGCGGGTGGCCAGTCCGCCGGCGCTCACCTTCCGCCGGGGCGGTTTCGAGGTCCCGCTGGACGGCGGCGAGCGCCCGCTGCTGATCCGGGCGGCGAACGTGCTCCGCCAGTACGACGAGGACGAGGTCACTGCGGCGTGGCAGCGGCTGTGCGCGCGACTCGCCCCCGACGGGCTGCTGGTCGAGGGCACGTGCGACGAGATCGGGCGCAAGCAGGCCTGGGTCGCGCTCGGCCCCGAGGGGCCACGCACGCTGACCCTCTCCGCGCACCTCGCGTCGCTCGAACGCCCCTCGGACCTGGCCGAGCGCCTGCCGAAGGCGCTCATCCACCGGAACGTGCCGGGCGAGCCGGTCCACTCCCTGCTCCGCGACCTCGACCGCGCCTGGGCGGCGGCGGCGCCCTACGCGGACTTCGGCGTGCGCCAGCGCTGGCTGGCCACGACCCGTGCGGTCGCGGGCTCCTGGCCGCTCACCGACACCCAGGCGCGCCACCGCCTCGGCGAACTGACCCTCCGTTGGGACGCCGTCGCCCCGAGTTGAGCCCACCACCGGCCCTCCACCCGCTCGCTGTGCCGTCGTTGCGGCGCGCGTAGCCGCGCGGGCGCCGGGGGCGACCTGCCGGGCCGGGCGCCGCCACGGCCGTGCCCGAGCGCCGTGTTGCACGCCACGCCCCATCGCCGGCTGGTCGACTGGGCGACTGGGCGACTGACCTGCCGGGTCGCCTGGCTGCCGGATCACGCAGCGCCGGGTCGCCTGGCTGCCGGATGACGGGGTCACCGGGGCGCGCCGGGCCAGGAAGCTGTCGGGTCGCCGCGCCGTCGCGGGCGCGACCTGTCGCCCTACCGCCCGCGTTCCGGCCGCCTGCCGCCTGCCGCCTGTCGCCTTGCCGTCCGCGTTCCTGCCGCCCGCCGCTCGGCCGCCTGCCGTCCGCGTTCCTGCCGCCCGCCGCCCGCCGCCCGGCGCCTGCCGTCCGCCGCCAGGCCGTCGGGGCAGCCTCGCAACACGGCCTCTCCCGCCCCTGGTGAACTGCCCCGTCCCGTGGCACGATCCCAGCAATCTATCTGACGCAGCGTCAGAATTGCTCCGGGCTCGGAGGATGCCGTGCCGCGCACTCGTCGTTGGAACCTCGCCCTCCTCGCCTGCGCCTCGCTGGCGCTGACGCCTGTCGCCGCCCCGTCCGCGCAGGCCGCTCCTGTCCCCGCCCTCGCTCCCGCTGCCGCTCCCGAAGTCCACGGCTCGAGGCTCGCCGCGCTCCAGTCGGAGATCGCATCCCTCTACCAGCAGGCCGAAAGCGCCACCGCCGCCTACGACGCCGCCACCCAGGCCATCACACGGGAGCAGGCGCAGATCCTCGCTCTGGCGCGTGCGATCGTCGCCGAGCAGGCCCAGGTGGACCAGCTCACCTCCCTCGTCGGGCAGATCGCCGCCGGCCAGTACAACGGCGACGCCCTCGGCGGGAACCAGACGCTGCAACTCCTGCTTGCCCGGGACCCGCAGCAGTACCTCGCCCAACTGCCCCTCGCCTCACAGGCGATGACGTCCGCCGCGACCACCCTTCAGCAGTTGCGGCAGGCGAAGGCCACGCTCACCGGCTACGGCGGGCAGGCCACCGCGGCCTGGGAGATCCTGGCCAAGGACCAGGGCGCGGCGGCGGGGGCTGTCGCCGCGATCAAGGCGCGCCTCGCCCGCGCCCAGGCGCTGCTCGCCTCCCTCTCCGGCCCCGAACTCGTCGCGTTCCAGCAGCTCCAGGCGCAGACCGCGTACGCCGCCCAGATGGCGTGGCGCGGCTCGCTCACGGCTGCCGAGCTCTCGCGGCGGGCGACCGGCGCCGCACAGGCGGCCATCGCCTATGCGGTGGCGCAGATCGGCAAGCCGTACCTGTGGGGTGCCACCGGGCCGAGGAGCTTCGACTGCTCGGGGCTGACCATGCGGGCCTGGCAGGCCGCCGGCGTCGACATCCCCCGGACCTCGCAGGACCAGTGGGCGCAGCTGCGCCACGTTCCCGTCGCCGACCTGCGGCCCGGCGATCTCATCGTCTACTTCCACGGCGCGACGCACGTCGCGCTCTACGTCGGCGACGGGGCGATCATCCAGGCTCCGCACCCCGGTGGGGTGGTGGAGCTGGCCGCCGCCGGCTCGATGCCCATTCTCGGTGTGCTGAGACCCGACTGACGAGATCGCAAAGAGTAAGTTCACTCGAACGAGCTATCGAATACCCATGGTGGATTGACGCACCATCAGTCCACCATGGGTCCGTGCGACAACTCCTGCAACACCCGCTCGAAGACGCCGTAGGCGTCCGCCCCGAACAGCACGAACCTGGCTTCGTCGATCGCCTCCCCGAGGCCCCCCGTCCTCCCCAGTTCCAGCGTCTCGCTGAGTGCGATCCGCGCCGCGCTCTCCATCGGCCAGCCGTAGACCCCGGTCGAGACCGCCGGCAGGGCCACACTGCGCGCACCGAGCTCCGTCGCGATCCGCAGCGACTCGCGATAGCAGGAGGCGAGCAACTCCGTCCGTCGGGTGAGCTCCGCCGCCGCGTCATGCGGCTGCGGGTAGACCGGCCCCACCGTGTGGATCACCCAACGGGCCGCCAGCAGTCCCCCGGTCGTGGCCACCGCCTGACCGGTCGGCAGGCCCTTGCCGTAGTGCCCCGCACGCAGCGCGCGGCACTCCTCGAGGATCTCCGGGCCGCCGGCCCGGTGGATCGCCCCGTCCACCCCACCGCCGCCCAGCAACGAGGAGTTCGCCGCATTGACGATCGCGTCCACCTGCTGCCGGGTGATGTCACCCTCGATCAGCGTGATCTCCATCACGGGCTCCCTTCAGTCGTTCGCACCGTACCGAGGCGCGAGGCGCCTCCGCATCCGCGGTACCGCCCAAGCGGGGTACGGGATCTGGCCCGTCAGACCGCTGTCGGGGCCGTCACTCGGGTGCCACGGGGATGGGGAGGCTTCGTGGAGCTCACGTACGGGTCGAGAGGATGCCGCCGGAACATGGTGTTGGGTGGGCACTGCGTACGCCGCCCAGCCGTTAGCGACTCGGAGGGAGGGAGATAGCCGATGTCCGCCCAAACCGGAGCTGCTTCCAGTGCAGCCGGTCAACAGCGTTCCGCAGGCGCGCCGATACCGCGCCCGCGTCTCTCCGGTGCTGCCTCCGCCAAGTCCGGCGCGGCCACCGAGGCGGCGCCCACGGACGAGCCTCGCACGAACGGCACGCGCGCCGCTGACGCCCGTGCGCTCGAAGCCCGTGCCGTCGAAGCCCGTCTGGCTGAAGCTCGTGCCGCCGAGGCTCGGGCCGAGGCCGCTCGTGCGGGTGCGGCCCGCGCCGGTGCCGCGTCCGCGCACCCGGCCAACCTCGCCGCGCACCCGCGTCCGGCCGGAGCCGCCCCGCCGCTCTCGGTGCTGCTGATCGAGGCCGACGACGCGGGCGCCGAGTCGGTCCGCAACCTGCTCGCCGAGCTCGGCTCCGAGGTGGCCTTCCGTTGGGCGCGCAGCCTCGGCGAGGCCCTGCCGCTGCTCGGCCACGACACCGCCTGCGTCCTGCTGGATCTGGAACTGCCGGATTCCAGCGGCCTGGAGGACATCCGCGCGCTGCTCCGCCGCGCCCCCCATACGGCCGTCCTCGCCGTGACCGGCACGGTCGACGTCCAGCTCGGTGCGGCCGCTGTCGCCGCCGGAGCCCAGGATTTCCTGGTCAAGCAGGAGATGGACGGCCGGCTGCTGACCCGGGCCGTGCGCTACGCCGTGGAACGCAAGCGCGCCGACGAGTCGCAGCGCCGCCTGGTCGAGGCGGAGCTGCGCGGACAGGAGAACGCGCGCCTCCAGCGCCACCTGCTGCCCACCCCGCTCCTCGACGGCTCGGGCCTCACCTTCCAGGCCCGTTACCGGCCGGGTCGCCGCCGCGCCCTGCTCGGCGGGGATTTCTACGACGCCGTCCGCACCCCCGACGGCACGGTGCACGTCGTCATAGGCGACGTCTGCGGCCACGGTCCGGACGAGGCCGCGCTCGGCGTCGCGCTGCGGATCGCCTGGCGCACCCTGGTCTTCGCCGGTCTGACCGGCGACGCTCTGCTCTCCAACCTCCAGCGGGTGCTGGAGCACGAGCGTCGCAGCGAGGAGATCTTCGCGACGCTGTGCATGCTCGCCATCCGCCCGGACGCCGACGTGGCCGAGCTGCACCTGGCCGGCCACCCGGCGCCGCTGCTGCTGCGCGAGCAGGTCGCGCCCGTGCTGCTGCCCTTCGAGGAGGCCGGCCCCGCGCTCGGCCTGCTCGCCGACGGTCACGGCCACTGGCCGCCCGCCAAGGTCGAGCTGGGCGAGAACTGGGCACTGATGCTCTACACCGACGGCCTGATCGAGGGCCGGATAGGCGCCGGCACCCGCCGCCTGGGTCAGGAGGGGCTGATCGACATGATCAGCGACCACCACCAGCAGGGCGGTCTGCGTGACGCGCGGCTGATCGACACCGCCATGTCCGAGGTCGAGGACCTCAACGGCGGCGCGCTCGCCGACGACGTCGCGGTGCTACTGCTCACCAAGGCCCGTACGGCCCCATGTGATCGTGCTTCTTCTGGCCCTTCCGGCCGCCCCGGGGCGGCGTGACCCGCTTGATCGCGGGCCGCACGTCCACCATGTAGACGATCGAGGCCACCAGCCCGATCAGCCCGAGGAAGAGCCCCAGACCGGGGACGAAGCTGACGGCCGTGCCGACGGCCAGGATGATCAGCCAGAACGGCTTGGTCTGCTTGTCGGCGGCGCGGTAGGCGTCCTCGCGGCGGAAGGCCGCGTCGATCAGGGTGAACACCTTGAACGCCACGAGCGCGAGCATCACCCAGCCCAGGAGCGTGCCGAACGCGTCCGTGAGCGTCCCGTAGGCGGCCAGCTGGTTCATCGCCACTCCTTGTTGCGTGAGCATCCTGGTGACTGGCTCATCGTGTCACGAGAACGGCTGGGGCACGCGGTACGTGCCCCAGCCGTTTCACACTCTGCCGACCTTCGGCTGACGCTCAGCCGTTCGCGCGCGGCTTGCGCGCGGCGGACTTGCGCGCCGGCTTCGGCGCGGACGCCTCGGCGTCGGCGGCGGGCGCCTCAGTCTTCGGCGCCTCGGGCTCCTCCTCGGTCTCGGCGGCGAACACGTCCGCCTTCGCCACCGGCGCGGCGTGCCCGTTCGACGCCTCGATGGCGGGCTCCGCGTCGGCCCCGGCCTCGGCGCCGTTGAACTGGCGGTCAACGACGATCTTGCCGCGCGTCGCGAGCTCGTCGTACGCCTCGCGCGCCTTGACGGCGAACTCCGCCGCCCGGCCCACACCCTGCAGTGCCAGGCCCTGGGCCTTCTCCTGCAGCGACTTCAGGTCGGTCGGCAGCGTCTGCACGGCCTCGGTGACCTTGGCCTGCGCGCCGTTCAGTCGCGTCTGCGCCTCGCCGAGCCGCGCGGCGGCCTTCTCCTGCGCGGCCTTGCGGTCCGCGGCGAGCGCGGCGGCGAGTTCGGGCACGGTCTTGAGCTTCTCCACCGCCAGGTCGCCGGCGCCGGCGAGCGCGTAGAGAGGAGTCGGGTCGGACAGGGTCTTACGGAGGTCCTCAGCGATCGCCATCGGAAATCCTCCCCTTCTGTGCGTTCTCTTCTAGGGTCTGCGGCTCGTCTGGGTCGGTGTTCGCGTCCCCGGCCTGTTGCTGGACGTCGTTCTCCTTGAGGAACGTGTCGTACACGGCGAGCAGCGCCTGCTTCTGCCGCTCGTTGATCAGCGGGTCGGCGAGGATCGCCGTCCTCAGCCCGAGCCCGTGCTCCTCACGCTCCTCGAGAATCCCCGCCTGTACGTAGAGGGTCTCCGCAGAGATCCTCAGTGCCTTCGCGATCTGCTGCAGAATCTCCGCGCTGGGCTTGCGCAGCCCGCGCTCGATCTGACTCAGATAAGGATTCGACACCCCTGCGGCATCCGCGAGCTGACGCAGCGAATACTGCGCATGCCGCCGCTGCTCCCGGATGTACTCGCCGAGTGACCCGACGTTCAGTGAGGCCATGCCCCCATGCTGCCTCGCCCTGCTTGCAATTGCAAGCAGCCTGCTAACTCGCGCATGCGCGTGTCGCGGGGCCGCTGCTGGGCAGGGCAGGTCAGCGCAGGTCGATCGTGGCGGATCCGAGGCTTCAGCACTTCGGGTGAATCGGCGTCGGCAAAAACGTTTGCCCAGTTCAGCGGCCATATGGTGGTCTTGGCCACATGGACGACGACCTCACACTCGCGCTCTTCGACCGGCAGATGCGGCGCGAGGCGCGGCCTGATCACGCGCTGAGCCGCGTGGAGCGGGTCGGGGACGTGGTGCGGCAGGTCGGGCCGGGGGAGATGTGGAACGGGGTGCTCTGGTCCGCGCTGGATGAGGTCGGCGCGGACGCGGCCATCGCGCGGCAGGTGGCGGAGTACGGGGCGCGGCCCGACGTGGAGAGCTTCGAGTGGAAGCTGTACAGCCACGACCGCCCCCTCGACCTCGGGGCGCGGCTGGCGGCGGCCGGGTTCGAGGCCGGTGAGGCGGAGGCGCTGATGGTCGCCGAGGCCGAGGCGATCGCCGCGATCGAGGCGCCGCTGCCCGAGGGGGTGGAGCTGGTGCAGGTCACCGACGCCGACGGGGCGGAGCTCGTGGGGGCCGTGCACGACCAGGCGTTCTCCGTCGGCACCGGGGCCCGCGTCACGACGCGTCTGCTGGCCCAGTTGGAGGCCGCGCCCGAGAGCGTGCTGGCGCTGGTCGTCATGGCCGGGGAGCAGCCGGTCTGTGCTGCGCGGATGGACTTCAACGAGGGCACGGCCTTCGCCGGCCTCTGGGGCGGCGGCACGGTCGCCGAGTGGCGCGGTCGCGGGATCTACCGCGCGCTGATCGCCCACCGGGCGCGGGTGGCGGTGGAACGCGGCTACCGCTACCTCTTCGTCGACGCCTCCGACCAGAGCCGCCCGATCCTGGCCCGCCTCGGCTTCGCGCAACTCGCCACGACGACCCCGTACGAGTACCGGCTCCGCTAGACGAGACCGGGACGGGGACGGGGACGGGGACCGAGACCGGGACCGGCACCGGCACCGGCGCACCGGAGAGCGGGTGGCGGCTTCCGTGGCGGTGGCGGCTTCGCTACCCTCCACAGCGTTCGACCGCCGATCGCACGGAGTGGAGCAGCCCGCCCCATGGAGCACCAGGAGAACGCGCCCTCCACCGTCGGGGAGGGGCAGGCCGCCCCCATCCCTGCCCAGGCCTCGCCGTCGGACGCGCAGCAGGCCGCGGCCCCCGCCCCCGCCGTGACGACGTGTTACCGCCACCCGGACCGCGAGTGCTACGTCCGCTGCACCCGTTGCGACCGCTTCATCTGCCCGGACTGCATGCGCGCGGCCTCCGTCGGCTTCCACTGCCCGGACTGCGTCAGGCAGGGCGTGAAGTCGCAGCGGCAGGCGCGGACGGTGTTCGGCGGGCGGATCGCCGGCGTGACGCCGGTGGCGACGATCACGCTGATCCTGCTCAACGTGCTGGCCTTCGCCGGGGAGCTGCGGGACAACGCGCTCATCGACCGGTTCGCCGAGGTGGGGCGCGGCTTCACGGACTCGGACGGCCGGGTGTACACGTGGACGGGCGGCGTGCCGGACGGCTTCCACGCCGCGGGCGTCGCGCACGGCGAGTGGTACCGGTTGCTGACCTCCGCGTTCCTGCACCTGCTGCCCACCCAGGGCGTGCTCGGGATCACGCACATCCTGTTCAACATGATGTGGCTGTGGCGGCTCGGTCCGGTGATGGAGGCGCAGCTGGGCCGTGTCCGGTACGTCACGCTCTACCTGGTCGCCGCGGTCGGCGGCTCCACCGCCGTCTACGTGCTGGCGCCGGAGTCGCTGGCCATCGGAGCCTCCGGGGCGATCTTCGGACTGGTCGGCGGCTACTGGGTGATGAGCCGTCGGCTGCGCAACGACCCGCTGGGCGGCAACGGACTGCTGGTCATGTTCGTGCTCTGGATGGTGCTCTCGGCCGGGTTCGACTCCTGGCAGGGGCACCTCGGCGGCCTGCTCGCCGGCCTGGCGGTCGGCACCGGCTTCGCCTTCGCGCCGCGCGGCAAGGCGCGGCCGTGGGTGCAGGCGGGCGCGGTCGTGCTGGTCTGCGCGGTGCTGGTCGCGCTGGTGCTGTGGGAGACGAGCAGGATCGGGGCGATCTGATCCACGGTGAGCTCGGAAATGAGATGAGCTGAACGCGGCGACGGGCCGGGTGGCGGGTGCCACCCGGCCCGTCGTCTTCCCGGCACGCGACCGGCCGTCACCCGTGGTGGTGTCCGCCACCGCCGCCGAAGTCGGAGGAGCCGGTCGAGCCGGACCAGGACGAGCCGCTGTCGTGATGCCCGCCGTGGTGGTGGCCGCCGTCATGATGGCCGCCGCCGTCCCATCCGTGGTGGCCGCCGTGGTGGTTGTGACGGTGGCCCTGGTGGCTGTGATGGCCGTGGTGGCCGTCGGTCGGCAGGCCCGCGTCCGGGTCCGGCAGGTACGCGAGCCCGTCGCGTCGCACGGCACCCGGTCCGCCCGGCCGACCGGCTCCACCGGTCCTGCCCCTCAGGCCCAGAAGGCTCCGGAGCAGGCCGCCCACCACCAGCACCAGGCACACCGCCACGAACACGAAACACAACGTCAGCATCTCTTGCTCCCCCTCGCGACATCGGGTCGTGAGGGCACTGTGCCCCGCCCGCGAGCGCCCGACAACACAGTTGATCGAGATATGAGCTTCGCCGCCGCAGACTCTCTTGAACGTGTTCAAAAAGCTGCTACAGTCCTTCTCGAACAGTGAATTGAACGTGTTCAACTATGGTCGGAGGGCTGTGCCGCAATGAACACCACTGTCGTCACTTACGTCGTCTACCTGGCCTTGAGCCTCTCGCTCACCGTCTGGGTGGGCCGGACCCTGAGCCGGGCGGGGAGGGTCTTCCTGGCCGACGTCTTCCACGGGAACGACAAGCTCGCCGAGGCCGTCAACCACCTGCTCGTGGTCGGCTTCTACCTGGTCAACCTGGGCTTCGTCGCGCTGTGGCTGCGCGTCGGGGACAACGACGTCCGGGACGTGGCGGGGATCTTCCGGGCCCTGTCCTACAAGGTCGGCACGGTCCTGCTCGTGCTCGGCGTGATGCACCTGGTCAACGTCTACGTGCTGAACCGCTTCCGGACCGGTGCGCGGCTGCGCGGCGAGCAGCGGCCGCCGACCCCGCCGACCGGCTGGACCGTGCCCGCCCCGCCGGTCGCCCCGCCGGTCGCCCCGCAGGTCTGAGCGATGAGCGACGCCGTGACACCGACAGCCGAGCCCGCCGCGGACCGGGGCTCCGGCGACGCCCCGGTCCGCCGGCTGACGGTCCTGTCGGACCCCGACTGCCCGCTCTGCCGCTCCCTGCGCGGTTGGCTGGAGCGCCAACGGCAGCTGGTCCCGCTGGAGTTCGTCGACGTGGGTTCAGCGGCGGCGCGGGCCGCGTTTCCGCAGCTGGACCAGCGGCGGGCCGCCGGGGAGATCACCGTGGTCGGCGACGCCGGCCAGGTCTACGAAGGTCCGGCCGCGTGGATCGCGTGCCTGTGGGCGCTGGACGACTACCGCGCCACCGCGCACCGGCTCAACACACCGGCCGGCGCGCCGTTGGCCCGGGCGGCGGTGTTGGCGGCGGCCAGGGGACGGAAGTTCCTGACCCGCCGGCGGCGGAGGCAGGGGAAAGGGGGGCAGGTGCAAGGAGAGCGGATGACTGGAACGGCGTCGGCGTCGGCGGACGTCGGCCCGGACGTGGACGTGGACGGTGATCCGTCCTGCGGCGCGGAGTGCCGTGCGTGGTCCGGATAGCCTCGATCCGTGACCGACGACCTGCCTGCCCAGCCCGCCGCCGAGGGCGCCCGGCCCGCCGAGAGCGCCCCGGCCGCCGAGAATGCGAAGACGGCGAAGAGCGAGCGCACCCGTGCGCTGATCCTGGAGACCGCGATGCGGCTCTTCAAGGAACGGGGCTACGAGAAGACCACGATGCGGGCGATCGCTGCGGAGGCAGGGGTCTCGGTCGGTAACGCGTACTACTACTACGAGGGCAAGGAATTCCTGATCCAGGGGTTCTACGACCGGATGACGCACGAGCACCTGGTCGAGGCCCGCGCCCGGATGGCGGGGAGGACCGACTTCACGGAGCGGCTGGCCATCGCGCTGGAGTCGTGGATCGACTGCGCGGAGCCGTACCACGAGTTCGCGGCGCAGTTCTTCCGCACGGCGGCCGACCCGAACAGCGCGCTGAGCCCCTTCTCCAACGAATCCCACCCGGCCCGCGCGACGGCCGTCCAGCTCTTCCGCGAGGTGCTGGACGGTTCGGACCTCGCCCCGAAGATCGACCCCGAGCTGGACGAGCTGCTCCCCGACCTGCTCTGGCTGCACCTCATGGTCGTCGTCCTGTACTGGGTCTTCGACCGCACCGACGACACCGAGCGCACCCGCGCCTTCGTGCGGCGCTGCTCGCCGTTCGTCGCCAAGCTCGTCACCCTGTCGCGCTACCGGGTCTTCCGCCCGCTGGTCCGCGACGCGGTGGACATGGTCAAGGAGTTCGTCCTGCCGACCATCGGCCGCACCGCGGTCTCGAAGTCGCCGGAGCCCGCCGCGGCCGAGGACGGCACCAGGCGGAGGCGACGCGCCAAGGACTGAGCGGGGCCGTGGTAGACCCCTTACGCCTCGCCCGGCTCCCGTCGCCGGATGCGGAGTCGACCCGATCGCAGCGGGCACAGGAAGTCGGGTGCCGAGCACCGGAGCATTCCTAGGGTCGACGACAAGGAAAGAGCGAGGAAGGACGCCCGTGCTCGAGTCGCTGAACGGCACCCTGGAGTACATCGAGGATCACCTTCGGGAGCCGGTCGACGTCGGCGAGTTGGCGCGGATGGCGCTGACCTCGGAGTACCACCTGCGGCGGATGTTCTCCGCGTTGGCCGGGATGCCGCTGTCGGAGTACATCCGGCGCCGGCGGCTGACGATGGCCGGGGCCGAGGTGGTGGCCGGGGAGCGGACCTTGCTCGACATCGCGGTGCGCTACGGCTACGGCTCCGGTGAGGCGTTCGCACGGGCGTTCCGCGCGATGCACGGGGTGGGGCCGAGCGAGGCGCGAAAAGGCGGCCTCGCGCTGCGGTCGCAGCCGCGGATGTCCTTCCGGCTCGTCGTCGAGGGAAGGAGCCCCATGCAGTACCGGATCGTGACGAAGGACCGGTTCACGGTGGTGGGCCGGATGGCCACCGTTCCGCAGATCCACCAGGGCGTGAACCCGCACATCATGGAGATGATCAAGGCGATCGAGCCGGACACCATGGCCAGGATCGCCGGGCTGTCGGATCAGGAGCCGAGCGGCGTCATCTCCGTCACGCTGCCGCACGACGCGGAGAACCACGAGGAGGGCAGCCCGCTCGACTACTACCACGCGGTCGTCGCCAGTCCCGAGAGTGCGGGGAGCGAGGCCGCGGCCGGCCTCGACGTGCTGACACAGGAGGCGGGTCTGTGGGCGGTGTTCACCGCCATCGGCGACTTCCCCGCCGCGCTGCAGCGGATGTGGGGCGACGTCTACAGCGAGTGGTTCCCGTCCAACCCCTACCGGCACCGCCCGGGGCCGACGCTGCTGAAGGTCGGCGCCGACCCCGACGGCGGGGGTGCGCTCGCGGAGCTGTGGGTCGCCGTCGAGCCGGAGGAGTGAGCGCCCAGGACCCGGGCAGTGCGCGACCCCGGCGTGCGCGACCTGGCGGCCAGGATTCGGGCGGGCAGGACTGAGCGGCGCGGGACCGGCCGCGCAGGACTGCGTGCGTGGGAACGGCCGCGCATGACCGGGCGCGGGGACCTGGACCGTGCCGTGGCATGCTGCACGGGTGAACGACCAGGCTGACCCGCGCCGCAGGCGCAACCCGATCGGCGCCCACGTGCCCGTCGCCGCACGCGGACTCGTGGGCACCGGCCTCGCCTACGCGGACCGGATCGGGGCCGAGGCGGTCCAGGTCTTCGTCGCCAACCCGCGCGGCTGGGCCACGCCCGCCGGGAACCCGGCGCAGGACCACGCCTTCCGCGAGCAGTGCGAGCAGCGGGACCTCCCCGTCTACGTGCACGCGCCCTACCTGATCAACTTCGGCTCCGACACTGCCGCGACGCGCGAACGCTCCGCGGAGTCGCTGCGCCACTCCCTGGTGCGCGGCCGCGCGATCGGGGCGCGCGGCGTCGTCGTCCACACCGGCTCGGCCGTCGGCTCGGGACGGCGGGCGGAGGCGATGGCGCAGCTCCGGGCCGACGTGCTGCCGCTGCTGGACCAGGCGGAGGCGGACGACCTGCCGTTGCTGCTGTTGGAACCCACGGCCGGTCAGGGCGAGTCGCTCTGCTCGCGGATCGAGGATCTCGGGGAGTACGCCGCCGCGTTGGACTTCCACCCGAGGCTCGGCGTCTGCCTCGACACCTGCCACGTCTTCGCCGCCGGGCACGACCTGGCCGCACCGGGCGGCGTCCTCGCGGCGCTGGACCTGCTGGAGAAGACCTTCGGGCCGGACCGGTTGAAGCTGATCCATGCCAACGACAGCAAGGACGTCGTCGGCGCCCGCAAGGACCGCCACGCCAACATCGGTGACGGCCGGATCGGCGCGGAGCCCTTCGCCGACCTCTTCCGTCATCCGGCGACGGCCGGCGTCCCGCTCATTCTGGAGACCCCGGACCGCAGCGCGGCCCCGGGCTTCGGGCACGCGGAGGACGTGCTGACGCTGAGGCGGCTCCGGGAGAGCGCGTAGGGGCGTGTGCGAGGGCACGCGGGTGACCGAGTGCATGCTCGCACGATCGGCCGGGCCTTCCGCAGGTCAGAGGACGTCCGAGTCAGAAGCCGTCCATGTCAGAAGACGTCCGGGCACCACGGCGCGCGGTCCGTGCGCAGCACGCGCTGGGCTCGGCGCAGACCGCCGTCGCGGCGCTCCTCCAGAAGCCCTGCCTGCGCCAGCGGCCCCAGCGGCCTGTGCCCGAAGTAGACCGCCGCCAACTGGCTGACGTCCACGGCGAAGTCGACGTCCGCGTCGTCCGGCCCCGCCGGCGCGCAGCGGCCGGTGCCGTCCTCGGCGGCCTCCAGGACGAATCGGCCGGGCGTGTACCCCATGCTGTCCGCGACCTCGAAGACGACGCGGCCCGGCGTGTCGTACGTGCGCGCCGAGAAGGCCCGGGCGACGTCGAGGATGCGGACCCAGAGGAAGTCCCCGGCGCTGTTGTTGTTGTCGACGCAGGCACGCTGGTCGTGCAGGGCGAGCGGCAGCGGGGAGTCGGGGGCGAGATCCCAGACCTCGACGCGCTGGACCCAGTCGACCTCGAGCGCGTAGCGCCACAGCGCGGCCTCCGCCGCCCAGTCGACGGCGAAGTAGTCCGTCACCTTGAGGGTGACGTCGTCCGGCAGCCAGTTGCGCCAGTCGTCGTTGACCTCGTACGCGAGCAGGCCGGCAGGCACGCCCGCCGCGTCCCGGTAGAGGGCGACCAGGGGTTCCCTGAAGCCGCCGCCGGGCTGGGTGATGTCGCCGGTCTGGAGCCGCCACTTGAACGTGTCGCGGGAGACGGCTCCGGGGCGGGTGCGGCGGAAGCGCCGGTGCAGCTCGGGACCGACCGCGCGGTACTCAGCCATGCTGATCAGCTCGATCGTGCCCTCGTCGGAGGCGGCGGGGACGCGGATGCCGCCGGCCGTCCGCTTGTCGATCCGCTTGCCCTGCTGGGCGCTGGCCGGGCCGAAGCCGTAGCGGCCGTAGATGCCGAACTCGGCGGCGATCAGGATGGCGAACGCCTCGCCGCGGTCGACGGCGGCGTCGAGGTCCTGACGCATCATCCGGTTGAGCAGGCCGCGGCGGCGGTGGGTGGCGGAGACGGTCACGTTGGTGACCGCGTCGGCGATCATCGTCGCCCCGCCGGGGAGGGTCAGCTCCATGGCGAAGCTGCGGAAGGTGCCGACGCACCGCTCGCCGTCGAACGCACCGAGGGCGCGGCCGAGCTCGAAGCGCTCGCGGTGGTAGTCGGCCCAGCCGTCGCCCATGGAACGCATGAAGCCGACGTTGAGCGCCTGCCCCCAGGCGGCCAGGTCGTCGTCGCCGACGACGCGGATCTCGATCTCTGCCGGGGTCTTCGCCACCCCGCTCGCGCTGGTGCTCTGTCCCATGTTCCGCACTCTAGGAGGCCGCGCCCACAGCGGCATCCGAATTCTCAGCGCCCGTCCCGACATCGGTCCCGGCATCGGTCAGGACGTCGGTCCCGGCATCGGCCCTGGCATCGGTACCGGGTCCGGCGGTGAGGCGGGCGGCCTCGATGCGGCGGCCGGAACTGCCGCGCATCAGCCGGACGTAGCCCGCGGCCGCGACCACGCCGACGATCGCGCAGGTGAGCCAGACCGAGTCCGCGCCCCAGGCGGCGATCATGCCTCCGGCGGCCAGCGGGGCCAGGAACGAGGACGCCTGCCAGGCCAGCGAGTACGCGCCCTGGTAGCGGCCGCGGCCGTGGACCGGCGAGAGTTCCGCGACCAGCGCCTGGTTGACGGGGGTCCAGATGATCTCGCCGACGGTCCACACCACCACGCTGAACGCGTAGACGGCCATGCCGCCCGAGGTGGCTCCGGTCGCGAAGGCGCACAGCGCCGTGCCGAAGCCGAACAGCAGCGAGGCGGCGACCTGGATGCCGGTGCGCCCGCGGCCGCGGATCATCCGGGTGGCGGGGATCTGGGCGACGACGATCAGCACGCCGTTGATCGCCACGGTCAGGCCGTAGTCGCTTGCCGAGAAGCCCTGGCGGCCCATCACCACCGGCACGGCGACCTGGCCCAGCCCGATCGTCATCGCGATGAGGAAGGTGAGGCCGACCAGCGACATGAACGGGCCGTCACGGAAGACGGCGGAGAGACCGACCTTCTGCTCCGGCTCCTCCGGCGTTGTCGTGCCCCGAGGGACAGTGCCGGCCGGGTGCTCGGGGCGTGTCTCCGGGATACGGAGGAAGACCACGAGTGCGCACAGCAGCGTGGTGACCGCGTCGCCGTAGAAGAGGAGCAGATAGCCGTGCGAGGAGAGCACGCCCGCCACGGACGCGGAGACGGCGAAGCCGATGTTGATGGCCCAGTAGTTGAGGGAGAACGCGCGCACCCGGTCGGCGGCCGGCACCAGGTCGGCCATGATCGCGGAGATGGCGGGCCGGGCCGCGTTGCTGGTCAGCCCGAGGAGCCCGGCCACCAGCGCGATCATCGCCGGCTCGGTGGTGTAGCCGAGCAGCACGGTGGTCAGCGCCGCGAGCGACTGCGCCGCGAGCAGCGTCGGCCTGCGGCCGAGCCGGTCCGCGAGCACGCCGCCGCCGATCGCCCCGAAGACGCCGCCGAGCCCGAAGGCGGAGACGACGAGACCGGCCACCGCGGGGGAGTAGCCGCGGTCGGTGGTCAGGTAGAGCGTGAGGAAGGTGACGACGAAGCTGCCCAGGCGGTTGACCAGGGTGCTGGTCCACAGCCACCAGAAGGTGCGGGGCAGACCGCCGACGGATTCCCGAAGGACGGTGCGAAGTCGGGGGAGGCGGGTGGGGGCGGTGGTGGGCATAGCTGCTCCGACCTCGGCAGGTAAGTGTCAGACGAGCGAGGGGGACATTACTCGCCGATGAGACGGCGGCGCCAGTGGATTACGACCTGGACTAGGCTCGTGGCCATGGCTGATGCTCCCTACCGTCTTGTGCTGCTCCGTCACGGCGAGAGCCAGTGGAACGAGAAGAACCTCTTCACCGGCTGGGTCGACGTCGACCTGAACGAGAAGGGCGAGAAGGAGGCCGTACGCGGCGGCGAACTGCTCGCCGCCGAGGGCCTGCTGCCCGATGTGCTGCACACCTCCCTGCTGCGCCGCGCGATCCGCACCGCGCAGATCGCGCTGGACCGCGCGGACCGCCACTGGGTCCCGGTCCACCGCAGCTGGCGCCTGAACGAGCGCCACTACGGCGCGCTCCAGGGCAAGGACAAGGCGCAGACCCTCGCCGAGTTCGGCGAGGAGCAGTTCATGCTGTGGCGTCGCTCCTACGACACCCCGCCGCCCCCGCTCGCCGACGACGCCGAGTACTCCCAGGCCCACGACGTCCGCTACGCCGAGCTGCCCGCGGACATCCGTCCCCGCACCGAGTGCCTCAAGGACGTCGTCCACCGCATGCTGCCGTACTGGTACGACGCGATCGTCCCGGACCTGGCCGCCGGCCGCACGGTCCTGGTCACCGCCCACGGCAACTCGCTGCGCGCGCTGGTCAAGCACCTCGACGGCATCTCCGACGAGGACATCGCCGGCCTCAACATCCCCACCGGCATCCCGCTCCTCTACGAGCTCGACGCCGACTTCCAGCCCCTCACCAAGGGCGGTCGCTACCTCGACCCGGTGGCCGCGGCCGCGGCCATCGAGGCCGTGAAGAACCAGGGCAAGAAGTAACCTCTGCATGGAAATGCCCCCACTGCGCCGGCGGCGCAGCGGGGGCATTCTCTTTGTGGGAGTTTCTCGGAGTTCGTGCGAAGCCCCCGGTGTCCCGCGAGCTCTACTTTTCATCCCCAGTCTCATGTGGTGACTTCGGACCATCTTTTTCGATCCTGTGGAGAAGGTCCCGTAGACGCTTCTCTTCTCCGGGGGCTGCCTGAAGGTTTCGAACCGCCTCCAGAACGGCTTCGCGGAAGGCGTCGTTTCTCTCGGGCGTGTCCTTTTCGACCCTGATCGTCTGGTCTCCGACATGCAGGGAGATGCTCGGATTGCGCTTTGCGCGTCCACCTTGGACCCATGCCACGATCGACCCGGCCATGGTGGCGACCGCGCCACCCGCCCCGGCGAGGATTTCCAGAAGATCCGCCGCGCCAGCGATCATCATTCGGTCTTCGCCCCCAGGTAGACGCACGTGGTGCTGTGCAGAGCGGCCAGCAGGTACATGATCAGCGACGCCCAGGCAATGCTGTGCGGCAGGGCTTCCATGTGTGCCGGGTTGGAGGCCTCCTGGGCAACCGTGCTGTAGCGGGCGACGTCCACCACCACGAGCAGGAGGGCCCCGAGGATCAGCGTGCCCAGGAGTCCCTTGTTGTCGATCGCCTTGACGATCAAGGCGATCTCCGTGAGTCCGGCGGCCAGGAGCACGGTGGACAGCAGGAAGAGGTCGCCTTTTCCGAAGATCGAATAAAATCCCGTGTCACCGCTGCCGGACAGGTATCCCCAAAACATCGGCAGCAGCGAGAACGTCACGACTCCGCCCAGCCAGAACCAGACCTTGGTAATCGGCTTGACTTTGTCGATCGAGAGTTTGAGAGTCTCCTCCGGATCCCGGGTGGAGCTGCCGTCGGCGTTGCGTTGTGTCGCTTCGATCGCCAGTGCCAGGATCTTGGCGACTTGCCCCTCGGTGAAGCGCACTTCCCTCCGCGACCAGATTGCCACCGGCCACCCCCTGGTTCCGTCTGTCGCCCGAAGCAAGATTAGGCCACGGTGCCGGGTTGGTTCACCGGTTCGGACAGATTCCGGCGCCGCCGCGACGACGCACGCCTGTTGGGTGGACCGGCGTTTCTCGAAAAGGCCGGGCCGCGAAGAAAGCCGTCCGGCTTTGGGCCGTCCGAGGGGCGACGGCGACAGCAGTGGAAGCCGTCGATGGCTGCACCATCGGTCCGGGCCGCACGTCATGACCCGAACGACGCCGTGGGCGACGGGGCCGCACGGCGTCGTGAGGGTGCGTCAGGGACGGGATGACGCGCCGAGAGGTGGGTGTGGGTGAGGGCCGGGAACGGCCGGACCGTCAGTGTGCGCAGCAGCCTCCGCCGCACTGGCAGGTGCCGCCGGACTGGCATCCGCAGCCGCAGCCCGAGCCGCAGCCGCAGGCGCCGAGCAGCGGCAGCCGGGTGACTTCGGCCGACGCTGAAGCGATCGGCGTCGCGGCCGCGGTCGGGGGAGTCTGGGCCCTCGAGAGAGTCTGGGCCTTCGAGCGAGACTGGGCCTTCGAGAGAGTCTGGGTCATCGAGACAGGTCCTCCTCGTGCCTGGCCAGGCCCGCGTGGTCGACAGGCCTGTCTGTCTCCCAGTGAAGAGGCCCGTGTACGGAGCGTCAACGGGCGTACGGCATCACCCGTACGCCCGTTCGCGCGCCCCCGCCCCGAGCGGGGCCGACGGTCAGGAGTCGCCGGGCTCCGGGACGAAGTCGTCCGCGTGCTCGCCGGTGACCAGGAACACGACGCGCTTGGCGACCGAGACCGCGTGGTCGGCGAAGCGCTCGTAGTAGCGGCCGCAGAGCGTGACGTCGACGGCGGTCTCGACGCCGTGGTGCCAGCGGTCGTCCAGCAGGTGGGCGAAGAGCTGGCGGTGCAGCTCGTCCATGCGGTCGTCGTCCCGCTCGAGCTCGAGCGCGGCGTCGACGTCCTTGGTGGCGATGACCTGACCGGCCTTGGCGATCAGGCGCTGGGCCAGCTGGCCCATCTCCAGGATGATGGGGTGCAGGTCGGACGGGACCGCCGAGTCCGGGTAGCGCAGGCGGGCCAGCTTGGCGACGTGGCGGGCCAGGTCGCCGCTGCGCTCCAGGTCCGCGCTCATGCGCAGCGAGGTCACCACGATGCGCAGGTCGGTGGCGACCGGCTGCTGGCGGGCCAGCAGCGCGATGGAGCGGTTCTCCAGGTCGTGGTGGAGCTGGTCCAGCTTCTCGTCGGCGGCGATCACGCTCTCCGCCAGCTCCAGGTCGGCGTCGAGCAGCGCCGTGGTCGCCCGGCCCATCGCGGAGCCGGCCAGGCGGGCCAGCTCCACCAGGCCGTCGCTGATCGAGTCGAGTTCCTCGTGGTACGAGTCGCGCATGCTGCAGTCATCCCTCCTGGACGGGTGTTCGCCTACCACTGTGGGCTGCCCGGACGACCCAGGCCCGCAACCGGAGTGAATCAGCAGAGACGTGAAGGTGAATTCTCGGCGACCTCCGGCTGAGCGCATTGTCCTGGGGTTACGGCTGGTCACCGACGTGCGCTTACGCTGATTGGCATGGATGTGAACGTGGCCGCCGCCTCCGTGAGCGCGCTCGTCGGGCTCGGAGTCGGCCTCACCGCCGCGCTCGCCTTCCGCTGGAGCGAGAAGGATCACCGGCCCGCCAAGCGCAGCGACCAGCAGGAGGAGCCGGCTCTGCCGCCCGGCGTGGACACCGTGCTGTCGGTGCTGCGCTCCTGCGCCGTCGTGCTGGACGAGAGCGATCAGGTGATCAAGGCGAGCTCCGCCGCCTATGCCCTCGGGCTGGTGCGGGGCGGGGCGATCGCCGTCGACGCGATCCTCGCCATGGCTCGGCTCACCCGCCGTGACGGCGAGATACGCCAAGCCGATCTGGACATTCCCAGACGCGCCAGCGGCGGAGGCGAGGTGCTCGCGGTCTCGGTCCGGGTGGCCCCACTGGGCTCCCGGCTGGTCCTGGTGCTGGTCGAGGACCTCACCGAGGCCAGACGGATAGAAGCGGTGCGCCGCGACTTCGTCGCCAACGTCTCCCACGAGCTGAAGACGCCGGTGGGCGCGCTCTCGCTGCTCTCCGAGGCCGTCCAGGACGCCAGCGACGACCCGGAGGCGGTGCGCCGCTTCGCCGGCCGGATGCTGATCGAGTCCGCGCGGCTCACCAACCTGGTCCAGGAGATCATCGAGCTCTCCCGGGTCCAGGACGACGTGCGCTTGGTCGACGCCGAGATGGTGCCGATCGACGAGCTGGTCGCCGAGGCGATGGACCGCTGCCGCCACCAGGCCGCCGCCAAGCAGATCACCATGGCGGCCGGCGGCATCGCCGGACTCCAGCTCTACGGCAACCGCGGCCAGCTCGCCGCGGCCCTCGGCAACCTCGTCGAGAACGCCGTCAACTACAGCCCCGCCCGCACCCGGGTGGCCATCGCCGCCCGCAGGGTGCCCGGCGGCAAGCAGGACCTGGTCGAGATATCCGTCACCGACCAAGGGGTCGGCATCTCCGAGAAGGACCGCGACCGGATCTTCGAGCGCTTCTACCGGGTCGACCCCGCCCGGTCCCGCGCCACCGGCGGCACCGGCCTCGGCCTCTCCATCGTCAAGCACGTCGCCGCGTCCCACGGCGGCAGCGTGGCGGTGTGGAGCGTCGAGGGTCAGGGCTCGACGTTCACCCTGCGCCTTCCCGCGGGTAGGAACGACGAGGCGGCCAACGGGCTCGCCGCCCGGTTCGCCGACACCGACAGCGACGACGAGGGCGTCGACGGCGACGTCGACGGCATCGTCGTCGACGCTGACGCCGATGTCGACGAGATCGCCGACGACGACCTGACTGCCGATCCCACTCACCCCACTGCTCCCACCACCACCCCTGCCGCCCCGGAGGCCATGCCGTGACCCGTGTGCTTGTCGTCGAGGACGAGGAGTCGTTCAGCGACGCCCTCTCCTACATGCTGCGTAAGGAGGGTTTCGAGGTGGCCATCGCTGCCACCGGCCCCGACGCCCTGGACCAATTCGAGCGCAACGGCGCCGACCTGGTGCTGCTCGATCTGATGCTGCCCGGCCTCCCCGGCACCGAGGTCTGCCGCCAGCTGCGGGCCAAGTCCTCCGTGCCGGTGATCATGGTGACGGCCAAGGACAGCGAGATCGACAAGGTCGTCGGCCTGGAGATAGGGGCGGACGACTACGTCACCAAGCCCTACTCCACCCGTGAGCTGGTCGCCCGCATCCGCGCCGTGCTGCGTCGCCGCGGCGAGACCGAGGAGGCCAGCGGCGGTCCCGGCGCGCTGGAGGCCGGGCCGGTCCGCATGGACGTCGACCGCCACGTGGTCACCGTCGACGGCGCCAAGGTCGACCTGCCGCTCAAGGAGTTCGACCTGCTGGAGATGCTGCTGCGCAACGCGGGCCGCGTGCTCACGCGCATGCAGCTGATCGACCGGGTCTGGGGCGCCGACTACGTCGGCGACACCAAGACCCTTGACGTGCACGTCAAGCGCCTGCGGGCGAAGATCGAGCCGGACCCGGGCGCGCCGCGCTACCTGGTGACCGTGCGCGGTCTGGGCTACAAGTTCGAGCCGTGATCGGCTGAGCGCGCGGACTGCGGCGGACTGCCGCGGATCGCGGCGGATCGCGGCGAGGATTCACTCGAAAGAGGCCGAAAAGCAGAAGAGGCCGGGGCGGCACCGCACAAGCGGTGCCGCCCCGGCCTCTTCTCTGCCGCGTCCGCCGGGGGCAGACCGTAGCGGTCAGGCCCCCGGCGGTCGGTGCGTCAGTGCGTGGCGGTCGCCGAGGGCGAGGCCTTGTGGGTCTCGCCCGGCTTCTTGGTGGTGTGCGCGGCCGCCGAGGCGGAGATGGTCGGCGCGGCCGAGCCGGTCGGCAGGCCGCTCGGCAGGCCGCCCGGCGTCACCGTCGGGGACGGGGCCAGCGTCGGCAGGGACGGCGCGTACAGCGCGTACTGGCCGGTGCCGGTCTGGACCTGCGCGTCCAGCGTGACCGAGCCGGCGTTCGCGAAGACGAAGGTGATCGGGACGACGGCGCCGGCCGGCTGGTCCAGCGTGGGGACGACCGCCTTGGTGGCGTTCGGGCCCGGGTTGCCGAGGTTCAGCGCGGAGCCGGTGGCGATGGCCGTCGTGCCGGTCAGCGTGGCGGCGGTGGTGCCGACGGTGACCGAGACGAGGTTCTCGGCCTGCTGCTCGTTGTTGGCGATGCTCGCGATGACGCTGGCGGGGGCGTTGCCCTGGGCGTCGGTGACGACGGCGACGCCGTTCAGCTTCAGCTGGCCACCGCTCAGCGAGGTGGCGGCGGAGTTCGGCTTTACCTGGAGGGTCGCCGCACTGGACCCCGCAGAGCAGGCGGCGAGGACGGGGGCGATCGCGACGGCGATGACGGCGGCGACCGCGCCGCGACGAAGACTGCGGCTCACGGCGGAGAGTTCTCCTTGAACGTTTTGAGGGTTCTGGTCCGCGTTCAGATTACCGACGGCCTTTATCCGCTCCACACGGGGTCGGCCGTGTCGCAGCATCACTGCCCGGTGGACCCACCCGGACGAAGATCAGATCACGGTTGCATAACGCCCCGAGTGCAAGATCATTGCACCTCGGCGGCATCCGCGCAGGTTCGTGGACAACCGCTCCGACCTGCGAGAAGGGCTCCTCGAACAGGGGTCGCAGCATGGAACCGGGCCGGTTGTCAAGCCTGCGAACCAGCTCTGACCTGCGGAAACGCCCTTCTGGTACGGCCGCAAGCGTGTTACTCTGGAAAGCCACGGAAGGGGTACCTGTCACATGACGTTCAAGGTTGGCGACACCGTGGTCTACCCCCATCACGGGGCCGCGCTGATCGAGGCCATCGAAATTCGCCAGATCAAGGGTGTGGACAAGACCTATCTGGTGCTCAAGGTGCAGCAGGGTGACCTGACGCTGCGCGTGCCCGCAGAGAACGCTGAGTTCGTCGGCGTGCGCGATGTGGTCGGCCAGGACGGCCTGGACAAGGTCTTCGAGGTGCTGCGAGCACCGTACACCGAAGAGCCCACCAACTGGTCCCGCCGCTACAAGGCGAACCTGGAGAAGCTCGCCTCGGGTGACGTTATCAAGGTCGCCGAGGTTGTGCGCGACCTTTGGCGTCGCGAGCGCGAACGCGGGCTGTCGGCCGGCGAGAAGCGCATGCTCGCCAAGGCGCGCCAGATCCTGGTGAGCGAGCTCGCGCTCGCGGAGAACACCAACGAGGACAAGGCGGAGACGCTGCTCGACGAGGTCCTCGCCTCGTAACGGGGCCCTGTCGTTCCTGTCGTTCGTTCGTCTCAGCGCCTGGCGGTCGCATCGCCGGGCGCTGAGGCGTGCGCGGACTTCCGCGTGGAACCATGGAGCGACGGATCACGGTCCGTAGAGGTACCGGGTCCGGGTTGCCGGTCCCGTGCTGTCCGGTGCCGTACCGCTCTTTGTTCAGTGCCGGACGCCAGCGTCAAGGTGCGCTTCACGGAAGGGCGCTGAGCCCGGCACGCCTTGACCGTACCCACATCCCCGAAGGGACCAAACCTGAACGCCGCAGCAGTGGTGCCCGCAGCGGGCCGAGGCGAGCGACTGGGGCCGGGCGCCCCGAAGGCGCTGCGCGAACTCGGCGGGGTGCCGATCCTCGTCCACGCGGTCCGGGTGCTGGCGCGTTCGCGCGCGGTCGGGACCGTCGTGGTGGTCGCGCCGAAGGACGGCGTCGCGGAGGTGCGAGCACTGCTCGCCGACGCGATCAGTGAACGCGAGAGCGCCGCTCTCATCGTCGTGCCCGGCGGAGACACCCGCCAGGAGTCCGTCCGGGCCGGCCTGGCCGTGCTCCCGCCCGACGTCGACGTCGTGCTCGTGCACGACGCCGCCCGTCCGCTCGTCCCCGTCGACGTGGTCGACTCCGTCGCCCGCGCGGTCGCCGACGGCGCCGAGGCCGTCGTGCCGGCCGTCCCGCTCGCCGACACCGTCAAGCAGGTGACCCCGGCCCAGGCCGCTGGTCTGCCCGAGCCGGTCGTCGCCACCCCGGACCGTTCGACGCTGCGCGCCGTGCAGACGCCGCAGGGCTTCCGCCGCGACGTGCTCGACCGCGTCCACGCCAAGGCACTGGAGGAGGGCGTCGACGCGACCGACGACGCCGGGCTCGTCGAGCGCTTCGGCGGCCGGGTCGTCGTCGTGCCCGGTCACGAGGAGGCGTTCAAGGTCACCAGGCCGCTGGACCTCGTCCTCGCGGAGGCGGTCCTGAGCCGCCGGAGGTCCCGCGATGAGTTCTGAGACGTCCGCCACACCGGCGTTCCGGCTGCCGCGTACCGGCATCGGCGTCGACACCCACGCGTTCGCCCCGGGCCGTGAGCTCTGGGTCGCCGGGCTGCGCTGGGAGGGCTACGAGGTGGGCCTCGAGGGACACTCGGACGCCGACGTCGTCGCCCACGCGGCGTGCAACGCGCTCTTCTCCGCCGCCGGCCTCGGCGACCTCGGCGCGCACTTCGGCACCGACCGTCCCGAGTGGGCCGGCGCGGCCGGAGTGAAGCTGCTCGCCGAGGCGGCGCGGATCGTGCGCGCGGCGGGCTTCGAGATCGGCAACGTCGCGGTGCAGGTCGTCGGCCCGTACCCGAAGATCGGCAAGCGGCGGGCGGAGGCGCAGGACCTGCTCACGGCCACAGTCGGCGCTCCCGTCTCCGTCTCCGGCGCGACCACGGACGGCCTCGGCTTCCCGGGCCGCGAGGAGGGCCTGACCGCCGTCGCGACCGCGCTGGTGTACTGAACCCGGTCCGGACAGGGCCGGGCCGGGCCCCGGCTGGGGTCCGGCCGGGGCGAGACAGGGCCGGGCAGGGCCGGGCAGGGCGAAGTCCGCGAGAGCGGACGGTCCGAGGAGGGGGCCAGGGAGAGTGGTTGTGCGACAAGTTCGTCAACGCCGTGTGCCTGTCCCCCGAAGGGCGTAGGGCAGTGCCCGCTGCCCACTACCCTGGTGGGGTGAGCATTCGCCTGCACGACACCGCCTCCGGCCAGGTTCTCGACTTCGTCCCGAACACGCCGGGCTGCGTGTCGATCTACCTGTGCGGAGCGACCGTCCAGGCCGCGCCGCACATCGGCCACATCCGCTCCGGGCTGAACTTCGACATCATGCGCCGGTGGTTCACCCACCGCGGCTACGAGGTCACCTTCATCCGGAACGTCACCGACATCGATGACAAGATCATCGCCAAGTCGCGTGAATTCGGCCTGCCCTGGTGGCAGATCGGCCACGCCAACGAACGCGCCTTCAACGAGGGCTACGACGCGCTCGGCTGCCTCCCGCCGACCGCCGAGCCCCGCGCGACCGGGCACGTCACCGAGATGGTCGAGATGATGCAGGTGCTCATCGAGCGCGGCAACGCCTACGCCACGCCCGAGGGCAACGTCTACTTCTCCGTCACCTCCTTCCCCGACTACCTGGCGCTCTCGCACCAGGAGTTGGAGAACCTGCGCCAGCCCGAGAGCGAAGGCGAGACCGGCAAGCGCGACCCGCGCGACTTCGCCATGTGGAAGGCCGCGAAGCCGGGCGAGCCCAGCTGGCCGACCCCGTGGGGCGACGGCCGTCCCGGCTGGCACCTGGAGTGCTCCGCCATGGTGCACAAGTACCTCGGCCCCGCGTTCGACATCCACGGCGGCGGGCGGGATTTGATCTTCCCGCACCACGAGAACGAGATCGCGCAGTCCAAGGCGTACGGCGACGAGTTCGCCACCTACTGGCTGCACAACGCCTGGGTGACCCTCAGTGGCGAGAAGATGAGCAAGTCGCTCGGCAACTCGGTGCTGGTCTCCGAGATGACGGCCAAGTGGCGGCCGATCGTGCTGCGCTACTACCTCGGCACGCCGCACTACCGTTCCACGATCGAGTACAGCGAGGAGGCGCTGCGCGAGGCGGAGACCGGTTTCAACCGGATCGAGTCCTTCCTGCAGCGCGTCGTCGAGCTGCACGGCGCGGTCGAGCCCGCCGCCGACGTGCCCCCTGCCTTCGCCGAGGCGATGGACGAGGACTTCGGCGTGCCCGGAGCGATGGCGATCGTGCACACCGCCGTCCGGCAGGGCAACGCGGCGCTCGCCGCGGACGACAAGGAGAGCGCGGTCGCGCGTATGTCCGAGGTCCGTGCGATGCTCGGTGTGCTGGGCATGGACCCGCTCGACCCGTTCTGGGCCGGCCCGGGCTCCGGCGAGGACCTCCACGGCGTGGTCGACTCGCTGGTCCGGATCGTCCTGGAGCAGCGCCAGGCCGCCCGCGAGCGCAAGGACTGGGCGACCTCCGACGCCATCAGGGACCGCCTCGTGCAGGCCGGGCTCAACATCGAGGACCGCGCGGACGGCTCGCGCTGGACCCTCAACAAGTGACCACGTCCACGTGATCACATCCCACGTGACCACGTCGCAGGACCAGTAGGAAACAGGAAGCAGGACAGCACCCATGGCCGGCAACAGCCAGCGCAGGAACCGCCGCAACCCCGGATCGAAGAAGGGCGCGTCGGTCGGCACGGGCGGCCACAGCCGTCGGGCGCTCGAGGGCAAGGGCCCGACGCCGCCCGCCACGGCGCGTAAGGGCCACCCGAAGCAGCGCGCCGCGAACGCCGCCGCCAAGCGCGCCGCCGACGCCAAGGCGCGGGGCGGCATGCGCCGCGGCGGCGTCCAGGGCCGCACCGGCAAGTCCGGTGCGGAGCTGGTCTACGGCCGCAACTCCGTGCTGGAGGCGCTGCAGGGTGACGTCCCCGCGTCCGCCCTCTACGTCCAGCAGTTCATCGACAACGACGACCGCGTCCGCGACGCGCTCTCGCTCGCCACCGAGCGTGGCGTCCCGCTGATGGAGGCCCCGCGCCCGCAGCTGGACAACCTCGCCGAGGGCCACAACCACCAGGGCCTGATCCTCCAGGTCCCGCCGTACGAGTACGCCCACCCGGACGACCTGCTGTCGGCCGCGGACGTCAACAAGGACGCGCCGCTGATCGTCGCCCTGGACGGGATCACCGACTCGCGCAACCTGGGCGCCGTGGTGCGGTCCGTGGCGGCCTTCGACGGCCACGGCGTCGTGGTCCCGGAGCGCCGCTCCGCGGGCATGACCGCCGGCGCGTGGAAGACGTCCTCGGGCGCGGCGGCGCGCGTTCCGGTCGCCCGCGCCAGCAACCTGACGCGTGCGCTGGAGGCGTACAAGAAGGCCGGCCTCTTCGTCGTCGGCCTGGCGGCGGACGGAGAGCACAACCTCGTCGACCTGGACGCGCTCACCGGTCCGGTCGTCGTGGTGATGGGCTCGGAGGGCAAGGGCCTGTCCCGACTCGTCGCCGAGACCTGCGATCTGACGGTCCGTATCCCGATGCCGGGTCAGGCGGAGTCGCTCAACGCCGGTGTGGCGGCGGGCATCGTCCTCTACGAGGCGGCCCGGCTGCGTGCGGCTGCGCGGTAAGGCGCGGCGCGGGGGCTGAAGCGAGGCAAGGGCTGAAGTGAGGCGGGGCGCGCGAGTGCCGGGCGTGCGCCCGGCCGCGCGCCCCGCGGCATGTTCCGCAAGTCGTCCGGGAGCAGTGCCGCAGTGCCGCAGTGCGCGGACGTAGTGCGGAAGTCGTGCGACTGGTACGGCATCTGATGGTGCGACCGGCCGGTTCGTCATACGGGTAAGCCGGTCGGCTGTCAACCGGGAGTGTCCTTCCGGCCCTTCGGGCGGTTAGTGGGATGTGGACACCAGAACACGTACCCGTCCTCGTCCCACGGCGGCGAACGCCGGTGGGATAGACGGCGGCGAGCCGACGCTCAACATGGTCAAGGTGCCGTCGGACCCCTCGCGGTTGAACACCACCACCGCGAGCTTCCGGGTCCGTTTCACCGCACCCGAGGCGTCGTTGATCGACGTGAACCTGCTCGGAATCGACCTGGGCAGACGGGAGTCCATGCTGGTGGGCGCCGGAGCCGTCGGCCTGGGCGCGGCGACGCCGCGTCGGCGCGGGCGGGTCACGCCGATCACCTGGACCGGCCAGCTGGATCTCGTCGTCCCCGGCGTCACCCCGGGCGTGCAGCCCGGCGTGCTCGTCCGGTCCGCCGCGCCCGCCGTACCGGCTGTACCGGCTGTACCGGCCCAGACCGCGGCTCGCCGGGCCGAGGAGCTGGAGGCGACCCAGCCGCTCAGCCTGGCTGAACTCGATGCGTACGACGCCGAGTTGGACGACGTCCGGATCTTCGAGCCGGCCGCGCGGCGGCCCCCGCTGCCGCGGGCGGGCGAGGGAGGCGGCGCCTCCCAGCACCAGACCTGGCAGTCGAACCGGCGCGTCGACCTGGGCCTGGTCCTGCTGCCGCTGCGCGTCCTCCTCGGTCTGTTCTCCATCTACGCGGGCTTCAGCAAGCTGTGTGACCCGGTCTACTTCAACGGCGGCGCGCGCGGCTCGATGGTCCACTGGCTGGAGGCGCTGCATCCGTGGAGCGTCGCGCAGCCGCTGATGGCGCTGGCGCTGGCCCACCCGGTGGGCGCCGGGCTGGCCGTGGCGTTCGTCCAGATCAACGTCGGCGTGCTGGCGGTGCTCGGGCTGTGGCAGCGGTTCACCGCGGGCGTGGCGATGACGCTGTCCTTCGCCCTGCTGGTGACGGTGAGCTGGCGGACCGTCCCGGTCTACGACACGCCGGAGATCATCTATCTGGCCGCATGGAGCCCGCTGCTGCTGGCGGGCGCGCCGATGTTCTCGCTGGACGGCTGGCTGCACCTGGAGGCGTGGCGTCGGCTCGGCGAGCAGGCGCGCGTCGCGCAGCTGCGGCGCCGCGTGATGCGCCGCGGTGTGGTGCTGACCACGGTCGTGGTCGGCGCGACGCTGGTGCTCGGCTCGGCGCTGGGCGCGGCGGTGCGCGCGTCGCACATGACGCAGACCACCACCACGACGACTGAGGCGCCGAGCCTGGCGCCGTCGCCGTCGTCGGCTCCCACCGAGGTTCTGCCGATGGGCGCGTGGCCGACGGGGGAGGTCCCCGTGCCGGTGGCGACCGCTCCGAAGGCGGGTACGGGCGCGTCCGCCGCGGGCGCGGGTGCGAAGCCCTCGTCCCCGTCCCCGTCCGCCTCGAAGCACCACAAGGGCGGCGTCGGCGGCACGACCACCGGCCGCACCGGGACGACCGGCACCGGGACCGGCACGGGAGCGGGCACCGGCGCCGGCGGCACGGGCGGAGGCACCACGCCGACGCACGCCCACAACCCGGCGCCCAAGCCCACTGCGACGGGCGGCAACGGCGTGATCGGCGGCCTGCTCGGCGGCGGCTGAGCAGCCCTGGGCAGCGCCCCTTGGGGTGACGCTCGGGCACCCCCTGGGCGACCCTGGGGCACCCCCTGGGCGACCCTCGGGCAACCCTGGGGCAACCCCTGGGCGACAGAGAAGTGACCCCCGGCCCGAAGGCCGGGGGTCACTTTTTTGCCTGATGCTTTCCTGGCTCTTGCCTTGCTTCACCTGCCATGCGCACCGTATGTCCCTTTTCGACCGCTGTCGTGGCCCTTGGAGCGGGACAGCTGGAGAGGGCGGGACGATCGAGCGGAGAGGCAGTGAGACGGCGAGAGACGGGTGTTACGCGTCCGCGGAGTCGGCCTCGGCGGCCGCACGGGCGGAGGCGAGCTCCTTGGCGGCCTCGCTGAGGTCCTTGGCGGTGTCGATCGCACGCCAGTAGACGCCCTGCGGCAGCTCGTAGCCGGAGAGGCGGCGCTCGCGGGCCAGGCGCGGGAACGTGGAGCGCTCGTGGTCGCCCAGGTCCGGCAGCATGGAGGCGAACTCGGCGGAGAAGACGTACACGCCCGCGTTGATGAGGTACGGCGACGGCGGCGACTCGATGAAGTCGAGGATGTTGCCGAACTGGTCGACGTCCACGGTGCCCCAGGGGAGGCGGGGACGGGCCAGAGCCAGCGTCGCATGGGCGTCGCGGGCGGCGTGGAAGCCGGCCATGTCGCGCAGGGAGAAGCGGGTCCAGATGTCGCCGTTGGTGGCGTACCAGGGCTCGTCGTGGCGCGGCAGCGAGGAGGCCGCGAACTTCAGGCCGCCGCCGCGACCCAGCGGCTCGGTCTCGACGACGGTGGTGACGTTCAGCGGCAGGTCGGCGGTCTTCAGCCAGTCCTGCAGGACGTCCGCGAGGTAACCGCAGGAAATGACGACGTCGGTGACGCCCTCCTCGGCCAGCCACTGGAGCTGGTGGCCGATGATCGGGGTACCCGTGCCGGGAATCTCGATCATCGGCTTGGGGCGGTCGTCGGTGTACGGGCGGAGACGGGATCCCTGGCCGCCGGCCAGGATCACGGCCTGCGTCACCGTCGGCTTGGCCAGCGGCGACCCCCCGGCGGAGGGGATGAGGTGCTCAGCGGTCATGGCCTCACCCTAGTAGGCAAAAGTGAGGGTGAGGCCGCTTGTCACCTGATGCTCACCTGAATCAGTGCATCAATTCGCCGGGCTGAGGGTACCTGCGGCGAACGAGGCGTCGCAGACCGGACGCGCGTAGGACAGGGCCTTGTGCACGTCCCCGTGGTACTTGCGGACGGCCGCCTGACCGAGCTCGTGGGCCAGCGAGGAGCAGTACTGCCGCAGCGACGGCTGACGGTCCATCGTGCGTTCCAGATCGCTCAGCGCGACGGCGGGGCTCCTGTCCCCCAACTCCCGCAGCAGGCGCGTCCGGAGGACGTCCTGCGGAGCGTTGGCGGCGGGCTTCCCCGGCGCCTGCGCGTCGGAGGCGGCCGTCAGCGACTGGACGTCGGCGGTCGCCGGAGGCGCCCACGACACCTTGGCGACGGCGAGGGTGCCGGTCGTCACGAGGACGAGCGGCAGTACGAAGGCGAGAGATCGGCCGATGCGGCGAACTAGCTGCTTCACAGCGGCGATGCTAGCGAGGGGTGATGATTTGGCGACATTGCGTCACTCCAACGAGTGAGCCTGGTGTCGGAATTCTCCCGAAATGCCGGAAGCCGCCCGGATGAACCGGACGGCTTCCTCAGCCTTTGGTGAGCGCCGGCTTGGTCGGTCAGCCGGTCGGTCGGTCAGCCGATCAGTCGGTCAGACGGGCGCCGGTCTTGGTCGAGAACAGGTGCAGCTCGCCCGCGCGCGGCACGACGTGCAGCACCTCGCCGCGCGCCGGCACGGAGCGGCCGCCGACGCGGACCACCAGGTCCTTGTCCTCACCGTCGACCTTGGCGGTGCCGTAGACGTAACCGTCGGCGCCGAGCTCCTCGACGACGTTCACGGTCACGGCCAGGCCGGCGTCGCCGTCACCCTCGGACGCCAGGTCCAGGTGCTCGGGGCGCACGCCCACGGTCACCGTGGTGTCGCCGTTCGCGGACGCCTCGGCGACGGCGTCACGCGAGATCGGCACCACGGTGCCGCCGAACTGCACGCCGCCGTCGACCAGCGGCACCTCGATGAGGTTCATCGCGGGGGAGCCGATGAAGCCGGCTACGAAGAGGTTGGCGGGCTTGTCGTACATGTTGCGCGGGCTGTCGACCTGCTGGAGCAGACCGTCCTTGAGCACCGCCACGCGGTCGCCCATCGTCATGGCCTCGACCTGGTCGTGGGTGACGTAGACGGTGGTGATGCCGAGGCGACGCTGGAGCGAGGCGATCTGGGTGCGGGTCTGCACGCGGAGCTTGGCGTCCAGGTTGGACAGCGGCTCGTCCATGAGGAAGACCTGCGGCTCACGCACGATCGCGCGACCCATCGCGACACGCTGACGCTGACCGCCGGAGAGCGCCTTCGGCTTCCGGTCCAGGTACTGCGTCAGGTCGAGGATCTTCGCGGCCTCCTCCACCTTGGTGCGGATCTCGGCCTTGTTGACCCCGGCGATCTTCAGGGCGAAGCCCATGTTCTCGGCGACGGTCATGTGCGGGTAGAGCGCGTAGTTCTGGAACACCATGGCGATGTTCCGATCCTTGGGCGGCAGGTGCGTGACGTCGCGGTCACCGATCCGGATGGCGCCGCCGTTCACGTCCTCCAGGCCGGCCAGCATGCGCAGGCTGGTGGACTTGCCACAACCGGAGGGGCCGACCAGGACGAGGAACTCCCCGTCCGCGATCTCCAGCTCCAGCGCGTCGACCGCGGGCTTCTCAGCGCCGGGGTACAGGCGGGTGGCCTTGTCGAAAGTCACCGTAGGCATGGTGCTTCTGCTCTCCTTCACCGGCAGGAACGTGCCGGACGATCCGTTGTAAAGGGATGAGGTCTAGTCCACAAGCGGAGTGAACTCCGGGTGACGTTACCTGTCCGATGGTGCGCTTGTCAGCCCTCCCGCCCACAGAAACCAGCAGCGACGCACTCCGCCCGCCCGGTACACTGCCAACCGCGCCTCCTTAGCTCAGCTGGCCAGAGCACCGCTCTTGTAAAGCGGGGGTCGTCGGTTCGAACCCGACAGGGGGCTCTCAGGTCCGCTGCACGTCAACGGATGGGCAAGCGGCAGAAGCGCCCCGGACCGACAGGTCCGGGGCGCTTCTGACATCACCAGATGACATCAGCCGGTCTTGCGGCGCCGCTTCAACAGTCGGTCCATGTGGTTCATGGCCTCCCGCTGGTGCTCCTGCACCACGTGCGCGTAGATCTCCATCGTCATGGCGATCTGGCTGTGCCCGAGGATGGCCATCAGGTCGCGCGGGGCGACGCCAGCCGCAGAGAGCAGCGTGGCGCAGCCGTGCCGGGTGTCGTGCAGCCGGATCTTCGGCAGCGAATCGTCAGCCGTGATCCGCTCGAAGGAACGGAGCAGGTTGCGTGGCTCGACCGGGCGACCCGTCCGGGTGGTAAAGACGTAGCCGCTCACCTCCCACTTGTCGCCGGCCGTGCGGTGCTGCTCCGCCCGCCGCATCCGCTGCCAGCGCAGCGGCGGCACACACATCGCGGGCAGCGGGATCACTCGCAACCGACGAGACTTGGGGGAGTCCCCGTACAACTCGCCATCGCGGCGCTGGAGCTGGTGGCGAACCGTCAGCGTGCGGTTGTCCAGGTCGATGTCGCCCCAGTGCAGTCCGGCGATCTCGCCGCGCCGCAGGCCGAGCGCAATCGCCACCGCGAACCCGGCATACAGCGGATCGCGGCGCGCGCCTTCCAGGAAGATGAGCGTCTCGTCCAGCGTCCAGGGCTTCGTCTCGCGGTACTGGACCCGCGGGGCCTGGACCAGTTTGGCGACGTTGCGGGCCACCAGTTCATCCCGCATCGCGGCGGACAGCGCCGACCGCAGCACCAGATGCGATTCGCGCGCAGTCGCGACGGACACCTGCTTCGTCACCACGGCGATGAGGCGGCGGACATCCGCTGGGGCCAGCTTCTCCAAGCTCTTGGTCCCGAGGATGGGCGCCAGGTGCAGCCTGACGCGCATCTCGTACTTGTCGTGTGTGCTGCGCTTCCGGTTTCGGCTTCACGTGGTGCTCCAGCCAGTAGGGCAGCCACTCCGACAGCTTCGCCGAGCGAGTCGGGGTGGCTGGCCTGCCGGTCGCGGGTGACCAGGTCAATCCGCTTGCTGTCGCACTCCTCCCATGTGGCGCCATAGACGATCTTGCGTGCGCGGGTGCCGTCGGGCTGGGGAACGTAGACGCGGGCTTCGTAGCGTCCGTCCTTGCGGCGCCAGATGCTGCCGGTACCGTTTGGGTTCTTCTTCCTGTCTGGCACTAGCCGCCTGACGTCGACGACCACGAGTGCTCGACGTATTGGTACTTCTGTCAGGCCCACGAACGTGGCTACATGCACGAGCAATGCGGGGAAGGTCCGCACCTCCTCGCCTGGCACTGCGAAGGGCACGGACCCCTGAATAGGTGGCTAGGGCAGCGCTTCATGACGTTCCCCGAGGGCTTCGACCCGCCGCTGAGCGAGGCCCAGTTGGCCTGGATTCGTTCCGCCGATGACGAGGGCTGAGCAGAAGAGCGACGCCGATTGAGGACGTGGCCAGCGATGTGCCACTACACGCCGAGAGGTTCCGCTCCCCACGGGTCGAGGCCCATGAGGCGCCAGCGGCGTTCGTCCCTCCCGTGGACGAACCGTGCAGCCTCGTACCTCAGGTCACTGATCCAAAACTGCGGGATCTCGTGTTGCAGGTAGCGGCGAAGCAGCTCGACCATCCCGCAGTCGAAGCGCATCCAGCACTCCGGTTCTGCCCAGTGGCGGCGCCAGATGACCGTCGTCCATTGGTTGGGGTCGGGATCCGAGGCGTACCAGCACAGCAGGTCGGCGTCCGCCGAGCCGCCCCATGCGATTAGCAGATCGGGCTCCTCGAAGTCCTCCATCTCGGCCGTGAAGCGTGCGGTATCGGTGCTACCGCTCACCAGGGCGGACGGGTTGGAATAGACCTCGGAGACCGGAGGGACCACATGCAGGAAGTTGTCGAATGTCCCCTCGCCGTACACCTCCATGAAGGCCCGGTAGTCCTCGGGGAAGCCGTGGTCGTACTCGACGGCCACCTGCGACCAGTCAATGACGTTGCCACCACTGGTCGGCGGCGCGATCAGAGCCCGAAGCCCACGGACGATCTCAATCGTGGATGACTTGCTCTTCGGCTTGTTGTCCACGTCGTTCTCCTGATCGCCTGTCCCGGGTGCAGCGATGCCGCGCACGGGACCCTAGCCGAGTCAGGGAATCAACCGTCAAGCATCAGCTGAAGCCAAGCTGTCAAGCATCACCCGAGACCGGACTGGGGGGTGGAGTGGGGTGTGGTGATGACCTTCTCTACTGAATCAAGGGACCACGCGGCTTGCGAGGCGCGGTCCGCCCCCGCTCGGGCGCGCTCCTGTCTCCGCCCCGCGCCGCCCGGCGGGGCGGACCGCAAGCGGGAGCAGGGGCAGGAGTCGGACTGGCCGTCCGGACAGCAGGGGATCAGCCGGCACCGGGATGCCCTTAACGCGATTGGCTACGTCACCGAGATCATCAAGGGTGCCAGCCGAGCGCGGCGCGAGCTGAACCCCGCTCTCGCGACTGAGCTTGAGCAACTTGCCGCGTCGATTGACGAGGCCAGCACGATGTTCCTGGTGGGCGAGGCAGGCAACGCAATCCTGAGCGGGGTGGCATGGCCCGGAGATCCGGACCAGTGACGGACCAGTCGGGCAGTTCCCGCCCCGGCATCCGATGAACGTGCAGCTCAGCGCCTGTCTGCAGAGCGATCGTCAAGCGGTCTGTAAATCCGTCGAGCATCAGTCGCTCGCTACCCTGTCCGTCATGGACCACGACGCCGAGCCCCAGAGCTGCCCCGACTGCGGGCGAGAGCTGAGGAACCTCGGGCTTGTCCTCTCACTTCGCGACGACGACAACCGGCGGGTGTGTCGCCAGGCCTGGAGGTGCCCAGAGGATCACTTCTGGTGGCGGTGGGCCGACCGGCCGGCCGAGGCTATCGAGGTCTGCCCCTACCCGCAGCTCTTCCGGAAGCGATGAGTACGTCTGGGTTGCTGTACAGCACGGAAGTACAGCAACCGTGTCGACCGCAGCCGACCGGACCCGACCGCAGTAACGTGGTTGACCTGGACGGGAGACCTCAGCGACCGAACTGCCGGTAGTTCGTATCGAGAGGCGACCGGGGCTGCATACTGTCCGCCATGGTGGACAGTCGACCCGATGCCCCGCTTGACCACTGGATCTCCAAGCTGATCAACGCTCGGGAGACTGACCACTCGAGGCGCTCCAGTGTTCGGGTCCCTCGCCTCCGACCGGGAGCTTCCGTTGCAGACGTGGATGCCCTGGAGACTCGCGCAGGGTTCGCCCTGCCGGCCGACTACCGGGAACTCCTGCTGCTGTCCGACGGCATCGACGATTTTTACTTCTCGATGCATCTCCTGAGCACACAGGACTGGCCCGATGGCCCAAAGATCCGCGAAGCACTCGGAGTTCGGGAAGCCTACGAGGACCTGCTCGACGAGCTGGCCATAGCCAACGCGCCGGAAGACCTGTTCCCCATCGCTGGCGGGGCTGGGACTAATGCGATCTTCTTGGCGAACCCGACAGGCCGCGTCGCGCCGGGCCCGATCATCTGGCTGGAGCACTCAGACGTTCGTTGCTTCAGGGACATGCCCGACCTGTTCGACTGCCAAGCGGATGAAGTGGCTTACGACCGCGCCGGTAAGGCGCTCGACTTTCCCATTCACTAGGCAACCGATATCGGAGTCCCGTCGGATCGAACGGGGTGGGCCTGGAGTTGGTCGTGCCACAGCCGTGCCAGACAGGTCGGTATCCAGCGGGGAGCCACGGGCCTCAGCGGCGACGCTGGCGGGCCCCTGTTCCGGTCACCGTACGCGCAGTTCAGAGCCGTGGCGGCACTCGGAAACCGCCATCCGCGTCCGGGGCCATTGACCGCTAGGGGTGACAGCGACCGCTTCTCGGCGGGCCGGTTGGCGGTGGTTCAGGGGCCGGTTCGTGTGGAGCTGGCGGCAGGCGTCCCCGAAGTCGCCTTCCAGGCTTGGCGTGCGGGTTGCGGGCGGCTGGCTGCGGCGTGGATTTCGGTGGCGCTGATCGTCAGGGTCTCCGCGGGGTTCGGGGCGGGCTGGGTCTCGGTGCGGCCGGCGGCGTCGCTGAGTTTGATCAGCAGGGCGGCGAGAAGCCAGTTGGCCACGGCTGAGGAGCCGCCCTGGGAGAGGTACGGCAGGGCCTTGCCGGTTTCCGGCAGGAGGCCGACCACGCCACCCGCGACGACGAAGACCTGCAGAATGACGACGCACCCGAGCCCGGCAGCGAGCAGCTTGCCGAACGGGTCGGTCAACACCACCGCCGCGCGCCAGCCGCGGTGGGCCAGGAGCAGGTACAGCGCGAGCAGGGCCATGACGCCGGCCGTGCCCAGTTCCTCGGCGAAGGCCCCGAGGATCCAGTCGCTGCGTCCGGCCGAGCCGATCAGCCAGGGCTGTCCCTGGCCGAGGCCGGTGCCGAGGATGCCGCCGTGGCCCAGTGCGAACAGCGCCTGAGCCGGTTGCTCGGTCACGGTCGGGTTCGGCAGGAAGGCGTCCATGGGGTGCAGCCAGGCGGCGACCCGTTGGCCGACGTGCGACGAGGTCGCGCCGACGGCGCCCCCGCCGACGACGGCGAGGAGGAGCCCGACGATCACCCAGCCCGCGCGTTCGGTGGCGACGTAGAGCATCACGATGAAGATGCCGAAGACGATGAGCGAGGTGCCCAGGTCGACTTCGACGACGAGGACCAGCAGGCAGACCACCCACACCGCCAGCAACGGTCCGAGGTCGCGCATCCGGGGCAGGCTGACGCCCCACACGCGGCGGCCGACGAGCACCAGGGCGTCCCGGTTGGCCATCAGGTAGCCGGCGAAGAACACGATCATGCCGATCTTCGCGAATTCGTCGGGCTCGACGTGGGCCGGCCCGAGTGAGATCCACCGCTTCGCGCCGTTCACGGCGGGGAAGAAGGCCGGTGCCATGAGCAGCACCAGCGAACCGGCCATCGTGAGGTAGGTGTAGCGCTGGAGCACGCGGTGGTGCTTCACGACCACGAGCGCGACGGCGAAGAGCACCACCGCCATGACCGTCCACTGCACTTGTGGCGGTGCCTCCGGGACCCGTTGGGCCGGGTCGGCCGAGACGAGCGCGTAGGTGACGTCCAGTCGGTGGATCATCGCCAGCCCGAGCCCGGTCAGCAGCACCACGATGGGCAGGATCAGGGGGTCGGCGTGCCGTGCCCAGCGGCGGACCGCCAGGTGGGCGCCCAGCGCCAGGCCGCCGAGCCCTCCGCAGACCGTCGCGAAAGAACTCGGAAGAGCTCCGTGCAACGCGAGCTCGGCGGCGGCGTAGGCCCCCGCCGAGACCGTCACGGCTGCCAGAAGCAAGAGCAACTCGGTGTGCCTGCGCCGGTCCGCTGTCCGCATCGTTCCCCGTTCCCCCGTATCCCGTTCGTCCTCGTCCTAGTCCTTGACGTGGCGCGGCCGCCCGGCAGTTGCCGGGAGTTGCCCGGCGCTGATCGGTCGGCGGGCGAAGCGGAAGGTCCGCGGGCCACCTCGAGGGCGGCGTCCGCGGCAGGATCGAGAACTGGCGGCTCCTGGAGCCGTGGACGGCGGGGACGCCGGGTGGGCCCGGCGCTCCCGCGTGGTGTCAGCGTTCGACCGGGGTGGTGCCGTTCATGGTGAAGCGGGCGGAGCACTGCTCGCCGGAACGGTTGCTCGTGTTCCAGACGCAGATCCACATGGTGTCGCCGGCGACCGGGATGAAGTTCGTCTTCGCCGCACCCCAGGAGGCCTGGAAGGTGAAGGCGATGCCGTCGCTGCGGTAGAGCTCGGCGTCGCAGACCTGGTTCAGGGAGGTGTTGAGGACGCCCGCGAGCCGGCCGGAGCCGTTGTCGTCCAGCCAGGCGGAGCAGGCGGCGTCGTTGCCGAGCCAACTGGTGTCCGCCTCGGAGCCCTTGACCTGCGTCGAGTCGTTGTTGCCGCTGATGCCGCCGATCGAGGACGCGGTGACGGAGGGAGCGGGCGCCGAGGGCGTGGTGGCAGTGGTGGAAGCGGCCGGACTTGTGCGGGACGCACCGGGCGGCGGGGTGCCGGCCGGGAGGCCCTGGCCTGGTACGGACGTCGCGGTGGGGGACTTGGCGCTGGACGAGGCCGAAGAGCTCGGGCGCGTGGAGGAGGTCGGCGTCGTCCCGGCCACCGGGGCGACGGTGACCGAAGCGGTGCCGGACGACTGCCCGGTGCCGTGCTGCGGGGACGCGGGCGGTATGAGGGTGAACGCCGCCACGGCGCCGAGGGCGATCACCGTGGCCGTCGGGAGCACGAGCAGGAGGGTGCGCCTGCGCGGGCGGTGAGGTGATGCGGGAGACGGGGGAGACGCGGGAGACGCGGGCGTCGACGCGGCAGCGGGCTTCGGGTCAGCATCGAGGCTCGGCGGAGGGACGGTCTCCAGCTTGCCGACAGGCGTCGCGGCGAAGGCGCGTCGGGAGGTGATGCGTGACATCACCTCGGGCGGCCAGGACAGGTCGACTGGACGGGGCGGACCGGATGGGCGGGGCGGATCGGACGGCGACGGGACGGGCAGGTGGGCGCGGGCCGTCTCCTCCACCGCGCCGACGTCGGGGCGGGATCGTGGGCCGGTCGCGAGGCAGGACGCGACGACCGTGGCGAGGTCGGCGTCCACGGCGCGCAGCGGCTCGACATCGGGGACGACGCCCGGCGTGCGGCCCGAGGCCGCGTAGAGCAGAAGCGCCCCGAGCGCGTAGACGTCCGCGGGCGCGGCCACGTCGTCGGCCCCGGCCTGCTGTTCCGGCGCGGAGAATCCCTGCGTTCCGTAGCTGCCGCCGCTCCGGGTGAGCCTGGCCTGGTCCGCGGCGCGCGCGATGCCGAAGTCGATCAGCTTCACGCCGTCGCGCACCAGCATGACGTTGCCGGGCTTGATGTCGCGGTGCACGATCCCGGACGCGTGCACGGCCCGCAGCTGTCCGGCCGTCTCGGCCAGGAGCAGCCACAGGGCCTCGGCGGGCAGGGGGCCGCGCAACCTGATCGCCTCGTCCACGGTGAGTCCGGGGACGTACTCGGCGGCGAACCAAGGGCGTTCGGTGGTGCTGTCGCTCGCGAGCACCCGCGGCGCGACCCCGACCGGCACCCGGTAGAGGATGCCGACCTCGCGTTCGAAGCGCTCGCTGGAGACCAGCCGGGGCCGGACGCGTTTGACGGCGGCGTAGCCCTTGTCCGACGCCCCCAGGTAGACCTCGCCCATACCGCCGGTGCCGAGCAGGCCGATGACGGTGAAGCTGCCGATCTCCTGCGGATCGTCCGGGCCGAGTGGTTCGGCGATCGTGCTATCGATCATCGGCAGTTCCCCGCCTGCTCGCGCTCACGGCGGGCAGGCTATCGAGCAAATCCAGCCTGATCAATACGAGTTGGCCGTGGGCGGACACGTGCCGGGGCGTCCGTCCCGCACGTCTGCGGCGGTCGGCGCGCCGCCTGCCGCGGGGAGGACCGGTCCTCGGGCCGCGCTCCTACACTGGCGCGAGCCGAGCCGGAGGTAAGCGAAATGGCGTACGGAAACTTCCCACCCCAGGTGCTGCCGCCGGGCAGTCCGTCCGGCCGGGTGCCCCCGGCGCCGCCGGGGACGATCTTCGTATTGGGCCCCGAAGGCGGGTACGCGGTCCCGCCGCGCCGCTACACGCTGCTGTTCGGGCGTGACCGGGAGGACGTGCACGTACCCGTCGGCGTCGACGACCCGACTGTCAGCCGCCGGCACGGCGTGTTCACCTGCACCGGCACGGACGGCGACTGGTGGCTGGTCAACACCGGCAACCTGCCAATCGAACTGCCGGACGGGGTGCTGATGCTGACGGGCCACAAGCGGATCATCGAGTCCGGGTACACCCCGTTGGTGATCAACTCGTCCAAGCAGCGTTCCCACCTGGTGGAGGTCCGCGTCGTGGACGAGGACGACCGGCATCCCCGCTCCACCAGCAGTGCGGAGACCGTGGACCCTGAGACGATCTACGAGCTCTCCCCGCAGGAGCGGCTGGTGCTCACCGCACTCGCCCGGCGCTACCTGGAGGGCCACGACGCCTTCCCGCTCCCGCTGCCCTGGGAGGACACGGCTCGACTGGTCAACACCTCGCCGTACGCGACCAAGTCCTGGACCTACAAGTCGGTGGCCAACACGGTCGAGGACGTGCGTGAACGGCTGCACCGGCGCGGCGTGCGCGGGCTGCTGCGGGACGAGGTCGGTGAGCCGGTCGGATCGACGCTCAGCGTCAATCTGATCCGGGAACTGCTGAAGACGGCGACGCTGAGCGCCCAGGACCTGGAACTGCTCTCGGAGAAGGACTGAGCGTCCGGCAGAGCGCGTGCCCCGGTCGATCGTCGGCCGGGGCACGCGGCGTTTCTCAGCGGTCCGGCCGGGGCTGGGGCTGGGGCTCGGGCGCGGGCTCGGGCGCGGGCTCGGGCTCGGGTCCGGCGGCGTTGTAGGTGACGTGCATGGTGCCGTGCTCGACGGCGAAGACGGCTGCCTGGTCCTGCGCGGTGTTCCGTTGACCCGGCAGCGGCTGCCCCCGTTCAGGACCGTGCGTCGTGTTCGTCACGTGGTTGTTGTCGCCGACGACGAGGGTGCCGGAGACGTCCCCGGCGTGGATGTCCCCGGATGTGGGTTCGGTGGGCATGGCGGACCTTTCTCGGTCGTTCGGTCGTTCCGTCGTTCCGTCGTTCACAGGGAGGGTCAACCGCCGCAGTCGCTCTGGAGGCTGTTCCCGGCCGAGTTCATGGCCGAGACCTGACTCGACGTGTCCACCTCGGAACCGCCCGGACCGTCCTCGAAAGACCGGTAGAGGCCCCCCACCTGCTGAGCGGCGGTCAGCATGCCGGTGAGGTCGGTTTCCACGGAACTGTCCTGGGCCTGTGAGCTGGCCCCCTGCAAGGTGGACTCGACGGCGTCCAGGTCGCCGAGGACGGTGTCGACGTCGGAGTGCCAGATGCTGTCGTCGGGAGCGGTGGACGTCGCACCGGAGTTGTAGGCATCCATGGCGTTGTTGTACGCGTCGAGCGCGCTGTTCAGGGTGGACTGGTCGGTGTTGAACTGCTGGGTCTCCGACGACAGTTCCGGGAGCACGCTCGCGCACACGGGATCGACAGTCGGCGTCGGCGTCGGCGTCGGGGTCGGCGTCGGGTCGGGGGAGGGCGTGTCGTTGCCCGGGTCCGTCGTGGCGACAGCTGCTGACGCGACGACCGGTGCAGGGCTTGCCTGCTCGTTCGCGTAGACAGTGGCGCCGACGCCGACCACGGCGACGAAGCCGAGGGTGCAGGCGACGGCCAGTGCCGAGATTCCACCCTTCGCGCCCGCCGCGCCGACGGCGGTGACCGCGGTGTGGCCGGTGCTCGCCGCACCCGTGGTGGTGGGCGCGTGCAGGGCGTGTGCCGACTGGGCGGTGGAGGTGTGCGTCCCTGACAGGTCGACCCGCGGCCGCGGGAGCGGCGCGGTGGAGTGTGCGCCGGCCAGGTGGGTGGCGGGCTGCACGGACGGTCGGGCGTGCTGCGACAAGTCGACCACCGGCCTCGCCACGTGCACGGGCAGGGGGGAGTGCGTGGGCACGGGCGGATGCGTGGGCGACAGTGCGGCGGGCGGTTGTGTGATGGGCGGGTGCACGACGGCCGGGTGCACGACGGGCGGCTGTGTGACGGGCGGGTGGGCCACGGGAGTGTGGGGGACGGTCGGCGGATGGACCGTGCCATGGCCCGGGGGGAGCGTCTGGCCGGGGGGCGTGCCGGCCGGCCCCGCGTTGGCGACCGGCTGGGTCGCCGGGTGCGGCCGAAGGGCGTTGAGCTCCCGCCACAGCACCTCCGCCTCGAGGACCAGGGCCGTCGTCTGCGCCGCCCGGCCGATCGCCTTCCTGCGGGTGCGCGCCTCACGCAGGAAGAACTCCTCACCCTGCTTGTCCCCCGCGCTCTTCGCCACCGCCCAACCGGCCCCGAGCAGGCTGCCCCACGCGTCGAACTGACGGGAGAGTGCCAGCTTCGGCGAGGCGGCACGGGCCAGCGTGACGCCGAGCTGCGGTTGTCCGCTGCGCTCCGCTCGGAGCACCGCGAGGTCCAGGGCCTGGAAGTGCGCGGCGACGTCGTCGGGGGTGGTGTTCTTCTCCTCGACCCATGCGGTGAGCGTCCGGCAGAGCTGATCGGCGGGGAACTCCGTCGCCCGGCTCGTCAGCACGCACGCGGTGACGTCGGGCGGACAGCTGTAGCCGGTCTCCGAGGCGAGCAGCAGGCCGTGTCGTACCAGGCCGTCGGCGAGCACGTCGGTGTCCGGTCGGCCGAGCAGATCGTTCAGATGCCGGGCGGCCAACTCGGCGCCGGACAGCGAGCCGAGCAGGTGCAGCAGGTCGCGCTCCTGCGGCTGGAGCGTCCTCAGCAGCGCGGGCAGCAGCTCGGGGAGATCGGCGACACCCGGCAGGCCCTTGCCGTTCGCGGCCGACAGGGCGATGCGGCGCAACCTCAGCGGATTGCCGTCCACCGCGTGGCACAGCGCCCGCACGGTCCGCGCCTCGTCGGGCCGCAGCGCGCGGGCCAGCACGGCTTCCACCAGCTGTGTTCCCGCCGGGGCCGTCAGGCCTTCGAGTCGGATCGCGTGCACGCCGTCGACCGCGGACCGCTGCTGCGAGGTGAAGACGAACGTGGACTGCCCGGCCATGTCGAAGAGTCGGCGCAGGTCCTTCTCGTCGAGTCCCGCGTCGTCCAGGTAGATCCGCAGACGCAGGGTCTTCAGGTGCTCTCTCAGCACCTCCAGTGACGGCTTGTAGTTCGGCGCGTCGAAGCTGATGTCGAAGATCGCCTGGGCGATGTCGTCGGCCGTACGCCCGCCGGCCTCGACATAGGCCGCACCCTCGGGCCCGCGTGGCAGGCTGCACGCGAGGTGCCGCAGCAGGGCGCTCTTGCCGACCCCGGACGCGCCCCAGACCTGCACCAACTGGCGTGCCCCGATGGCCTCCCGCACGACCCGGACGTCCTGCTCCCGGCCGATCAGGCGGTCGGCGCTGGGCCGCGGCAGCTGCGAGATCGGCTGACGCCTGACCGGATCCGGTAACGGCCCGCCGTGCACGGTGACGGTCGAACCGTACTCGGCGGTGATCCTCAGGTTGTTCACGGTGTTGTGGCTGCCGACGACCATCGTCCCGGAGACGTTGCCGACCCGGATCCGCCCGGAAGCGTCCGGTGCGCCGTTCTCCTCAGGCATGTGCTTCCCCCGTTCTCTCCAGCGCTCGGGTCCCTGCACTCGGTCATGCTGACGCCGACCCGTCGTGCGAACCCGGCTCTTTTACGTGTTCGGCGAGATCGCCGGTGATCGGGCGGGCCCGGCCCCGATGCCAGCGTGCGGCCGGGCCACCGCGTGCACCGGCGGCTCGGACGCCGTGCCCTCCGCCGGCCCGGCCGCGGCCGCGATCCGGGCGAGGTGGTCCAGGTCGAGGATCGTGATCCTGCGGTAGCCGGTCACGACCGCGCCCGACGCGCGCAGCGCCCGGAGCGCCTTGTGGACCGAGGACTCCGCCGCGCCGACCAGGGTCGCCATCTCAGGCTGTGACAGCGGCAGTTGGGCCTCGTTGCGGCCGGGCCGCCCGTAGGTGACGGCCAGGTGGTGCAGGATCCTGGCCAGCCGCCCGAGTACGTCGCAGCCGGTGAAGTCGACGATCCGGCCGGTGGCCGTGCGCAGCTTGGCCACCACGCTGGCGTTGAGCGCGAGCCCTATCGCCGGGTGCTGCTTGGTGCACTCCAGCAGTTCGGACCGGAGGATGTACCGGGCCAGCACCCGGCCGCAGGCGGTCACGGTGCCGATGCGCGGCTGGCCGTCGATCCCGGCGAGCTCCCCGACCAGGTCGCCGGCCATCCGCACGGCCAGCAGCGCCTCGCGGCCGTCCTGCGCGTGCGCGGTCACCTTGACCGTGCCGCCGACCAGGAGCAGCGCGAAGTCCGAGGTGTCGGCCTCGCGGATGGTGATCTGACCGGCCGGGTAGACCACGCCGTGGCCGAGCCCCAGCAGGATCGCGCGGTCGGCCTCGTCGACCCGCCCGAGCAGTCCGGCCGGCGGCCAGTAGGCCGAGGCCCCGCGCACCCGTGTCCTGCTCATCGGCCACACCTCTCTTCCCGTTCGGCCGAAGCCGCACAAGCCGTATTAGTAGCCGTTCTACCCGAGGACCCCTCCCCTACGATCCCGTCAATCATCGTGACGGCAACGGATGTCAGGGCAGGCGGCACGGATCTTCGAACAGCCGGTCCCCGTCGTGATCGCAGGAGGGATTGTGAATCCGAGGTACGAATACCGAGCCCTGCTGGCGTGCGACATCGCGGGTTCCGCGGGCCGCGGCGAGCAGCGACTCCAGGAGATCCGCAGGGTTCTGCGGGCCGCGCTGACGGGTGCCCTGGACACCGCGCGTCTGGACGCACGGGACTTCGCGTACGTCGACACCGGCGACGGCTGCCAGCTCGTCGCGCCGGCGTCGTTGCCCAAGGCCGGACTGCTGGTCCCGCTGCTGCCGGAGCTGAGTTCGCGGATCCGCGAGCACAACCGGCACGCTGGCCCGGACACCCGGCTCCGGGTGCGGGTCGCGGTGCACGCGGGGGAGATCAGGCTCGACCCCGGGGGAGCCGTCTCCGGCGCGCCCTTCGAGGCGCTGGCCCGGCTGCTCGACTCGGCACCGCTGCGGCAGGCGGCGATGGCCGGGCCGAACGGCACCCCGGTGGCCGCGATCCTTTCGCAGCACCTCTACGAGGAGACGGTCGGGCACGGCTACGACGGGCTCGAGGCCGACGCCTTCACCGAGGCCGATGTCCGGGTCAAGGAGTATGCGGCGCGGGCTTGGCTCTGGTACCCGGGCAGCCCCGTCGGACCGCGCGTCGACCCCGTCCGGGGGTCCGGGCGGGAGTCCGGGAGTGGCTCCGGCTCCGGCGGGACGGGTGCGGAACCCGGGCCGCGGAGTGCGGAGCAGTTCGTCCAGGCCACGGGCAACGGCACGGTCTTCGCCGTCCACCGGGGCGACCAGTACATCCGCCACAACGACCGGGGTTGATACGCGCCGATGAACGAGGAACTCGCCGAGCTGGCCGCCAGCGGCGCCACCGCGCTGGTCTCCGCGATGGGCACCGATCTCTGGCAGGAGGCCAGGAGGCTGATGAGCGGCGTGATCGCGCAGGCTCGCGGCAGCCGACGCAAGGAGCTGTCCGTCGCGCTGGACCGTTCGTCGACCGCCACGAGGGGAGCGGTCGACGCCTCGGTCCTGCACTACTGGACCGAGGCCCTGGCCCAGCTGCTCGAACGGAATCCGGCTCTCGCCCAGGACGTCATGGCGCTGGCGTCCCTGCGCGCCACGGAACAGCCGGGTGTGGCGATCCAGGTCAACTCCGCCACGCATTCAGGAGAAGTGTTCGCTGTGCTGCACGGCAGTCAGCACTTCGCTTCCGGGCCGAAATCCCGCGACCGCGACTCCCACGACCGCGACTCCCGCGGCCGTGACTCCCGCGATGCGGAGGAGCGGCCGTGAGCCGGGACGAGGGCCGGGGAGGCGGCCTCATGGAGGGGTGGGTGCGAGCGGTGCTGCTGGCGGCCGTCGTCGTCGGGGCCCTCGTCGAGGTGGGTACGGAACATCGGCGCTACGGCCTGCTGGTGGACGTGTTCGCGCTCGCGGCCGTGGGCGTCGCCGGCGCGGCCGCCGTACTGGGGTCCGAGGCCGCCGGGACGCTCGCCCGGCAGCGGGAGCGACTCGCACAGGAGCCGCGCCCCGACGGTACGGCTCCGATCTGCCGCTACGTCACCGCCGCGGTTCCGACGACCGCCTCCGCCGCCTCGGCGTCCCTGTCCCGGGCCCAGGCCCTGTCCCAGGCCCAAGTGCAGGCCCAGGCCCAGGCCGCGAGGCCCCAGCCGTTCCTGCGCGAGCGGCCGACCGACCTGAGCGTGCCCCGCTTCGGCGACGGCGCCCGGGCTCAGGGCTACCCGTGGCTGCTGCCGGAACGCACGGTGCAGAACGGCATCGCCGCGGACGAGGCCGCGGTCGGCGCCTTCACCATCCGCGCTGCCTCGGTCATCGGGCCCGGTCACCGTTGCGGCCAGCCTGCCGAGCCGCGGCAGGACTCCTACCGGATCGGGCGAAGCCGCGACAGCCGGTACGCGATCGTGGCGGTGGCCGACGGCCTGTCCAGCGCGGCCTGGTCCGACGCCGGAGCCACCACGGCCTCGAGCCAGGCCGTCACCCTGCTGCGGGAGCAGATCGAGTCCGTGGGCTTCGGCGGGCTGGACGTCAAGGAGCTGTACGGGCGGATCGCCGAGTCGGTCGCCGCACACGCGGCCGGACGCGGCGTCAGCACCTCGCACGTGGCCACCGTGCTGATCACCGCGGTACTGGCGGAACCGGACGCCGACGGAGTGGCGGAGGCCTGGGTCGCGTGGCTCGGCGACAGTTCGGCCTGGAGGCTCGACCCGCGCAGCCCGTTGTGGATGCTGTCCGCCGGCGACGCCAAGGACCGTGCGGCCGCCGTGGTGTCGAACGAGGTCGCCGGGCGGCTGCCGGACACGCCGCAGCTGGCCCGGGACCACTACGTCACGCTGGCCCCCGGCGCTGCCCTCGCCCTGGTCACGGACGGGATCGGCGACGCGTGGGCGGACTCGGCGGGCCAGGTCAATGTGTACTTCGCGAACGCCTGGCGCTCACCGGTCCCGGCCACCCGGTTCACCGCCGACGTCGGCTTCGACGCGCCGCAGTGCCTCGACGACCGCACCGCCGTCGTGGTGTGGAACGGCGGCCGGGCATGACGGAGCGCCCTGCCATCGACACCGCGGACTCAGAGGCGGACACAGCAGACAAGGACGCAGGCGCAGGTCCGGACAAGGGCACGGGTCCGGACGCAGGCGCAGGCGCAGGCGCGAGCACGGGCACGCGCACGGGCACGGTCACCGCGGACGCGGACGCGGACGCCGACGCAGGCAGCCGCCCCGGCACCGGAGGCGGCCGCCCGGCGGTCGATCCGAGAGGCTGGACGCTGCCGCGCACGGTGAGCCTCGGCGATCTCGGACCGTTCGCCGAGCCGATCTCGGAACACAACGGCCAGGCCGTCGCCGTGCGGCCGCTGACGAACCATCCGGGCTGGCTGGCCAAGCTCTACCGGCCCGATCTGCCTCGGGAGGACGCCCGCCGTCTCGACCTCCTGATCTCGGCGCCGGACACCCTGCCGGAGGCGGACCGTACGGCCCTGTACGCCGGGACGTGCTGGCCCGCGGCCCGGATCACCGGGCCCGGCAACCCGGCCGTCGGCTGCGTGATCCCGGTCGCGCCCGACCAGTACCGGTCCGAGCTGCGGCGCGGCACGTTCAGCGAGCGCCGCTTCGTGGAGATCGACTGGCTGGCGAAATCCGACGAGTCGATCCACGGCGTCGGCCTGCCGCGCCCCGGATTCGCCGGCCGACTGGCCGCCTGCCGCCGACTGGGCGAGCTCGCCGCCATCCTGGAGCGCCTGGGGCTGGTCTATTCGGACTGGTCGTTCTCCAACGCGTTCTGGAGCCCGGACCGGCGTTCCGTCTACCTCATCGACGTGGACGGCTGCCAGCCCGACAAGATGCCCGACATCCACCAGCCGAACTGGGCCGACCCGCTCACGCCGCCGGGCACCGACGCCGACGAGTACACCGACCGCTACCGGATCGGACTGCTCGTCGCCAAGTGCCTGACGGGGCAGCGGGACGCGCACGCCTTCCACACCGTCGCCGCGTCCCCGTGGCAGAACCAGCCCGCGGTCTGCGACGTGCTGCTGGACATGCTGCTCGCCACGGACCGCGAGCGGCGGCCGTCGGCCGCCCAGTTGGTCCAGGCGCTGAACGGCGGGCCGTACCTCCGGGCCGTGCCACGTCCCACGCGCAGTGCACTGCCCGCGCTGCCTCCGTCGCCGCGCCCGCTCCCGCAGCCTCAGGGCGTCACCCCCGCGGGCAAGGAGGAACCCGAGTCGGCGTTCGCCAGGGCCCTCCGGGAGTCCGCAAAGCCCACCGTGACGAGGCAGAAGCCGGCGATCACCCCGAACGGCGGATGGATCCTCGTGCTCGTCGTCGCCGCGCTCCTGCTCGTCCTCATCGCCGCCAACCACTAGCTCAGAGGTGCACCGTGTCACTCTGCCTGCCCACCTACGTGGTGATCGACGCGTCCTCGTCGATGAAGCCGCACGAGGCGGTTCTCAACGCGACCCTCGCCCGCCTGCACTACAACCTGGCGACGAACCCGCGCGTCTCGGAGTTCGCCCGGGTCTGCGTGGTCGCCTTCTCCACCGACGTGCACGTGGTGATCCCGATGTCCGACATGGAACAGGTGCCGACCATGCCCGAGGTGATCTGCGGCGGGCGCACGGAGTACGGCAAGACCTTCGATCAGGTCCGGCAGTGCATCGAGCAGGACGTCGACAACCTGCGGGCGCAGAACTTCAGCGTGCTGCGCCCGACGGTCTTCTTCCTCACCGACGGCGGTCCGACCGACGCGCACTGGCAGAAATCCTTCCGCGCGCTGGTGGACCGGAGTTGGCCGCGTCACCCGCACGTCATCGCCTACGGGTTCGGTGGCGCGCAGCGCGACGTGCTGGAGAAGGTGGCGACCAAGGCGCTGTTCATCGCCGACGGGTCGGACACCGAGTCGGCGCTGAGCGCGGCGATCTCCGGCCTGCTCAACACTTTGATCGCCTCGTCGAAGACCGGACAGATGCAGATTGCCACCGACGTCAAGGGCTTCGAGTACGTGCAGGTGGCCCAGGAGTACGTGGACTGATGGCGGACGTCGACCCGCGGTTCGCGGCTTCCCGGACCCTGCGCGCCTCCGTGGGGCTGACCGTGCTGGCGGTCGCGCTGCTCGGCTGCGGCGCCACGGCCGAGGCGACGGGCAACCTCCTCGGCTCCTCGGCTCCCGCCGGCGGAAGCGGCTCGGCCCCGGCGCCGACCGCGCCGCCACGGACCGGCCTGCCGAGCGCGCCGTGGACCGACCGGCCGGTCCACGGCCGACCGCACGGCCTCGGGGCTCCGTCGCCGTGTTGTGCGCTGCCGACCTCACCCGTCCGTCCGCCCACGCCGACGTTCACGCCCCAGCCGACCCCCACGCTCGCGCCCACGCCCGCGCCCGCGCCCACGCTCACGCCAACCGTCCCGTCCGGCGCGGACGGTGGTTGGCCCGCGCGGTGGTGACGGGCGGATTCGCCCCGCGAAGGGCCGGTTCGGGAGGTGTGTGCCTCTCGAACCGGCCCTTCGTTGTGAGCTGATCCAGGACGCTAAGAGGGCGCTAAGACTGCCGGGATCGTGCAGTGTGCGCGGGGTGGTGGCGCTGCCACTCTGACGCTCGGGCGGTTCACGGAGTGTGGCCGCCGGGGGATGTGCAGAGGCGGGCGAGCGCAGTGCGGGGCTTTCTGGGGGCGGTCACGGGGTATCCGACCGTGGTCTTCACGTTCGCGCTGGTCGTGGTGGTGGGCTACTGGCTGCTGGTGCTCGTCGGGGGAGCGCATCTGCACGGGGCCCGTGGCGGGCACGGGGGCCACGGTGGACATGGCGGGCATGACGGGGGACACGGCCATGGTCACGGTGGGGGACGCCACGGGCATGCCGGCCTGACGCGGGTGTTGGGGCTGGGCGGGGTACCGATCACGGTGGCGGTGTCGCTGGTGGTCGCGTTCGCCTGGTTCTCCGCGTTGGTGGGCCGGGAGTGGGTCGGTGGAGGCGGCGGCCGGTGGTTTCTGCTGCCGTTGGCGCTGCTCGGCGGGTGGGCCGGGGCCCGCCTGCTGGTGGCGCCGGTGCGGCGGATGATGCCGCAGCCGCCTCCGCCGCCCTCGCGGCGGGACTTCGTGGGGCTCGGCTGTGTGATCCGGACCGGCCGGGTGGGGCCCGACTTCGGGCAGGCCGAGGTCCGGTCGGCGGACGGCTCCTCCGCCGTGGTGCAGGTCCGGCAGAGCCTCGACGACGCGGCCGGGCCGGGGGAGACGCTGCGGGCGGGGGCGTCCGCGCTCATCTACGACTACGACGCCGACGGCGAGTTCTTCTGGGTCATGCCCGCGCCGTCGCCCACCGGCTGACGCGGCGTCACGTCGGGTCTCCCAACTCTCTTTCTTTCATTCGCGGCAAGGTCAGTCCAAGGGAACAGCCATGTCTGTTGTCACCATCGGTATCGGCGTGCTCGTCGCCGTCCTTCTGCTCATCGGTCTGGGCACGCTGCTGCTCTTCGGCCGGCTGTTCCGCAAGGTCGTGCAGGGCGAGGCCCTGATCATCTCCCGGCCCAAGGGCGTCGGGGTCACCTTCACCGGCGCGCTGGTGCTGCCCATGGTGCACCGCGCGGAGGTCATGGACATCTCGGTGAAGACCATCGAGATCGCCCGCAAGGGCCGCGAGGGGATGATCTGCAAGGACAACATCCGCGCCGACATCCAGATCACGTTCTTCGTCCGGGTCAACAAGACGGTCGAGGACGTGGTCAAGGTGGCCCAGGCCATCGGCACCGACCGGGCGAGCCACCAGGAGACGCTGCAGAACCTGTTCAGCGCCAAGTTCGCCGAGGCGCTGCGCACCGTCGGCAAGCAGCTCGACTTCGCTGACCTCTACACCCACCGCGAGGAGTTCCGGGACCGGATCATCGCGGCCATCGGCACCGACCTGAACGGTTACCACCTCGAGGACGCGGCGATCGACCACCTCGAGCAGACGCCGATGGCGCAGCTCGACCCGACCAACATCCTGGACGCGCAGGGCATCCGGAAGATCACCGAGCTGACCGCGCTGGAGCACATCCGCACCAACGACTTCCAGCGCAACGAGCAGATGGAGATCACCCGGCAGGACGTGGACGCCCGCGAGGCCGTGCTGGAGCTGGAGCGGCGTCGGGCCGAGGCGGAGATCCGGCAGCGCAAGGGCATCGAGACCCTGAAGGCGCAGGAGGAGGCCGCCACGGCGATGGTCCAGGAGGAGGAGCGGCTCAAGGCGCACAGCGCGCTGCTGCGCACCGAGGAGCTGCTCGGCGTCCAGCGGGAGAACCAGCAGCGGGAGATCGCCGTCGCGGAGAAGAACCGTGAGCGCGTCCTCGCGGTGGAGTCCGAGCGGATCGAGAAGGACCGGCTGCTGGAGGTCGTCAACCGCGACAAGGAGGTGCAGCTCGCCAAGGCCGAGATGGACAAGGAGGTCGAGGCGGAGCGGCGCGGTGTGGCCGAGGTGGTGCGCGAGCGGATCGCGGTGGAGCGCACGGTCGCCGAGCAGGAGGAGGAGATCAAGCGCGTCCGCGTGGTGCAGGAGGCCGAGCGCACCCGGCAGAGCGTGATCATCGCCGCCGAGGCGGAGGCGCAGGAGCAGCTGGTCAAGGACATCAAGGCGGCCGAGGCCGCCGAGCAGGCCGCGCACCTGAAGGCCAAGGAGCAGTTGGTGCTCGCCGAGGCCGGGCAGAAGAGCGCCGAGCTGGAGGCCGCCGCCAACGTGCGCCGGGCCGAGGGCGAGCGGGCGCTCGCCGGAGCCGCCGGTCTGGCCGAGGCCGAGGTGGCGGAGCGTCAGGCCCTGGCCGAGGCGGCCGGTGTCCGCGCCCGGCTGGAGGGCGAGGCGGCCGGTATGAAGGAGAAGGCCGCGGCGATCGAGAAGGTCGGCCTGGCCGAGGCCGCCGTCGCGGAGCGCAAGGCCGAAGCCGAGGCCGCCGCCATCCGGGAGAAGCTGCTCGGCGAGGCGGCAGGCCTGGAGAAGAAGGCCGCGGCGATGGCCGCGCTGGACGAGGTGTCCCGGGCGCACGAGGAGTTCCGGCTGCGTCTGGCCGCCGACAAGGACGTGCGGCTCGCCGCGCTGGAGGTCCAGGCCAAGGTCGCCGAGGCGCAGGCGTCGGTGCTGGCCGCCGGCCTGGAGAGCGCGGACATCGACATCGTCGGCGGGGACAGCGTCTTCCTGGAGCGGCTGGTGGGCGCGGTGTCCTTCGGCAAGTCCATCGACGGCGCGGTGCAGGGCTCCGAGGTCGTCAAGGCCCTCGGCGCCGACTGGCTGAACGGCGAGCGGAGCTTCGGCGACGACGCGACCGAGGTGCTGCGCTCGCTCGCGGCCGGCGGTCCGTGGAACCTGGCCCTGCTGATGAATCTGCTGAGCGGCGGCGCGGCCGACGGCTCGATCCCCGTGGATCCGGCGCGGCTCGTCAGCGCGGTGGGCGCGACGAGCGGCGTCAACGGCGCGGCCACCACGGGCGGCACGGGTAAGTGACTCCAGCACGCGCCGAGCGGCGTGCGGAATCGTCGGGTACGGAACAGGGCAAAGGGACACGGGAAGCAGTCATGGGCGTCGAGGACGGCACCTACCAGATCCTGCGGGCACGGCTCGCCGAGCGCGCGGAGGAGTTGGGGCGGCGGGCGGCCGAGCTGAACTCCCGGCGGCAGGAGGCGTTCGGCTCCCGCGCTCTGGAGCTCGCGGCCTCCGCGCGGCCGCGCACCGCCGGTGACGGCACGGCATGCGGCGTCGTCGCCGTCCGGCCCGACGTCCTGCTGCTGGGCACGACGGCGCCGACCCTCGACGCCGGGCTGCTCTCCCTGCACGCCCTGGACGGGACGGCGTTGGACCCGGGCGCCGTCCCCGGCCTGCTGGACGACGAGCGGTTCCACCGCGACCTGGCCGAGCTGCTGCGCTACTACCGCGACGCCCGCCTCGCCGACCTGCTGCGGACGGCGTCGGGGCGGCTGCTGGCCGTCTTCCGCACCGGCGGGTACGACGGCGACCAGCGCGTCCTTTGCTGGCAGCTGGGCGAGGACCGGGTCGAGTACCTGGGCAACCACGGCGAGCGGGACCTGCCGCAGCCGCCCGTCTACGAACTGCCCTGGACGACGACCGGCCGGGAGCACCACGACCGCGGCCGGATCCGGATCGACGGCGGTGGTGGCGCGGTCTCCGTCGCCACCACCGCCGGCAGCCTCACCGTGCGGACGGTGCCCGGTGACCGGACCCTCTTCGAGGAGCCCGTCGACGAGCCGTTGCAGAGCCTGGCGGACGCCGCCGTCGCCTACGCGGAGACGGGACCGCTGCTGCTCCTGCGGATCCGCCCCTACAACGAGCCCGCCGACCGCTACCTCGTCGTCAACATCCGCACCGGGTCGGTGCGCCGGCAGGACTCGCTCGGCCTCGGCGCCCGGCTGCTCCCGGCCGAGCAGGGCCTGCTCTTCCCGGGCGGCTACGAGCTGGCCGACGGAACCCACCGCGCCTTCCGGATCGACGGCATCGACGGCGGGGAGGGCGGCCCCGCCGGTGCGGACGGCGCGGACGGGCTGCGTTTCGACGCCGTGCTCCCCGCACCCAACGGCGAGGACCTGCTCTACGTGCTGCGCCGGCCGGGCCGGGCCCAGGTGCTGCTGCTGCCGTGGAACACCGTCCGCCGTGAGGCCGGCGCGGCGCTGCACGGCGCGGCGCACGCCCTGCTGCCGGACGGCACCCTGGTGCTGCTCAAGCCGGACCGCGAGCCGGTGCGCACGCACGAACTCCAGCTGTGGCAGACCCCGTTCCAGTCCGCCGACCACGCCGCCGCCCAGGAGGTCGGCGACGGCCCACTCGCCCGGATCGGCAACGCCGACCTGGTGCGCGGCATCGCCGACTGCCTCGACGTGGTCCGGACGGCGACGGTCGCCGCCCAGGAGGGCAACCAGGCCGCAGCATCCGCGGTCCCCGCGGTCTCCGCGGAGCTGATCCTGGACGTCTGCGCCAAGGCGGCGGACCGCCACTACTGGCTCGCCGACACCGGCCTGCTCGAACCGCTCAGCGAACTGCGCGACGCTGCCGAGCAGTTGGCGGCCGAACAGGCGCGCGTCAGGGGGCTCGCCGCGCGCGCCGCGAAGGCGCTGGAGGAGGCCGGGGAGGAGGCCGCCTCGCTGATCCGCCGCTCGCACGGCGAGCCCCCGACCGACGCCGACGCCTGGACCCGTCTGCTCGCCGAGCTGCGTCAGGCTCATGGGCGCACCCGGCTGCTGCGGGAGCTGCCGCAGCTCGACCTGGCCGCGCTCGACCGCGTCGAGGCGGATCTGGCGGCCGAGTTGACGGGCGCGACCGAGCGCGCCTTCGCCTTCTTCGCCGGCCCGGACGCGTTCGACGCCGTCCTCGCCGCCGCCCGGCACGCCGCCGAGGAGGCCGAGTCGGTGACCACCGCGGCCGAGGCCGCGCAGCTCGCCGACCGCCTGACGGAGCAGGCCGACGCCCTGGTGACCGTCACCGACCTGGTGACCGGTGCGGTCGCCGCCGACCCGGCGGCCGGGACCGCCGTCCTGCTGGCCATCGGCGAGGTGCTCGCGGCCGTCAACCGGGCCCGCGCAGTGCTGTCGAACCGGCGCCGCGCCCTGCTCGACGCCGAACACCGCGCCGCCCACGCGGCCGAGTCCGCGCTGCTGGCCCAGGCGACCACCGCCGCGCTCGCCGCCGCCGACACCCCGGCCGCCTGCGACGACCAACTGGCCCGGCTGCTGCTGCGGGTGGACGGGTTGGAGGCCCGGTTCGCGGAGGCCGAGGACCTCGCCGCGGACCTCGCCCTGCGCCGCGAGGAGATCCGGCAGGCCTTCGCCGCGCGGCGGCAGACGCTGCTCGACGAGGCCGCCGCGCGCGCCGACCGGGTCGCCGCCTCCGCGCAGCGCGCCCTGGAGGCGCTGCGCCGCCGCCTCGCCGGGCTGGGCTCAGCGGCCGACATCCACGGCGCGCAGGCCGCCGACCCGATGGCGGTGCGCGTGCGCGCGGCCGCTCTGGAACTGCGGGCACTCGACGACCAGGTGCGCTCCCAGGAGTTGGAGGACGGCCTGAGCGGCGCCGTCCGCACCGCCCTGCGCGAGCTGCGCGACCGCGCCGACCTCTCCGGGGACGGCGGCGCGAGCGTCCGCCTGGGCCGCCACCGCTTCGCGGTCCGCCGTGAGCCGGTCGAGCTGACCCTTCAGCCCGACGGCGAGGGCCTCGCCTTCCTCGTCACCGGCACCGGCTATCGGCGCCCCGCCCGGGTGCCGCAGCTGCTGGAGGGCCGCGAGTTCTGGACCCAGCCGCTGGTCAGCGAGTCGCCGGTGCTGTACCGGGCCGAGTACCTCGCCGCCGCGCTGCTGCCGGGCGCGGAGGTGGACGCGGGCGCGGGCGCCGGGTTCGGTCCGGGGGCCGCCGCCGTGACGGGGACCGGTTCGACGGGCGGTGCGGACATCGGCCCGGACGTCGGCCTGTCGATCGGTTCGGTGACCGGTTCGACGACCGGTGCGGGGGTCAGGCCGGCGATCGGTGGGGGAGTCGGTCCCGTGGCGGCCTTCGACGCCGGCGGTCGGGAGGGCCTGCTCGCCCGGGTCCGCCGGGCCGCCGAGCGCGCCTACGACGAGGGCTACGAGCGCGGCGTCCACGACCACGACGCCTCGCTCATCCTCGACGCGCTGCTGCGGCTGCGCGCCGGGGCCGGACTGCTGGAGCATCCCGCCGAAGTCCGCGCGGCCGCGCAGCTGTTCTGGGCGTACGGCGCGAACGACGCGCAGCGCGCCGCATGGCAGCGCCGCGCCCGCTCCCTCGTGCTCGCCCGGACCCACTTCGGCGCGGCGGGCACCGCGACCGCGCTGTCCGACCTCGCGGCCGAACTCTCCGAAGCGGCCGCAGGTTTCACGGGCTCGCTCGGCCTGCCGTCGTCGTCGCGGCGGGCGGGCGAATACCTGGTCGCCGAACTCGCCGACCCGCGTGACGGCTTCGCCACCGGTCTCGCCGCCCGCACGCTCCTCGACGGCTTCCGGCACACCGACGCCGCACCCGCTCTCGACGCGGACCTCAAAGCCCTCGACCGGGACCTGGCCGCCCGCCACCAGCTCGCCGCCGCCTGGCTCGGCGCGTACGCGGCTGCCCGTGCGGGCGAGGCGGCAGGAACGACCGCAGGCGCCGGCGGGCGCGAAGGAGCCACGGACGACGCGAGTGATTCGGACGCCGCGGACGGCGGGGACCGCGCGGGGCTGGCGGAGGCCGTCGCCCACCTGTGTGCGCCCGAACTGCCGCGCTACGAGATCGGCGCGGCCGTCAGCGAGACCGTCACCGGGCTGCTCGGCGCCCACCCCCGGATCAAGGACGGCCGGTTGACCGTCCGCATCGACGAACTGCCGTACCGGGCCCGGGTGTTCCGCGAGGAGCGGGCACCGGCCTTCCGCGCCTTCCAGCGACAGCGCGCGGAGGTCCTCTCCGCCGAGCGGGCCCGGTTGCGCCTGGACGACTACCGGCCGCGCCCGCTGGCGGGTTTCGTCCGCAACCAGCTCATCGACCAGGTCTACCTGCCGCTGGTCGGCGACAACCTCGCCAAGCAGCTCGGCACGCTCGACGCCACCGGCACCACCGGCACCACCGACCGCAGCGGCCTGCTGCTGCTCCTCTCCCCGCCCGGATACGGCAAGACCACGCTGCTGGAGTACGTCGCGGACCGACTCGGCCTGCTCATGGTCCGCGTCGACGGGCCCGCGCTCGGCTCCGGTACGACCTCGCTCGACCCCGAGCGCGCGCCCGACGCCGCGGCGCGCCGCGAGGTCGAGAAGATCGTGTTCGCCCTGGAGGCGGGCAGCAACGTGCTGCTGCACGTCGACGACATCCAGCACGTCTCCGCCGAGCTGCTGCAGAAGTTCATCCCGCTCTGCGACACCCAGCGCCGCGTGGAGGCCGTCAGCGACGGCGTCGCCCGCAGCTTCGACCTGCGCGGTCGCAGGTTCGCGGTCTGCCTCGCGGGGAACCCCTACACCGCGAGCGGGCAGCGCTTCGAGATCCCCGACATGCTCGCCAACCGCGCCGACGTGTGGAACCTCGGCGAGGTGCTGACGGGACACCAGAACCTGTTCGCGTTGTCCTTCCTGGAGAACGCCCTCGGCGCGAACCCGGTGCTGACCCCGCTGGTCGGCGCGGACCCGGCCGATCTGCGCCTGCTGGTCGCCCTCGCCGACGGCGACCCGGCGGCTCAGGCGGACCAGCTCGGCCGAGCCGTGCCGGACCTGGACCGGGCCGTCGCGACGCTCACCCGGCTGCGGCGGGTGCAGCGCACCGTCCTCGCCGTGAACAGCGCGTACATCGCCTCCGCCGCCCAGGAGGAGAGCTCGCGGACCGAGCCGCCGTTCCTGCTCCAGGGCTCCTACCGCACCATGGCGCAGCTCGCCGCCCGGATCGATCCGGTCCAGAGCGACGCCGAGGTCGAGGCGCTCCTCGACGACCACTACCTCGCCGAGGCCCGCACTCTCGGCAACGCCGCCGAGGCCAACCTGCTGGCCCTCGCCCGCCTGCGCGGCCGGGCGACCCCGGCACAGACCGCCCGCTGGCAAGCCCTGTGCGCGGCCTACGACTCCGCCGTCCCGCAAGCGGAACCCCTACGCTGAACCGCCACGCGGCAGCCGGGCACACGGCAGTGGGGCACGAGCCGGCTGGGCGCGGCGCAGCGGGCCTGCCTGGGCGGGGGCGCCTCGCGGGGAGTCGAACACCGGACGCCCGGCTGCCGTGCAGCCAGGCTCCCGGGGGCCGGCACGAACGGGCCGTTCCGGACGACGGGCAGCTCCCCAAGGGCCGAGGCCTCGGCGACCCGCGAGCGTCGAGCGACCAGGGCACACGACGATCAGCCCTCAGCCGGTCACGTCCGGAAGGCCACGCCTCGGGGCGTCACGCCTCGGAGGGCTGGTCCGGCCAGCCGAGAAGTCTCGCGCCGAAGACGGCCGTCTCCAGGGTGTAGCGCTGGAGGGCGTCGTCCGGGTCCAGGCCCGTGAGGCGCACGATGTGCGCGATCCGGTAGGCCAGCGCGCGGACGCTCAGGCCCAGACGGCGGGCCGCCTCCGCCGTGACGTAGCGGGAGTCGGCGTACGCGGTCAGCGTCTCCAGCAGGGGCCGCGGCCCGCCGCGGGCCTTGTGGAGCGGCCCGAGCACGCTGCGCACGAGCTCCTCCAGCGCGTCGCGGTCCCGCAGCAGGACCGGCAGCACCAGCAGGTCGGCCGCGCGCAGCAACTGCCCCGGCAGATCCAGCTGGTCGGCCTGCTCCAGGGCCGAGCGCGCCTCCTCGTAGGAGTGCACCACGCCGCCGGGCCCGCCGTGCGGGCGGCCGACGACCACCCGGCGGCCCTTCGTCAGCTCGGCGAACGCCTTGATCACCGCTTCCTCGCCCGGCCCGGACGGCACGATGCACACCAGCCGTCCGTGCTTGACCGCGAGCAGCACCTCCTGGTCGCCGAAGCGGCCCAGCAGTTGCCGCTCCAGGCCGCGGACGAGCGGGTCGTCCAGGCCGTAGCCGTCGCCCTCGGCGACCGCGACCACGTGCGCGCAGGCCAGGTTGAGGCCGAACCGCTCGGCGTGCTCGGCCAGCCGCCCGAGGTCGCTGCGGCTGCTCAGCAGGTCCGCCACGAACTGCCGGCGTCCCGCCTCCTCGCGGCGCAGCCGCTCGCGGTAGGCCAGGCCGTGCCCGGCGGCGAGCGCCGCGACGGCGGCGCGCAGGGCCGCCATCGAGGCGGCGTCCACCGGGCGGTCCTCCCACACCCGGCCGGTCGCGGCCAGTCGTTCGTCGATCAGCTCCGCGAGTCCGCGTCCCTCCTCGGCGGCGTGGTCGCCGTAGGCGCGCAGCGCGTCCAGCTCCTCGCGCCGCAGCCGCCGGCCGCTGTGGGACACCTCCTCCATCGTCCGCGTCCACGTGTCGTCCCCGTACGGCGCGGACTCCTGCGACCCAGCTCTGACGGTGGCCAACTCCCGCTTCCTCCCCCGTACACACAGCGACAGCGACGGGTCAGCGTACCCGCTGCACTGTGGACGCACGACCGGGACGACCTCGAACCGGTCTGGGAACGGTCTGGAACGGGCTGGAAGCGTCTAGAACGGGCCCTTGGGCCGGACCCGGGCGGCGCGGGACTCCAGGTAGCGGCGTTCGGCGAGGCTCGCGGTGGCCTTCGCGGCGCGGCGGTAGAGGTCGTAGGCGGCGGCCGGATCGCCGGTCCGCTCCAGCAGGTGGGCGCGGACCGACAGCAGCCGGTGGTGACGCGCCATCCGCTCGTCGCCGTCCAGTGTCGCCAGCAGCTCCAGACCGGCCTCGGGGCGGTGCGCCTCGGCGAGGGCGATGGCCCGGTTGAGGGTGACCATGGGGTTGGGCGCGATGCGTTCCAGGATCAGGTAGAGGGCGTGCACCTGCGCCCAGTCGGTCTCCTCGGCCGTGGCCGCGTCGTCGTGGGTGGCGGCGATGGCGGCCTGGAGCTGGTAGGGGCCCAGCGACGGGCCGGCCAGGGAGGTCCGGGCGAGGGCGGTGCCCTCGTCGATCAGGGCGCGGTCCCACCGGGTCCGGTCCTGTTCGGCCAGCGGCACCAGGTCGCCCGAGGCCGTGGTGCGGGCGTCGCGCCGGGCGTGGGTGAGCAGCATCAGCGCGAGCAGGCCGGTGACCTCGGTGTCCTCGGGCAGCTGCGCGTGCACTGTGCGGGTCAGCCGGATGGCCTCGCGGGCCAGGTCGGCGCGGTGCAGTGTGTCGCCGGAGGAGGCGGTGTAGCCCTCGTTGAAGATGAGGTAGAGCACGTGCAGGACGACGCGCAGCCGCTCCTCGCGCTCCGGGCCCTGCGGCAGGGCGAACGTGCTGCCGGCGGCCTTGATGCGCTGCTTGGCCCGGCTGATCCGGGCGGCCATCGTGGCCTCCGGCACCAGGAACGCGCGGGCGATCTCGGCCGTGGTGAGGCCGCCGACCGCGCGCAGCGTCAGGGCCGTCTGCGAGGCGGGTGTCAACGTCGGGTGGCAGCACAGGAACAGCAGCACCAGGGTGTCGTCGGTGTCCGGGACGTCCTGCGGCGCCGCCTCCGCGTCGAAGCCGGCTGCCAGTGCGGTCTCGCGTTCGCGGCGGGCGTGGTCGCTGCGCAGCTGGTCGACGAGGCGCCGGGAGGCGACCGTGGTCAGCCAGCCGCGCGGGTTGTCCGGCAGGCCCTCGGACGGCCACTGCACGGCGGCGGCGAGCACGGCCTCCTGGACGGCGTCTTCGCAGCCCTCGAACCGCCCGTAGCGGCGCACCAGCGCGCCGAGGACCTGCGGCGTGAGCTCACGCAGCAGGTCCTCCAGGGCGGGCGGGGCCGTCACGCCTCCAAGTGTCCGTCGGAGAACATCACCTGACGCACCTCGACGCCCAGGCCCTCGATCGCGCTGTCCGGGATCCGGGCGGCCAGCTCGACCGCCCGTTCCTTGTTCTCGCAGTCGATCAGGTAGAAGCCGCCGAGGAACTCCTTGGACTCCAGGAACGGCCCGTCGGTCACCACCGGCTGTCCGTTGCGGACGGACACCACGGCGGCCTGCGACGGGTCGACCAGCGCCTGCGTGGTGATCAGCTCACCGGACTCCTTCAGCGCCGCGATGAACCGCCCGTGGCCCTCGCCGATCGCGGCCTTCTCCTCGTCGGTCAGCGCGTCCAGCACCGCCGGGTTGATGTGCAGGCTGATCAGGAACTTCATCTCGTCCTCCTTGTCGTCCACCGGCCCCTCGCGGGGCCTGTCGACAGGTGGTCGGAGCCGCCGCCCGGTTCTTGACATCGGCAGCGCCCGCGGACGTCACGCGCCGAGGGCGCGCTTCATCACCTTGCCCATGTCGTTGCGCGGCAGCGCCGGGACGTGGCGGACCTCGCGCGGGCGCTTGTGCGGTGCGAGGTGGGCCGCGACGTGCACTGCCAGCTCGTCGGCGGACGGCGGCGCGGCCGGATCGGCCGGGACGATCCAGGCGACGACGCGTTCGCCGAGGTCCGGGTCGGGCTCGCCGGTCACCGCGGCCTCGGCCACGGCCGGGTGCTCCTGGAGCACGTTCTCGATCTCGCCCGCGCCGATCTTGTATCCGCCGCTCTTGATCAGGTCGGTGGACTTGCGTCCCACGATGCGCACCGCGCCGTCCGGGTCGAGCACGGCCATGTCGCCGGTGCGGAACCAGCCGTCCTCGGCGAAGGCGTCCGCCGTCGCGTCCGGGCGGTTCAGGTAGCCGCTGAACAGGTTCGCGCCGCGCACCTGGATCTCGCCGACGGTCTCCCCGTCGCGGATGCCCCCGGCCCGGACGTCCGCCGCGTCGAACGGCATGCCGGCCTCGTCGACCAGCCGCAGTTCCACGCCGTCGAGCGGCGTCCCGACGGTGCCCGGCCGGTGGTCCGCGCCCGGACGGACGCTGGTGTTCATCAGCGTCTCCGTCATGCCGTACCGCTCGACGACGCGGCGGCCGGTGGCCGCCTCGATCGCGCGCTGGTCGCGCGTCGCCAGCGCGGCCGAACCGGAGACCAGCAGGCGGGCGCCGGCCAGCGCCTTCGCCAGCCCCGCGTCGCCCGCGTCCAGGTCCTGCGCGATCCGGTGGTACATCGTCGGCACGCCGAACAGCATGGTCGCCCCGTTGGCGAGCTCGTCCCGCACGCCCTCGGGGGAGAACCGCCCGAGGTGCCGCACGCTGCCGCCGCGCCGCAGCGGCCCGAGGATCCCGAGCACCAGCCCGTGCACGTGGAACAGGGGCAGCGCGTGCACGAGCACGTCGCCGCCGGTCCACGCCCACGCCTCGGCCAGGGCGTCCAGGGTCGTGCGGACCGCGCGGCGCGGGACGATCGCGCCCTTCGGCGGGCCGGTGGTCCCGGAGGTGTAGATGATCAACGCGGGCGACTCGTCGTCCGGCTCGGCCGGCCACGGGGCCTCCGAGTCCGGACCGTCGGCCGAGAGCTGCGGCGTGACCACCCGCAGACCCGCGAGCACGCCGGGCAGTTCGTCGTCCGCGGCGGCGAGGACCAGCTCGGGCGCGCTGTCGCCGACGACGTGGGCGAGCTCGCGCTCCCCGCTCTTCGGGTTCAGCGGCACCACGGTCACCCCGGCGGCGAGCGCGGCGACCACGCCGACGGCGGTCTCCAGCGTCGGCGTCGCCCACAGCGCGACCCGGCGCGCCCCGCCGAGGCGAGCCGCCGTGGCCAGCACGGCAGCGCGCAGCCGTGCGTAGTCGAGCCCGCGCGCGCCGAAGCTCACCGCGGGCGCGGAACCGCCGGCCGCGACGGCGGGAAAGAGCGGACCGTTGCTCACGTGCGTTCCTCCTGGGACCGGGGGCAGTGGCACCACGCTAGCCCGCCGGGCCCGGGGTCGGGGCCGGTCCCCTCAGCGCGCCTGCGGTGCCTTGCCGAGGACCCGGTCCAGGTACGGGTTGGCGAACAGGCCCGTCGGGTCGAGCTTGTCGCGCAGGGCGACGAAGTCGTCGAAGTGCGCGTAGCGCGGGCGCAGGGCGGCGGCGTCGAGGTCGTGCATCTTGCCCCAGTGGGGACGGCCGCCGTAGGAGGAGAGGATGTCCTGGCAGGCCCGGAAGTACCGCTCGTGCGGCATGCGGTGGTACTGGTGGAAGGCGATGTAGCAGTTCTCCCGCCCCTGGGCGGTGGAGAGCCAGATGTCGTCCGCGGCCACGAAACGGATCTCCAGCGGGAAGGACACCCGCTCGTCGTTGCGGTCGATCCACTGCTTGATCTCCCGCAGCGCGTCCGCCGCGTGCTCGCGGGGGATCGCGAACTCGCCCTCCAGGAAGCGGACCGGGCGGGACGAGGCGAAGATCTTGTAGGAGAGGTCGGTCCACTCCCGCGCCGACATCGCCTTCGCCGCGAAGCGGGCGATCGGTCGGATCGTGGCGGGGAAGCGCGTGCCGACCCGACACAGGGTCTCGAAGCCGGGCCCGTTGAGGATCTCGTCCAGCCGTGCGCTCAGCGCGCCGACGGGGGTGAGCGCGGTGGTGGCCGGGAGCCGGGTGAAGCGGCGGGTCAACGAGACCTCGCTGTGCGGGAACCAGAAGAACTCGAAGTGGTCGTGGGCGTCGGCGAGTTCCTGCATGTGCTCCAGCACCTCGGCGACGGGCTGCTGGGTGTCCTGCGCGCGCATCGCGAACAGCGGGACGCACTGCAGTGTGACCCTGGTGAGGACGCCGAGCGCGCCGAGGCCGACGCGGGCGGCGGCGAACAGCTCGGGCTGCTCGGTGGCCGAACAGCGCGTCACCGAGCCGTCGGCGAGGACGAGTTCGAGCGCGCGCACCTGCGTGGCGATGCCGCCGAAGCGGGTGCTGGAGCCGTGCGTGCCGGTGGAGATCGCGCCGGAGATCGTCTGCCGGTCGATGTCGCCGAGGATCTCCATGGCCAGGCCGTGCTCGGCCAGCAGCGGGTTGAGCTGCCACAGCGGCATGCCCGCGCCGACGGTGACCAGCCCGGAGGCCGCGTCGACGGAGTGCAGCTGGTTCATCCGGTCCAGCTGGAGCTGGACGCCGGGCGCGACGGCGGCGGGGCTGAACGAGTGCCCGGAGCCGACCGCCTTGACCAGGTGCCCGTCGCGGATCGCGGCCGCGACCTCGGCGGCCACCTCGCCCGCGTCGGCCGGCCGCGCGACCCGCACCGGGTGCGCCTGCTCGTTCCCTGCCCAGTTGCGCCACGCGTTCGTCATGAGACGGAAGAGTGAACTTGTTCAGTTGTCCAAGTCAAGAGTCCAGCAGCCTTGACTTGGACAACTGAACAAGTCACGCTGCCGGACAAGCGCGGGCTCGTACCAGCCCCCGGCAGGTCCAGCGAGAGGCCCTTCGATGACGACCGAAACGCCCAGGAAGACCACGTCGCCCGCCACCTTCGACCAGCTGGAGCGGGCCACCGCCGGGCTGCGGCCGCCCTTCGCCGTCGTCGACCTCGGCGCGCTGCGCGCCAACTCGGAGCGGATGGTCGCCCGCGCCGGAGGCAAGCCGATCCGGCTCGCCAGCAAGTCGCTGCGCTGCCGGCCGCTGATCGAGGACGTGCTGCGCACCCCCGGCTACCAGGGGATCCTGGCGTTCACCCTGCCCGAGGCCCTGTGGCTGGCCCGCACCACGGACGACTCGCTCGGCGACATCCTCGTCGCCTACCCCTGCGCCGACGCCGCCACGCTGCGCGAACTCGCCGCCGACGAGCGCGCCGCCGCGCGGATCGCGGTCATGGCCGACTCCGTGGAACACCTGGACCTGATCACCGCCGCTGCCGAGACGGCAGGCGCGAACGGCCCGCAGGTGCGCGTCTGCCTGGACCTCGACGCGTCGCTGCGGCTGCTCGGTGGCCGGATCCACCTCGGCATGCGGCGCTCGCCCCTGCACGACCCGGCCGCCGCCGGCGCCCTGGCCCGCGCGGTCGTGGCCAGGCCGCGGCTGCGGCTGGTCGGCGTCATGTCCTACGAGGGCCAGATCGCCGGCCTCGCCGACAACCAGCCCGGCTCGCCGCTGATGCGCGCCGGGGTGCGGCTGATGCAGCGCCTGTCGACGCAGGATCTGCGCATCCGCCGCGCCGCCGCGGTGCGCGCCGTCCAGGACGTCGCGCCGCTGGAGTTCGTCAACGGCGGCGGCACCGGCAGTCTCGAAGCCACCTCGTCCGAGGCCGCGGTCACCGAGCTCGGCGCAGGCTCCGGCCTGTACGCGCCGCGCCTGTTCGACCACTACCGGGCCTTCACCCCGTACCCTGCCGCGTACTTCGCCCTGACCGTCACCCGCCGCCCCGCGCCCCGGCACGTCACCGTCCTCGGCGGCGGCTGGATCGCCTCCGGCCCGGCGGGCCCGGACCGGCTGCCGACCCCCGTCTTCCCGCCCGGTCTGCGCCTGGTCGGCACGGAGGGCGCGGGCGAGGTGCAGACCCCGCTCGTCGGCGACGCCGCGGACGGGCTGCGCCTGGGCGACCGGGTCTGGTTCCGGCACGCCAAGGCGGGGGAGCTGTGCGAGCGCGTGGACCGGCTCCACCTCGTCGAGGGCGACCGCGTCGTGGGCGAGGCCCCGACGTACCGGGGTGAGGGCCACGCCTTCCTGTAGCCCGGCGGCCCGTGGACCGGCGGTCCGCAGGCCGGCGGCCCTGCGGACCGGCCACGCGGCCTGTGCCGGACGCGTGCTGAGGTAGCGTGCCGGGAACGTGCCCGTCTCACTTGTCCCTTCTGCACCTGGAGTCACCATGGTCCGCCGGTCGGCCGACGAGCGCCGCGAGGAGCTGATCGAGGCGGCGATCAAGGTGATGATCCGCGACGGCGTCGCGAAGGCGACGACCCGCGCGATCGTCGCCGAGGCGGGACTGCCGCTGGGTGCGTTCCACTACTGCTTCCGCTCCAAGGAGGAGCTGCTGCAGAGCGTCGTCGAACGCATCATGCAGGGCGCGCTCGCGCCCGCCGTCGCGGCGGGCGTCGAGGGCGCGCCCGTCGCCGAGGTCGTCCGGGACACGCTCCACGCCTACTGGGACCGCATCCGCGCGACGCCCGAGGAGCACCTGCTGACGTACGAGCTGACCCAGTACGCCCTGCGCCAGCAGGGCCTCGCGGAGCTGGCCCGCCACCAGTACGGCCGCTACCTGGAGGTCAACCGCGAGTCCCTCGGGACGATGGCCCGCCTGGCGGGCTTCGAGTGGTCCGTCCCGCTGCCCGTCCTCGCCCGCTACGGCCTCGCGGTCCTGGACGGGCTGACGCTCAACTGGCTCATCGACCGCGACGACGCCGCCGCGGCCGCGGCGCTGGACGAGTACGCGCGGTACCTGGTCTCCGTGGCGCGGTAGCGCCGTTCAGGGGCGCGGGGCTCTGCCTCCGGCCGGGGCCCGTGGTTGGTCGCCCGGGCCGCGCGCGGCGGAGCCGCAGACCGGTGGATCCGCAGGCCGGTGGAGCCCAGCGCCCCTAGCCTGCCGCCAGGCGCAGCCCGTGCACCCGGAGCTGGAGGGCCGCCAGGTCCAACAGCGGGGTGTCGACGCCCAGTTCGCGCGCGCGTGCGGTGAGGTCGCCGAGGATGTGCTCGCCCTCCGTCGGCCGCCCCGCTGCCGTGTCGCGGTAGAGGGACGCGGTGTCCGGCGAGTCCGCGCGGGTGAGGCTCGCCGCGATGCGCTCCCGCAGGGTGTCCGTCAGGGGATGGCCCGCCGCCGCGGCCACCGCCGCGGCCTCGGTGAGGAGCGCGGGGCCCAGCCAGCCGCCGCCCGCCCGCACGACCTCGCCGACCGAACCGCGCATCAGCGTCGTCAGCGCGCCGAGCGCGCTGATGAAGGCCCACTTGCCCCACATCACGCCGAGGATGTCGGGGGAGACGACGACACCGAATCCGGCATCGGACAGCTCCTTGCCGATGCGCTCGATCCGCGCGCTCGTCCCGCCGGCGAGCTCGCCGAGGGTCATGTCCGCGATGACGGACTCGCTGACGCGGGAGAGGACCCGGACGTCGCCGTCGTCGTCGAGCGTGCCGGCGACGCGGACCATGCCGCCGAGCGCGACGTCCGGGCCGAACCGGCGCTCGATCGCCGCGAGATGGGCCATGCCGTTGAGGAAGGGGACGATCACCGTGCCCGGACCGACCGCCGGTGCCACGTCCTCCAGGGACTGGGCCAGCGCGCCCGCCTTCACCGACAGCAGCACCACGTCGTAGGGGCCGTCGACCTCGCCCGGCAGCACCAGCCGCGGCCGGAGCTCCTGCTCCGGCCCGCCGAGGCCTGCCCCGACGATCCGCAGGCCGCGTTCGCGCAGCGCGGCGGCGCGCCCGGGGCGCACCAGGAAGGTGACGTCCCGTCCGGCCAGCGCCAGCCGCCCGCCGAAGAAGCCCCCGGTCGCTCCCGCCCCGACGACGAGGATCCGCATCCTGTCCGCCCTCCCGCCCAGCCGCGCGGCTGCCCGCGATCCTGTTGCACCCCCTGGCGACAACAGGGGGACGGCCGCGGGTATTTCCGGCTCAGGCGGACGGCTGCCAGGGCGGCGTCTGGTTCCAGGACCACCGCGGCATCGGGGCGGCGTCGATCGGGGGCGGGTTCTCGCCGGAGTAGATCAGCGCCATCCGGCTGCCCCACTCGATGTAGTAGGTGAACACGGCGCGGAACTCGGGGTCCGTCGGCAGGCCGACCTCGTCCGCGGAGTCCATCAGCAGCGCGACCCAGCGCCGCCGCTGCGCCTCGGTGATGTGGCGGCCCAGATGGCGGCCGGCCATGTGGGCGTGGCCGCCGCGCTCCTCGGAGTAGCCCTGCGGGCCGTCCTCGCCGCCGAAGACCTCGGCGAGCCAGAGTGCGACGTGCTGCGGGTGCTCGGCGTCCATCCCGGCGAAGAGGGGCGCGAGCAGCGGGTCGTTCAGGACGTGCTTGCCGTAGAACGTGGCGGTCAGACGCTGCAACGCCTCCAGGCCGCCGGCCCATTCGAGGATCGACGGGGGGTGCTCGCTCACGAGGGTGCTCCTCTTGCGTGGCTCCTGTTGTAATCATGATTACGCCGCAACAGGAGCCCGCGCAAGCGGTTCAGGCTCGGATCAGTCCAGTCCGGTTCAGTTCAGCGACGGGCTGGCGCCGCGCCAGGCGTCCAGACCGGCCTGGGAGGCGACTCGGGCCTGGTTGAAGGTCCGCTGGGCCATCTCCGTCGGCGCGGTCTCCCAGCTCTGGACCCAGCGGCGTCCGGCCATGGCCAGCGAGAAGCCGACCATCGCGGCTCCGGCCGCGACGACCAGCGCACCGAAGCCGGTCATGGCGGCTCCGGCCGCGAGCAACTGGGTGTTGGGGCGGAAGCCCGGGTTGCTGCTGCTGTTCGACATCTGCATCGTGCTCATGGGACAACGATGCGCGCACCCGTCCCGTCCCGCATGTCGGGTGCGGCGTCAGTGGGACGCCGCCTCCCCGGCGGTCTCCCCGGCGGTCTCGTCCGTGGTCTCGTCCGTGGTCTCGCCCCTGGCCTCGTCGGCCGGGGCCGGGCCCGGCACGGGCTCCGCACCGGAGGCGACCACCGTGGTGGTCTCCACCTTGCGGCTGGTCTGCGCGACGAACGCGCCGACCAGCACCAGCCCGCCGCCCAGCAACTGGGGCGTCGACAGGTGCTCGCCGAGCAGGAACCAGGAGAGCAGCGTCGCCACGACCGCCTCCAGGAAGGCGATCACCGACGCGACCGGCGCGGAGAGCCTGCTGACGGAGGCGACACCGCAGAGATAGGCGACGACGGTCGAGACCAGCACCATCCACAGCGCGAGCGCGAGCGCCGGGACGTGCCGTGAACCCATGGCGGCCTCGCCGCCCAGCACGTGCCACGGCAGCGTCCACGGCTGCGCCAGCGGCGTCACCACCAGCGCGCCGATCAGCAGCCCGAACCCGCTGAGCGCGACCGGGTCGATCCGTTCGGCGGGGTTCGCCACGGCCGAGCGCCCGGCCTTCTCCGAGATCACGAAGTACCCGACCTGGGCACAGGCCGCGCCGAGCCCGAAGAGGACTCCGACCGGGTCCAGTCCGCCGAGACCGGTCCACACCTCGACCACGAGGGCCAGCCCGAGGGTCGCGGTCAGCGCGCCCAGGGCCGCCGCCCGGGTGATCGGCCGGCGCTGCACGAAGCGCACGTACGCGAGCAGCAGGGACGGGCCGAGGTACTCCAGCAGCATGGCGATCGCCACGGGCACGCGGGAGATGGCGAAGAAGTACGACACCTGGACGAGCGTCACCCCGAGCAGCCCGAACCCCAGCAGCAGCCACGGCTGTCGGCGCAGCAGGCCCCGGTGCCGGACGGTGACGGGCAGCAGCACGAGGGCGGAGCCCGCCATCCGGACCCACACCACCTGAAGCGGGCTGAGCCCGGCCTCGATCAGCGGTTTCGCGGCGACTCCGGAGCCGCCGAAGGCGAAGGCGCTGACCAGTGCGAGGGGCAGCCCGAGGCTGGAGCGGGCGGAGCAGGTGTGCATGCCCGCATTGTGGCAGGGGGCCCGGTGTTTCGACAGTGGCGTCTCATGTTGATGGTGCTGACGACCCGCAGGGGCGTGGGGAACCGCGCGAGAGACCCTGGTGGCTGCCGGTCCCGTCCCCGTGGGATCGACCGCCCCACGTGGTCTCTCGCGCGGTTCCCCACGCCCCTGCGGGCGCGCCCCTGTGTGCGCGCCCCGGCGCGACTACGTGACCGCGCCGCGCTCCGCGAAGCGCGGCTGCGCCCACTCGCGCGTGGCGAGCACGTCGCGGAGCGCGTCCGCCGCGTCCCAGACGTCCGCGTGGGAGACGTACAGCGGGGTGAAGCCGAAGCGCATGATGTCCGGCTCGCGGAAGTCGCCGATGACGCCCCGCGCGATCAGGGCCTGGACCACCGCGTACGCGGACGGGTGGCGCAGCGAGATCTGGCTGCCGCGTTCCTCGGGTGTGCGCGGCGTGACGGACTCCAGCCCGAGCGCGTCCGTCAGCGTCAGGAAGAAGGAGGTGAGGCTCAGGCTCTTCGCGCGGACCTGCGCGAGGTCCACGTCCGCCCAGACGTCGAGGGCCGCGTCCAGGCCGGCGAGGCTCAGCAGCGGCGGCGTGCCGGTCAGGAACCGGCCGATGCCGTCCGCCGGACGGTAGTCGGGGGACATCGCGAACGGCTCCGCGTGCCCGAACCAGCCGCTGAGCGGCTGCCGCGCGGCGGCGTGGTGACGCTGCGCCGCGTACAGGAACGCGGGCGCGCCGGGGCCGCCGTTGAGGTACTTGTAGCCGCAGCCGACGGCGAAGTCCGCGCCGCAGGCGTCCAGCTCGACCGGGAGCGCGCCGACGGAGTGGCACAGGTCCCAGACCATCAGCGCGCCCGCGGCGTGCACCTGCTCGGTGACCGCGGCCATGTCCTGGAGCCGGCCGGTGCGGTAGTCGACGTGGGAGAGGAGCACCACGGCGGTGTCCTCGTCGAGCAGCTCGGCGAGCGTCGGCCCGTCGCGTCCGATCAGCCGTCGGCGGGCGGGGGCGAGGCCCTCCGTCATGTAGAGGTCCGTCGGGAAGCTGCCGACCTCGCTGACGAGGGTCGACCGGCCGGGGCGCAGCCGAAGCGCCGCGCTGAGGACCTTGAACAGGTTCACCGACGTCGAGTCGCAGACGACCACCTGGTCCGGCGCGGCGCCGACCAGCGGGGCGAGGCGGTTGCCGAGGCCGCGCGGCAGGTCGTACCAGCCGGCCTCGTTCCAGCTGCGGATCAGACCCCGGCCCCACTCCTCCTCGACCATGCGCCGCAGCCGCTCCGGCGTGTGCGACGGGAGCGCGCCGAGGGAGTTGCCGTCGAGGTAGAGGACGTCCTTGGGCAGCGTGAAGCGGTCCCGGAACCCGCGCAGCGGGTCGGCGGCGTCCAGCGCGAGGGCGTCCTCACGCGTGGTCACGTCTTCAGCAGTGGTCACAGCGCGTCCCTCACAGCCCAGAGGTCGGGGAAGACGTCCTGCTCGGCGGCGTGCCGCAGCCAGCTCAGGCCGCTGGACCCGCCGGTGCCGGGCTTGGCGCCCATGCAGCGCTTGACCGAGGCCAGGTGGCGCTGCCGCCATCGGGTGACCCGCTCGGCGACGTCCATCAGCAGCTCGGCGAGGGCGCACACCTCGCCCTGCTTGGGGTCGGCGTTGGCGGCCAGCCAGGCGCCGACGGGGGAGGAGACGTCCAGGCCGCGCCGCTCCACGTAGGCGAGGGCGTCGTCGTAGAGGCTCGGCGCCTCCAGCGTGCGGCGCAGGTCCGCGTGGACCTCCGGGTGCCCGGCGTACAGGCGCAGCAGCCGCTCGTGCTTGTTGCCGAGCAGGAACTCCAGGTGCAGGTAGGTGTACGACTGGAAGCCGCTGGCCTCTCCGAGGACCGGCCGGAAGGAGTTGAACTCCACCGGGGTCATCGACGCCAGCAGGTCCCAGGAGGTCACCAGCACGTCCTGCGCGTCCAGGCCGCGGCGCAGCGCGGACATCGCGGTCGGCAGGTCGTCGACGCGCAGGGCCTGCTGCGCGCGGGTCCACTCGTGCCGGATCAGGCCGAAGAGCAGCTCCATCACCTGCGTGGCGACGATGAAGCTGGTCTCGGCCGGCTCCTCGCTGAGCGGGTGCAGCAGCGAGTGCAGGGTGTCGATCCCCGCGTAGGCGGCGTAGGGCGTGGTCGCGGCGGCGAAGTCGACCTTGGGTGTGGTCGGCTCGGCGAGCGTGGATGCGGGCGTCGCAGGCATGGGTGGTCCTCCAGGCGCGGTGGTCGCTTTCATTCTGCTGCGGTTCGCCGCCTCGTTGAATGGGCGACGGGCTGCCCCGGCGGCGAACGGCTTAGCCTGGACAAGGTGATGAGCCGATTGGCTTAGTGTTCGGAAAGTGTGAGGTGAGAGGCGTGCTGGATGCGGTCGACCGGCGCCTGCTGGCGGAGCTGCAGGAGGACGCCCGGCTGTCCTTCAACGAGCTGTCCCGGCGGGTGAACCTCTCCGCCCCGGCGGTGGCCGAGCGTGTCCGCCGCCTGGAGGCGTCCGGCGTGCTGACGGGTTACCACGCCGAGGTCGACCTCACCCGGGCCGGCCGGGTGGTCTCCGCGCTGGTGCAGGTCCAGTGCTACGGGCCGCGCTGCGTCCTGCGGGACCCGTCGGTCGCGAAGTGGCCGGAGGTGCTGCAACTGCACCGGGTCACCGGCGGCGCCTGTTGCGTGCTGATGGTGGCGGTCGCCACCATGGCGGAGTTCGAGGAGCTGATCGACCGGCTCGCCGAGTACGGCCAGCCGTCGAGCACGATGATCCTGTCGACCCCGCTGCGCTGGCGGCCGGTCGAGCCGGTGTGAGGATGTCGGAGTCGGAGTCGGCCTCGGAGCCGACCGAGGGGGAGTGAGCAGGATGCCGGACGAGGACGCACTGCGGGCGCTGCGGCTGGAGGCCGACCGGACCCACGCCTACGGGGGCCACCCCGAGCAGGTGGTCGACTTCCTGCTGCCGCAGGGCGGCGGCCCGGGCGGTGAGGGCAAGACGCTGGTGGTCCTCTTCCACGGCGGCTTCTGGCGTCCCCGGTGGGACCGCCACCACACCGCGCCGCTCGCGAAGGCGCTGGCCGCGGAGGGCTTCCTGGTCGCCGTCCCCGAGTACCGCCGCACGCCCGGCTGGCCGGAGATCTTCGACGACGTGGCGGTCTGCACCGAGGCCCTCGCGACGATGGCCGCCGCCGAGGGCGTGCGTCCGTCGCGGACGGTCTACGTGGGCCACTCGGCCGGCGGGCACCTGGCCCTGTGGGCGGCGGCGCGGCGCCGCCTTCCGGCGGGGTCGCCGTGGCACTCCGAGGGCCGCCCCGACGCCGTCGTCTCCCTCGCCGGCTGCGCGTCGCTGCGCCTCGCCGACGAGTGGAACCTGGGCAGCGGCGCGGCCCGCGCGATGATGGGCGGCGACGTCGACGCCCTCCCGTCCCGCTACGCGGACTGCGATCCGGCGGCGCTGCTGCCGCTGGGCGTCCCGGTCACCCTGATCCACGGCGCGGACGACGAGGACGTCCCGCCGACGATGTCCCGCACCTACGCCCACGCCGCACGCACGGCCGGCGACCGGGCCCACCTGGTGGAGCTGGAGGGCGTCGAGCACTTCGGCGTCATCGACCCGGGCTCCATCGCCTGGCCGCATCTCCTGGCGGCGCTGGAGGCGTAGGCGCCCCGCGGCTCCGCGGCTCCACCCCGCGCGGGGCCGTCGGCCCGTGCGCCGGCGGCGCTGACCGGCCACGGCTCTGCCATGCCTTCGGCCGCGAGCCTGCGCCGCGCCCTCGACGTCCCTCGCGTCGCTCCTCGACGTCGTCCCCGTGTCGGTGCGGTGGTGCCGTCACGTCACGCTGCGCGGCTCGGATCCGGCGGTCGCCCCGGTCGCCCCGGTCGCCCCGGTCGCCCCGGGCGCCCCGGGCGCCCCGGGCGCGCCGGACCGCCTGTTCCTGCCCGACACCTCGCGGCGCGGGGT
>NZ_BBPQ01000001.1:367204-474760 GCF_000787855.1 Streptacidiphilus anmyonensis | reverse complement strand
CCCGCCTGTTCCTGCCCGACACCTCGCGGCGCGGGGTCGCGGCCAACCGCCTCCGGACCCAGAACCCGGCCCGTGCGCCTCGTGGCGAGCGTGGACTCCGCCTCGCGGGCGAGGACGAGCCGGCCCCGGCCCTCGGCGGGGTGGTGGCCGGCGGCCCCGGGCCGTCGGCTCGGGGCCGGGGAGCGCTTGGTGACTCCCCCGGCGGCGTCCGGGGGAGTGCCCGGTGCCGAACAGTTGAGCTGCCGATACCCACCAATGTGCATGCCATTCCCGCTCGTTCGGGGAATACCACCCCCGCGCGCCACCCCCCACCCTGGAGAAGTCGATCCGCACCCAGGGGAGGACCCCAGACATGTCCGTCGACGCTGGTATTGACGCCACGTCAGACAGTGCCGCGCAGCAGTCCGCGCTCAACACCGCTGCGGCAAAGAACCTCGCCACGACTACCAAGACACCCCCGCAGATGCAGGGCATCACCTCCCGGTGGCTGCTCAGGATGCTGCCGTGGGTGGAGGTCTCCGGTGGCACCTACCGGGTGAACCGCCGGCTGAGCTACGCCACCGGGCGCGGGCGGCTGAGCTTCGCGCAGACGGGGGCGGAGACGCGGATCGTGCCGCCGAGCCTCGTCGAACTGCCGCTGCTGCGCGGCTTCGAGGACCAGGCGCTGCTCACCGAGCTGGCCTCGCGCTTCGGGCAGCGGGACTTCGAGCAGGGCGAGGTCATCGCTGAGTACGGCGAGGTCGTCGACCACGTGATGGTGATCGCGCACGGCAAGGTCAACAAGGTGGGCACCGGCAAGTTCGGTGACAGCAAGGCGGTGCTCGGGGTGCTCGCCAACGGCGACCACTTCGGCGACGAGGCCCTGCTGCGCCAGGACGCGCTGTGGGAGTACACGGTGAAGGCCGCCACGGCCGGCACGCTGCTGACCCTGCCCCGGCAGGCCTTCCTTGACCTCCTCGGGCGCTCGCCCGAACTGCGGGCGCAGGTCGAGTCGTTCGTCGCCGCGGGGGAGGCCGCGCAGGACTCGCACGGGCAGGCGGCGATCGAGCTCGCGGCGGGCCACGACGGCGAGCCCGAGCTGCCCGGCACCTTCGTCGACTACGAACTCGCGCCGCGCGAGTACGACCTGAGCGTCGCCCAGACCGTGCTCCAGGTGCACACGCGGGTGGCCGACCTCTACAACAAGCCGATGAACCAGATCGAGCAGCAGCTCAAGCTGACCATCGAGGCCCTGCGCGAACGCCAGGAGCACGAGATGATCAACAACCGGGAGTTCGGCCTGCTGCACAACGCCGACCACGACCAGCGCCTCCAGACCCACAGCGGCCCGCCCACCCCGGACGACATGGACGAGCTGCTCGCCCGCCGCCGCGGCAACAAGTTCTTCCTGGCGCACCCGCGGGCCATCGCGGCCTTCGGGCGGGAGTGCAACAAGCGCGGGCTCTACCCGGAGTCGGTCGACGTGGCGGGGAACCGGATCCCGTCCTGGCGCGGTGTGCCGATCTTCCCGTGCAACAAGATCCCGGTCAACGGCGGGCACACCAGCTCGATCCTGGTCATGCGCACCGGGGAGGACGAGCAGGGCGTCGTCGGCCTGCACCAGACGGGGCTGCCGGACGAGTACGAGCCCAGCCTCTCGGTCCGGTTCATGGGCATCAACGAGCGGGCCGTCATCCAGTACCTGGTGAGCGCCTACTACTCGTGCGCCGTGCTCGTGCCCGACGCGCTCGGGGTGCTGGAGAACGTCGAGGTCGCCCGGCCGCGCGGCTGAGCGGCCGAGCCGAAAGGGAGGGCACAGGACGAGACAGTGGGGGGCTTGTGAGCTGGACCGACGCGCTCATCCTCGTCGGCACGCTGGTGGTCTGCGCGATCGCGCTCTGGCTGCTGCAGCACTTCGTCCCGCACCGGATGCGGGAGTCGCACAACGACGTGGCGGGGTTCATCTTCGCGGCGGTCGGCGTGCTCTACGCGGTGCTGCTGGCCTTCGTGGTCGTCGCGGTGTGGCAGAACGTGGACTCGGCGCGGCAGACCACGTTCAAGGAGGCGGACGCCCTGGCCGGCGTGTACTGGATCTCCCGGGAGCTGCCGCTCCCGGTGGGATCCCAGGTCGAGCACGACACGCTGGAGTACGCCAGGACCGTCCAGGACACCGAGTGGCCGCTGCTGGCCGAGCACCAGAGCAGTCCGCAGGCCACGCAGCTGGTCTACGACATGCGCTCGAAGATCTTCGGGTTCACCCCGGCCGACGCACGGCAGCAGGTGCTCTACGAGCACGCCGTGACCCACGTCGAGGACCTGGCCTCCGAGCGACGGGCCCGGCTGACCGAGATCGACGACTCGGTGCCGACCCTCATGTGGGTCGCGCTGATCGCCGGCGGGCTGCTGACCATCGCGTTCACCTATCTCTTCGGGCTGTCCAACACCGTCGCCCACGGCCTGATGGTGCTGACGCTCACCGCGTTGGTCGTGGTCTCGCTGCTCCTGATCAAGGAGATGGACTTCCCGTTCACCGGCGTCACGAAGGTCGAACCGACGGCCTTCGAAGTGTTCCTGAGCCGGCTTCCGCCGCCTCGCTGAGACACGTCGAAAGGAGGAGGGAAAGAGGACAGTAGCTGTCCTAGTTTGGATCTACTGTGGGGACCACGGAAGTTCGAGAGCCAGCCAGCCCTAGAGAACCGAGGTGGTCCCCATGCCGACCGTCGTCAACGCCGAGACCGACGAGCGCGAAGCCCTGCTGAACTTCGTCGAGGCCCAGCGCGGCGCCGTCCGACGCGCCGTCGGCGGCCTCAGCCGCGAGCAGTTGACGGCCCGTCCCACGGTCAGCGAGCTGACCCTCGGCGGTCTGGTCAAGCACCTCGCCGAGGTCGAGAGCAACTGGACGCGGGTGATCCTGGCCGGTCGCGAACCGCTGGTCCAGCGCGACGAGAGCACCTGGGCCGACTCCTTCCGCCTGGTGGACGGCGAGGAGATCAGCGACGTGCTGAAGTTCTGGGACGAGGTCGCCGCCGAGACCGCCGAGATCGTCGGGGCCCTGCCCGACCTCGACGCCACCGTCCCGCTGCCGGACCGGCCCTGGTTCCCCAAGGACGCGCGCCGCTCCGCCCGTTGGATCCTGCTGCACCTGGTCGAGGAGATCGGCCGCCACGCCGGCCACGCCGACTTCCTGCGCGAGGCCACCGACGGCGCCACCGCGTTCTCGCTGCTCAGCGCGAAGCAGCTGCGCCCCAACGACTGAGTCCTCGACACCGAGGAGCCCCCGGCCTTTTCGCCGGGGGCTCCTCGTTTCCGTCCGGCCTGTAACGTCCCGCGCGTCCCGCCGCGTCGAAGGGGCGTAAGGGAAACGACGGGACCGACTGAGCGGACGGCGGGGCGCGGATGAGGGCGGCGGACGAGCAGGACTATCTGGACTTCGCCACCGCGCGAGCGGGGGCGCTGTACCGGTCGGCGAGTCTGCTCACCTCGGGGGATCCGCACCTGGCCGAGGACCTGGTGCAGGAGACGCTCGGGCGGATGTACGCGCACTGGCGCCGGGTGTCCGCCGCGGACAACCCGGCGGCGTACGCGCACACCGTGCTGGTGCGCGTCTTCCTCAGCCACCGCCGTCGGCGCAGCTCGGCGGAGCAGCCCTCGGGGGCGCTGCCGGAGGGGGTGGCGGCCGAGGGGGACGCCACCCTCCGACTGACCCTGCTCGACGCGCTGGCCCGCCTCGGCCCGCGCGACCGGGCGGTGCTGGTGCTGCGCTACTGGGAGGACCGCAGCGTCGAGGAGACGGCCCGCACCCTGCGGACCTCCGCCGGCGCGGTACGCACGCAGAGCTCACGCGCCCTCGGCCGGCTCCGCGCCGTCCTCGGCGACTCCCTGCCCGATCTCGCCCGCTCCTGACCTCCACCCCTGCCCAGGCCCAACGGAAACGATGGTGGCAGCCATGCCTTTTGAAGACCAGTTCGCGCGGTCGCTGCGCGACACGGGGGAGGAATTCGCCCCCCGCGACCTCACCAGCCTCGTCAACGGCGCGGTCACCGACGGCCGCAGGCGCCGTCGCCGCCGCAACACCGCCGTCGTCGGCGGCTCCGCGGCCCTCGCGCTCGTCGCGGTCGGCACCGCGCTCGTGCCGTCGGTGCTCGGCGCCCCGGGCACGGCCCGCCACGTCGCGGACGCGGCCGCCGCCCCCTCCATCTCGCTGACCGCCGCCGCGCAACCGGAGAGCGACAAGGCGCGCGCCCAGCAGATGGTCATCACGCTGGAGCACCTGCTGCCCAAGGGTGCCAAGATCACCGACGCCGTCGGCCGCTGGAGCTTCCCGGCGCCCGGAGGGAAGGCCGCCTTCGTCGCGCCCACGGCGTCGCTCGTCTACGACGACGGCAGGGGCGCCTCGGCGATCGGGCTCTCGCTGGCCCGGTATGCCAAGGGCGGGGCCCAGCTGCCCACCTGCGGCAACCCCGCCTACGTCCCCCACGACGTGTGCCACGTCTACCAACTGCCGGGCGGCGGCCGACTGCTGATCGACCAGGGCTACGAGTACCCGTCGCGCGGCACCGGCACCAAGGACTGGCACGCCGTCCTGGACCTGCCGGACGGCTCCCACGTCGAGATGGACGAGTGGAACGCCCCGGCCGAGAAGGGCGCCGCCGTCACCCGCGCCACGCCCCCGCTCTCCGCCGACCAGCTCAAGGCCGTCGTCACCAGCGGGTCGTGGCAGCCCCTGCTCGCGGCCGTCCCGAAGCCGAAGCCCGTGAAGTCGGCTCCCGTCCCGCCCAGCGGTGCGGCCATCCTGACGGTCCTGAACAGCCTGCTGCCGCACGGCGTCAGCGGCCGCAACTCCGACGTCCAGGGCGGCTACGCCGAGGAGCAGCTGACCGACGGCTCCCCCGGTGCGGGCCTGATCGGCGTCAACGTCCAGCAGTACGACCCGAGCAACGACAGCGACCTCATCGCCCAGCTCTACGGCGGCGCGACCAAGCTGCCGGACGGCAGCCTGGTCGCCGTCCGGCAGCAGAACGCCGAGAAGGGCGGTTCCGGGGCGGTCCAGTGGGTCGTCGACATGCTGCGGCCGAACGGCGAGCGGGTGGTGGCCCAGGAGTTCAACGCGCCGCGCCAGGGTGTGGCCGCCGACCGCGCCGAGCCGGTGCTGAGCATCGCCCAGCTGAAGGCCGTCGTCACCGATGTGGCCTGGACCAAGCTCGGCTAGCCTGGGCGGATGCCGCTGAGCATCCGCCGCTACCGCCCGGAGGACCGGGAGGACCTGTACGGGATCTGCGTCCGCACCGGCGACAACGGTGCGGACGCGAGCTCCTTGTACCCCGACCCGCGGATCCTGCCGGACATCTTCGTCGGCCCCTATCTGGCCCAGGAGCCCGGGCTGGCGTTCGTGGTGGCCGAGGACGGGGGAGCGGGCCGGGCGCTCGGCTACGTCCTCGGGACCGCCGACACGCGGCGGTTCGTGGCCCGGTACCTCGACGAGTGGCTGCCGGGCGTCGTCGACCGCTACCCCGACGACGCCGACGGGCGCGGCCACGAGCTGCGCCACCCCGAGGCGATGCTCGCCACGGCCGTCGACGACTACCCCGCCCACCTGCACATCGACCTGCTCCCCGAGGTCCAGGGGCAGGGCTTCGGGCGGGAGTTGATGCGCGTCTTCCTCGCCGCGCTGCGCGAGCGCGGCGTGCCGCGGGTGCACCTCGGCATGGGCGCGGCGAACCACGCCGCCCGCGCGTTCTACGACCGGCTCGGCTTCCAGGAGTTGGCGCGGCCCACGCCGCGGCTCGTGGTGCTGGGCCGCGGCACGGCCGAGGACGGCCTCACGGCACCCGCGGGAAGCGGGACTTCAGCTCCCAGAAGGTGAGGTTGTGGTCCAGCCCGTCGTGCAGGTCGACCAGGTCGGCCAGCAGGTCCTGAAGGAAGTCCCGCGCCTCGCAACGCAGTTCGCCGTGGTCGACGACCAGTGGGCGTTCGTCGCGGATCCAGTCCGCGCGCAGCTCGACCCAGTCGCCGCGCCGGGAGAAGCGCAGCCGGTCCGTGGACTCGGTGAAGTCCAGCTCGGCGCGGGGCGTCCGCAGCCCCGGCAGCACCTTGTCGAGCTCCTCGACGATGTCGCACAGCGCCCAGGCGAAGTCCAGCACCGGTACCCACCCCCACCGGGTGGACAGGTCCCGGCCGCCCTCGCCCTCGACGAACACGTCGCCGCAGAACAGGTCGTGCCGCAGCGCCCGCGCGGGCGCGGTCGCGTAGTCCGTCTGCGGCGGGTCGGGGAAACGGGGGGACAGGGAGTAGCCGAGCTCGATCACCACTCGATTAAACCCCTCGCGCGCTCGCGGCGGACGGCGGGATCATGTGACGCATGTCCGTGAATCCTGTGGCCGTCAGCGTCCGGGGCGTCGTCGTACCCGACGCCGAGCTGCAGTGGCGCTTCTCCCGGTCCTCCGGACCGGGCGGCCAGCACGTCAACACCAGCGACAGCCAGGTCGAGCTGCGCTATCCGCTCGCCGCGAGTGCGGCGCTCCCGCCGGTCTGGCGCGAACGCGCGCTGGAGCGGCTGGCCGGCCGCCTCGTCGACGGCGCCGTCGTGGTCCGCGCCTCCGAGCACCGCTCCCAGTGGCGCAACCGGGAGGCGGCGGCGGTCCGCATGTCAGCGCTGCTGACGGAGGCCGTCGCCCCGCCGCCGCGCCCCCGCAGGGCGACGAAGCCCAGCCGGGGGATGGTGGAACGGCGCCTGGAGAACAAGCGCCGCATCGCCGAGCGCAAGCGCTCGCGCGGCACCGTGCGGGACTACTGAGCCCGCGCCCACCTCGGTGGCGCGGGGCTCCGCCGACGTGCCGCTCCGCCGAGCCGCGCGCGCAACGACGGTCCGCCGGCCCTCGGCCGGGAGGCGCTCCCGGGCGACCGGGCCTGCGCGTGCGGAGCTGCGGCTCCGCCGACTCGCGCGCGCAACGACGGTCCGCCGGCCCTCGGCCGGGGGGCGCTCCCGGGCGGCCGGGCCTGCGCGTGCGGAGCCTTGTGTGCGCGGGGCTCTACCTGCCTGGAATGCGGGTGCCTTCCGGCCGAAGGCCGAGGATGTCGTGCCCGCGCGGAGTCGCCGATCGGTACAGCGTCGCGCCCCCCAAGGTGGTGCGACTAAGCCAAGTGCCGGTACTGGCCCCGGAAGTACATGAGCGGGCCGCCGGTCGGAGCGCCGACGCGGGCTTCGAGGACGTGGCCGAGGACGAGGATGTGGTCGCCGGCGGGTATGCGGTCGACGGTGCGGCACTCGACGGTGGCCAGCGCGCCGGTGACCAGCGGAGCGCCGCTCGCCGCGCCGCGGCTGTGCGGGACGTCGGCGAAGAGCAGGCGGTCGCTGACGCGGCCCTTCATCGCGAACCGCGCAGCGGTCGTGCGCTGGTCGGCGGAGAGGATCGACACCGCCCAGCGGTCGACGTGGGAGAGGGTCTCCTCCATGCGGGAGTCCTCACGGACGGAGACCAGCACCATCGGGGGTTCGAGGGAGACCGAGAGGAACGCCGTCGCGGTCATGCCGACGTCCTCGCCGCGCGGGCCCTCCTCGGGGTCGTGGGCGGTCACCAGGACGACGCCGGAGGCCAGCTGGCCCAGGGCGGCCCGGAACTCCTCCGGGGAGGCCTCAGGGCCGTCCAGCGCGTTCGCGGGGACGGAGGTGGTGGCGGTGGCTGCGGCGTCGTACACGTAGGGCACGCTATCTGCGGTCGCCCCCGGCCCGCATCGGACCTTGGGCTTAGGACGGGCGTCTGATTGCTCACGTTGCGGATGGGCGGTGGAGCGAACTCCGGTTCGATCAAGGATTACACACGTCAGACGTGTGAGTTGAGTCACAAGTGGCATCGATTTGCTGACCCAGAGTGTCTATTGGTGTGCACCCTGTGATTCAGTTTGTCTGGCAGTCCGACCATGTGCGCGCGCAGTACGGTCGGACGCAGTCGAGGGAGGGAGGCAAGGCGATGGAAACCGAGCCGGAGCCCTACGTCCGTCTCGCGACCCTGCGCACCCTCCACCGCGTCATCGCTGACCTGAACGCCGCCCGCAGCCTCGCCGGGACGCTGCAGGCCGTGGTCGAGGGTGCGGTGACGGGCCTCGGCTTCAACAGCGCCGTGGTCAACATGGTCCGGCCGGACGGGGATCTGGTCGTCGCCGCCGTCTGGGAGCTCGGCGTCGAGGGTGAGGCCGACGAGGGCATCAACAGCCTTCTCGGGCAGATCGGTTCGCGCGAGTCCTGGAACCGCCTGCTCAACGCCGGGGACAGCTGGGGGAGTCTGGTCTTCGTGCCGCACGACCGCGGTTGGGCCCGGCCGGTGGACATACCCGTCTGGGGCGGCGGCCAGGCCTTCGTGCCCGCGGGCGCCTGGCACCCGGACGACATGCTGCTCGCCCCGATGTACAGCTTCGGCGGCGAGCTCCTCGGCGTGCTCTCCGTGGACCGGCCGCGCAACGGCCGCCGGCCCGGGCCGTGGACCCGTGAGGCGCTGGAGATGTTCTCGCAGCAGGCCGGCATCGCCATCGGCAACGCGCGGCTGCGCGCCGAGATGCAGCGCGCCCTGGTCCGGCTGGAGCGCGAGCAGCAGGCGCTCGGCGCCAGCGAGGAGAGCTACCGGCAGGCCTTCGAGTTCGCGCCGACCGGCATGGCCATCACCGAACTGCACGGGGAGTCCCGTGGGCAGCTGACACGGGTCAACGACGCGCTGTGCCGGCTCCTCGGCCGTTCGAGATCCTCCCTGCACCGGCAGTCCTTCGCCGAGCTCGTCCACCCCGAGGACGCGGGTCAGCTCCGCGGCATCGCCACCGAGAACGGCCGGGCCGAGGTCCGGCTCGCCCGCCGCGACGGCGGCTGGCTCTGGGTCAACCTGCGCAACTCGGTGATCTCCGACGCGGTCGAGGGCGCGGTCTACCTGCTGACGCACGTCGAGGACATCGAGGACCGCAAGCGCCACGAGCTCCAGCTGGCCCACCGGGCCAGCCACGACGCGCTGACCGGCCTGCCCAACGCCGCCGAGCTCAAGGCCAGGCTGCGAATGCGGCTGTGCGACCACCCGGGTTCGCTCCCGGCCGTCGCGCAGCGCCCCGGAGGCCTCGGCGCGTTCGGCGGCTACGACCCGTACGACCCCCACGACCGGTACGACTCGTACGACCCGTACGAGACCTCCGGCGCCGTGGCCGAGCCGAGCTGGCCGGAGGGCCACGGCGGTTTCGCCGACCACGGCGGGCTGGGCTCCGGCGGGCTCGGCGAGGTGCTGGGCGGCGGCCAGGCGGTCGACCCGGGCCGTGGACACGCCTACGGCCACCCGGCCGTCGCCGACGGCGGCTACGACCACGTCCACGCCGTCCCGCCCGACGAGGGCGGCGGCGCGCCGCAGGGCGCACCGCAGGGCGGGCGGGCGCTGGCGGTGCTCTTCTGCGACCTCAACGGCTTCAAGGGCATCAACGACCGCCACGGCCACGCCGCGGGCGACGCGACGCTGATCGAGGTGGCCCAGCGCCTCCAGAACGCGGTGCGCGAGGGCGACACGGTGGCCCGCATGGGCGGCGACGAGTTCGTCGTCCTGGCCGACGGCGTCGACCGCGCCCGCGCCAAGGATCTCGCCGACCGGCTCCGCACCGCGATAGCCCCGCCGATCCGCTGGGAGAACCGCACCCTGCGGGTCGGCATGAGCATCGGCATCGGCTGGGCGGGTTGCGGCATGAGCATCGACGAGGTGCTGCACAGCGCCGACGAGCTCATGTACGCCGAGAAGCGCGCCCGCGCGAACGGGGGCCGCTCCCACCGCCGCGCGGGTTGATTCCCGGCCGGAACCGCCCGGCGGCCTGCGCCGTCCCAACTGTGGCCGGTAGCCTGCACACGCTAGTGGAACCGCGCCCTCCTGTGCTCCGTCCTTACCGTCGTGTCACCCGGTCGGGGTAGTCTGCGGTGGATACGCGTGCCTGTGGTGCGGTACTCCGGGCGCGGGGGCCGACCATGCCATGCACGTATATCCACAGATCACGACTCGGGAGTAGAGGACTCGATGACAGCCGAGAACAACGGCGTGCCCGAGGACGACGACCCGTTCGCGTACCTGTACCGGGCCGAGAACGGCGAGGAAGGCGGAGCGGCGCCCACGCAGCCGATGCCCGGCGTTCCGCGTACCTCGTACCAGCAGGCCACCCAGGTCGGCCGGGTCCAGTACGGCCAGTCCGGTTACAGCGGCCAGCAGCAGAGCGCCTACGGCCAGCAGCAGCCGGGCTACGGCCAGCAGCAGGGTTACGGCCAGCAGGCGCCCGGGTACTCCGGCGTTCCGCACCAGGCTCAGCCGCCGGCCGGCGGCGGTCGCGCGGCGACGCGTGCGTCGGGCGGCTCCGGCGGCAGCTCGCGCGGCGTGATGATCGGCGCGGTGGCGGTTGTGGCCGCGGTCGCGATCGGCATCGGCATGGCGCTGTTCAACGGCGGCGGCAAGGGCGACAACGCGTCCGGCAGCACCACGTCCGCCAGCGCGGCGGCCACGGGCAGCTCCTCCGCCTCGGCGTCCGCGTCCGCCTCGGGCACGCTCCCGGGCGCCACCGACGCGGCGACGATGACGCTTCAGGGCACCGCGGCCGTGACCACCCCCGCCGGTGCGAAGGCGGCGGGCGGCTCCTCCGTGCCGATCACCAACGGGCAGCAGAGCGTCACCTGGACCGTCAACGTCCCGACGGCCGGCCAGTACTACGTCTGGATCCGGTACAACAACCCCGGCGCGAACGCGACGGACGTGCTGCTCGTCAACGGCCAGAAGAGCCGGGACGCCGACTTCCAGAACTACACCCCTGGGGCCAAGGACCCGTCCCAGACGTGGTTCCGCACCTACAACCAGCCGAACCTCCCGGCCGGGCAGGTCAAGATCACGATTCAGGGCGTGGACGGGCAGCCGCCGGTGAACATCGACCAGCTCGCCATCACCGCGCAGCATGTCAGCCCCTGGTCCTGACAGTCCTGACAGCGGCTTAGACCGAGCCGGACGGCCCGCACCCCCTCGGGGAGTGCGGGCCGTCCGTCGTTTCCGAACGTCAGTTGGCCACCGGCACGCGGTCCTTGAGCTGGTCCGCGCCGACCGCCCAGCGGCCCGCGCGCATCACGGCGACCACGTCGAACTGCGCGTCCAGGACCACCAGGTCCGCCCGCTTGCCGACCTCCAGCGAGCCGACCTTGTCGTCGAGGCCGAGCCGCCGTGCCGGGTTGAGTGAGAGCATCCGGCTGACCGTGTCCATCGCCAGGCCGTTGACCGTCACCGCCCGCCGGAAGGCGACGTCCAACGTCAGCGTGGAGCCCGCGATCGAGCCGCCGTCGGCGAGGCGGGCGACGCCGTCGCGGACCTTCACCGCCATCGGGCCGAGCATGTAGTCGCCGTCGCCGAAGCCGGCCGCGTCCATCGCGTCGGTCACCAGGGCGACGCGCTCCGCGCCCGCGCCGCGGAAGGCGAGGTCGACCACGGCCGGGTGCAGGTGCACGCCGTCGCCGATCAGCTCGACGGTGACCCGCTCGTCCTCCAGCAGCGCCGCGACCGGGCCGGGGGCCCGGTGGGCGAGGCCCGGCATCGCGTTGAACAGGTGCGTGGCCACGGTCGCGCCCGCGTCGATGCCGGCCAGCGTCTTGTCGTAGGACGCGTCGGTGTGGCCGATGGCGGCGATGACGCCGCGCTCGGTGAGCAGCCGGATCGACGCGATGCCGCCCTCCAGTTCGGGCGCGAGGGTGACCATCCGGGCCGCGCCGCGCGAGGCGTCGATCAGCTTGCGGACCACTGCCGGGTCCGGGTCGCGCAGCAGGTCGGGCTCGTGGGCGCCGCAGCGGTTGATGCTGATGAACGGGCCCTCGAAGTGGATCCCCGCGAGCACCCCGTCCTCCACCAACTCGCTGAGCAGGGACGCCTGTCGGCACAGGTCGTCGATCTCGCCGGTGACGGTGGAGGCGACGGTGGTGGTGGTGCCGTGCGCGAGGTGGGTGTTCGCGGCCTTGAGGACCTGCTCGGCGGTGCCGGAGTGGTAGGACTCGCCGCCGCCGCCGTGGACGTGCATGTCCACGAAGCCGGGGACCACGGTGTATCCGGTGAGGTCAAGGGCGGGTGCCGCGCCGTCCGGAGGGCTGACCGGTGCCGCGATCTCGGTGATCAGGCCGTTCTCCACGGCGATCTTGCCGTTCTCGACGACGCCGGTGGGCAGGACGAGCCTGGCCCCGGCCAGCACAGTGCGATCCGCGTTGCTCACGCGGTCACCTCCAGTGAGAGCAGGTCCCAGGCGAGGAGTCCCGCGCCCAGGCAAGCGGCGGTGTCTTTGAGCATCGCCGGTACGAGTGCGGGGGGCGCCTGGAAGGACAGGCGTTCGGTCACCGCCGCACGCAGGGGTGTGAAGAGGGTGTCCCCGGCCTCGGCCAGGCCGCCGCCGATGATGACGGTGCCGGTGTCGAGCAGGGTGTGCGCCGTCACCAGACCGTCGGCGAGCGCGGCGACGGCCTCGGTCCACACCGCGACGGCGCGCGGGTCGCCCGCGGCGACGGCTTCGGCGCAGTCGGCGGCCGTGGCGTCCGGGTCGCCGGAGGCGTCGGCGAAGGCGCGGCCGACGGCGGACGCGGAGGCGATGGTCTCCAGGCAGCCGCGCGATCCGCAGCCGCAGGCGGGCCCGCCGGGGCGGACCACGACGTGGCCGATCTCGCCGCCGTTGCCGTGGAAGCCGGCCTCGATCCGCCCGTCGATCCCGATGCCGCCGGCGATGCCGGTGCCGAGGGCGACGAAGAGGAAGCGGGAGACCCCGCGCCCCGCGCCGAGCCGGCCCTCGGCCAGCGCCCCGGTGCGCACGTCGTGTCCGAGCGCGACGGGTACGCCCAGCCGCTCGCCGAGCAGTGTGCGCATGGGCACGTCGCGCCAGCCGAGGTTGGCGGAGAAGAGGGCGACGCCCTCGGCCTCGTCGATGGTGCCGGGCACCACGACGCCGGCCGCGCGCGCGGTCTCCCCGAAACGCCGCCGGCCCTCGTCGCGCAGTTCGGCGGCGAAGTCCGTGATTCCGGCGACCACGGCGGAGGGACCGTGCTCGCGCCCGGTGGGGCGGCGGTCCTCGTACAGGAGCGTGCCGTCGGGGGCGACCAGCGCGGCCTTCATGCCGGTCCCGCCGACATCGAGAGCGATGACGTGCTTCACGACGCAGCAGTCTCCCTCGTCAGAGCCGCAGAGGTCTAGTCCAGTTTGCAGATTGGTCTGGTCCATGACCAGACCTAGTCCCATTGACGGCGCACTATGTCACAGAGTACCCGATTTGCTCCCCATGATTACGGAGAGTATTCGAAGTCGATCGACGCTCTGACCTGCACGCATGCGGTGGACTGGACCTTGGTGGTCTAGACCAAGTAGAAGCCCAGGTGATGGCGGTTTCGTTTAGGCAAGGGGGTTCGGGAAAACAATTCGAGGAAGTCGACTCCTGGTCACTGAGGGAAACCTGACGTGACGTCAATGCGATACGATCCGCGCAGTTTGGAGCCGAGTGTCCGCTTTGTCGTTGCGCAGGATGCAACGACAACCAGCTTTTCGGTAAATGGTGTAGACCTCTTGAGCGGGAGCTGGCCAGACTGACCGTCACACCGGGACGGCGGGTCCTCTCGGCCGGCCGGCGGTGCCCCCACCTCCGCCGACCGCCTCCTCCGTCCTCCACACATTGCGAAGGCGGTAGGTTTTCTTGAAGCGTCGTGTGCTCGCCCTCACAGCCATCGGTGTCGCCGGAGTCATGTCGCTGACGGCGTGCGGCAGCAGCAGCTCGTCCTCCTCCGGGTCCTCCGGCGGCAACGTCACCATCAAGCTGCTGGCGGCCGACTACGGCACCGCCGGCACCTCGAACAGCACCCAGGCCTACTGGCAGGGTCTCGCGGACACCTTCCACAAGAGCCACCCGAACATCACCGTGCAGGTGCAGACCATCGCCTGGACCAACTGGGCCCAGGTCGCGACGATGATCCAGGACAAGCAGTACCCGGACATCCTCGAGGGCGACGCGCCGCAGCAGTTCGCCGCCGACGGCCTGCTGTACAAGCTGACCGACATCATGTCGGCCAGCACCGTCAGCAACCTGATCCCGGTCTTCGCGAAGCAGGAGGACGGCACCGACGGCGTCGCCTACGGCGCCCCGTTCACCACGAGCGCCCGCGGCCTGTTCTACAACAAGAAGCTGTTCGCGGCCGCCAAGATCGCCAGCCCGCCGCAGACCTGGGCCGACATCCAGAACGACGCCGCCAAGATCAAGGCGCTGGGCGGCGGCGACATCGGCTACGGCCTGCCGCTCGGCCCCGAGGAGGCCCAGGGCGAGTCCTACCTGTGGATGCTCGGCAACGGCGGCGGCTACGTCGACTCCACCGGCAAGTACGCGATCAACCAGGCCGCCAACGTGCAGACCTTCCAGTTCCTGAACACGCTGGTCAAGGCCGGCGGCACCGAGCCCGGCCCGGCGAGCACCAACCGCCAGCAGATGTGGGACGCCTTCGCGGCCGGCCAGGTCGGCATGGTCGGCGGCTCCGGCGCGCTGATCCCGGACATCGTCAAGAACGGCAAGCTGACCACCTCCGACTACGGCGTGGTCCCGATGCCGGGCAAGAGCGCCCCGCTCACCCAGACCCTGGGCGTCCACGACGACGTCGTCGGCTTCAAGCAGGGCGGCCACGCGGACCAGATCAAGCAGTTCCTGGACTTCGTCTACTCCGACCAGAACCAGATCTCCTTCGACCAGGAGTACGACCTGCTGCCCGCCACCACCTCGGCCTCCGCGGCGCTCTCCGCCAAGGACCCGGTCGCGGCCGGCTTCCTGAAGAACGTGCCGAACTCCGTGGTCTACCCGTCGAACACCAACTGGAACACCGTGCTGGCCAAGCTCAAGCAGACCCTGGGCACCGCCGCGTCCGACAACGCGTCCTCGGTCCTGAACAGCCTGCAGAACTTCGCCACCAGCAACCAGTAACCCGCAATCCGCACTGCCGGCGGCCGGCCGGCGGGACTCACCCGCCGGCCGGTCTCTCGGCGCGTTCGCGATGGAGCAGACCATGACGCAATCGACCCAGGCCGGCGTGCTGGAGCCGGCGCCCGGGAGCGACGGCACCCCACGCCCGGCCGCCAGGCGCGTCGGCGGCGGCCGCCGCGTGCTACGCGCGCTCGCGCCCCTTCCGTGGATCACGCCCGCCACCGCCCTGATCCTCTTCGTGGTGATCTGGCCGGTGGTCTCGATGTTCTTGACCTCACGTCAGCACTTCGACTCCATGGGCTTCGACCAGGGCAGCGCGGGGTGGAGCAACTTCACCAAGCTGTTCGACGAGCCGGACCTGCCCGGCGTGCTCGTGCGCACCGTCATCTGGGTGGTCGCCGTGGTCGGCCTCACCATCCTGATCTCGCTGGGCGTGGCCCAGATGTTCAACAAGCAGTTCCCGGGCCGCAAGGTCGCCCGCTGGGCGCTGATCGCGCCGTGGGCCGCCTCGGTCGTGATGACCTCCATCGTCTTCAAGTGGATGCTCAACCCCAGCAACGGCACGATCCTGGTGCTGATGCACGACCTGGGCTTCATGAAGGACTACAACAGCGTCAACTGGCTCTCCCAGCAGACGCCGGCCTTCATCTGGGAGATCGTCGTCGCGATCTTCGTCTCGGTGCCGTTCACCACCTACGCGCTGCTGGCCGGCCTCCAGGCCGTCCCGGAGGACGTCTACGAGGCGTGCCGCCTGGACGGCGCCGGCGCGGTGCGCACCTACTGGTCGATCACGCTGCCGCTGCTGCGTCCGGCCCTGCTCGTGGCGGCGCTGATCAACATCATGAACGTCTTCAACTCGTTCCCGATCATCTACGAGATGACGGGCGGCGGTCCGGGCAACCAGACCTCCACCACGACGCTGTTCATGTACAACACCCAGCAGACCAGCATCGGCGAGGCAGCGGCGATGTCCGTGGTCAACTTCGGCTTCATCATCGTGGTCGTCCTGTTCTTCCTGCGGGCGTCCCGGTGGAACACCGCGGAGGACTGAGATGACCACTGTGACCGCGCGCCCGACCCCGGCCGCCGCCTCCGCCCTGAAGGCCCCCGCGCCACGCAGGCTGCCCCGCCCACGCACGGTGGCGCTCGCCGGCGGTGCCTACCTGATCGGGCTGATCTTCCTCCTCCCGTACCTGGAGATGGTGATCACCGCCCTCCGGCCGGGCAACGAGCTCCACGACCGCGACCTCTTCCCGAGCCACCCGACCCTGGCCAGCTTCACCGACATCTGGTCCACGGGCCTGGGCACCAACCTCGGCACCAGCCTCGAGATCGCCTTCGGCTCCACGGCGCTGGTCCTGCTGGTCGCGATCCCGGCGGCCTACTACACCGCGCGCCGCAACTTCCGCGGCAAGGGCCTGTTCCTGCTGCTGGTGCTGATCACCCAGATGTTCCAGCCGACCGCGATGATCGTCGGCATCTACCAGCAGTTCCTCCAGTTCAACCTGATCGACTCCGTCTGGTCGCTGATCCTGGTCAACGCCGGCTTCAACATGGCCTTCGCGGTGTGGATCCTGAACGCCTACTTCTCCGCGATCCCCAAGGAGATCGAGGAGGCGGCGATCGTCGACGGCTGCAGCCGCGTCGGCGCGATGTTCCGCGTCATCCTGCCGCTGGCCGCCCCGGGCATCGTCACCGCGCTGATCTTCACCTTCATCGCGGCCTGGAACGAGTTCATCGTCGCCCTGACCCTGACCACCCAGAGCGGCCCGCGCACGCTCACGGTCAAGATCTCCAACTTCGTCGGCGAGTACGCCACGGACTGGCAGCACCTCTTCGCCGCGTCCGTCATCGCCACGATCCCGGTGATCATCCTCTTCGCTCTGATCGAGGGCAAGGTCGCCTCCGGTCTGACGGCGGGGTCGGTGAAGTAGCGTCCGTTCCGGCGCGAAAAGGGCGGCCACCTCCCCTCGGGGGTGGCCGCCCTTGCTGCGTTGCTACGGCAGGGTGATGTGGTACGCCTTGCGGAGCGTCTCGTGGACGGTCCAGGTGGTCTCGTCGCCCTCGCGCAGCACGCAGGCGTCGCCCGGGCCGACGTCGAAGGTGGGGCCGTCGGCCACCGCGATGGTGGCGCGGCCGGAGACGACGACGAAGAGCTCGTTGGCCTCGGTGTCGGTGACCACGCCCGGGGTGATCTGCCAGATGCCGCGGATCTGCCTGCCGTCCTCCGACTCCCACAGGACCTTGCCGGAGACCTCCGGCGTGCCGGAGACGATCTGGCTCGGGTCGAGCGGGTCGGGCTCGAGCTCGGCGTCGGGGATGTGCACGGCGAAACTGGTCATGGCTCCGACGGTAGTGCGTGCGCGTCACCGGTGGGGGTGACAGATTGCGTCAGAGGCAGGCGGCAGAATGACAAGTCGTATGGTCGGGTGAGCCCCCCGGAAGCGTGGCGGAAGGAGCGACGGTGGAGGAGCTGACGCAGCGCGACCGCGCCGTGCTCGCCTTCGAGGCGCGGACGTGGCGGGCGCGCGGCGCCAAGGACGCGGCGATCCGCGAGGAGCTCGGCCTCTCGCCCACCCGCTACGCCCAACTCCTCAACGCCCTGCTCGACCGCGAGGCCGCGCTCGCCTTCGACCCGGTGCTGGTCAACCGGCTGCGCCGGATCAGGGACGAGAAGCGAGCGCGGCGCTGAGCGCCTCCAGCAGCGCGACCACCCCGGCCGGCCCCGAGAGCACGAGGTCGGCCCGTTCGGCGAGCGCCGCCAGCGGCGGCTCGCCCGTCGTCGGCGCGCTGTAGCCGAGCACGCCGGGACGGCCGACGGCTCGCCCGTCGTCGACGGCGTCGTACGCGGCCACGTCGCCCAGGTCGTCGCCGACGTACAGGACGGCCCGCGCCTTGCGCTCGTCGAGGAAGGCCATCAGCGCGGCGCCCTTGTCCACCCCCGGGGGACGCAGCTCCAGCACCATCCGGCCCGGCTCGACGGCGAGCCCGTGCTTCGCCGCGAGCGCGCGCAGTGGCGCGTCGAGGGCGGCGAGCGATCCGTCCGGATCCTCGGCGCGCCGGGTGTGGACGGCGATGGCGCGGCCCTTGTCCTCGATCCAGGCGCCGTCCGGGGCGCCCACCCGCTTCAGTTCGCGCGGAAGTTCCGCGCGCAGCGCGGCGACGCCGGGGTGGTCCGCCGGGGCGCGCACCTCACCGGTCTGCGCGTCCCAGCGCTCCGCGCCGTAGTGCCCGAGGATCGTCAGGTGCTCCAGCCCCGGCGCACCCGCGAACCCGCCGTACTCGACGGCGAGCCCCGCCGGTCGCCCCGTCACCACGACCACCGCGTCGAGCAGCGGCGCGAGCTGCTGCAGCGCGGGCACCACCCCGGGGTGCGCCCGCGCGGAGTCCGGGTCGGGGACGATCGGCGCCAGCACGCCGTCGAAGTCCAGGGCGACGACCGCCCGCCCCGGCTCGGCGGCCAGCGCCGCCAGCCCGGCGGCCCCCGCCTCGGTGCGCGACGTCGGCAGACCGTCGGGGGTCCGCGCCCTCGCCTGGCCGGTCGCACGGTCGTTCGTCCGGTCGGGGATGCCTTCGGCACTGCCTTCGGGGATGCCCATGGCTACGACCATATCCGGGCCCGCCGCACCTCCGCTCACGACCGCCCGGCCTCACCGCACGCGTGTTCCGCCAGCGCGTCGGCGCGGGGCAGCCCCATCCGGCGGTAGGCGTCGAGGGCGGCCCGGTGCGCGGCCACCGCGCCGGCATCGTCGCCGAGGGCGTGCCGGGCGTTCCCGAGCAGTTCCTGGCTGCGGGCCGTCTCCACCGGATCGCCGCAGGAGCGGGCCAGCGCCAGCGCCTCCTCGTGCAGCGCCGGCGCGGACTGCGGGTCGCCCAGCGAACACCGGGTCTCCCCGAGGTTGTTGAGCGCCTCGGCGAGGTTGAGCTGCTCGTCCGACGTCCGGAACAGCGCCAGCGCCTCCTCGTGGAACGGCAGGGCCTCGGCGGGCCTGCCCTCGGTCCGGAGCACGGTGCCGAGGTTGCCGAGCGCGATCCCCTCGCTGGCCAGGTCGTCGAGCTCCCGGCCGAGCACGAGCGCGGCCTCGAAGTGCGCTCGCGCCCCGGCGTGGTCGCCCATCTCCAGGAGGACCAGGCCCAGGTTGTCGGTGCTGATGGCCTCGCCGACCCGGTCGTTGGCCTCCCGGTCCAGGAGCAGCGCCCGGCGGTGGTGGTCGAGCGCCTCGTCGAGGCGCCCGAGCAGGCGCAGGACGACCCCGAGGTTGTCGTGGCAGATGCTCTGTCCGGCCGCGTTGTTCAGACGGAGGTCCAGCTCGAGCGCGCCCCGCAGATGGTCCAGGGCCGTCGCGAAGTTTCCGAGCCGCCGGTGGATCAGCCCCAGGTTGTTCGCCGCGATCGCGGCGGTCGCGTCGTCCCCGACAGCACGGCTCAGACCCAGTGCCTCGTCGAAGTAGCCCAGCGCGGCGGCGAGATCGCCGGTCCGTCCGCTGACCGCGCCGAGGTTGGTGAGGGTGGAGGCCATCTGCGAGCCGTGGTCGCCGGGAGCCGAGCGCAGCACCTCAAGGGAGCGGGTCAGATGATCCAGAGCCGGAGCATAGCTCCGCAGTTGAAGGTACGTCAGGGCCAGGTGCCGCAGGGCCGTGGCTTCGGCGCCGGGGTTGCCGAGCGACTCGGCGAGACGCAGCGCCTGTTCGTGCAGCGCCAGCCCCTCGGCCCCGTGGGCGCCCCGCTCCAGATACCGGGCCAGCACCGCGGAGAGGTCGATGACGTGCTGCGGGAGGCCGTGTTCCACGGTGACCTGCTGGGTGGAGAGGGCGACGAGGTTGGCCCGTTCCAGGTCCAGCCAGCCGAGCGCCGTCTCGCGGTCGGGAAAGCCGGGGTGCTCGGCCGGGGGCACCTTGATGTCCGGGCGGCGGTAGCGCTCGTGCGGGTAGAGCGCGTCCATGGCCAGGGAGGACCGGCAGAGGTAGTGGTCCAGCACGCGCCGCAACGCGTCCGTCCGCCGGTCCTGCGGCAGCCGCGCCGCGTGCGCGGCGCTGTGGACGCGCAGCAGGTCGTGGAAGGTGTAGCGGCCGACCTGGCGCTGCTCCAGCAGGTTCGCGTCGAGCAACTCCTCCAGGCAGTCCTCGGTCGGCCCCGCCGACCGGTCGAGCAGGGCGGACGCCGCGGCGACGCCGATGTCCGCGCCGGGGTGCACGCCCAGCAGCGAGAACGCCTCGCGCTCGGTGGGTTCGAGATGGTCGTACGAGGCCTGGAACGCGGCCGACACGTCCAGATGGCCGCTGGCGAGCTCGTCCAGTCGGCTCCGCTCGGCGCGGAGCCGCTCGGCCAGCACCGCCACGGTCCAGGCCGATCGGTGCCGCAGCCGCGCGGCGGCGATCCGCACCGCGAGGGGCAGCCGGCCGCACAGGTCGACGACCTCGGCCACGGCCTGCGGCTCGGCGTCCGCGCGCGGTCCGACGATCCGCCGGAACAGGGCCGTCGCATCCGGCGCCGGGAACGGGGCGAGGGAGAGTGAGACGGCTCCTTCGAGACCCGGCAGGCGGCGTCGGCTGGTCACCAGCACCAGATGCCCCGCGGTGCCCGGGAGCAGGGGGCGGACCTGCTCGGCGTCGGCCGCGTTGTCCAGCAGCAACAGCGCCCGCCGGTCCGCGAGTTCGGCCCGCCAGCGGGCTGCCCGCTCCTCCAGGCCCGACGGTACCGCCGCCGCGTCGCAGCCGTCGGCCCGCAGCAGCGTGTCCAGGGCGGCGAGCGGCCGGACGGCTTCCTGGCCGGGCGTGTGCGCACGCAGGTCCAGATAGAACTGGCCGTCAGGGAACCGGTCCGCGAGGCGGTGCGCGATGTGGAGGGCGAGCGCGGTCTTACCCACGCCGGCCATGCCGTCGACCGCGACCACCACCGGCGCCTGGCCCGCCGCGTCGAGCGCCGCGCGCAGGATCGCGGCGCTCTCCTCCTCCCGCGCGGTGAAGTCCGCGGGCGCGGGCGGCAGGTACCGGCGTCCCGGCTGCCGGGGCGCTTCGACGGCATCCGCGGAGGAGCTCGCGCCGGCGCCTTCGCCGGGGCTCGGGCTCGGGGTCACGGTCGGGCTCGCGGTCGGGCTCGCGGTCGGGCTCGGGTCCGCGGTCGAGGTCGAGGTCGAGGACGTGGACGAGGGGGAAGGCGCGGTCGCGGCGGGGGCCGAGGCCGTGGTCACGACTCCGACGCCGCCCGAGGCGGCGGGACGGCCCGCCGCCAGCGCACGCGACTCGTCGCGCGCCTGCGCGATCCGCTGCCAGCGCGCCCGCCATCCCGCCGCCTCGGGCGGCGTCGCGCCGCACGCGCGGACCAGGGCGAGGCACACCTCGAGCCGTGGCAGCTCCCGGCGGTTCGGGTTGAGCGCGTCGGACAAGGTGCTGCGCGCGACGCCGCTGCGCCGTTGCAGCTCCTGCAGGGAGGGCTGGCCCGCCGTCACCTTCAGTGCCCGCAGGTCGCGGACGTAGTCGGCCACGGTGTCGGCCGAGCCGTCCGCGTCAAGGCGCGGCTGTTCCCCCGTCATGTCGTCCCCCCTGTGTGATCGGCCGCCCCGACCGGGGGCAACCGGATCCGTCCGGACTTGACCGGGATCATTGTTGCGCATGGGTCAACGTCGGCAGACTCGTTCCCGGACAGACCATCTGAACCCGCCCTGGCGCGCCCGGCACTGACGGGAACCGGCCGGGCGGTCGGCCGCTTTCGGGGGGATCCGGCCGAGACGGAGGCGCTCCGGCCCTGCGGGGGAGCCGGGGCGCCTCCGTCATGTCGCGTGCAGGGAGCGTGTGCGGGGAGTGAGCGCACGGATGGACATCCCGACACATGCTGTATGCGGAGCATAAGAGTTCCGCTCCTAGGCGGTAACCGTGGTGTCACGGCGGCTGGCTGAGTACCCCTTTCTTCGCTACGTTCGCGACAAAAGGGGGGACAGGTCATGGAATGGATCGTTCCGGGGTATCGGCATACCCGGGAACTGGGTTCGGGCGCGAGCGGACGGGTCGTGCTCGCGCTGCACGAGGGGACCGGCACGGCCGTCGCGATCAAGTACCTCGCCGACGAGGTCCGGGCCGATCCGGACTTCCTGGGCGAGTTCCGCGAGGAGGCCCGGCTGCTGGGCGACCTCGACAGCCCGCACGTGGTCCGGCTCTACGAGTACGTCGAGGGCCCGGCGGGCGCGGCGATCGTCATGGAGCTCGTCGACGGCATCGCCCTGCGGGCGCTGCTGAAGCAGGCCGGGGCCACCGGCCCGGAGGCTGCGCTGGTCGTGCTCAAGGGCTCGCTGCTCGGTCTTGCCGCGGCCCACGCGCTGGGCGTGGTCCACCGCGACTACAAGCCGGAGAACGTCCTGGTCGCGGCCGACGGCTCGTCGAAGCTCGTCGACTTCGGCATCGCGGTGAAGTCCGGCGACGAGGGCGGCATCGCCGGTACCCCGCCGTACATGGCCCCCGAGCAGTGGACGGGCGACCCGGCCTCGCCCGCGGCGGACGTCTACGCGGCGACGGCGACCTTCTTCGAGTGCCTGACGGGCTCGCGCCCGTACCCCGGCGTCACCTTCGCCGAGCTCGTCGTCCAGCACACGACCGCGCCCATCCCCGACGAGCTCGCTCCGGAGGCGGTCCGCCCGCTGATCCGGCGCGGCCTGGCCAAGCACGCGACGGAACGCCCGGAGAGCGCGGCCGCGTTCGTCGCCGAGCTGGAAGCGGTCGCGGGCGCGGCGTACGGCCCGCAGTGGGAGGAGCGCGGTCGCAAGCGCCTCGCCGCGATGGCGGCGCTGCTGCCGCTGCTGTTCCCCTCGGCGGGCGGCGGAGCGGCGACCAGCGGCACGACGGCCCTGGCGAGCACCGTGCTCCGCAGCGGCCGGCCGATCGTCCGCCGGTTGCCCCGCAAGATCGCCGTCGGCGCGGGCGCAGGCGTCGTCCTCGTCGGCGTCCTGGGCGGCGTCGCCCTGGCCGGCGCGAACGGCAACCTCCCGCACGTCACCGGCGGCCCGACCCCGGTCGCGGTCACCTCGATCACCCCGACGGGCGCGGTCTCGGTCCCGGCCAGCCCGTCCGCGTCCCCCTCCGGCTCGCCGTCGGCCTCCGCGAGCGCGAGCCCGAGCGCGAGCTCCTCCCCGAGCCCGGGCGCGAGCCCGTCGTCGTCCCCGACCCAGCCCGCGCCGCCGAGCTCGTCGCCGACCAAGGCATCGCCGACGGCCACGCCCTCGGCTCCGCCGACCACGCCGAAGCCCCCGCCGCCGCTTCAGGTGTCCAGGCTGTCGGACGTGTGGGGCTACAACGGCGCCACGCTGGCCCAGGTCATCTACGGCTACGCGACGACCAACACCACCGGGTCGTTCACGATGACGGCGACCTGGTTCTACTACACGGCCTCGGGAGGCAAGGAGGTCTTCTCCCAGTCGACGACGCCGTTGTCCGGGAAGACCGACTACAGCCGGGTGCCCTTCGACTCGGGGACGCCCCCGGAGGGCAACTGCCTCACCTACGGCGTCACCCTGACGACGAATCCGGCGGCGGCGAACGGCTCCGTCACCGAGACCTGGAAGGGAACGTGCATCGGATGAGCACCAACGGCGAGCCCCAGGACGCCGTGCCCGCCGACGGCGGCACGATGCACCTGCGCATGCCTCCGGAGGACACTCCGCCCGCGCCGCAGGACGCGGTGCCGGAGGAGCCTCCCGGCACGGTGCGGCTGGGGCGCGCGGCCGGGGCGGCCCGGTCGGCCGATCCGGATGCCGTGCCCACGGTGAGGTTCCCGGCCGAGCCGGAGGCGATGCCCACGGTGCGGCTGCCCGCGCAGCCGGACGCGGTGGCCACCGTCAGGCTGCCCTCCGGGCCGCAGAGGGTGCCCACGGTCAGGCAGCCCGACGAGCCGGAGGCGGTGCCGACGGTGCGGCTGCCCGCCGGGTCCGCGCCCGTTCCGACGCCCACGGTGCAGCTCCCGGTCGAGCCGCAGGTCGCAGGCGCAGCTGCCGCGCCCGCGCCGACGTTGCAGGTGCCGGTCGCCCCGCAGACCGCAACCGCCGCCGCGCCTGTTCCCGCGCCGACGCTGCACATGTCCGTCGGCCCCGCCCTGGCGGCGGCGCCCGCGTCCGCGCCCGCGCTTGCGCCCGCGCCGATCCCCGCGCCGGCGCCCGTCCCCGCGGTGGAGACCGCCGCGGCCGGGGCCGCGTCCGGGGCCGCGCCGGATCCGGCGGGGTTGATCAGGTTCGGGCCCGGCGTGCCGGATCCCAAGACCGCGCGGACGATCGCCATGTGGAAGGGCGAGGTCGCTCCCGAGCCGCAGGCCGAGGAGGGGAGGAAGCGGCGCGGGTGGCTGTTCTGGGTGCCGGTGCTGCTGGTGTTCCTCGCCCTGCTCGGCTGGTGGCTCGACGGCGTGCTCGCGCCGCCGCAGCTGAAGCTCACCGGTGCGTCCGTGCAGGTCGCCCCGGCGGCCGTGGGCTGCGGCGGGAAGGCCACCCTCACCGCGACCGTCGCCACCGACGGCCGCGCCGGGACCTTCCACTACCGCTGGACCCGCAACGACGGGACGGACAGCGGGCTGCTCACCGAGACGGTCGCCGCCGGGACCCGGCAGGTCAGCCTCCCGCTGATCTGGACGCTCTCCGGCCCCGGCACCTTCGACGGGAAGGCCACCCTGCAGATCCAGGACCACCCCGCCCTCACCCGGACGGGGACCTTCACCTACTCCTGCGCCGGCTGACCGCCCGTCAGGGCGTCCAGCTGCTGCATGAACCAGGCCGTCGGCGGAAGCGCCGTGCTCGCCTCCGCCAGGCGCTTGCTGCGGCCGGAGCGCTCGTCCTCCGGCATGGTGAGCGCCGCGTGCAGCGCCTCCGCCGTCTGGATCACGTCGTAGGGGTTGACCGTCAGCGCGTCGTCGCCCAGCTCCGCGTGCGCTCCCGCCTCGCGGGAGAGCACGAGGGCGACGCCCGCGTCGGAGACGACCGGGATCTCCTTCGCGACCAGGTTCATGCCGTCGCGGATGGGGTTGACCAGCGCCACGTCGGCCAGTCGGTAGGCCGCCAGCGAGCGCGGGAAGTCGTCGTTGACGTGCAGCATGACGGGCTGCCAACTCGGGGTGCCGAACTCGTCGTTGATCTCCTGTGCGGTGCGCAGCACGGCCGCGGTGTACTCGCGGTACTCCGGCAGGTCGTGCCGTGACGGGTAGGCGAAGGCGATGTGCACGACCCGGTCCAGCCACTCGCCGCGGGTGCGCAGCAGGTGCTGGTACGCCTGGAGTCCGCGCACGATGTTCTTGCTGAGCTCGGTGCGGTCCACCCGGACGATCGTGCGGCGGTCGCCCACGGCCTCGCGCAGCGCTGCCAACCGCGCGTCCACGTCCGAGCGGTGGGCCCGCTCGCGCAGGAACTCCGCGTCCGCGCCCAGACCGTGGACGCCGAGCCGGGTGGCGCGGCCGGAATGGGTGACCACCAGGTCCTCGGAGACGGCGGCGCCGAGCACCTCGCGGCAGCAGTCCGCGAAGGCCCGGGCCCAGCGCTCCGTCAGGAAGCCGGCGTGGTCCGCGCCGAGGATGCCCTCCAGCACCTGCGGGGCGATGTCGTCCGGGAGCAGCCGGTAGTAGTCCGGCGGGGCCCACGGGGTGTGCGAGAAGTGCGCGATCTTGACGTCCGGGCGCAGTTCGCGCAGCAGCCGCGGTGTCAGTGACAGGTGGTAGTCCTGGACGAGTACCGCCGCACCGGGCTCGGCGCAGGCCGCCAGCGCCTCGGCGAAGGAGCGGTTGTACGCCTCGTAGGAGGCCCACTCGCGGCGGAACTGCGCGCCGAAGACGGGCTTGGTCGGCGTGTCGTACAGGAGGTGGTGGACGAACCAGAGCGTCGAGTTGGCAATGCCGTTGTACGCACGGGCGAAGGTGCCCGCGTCGATGTCGAGCATGCGGACGTCGGGCTCGGTCAGGCCCTGACGGGCGGCCGCTCGGTCGGCGTCGGAGAGGGCCGCGCAGACCCAGACGCTGCGCTGCTCGGTGCCGATCGCGGAGAGGCCGGACACCAGCCCGCCACCGCCCCGGCGTGGCGTCAGCGTGCCGTCGTCCTCGAACGCGAACGAGACGGGGCCGCGGTTGGACGCGAGGACGATGGGGGCGGTGGTCGAAGCCATATCAGTCACCCTTGCCTCTCAGGGATGCGGGCAAACCTCCCGCTGCACGGACCCCGACCGTGCGCGGTACTCGGGTACGGACGCCATCGGCGGGCGTTCCACCGTGGTGACCTCGGTGCTCTGCGGGGTGAAGCCGGCGGCCGTGCGGGTGAACTGCACGAGCTCGGGGCGCACCGTGTCCTCGGGCGTCTTCAGCCGCTCCAGCGCGGTGCGGTAGATGGTGGCCGCCATCCGGCCCAGCGCCTGCGCGTCCTGGTGGCGGTGGTGCCGCACGCCCACGTCGACCTGGGCCAGCGCGTCGAGCCCGACCAGCCCGAGGGCGTCGACGAGCAGGCCGAGCTCGACGCCGTAGCCGGTCGGGAAGGGCAGCCGCTCCAGCAGCGAGCGCCGCGCCGCGTACTCGCCGCCGAGCGGCTGGACGAAGCCGGCCAGCAGCGGCCAGTGCAGGTTGAGCAGCGGGCGGGCGACGAGCTCGGTGACCCGGCCGCCGCCGGCGGGTATGGAGCCGGTCTCGGTGTCGAAGGGCCGGTCGTACATGGCCTTGACGAAGGCCACGTCCGGGTCGGTCAGCAGCGGTCCGACGATGCCCGAGACGAAGGCGGAGTCGAAGGCCCGCAGGTCGGAGTCGATGAAGCAGACGACGTCGCCGGTGGTGGCCAGCAGCGAACGCCACAGCACCTCGCCCTTGCCGGGCTCGACGGGCAGCTGCGGCAGGATCTGGTCGCGGTGCACCACCCGCGCGCCCGCGGCAGCGGCCTCGTGCGCGGTGCGGTCGACCGAGCCGGAGTCGACCACGACGAGCTCGTCCACCAGCGGCGCCGCCTCGACCAGGTCGCGGCGGATGGTGGCGACGATCTCGCCGACCGTCTCCTCCTCGTCGAGCGCGGGCAGCACCACGCTGACCGTCAGGCCGCTGCGGCGCTTGGCCTCCAGCAGCTCGGGCAGGGGCCGGTCGGCCGCGCTGAAGGATCTGCGGCGCAGCCAGTCCTCGACCTGGTCCAGCACGGGGCTCCCTCGGGTCCGTCTCGGATGCTGTTCGGTTCTCTGTCGTGTGTTCGCCGTGCGCTGGGCCGGTCGCCCACGGTCACCGTCTCGCGTCTCGGACGGCAGTCGGCGCGCGGTGGGGCTTCGGTTACAGTCTTGAGGACGAGGTGCGGTCATCGCACATTGGGGTCCACCTCCGACAAATGCGACGCGCTCTTTCGGCGCGACGCCATAGCGCTCATCCAGAGGGACTGAGGGAACGGCCCGTTGACGTCCCGGCAACCCCCCTGCCACGCGGCGCGGCGTCCGAAGACCCGCGGCCCGGCCGGGAAGGTGCCAATTCCGGCCCGTGGCGAGACGCGCCCCGGGGAAGATGAGGAGAGAGGTTCTCGCCATCATGGCTCCTGTCAGCCAGTCCGTCGCACCCGACGCCTTCGGCCCCGCCGTCGCCCTGTCCTGTCGCGAGTGCGGAGCACGCACCCCCCTCGCCCCGAACTTCGCCTGCGCCGAGTGCTTCGGCCCGCTGGAGGTCGCCTACGAGCTCCCGGCCGGCGACCCGGAGGGTCTGCGCAAGCAGATCGAGAACGGCCCGAACAACATCTGGCGCTACGCGCCGCTGCTGCCGGTCTCCCCGGACGTGGCCGAGCGTCCGAGCCTGAACCCGGGCCTCACTAAGCTGGTCAAGGCGGACAACCTCGCCCGCGAGCTCGGCGTCACCGGCTCGCTGTACGTCAAGGACGACTCCGGCAACCCGACCCACTCCTTCAAGGACCGGGTCGTGGCCATCGCCGTCGAGGCCGCCCGCACCTTCGGCTTCACCACGCTCTCCTGCTCCTCCACGGGCAACCTGGCCGGCGCCGTCACGGCCGCCGCCGCCCGCACCGGCCTGCGCGCGTGCGTCTTCATCCCGCACGACCTGGAGGCCGGCAAGGTCGTCATGGCCGCGATCTACGGCGGCGACGTCGTCGGCATCGAGGGCAACTACGACGACGTGAACCGCTTCTGCTCCGAGCTGATCGGCGACCCGTCCGGCGAGGGCTGGGGCTTCGTCAACGTCAACCTGCGCCCCTACTACGGCGAGGGCTCCAAGACGCTGGCCTACGAGATCTGCGAGCAGCTCGGCTGGCGGCTCCCGGACCAGCTGGTGATCCCGATCGCGTCCGGCTCCCAGCTGACGAAGATCGACAAGGGTCTCAAGGAGCTGATCGCGCTCGGCCTGGTCGAGGACAAGCCCTACCGGATCTTCGGCGCCCAGGCCGAGGGCTGCTCCCCGGTCTCCGCCGCCTACAAGGCCGGTCATGACGTGGTCCGGCCGCAGAAGCCGAACACCATCGCCAAGTCGCTGGCCATCGGCAACCCCGCCGACGGCGTCTACGTGCTCGACATCGTCCGCCGCACCGGCGGCGCGGTCGAGGACGTCACCGACGAGCAGGTCGTCGACGCGATCCGGCTCCTGGCCCGCACCGAGGGCATCTTCGCCGAGACGGCGGGTGGCGTGACCGTCGGCGTGCTGCGCAAGCTGATCGAGAGCGGTCAACTGGACCCGGCCGCCGAGACCGTCGTCCTCAACACCGGCGACGGCCTGAAGACCCTGGAGGCCGTGGCGGACGCCGCCCGCCCGACCGCCGTCATCCGCCCCACCCTTGACTCGTTCCGAGAGGCAGGCCTCGCATGAGCGTCAACGTCCGCATCCCCACCATCCTGCGCACCTACACGGGCGGGAGCGCCGAGGTGAGCGCCGAGGGCGCGACCCTGGCCGAGGTGATCAAGGATCTGGAGTCGAACCACGCGGGCATCTCCGCCCGCCTGCTGGACGACAACGGCAAGCTGCGCCGCTTCGTCAACATCTACGTCAACGAGGACGACGTGCGTTTCGCCGAGGGTCTGGAGACGGCCACGCCGGACGGCGCCGGCGTCTCGATCATCCCGGCGGTCGCGGGCGGCTGCTGAGGGTTACCGATCGGTCAGGCGTGTTCTTTTTCGCTCGGCGAGTTGTCGGGAATCGCCCGATATGACCGGCCCGAATCGCTCCAATTCGAGGCCGCGCGCCGCTTATGTCTCATTACTCCCCGTGAGATTCGACCCCCGAATGCTCTGTTGCTGAGGGCATCGGAGTGGATACATTCAGCGTCGGTCGAGCAGCGGCACTGCACCCCGCAGAGGCGCAAGCCCGGCCCGGTCCGCGGTGTGCGGACCGTGAAAGGGCCAGTAATAGGGGAGTTTGGAATGGCTCAGGGCACCGTCAAGTGGTTCAACGCGGAGAAGGGGTACGGCTTCATCGCGGTCGACGGTGGTGCGGACGTGTTCGTCCACTACAGCGCGATCCAGATGGACGGGTACCGGTCGCTCGAAGAGGGCCAGCGGGTGGAGTTCGAGATCTCGCAGGGCCAGAAGGGCCCGCAGGCCGACATGGTCAAGGTCATCGGCTGAAGCGCCACCACCGCTGACTCGGCAGCGATCGCTGACTGAATCAGGACCCGCAGAGCTCGTTCCAGACGAAACGATGCATCCACGCAGGTCTTTCGAAGGACCCTTGCCCCCGCAGCGGGCAGGGGTCCTTCGTCTTGCCCGGTTGTGGTGACCTGCTTGCACTCGAGGGGGTCGAGTGCTAATCATTGGCGTTAGCACTCTGAGGTAGAGAGTGACAACGGGCCGGGTCGGTGAGGCCCCGGGCGAGGCGGGACGGAACCGCCGAAGGCCGGAGCCGTCCGTCGCGGGCGCAGGCGCGGTCCGAAGCAGCCAGTCTGTCCAGGAGGACCGCTTCCATGGCCAAGATCATTGCGTTCGACGAAGAGGCCCGTCGCGGCCTCGAGCGCGGTATGAACCAGCTCGCCGACGCCGTCAAGGTCACGCTGGGCCCCAAGGGCCGCAACGTCGTTCTGGAGAAGAAGTGGGGCGCCCCCACGATCACCAACGACGGTGTCTCCATCGCCAAGGAGATCGAGCTCGAGGACCCGTACGAGAAGATCGGCGCCGAGCTCGTCAAGGAGGTCGCCAAGAAGACCGACGACGTCGCGGGTGACGGCACCACCACCGCCACCGTGCTGGCCCAGGCGCTCGTCCGCGAGGGTCTGCGCAACGTCGCCGCCGGCGCCAACCCGATGGCCCTCAAGCGCGGCATCGAGAAGGCCGTCGAGGCCGTCTCCGCCCAGCTGCTCGAGCAGGCCAAGGACGTGGAGACCAAGGAGCAGATCGCCTCCACCGCCTCCATCTCCGCCGCCGACACCCAGATCGGCGAGCTCATCGCCGAGGCGATGGACAAGGTCGGCAAGGAAGGCGTCATCACCGTCGAGGAGTCCCAGACCTTCGGTCTGGAGCTGGAGCTCACCGAGGGTATGCGCTTCGACAAGGGCTTCATCTCGGCGTACTTCGCCACCGACCTGGAGCGCATGGAGACGGTCTTCGAGGACCCCTACATCCTCATCGCCAACTCCAAGATCGGCTCGATCAAGGACCTGCTCCCGCTGCTCGAGAAGGTCATGCAGTCCGGCAAGCCGCTGCTGATCATCGCCGAGGACGTCGAGGGCGAGGCGCTCTCCACCCTGGTCGTCAACAAGATCCGCGGCACCTTCAAGTCCGTCGCCGTCAAGGCCCCGGGCTTCGGTGACCGTCGCAAGGCCATGCTCGGCGACATCGCCATCCTCACCGGTGGCCAGGTCATCTCCGAGGAGGTCGGCCTCAAGCTGGAGAACGCCGGTCTGGAGCTCCTGGGCCGCGCCCGCAAGGTCGTCGTCACCAAGGACGAGACCACCATCGTGGACGGCGCCGGCGAGAGCGACCAGGTCGCGGGCCGCGTGGCGCAGATCCGTGCCGAGATCGAGAACAGCGACTCGGACTACGACCGCGAGAAGCTGCAGGAGCGCCTGGCCAAGCTGGCCGGTGGCGTCGCCGTCATCAAGGCGGGCGCGGCCACCGAGGTCGAGCTCAAGGAGCGCAAGCACCGCATCGAGGACGCCGTCCGCAACGCCAAGGCCGCCGTCGAGGAGGGCATCGTCGCCGGTGGTGGCGTGGCCCTGCTCCAGGCCGGTGTCGCGTTCGAGAAGCTCGAGCTGGACGGCGACGAGGCGACCGGTGCCAACATCGTGCGCGTCGCGCTCGAGGCCCCGATCAAGCAGATCGCGACCAACGCCGGCCTCGAGGGCGGCGTCGTGGTGGAGAAGGTCCGCAACCTGCCCGCGGGTCACGGCCTGAACGCCGCGACCAACGAGTACGTCGACCTGATCGCCGTCGGCATCATCGACCCGGCCAAGGTGACGCGCTCCGCGCTGCAGAACGCGGCGTCCATCGCCGCGCTCTTCCTCACCACCGAGGCCGTCATCGCCGACAAGCCGGAGAAGGCCGCGGCCGCGCCGGCCGGCATGCCGGGCGGTGACATGGACTTCTGATCCTCGGCTTCCCGCTGACGGATCACGAGTTCCGGAGGGCGGCCATCCAATCCGTGAGGGTTGGGTGGCCGCCCTCCTGCTTTCGCTTCCGCGTGCGGTTTCACCCTCCAGGGGCGCGGGGAACTGCACGACAAGCCACCCAGGTCATTGGGATCCCGAGCGGGCAGGGTCGTCCAGCTGGGGCGGGTTTCTCGCGCGGTTCCTCGCGCCCCTGGGGTCTGCGAGAGACTGGGCGGATGGAGAACGCACTGGAGACCGCCCTGCACGGTGCGCGGAGCGCGCTGCTGCGGGATCTGACCGCGCGGGACGTCGCGGACGCCGCGATCGTCTCGGTGCTGGAGGACGCCGTCGCACAGCGGCGGTGGTGGGTCGAGCAGTGGCCGGACGGCGTGGAGTACCTGCTGGGCCTCATCGCGCAGGACGTGCAGGACGCGCTGCTGGAGGGCTGGGGCCGCTGGCCCCTCTGCCAGGACTGCGCCGCCGACGGGGATCCGCACGCCCTCGCCGTCGAGCCCGAGCTGGGGCCGGACCCGCACTGGGTCTGCGGCAAGGAGGGACGCGTCGTCGCGGCCGTCGGCGAGCTCGCACCGTGATCCTCATCGACCCCCCGACGTGGCCGGGCCACGGACGGCTCTGGTCGCACCTGGTGTCCGACGCCTCCTACGACGAGCTGCACGCGTTCGCGCGCCTGCTGGGCGTGCCCGAGCGCGGCTTCGAGCGGGACCACTACGACGTGCCGGAGCGCCTGTACGCGCAGGCGGTCGAACTCGGCGCGGTGCCCGTGCGCAGTCGGGAGATCGTCGCCCGGCTCTCGGCCGCCGGCCTGCGGCGGCCCAAGCACCGGTAGGAGGTACCGGGTAGGAGGCACCGGCAGGAGCGGTGGGCTGCTACCGCATCAGCTTCTGCGCGGTCAGCCAGCCCTGCAGCTCCTCCAACTGCACCTCGCTGAGGGCGCGGGCCGGGATGGCCCGGTTGCGGACCGTCTGGGTGCCCTCGAGCAGGAGCCAGCCGCGTCGCAGCTGCACCCGGCGGACCGCGGGCCAGCGGATCTGCGTGGACTGGAACTGGTCGCGCATGGACAGGCCGACGTCGGTGAAGCGCAGGCTGGTCGTCGAGCCCGGGCGGGGCAGGTTCCGCAGGGCGTAGCGGATCCCGTAGACGGTCCAGGCCAGGCAGAGGAGGCCGACCAGGGCGAGCGTCCCGCGCGCCGGGTGGGCCGCGCCCGGGAGCGCCGCGACCACCACCGAGGTGAGCCCCACCAGCAGCGCGGCCAGGGCGTAGACGCCCTGCTGGCGCAGCCAGTAGCGGCGTGCCTCGCCGCGCTGGTACTCGAACTCGACCTCGATATCCATGCACCCCACCCGGCGACCCAAGGGACTCACGTGACGGGCGGCACCTTATCGCGCAAACGTGCAAGCTCGGAACGGAGGTTCGCCTCCGCGCGCGGTCCGAAGGTGGCCTGGGCGGGCTGGGTCCGGTACAGGGAGGGCTTCTTGGCGAGCAACTGCTCCAGGATCGCGGCCCGGCCCGTGCGGAAGTCCTCCTCCGGGACGAACGCGTACTCGGCGCGGACCGCCGCCGTGTAGCCGGCGTAGACCTGCGGGGGAGCCCCGAGGATGGCCAGGTCGGCGTCGCACAGCACCTCGCCGTTGCGGTCGCCGGGGGCGGGGTCGTGCGTGGCCGTCAGCCGCACCAGGCGGGCCACCTCGGCGATCGCCTCGTCCGAGACGCCCAGCTCCGGCAGGACCTTCTCGGCCAGCCGCGCGCTGCGTTCCTCGTTCTCGCTGCGGTCGGGGGCGTAGATCGCGTCGTGGAACCAGGCGGCGAGGCGCACCAGGTCGGCGTCGTCGGCGTGGCCGGCGAGCCGGTCGACCACCTGCAGCGTGGCCGCCAGGTGGCGCAGGGTGTGGTACTTGCGTTGCGGCTCCGACCAGCGCCGCAGCAGCTGCGCGCCGTAGGGCTCCGCCTCCGGTGCGGCGAAGAGGGCGGTCCAGCGGGTGAGCAGACCCTCGGCGAGGTTCTGGTCGGGATGCGACGACGACTCGGGCATAGACACATTGTGGTACGGACGCCGCCCTGTTCGCTGGCGATGCGTCGTATGCCGCGCCGTCGCTGTCCCCGCGTCGCGCCAACGGCTAGGGTGTCTACATTGGACTAGACCTGTTGGACCTGTTGGGCCGTTGTCGAGGCGGAGCAGAGAGGCTGCACATGAGCGATCGGGCGATCTTCGAGGTCATCGCGACGTCCGCGGAGGACGCCGTCGCGGCCGCGGCGGGAGGGGCCGACCGCCTGGAACTCGCCGGCGAGATGGCGGCCGACGGGCTCACGCCCGACCTCGCCGAGTTCGTCCGGATCAGGGCTGCGGTGCACGTCCCGCTCCGGGTCATGCTGCGCGACGGGGACGGCTTCGTCGTCCGCGACCTCGACGCGCTCTGCGCGAAGGCGCAGGCGCTGCGCGCGGAGGGAGCGGAGGAGTTCGTCCTCGGCTTCCTCACCCCCGGGGGCGAGCTCGACCTGGCGTCCGTGCGGACCCTGCTGGCCGCCATCCCCGGCTGCCGGTGGACCTTCCACCGCGCGCTGGACAACGCGGCCTCCCGTGCGGACGTCCGCGCCGCGATCGACGGCCTGCCCGGCCTGGACACCGTCCTGACCGCCGGCAGCAGCGCGGGCGTGGCCTGCGGCATGGACGTCCTCGCCGAGGAGGCGGCCCGCGCGGGCGCCCCGGGCTACGGCCCGAGGATCCTCGTGGGCGGCGGCCTCAAGACCGAGCACATCCCGCGCCTGCGCGCGGCCGGCATCGACGGCTTCCACGTCGGCACGATGGTCCGCAGCGGCGCGGGCTGGGGCGGCCCGCTGGACGCGGGCCTGGTCCAGCAGTGGCGCCGCCTCCTCGACGCGGAACCCGTCCCCGCGTAGCCCTCCGGGCCCGCCGGCCTGCGGGGCGCTCCCCAGGGCTCAGCCTCCGACCGGGGGACGCCCCGTCCCGGCTTGCGGTCGGGAGCCATGCGCCGGGCGTCCGGCTGGCGCTGCGCCGTCCCGGGCTTGCCGCCGGAGGCGTCGAGCCGGGTTTGCGGCGGGACGCGCCCGGCGCCGGATGCCCGGTTGAGGGCCGTGAGTCCGGCCTCCGGCTGGGGGACGCCCCGTCCCGGCTTGCGGCCTGGGGCGTCGAGCCGGGTTTGCGGCCGGACGTGCCCGGCTCCGCGTGCCCGGTTGAGGGCCATGAGTCCGACCTCCGGCGGGGGATGCCTCGTCCCGGGCTTGCGGCCGGGGGCCATTGGCCCGGTGTCCGGCCGGCGCTGGTCCGTCCTGGGCTTGCGGCCGGAGGCGTCGAGCCGGGTTTGCGGCGGGACGTGCCCGGCGCCGGATGCCCGGTTGGGGGCCGTGAGTCCGGCGTCCGGCCGGGGGATGCTCGGTCCCGGCTTGCGGCCTGGGGCGTCGAGCCGGGTTTGCGGCGGGACGGGCCCGGCGCCGTATGCCCGGCCGGGGGCCATGAGGCCGGCCTTCGGCCGGGGCTTCCTCCGGACTTGGGTCGGAGCCCCGGCGTCGCCGTTGGGGGGCGCCGCCACCTCGGCGGAGTCCCGGCGCGTCCTGGGGCTACCCCAGGGCCTCCGGCAGGGGCCGGGTGTGGAGGACGTTCAGGCCGGAGACGGCGCGGGTGAGGCAGACGTAGAGGCGGCGCAGGCCCGTGCGGAGGTCCGCCTCGCCGTCGACGATGGCCGCCGGCTCGTCGAGGACCACGTAGTCGTACTCCAGACCCTTGGCGAGCGAGGCCGGGACCAGCGTCAGCCTGCTCTCCGCGTTCGTCTCCGTGCCCGGGTCCAGATACGGCAGCCCCGCTGCCGTCAGCGCCGCGCCGAGGACCGGGATCCGGGCGTCGGCCGCGATCAGGCCGATGCTGCCCTCGTGCCGCAGCGCTGCCCTCGCCGCCGCCACGACGGCGTCGGTCAGGGCCGGCGGGGTCGCCGGGGCGAGCGCGGAGGCCGCGTCCAGCGCGTCCGCGTCCTCCGGCGCGGCGGAGCCGTCCACCCGACGGATCGTCAGCGTGTCGGCCGCGGTGCGGATCGACGTGGCGGGTGCGAGCCCGGGGGCGATCGCCGGGAGCAGCCGGGAGGCGTAGTCGATGACCTCGCCGGGGACGCGGAAGCCCGTCGTCAGCTCCTCCACCCGGGAACCGGGCTTGCCCAGGTGGTGCAGGGCGGTGTCCCAGGAGTCGGTGGACCACGGGGTCGTGCCCTGCGCGATGTCGCCCAGCACCGTCGCCGAGCCCGTCGTGCAGCGGCGGCCCACCGCGCGGTACTGCATGGGGGAGAGGTCCTGCGCCTCGTCGAGGACGACATGGCCGAGCGAGGACGTCCGCTCCACCAGGTCCCGCGCCTCGTCGACCAGGACCGCGTCCGCGGGCGTCCACGGAGCCGTCTTCACGCTCCGGCCGGGCTTGGGCCAGAGCACCGCGGCCTGCTCCTCCGGGGTCAGCAGGCCCTCCGCGCAGTGGGCGAGGAACTCGGCGTCGGAGAGCAGGCGCTGCACCAGCCTGGCCGGGTCGACCGGCGGCCACAGCGCCTTCGCGGTCGCCTTCACGGCAGGGTTGCGGGCGACGGCGTCCTGCACGCGGTCGTCGGGCGCCTCGCCCCCCTGCTCCATCTTCACCAGCACGGCGTGCGCGATCCGCTGCGGGAGCGCGGCCTGGGCCGCGCCGTAGCGGATGTCACGGGCCATCAGCTCGCGGACGATCTCCTCCAGTTCGTAGGAGGCGACGCGCCAGCGCCGCGAGCCGCGGACCACGACGCAGCCCTCCGTCGGCAGGGTGATGCCCGAGCGGACGGCCCGGCGCAGCACCTCCGCCATCCGCGCGTCGCCCTTGAGCCGGGCCGTCTCCGCGGTGTCCGTGCCGCGCAGCGGGACGTGGGCGACCAGTTCCTCGACGGTGGCCTGGGCGACGTCCAACTCGCCCAGCGCGGGCAGGACCTGCTCGATGTAGTGGAGGAAGGAGCGGTTCGGCCCGATCACGAGCGTGCCGGTGCGGGCGAGCCGGTCGCGGTGGGCGTAGAGCAGGTAGGCGACACGGTGCAGGCCGACGGCGGTCTTCCCGGTCCCGGGAGCCCCCTGGACGCAGACCGTGCCGTGCACGTCGGCACGGACGATCTCGTCCTGCTCGGGCTGGATCGTCGCGACGATGTCGCGCATCGGGCCGACGCGCGGACGCTCGATCTCCGCCGCGAGCAGCGCGCTCGTGCCGGTCTGCTCCTCGGGGTCGGTGAGGCGCTCGTCCTCGTAGGCGGTCAACTCGCCGCCGGTGTAGCCGAAGCGGCGGCGCAGCCCGATGTCCATCGGGTCCTTCTTGCTGGCCCGGTAGAAGGACTGGGAGACGGGCGCGCGCCAGTCGATGACCATCGGGTCGCCGTCGGCGTCGTGGACGTGGCGCCGGCCGATGTAGAAGCGTTCGCCGTCCCCGCCCTCCGCCAGCTCCGCGCCCGGGGCGTGCAGGAAGTCGAGTCGGCCGAAGAAGAGCGGGGTGTCGGCGAGGTCGGCCAGTGCCTTGATCCGGTCGTCGATCTCGCGGGCCAGGATCGCGGCGTTGACCCAGTTGCCGGTCACGTCCTTGATGTCGAGCGCCTCGACGTCCTCGCGCATGGCGCGCAGCGCGGCGCGGGAGGAGGCGAGGTGGGCGCGCTCGCGGTTGAGCGGGTCTGTAGCGGTGGGGCTGTGCGCAGGCACGGAGGAGCCTTCCCGGCTGCGGAACACCGGGGGTGTCCGGCGCGCAGCGGTCTCAAAAGTCTGCGATGGAATTTGAGAGCCACCCGGTTACCGTCCGGGTGGCGCCTCCCCACGTGCGTCCCCGGGGAGGCGGCAGACCGGACACCCTATACCCGCGAACGACTGGTGAGCGAATCCTTTATTCAGGGGATATCAGGGGTAACCCTGAGGCGCGGACGAGGCCCAGTCCCCCTGCGGGATGAGCTCGAAGGCCCGGTGGAATGGGCCATTGGGCTGACGATTTCGCGGGCCGGGAAACCTAGCGTGGAGACATGGCTACCGCACACATCGACCCCCGCCCCCGGACCCCGGATCCCCACGTCGTCGCCCGTGGTGCCACCAAGGTGGCGCGCCGCCCGCGCAACCCGGTCGCGGCCTGCGCGCGCGGCGTCGGCATCCTGGCCGCCACGGCCTTCTCCGTCGTCGTCCTCGGCCACGACGGCCTTCCCGAGGATCTGCTCAAGAAGGACTGACCCGCGGACTGACCCGCGGACTGACCCGCGGACTCACCCGCCAGCTGACCCGCGGGCGGATCACAGCACGTCGTCCGCGTCCACGATCCGGTAGGCGTAGCCCTGTTCGGCCAGGAACCGCTGCCGGTGCGCGGCGAAGTCCTGGTCGATGGTGTCCCGGGCCACGACCGAGTAGAAGTGCGCCATGTGCCCGTCCGCCTTGGGACGCAGCACCCGGCCCAGCCGCTGGGCCTCCTCCTGACGTGAGCCGAAGGTCCCGGAGACCTGGATCGCCACCGTCGCCTCGGGCAGGTCGATGGAGAAGTTGGCGACCTTGGACACCACCAGCACGCTGATCTCGCCCTCCCGGAAGGCGTCGAACAGCCTCTCGCGCTGCGCGTTCGTCGTCTCGCCCTTGATCACCGGCGCGTCCAGCGCCTCGCCCAGCTCGTCGAGCTGGTCGATGTACTGACCGATGACGAGCGTGGGCGTGCCCCGGTGCTTCTCGACGAGCGCCTGGGTGACGCGGCGCTTGGTCGCCGTCGTGGCGCAGAACCGGTACCGCTCCTCCGGCTCCGCCGTCGCGTAGGCGAGCCGCTCGGTGTCGGTGAGCGTGACCCGCACCTCGCAGCAGTCGGCGGGCGCGATGTAGCCCTGCGCCTCGATCTCCTTCCACGGCGCGTCGAAGCGCTTGGGCCCGATGAGCGAGAAGACGTCGCCCTCGCGCCCGTCCTCGCGCACCAGCGTCGCGGTCAGGCCGAGGCGGCGGCGCGCCTGGAGGTCGGCGGTGAACTTGAAGACGGGCGCGGGCAGCAGGTGCACCTCGTCGTAGACGATCAGCCCCCAGTCACGGGAGTCGAACAGCTCCAGGTGCGGGTAGACGCCCTTCCGCTTGGTCGTCATCACCTGGTAGGTCGCGATCGTGACCGGGCGGATCTCCTTGCGCGCGCCGCTGTACTCGCCGATCTCGTCCTCGGTGAGGGAGGTGCGCTTGACCAGCTCGTGCTTCCACTGGCGGGCCGAGACGGTGTTGGTGACCAGGATCAGCGTGGTCGCCTTGGCCTTGGCCATCGCGGCCGCGCCGACCAGCGTCTTGCCGGCCCCGCAGGGCAGCACGACGACGCCGGAGCCGCCGTGCCAGAAGCCCTCGGCGGCCTGCTCCTGGTACGCGCGCAGCTTCCAGCCGTCCTGCGCCAGCTCGATCGGGTGCGCCTCGCCGTCGACGTAGCCGGCGGTGTCCTCGGCCGGCCAGCCGAGCTTGAGCAGCATCTGCTTGATCTGCCCCCGCTCGGAGGGGTGCACCACGACGGTGTCCGGGTCGATCCGCTGGCCGACCAGCGGTGCGATCTTCTTCGACCGCAGCACCTCTTCGAGGACGGGCCGGTCGGTGGCGGTCAGCACCAGACCGTGCACCGGGTCCTTGCTCAGCCGGAGGCGACCGTAGCGGTCCATGGTGTCCGCGATGTCGACCAGCAGGGCGTTGGGCACGGGGTAGCGCGAGAAGCGCACCAGCGCGTCCACGACCTGCTCGGCGTCGTGCCCGGCGGCCCGCGCGTTCCACAGGCCGAGCGGCGTCACCCGGTAGGTGTGCACGTGCTCGGGCGCCCGCTCCAGCTCCGCGAACGGCGCGATGGCGCGCCGGCACTCGTCGGCGAGGCCGTGGCCCGTCTCCAGCAGCAGGGTCTTGTCGGACTGAACGATCAGCGGCCCGTCGTGCACGTGCGTCTCCTCCGGTCCGGGCGATGGCCAAACACCCAGTGTCCCGCATCGCGGCGCGGACCGGAAAGCGGATGCCGCCACAGCTTGTGAGGACGAACCGTTTCCGCCGGTCCGCGATGCGAGCCCGGCTGCTAAGCCTCGTCGTCCGCCAGCTCCGCGACGCCGGTGATGCGGTGCAGGGAGAAGGTGCGGACCTCCTCGTGGACCTGGTCGAAGGCGGTGACGAAGCCGCCCTCCACCCGGACCGGTTCGATGACGCGTTGGCTGGCCGCGCCGTCCGCGTTGACGTAGCCGATCCAGACGGCGTCGCCGGTCAGCACGGCGGTCTGGAGGGTGGCCAGGGTCTCCGCCGCCGGGGTGCGGGGGAGGGGGCCCGTGGCCGGGGCGCGGTGGGAGACGGTGGCGGCGCGGTCGCCGGCGCGGATGGCCTTGATGGCGGCGCCCAGCAGGCCCTGGGTGACGGGGGGCGGGCCGTCGGGGACGGGCGCCGGAGGCGTGCGCGGGGGTGTGCGGCGGGCGTCGGGGCGGGTGATCATGACGTCGCCCTCCGCGGTCTCCGCCGCGGGGGCGTAGCCCATCGTGCGGAGCTGGCCCAGCACCGTCGCCGGATCGGCCTGCGCGGCCAGGACGGTGGGGGCGAGCCGCCGCAGCCGCAGCTGCGTGGCGCGGCGGTCGGCGAGCAGCTCGTCCAGCAGGGCGTCGTCGTCGCAGCGCAGGTACGCCGAGGCCGCGCCGACGCGCAGCCGGCCGTGGCGGCGGGCCACGTCGTCGATGAGGTAGGTCAGCGGCTGCGGCACCGGCGTGCTGGAGTGCTCGGCGAGGAAGGTGTGCAGCTCCGCCGCGCTGCGCCCGGCGTCGAGGGCGCGGCGGACGGAGTCGGGGGTGAACCGGTAGACCGTCGCGCCGCCCTTGGACTCCACGTTCGCCGCGACGGCCAGGGTCTGCGCCAGCGGGGTGCGCAGCGGGCCGGGGGCGATGGCGGTGAGGTCGGGCTGGAGGATGACCTGGTCCAGCGGCTCGGGCAGCAGCGGGGCGATCCGCCCCAGGGCTGACGTCTCGTCATCGTCGAGCAGTGGAACGGCGAAGCGCGCGAGCGCGCCCCGGCCGGTGAGGCCGAGGTCCTCCGCCTCCGCGACCGTCCAGGCGACCAGCTGGTCGCGCAGCTCACCGCCGCGCAGCGGGTGCTGCCAGGCGATCCGCGCCGTCAGTGCCGCCACGTCCGGCGCGCCGCCGGGCGGCAGGGAGGCCAGCAGGCGGAGCACGTCGTGGCGCAGGACCGGGGCGAGGGCGCGGTCGAGGCCGCTGCCGAGCGGGGGCAGTGCCTTGTCCTTGGCGTCCTTCGCGCCGACCAGCGCGGCCACGCGCGTGGCCGCGAGCCAGGTGCGGGCCAGCAGCAGCCAGCGCTCCGCGACGGGACGGCGCAGCCACTCGTCGTAGGCGGGCGTGGGCGCCCAGCGCTCCTCCACCTCGCCGTCCGGCGCCACCAGGCCCGCGCCGTAGGCGAGTTCGAGCCAGAAGGCGGTGACGGGCTCGGGCAGGTCCAGGGCTTGCGCGGTGCGGCGCAGCTCACGGACGCCGAGGCCGCCGGCGCGCAGCACGGCGGGCGACTCGGTGCTCCACAGGTCCAGCGCCTCCTCCACCGTCCGCACGGCCGTGAACGCCTGGGCGGCGGCCGCGTGGTCCGCCTGGTCCGGATCGACGCTCCGGGTCGACGTCACCGGCGGTGCCACCGGCTCGGCCTGACGGTGGGCCAGTCCACCGCGCAGATGCAGCGCGACCTCGCGCGGCAGCACCACCGCGTCCCGGCCGGCGGGCAGCAGCAGGCCGCAGGCCTGGAGCCACTCGACCGGGGTGCGCGCGTCCGCGGCCCGGACCGCACGCGGCGGGGACGCGCCGAACGGCGGCCCCCAGGTCAGCTTGGACAGCACGCCCCGCGCGCCTTCCGGCGCCCGCGCCAGCAGCGCGTCGGCCCGCTCGCGCTCGGCGAACAGGCCGCTCAGCGCGGCCAGCGCGCTCACCTGGTCGTGGGTGCTGGGCAGCCCGGCGTCCGCGAGCATCTCCTGGAGGCGGGCCGGGGACAGCCCCGCGCCCGCCTCGGCGTAGAGGGGACCGAGGCCGGTCGGCCCCGACTGCCCGCCCGCCGGGGCCAGCACGTCCCGCGCGGTGCGGACCAGCCGCAGGCGCTCCGGCTCGCCCCAGGCCAGCGCCGCGTCACGCAGCGTCGCCAGGGCGGGATCGAACGCCGCGTCGACCTCCGGGTCCTCGTCGGCGCCCAGCAGCGTGCGCAGCTCCTTCGGCGTGCACGGGTCGGCGGCCACGGCCAGCGCCTCCGCGACCTGGAGGGTGAACCGGTCCAGCCGTTCGAGCGCGCGGATCACGCTGGCGCGCGTCGCACTGCGGGTCGCCAGCTGGCTCAGGTCGGCGGGCACCGGGTGCACGAGATCGGGTCGCGCCCGCAGCAGCGCGGCGAGCGCGGCGTCGTCGCGGCCGCGCAGGTCCTCGGCGAGGGTGCGGGGCAGCGTGCGGACGCCGTCCCGCGACTCCTCGGTTCTCCCGGTGCTCATCCGACTCAGATTACTTGCTGCGGTCCCGGGCGGCTGCTGTCCGAGCGGGGGCGGGATGGAGTACGGGAGGGGTTCTCCGGGTAAGGCCGTGACGTCCGCACGACGCACCCTAAGCTGACGCCGGCGGTGGTCGCGGGGAGGGCGGAAGCACGATGGGCATCGAGAGCGAACAGCTGGTCTACGACTACCTGAGCCGTGTGGGCGATCTCGCAGGCCAGTCAGGGGGCCTGACGGCGGCGGAGCGCGTCCGCCTCGTCAACGACCTGCGCCAGACGATCGACTCCCAGCGGGCCGCGTCCTCCTCCTCCGCGCGGTCCTCCGCGCGCGCGGAGGTCGGCTCCGTCCGCAAGATCCTGGCCGGTCTCGGCACACCGGAACAGGTGGTCCGCCGCGCGGCCGGCGGCGGGTCCTCGGGCGTGTCCGGCCCGGCGGTCCCCACGACCTCCCTCCCGGCCGCGACCCGGTCCATCCCGGGGCAGGCCCCGGCGCCGGCGCTCGAGGGCCGCGCGGAGTTCGTCCGCGCGGACGCCGGCAGTGTGCCGGCGACGGGCGCGCAGTGGTGGACGTTCGAGTCCGCCGGTGGCGGCTTTCCTGGCGCGGGCGGCGTCCGGATGATCCAGCCACCCGGCTGGTCGGGGTCCTTCGAGGGCGACTTCCTGGTCCCGGACGGCACGGCGGTCGTCGACCCGGTCACCGGTCTGCCGACCGCGCAGTCGCCCGCCCCCGCCGGGCTCGCGGGCGTGGGCGTGAACGGGGGCGGCGAGGTCGGGCAGCTGCCGACGCAGCCGAAGCCCGGCCTGCTCCGACGACTCCGCGGCGCTGCCGCGGCAGGCGCGGGTGCAGCGCCCTCGGTGCCGCGCGCGCCGATCCCGTTCGTGGAGGCGCTCGCCACCCTGGTGCTGGTCGGCGCGGCGGTGACGGGCCTGTGGTACGTCGCCATCCTCGGCTGGCTCCTCGCTTACGCCGGCCGCAGGTTCGGCCACGGCGTCGGCCGGGTCGCCGCGCTGTGGATCCCCGGCCTGATGGCCGCGGCCTGCGGCTTCTGGCTCTACAGCAAGTCCGGCCACTCGCCGGACCACCCGGCCCTGACCAGCGCGCAGGTCACCACCGCGACCCACAACGCCTACGTCTTCTGGGTCCGCGGCTCCTCCGCCCTGTCGGCGGCGTTCCTCGCCTGGCGCATCACCCGACGCTGAGTCAGCGGCCGCGCCACCTCGTGGGCGCGAGGCTGCGCCGATATGCGGCTCCGCCGCGAGGGCGCGAGCAACCACTCCGTGCGGATGGCCCTGTGCGTTGAGGACCACCCGCTCGTCAGGGGTTCGTCGCGCAGTTCCTCGCGCCCCTGAGGGGCGGCAACCGGCTCGTGTGCCTCAGGGCACCCGGACCGCTGAGGTGAAGCGCAGGCGCGTCTCGCTGCGCAGCAGGCCCTCGGGGTCGCGGAGTTCGTCGAGGGCCGCCAGAGCCGCCGCCTTCGCGGCGGGGCGGCGGTCCGTGGGGATCCTCTCCAGCCGGATCCGCCGCCCCGACGACCACTGCGAGCGCCACCACTCCTCGCCGCTCTCGATCACGCGCACCGAAGTCTCCTCCACGGTCCGCACCTCGGCGAAGCCGCAGGAGTGGAAGAGGTCCGCGATCGACGCGTCGGAGTCGAAGGCCGGGTGGCCGCCGCGTGCGCCCTGGCGCGGGGAGGACGCGGGGGCGGGCTCGTCGAGGAAGGCCAGCGCCGCGTCCAGTGGGCGGCTCCAGCGCGGGTCGGCCAACGCGCCGAAGGCCGACATCGCGAAGCGGCCGCCGGGGACGAGGATGTGGTGGGCCGCGTGCAGCACCGCCGCCGGATCGGGGGTGATGAAGAGCATCAGCCCGGCCAGCACCGCCTCGAAGGAGCCGGAGGGGAAGCCGGGGTCCTCCGCGTCGCCGACGCGGGCCGTGACGTTGCGCAGGCCGCGCCGGGCGATGTCCGCGGCCGTGGCGTGGGCCATGCCGGGGGAGAGGTCGAGGCCCGCCACGTAGCCGTCGGGCCCGACGGCCGTCGCCGCGGCGAACAGCACCGCGCCGCGGCCGCAGCCGAGGTCGAGGACGCGGTCGCCGGGACGCACGCCGGCGTGTTCGACCAGGCGTGCCGCGCTCGCCTCGAAGAACGCGCCGTCGACCGTCCCGTAGGTGTCGGCGACCAGGTCGAAGCCCTCCGCGATGAAGGCCTTGCGTGCCGCGGCCGCGTGCTCACGCTCGCGTTGCGACCGGTGGTCCCGCTGCTCCTGCGTTGTTGTCGTCGGCATGGTGCCATGGTGTTCCCGAGTGACGGACATCACAAGACTCTTGGCACGTATCGGTCGCTACCCACCCAAGTAGCGTCGCAGTTGAGCCAGGATCAGGTCCGCGCCGAAGTAGCCGACGCCCTGGTTCCAGAGCTCGTCGTCGACCGCGTAGGCGCGTCCCGCCTTGACCGCCGAGAGGTTCTTCCAGGCGTCGCTGTTCAGCACCTCGTCCGTGTGCGCCTTCGCCGGGTCGCCGTAGGTGGAGTAGAAGATCGTGGTGCCGTCCATCGCGTCGAGCTTGTCCGTCGTGGCGACGGCGACCGCGTCCGTCTGCGCGTTCTGCGCGGCGGGGCGGCCCAGCTGGACGTCGGCGAGCAGGACGCCGAGGTAGCTCCGGGCGGCGACGACGCTCGGGTCCTGGCCCTGGACGAAGCGGACCACGCTGATCTGCTGCCTGCGGGTGGCGCCGGAGCCCCCCAGCTCGGCGGTGACCTCGCGGGTGTGGTCCTGGTAGGCGGAGGTGACCGCGTCGGCGAAGGACTGCGCGTTCAGGGCCTGCGCGTGGAGCTGGAAGTCCTGCTTCCACGAAGCGCCCGTCGAGTCGGTCAGGACGGTCGGCGCGACGGCCGAGAGCTGCTGGTAGCGCGCGCCGTCGACGGAACGGCTGGAGAGGATCACGTCGGGCCGCAGCCGCTTTACCGTGGCGAGGTCCGGCGCGCCCACGACGCCGACCCGGGCGACGTGGGTGAGCCAGCCGCTCGGGAAGTAGTCCGGCAGGCCGTGGTCGAACTGCGGGCGGGCCGCCCCCACGGGGGTGAAGCCGAGGCTGAGCGCGGAGTCGAGCTCCGCCGTGCCGAGCACGACGACCCGCTGGGGCGTCGCCGGGACCTGCACCGTGCCCGTCGCCGCGTGCACGGTCCGGGTGAGCGGCGACGGGGACGCGCTGCCGGCTCCCGACGACGACGCCTGGGCGGCGAGCAGCCCGCCGCTCCCCGGGCCCGACGTCGGACTGGCGGCCGAGCCGGAGTCGGGAGGGAAGCCGTTGTCGCCCTTGCAGTCGGCCAGCGAGGCGGAGGCCCCCACGGCCCCGAGCGCGCCCAGTGCCCTGAGCAGCGCCCTGCGCGAGTAGGCGCCCGGCATCCGGCCTCCCGAAGCTTTGTCCCCGTCTCGCCCGATCCGTCCCAGTTCGCAGTATCGCCCACCGGGGGCCCGATTAGGGTGAAGGCCATGACGCCGTTGACGCCGCTCCCTCCGCTGGCCGTCGGGTTCGACCTCGACATGACGCTGATCGACTCCCGGCCCGGGATCGCCCGCGCCTACCGGTACCTGGCCGAGGAGACCGGCACGGACATCGACAACGAACTCGTCGTCTCGCGGCTCGGACCGCCGGTCGAGGTCGAGATGGCCAACTGGTTCCCCGCCGACGAGGTCCAGGCCATGGCGGACCGGTACCGGAAGCTCTACCGGGAGTACGGGGTCGCCGGGGTCACGCCGCTGCCGGGCGCGGTGGAGGCGCTCGCCGCGGTGCGCGCGGCCGGCGGACGCACGGTCGTGGTGACCGGCAAGCACACGCCCAACGCGCGGCTCAACCTGGACGCGCTGGAGATGCGTGTCGACGCGCTGCACGGCGACGTCTTCGCCGAGGGCAAGGCGGACGCGCTGCGCGCCGAGGGCGTGCGCGTCTACGTCGGCGACCACCTGGGCGACGTCGTCGGCGCGCGCGAGGCGGGCGCCTTCCCGGTCGCGGTCACGACCGGTCCCTACGACGAGGAGCGCCTGCGCGAGGCGGGCGCGGGCGTGGTCCTGGCGGACCTGACCGCGTTCCCGGCCTGGCTGGACGACTACCTGGCGGTGACCTGACGCTTCTGGGAGCGGGCCGATCGGAACAGGCCCGCGAGCGCGACCGCGAAGCCGAGCGGCATCACCATGCAGACGAAGTACGCGGGCGTCGGCAGCCGGTGCAGGCCGAGGAAGAGCGGCAGCACCGTGGCGATGGTCGCCACCGCGCCGACGGCGAAGAGGATCGCCCCGACGCGGACCAGACGGTCGCCGGGAGCGGCCGGGTCCTGCGCGCAGGAGAGGGAGTCAGCGTTCACACCTCCACGCTAACGGGTCCGCACAGGTGCGCGGGGCGCGCGTGGTTAGCGGAGTGCCCCGGCCGGGTATGCACGTCACGCACGGGGACCGTGCGTGCGCGCAGCGGGACCGCTGCGGCGTGACCAGGCTGTTCGATGAGGAGGTGCGCCATGTCCCCGATCTGGACGACACGTCGGTCGGCAGCGGCGCAGGTGCCTCCGGCGGAGCAATCCGGTCGATCATTCCGGCGCCGACCTGGAACAATGGCCCGGCGCTAGTTCGCCCGCGGCGCCCAGCGGTCACCACCGGTAACCGGCGGGGTGCCGCACCCCCGTACGACACACTCCGACTCAACGACTCACCCACGACGAGGTCTCCCCATGCCTACGGGCAAAGTGAAGTGGTTCAACACTGAGAAGGGCTTCGGCTTCCTCTCGCGCGACGACGGCGGCGACGTGTTCGTGCACTCCAAGGCGCTGCCTGTCGGAGTGGAGTCGCTGAAGCCCGGCCAGCGGGTCGAGTTCGGCGTGGTCGCCGGCCACCGGGGAGACCAGGCCCTGACCGTGACGCTCCTCGACGAGGCCCCGTCGCTGGCGGCGGCGGCCCGCAAGAAGCCGGACGAGCTCGCCGCGATGGTCCAGGACCTCACCACGGTCCTGGAGCAGATCATCCCGGGCCTCCAGAAGGGCCGCTACCCCGACAAGCCCGTCGGCAAGCGCATCGCCACCCTCCTCCACCACGTCGCCGACCAGCTGGACGTGTAGCTGCACGACCTCAGGAGCGCGGGGCCGTGCTGATGTGCGGCTCCGCCGCGCGGGCGCGACAGGCTTCAGGTTGCGCTCCCACCTGTGGCTGCACCACCTCAGGGGCGCGGGGGACTGCGCGAGTAACCACCCTGTGCGGATGGCCCCGCGCGTTGGGGACCATCCGCTCATCGGTGGCTTGTCGCGCAGTTCCCCGCGCCCCTTGCGTGCTGCCGACCTGAGGCGGGAGCAGACCTTCAGGAAGGGAACGCCAGCAGTTCGGCCGGGACGGCCGGGGTCAGGCCCGCCGCCGCGGCGCGGCTCAGCAGGCCGCGCACCGCGGCGTACCCGGCCTCGCCCAGGTCCTCGGTGAACTCGTTGACGTAGAGGCCGATGTGCTGGTCCGCCACCGCGGGGTCCATCTCCTGGGCGTGCGACATCACGTAGTCCCGGGACAGGCCGGGCTCCGCCCACGCCGCGCGGACGCTGCTGCGGATGGTGTCCGCCAGCGCGGCGAGGCGCTCCGCGCCCAGGGAACGCCGGGCGATGATCGCGCCGAGCGGGATCGGGAGGCCGGTCGCGGACTCCCAGGCCTCGCCCATGTCGGCCAGGCACCGCAGGCCGTAGTTCTGGTAGGTGAACCGCGCCTCGTGGATGACGAGCCCGGCGTCGACCTTGCCGTCGCGCACCGCCGGCATGATCTCGTGGAACGGCATGACCACGATCTCGCCGAGGCCGCCGGGGACGGCCTGCGCCGCCCAGAGGCGGAACAGCAGGTAGGCGGTGGAGCGCTCGCTCGGGACGGCGACGGTGGCGCCGCGCAGCGCCGTGGGCTCGGGGGAGGCGTCGGGGCCGGTGAGGACCAGCGGGCCGCAGCCGCGGCCCAGCGCGCCGCCGCACGGCAGCAGGGCGTACTCGGAAAGGACCCACGGCAGCTGCGCGTAGGAGATCTTCAGGACGTCGAGCTCGCCGCGCTCGGCCAGGCCGTTGGTGATGTCGATGTCGGCGAAGGTGACCTCGGGCGGCACCGCCCCCGCGACCAGGCCGTCGGCCCAGGCGTGGAAGACGAAGGTGTCGTTCGGGCAGGGGGAGAAGGCGATACTGAGGGCCGGGTTGGAAGAAGTCACCGGATCAGTGTCTCGTACGGCAGCCGCGTGAAGACGCCCGCCAGGGCGTCCAGCGCCTCGCCGATGCGCCAGGCGGCGCGGTCGCGCGGGCCGACGGCGTTGGAGACCGTGCGCAGCTCCAGCACGGGGACGCCGTGCCCGGCCGCCGCCTCGGCGACCCCGAAGCCCTCCATGGCCTCGGCCACCGCGCCGGGGTGACGGCGCAGCAGTTCCGCGGCGCGCTCCGCGCTGCCGGTGACGGTGGAGACCGTCAGGACGGGGCCGGTGGCCGCGGGGAGCCCGGCGTCGCGCAGGCGGCGGAGCACGGGATCGACGAAGGCGCAGGCGTGTCGGACCCGTCCGAAGCCCAGCTCGGTGACGTCCGAGAACCCCTCGGGCGTCTCCGCGCCCAGATCCGCGGCGACGACCGCCTCGGCGACGACGGCGGAGCCGATCGGCGCGGCGGGCGCGAAGCCGCCCGCGATGCCGGCGGAGACGACGAGGCCGTAGGCCGTCGGAGCGAGCGCGAGCGCCGTTGCGGTGGCCGCGGCGGCCGCCGCGGGGCCGACGCCGCCGACCACCACGTCCACCGGGCCGAGGGCCGTCAGGGCGTATCCGCCGGGCAGCGTCCGCTCGACCTGGCCGGCGTGCGGCAGTGCCGCGCCCGCACCACGCAGCACCGCCGCCGCTTCGGGAGCGACGGCGGTGACCACGAGGATCCGCGAGGAGGTCACGAGGCCGGACGCGGGGTCAGCTGCCGTCGACCTTGAGCTGGAGCAGCCACTCGCCGTAGATGTTCTTGCCGTCCTTGTCCGTCTCGACGATCAGCAGCGGACCGGTGTTGGACGTGGTGGTCTGACCCGTGGTCGGGTCCTGAGTCGTCAGCACCTGGGAGATCGACAGCGGGCCCGCGTAGGCGTTGGTCGTGTGCTGGACCACGAAGCCGCTGCCGTCGCGCGCCACCCAGCCGTTCTTGGTGACGGGCTGGTCGACGTTGATGCCGAAGTTGCCGTTCGCGCTCGGGACGATCGCGGTCGGGATCTTCTTGTCGTCGCTGAGGGCGGCCTTGATCGACGCGCTGCACTTGGCCTGCGTGGCCGTGGTGAGGGCCTTGCCGCCGTCGTAGCAGTTGGCGAGGGGGGCGACCTGCGTCCAGTGGGAGCCGGCCACGACCGAGACCCGGGCGACCGAGGGCGCGTAGTGGGCGGCGATCGGAAGCGTGATACCGAGCGTCGCGGCGCCCACGACGGCGACGGCTCCAAGGGCGGCGACACCGCGGTTGAGACTCATGGTGGCAGGCTATCGTCCCGCGGCGATCACGCCACGTCGGGGGCTGCCGTCGCGTGCCGCGGCCGCAGGGTGATCCGGGTCCGGACGGTCCACACCAGGGCGACCCCCATCAGCACGGCGGCCGTGGCCATGCCGACCTCGCCGACCAGCGGCAGCACGATCCCGAGGCCGCCGCCGATCACCCAGGTCAGCTGGACGACCGTCTCCGAACGGGCGAACGCCGAGGTCCGGACGGCCTCCGGCACGTCGCGCTGGATCAGCGCGTCCAGGCCCACCTTCCCCATGCACTGGGCGAAGCCGGAGACGAAGGCGAGCAGCACGACCGTGAGGGCGCCGAAGAAGAGCGCGGCGGCCAGCGAGGAAACGAACGCGAGTGCGACCATCAACGTGACGAGCGTCTCAGGGCCCTTCGTGCGCATCCACGCGCCGACGACCGTGCCGAGGGTGTTCCCGATGCCGAGCGCGGCGGCCACCAGGCCCAGCGAGGCGGTGGCCGGCAGGCCCGCCAGCGGATGCTCGCGCACCAGGAAGGCGAGGAAGAAGGTGAGGAAGCCGAACAGCACACGCAGCGCGCTCTCCGCCCCCAGCGCCAGCACCACGCCGGGCCCGACCGTCCGCAGCCCGACCTTGGTGCCGTCCTCCGGGGTGGCCTCCGCGTGCAGGACGGCACGCTCCTCGCCCTTGGCCACGTCCACGGTGTGGGGCAGCGCGAACGCCAGCCCGGCGCCGACGATGTAGATCAGGAAGGCGCCGCGCAGCGGCCAGTCCGGGCCGATCAGGTGCAGCACCCCGCCGACCCCCGCCGCGACGCCGGTCGACAGCAGCCCGGCGAGCGAGACTCTCGAGTTCGCCTTCACCAGCGGCAGCTGCGGCGGTTTCAGTCGTGGCACGACGACGCTGCGGACCACCCCGTACGCCTTCGAGGCGACCAGCACGCCCAGAGCCAGGGGGTAGATCTCCAGGCTTGCTCCTGCGATGGCGCCCGTCATCATCCAGGCCAGCCCAGCCCGGGCCAGCAGGCTGCCCGCCATCGCGGCGCGCCGGCCGCTCGGGATCCGGTCCAGCATCGGGCCGATGACCGGTGCGAGGAGGACGAACGGCGCCATCGTGATCAGCAGGTACAGCGCGACGCGCCCGCGCGCCTCGTGCGTCGGCACGGAGAAGAAGATGGTGGACGCCAACGCCACCGTGATCATCATGTCGCCGGCGGAGTTCACCGCGTGCAGCTCGATCAGCTTGGCCAGGCCCGACTCGCCCGCGCCCTCGGCGGATGTCGCCCGCCGGATCCGCCGTCCGGTGGCGTTGGCGACCTTGCCGGTGCGCACCGCCGCAGCCGAGGCGAAGCGGTGCACGGAGGACGCCGCACGCCGTGCCTTGCCCACTCCCGCATCGGCCATATCTCCCATGGTGCACGACGGGAAAGAGAAGGCGTGGCACTTGGCGCGGTGCGCGGCGCGGTACTTTCGGCACCGGGTTCCGCGTCCGCGCGGGACACGGGACCGGCCGTTCGGCAAGAATAGGAGTCCGACCGGTACCGCGCGCAGCCCGCCGCCCCGGCGGTGGTGCGGAATCCGTGGTTCACCCGTGGTTATGGCCGCGACGATGGTTGGGAGAGAATCAGTCCGTGATGAGTGCTGCGACGACGCGAAGCCGTACCCCTGACCGCCTGTGCGCCGAGGCCGTGGAGTTCGCACGGCACGCGGCCGTCGCGGCGGCCGGCGCGACCGCCGTCGGCGAGCACCTCGGCTTCGACGTCGAGGGCGACCGTGTGGTCACGCACTACTTCGCCACCACCGAGAAGGCCTACCGCGGCTGGCGTTGGGCCGTCACCGTGACCCGCGCCGCGCGCGCCAAGCAGGTCACGCTCGACGAAACGGTGCTGCTGCCCGGCCCGGAGGCGCTGATCGCGCCCGAGTGGGTGCCGTGGAGCGAGCGCCTGCGCCCCGGCGACCTCGGCCCCGGCGACCTGCTCCCCACCGAGGCGGACGACCTGCGCCTGGAGCCCGGCTACTCCGGTGACGACGAGCCCGCGCCGAACTCGGTCCTCGCGGAGGACCGTCTCTCCGGCATCGCCGGCGAGGACGTGGCCATCGAACCGAGTGGCGACCGCGTCGCGGTCGCGTCCGAGAGCGAGCGAGCCGAGATCGCGTCCGTCGCGGACGAGCTGGGCATGGGCCGCGCCCGGGTGCTGAGCCGACTGGGCCTCAACCTGGCGGCGGACCGCTGGGAGAAGGAGTTCGGCGCGCACTCGCCGATGGCACAGGCGGCGCCGGCGGCGTGCGTCTCGTGCGGCTTCATGGTCCCGCTGGGCGGTTCGCTCAGCCAGGCCTTCGGCGTCTGCTCGAACGAGTTCAGCCCGGCGGACGGCCGCATCGTCTCGCTGGCGTACGGCTGCGGCGCGCACTCCGAGGCGGCGGTCATGCCGGCCCCGACGGTGCCGGCCCCGCCGGTCCTGGACGAGCTCAGCCTCGAACCCCTCCCGCTCCACCCGGACCGCTCCGGCGGCTCCGTCGAGGAGAGCACCCCCGCCGAGGAGCTCGGCCACAGCTGACCTGCTCCAGGAGGCGCAGCCTCAAGGGGCGCGGGGAACTGCGCGAGAAACCACCGGCATGAGGACGGCCCTGCGCGTTCGGCCTGCCACATGGGTGGGTGGCTTGTCGCGCCCACGCGGCGGAGCCGCACATCGGCAGAGCCTCGCGCCCCTGAACGGTTACTCGCCGATGTCCTCGTACCAGAGGTCCGGGTGGTCGCGGATGAAGTCCGTCATCAGCCCGACGCAGTCCTGGTCGTCCAGCAGGACGATCTCGACCCCGTGTTCGGAGAGCCAGTCGTGCCCGCCGTGGAACGTCCTCGCCTCGCCGACGACGACGCGGCCGATGCCGAACTGGCGGACCAGGCCCGAGCAGTACCAGCAGGGGGAGAGCGTGGTCACCATCGTGGTGCCGCGGTAGCCGCGCAGGCGTCCGGCCGCGCGGAACGCGGCCGTCTCGGCGTGCATGGACGGGTCCCCGTCCTGGACGCGGCGGTTGTGGCCCGCGCCCAGCAGCTCGCCGTCGGGACCGAACAGCGCCGCGCCGATGGGGATGCCGCCCTCGGCGAGGCCGCGGCGGGCCTCGTCGACGGCGACGGAGAGAAGTGCGCGGTAGTCGAGAGTGGGCATGCCCTTACGATGCCTCGGCCCGCCCCGCCCGAACCGGCCCGAGGCCCGGCGACACGCGTTCCGGGCCCCGCCCCGGAGAATGGCGCCACCATGCCGTGACGGATACTGAGCACCATGGCTTACGACGATCTACGGTCCTTCCTCCGGGCGCTGGAGCGCGACGGCGACCTCAAGCGCGTCAAGGTGGAGGTCGACCCGTACCTGGAGGTCGGTGAGATCGTCGACCGGGTCCAGAAGGCCAAGGGACCGGCGCTGCTCTTCGAGAACGTCAAGGGCTCGGCGATGCCGCTGGCCATGAACGTCTTCGGCACCGAGCGGCGGCTGGCCAAGGCGCTGGGCCTGACGTCCGCCGACGAGATCGGCGAGAAGATCGCCGGGCTGCTCAAGCCCGAACTGCCGCACGGCTTCACCGGGGTGCGCGAGGCGTTCGGCAAGCTGGCCGGGATGACGCACGTGCCGCCGAAGAAGGTGAAGCCGGGAGAGGCCAAGGTCCAGGAGGTCGTGCTCACCGGCGACGACGTGGACCTGATGCAGTTGCCGGCGCTGTTCACCTGGCCGCAGGACGGCGGGTCGTTCTTCAACCTGGGCCTGACCCACACCAAGGACCCGGACACGGGCGTCCGCAACCTCGGTCTGTACCGCCTCCAGCGCCACGACAGGCGCACGATCGGCATGCACTGGCAGATCCACAAGGACAGCCGCAACCACGCCGCCGTCGCCGCGAAGCGCGGCGAGAAGCTGCCGGTCGCCATCGCCTTCGGCTGTCCGCCGGCCGTCACCTACGCGGCGACCGCGCCGCTGCCGGGGGACATCGACGAGTACCTGTTCGCGGGCTTCGTCGGCGGCGAGCGGGTCAGGATGGTCGACTGCAAGACCGTCCCGCTCCAGGTCCCGGCCGACGCCGAGGTGGTGCTGGAGGGCTGGCTGGACCCGGAGGTGATGCTGCCCGAGGGGCCGTTCGGCGACCACACCGGCTTCTACACCCCGCAGGAGCCGTTCCCGGCGCTGACCATCGACTGCGTGACGATGCGCCGCCGCCCGATCCTCCAGTCGATCGTGGTCGGCCGCCCGCCGACCGAGGACGGGCCGCTGGGCAAGTTCACCGAGCGGTTCTTCCTGCCGCTGCTGAAGGTGATCGTGCCGGACATCGTCGACTACGACCTGCCCGAGGCGGGCGGCTTCCACAACTGCGTGATCGTCTCGATCGACAAGAAGTACCCCAAGCACGCCCAGAAGGTCATGCACGCGATCTGGGGCGCCCACATGATGTCGCTGACCAAGCTGATCATCGTGGTGGACTCCGACTGCGACGTCCACGACTACCACGAGGTGGCCTGGCGGGCCCTCGGCAACGTGGACTACAGCCGGGACCTGTCCGTGGTGGAGGGGCCGGTCGACCATCTCGACCATGCCTCCTACCAGCAGTTCTGGGGCGGCAAGGCGGGCATCGACGCGACCCGCAAGCTCCCCGAGGAGGGCTACACCCGCGACGGCGGGTGGCCCGAGATGGTCCTCTCGGACCCGGCCACGGCCTCGCTCGTGGACCAGCGCTGGAAGGAGTACGGGCTCTCATGACGACGGCTGTCGTGACGCCGGAGATCGGCAGGACGAAGGCGTTCCTCCGGCTGGTGATGATCGAGCACTCGGTCTTCGCGCTGCCCTTCGCCTACATCGCCGCGCTCACGGCGATGTTCCTCCAGGACGGGCACGTGCACTGGGTCCAGCTGCTGCTGGTCACGCTGTGCATGGTCGGCCTGCGGACGTTCGCCATGGCCGCGAACCGGATCATCGACCGCGAGATCGACGCGCGGAACCCGCGCACGGCCGGGCGTGAGCTGGTCACCGGCGCGGTGTCGCTGCGGACGGCCTACACGGGCTCGGCGGTCGCGCTGGTGGTCTTCCTGGCCGCCGCCGCGCTGCTGAACCCGCTGTGCCTGGCGCTGGCGCCGATCGCGGTGATCCCGATGGTGATCTATCCGTACGGCAAGCGGTTCACCGACTTCCCGCACGCGATCCTGGGCCTGGCCCAGGCCATGGGCCCGGTCGGCGCGTGGATCGCGGTCACCGGCGCCTGGTCCTGGGAGGCCTGCGTGCTGGGCCTGGCGGTCGGCGTCTGGATCGGCGGCTTCGACCTGATCTTCGCCTGCCAGGACGTCATGGCCGACCGCGCCGACGGCGTCCGCTCCGTCCCGGCCCGCTTCGGCGTCGCCAAGGCCCTCTACGGCGCCCGCACCGCCCACGTGGTCACCATGCTGCTGCTCGGCTGGTACGCGTGGCTGACGGCCGCCGGCTGGGCGTTCTGGATGGGCCTGGCGGTGGTGAGCGTCGCCTTCGTCTACGAGCACTCCATCGTCCGTCCGGGCGACCTGAGCCGACTCAACCGCGCCTTCTTCCAGGTGAACGGTTTCGTCGGGATCTCGCTCTTCTGCTTCGCCCTGCTGGACCTCGTCCTGCGCGGGCTCACCCCGTAACCGTGCGCGGCCGGTGCTCGGACGCCGTTCGGCGGCTCGCCCGTTAGGGTCGATGGCGTGAAGCGTGAGCCGTGGGTGGTCGGGGTGACGGGGGCGTCCGGGACGCCGTATGCGGCGGCGGTGATCCGGGGGTTGCTCGGGGCCGGGGAGGCCGTGGACGTGGTGGTCAGCCGCGCGGCGCGGTTGACGTTGATCGACGAGACGGGGATCCCGTTCCGGGACGCGCACTGGCGCGAGGACCTGCGGGAGTGGCTGGAGCGGCCGCTGGACCGGGGCAAGCCCGAGCCGTTCGAGCTGGAAGACGTGCGCTACTGGACGGCCGGCGACTTCGCCGCGGGGCCGTCCAGCGGCTCCTATCCCGCCAAAGGGATGATCGTGGTCCCGTGCAGCGCCGCCGCCGTCGCCGGGATCGCGATCGGCCTGAGCAAGGACCTGCTGCAACGCGTCGCCAGCGTCACCCTCAAGGAGCGCCGGCCGCTCGTGCTGTGCGTCCGGGAGACCCCGCTCACCGGGGTGACCCTGCGTCAACTCGCCGACCTCGACGCCCAAGGGGCGATCGTGATGCCCGCCTCGCCGGGCTTCTACGCGGGCTCGGCCAGTGTCCAGCAGCTCGTGGACTTCGTCGCCGGACGCGTGCTCGACGCGGTCGGGGTGGAGCACCGGCTGTACCTCCGCTGGGCGGGTGAACTGGGGAGCGGCGCCACCTCGACGTGATGGAGGTCACCTCGTCGGAGTATCTTCTTTGCGAACCGGGGGCCGCATCGGGCTGGAGTTTTGGATTCCGGATACTGTCGGCAGGTTCCCCAACGATTGGAAGGCCAGGTTTTCGACCATGGACGCGGTGGACAGGCAGCTCATTCAGGCGCTGCGCGAGAACGGGCGCGCCTCCTACGCCGAGCTGGGGCGGCTCGTCGGCCTGTCGGGCCCCAGTGTCACCGACCGGATCAACCGTCTCGAACAGGCGGGGGTCATCACCGGTTACCGCGCCACGGTGAACCCGGCCTCGCTGGGCCTGGGCGTCACCGCCCTGATCGGCCTCCAGCTGACCGACGCCGCGGACCACGAGGACGTCGCCGGGCGTCTGCGCGACCTGCCCGACGTCGAGGACTGCTGGTTCATCGCGGGTGACGACTCCTACATGCTCAAGGTCCGGGTGCCCAACGTGGACGGCCTGGAGTCGATCGTGAAGCGCCTCTCCGGCACCAAGGGCGTGGCCCGCACCCGTACCACCGTCGTGCTCTCCACCAAGTGGGAGAACCGGGCGGTCGAGCTGCCCGACACCGAGTTCACGGACGCCACACGGAAGGCGTGATCCCCACATGGCCCTGGTGACACTGGACGAACTGCGCGAGGCCCAGCGACGGATCGCCGGGGTCGCGGTGCGCACCCCGCTGATGCCCTGCCCGTGGGCCGACCGCCCGTGGGGATCGCTGCACCTGAAGCCGGAGAACCTCCAGCCCACCGGCGCGTTCAAGATCCGCGGCGCCTACAACCGCCTGGCCGCCCTGACGGCGGAGGAGCGGGCGCGGGGCGTGGTCGCCCAGTCCAGCGGCAACCACGCCCAGGCCGTCGCCTACGCGGCCCGGGAGCTCGGCATCAAGGCCGTCATCGTCATGCCGGACACCTCGCCCGAGGTGAAGGTCGAGAACACCCGCTCCTACGGAGCCGAGGTGATCCTCGTCGACATGACGCAGCGCGACGACCTGCCCAGGGAGCTGGTGGAGCGTCACGGCTACGTCTGGGTGCCGCCGTACGACGACCCGTACGTCATCGCCGGCCAGGGCACCACCGGCCTGGAGATCTCCGACGACGCCGCGGCGCTCGACCTCGACCTGCAGACCGTGCTGGTCCCCGTCAGCGGCGGCGGGCTGATCAGCGGCGTCGCGACGGCCCTGAAGCTCACCACGCCCGGCGTGAGGATCATCGGCGTCGAGCCCGCGCTCGCCGGCGACGCGGCGGAGAGCTTCCGCGCAGGCGAGCGGCGCACCTGGCCGCACGCGGACACCTACCGCACGATCGCCGACGGCCTGCGCACCACCTCGCTGGGCGAACTCCCTTGGGAGCACGTGCAGGCGTACGTGGACGACATCGTGACGGTGTCGGAGGAGGAGATCGCCGAGGCGGTGGCCGTCCTGGCCCGCCGCGGCCGACTGGTCGCCGAGCCCTCGGGCGCGGTGGCGACGGCCGCGTACCTCTTCCACGGCGAGGAGCTGCCCGGCAGCCGTTTCGCGGCGGTGGTGAGCGGCGGGAACGTGGAACCGGCGCTGCTGGCGAGGATCCTGGCGATGTGACCGGCCGGTGACCGCCCGGGTGGTCGCCGGGGTGCCCCTGCGACCGACCCGGCCGACGGGGGCGTAGGCTCGTACGGATTGTTCAACGCGCTGATGGAGGCGGGACTCGGATGGACGCAGGGCTGAAGCGCGAGCTGGAGGCGAAGGTCTACGCCGGGGAGCGGCTCACCCGCGAGGACGGGATCGCGCTGTACGAGACCGACGACCTGGCCTGGCTCGGCGGGCTCGCCCACCACGTGCGGACTCAGAAGAACGGCGACGTCGTCCACTTCAACGTCAACCGTCACCTGAACATGACGAACGTCTGCACCGCGTCCTGCGCCTACTGCTCGTTCCAGCGCAAGCCGGGCGAGAAGGACGCCTACACGATGCGCATCGAGGAGGCGGTCAAGCTCGCCAAGGCGATGGAGAACGACCAGCTGACCGAGCTGCACATCGTCAACGGCCTGCACCCGACGCTGCCCTGGCGGTACTACCCGCGTTCGCTGCGCGCCCTGAAGGAGGCGCTGCCGAACGTCGCGCTGAAGGCGTTCACCGCCACCGAGATCCACCACTTCGAGAAGATCTCGGGCCTGTCCGCCGACGAGATCCTCGACGAGCTGATCGACGCCGGTCTGGAGTCGCTGACCGGCGGCGGCGCGGAGATCTTCGACTGGGAGGTGCGCCAGCACATCGTCGACCACGACACCCACTGGGAGGACTGGTCGCGCATCCACCGTCTGGCGCACTCCAAGGGCCTCAAGACGCCCAGCACCATGCTCTACGGCCACGTCGAGGAGCCGCGCCACCGCGTGGACCACGTGCTGCGGCTGCGCGAGCTGCAGGACGAGACCGGCGGCTTCCAGGTCTTCATCCCGCTGCGCTACCAGCACGACTTCCACGACTCGCGCGACGGCAAGATCCGCAACACGCTGCAGGCCCGCACCACCATGGCCACCGGCGCGGACATGATCCGCACCTTCGCGGTCTCCCGGCTGCTCTTCGACAACGTGCCGCACGTCAAGGTCTTCTGGGTGATGCACGGCCTGGCCGGCGCCCAGCTGATGCTGAACCACGGCGCGGACGACATGGACGGCTCGGTCGTCGAATACAAGATCACCCACGACGCGGACGGCTTCGGCACGCCGAACAAGCTGACCCGCGACGACCTGCTGGACCTGATCCGCGACGCGGGCTTCCGCCCCGTCGAGCGGAACACCCGCTACGAGATCATCCGCGAGTACCCGGGCCCGGACGCGTCCCGCCGCGAGGCGCCGCAGCCGATGCGCTTCTGACGCGCGCGCCCGAGGTGCGCGCCTGGGGTTCGCTTCCGGGGCGTGCTTCCGGGGCGTGCTTCCAGGGTTGTCCACAGCCCTGTGAAGATCGCCCCGGGCGGCGTGCTTCACTTGTTGGGTATTGCCCTCCCGTAGGGACCCCGTAGGGAAAGAGAATCCGTGCCGTGAGCGCCAAGTCGCACGCCACCCTCCGCTACAGCGCGATGCGGGCCAGCATCTTCCTGGCCTGCTTCCTGATCGCTCTGGTGCTCGCGCACGTCGGCGTGCTGCCGGTGACGGCCGGCGCCTCCGGGGTCTTCCTGCTGCTGATCATCGCCGGCCTCGTCTCCGCGCCGATCAGCTTCGTCGTGCTGAGCCGGCAGCGCGACGCGATGTCCCAGCAGATCACCGGCGGCATCGAGCGGCGCAAGACGAACAAGAAGTCCATGAGCGCCCGCATCGCCGCGCAGAACGCCGCCGAGGACGCGCTCGACGACGCGGTCCGCGCCGAGCAGAAGTAGCCCGCTCCGAGCACCGCGGGTGAACCGCCGTCCGACCGGGCGCGACGTCGCCGAACGCGCCGGGGTGTCCCAGGCCACCGTCTCGCTGGTCTTCTCCGGGTCCGGGAGGGGCTCCGGCGCGGCCGCGCACCGCGTCTCCGAGGCCACGCGCGACCGGGTGCTGGCCGCCGCCGCCGAGCTCGGCTACGCCCCCCAGGCCGCCGGACGCCAACTGCGGCTCGGCCGTACCGGGCTGCTGCTGCTCGCGGTGCCCAACATCCTCGGACCCTTCTTCGCCCGCGTGCTCGCGGGCGCGCAGACCGAGGCGGCACAGGTCGGATCCGCCGAGACCGGTGACGGCGGCCTGTCCGTCGTCGTCTCCTCCGGCTGGGACCACGCGGCGCTGGCCCGTGCCGCGCGCGGCGGCCAGTACGACGGCCTGCTGATCTGCTCCCCGGACGACAGCCAGCTGGGCGGCGACCTCCCCGACGACGTCCCCGTCGTCTACCTCGACGCCGACCCGGCCCTCAGCGCCGGGCATCCGCGCCGCCGCACCCAGCAGCTCGACGTCGGCGCGGGCATGGCCGCCGCCGTCGCCCATCTGCGCGAACTCGGCCACGAGCGGCTGGGCCATCTGCGCTCCGTCGAGTCCGCGCACACCTTCCGCGCCCGCCAGGCCGGCTTCGAGGCCGCGGCGGCGGGAGCCCGGGTGGCGGAGGTCGGGGTCTCGGTGAACGGCGGCCTGGAGGCCGCCCGAGCCGCCGCGCGCGTCCTGCTCGCCGACGCGGAGGGCCGCCCCCGCGCCGTCGTCTGCGACGACGACGTGGTCGCGGCCGGCGTCTACCACGTCGCCGCGGAGCTGGGCCTGCGCATCCCGGAGGACCTCTCGGTCGTCGGCATCGACAACATCGTCGCGGCGCCGCTCTTCTCGCCGGCGCTCACCACCGTCGACCTCCCGGGTGAGCGCCTGGGCGCGGCGGGCGTGAGGCTGCTCACCGCGATCGGCGCCCGGGACACCGTCGAACCCGTTCCGGAGCCCGCGCCGCTGCCGACGCACCTCGTCGTGCGGGGGTCCACCGGGCGCTGACCGGTGGCAGACGGGGGATAGGCTGAACGCGTGGATCCCAAGACCAGAACGCGCATCGTCACCGGTGCATTGGTGCTGCTCCTGATCGCCGTGGTGATCGGCGCGGCCTTGCGCTAGCCGTACGGGTGATAACCGTTCGGATCTCCCGCGTTGCCGGGAGTGACGAGCTGGGCGACGTTTGAGCGTGTCCGACCAACCCCCTTTATCAGTTAGGGAAGTCACGCTCATGCGTTTCAATCGCGTCCACTCCGTGATCGCCGGTGCCACGCTCGCCGCCGTCCTGGCGGGCAGCTCGCTCGTGGCGACCGCGGAGGCCGCACCCCAGCCCGTCGGCAGCTCGACCCAGCCCGTGACCCAGCCCGTGACGCAGCCCGGCGCCGTCGTGCCGGCGGCAGACCCCTCCACCGCGCTCACTGTGCTCGGCAACCTCGGTGCCGTGCAGGGCGCCATCAGTCAGCTCACCGCGATGGCCAGCGCCAAGCCGGCGCCCTCCGCCGCCGACGTCCAGGCGGCCGCGGCCAAGGTCACCACCGCCGTCACCAACCTGCAGAAGTCCATCCCCGTGACGAGCGTGCCGGTCACCGGCCGCGAGGTCCAGGGGACCGGGCCCGCGGACGCCGTCGGCGACGCGCTGACCAAGCTCCAGGGCGACGTCACCAACCTGGTGAGCGCGCTGACCTCGCTGGACGTGAGCAAGGTGACGACGGCCCTCACCGCGACCGTCACCGACCTGCTCGCCGTGGTCACCCAGACCGTCGCGAGCCTCGGGCTGAGCCTGCCGGTCGCGCACACCTGATCCCGGGGCGTCCCCGGGCGTGCCCGGGGACGCCGGGAACGCCGAAGGGGCGGGCCGCACGGCCCGCCCCTTCACGCATGCCCAGCGTGTCGTCCCGACTACAGCTGCTCGATCACGTAGTCGACGCAGGCCGTCAGCGCCTCGACGTCGGCCGGGTCGACGGCCGGGAACATCGCGATGCGCAGCTGGTTGCGGCCCAGCTTGCGGTAGGGCTCGGTGTCCACGATGCCGTTGGCGCGCAGCGCCTTGGCGACCGCGGCGGCGTCGATCGCCTCGTCGAAGTCGATCGTGCCGATGACCTGCGAGCGCTCGGCCGGGTTGGCGACGAACGGGGTCGCGTAGGAGGACTTCTCGGCCCAGGTGTACAGGCGCGACGAGGAGTCCGCGGTGCGGCCGGTGGTGAACGCGAGACCGCCGTTGCCGTTCATCCAGTCCAGCTGGTCCGCGAGCAGGAACAGCGTGGAGATGGACGGGGTGTTGTACGTCTGGTCCTTCGACGAGTTGTCGATGGCCGTCGGCAGGTCGAAGAACGGCGGGATGTAGCGGCCGGAGGCCGCGACGCGCGCGGCGCGCTCCAGCGCGGCGGGGGAGAACACCGCGATCCACAGCCCGCCCTCGGAGGCGAAGGACTTCTGCGGCGCGAAGTAGTAGACGTCCGACTCGGTGATGTCCACCGGCAGGCCGCCGGCCCCGGAGGTGGCGTCCACCAGCACCAGCGCGCCCTCGTCGGCGCCCGCGACGCGGCGGATCGGCATGGCCACGCCGGTCGAGGTCTCGTTGTGGGTCAGCGCGTACACGTCGACCCCGGCCTCGGCCTGCGGCAGCGGGTGCGTGCCGGGCTCCGACTTGATCACGGTGGGCTCCGCCAGCCACGGCGCGGCCTTGACGCTGCCGGCGAACTTGGAGGAGAACTCGCCGAAGTTCAGGTGCTGGGACTTGTTCTCGACCAGCCCGAAGGCGGCGATGTCCCAGAAGGCGGTGGATCCGCCGTTGCCGAGGACGACCTCGTAGCCCTCCGGCAGGGAGAAGAGGCTGCTGATGCCCTCGCGCACGCGCTTGACCAGGTTCTTCACCGGGGCCTGGCGGTGGGAGGTGCCGAGCAGAGAGTCACCGGCGGCGGCGAGGGCGCCGAGCGCCTCCGGCCGGACCTTGGACGGACCTGCGCCGAAACGGCCGTCAGCGGGCCTGATGTCAGCGGGGATCTGGATATCAGCCACGAGGGAAGCGTATCGGCTGGCTGCTGCGTGGAGGTGGAGAGTCCGTCGAGTGAGACGGTGCTCGGTGGCACCTCAGGGGCGCAGGGAACTGGGAAGAACAGCTCCGCGCGCCCCTGGACAGGTGCGGCGGTCCGCCGGGCGGATCCGATCGTCAGTGCGAGATGGACTCGTAGCCCTCGATCGTGCTGACACTGCGCGTGCCCGGGCCGATGTAGTGGGCCGAGGGGCGGACCAGGCGGCCGGTGCGCTTCTGCTCCAGGATGTGGGCCGACCAGCCGGCGGTGCGGGCGCAGGTGAACATCGAGGTGAACATGTGCGCCGGGACCTCGGCGAAGTCCAGCACGATGGCGGCCCAGAACTCGACGTTGGTGGCGAGGACGCGGTCGGGGCGACGCGCGTGCAGCTCCTCCAGGGCGGCCTTCTCCAGCGCGGCGGCCACCTCGAAGCGCGGGGCGTCCAGCTCCTGGGCCGTGCGGCGCAGCACGCGGGCGCGCGGGTCCTCGGCGCGGTAGACGCGGTGGCCGAAGCCCATCAGGCGCTCGCCCTTGTCGAGGGCGTTCTTGACGTAGGCGACCGCGTCGCCGCTCCGCTCGATGTCCTCGATCATGCCGAGCACGCGGGACGGAGCGCCGCCGTGCAGCGGGCCGGACATGGCGCCGACGGCGCCGGACAGGGCGGCGGCCACGTCCGCGCCGGTGGAGGCGATGACGCGGGCGGTGAACGTCGAGGCGTTCATGCCGTGCTCGGCCGCGGAGGTCCAGTACGCGTCGACGGCCTTGACGTGCTTCGGGTCCGGCTCGCCGCGCCAGCGGATCATGAAGCGCTCGACGATGGTCTCGGCCTTGTCGATCTCGCTCTGCGGGACCATCGGCAGACCCTGGCCGCGGGCCGACTGGGCCACGTAGGACAGGGCCATGACCGCGGCGCGGGCGAGGTCGTCACGGGCCTGCTCGGCGCTGATGTCGAGCAGCGGACGCAGACCCCACACCGGGGCGAGCATGGCCAGCGCGGACTGGACGTCGACGCGGATGTCCCCGGAGTGGACCGGGATCGGGAACGGCTCGGCCGGGGGCAGGCCCGGGTTGAACTTGCCGTCGACCAGGAGGCCCCAGGTGTTGCCGAAGGAGACGTGCCCGACGAGCTCCTCGATGTCGACACCGCGGTAGCGGAGGGAGCCGCCCTCCTTGTCGGGTTCGGCGATCTCCGTCTCGAACGCAACGACTCCTTCGAGTCCGGGTACGAAGTCGGACATCAGGCGGCTCCTCAGATCTGTTCTGACCGGTCGGTTCTGGCCGGTCGGATCGGCGGAAGGCTTGGTGGTGTGGCCAAGTCGTCTCTGTTTTTGTTGCCGCGCGGTTGCGCGGGTGGCGTTGCGGCGCGCGTGGCACGCGGTGTCAGCCTCTCAGGCACTGGGTGCATCGCGCCAGATCCCACGTCGGTGATGCCCTGCACACGCGTCGTATTCACCTGTTGCTGCCGGCCTCGTCGACGGAGCGCGGCCACGATACTCTCTCGACGTCGAGAGAATCCATGCTCGCCCCGGTGCGTCCCGCGCGCATGACGGTTCGGCCGCCTACTCGTCGGACGATCTTCCCGGTCCGTTCAGCCCAGCTGTCCGGCGCGGCCTGGGATGATGGCGGCGTGCACGCATCGGATGCTCCTCTTGCGCCGGACCACGGGCCCCTCGCGCCGCTCAGCCATGCCGACCCCGCGGACATGCGCCGCCAGTACCGGGCCGAGGGCCTGCTGGAGGCGGAACTCGCCGCGGACCCGGTCCAGCAGTTCACCCGCTGGTTCGTCGACGCGCAGCACGCCGGCGTCGACGAGCCGAACGCGATGATCGTCTCCACGGTGGACGAGGCCGGCCGGCCCAGCATGCGCACCGTGCTGCTCAAGGGCTACGACGAGCGCGGCTTCGTCTTCTACACGAACTACGAGAGCCGCAAGGGCCGCGACATCGCGGACAACCCGCACGTCGCACTGCTCTTCCCGTGGCACCCGATCGCCCGCCAGGTCATCGTCGCCGGCACCGCGACCCGCGTCGGCCGCGACGAGACGGCCGGCTACTTCCGCTCCCGCCCGCACGGCTCCCAGCTCGGCGCCTGGGCCAGCGAGCAGTCCCGTCCGGTCGGCTCGCGGGAGGAGCTGGAGCGTCGCTACGCGGACCTGGTCACCCGGTACCCCGAGGGCGAGGGCGTCCCCGTCCCGCCGTTCTGGGGCGGCTTCCGGGTCGCGCCGACCTCGGTGGAGTTCTGGCAGGGCCGCGAGAACCGCCTCCACGACCGGCTCCGCTACGACGCCGACCCCACCGCCCCGACGGGCTGGCGGGTGGAGCGCCTCTGCCCCTGAACCGGCCGGCCGCCGCACCGGGATGAGGAGACGATGTTCCGTCACATCCCGGACTGGGTCACCATGGGAACCCAGGTTCGACACCGGTCGGGGGTGCGGTGCGGTGGTGTTCGACGGCACGGACGGCGAGGGCCGGGACGGCGGGGACGGTCGGAGCGGCGGGGATGCCCAGGAGGGCGTGAACCGGCCGTACTTCTTCCTGAGCCACGCGCACTCCCCGGGGCTGCGCGGAGGGTCGCGGCGGTTGGGGCGTCCGGCCAAGCTGGTGCGACGGCTCTTCTTCGAGCTGAGCGACCATCTCGGTGAGCTCTGCCCGCCCATCGGCACGGTGCCGGTCGGCATGATGGACGGCTCCATCGAGGTGGGCGAGGACTGGGGCCAGTGGCTGTCCCAGCAACTCGCCCAGTGCCGGGTGCTGGTGGCCCTGCTCTCGCCCGGCTACTTCGCCAGCGAGATGTGCGGCAAGGAGTGGGCCGCCTTCTCCGCCCGCCCCGTGCGGCTGGCCGCCGGAGTGGAGGCGGGCCGGGCCGCTCCGACGGCCATCGTCCCGGTGCGCTGGGTGCCGACCCCGCCGGAGCAGATGCCGCCGCCGGTCCGGCGGCTCCAGTACCAGCACGGGGATTTCCCGGAGAGCTACCGCAGCCAGGGCCTGTACGCGCTGATGGCACGCCCCGCGATGAAGCCGGACCGCCGCGAGACGGTCTACCTGCTGGCCGAGCGGATCAAGGAGGTGGCCGGCCGCACGGTCGTCGAGGAGGGCGAGGCGCCGGACCTGGCGAAGGTGCCCAGCGCCTTCGCGCCGTCCGCGCGGGAGCGGCTGCCCCGGCTCAGGCCGACGGGCGTCCCGCACGACGACCCGGCCGGGAAAGGGGACCGGTGACCGCCGGGGACGGCCCGACGGGCCGCGGCAAGGTCGTGACCTTCTACTCGTACAAGGGCGGCACCGGCCGGACCACCGCGCTGGCCAACGTCGCCTGGATCCTGGCCGCCGACGGCCTGCGGGTGCTGGCCGTCGACTGGGACCTCGAAGCGCCCGGCCTGGAGCGGTACTTCCACCCGTTCCTCGACCCGGTCGAACGCGCCAACCGCACCGGCGTGCTGGACGCGGTCACGGACTTCCGTGCCGCGCTGGACCGGTACCGCTGGTCCGGCACGGAGCTGCGACAGCTGACGCCACGTCACGCCGACGTCTCGGGACGAGTGCTGCGGGTCGACTGGCCGCACTTCCCCGGTCGCGGGCGCCTGGACCTGCTGTGCGCGGGCCAGGAGGGCCCGGCCTACGCGGAGGCCCTCGCCGACCTGGACTGGAACCTCTTCTACAGCCGGGACCACGGCGCGGACTTCCTCCAGGCGCTGCGCGACTCGATGGCGGCGGCCTACGACTACGTGCTGATCGACAGCCGCACCGGTCTCGGCGACGTGGCCGGTGTCTGCACGCTCGAACTCCCGGACACCCTGGTGGTCTGCTTCACCCTCAGCGGTCAGGGCATCGACGGCGCCGCCGGGGTGGCCCACGACGTCGCCCGGGTGCGGGCCGGCCAGGGCCGCCCGGTCCGGGTGCTGCCCGTGCCCACCCGGGTCGACGGCGGCGAGCACGAGCGGTTCGAGGCGGGCCGCGACCTGGCCCGACGCCGCTTCGCGGGCTTTCCCGAGGGCGTCGAGGGAGAGGCGCTGCGGGCGTACTGGAACGCGGCCGCCCTCCCGTACCGCGCCTACTACGCCTTCGAGGAGGTGCTGGCCGTCTTCGGCGACGAGCCGGGCGACCCCCAGTCGCTGCTCGCCGGCTGCGAGCGGCTCACCGCCGCCGTCACCGGCGGCGCGGTGCGCGGCCTGCCGCCGATGCCCCCGGCCCTCCGCGCCGCCTGGCGCGACCGCTACCAGCGCCGACGCACCGCCCCCGCCCCCGTGGCGCTGCTCCACGGCACGGCGGAACGCGCGTGGGCGCAGTGGGCGAAGGAGGTCCTCGAATCGGCCGGCCTCCAGGTCCGAGCCCACGAGTTCGCCGCCCCGCCCAGGCTCACCGCCGCACCGGGTCCGGACCCGCGGCGGCCCTCGCACCCGCCCGTCGCCTCGGGCTCGCTACCGGCCCCCACCGCGAAGCCGGGCCGGAGCCGGGACACCGACCCGGCCCCGAGCCCGGACGCGCACCGGCCCTCGGACCCACCGGACGCTTTGCGTCCGACACCGCCCCTCGACCCGGCGCACGGTCCGGACTCCGCTCCGGGCCGGGACCGGGCCACGGGCTTGGACGTGAAGCCGGCCTCGGACCCGGGACGGGCTCCGGGGCTGTCGTCGGCCCCGGTCCGTGACGCACGGCGGGCGTCGGACCCGACACCAGCCTCCGGCCCACCACCGGCCTCCAGCCCCGCCCTCGACCCGGCCCCGGGCCCGGCCGTTGATTCGGCCCCGGCTCTCGGCTTGGACTCCGCTCCGGGCTGGGACCGCGCCCCGGGCCCTGCACCGGCTCCCGCCCTCGACCCGGCCCCGGCTCTCGGCCAGGACCTCGCTCCAGGGCGGGAGCCGGGCGCGGCGCTGCTGGCCGGGGCGCAGCGGGTGGTGGCCCTGCTGTCGGAGCCGCCCTGGGCGGGCGGCGCGGAGCAGCTGCTGCGCGGACTCGAGGGGCGTACCGGTCCGGACGGACAGCCTCTCCTGCTGCGGGTGCGCTGCGGCGGCGAATCCCGGTCGGGGCGGGAGCTCGACCTGCGGCAGCCGGACGAGCAGTTGGCCGCCCGGATGCTCGTCCGGGCCGTGGATCCCGACCTCGCCGTCGACGAGTCTCCCGTCGCCCGGACCGCGCGCTTTCCCGGGCGGGCGCCTTCGGTGTGGAACGCGCCCGGCCGCAACCCCTTCTTCACCGGACGGGCGGAGGAGCTGGAGCGGACGCACGAGCTGCTGGCGGTGCGCGGTCGCGTCGCGCTGCTCGCGGAACGCCCGGGGGCGGGGGCCACCGAGCTGGCCCGCGAGTTCGCCCACCGGTACCGGGGCGACTACGACCTGGTGTGGTGGATCCCGGCCGCCGACCCCGCCGCCGCGCGCGCCGCCTACCACCTGCTGCTCCCCGCTGGCCGCGAGGGGCTTCCCGCCCGCTCCCTGCTGGTGCTGGACGGGGCCGACGACCCCGAGGCGCTGGACTGGCAGTCCTTCGGCCCGCCAGGGGTCCCGGGGACACCGGCCCACGTCCTGGTGACCACCGCGCTGCCCGTCTGGGGCGAGCACGCCGAGCTGCTCCCCGTGGGCCGACTGGACCGGCCCGCGGCCCGCCGCCTGCTCGGGCGACCGGACGCCGCGCCCGGCAGTGCGGTCGACCGGCTCGCCGCGCGACTCGCCGACCACGCTCCCGCGTTGTTCCTGGCCTCCGCCTACCTGGCCGTGAGCGGAGAGACTCCGCAAACCCTGCTGCTCTCCCTCGACCCCGCCGATCCCGCCGACCCCGTGCAGGCCGTGCTGGCCCGGACCTTGGACCTCCTCGAGGCGCGGTCCCCCGCGGCCCTGCGGGTGCTCCAGCTCTGCGCCTGCCTCGGCGGCGGCACCGTGGCCCGTCGGCTGCTGCGGGACGACCGGCTGCTGCGGGAGCTGGAGGAGCTGCGGCCCGACGTCATGGACTGGGCCAGTTTCGCCATCGTCCAAGGGGAGTTGGAGACCCTGGGGCTGCTCTTCGTGGACGGGGGAGGCGAGTTGTTGCGGATCGACGCCCGAGTCGCCGCGTCCGCGCTGGCCCGGCTGGGGCCGGTCGAGTCCGAGGGCACGGTCCGGCGAGCGCACGCGCTACTGGTCGCGCGTCGGCTGCGGATCGGCGCGGACGTCGACGAGGAGCGCAACTGGCGACGCCTGGAGGAGGTCTGGCGACACCTGCTGCCGTCGGGAGCCGACGCCGCCGACGAGCCGGAGGTGCGCGACCTGTTCGTCGACTTCGTCCGCTACCTGTGGTGCCGTGGGCGTCCCGTCGAGGCGGAACAGCTGGCCGAGGTCCTGGACGCGCGCTGGAGCGCCCGGCTGCCCGAGCATGACTGGCGGCGGCTGCGGCTACGGGCCGAGTGGGCCAACTCCCTCCGCTCCCAGGGACGCCACCTGGAGGCGCACCGCCTGGACGAGGCCACCATGGCCGCACAGCGGCAGCTGTTCGGGGCCGAGCACGTGCACACGCTGATCACCGCTGGGGGCTACGGGGGCGACCTGCGGGCGCTGGGGCGCTACCAGGAGGCGCTGGAGGTCGACCGCCGCACCTTGGCGGCGATGACCGCCCGCCTTGGGCGGACCCACATGCGCACCCAGCGGATGATCAACAACCTGGGGCTCGACCACCACCTGGTCGGCGACTACGCCGAGGCGCTCGAACTGCACGAGGAGGCCCTGCGGATCCGCCTCGTCGCCCCCGGGCCCGCGCATCCCGCCACCCTCGACTCCGCGGCGGCGGTGGCGAGGGCCGTAAGGGAGTTGGGGCGTCCGGGCGAGGCGCTGGAGCGCCTCCAGCGGGTCTGGTCGGCCGTCTCGGCTGCGCCCGACCTGCCCTCCCGTTTCCGCGTGGGACGGGAACTGGCCGCCGCCCTGCGCGGGTGCGGCCGGCACCGGGAGGCGTTGGAGCTGGCCGCCGAGGTCCACGCGGCGGCGGTGCGCCGGGGCGGCGAGGGGAGCCCTGCCGCCCAGGCGTGCCTCCTGGAGCTGGCGGCCGGCTGGCATGTCACCGGGGCGCGTGAGCGAGCGGTTCCGGCCGCGGCGCGGGTGCGCGCGTGGACGGCCGAGCGGACCGGGGCGGACCATCCCGAGGCGCTGTGCTGCGCCCACAACCACGCCGTGTTCGTCGCGGGGGACGGCAGGGACCGGGGCCACGCGGCCGAAGCCCTCGCGCTTCTCTCGCCCGTGGTGCGGGCGCTGGAGCTGCGCCTGGGGCCGACGCACCCGCTGACGCTCTCGGCCCGCGGCAACCGGGTCGGACTACTGGCGGTCGTCGGTGAGACGACGTCAGCACTCAGTGAGGGCAGGGGCGTTCTGGGTGACGCGAACGCGCGGCAGGGCGTGGACCACCCGCTCTCCCTGCTGCTGGCGGCGAATCTGGGGAACGTCGGGCAGCGGGCGGGGCGTCCGCTGGAGAGCGAGGGGCTGCGGATCGAGGCGCTGCCGCGACTGTCGCGGCTGCTGGGGCGGGACCATCCGGACCTGTCGACGCTCCGTCAGGGACGGTGGGTCGGTATGCTTCTGGACATTCCGGTGTGGTGAGGGGGCGTCTCAGGATGGGCCCGGAGTACCCGCGCGGCGCGCGCTACTAACCCGTTCGATGGAAAATTTTCGTAACGATTCGACGTCGCCGCGATGTCATGAGCCTCTGAGCTGCATATTCCCAGACCAGCGACTCAAAGGGGAGTCGGGCCGGGCTCAGGAGTGCCGGGCGTGGAGGGCTTGGTGGGTGTAACTTTTACCGTGTCTCCATAGGTGATGGTTTGCGCGCGCGAATTTCGTAGTCAGAGATCTTGAACGCAGGCCACGGGTACCGCGGGCCAGGACGCGAGCAGGACCCGAGAGTGACGAGAGTCGCGGGAGTCACGCGCGGAAGCCTGAGCCCCCCACCTCACATCTCCTTCGAGGGGTACCGTGAACACTGAGCGCGCTACCACGCAGTCCGACACTGCCGCGCCCGAGGCCTCTGCCGAATCGGTTCGGCCACTGCAGCTCTCCCGTCGCGACGCCGTCGCCCACAGCCATCTGATCAACCGTGCGCTGCCGGACTCCGGCATCGCCAAGCTGGACGTCGCTGCTTTCACGTCGTCCATCTGACGGAGGCTCTGGCTCTTCCTCAGCACCGTCACCCCTGCCATGGACACCGTCGACACGGATGCCTCTTTCAGTCAGTTCGTGCTGAAGATGCACAGCAGGTGCGATCTCGCCTGCGATCACTGCTACGTCTACGAGCACGCGGACACCAGCTGGGAGCGTCGCCCCATGACGCCCTCGGACGAGGTGCTCCGGGCCACGGCGCAGCGGATCGCGGAGCACGCCCGGCGCCACCGTCTCCCGGTCGTCCATGTGGTCCTCCATGGGGGAGAGCCTCTGCTCGCGGGGCACGACCGCCTCGCTTTCGCGGCCGAGCAGTTGACCGCCGCGCTCGCCGGGGTCTGCCGGCTCGATCTGCGGATCCACACCAACGGCGTCACGCTGGGCGAACGCCACCTCGAACTCTTCGACCGCTACGACGTCAAGGTCGGCATCTCCCTCGACGGCGACCGGGCGGCCAACGATCTGCACCGCCGCTACCGGAACGGCCGCAGCAGCCACGCCAAGGTCCTCCGCGCCGTGCGTCTGCTCAACACGCCGCGCTACCGCCACCTGTACGCCGGGCTGCTCTGCACGATCGACGTCCGCAACGACCCGACGGCGGTCTACGAGGCGCTGCTTGAGCTCGATCCGCCACGGATCGACTTCCTGCTGCCGCACGCCACCTGGGCCGAGCCGCCCCTGCGGCCCCCGGGTACGGGGCCCACGCCCTACGCCGAATGGCTGATGACGATCCTGACCCGCTGGGACGCCCAGGGGCGTCCGGTGCCGGTCCGCTTCTTCGACTCCGTGCTGCGCACGCTGGCGGGCGAAGACAGCCTGACCGAGTCCCTCGGGCTGGCCCCCGCGGACCTCCTGGTCATCGAGACCGACGGCACCCTGGAACAGGCCGACTCGCTGAAGACCGCGTACGACGGCGCCCCGGAGACCGGCTTCGACGTCCTGCGCGACCCCGTGGACGCGGCCGCCCGCCATCCCGCGCTGCTGGGGCGCCAGCTCGGCCTGGCCGGGCTCTGCGCGCAGTGCCGGGCCTGCCCCGTCGTGGACTCCTGCGGCGGCGGCCTCTATGCGCACCGATACCGCGCCGAGCCGGATCCGAGTCGCGCGTTCGACCATCCCAGCGTGTTCTGCGAAGACCTGTACGCGTTCATCACCCGGACCAAGGAGCAACTCGGCGTGGCCGACCAGCACGACGCGGCGCAGGCCCTGCTGCCCTCACCCCTCTTCGACGAGCTCGGCACGGGCCACGGCGGCGCGGAGGCGGTTTCGGCGCTGCGCGGCGCCCAGGTCCAGCTGGGGCGCGAGCTCCTGGACGAACTCGCCGCCAGGGCCGAGCAGCTGGCTCCGGGCGCCGGCGGGAGCCGGGCCCTGTGGCCGCTCTTCGCCCGCCTGGACGCGGAGGCGCCCGCGGCGCTCGACGCGGTGCTGAGCCACCCCTACCTGCGCCCCTGGGCCCTCGCGGCGCTCACGGCGGGTTCGTCGGTGGGCGCCGAGGAGATCCTCGGCGGGCTGGCCGAGTCGGCCGCCGCCGCCGCCGTCCTGGCCGGCCTGACCGCGCAGGTCGCCGTGCCGCTGCGCGACGGCGCGCTGCTGCTCCCCACGGTCGGCCGCCTCGACCTCGCCGGCGCCGGTCACGCGCACGACCCCGCCGCGGTCTCGGCCGCCACGGTCTCCACCGCCACGGTCACCACCGACGCGGACGGGTTCACGGCCACGGCCGGCGCCGGATCCGTCCGGGTGCCCCGCGCCCGGGAGGGGCAGCCCGAAGCCTGGCAGCCGCTCCGCGTGTGGACCGGGGACGGGTGGTCGGTGGCCCTGGAGGACCTCGACCCGCGGCGGTCCGGCCACAACTGGACACCGGGCGGACGCCTGTCCGAGGCGGAGGCGGCGCTCTGGCGTGAGCGCCTGACCGGGGCGTGGGCGTGGATCCGCGCCCGCCTGCCGCAGTACGCCGACGGTCTGCGGGCGGGCCTGGGCACGGTCACGCCCCTGCGTCGGGGAGAGGCCGGCATCGCCGTCAGCGGCGCGGCCCGCGACGCCTTCGGCAACGTCGGCGTCGCACTCCCGGACACCGACGAGTACCTGGCGCTGTTGCTGGTGCACGAGTTCCAGCACGTCAAGCTCGGGGCGATCTTCGACGTGGACGACCTCTTCGACCGGCGCGACACCCGGACGTACTGCGCGCCGTGGCGGCCCGACCCGCGACCCTTCGAGGGGCTCTTCCAGGGCACGTACGCCCACATCGCCGTGGTCGAGTACTGGGGTGCCAGGACGTCGGAGCTGGTCGAGACCGGGGCCGGGGCCGAGGCCGTGGCGCACGCCCGCGGCGAGTACGAGCGCTGGCTGCGCCACACCTTCGACGCCGTGCTGACCTTGGCCGGATCCGGCAGTCTGACGGCGCAGGGGGAGCGCTTCGTGGCCGCCATGCACGCTACGCTGGCGCCCCGTGTGTCCGAGCTGGAGGCCGGGGCGGAGCTCGTCGAGGCCGGGGCAGTCGCGTCTTCCGTAAGGGGCTGATCATGCCTCAGCAAACGGGTGTCACGTCCGGGGAGCGCGAGCCGGACGAGCTGCGGGCCGCCTTCTCCGCCGACCTGGACGCTCTCGGACTGCCTCGGGACGCCGTGGTCCTGGTCCAGGCGGCGTACTCCCGCGTCGCCCGCGGGCCCCGCGACGGGGGCGGCCCGGACGCGCTGATCGACGCGCTGCTCGACCGGATCGGCCCGTGGGGCACGCTCGTCGCCTACGCCGCCACGCCCGAGAACTCCCGCACCACCCCGGACTACGTCCGGGCCACGGCGCGGATGACGGAGGCGGAGCGTGAGGCGTACGACGCCGCGCTGCCCGCCTTCGACCGCCACACCACCCGCGTCTCCCCGGCCGTCGGCATCGTGTCGGAGCGGCTGCGCCGCAGGCCCGGCGCCCGTCGCAGCGGCCACCCGCAGACGTCGTTCGCCGCGCTGGGGCAGGACGCCGAGGGCATCACCGCGGAGCACGGGGACGAGCACCTCGGCCTCGGCTCGCCCCTGGGCAAGCTCTACGACCGCGACGCGTTCGGGCTGCTGATCGGCGTCTCCTGGTCCCGGTTCACGCCCTTCCACCTGGCGGACTACAAGGCGCCCACCCTTCCGGTGAAGACCTATCACGCCAAGGTCGCCGTACCGGGCGCCCCGGAGGGCGAGTGGATCGCCTTTCGCGATCTGGACCTGCACGAAGGTCATTTCGAGGAGCTGGGCAAGTACGTCGAGGTCGAACTGGAGGCCCGCCGGCAGATCCGCCGCGGCAGGGTCGGCGACGCCGAGGCCACGCTGGTCCCGATCCGGCCCGCCGTCGACGTCGCCCTGGCCGTGCTGCGGGCGGGTTGGGTCACCAGTCGGCCGTGGCGCGAGTCGGCCATTGCGGAGACGGTGTTGACGGACCATCAATAGGGGCGGTTCCATCGTCCTACAGAACGGGCAACATCGTTCGGGGGTGCGAGGGTGACCGACCAAGAGGGCTGGGACGAGGACATACCTCGCCCCATCTTCTTTCTGAGTTACGCGCATTCCCCGCGAGGCGCCGGACGGCCCCGCAGCGTTTCGAACCTCTGGGAAGCCCGCTTATTCCGGGACCTGTGCGAGGCCGTGACGGACCTGTCCGGTTGGGACGCCAACGAACCGCCCGGTTTCATGGACTCCGGCCTGAACGTGGGCGAGGGCTGGTCCGAGCGGATCAGCGAGGCGCTCGCCCACTGCCGGGTCTTCGTGCCGCTCTACTCCGTGCACTACTTCAAGAGCCAGGCGTGCGGCCAGGAATGGGCCGCCTTCGCCTCCCGCGACGTGCTGTCGGTGACGCCGGGCGGCGGGCTGCCCTCCGCGATCGTGCCGGTGCAGTGGGTCCGGGTGCAGGAGGAGCGGCTGCCACCGGTCGCCAAGGCGCTGCAGTTCGACCACCAGGCGTTCGGCGAGGGCTACCGGACCGAGGGGATGCAGCCGCTGCTCAAGGTGAGCAAGTTCCAGTCCGACTACCAACTGGCCGTCTACCGGTTGGCCCAGCGCATCGTCGACGTGTCCGAGCGGATGCGCGTGCGCATCGGCGCCCGCCGGGACTTCCAGGACTTCGACTCGGCCTTCCCGGCCCCCGAACGCCGACGCACGCTGCGGATCTCGGTGGCCGCCTGCGACGTCGAGCACCTGCCGGACGGCCGTTCCGGCTCCAGCTACGGCACGGGGGCCCACGAGTGGCGGCCCTTCGGCGGCGGGAGCGAGGAGTCGATCGCCCGGCGCGCCGCGTCCGTGGCGCGTGAGTGGGAGTTCCACGCCAGCATCGAGCCGTTCTCCGAGGAGGCCGCCCGGGTACTGGCCGGGGAACGGCCGAGCGCCCCCGGCCTGCTGCTGCTGGACCGGTGGACCCTGCTCGACGCCCAGCACCGCGAGGTCCTGCGGCAGATGGACGCCTGCAACCCCACCTGGGTCGGGCTGATGGAGCCCTGGGACCCGCACGACCCGGAGAACGCCTCGCGCCACGAGGAGCTGCGCGCGCTGTCCGAGCGCACCCTGGTCAACCTGCGCGCCCAGCGCCTGCAACGGGCCCGGCTGCGCGGCGTCGACGTGGTGTCCAGCCTCACCGAGTTCGAGTCGATGCTGCCGCACGTCGCGCTCAGCGCCATGCACGCCTTCGAGGAGCTGGAGGGGCCGGACGGGCCGACCGCCCTGGCGGAGGCGAACGGGTCGCCGTCGCGACCGAATCTGCGAGACGAGCACATCAAGCGCGGGAACGGCCGGCAAGGCGGCTCCCCGCCGGGCGCGCCGAGCACGCCGAGCACGCACAACGCACCGAGCGCGTCCGATCACGCCGCAGCCGACGAGGGGCCGTCAACCGGTTCTGGGGGAGGGAATCCATGAGCGTGACTCAGCCCGAGAGCGACGGGGCCGAGCCGGTGCTGCCGCTCCGCGACCAACGTGACGGACGGATCGTCACCTTCTACTCCTACAAGGGCGGCACCGGTCGCACCATGGCCCTGGCCAACATGGCCTGGATCCTGGCGGCCAACGGATACCGGGTCCTCGCCGTCGACTGGGACCTGGAGGCGCCGGGCCTGCATCGCTTCTTCGCGCCCTTCCTCGAACAGGCGGCGCTCGACGCCTCCACCGGCGTCATCGACCTGATCTACGACTACTGCGACGCCCCGCTGGAGAGCGAGGAGTTCGATCCGACGGCGATGCGCCAGTGGGCCCGGGTCCTCCCGCACGTGCTCTCGCTCAACTGGACCGGCTTCCCCGGCGAGGGCTGCCTGGACTTCCTGCCCGCAGGCCAGGCGCACAGCGACTACGGCGCGATGGTCGCGAACATCAACTGGGACGAGTTCTACGCCCGGCGGCACGGCGCGGAGTTCTTCAAGGCGCTGCGCGCCGACATGAGCCGCCAGTACGACTACATCCTGCTCGACAGCCGCACCGGCCTCTCCGACATCCAGGAGATCTGCACCGTCGAGCTGCCGGACGACCTGGTCATCTGCTTCACCCTCAGCAACCAGAGCATCGAGGGCGCCTCCGAGATCGCCCGCAAGATCACCGAGCGGCACTACAACCGCGGCATCCGGATCCTGCCGGTGCCGATGCGCATCGACGACGGCGAGAAGGGCAAGGCCGACGCCGGCCGGGCGCTGGCCCGCAAGCGCTTCAGCGGACTGCCGCAGGGGCTCTCCGAGAGCGGGCGGGAACGCCACTGGGACTCCGTCGAGATCCCCTACCTGCCCTACTACGCCTACGAGGAGATCCTCGCGCCCTTCGGCGACAAGCCGGGCTCGCCGCTGTCCATGCTCTCGGCCGTCGAGCGGCTCGTCGCCTCGGTCACCAAGGACCGGGTGATCGGCCTGCCGCCGATGGACGAGGACGTCCGACTGCACTACGTGGACCTGTTCACCCGGCCGCGCCCCACCGCGCGCGAGGACATCATCGTGTCCTACGCCTCCGAGGACCGGATGTGGGCGGAGTGGATCGAGTGGGTGCTGACCAGGGCCGGGCTGCGGGTCGTCCCGCGCGAGCTGGGCTCGCTGCCGCGGGTCGACTCCGACCGGGTCCGCGAGGCGGTGACCCGCACCCTGGCCGTCTGGAGCCAGGCGTACGCCAAGGCCGTCCAGTCGCGCCAGGCCCGCGACCTGCTGGTCGGCGAACGCACTCCGGACCAGCCGGAGTTGATCACCGTGCGGGTCGGCGACGTGCGCTCCGCCTCCAACTTCGGCGGCAACTCCGTCGAGCTGGTGCGCCTGGAGGAGGACGCCGCGCGGGCGGTGCTGCTGCGGGCCGTCGGCCTCCCCGAGACGCTGCTGATGGACTCCCTCCCCGGCGAGGGGCCGCGCTTCCCCGGACGCCGTCCGGCGATCTGGAACCTGCGACTGCGCAACCCGTCCTTCACCGGCCGCGCCGCCGTGCTCGACCGCCTGCGTGACCAACTGCGCGGCCAGCAGCGGGACCGGCGCTCCACGGTGGTGCTGCCGACCCCGCAGACCCTCTACGGCCTCGGCGGCGTCGGCAAGACCCAGGTCGCCCTGGAGTACGCCTACCGCTTCATGGCCGACTACGACCTGGTGTGGTGGATCGAGTCGGAGGAGCCCGAGCAGGTCGCCACCTCGCTCTCCGAGCTCGGCCGCCGCCTGGACCTGCGCATGGGCGAGAACGCGAACGAGAACGCCGACCTGGTCAAGGAGACGCTGCGGCTCGGCATGCACCCCAAGGCCAAGCGCTGGCTGCTGATCTTCGACAACGCCGACGACCCGGCGCAGATCGTCCGGTTCCTGCCGGGCGGCTCCGGCGACGTCCTGGTCACCTCCCGGAACCAGGCGTGGACCAGCCATGCCGAGGCCCTGGAGGTCGACGTCTTCCGTCGGGAGGAGTCCATCGAGCACCTGTGCCGCCGCGCGCAGGCCCTGTCGCAGCAGGAGGCGGCGCTGGTCGCCGAGGCGGTGGGCGACCTGCCGCTGGCGGTCGAGATAGCCGCGGCCTGGCTGGAGACCACCGGCGTCCCGGTCGCGGAGTACGTCGAGGAGCTGCAGAGCCAGCCGGACAAGGCGCTCGGCGGCGCGACCCCCGACGACTACCCGGACAGCTTCGGCCGCGCCTGGAAGGTCTCCATCGAGCGCCTCGGCCAGCAGATGCCGGCGGCCGTCCGGCTGCTCCAGCTGTGCGCGTTCCTGTCACCCGACTCGATCGCCATCAGCATCTTCTACAGCGACCAGATGATGAACGCGCTGCTGCCCTTCGACGACGAGCTGCGCGACAAGAACATGATGGGCCGCGTCATCCGCGCCATCGGCCGGTACGCGCTGGCCAAGGTCGACAACAGCAGCCGCACCTTCCAGGTCCACCGCATGGTGCAGGCCGTCATCCGGTCCGGGCTCAGCGCCGACGAGCAGGAGGAGCTGGTCCACGAGGTCCACCGCGTCCTCGTCGGCGCCCGCCCGGACATCGGCGACACCGACGACCCGGAGAACTGGCCGCGCTTCGAGCTGATCTGGCCGCACCTCGGCCCGTCCAGCGCGGAGACCTGCGACGAGGCCGACACCCGGCAGCTGCTCATCGACCGCGTCCGCTACCTGTGGAAGCGCGGCGACCTGGACCGTGCCGAGGACCTCGGTCGACGGCTCAACGTCGCCTGGACCGAGAAGCTCGGAGAGGACGACCGGCAGACGCTGCAACTGCGCTTCCAGCTCGCGAGCGTGCTGCGCAGCAAGGGCCTCGCCCAGGAGTGCCTGGACCTCGACGAGGACACCCTGGAGCGCCAGAGCCGGGTGCTGCGCCCCGACCACCCGCTCACGCTTCAGACCGCCGGCAACCTCGCCGCCGACCTGCGCGTGCTCGGACGCTTCACCGAGGCGCTCAAGCGCGACCAGGAGACCTACCTGAAGATGAAGGAGGAGCTGGGCGAGGAGGACCCGCGCACCCTCAATATCGCCAACAACCTCGCCATCGACTACCGGTTCAACGGCGACTACGAGTCGGCCCGGATACTCGACGAGGAGGTCTACAACCTCCGCGGCGCGGTGCTCGGCGCCACGCACCCGTACACCCTCACCTCCAAGGCCAACCTCGCCGACGACGAGCGCGCCCTCGGCAACTACGCGCGCTCGATCAGCCTGCTCAGTGAGTTCCGCGACGAGTACTCCGTCCCGGTCCCCGACCTCGCCTCGCTGCGCTACGCCAAGTCCCTCGCGGTCTCGCTGCGCCGGGTCGGTCAGCAGAACGAGGCGCGGCGGCTGACGATCGAGACCTACAACCGCTACCTGGAGCGCTACGACGCCAAGGTCCCGGACGCGCTGTCCTGCGCGCTCAACCTCGCCGCGGAGTACTCCGCGGCCGGCGACAAGGAGCGGGCCAGGGACCTGGCGATGGAGGTCCTGGACACCTACCGCGAGAGCGTCGGCGCGGACCATCCGTTCACCCTGATCTGCTCCAACAACATGACGATCTACCAGCGCGACATCGGCCAGCCGACGGAGCTGCGCGAGGCGGTCGCGCTCGGCGAGCGCACGTTGGAGGCGCTGCGGCACACGGTCGGCGAGGCGCACCCCTACACCCACTGCGCGATGCTGAACCTCGCCAACACCTACGGCGACACCAACGACCTCACCCGGGCGGAGGCGCTGGGGCGCGCCGCGCTGGAGGGCATGACCGCCCGCTTCGGCGGCTCCCACCCGGACACCCTGGTCTGCCAGAGCAACCTCGCGATCACCCTCCGCGGCCTCGGCCGCGAGGCCGAGGCCCAGGAACTGCGCCGCCGCACCATCGACCATCTCATCGCGGTCCTGGGCGAGAACCACCAGACCGTCCACGACGCCCGCGCCTGGCGCCGCATGGGCCGCGACCTCGAACTCCTCCCAGCCTGACCCCACCGCTCCATGCGGCGCGACACCCACCCCTGGCCCCGAACTGCGGTCGCGCAGGCGGGGCTGGGCCGTCAGGCGGTCGTGCGGTGGGTTCGCGGCGGGGTGGTTGCCGTCCTCGGCCGGCCCTCGCCTTTGCCGCGCCGCCCGCCCCTGCCCCGGCCGCGCGGTGGTGGGCGAGGGTCTGCCTCCGGGGCTGGGGCGCGCGCGGGCGGAGAGGGCCCCGGTGGGGCGCTCTCGCGGATGCGTCGGTGGGCCCGGCGGGGGCGTCAGGCCGCGTTCAGGGCGACGCGGCAGAGGATGTCGGGGAGGAGCCGCCAGGCGGCGAAGTGGGCGGCGCCCGGTTCGACCATCATGTGGGCGCCCGGGATGTGCGCGGCCAGCCATCTGGTGTGTTCGACGGGGGAGAAGACGTCGTCCTCGCCGTGCCACAGGTCGACGCGCCCCTTGATCTCGGCCGGGTCGAAGCCCCATGGCCGGACGAAGGCCAGTACGTCGTCGTTCCAGCCGTCGTCGCCCACGCGGACCGCCTCCGCGTAGTTGCGGGCGAGGCTGCTGCGGATGCCGGGGTCGCGGATCACGTTCAGGTCCGCCGGGGGCAGCTCGCTGCGCAGGGCCTGGATCAGCGTGCGCGGCTGCTCGCGGATGCCGTCGATGCGCGCCGCGAGGAGCGGACGCAGACGCTGGGGCCCGGCCTCGGCGGCCCGGTACGCCTCGATGTTGGAGTCCGTCATGCCCTGGTACCAGTCGAGGCCCTCCGCGTCCCGCGGCGCGAGGCTGACCATGACGGCGGTGCGGGTCACCCGCTCCGGCAGCAGCGCCGCGCACGCGAGCGCGTGCGGGCCGCCGCCGGAGCGGCCGACGACGCCGAAGGCGTCGAGGCGGAGGTGGTCGGCGACCGCGGCCACGTCGTCCGCGGCGTCGCGGACGCGGCGTCCCGGGAGGCGGTCGGACTGGCCGTAGCCGGGGCGGTCGAAGGTGATGACCCGGACGTTGAGCCGGTCCAGCTGGCGTTCGACCGGCAGCTGACCGAGCCTGCTGCCGGGCGTGCCGTGGATCAGGAACACCGGGTCCTGGTGGGATCTGCCCCAGATCACCGCGGCGAGCGTGCGGCCGTCCGGTGTCTTGACCTCGATGTCCCTCACGTCGCTCCTCTACGTCGTCCCCGTGTCGGTGCGGTGGTGCCGTCACGTCACGCCGCGCGGCTCAGATCCGGCGGTCGCTCCGGGCGCGCCAGACCGCCTGTTCCTTGGCGAGCGTGGACTCCGCCTCGCGGGCGAGGCGGGACCAGAGCTCCTCCGCGCCCGGTTCGGCCGGATTGAGCCTGGCCAGGCGGTTCTCGATCTGCTCCAGCTCCCTGGCGGCGACCCGGTAGGCCGCGGCCAGCGGGCGGAACTGCTTGAGCTGGGTCCACGCGGTGATCGCGGCGCCGACGGTGGCGAAGGTCCCGAGCGCGTGGACGTGGAGCGCCCCGGAGATCTGCAGCAGGGCGAGGGCCAGGCCGAAGCAGATGGCCGCCAGGGTCGCCATCGACCAGACCGTGCTCTTGTTGTCGTACGCGTCGGCCTTGCCCACGTACCAGACACGCTGGGAGCGGACCCGCTCGCGCAGGTAGACCTCGCGTCGGACGGCGAGGCCCTGGCCGCGCAGATGCGTCATCTCGGCGGTGATCGAGGGCTGCGCCTCGGGGCCGATGGCGCCGAGCCCGCGGTAGATCTCGAAGATCTCGCTCATCTCGTCGAGGAACTGCTCGTCCGCGTACGGCGAGTGGGCCTCGCCGTCGAACGGGCGGGACCGGATCGAGTAGCGCCAGACCAGGCCTTTGATGGACTCGGCTGCCGCCCGGCTCTCGAACCAGAGCGTCTGCGGGTGCTTGGCGCGCAGCCGGCTCCAGTAGTAGAACGCGGCCAGGAACGCGGCCAGCGACAGCGCCGGGGATATGTCCAGGCCGCCCGCGTGCCAGTCGGCGATGCCGAGCGCCGACGCCGCGAACAGGGCGAGGATCTGCCCGCCGTACCAACGAGTCGCCCGTTGCTGTTCGTTGACCGCGACCTGATCGATGGTGGGGTACGGCTCGGGGACGAGTCCGTCCTCGCGGAAGTCCCGAGCAGAGTTCAAGACCATGGCCGACTGCCCCCTCGCGCTCGCTGGCCGCCCTGAATAAGTGTCAACCTGCCCAGCGTCCGTGCACAGCACACGTATTCACGCAATCGACGAGCGGAGGAGCCCGGTCCGGTCGTGTCGGGAACCGTGGGTGACGTGACGTCAGAAGGTGTAGAAGATGCGGTCCTTGTGCTCGGCCATCAGCTTCGCGTTCCAGTCCGTGCCGCCGTCGACGTTGCCGGAGCGGAACAGCGGCGGGGTGGTCCCGGTCGCGGCCAGCTTGCCGACGGCGACCGCGACGACGGACTGCATCAGCGCGACCGTGGTCAGCGTCGAGACGGGACCGAAGGTCGTCTCCGCGCCCTCGACGGCCAGCTCGCCGTCGCCCACCGCGATCTTGCTGTCCAGCACCAGGTCGCAGACGTCCTTGAGGTAGAGCCCGTCCGGGTGCTGCGAGGTGACCTGGCCCGGGTAGGCCAGCGAGGTCACCCCGACCACCGTCAGTCCGCGCGAGCGGGCGTGGCGGGCCAGCTCCACCGGCATCACCTGGCGGCCGGAGAGGGAGATCACGAACAGCAGGTCGCCCGCGCGGGCCGGCCCCGCGTCCAGCGTCGCGGTCGCCAGCCCCGGCACCCGCTCCAGCGCGCTGCCGAGGTGGGCCGGGACCACGTCCACACCGATCACGCCGGGGACGGTCAGCAGGTTCATCAGCACCAGGCCGCCGGCCCGGTAGACCACGTCCTGGGCGGGAAGGGAGGAGTGCCCGGCCCCGAAGGTGAAGATCCGGCCGCCCTCCCTGACGGTCCGCGCGAGCGCCTCGGCCGCCGCCTCGATCCCGGCCGACTCCTCGTCCTTGATCCGCTGGAGGTGGGCGACGGCGGCGTCCAGGTACTGACCGGCGAGATCGCTCATCGGGTCTTCGGCTCCCTGAGTAGCAGACTGAACCTCTGTGGTACTCGCATCATTGTGCTGGGCACGGTGCTGCGTCACCGGTGCCGCTGTCAACACCGCGTGCCACGGCCGTCCGGGTTGTCGGTGCGATGCGTAAGAATTGAGGGGCAACCGGGAGCGCGACCGGTGCACCACCGAGGAACGGAGCCCGCCGTCCGATGTCAGGCCACCTGATCGACACCACCGAGATGTACCTCCGGACGATCTTCGAGCTGGAGGAGGAGGGCGTCGTCCCCATGCGTGCGCGCATCGCGGAGCGCCTGGAGCAGAGCGGGCCCACGGTCAGCCAGACCGTCGCCCGCATGGAGCGCGACGGCCTCCTCACCGTCGCCGGCGACCGCCACCTCGAGCTGACGCCGGAGGGCCGCAAGCTCGCCACCCGGGTCATGCGCAAGCACCGCATCGCGGAGTGCCTGCTGGTCGACGTGATCGGCCTGGAGTGGGAGCAGGTGCACGCGGAGGCGTGCCGCTGGGAGCACGTCATGAGCGAGGCGGTGGAGCGCCGCGTGCTGGAGCTGCTGCGGCACCCCACGCAGTCCCCCTACGGCAACCCGATCCCCGGCCTGGAGGAGCTCGGCGACACTCCGGCCGACGAGGCCGAGTCCCTGGTCACCCTCGACGAGCTGGCCTCCGACGACGGGCGCAGCGTCATCGTCCGGCGCATCGGCGAGCCGATCCAGACGGACGCGCAGCTGATGTACACCCTGCGGCGGGCCGGCGTGCAGCCCGGCGCGGTGGTGAACGTGACCCAGTCCACGGGCGGCATCCTCGTCGGCAGCGGCGGCGAAGCGGCGGAGCTGGACAAGGACATCGCCGCCCACGTCTTCGTCGCGCGGGCCTGAACCTCCCGACAGGACAGGAGCGAGGGGCCTCGGCTCTTTTCCCCGAGTGCCGAGGCCCCTCGTCTACCCCCTGGTTTCCCCGCCCCCGAACCCCCGAACCGTGCCCGGCTTCCCCTCCGGGCGCCCCCTGGCGTGCGCCCCGCTCCTCTCGTCCGGCTGTGGCGCCTGTGCCGGAATTCATTTCCTCGGCAGATCCCGGCAATCCTTGAGCCCGGTCACTCGAAAGTGGGGCTTTTCCACTTCGGCGCGCGGGTAGCCATCTACCTCATCGCACACATGTCGTCGCACCCGTGTCGCCCACGCAGGCCGCCCGCGCATGACTGTGCCCCCGGTCGGACCGCGGGAGGCGACACCGCGGGACTCGGGGGCACAGGGGATTGCCGGGCTCTGCTACTGCCCCGCGTGTGCGGGCAGCGGCGCCTCTCGGCCGCAGGCGTAAGCGATGGGGTTGATGACCTCGGCCGCCTCCGGCAGCCAGCGGTTCAGCGTGGTGGGCTCCCGGGCCCACTGCGCGTAGCCGAGCGCGCCGATGCGGGTGGGCGGCGCGACGACCCAGCCGCCGTCGCCGTGGCCGACCAGGTCCAGCCGACCAGGGCCCCAGCCGAGGCGGCGCAGCATGTCCGGCAGCTTCGGCAGGGCGCCCGGCAGCACCAGGAAGACCAGCCGGCGGCCGCGCCCGGGACCGCCCGGCATCGCGAGGACCGGGCCGAGCTGCAGGCCCATCCGCTCCATCCGGGCCAGCGCCAGGCAGCCCGCCACCTCCGGCACGTCGATCGCGTCGAACGAGCGGCCGGTCGGCAGCAGGATCGACGCCTGGGGGTTCTCCGTCCACCAGCGCCGCACCACGCCGGGGCCGGAGCTCGCGCGGCGCGTCCAGTCGCGGGTGGCGGGGTGCGCGCCGGGCATCGGGCAGGCGAGGTCGCCGCAGGAGCAGCGCGGGGGGCCGTCGTCCTCCAGCAGCCAGGCGCCGGGGGAGACCTCCCAGTGCCGGTCCTCCGCGTACGTCACGGCCGCCTGCAACAGGAGATCGCGCACGCCCCTCCCGGCGTCCGCGCGGCCGTCCTGCTCGGTGGCTCCCAGGGTGTCTTCCACGTGCTGCACAACTCGGCGGCGGACCAGGGGTTACGGGTGATCGGCAAAAGTCGGCCCAACAGGACGCGCGAGTGGGGCGCGCGGTTGCACGCCAGGGGGCGCACGGGGGGTGCACCCGGGGTGAGCGGCTACGTGTGCCCCCGATGCTTCGCTACGCTGTCAGCAGTCGGCCCAATGTCGCTAATTCCCAGCCATTGACCGCTCTTGACACCTCGTGACGCATCACCGGAACGCATCAGGGGAATGCTCCTGTCCTGCGACCTCCGACTCTCCAGGGGAGGCAGTGACGTCCATGGCCGCCAGACCGCTCGTCGCACGACAGCCAAACGAACGGCTCCAGGCCCTGATCCAGGAGGCCGGTTGCTCCAACGCGGGCCTCGCCCGCCGGGTCAACCTGTGCGGGGCCGAACACGCACTGGATCTGCGTTACGACAAGACCTCGGTGGCCCGCTGGCTGCGCGGCCAGCAGCCGCGCGGGCAGGCCCCGTCCGTGATCGCGGAGGCGATCGGGCGGAAGCTGGGCCGCACCGTCACGGTCGACGAGATCGGCATGTCCGACGGCAAGAGCCACTCCTCCAGCGTCGGGCTCCAGTTCGCCGCGACGCTGCCGGGCGCCATCGAACAGGTCAGCGAGCTGTGGCGCAGCGACGTCGGCCGCCGCGACTTCCTGAGCGGCGCGTCCGTCGCCGCCGCCGCGCTCGTCGAGCCGAGCCGCGACTGGCTGATCACCGGGCCGGACCTCTCGGTCGCCCGCACCGGCGGGCCGCGCGTCGGCCTCGCGGACGTCGAGGCCGTGCAGGCCACCACGCAGATGCTGGTCGACCTCGACCACCGCTTCGGCAGCGGCCACGTCCGGCCGGTGGTGGTGCACTACCTCAACTCCGTCGTCTCCGGCCTGCTCGCGGGCGCGTACAAGGAGGAGACCGGCCGCAAGCTCTTCGGCGCCGTGGCCCGGCTCACCGAGCTGGCCGGCTACATGGCCATCGACACCGGGCAGCCGGGGCTGGCGCAGCGCTACTACATCCAGGCGCTGCGCCTCGCGCAGGCGGCGGGTGACCGCGCCTACGGCGGCTACGTGCTCGCGTCCTCGATGAGCCACCTCGCCGCCGCTCTCGGCAATCCGCGGGAGATCGCGCAGTTGGCGCGCGCCGCCCAGGAGGGCGCGCGCGGCCAGGCCACCCCGACGGCGATGGCCATGTTCTACGCCGCCGAGGCCCGGGGCCACGCCCTGCTCGGCGACAGCCGCAGCTGCGAGGCGGTGGCCGGGCTCGCCCTGGAACAGCTGGACCACAGCCGTCCCGAGGAGGACCCGGACTGGATCGGCCACTTCGACCACGCCTACCTGGCCGACGAACTCGCGCACTGCCACCGCGACTTGGAGCAGCCGCGGCAGAGCGCGCGGCAGGCGCAAGAGGCGCTGCGCGGCCACCCGGAGTCGCGGGTCCGCCGTCGCGCGGTCGACCTGGTCCTGCTGGCCATCGCCCAACTCCAGTTGCGGGACGTGGACGAGGCCTGCGACACGGGCGCGCGGGCGATGGAACTGATGTCCGGTCTGCGTTCGGCGCGGGGTGCGGAGTATCTGGACGACTTCCGGCGGATGTTGGAGCCCTATCGCCACCAGCGCTCGGTCCAGGAGTTCCAGGCCCGTGCGATGGCTGAGGCCGCCGCCTGAGCCTTGCTCGAGCCGTGGACGGCCGGGTAGCGGGGACGGGGGAGTCCCGGTCACCCAGGATGGTCACCCGTTGGTGTGAACGGGTAGCGTGTTCCGCGTCGTGAGCGCGCCCATGCGCGGCGCGGGCGCCGTCCACAGCTAAGGAAGAGCGCGTGAACCATCGTCGTCCCAACCCCGACGAGCTCACCCCGGACGACTTGTTCCGTCCGGCCGACGGTGGGTCGGCGGCGGCGTACGGCTCCCCGCTCCCGGCGCAGGAGACGCAGCCCGCGGCGACCCAGTACCTGCCCCCGATGCCCGCGGCCCCGGCCCAGGAGCCCCAGCCCTACGGCGGGCACTCCGGCTACGCGGCGGCCCCGACGCAGGCGTACCAGGGCTTTCCGCAGCAGCCGGTCCAGCAGACCCAGCCGGTGGCCTACGGCGACTCCTACGACCCGCCGCAGTCGTACGAGCAGGCACAGCCCTACGAGCAGCCGCAGTACGACCAGGGCGGCTACCAGCAGCAGTACGACGCCCAGGGCTACGACGACCAGGGCTACGACGACGAACCCCACCGCAACCGCCCGTCGATGCGCACCCTCGGCATCGCGGTCGTCGCCGGGTGCGCGGTGGTCGGCATCGCCCTGGGCGCGCTGCTCAGCGGCGGGGGTTCCTCCGCGAGCGCGGCGGGCGACAAGGGCGCCGGCGCGAAGCACGGCGCGACAGCCGGTGGCCCGGGGCCCGGCGACAAGACGGCCCAGCTCGCGCAGGCGCGGGAGCTCAGCTCGCTGCTGGAGACGGCGTCGAGCAACCGCACCGCGGTGGTCAACGCCGTCGCCAGCGTCAAGGCGTGCCAGGCGCTGCCGGACGACCAGACCACCCTCACCTTCGCCGCCCAGGCGCGGGCCGCCCTCGTCACGAAGCTGGGCCAGCTCCAGGTCAGCGCACTGCCCTCCGGGGCGGATCTGGTCGCCAAGCTGACCGCAGGGTGGCAGGCATCCCAGCAGGCCGACTCCCACTACGCCGCGTGGGCCGCGGAGTCGGTCGGCCCCTGCCAGAAGAAGCACCGCCCCAAGGACGGCGGTGAGTCGGTCGCGGCGGTCGCCGCCAGCAGCAACGCGACGATCGCCAAGCGTGAGGCCGCGGAGCTCTGGAACAAGATCGCCACCGCGAACAACCTGCCGACCAAGGAGTCGAGCCAGCTCTGATCTGAGCAGCAACGACGTGCTGCCGCCCGTCGTGGGCGACGGGCGGCAGCGGGAGGCGTCCGGTGCAGGTGTCAGCGCGTGAGCGCCTGGCCGACGTTGACCAGGCCGGCGTGCGACTCGGTGAGTTCGCCGTTGATGACCTGCTGGAAGGACACGTCGGTGTTGACCGTCCGCGGTGTGGCGGCCAGGCTGACGAGGTTGCCGTCCTGCCAGGCCAGCGGCGGCGTCGCACCGCCCGTGGTGACGGGGCCGGTCGCGTCGAACGCGGCGTGCACGCTCTGCGCCGTGACGGGGTGGCCCTTGAGGCCGTCCACCACCTTCCGGAACACCTCGAAGGCGATCCAGGTGGTCTGCACCCCGGGGTCGGACGGGTTGATGTTGTTGTTGGTGAACGCGTACTTCTTGATCACCGAGTTCATCTCGCTCCACACCGGACTGCTGTCCGGCGGGTACCAGCCGGTCGCGAGCGCGCCCTCGAGCGGACCGTCCTGGCCGCCCATGCTGTCGACCAGCGACTGCTGGAAGCTGCCGATGAGCGCGGAGAGGTGCGCGTTCGTCGGGGAGTACTGACGCCAGCTGTCGAAGAAGGTCTGCGTCGAGGCCGCGTCCAGCGCACTGGTGACACAGTCGTGCGGCTGGTCGGAGCCGACCGCCACCTGCACCTCGTGCTGGTAGTTGGTACGCCCCTCCTTGGTCGGGACGTCGGTCGCGGAGAGGTGGTACTGCGCGAGACCGTTGTTGAGGAAGGTGTACATCGAGTCGCCGACGGAGGTGTCCGGACGGACGATGGCGACCCGGTGGCAGCCGGCGGCGGCGAGCTGCTCGCCGTTGCCGACCAGCAGGGTCTGGTAGCCGCCGTTGACGGGGTAGGAGTACGGGGAGCTGAACTCGGCCGCCGACGCGCCGGATCCGCCGATGTACGAGATGCCGGCGCTCTCCAGCAGCGGCATGAACTGGTCGCCGTACTGGCTGTCGGAGCCGACGACGGCCGCGACATCCTCCTCCGCCGCCTTGTTGGCGCAGGCGATCGCGCCGTCCGGGGTGTTGTCCTCGTTGCAGGTGATCACCCGCACGGGGTGGCCCGCGACGCCGCCGTTGTCGTTGAAGTACCGGGCGATGGCCTGGGCGATACCGGGCATTCCGGGCTCGGCTCCGGCCTTGCCGTTCATCGGAGCCCACGTCATCACCGTGATCGGCGAAGACGGGTCCGCGCTCGCGGCGCCTCCGCAGCCACTCAGTCCCCCACCGAGCAGCGCGGTCGCGGCCACCGCCGCACCAGTGCGGCGCCACAGCCTGGCGCTATCAGCCCCCTTGAGTTTCATCACAACCGTGCCCTCCCCGCACACCGGAATACGTACGGAAGGCCACCCTCACCCCGGTTCGGGGCGTGTCGGAGGAATCAAGGAGAACAAACAGTCACACAGGGGTGAACACAGAGTGAGGACACGCGTAGAACGTAGGATCGTGACCCATGCAAGCCGAGCACGACGCGTCAAGGACTTCTCGAACCGGTACCCGCTCCAGGAGGATGGGCGCCATGCCGCTCACTGACCTTCCCTGGTGGCGCTGGCGGGCCCGGGTCCGTTCCGCGCTGCACATGCTCGGCGACCCCCGCTTCCAACAGGAGTGCTGGTGGGCCGGACGCGAGGGGTACGGCGACGTCACCGACGCCGTCTACCGCCTGGTCGAGGACACCTGGCTGGACCGGTGGTCCGCGGAGAAGTACGTCGGCTCGATCTTCCGTGACTCCGCGGAGGCGACCGCGGTGGACACCGCCGTGCTCCGCGTCCTGCGGATCATGCACCAGGTCGGCCCCGACGCGCCCGCCGACGCCTACTTCCAGCACCACGCCTGGCCGGAGGCGATCCGCGCCTGCCGCGAGGCCCACGTCCGGATGTCCATGGCCGACGGCGAGGACCCCGACGCGGCCCCCCGCTCGCTCGCGATGCTCTCGATCCTCACACGCACCGCCGGGGCCTGACCGCCGCAGCGTGAGACGGCACGCCGCGCCCGGGGCCGTTTGTGGGAGAGTTTCCGCATGGCCGAGCAGTACATCCTGACCCTGTCCTGCCCCGACAAGCAGGGCATCGTGCACGCCGTGTCCAGTTACCTGTTCATCACGGGTTGCAACATCGTGGACAGCCAGCAGTTCGGGGACCCGGACAGCGGCCTCTTCTTCATGCGCGTGCACTTCTCGGCCGAGCCGCAGGTCACCCTGGAGAAGCTGCGCGCCAGCTTCTCCGCGACCGGCGACGCGTTCCACATGGACTGGCAGATCAGCTCCGGCGAGGACAAGATGCGGGTCCTGCTGCTGGTCAGCAAGTTCGGCCACTGCCTGAACGACCTCCTCTTCCGCGCCCGCAGCGGCGCGCTGCCGGTGGAGATCGCGGGCGTCGTCTCCAACCACCGCGACTTCGAGCAGTTGGTGGGCTCGTACGGGGTCCCCTTCCACTACCTCCCGGTGACGGCGGACACCAAGCCGGAGGCGGAGGCGGAGCTGCTGCGCATCGTCGAGGACGAGCAGGTCGACCTGGTGGTCCTCGCCCGCTACATGCAGGTGCTCTCGGACGACCTCTGCAAGGCCCTCGCCGGGCGGGCGATCAACATCCACCACAGCTTCCTGCCGAGCTTCAAGGGCGCCAAGCCCTACCACCAGGCCCACGCCCGCGGCGTGAAGCTGGTGGGCGCGACGGCCCACTACGTGACCGCGGCGCTGGACGAGGGCCCGATCATCGAGCAGGAGGTCGTGCGCGTCAGCCACGACGTCACCCCGCAGAAGCTGGTCGCCCTGGGGCGCGACGTCGAGTGCCAGGCGCTCGCGCGCGCGGTCAAGTGGCACGCGGAGCACCGCGTCCTGCTGAACGGCTTCCGCACCGTCGTCTTCACCTGAGCGAACGCTCCCGCGCCCCTGAGGATGCGACTACCTCATGGGCGTGACAGCAGGGGTGCCGCTGCCAGCAGGGCGCGGGCCAACTCCTTGTCGCCGGTGATGCCGGCGGGGATGCGGTGGGGGTCTCTGCGCCCGGCGCAGAGGTGGCAGAACTCGACGCCGTCGATCGCCACCGTCGCCGTCGGCAACGTGTCGACGGGAGGCGGGGGGCCGGGGGCGTCGACGGGGATGAGCCACTCGCCCTCGCCGCGGCCCTCGACGATCAACTGGACGACGCGGCCCGCGCCCGGCTGGCCGGACGGGAAGACGTGGGGCAGGATGCGCGCCGCCAGCCCGATCAACGAGCGGATGTGGGCGCCGCGCGGCGGGTGGTAGGGGTAGCCGACCGCCTCGGCGATGTCCTCGGCGTGGATCCAGCACTCGAACGCGCGGTCCAGGAACGCGTCAGCGAGCGGGAGTTGGAACGCACCGTAGTCGACGAGGCGCTCCGCCAGATCGGGCGGAGCCAGCGCCGCGGTCTCCACGACGGCGCGGGTCTGCGCGCGCCAGAGGGCGCGCACCGCGGTGGGCTGGCGCTCGGCCTGCGCGGCGCACAGGCGGGCGTCGCGTTCGGCGAGGTCCGCTCCCTCCGTCGGGTCGGGGAGGCCCAGGGTGCGGGCGAGGACGCCGTCGACCGCCGCGAGGTGGCACAGCACGTCCGCCGGGCGGCGCTGTTCGGTGCCGGCGTGCCAGCGCAGCGTGGCCGGCTCCATCCAGTCCAGCTCGCCGAGGTCGCGCAGCAGCGCGTCCAGGCGGGCCGTCTCCGCGACGAAGGGTTCGGCGTAGGCCGGAACGCGGAACGCGGGCTCGCGCCGGTCGAGGCAGCCGTCGAGGACCTGCCGACGCAGGCTGGGTTCGGGGTCGAGCGGCTCGTCGGCGGAGAGCCAGCCTGCGGCGTCCCGCAGTTGGCGTGCCTCCTCGCGGCAGGCGGGGCAGCTGAGGAGGTGCGTCTCCAGCCGGGTCGCCTCCTGGACGGTGCAGGCGTCGAGGGCCCACGCGCCGAGCAGCGACCGGAGCCCCTCGTGGAGCTCCGAGCCGAGGCGGCCCACCTCGACGTCCGCCGCGCTCACAGCGCCGGCTCCGTCGAGAGGGCGGTGGCGAGCAACTGCAGGCCCAGCCGCATCCGGTGCTTCGCCGTGTCGGGCGCTATGCCCAGCTCCTTGGCCGCCTGCCGGTAGGTGCGGCCGCCGAAGTACGTGAGCAGCAGCGTCTCGCGCAGGGCCTGCGGCAGCGAGGAGACGATGTACTGGACGCGGGCGGCGGTCGCCGCCGCCAGCACCTCCTCCTCCACGCTGGGCGGCTCCAGCGGTGCCCCGTCGGCGCACCCGAGGCCGGCGTCCGCGCCCGCCGCCTCGCGGCGCAGGCGTTCCACGGCGCGGCGGTGGGTCAGCGTGCCGATCCAGGAGCGCATCGAGCCCTGCGCCGGATCGAAGCTCTCCGGGTGCTGCCAGACGTGGGCGAAGACGTCCTGGGTGATCTCCTCGGCGGCGGCCTGGTCGCCGAGGACGCGGTTGGCCAGGCCGTGGACGAGCGGGGCGAACTGGTCGTAGAGCTCGCCCAGCGCGGACTCCTCCCCACGCGCCAGCCGACGCTGGATCTGCCGGTCCCAGCGGATCGGCGTTGGACTCGACACCGGCACCACCGTCCCGCCCCAGGGAGTGTGCGCGTTGTGCGCAAACCATGACCAACAAGACAAAGCCAAGGAATCCTCAAGGAACCCTCACACGAAATCTAGCGCCGACGCGTGCGTGTCGTCCGGATGTTTGAGGAAACTAAATGCCAGGCACGATGGCACGGAGTGTCAGATCCCGCGGAAGACGACGCTAACCTGAAACACCATCATGAACATGCTGGAGAATCGTGGCACCGTGACGACAACACTGCGCGTTGATCGCGAGGAGAACGACGGCTGGCTGCTGCTGAGAGTGCACGGTGATCTCGATCTCGGCACCGGCGGCAGAGTCCGGGAGGCGGTGCGGGAGGCCGTCGCCAACGGGTCGAGGCGGGTGGTCGTCGACCTCGCTGACGTGCGCTTCTGCGACTCCTCGGGGGTGGGCGTGCTGATCGGCGCACGCCGGCTGCTGCGCTCCTGCGGCGGCGAGCTACGCCTGGTGCTGCCCCGCACGGATCTGGAGCCGGGGGCGATCCCCTCCCAGGTGCACCGCGTCTTCGCGGCGCTCGGGGTCCACCGGCTGTTCACGGTGGTGGAGCAGACGCGGGGCGAGCGCGGCCCTCAGTGAGCGGGCGGCGGCCCTCGGTGACGGAACTCAAGGCCGGGAGGCCGTGCGGGCCCAGTAGAGTCTGAGGGAGCCCACCCCGCGCGACCTGGAGCAGCACACCGCCGTGACCACGCCCGTCTCCCTCAGCATCGTGCTGCCCGTCTACGGGGTCGCCGACTACCTGCCGCGCTGCCTCGACTCGATCCTGGCGTCCAGGCTGCCGGGCCTGGAGGTCATCGCGGTCGACGACTGCTCCCCGGACCGCAGCGGGGAGATCCTCGACGCCTACGCCGCCCGCGACTCGCGCCTCAAGGTGAGGCATCTGGCCGCCAACCGCGGCCTCGGCGGCGCCCGCGAGGAGGGCCTGAAGGAGGCCAGGGGCGAGTACGTCTGGTTCGTGGACAGCGACGACTGGCTGGCGGACGGCGCGGTCGACGAGGTCGCCGCGCGGCTCGCTGAGGTCCGCCCCGACGTGCTGATCACCGGCTTCGCCCGGGTCTACCCCGACGGCGCGACCGAGCCCGACACCTGGCGCCGCCTGCTGGTCGAGCCGCCGCTGCCGCCGACCTTCACGCTCGCCGAGCGGCCCGGACTGATCCAGATGATCATGTCGGTCTGGAACAAGGTCATCCGCCGCGAGTTCCTCGCCTCGCTCGACGTCCACTTCGGCGGCGGCTACTACGAGGACATCTCGGTCACCTACCCGCTGCTGCTCGCCGCTCGGACGCTCAGCTACCTGGACCGCGACCTCTACTTCTACCGCCGCCAGCGCGCCGGGGCGATCACCAACACCGCCTCGCCCAAGCACGCGGACGCCTTCGCCCAGTACGACGCGATCTTCGACTTCCTGGACCGCCGTCCCGAGATCGGCCCGAGCCTGTGCCGTCTCGTCTTCGACCGCACGGTCAAGCAGGCCGTCACCATCCTGGACACCCCGGGCCTGGTCCCCGACGACCTGCGGGAGGACTTCTTCCGCCGCACCACCGAGTACTTCCGCCGGCACCGTCCGGCGGGCCACACCTTCCCCAAGGGTCTGCGCGGCGTCCAGTACCGCCTCGTGGAACGCGGCGCGTGGGGCGCGTACCAGCGGCTGCGCCCGTTGCAGGCGCTTCCGCGCACGCTGCCGGGCACCGTCAAGCGCGCGGTGCGCGGCGCGGGCCGCCGCGGCCTGTACGAGACGTACCGGCGCCTGCCGATCGACGAGAACCTCGCCGTCTACGCCGCCTACTGGTACCGCGGTTACAGCTGCAACCCCGCCGCGATCCACGCGCGGATGCGCGAACTCGCCCCGCAGATCAAGGGCGTCTGGGTGGTGAACACCCCCGCCCAGGCCGCGGCGCTGCCCGAGGGCGTGCCGTACGTGCTGGCCAACACCCCGCGCTACCTGCGCCTGATGGCGACGGCCAAGTACCTGGTCAACAACGTCAACTTCCCGCACACGATGACGAAGCGGGCCGGTTCGGTGCATGTGCAGACGCAGCACGGCACCCCGCTGAAGTACCTCGGCCTGGACCTGCGCGACCGCCCGCTGGCCGCCGACGGCATGGACTTCGACCGCCTGCTGGAGCACGTGGGCCGCTGGGACTACCTGGTCTCGCCCAACCCCCACTCCACGGAGTCCTTCCGCCGCGCCTACCCCGGCCCCTACGAGGTCCTGGAGACCGGCTACCCCCGCAACGACCGCCTGGCCGACCCCGATCCGGCGGAGATCGCCGGCATCCGCGAGCGCCTCGGCGTCCCCGTCGGCAACCGCGTCGTCCTCTACGCCCCCACCCACCGCGAGCAGCACGACTCCTTCGTCCCGGCTCTCGACGTGGTGGCCCTGGCCCGCCGCCTCGGCCCGACGACGACGGTCCTCATGCGCGCCCACTACTTCTACGGCGACGCGGGCCTCCCCGACGACGCCGGCGTGATCGACGTCTCCGGCCACCCCGTCGTCGAGGACCTCTACCTGGCGGCGGACGTCCTGGTGACGGACTACTCCTCGACGATGTTCGACTATGCGGTCCTGGACCGCCCCATTGTGGTCTTCGCCCCGGACTGGGAGGACTACCAGCGCATCCGCGGCGTCTACTTCGACCTCATGGCCGAGCCGCCGGGCGCTGTCGCCCGCACCGAGGAGGAACTCGCCGCGGTCCTCCTCCCCGGAGGCGCGGCGGACTCCCCGGAGTCGACCAAACTCCGCGCGGCCTTCCGCGCCAAGTTCTGCCCCTGGGACGACGGCCACGCGGCGGAGCGGGTCGTCCGCAAGGTGTTCCCCACGAGTTAGCCGCACCACTCAGGGGCGCGGGGCTCTGCCGTTTTGCCGTTCCGCAGCGTGGGCGCGACAAGCCACTGATGAGCAGATGGTCCTCAACGCGCAGGGCCATCCGTACCCCGGAGGTTTCTCGCGCCCTTGAGTCGGGCAACTGCAGCTAGCTGCTGACGCCCTGGCTGGCCGTCCTGGCGGAGAGCCAGGTCAGTGCCTCGGGCAGCATGCCGCGCCAGACGTCCGGGGTGTGGCCGCCCGACTGGACAGTCAACAGGCGGCTCGCGCCCGGCTGTCGCAGGACGCCCAGCAGGGCGCGTGCCGACGGGACCGTGCCCTGGTCCTGCAGGCTGCCGGCCATCAGGAACGAGACCGGGGGCTGCGGGTTCGCCAACTTCAGTCGCAGATACGGGTTGTTGGCCCGCGCCAGCGCGGGGTCGCGGGTGACCAGGGGTGATTCGGGTGTGGTGTAACCCGAGAGGCTGACCGCGGACCGGAACGTGTTCGGGTGCTGGACGGTGAGGTTGACCGCGCAGTACGCCCCGGCCGAGTAGCCCATGATGCCCCACCCCGAAGGGTCCTTCGCGGCGCGGAAGTTGGCGCGGATCAGGGCCGGCACGTCCTGGGCGAGCCAGGTGCCGGTCCTGGCGGAGCCGGGGATGTCCGCGCAGCCCGCGTCGGTGTTGCCGCCGAGCGTGTTCAGCTTGGCCGAGACCATGATCATCGGCTTGACCTTGCCCGTGGCCATCAGCTTCTGCATCTCCTGCTGGACATGCATCGTCCCGAACCACGCCTGCGGCGTTCCCGGCGTGCCGGGCAGCAGTTCGACGACGGGGAACGCGGTCTGCGCGTACGCGGGGTCGTGGTACTGCGGGGGCAGCCAGACGTACAGGCTGCCGTCGACGCCTGAGTGCGCGCCGATCACGCGGGCCTTCATGACGTCGGCGCTGTACTGCGTGAAGCGCAGCTTCCCGTCGGTCCTCGGGGCGCTCTGCCCGTTCTGGCCTCCGGCGACGGAGGTGGTGATCGGGGGAGCGCCGCTGCCCCCGAGGAGATCGCTCCAGCTCTCGTAGAACGGCCCCATGCTGTTGTTCACGTAGACGAGCACCGCGATCACGGCCGTGAACTGGCTGAACAGGGCCAGGCCGAGTCTGCCGCCCATTCTGAGCGGTCTCGGTCCGGGTATTCGGTTCCAGAGCACGAACAGGGCGGTCAACGCGCCCAGCGTGACAATGACGGTCAGCACGAAGAAAGGTGTGCCGGTGAGACTCATCGCCGCCCCTTCAGGAAACTCCCCCGTCTCCGGGTGCGACTAACGGGTGGAAAAGACAAGCTCCCTTGAGCCTACCGACCGGCTGAAAAACCTCTTCATACCAACGGATGAAGTCCGAACATCCGAACGGCGGGGGCATCCCCTAAGGGCAACCCCAGGATCCCTCAGGGCGATTCCTCCCGCCCTTCCCGTCCCTCCTGCCACGGCAGTGCCGCGAACATGTCGCGCAGCCGGTGCTTCAGCACCTTGCGCAGGGTCTCGTTGCGGGGGAGCGCGTCGACCACCTCCAACTGCTCGGGAATCTTCTGGGTCATGAGCCCTGCCGCCCGCAACCGCGTCGCGACCTCCGCCAGTGTCGGCGGCTCCACGCCGGGCCTGCGCTCCACCACCGCGCAGACGCGCTCGCCGCGCACGGGGTCGGGCAGGCCGACGACGGCCACGTCGCCGACGCGCGGGTCCTGGTAGAGCAGGTCCTCGATCTCCTTGGCGGAGATGTTCTCCCCCTTGCGGATGATGATGTCCTTCAGCCGCCCGGTCAGCCGGACATGGCCGTCCGGGCGGATGTGGCCGAGGTCACCGGTGCGGAACCAGCCGTCCGCGGTGAACGCCTCGGCGGTGAGGGCGGGGTCGGTGTAGCCGCGGCAGACCATCGGGCCGCGCAGCCACATCTCCCCGTCGACCACCCGCACCTCGCAGCCGCGCACGGGGTGCCCCTCGGTGTACGCGAGCTGTTCCGGGGTGTCCCGCGGCGAGCCCATGCAGATCGCGGGGGCCTCCGTCATGCCGTAGCCGTGGGCGAGCACCACGCCCATCTCCTCGGTGACCTCCCGGTACAGCTCCGGCGGCATCGGCGCGCCGCCGCCGGAGAGGATGCGCAGCGTGGGCACGAGCCGCTCGCCCGGCGGCAGCCTGCGCTGCTCGGCGAGGAAGGCGGAGTAGAACGCGGTGCTGCCGCCGGCCATGGTCACGCCGTTGCGCCGGTACGCGGGCAGCACGTCCGGCAGTGCGAAGACCTCGACCAGCAGCGCCGGGAAGCCGTGCACCAGCACCGCGACGAGGTAGTCGGGGCCGCCGATGTGCGCGTAGGGGAAGGCGATCGAGCCGACGTCCCGCGGGCTCATGTCCAGCGCGAGCGCGAAGCCGCTGCCGCCCGCGATCAGGGTCCGGTCGGTGTGCCGGGCGCCCTTGGGCGCGGAGGTGATCCCGGAGGTGTAGTAGACCCAGCGCACCGGCGCGTGCGCGTCGTCCAGGTCGGCGCGCGGCGGAGGCGGCAGCAGCGCGGGGTCGCCGTCGGGCAGGTCGGCCTCGCCGTGCAGGACGCGGACGGCGGGCGGCCGCGTCCAGCCGCGGGTCAGCTCCTCGGCCATCTTCACGTAGTCGAAGCCGCGCCAGACGCCTGGCACCAGGTAGAGCCGGGCCCGGGACTCGCCGAGGATGTGGCCGACCTCCGCGCCGCGGTAGATCGCGATGATCGGCGTCTGCACCGCGCCCAGCCGGGAGAGCGCGAGCGAGACGAGCACGGTCTCGATCCGCGTCGGCAGTTGCCAGGCCACCGGCGTCCCGTCCTCGATCCCGTACTCGGCGCGCAGTCCGGCCGCGATCCGCTCGGCCCGGTCGCGCACCTCGCGGTAGCTGAGCCGGCGGTCCGGTTCGCCTTCCGCGCCCGCGGGTTCGTCGGCGGCCTGGATCAGCATCGGCGCGTCCGGCGTCGCCGCGACGCGCTGTTCGAGCAGGTCCCACAGGCTTCCCGCGTCGGTGATGGTCACGAGTCTCTCCCGTCTCTCCCGGGGGTGTCTTGTGCGTGCAGGGCGCCGATGACCTCGTGCGTGCTGCTCAGGGTCGCGACGAGCGCGAGGGTGTGGGCGAGGACCGCCTCCGCGTACGCGGGCGGCGTCCCGGCGACGGCGTCGGCCGGGATCACGACCTGGAGCCCGGCGTCGACCGCGCCGAGCGTCAGCTCCAGCAGCGCGACGTTGAGGGAGACCCCGGTGACCACGAGCGTGGTCGCCCCGAGATTGCGCAGCAGGGACGAGAGCCCCGTGTCCTGGAACGGTCCGAGTCCGTGCAGGCGGGGCAGGACGAAGTCGCGCGCCGGATCCGCGCCGATTCCGGGGTGGAGCGCGGGGTCGAAGGGCGTCGCGGCCCGCGCGGCGGCGGCGAAGAGGCGGGCGTTGGTGTTCGCCCCGCGTCCGTCCGCGCGCCGTTCGGCCGTGCAGTGGACGACGGGCACGCCGAGCGCGCGGGCGGCGGCGCAGAGCCGGGCGACGTTCCCGACCAGGCCGGCCTGGGCGGCGGCCGCGGCGAGCGCCGGGAAGACGGCGTCCGCGCCGAGCACGCCCTGCTGGCACTCGCAGGTGACCACGGCGGTGGCCGCCGGGTCGAGAAGTTCCGTGAGTACGACGGCCATCCGGTCCTCGCTCGCTTGCCGCTTCTGGGGTCCGTGACTAGTCTGAATCTGACGGACCGTCAGGTAAAGGGTCGTGGAGAGGGAGCCTTGAATGGAAAGCTCTGCCGAACTGCCGATGGTGGTCAGCGTCGACGACCACGTGATCGAGCCGGCGCACCTCTTCGAGACCTGGCTGCCGGCCAGGTACCGCGACCGCGGCCCCAAGCCGCTGCGCGCGGGCATCGGCCAACTGGAGTACGTCGGCGGCAGGTACCGCATCTCCATGGACCCCGACGGCCCGCCCACCGACTGGTGGATCTACGAGGACCTGCAGTTCCCGTACAAGCGCAACATCGCCGCCGTCGGCTTCGACCGCGACGAGATGACGCTGGAGGGCATCACCCGCGACGAGATGCGGCGCGGCTGCTGGGACCCCAAGGCGCGCATCGAGGACATGGAGAACAACCACGTCGAGGCGTCCCTCTGCTTCCCGACCTTCCCGCGCTTCTGCGGCCAGACGTTCGCCGAGGCGCACGACAAGGAGGTCGCGCTGGCCTGCGTCCGCGCCTACAACGACTGGATGGTCGAGGAGTGGTGCGGCGACAGCGGCGGTCGCCTGATCCCGCTGTGCCTGATCCCGCTCTGGGACGTGCACGCGGCCGTCGCGGAGATCAAGAGGAACGCCGCGCGGGGCGTGCGGGCGGTCTGCTTCAGCGAGATCCCGACGTACCTGGGTCTGCCCAGCATCCACACCGGCTACTGGGACCCGTTCTTCGCCGAGTGCCAGGCGACCGGGACGGTGGTCTGCATGCACATCGGCTCGTCCTCGCAGATGCCCGCCGCCTCCCCGGACGCGCCTCCGGCCGTGCAGGCGACGCTGAGCTTCAACAACGCCATGGCGTCCATGACGGACTTCCTCTTCAGTGGCGTCCTGGTGCGCTTCCCCAGGCTCAAACTCGCCTACAGCGAAGGCCAGATGGGCTGGATCCCGTACGCGCTGGAACGCGCGGACGACGTCTGGCGCGAACACCGGGCGTGGGGCGGCGTCCGCGACCTGATCCCCGACCCGCCGTCGACGTACTACTACCGGCAGATCTTCGCGTGCTTCTTCCGCGACAAGCACGGGGTCGCCTCACTGGACCGGGTCGGGGTCGACAACGTCACCTTCGAGACGGACTACCCGCACGTGGACTCCACCTGGCCGGAGACCAAGGCCGTGGCGCTGGACCACATGAAGGGGCTCACGTCCGACGTGGTCTACAAGATCATGCGCGGCAACGCGATCCGCATGCTGGACCTCGATCTCGACCGGCACCTGGACGCAGAGGGACGGCCCCGCCAGGTGCGCGCGTGAAACTCGGTGACACGCCCGCTGAGGCCGACTTCCGCGGCCGGCTCCGGGAGTGGCTCGGCAAGACCCTCCCGGAGCTGCCGGCCGCGCCGGACCCCGGGGACTGGCCGGGCCGTCGCGCCTACGACACCGCCTGGCAGCGGCGGCTCTTCGACGCCGGGTACGCGGGTCTGCACTGGCCGGTCGACGCGGGCGGCAAGGGCGTCGGCCCGTCGATGCACCTGATCTTCCTCGAGGAGACCGAACGCGCCGGCGCGCCCTATGTCGGCGCCAACTTCGTCGGCCTGCTGCACGCCGGACCGACCGTCGCCACCGAGGGGACCCCGGAGCAGCGGGCCCGGTTCCTGCCCCCGATCCTGCGGGGGGAGGAGATCTGGTGCCAGGGCTTCAGCGAGCCGGACGCGGGCAGCGACCTCGCCGCCCTGCGCACGCGCGCGGTCCGGGACGGGGACGCGTACGTCGTCACCGGCAGCAAGATCTGGACCTCGCACGCCGAAGTCGCCGACTGGTGCGAGCTGCTGGTCCGCACGGACCCCGACGCGCCGAAGCACCGGGGCATCACCTGGCTGGCGATGCGGATGGACGCCCCGGGCGTCACCGTGCGGCCGCTGCGCACGCTCGCCGGGACGACGGAGTTCGCGGAGCTCTTCCTCGACGAGGTCCGCGTCCCGGTGGGCGACCGGCTCGGCGCGGAGAACGACGGGTGGCGGGTCACCATGGTGACCCTCTCCTTCGAGCGCGGCACCGCGTTCGCCTCCGAGGCGGTGGCCTGCCGACGCGAGGTGCGCCGGCTCGCGCGCCTCGCCCGCGCCGACGGCGCCTTCGACGATCTCGAACTGCGGCGTGAACTCGCCCTGCTTTCCGCCGAGTTCACCGCACTGTGGCGGCTCGTGCAGTGGAACGTGTCCGAGGCCGCCGCACGGGGGGTCCCCGGCGCGGGCGGCAGCGTCTTCAAGCTGCGGTTCAGCGAGGCGCGTCAGCGGCTCCACGACGTCGCCGCGCGCGTCGTCGGCGCCGATGCCCTCCTCGACGGGCCCTGGACCGCGCAGCGGTTGCAGGGTCTCTCCTACACCATCGCCGCCGGCACCTCGCAGATCCAGCGGAACATCGTCGCCCAGCGCCTCCTGGGCCTGCCGAAGGGGCGTTGAGGATGGAGTTCCGGCTGACCGAGGACCAGCGCCGGCTCCAGGCGGGCCTGCGCGAGCTGCTGACCGACCGTCAGCCCACCTGGGCGGAGCTGACCGACGTCGGTCTCTTCCAACTCCGGGTGCCGGAGCCGGACGGCGGGCTGGGGCTCGGCCTGCCCGAGGCCGTGCTCGCCTTCGAGGAGGCGGGGCGCGCGGTCCTGCCCGGGCCGCTGGTCGGCACGGAGGTGGCGGCCGCGGCGCTCGGCCTCGGCGGTCGGGCCGAGGTGGTCCGGGTCCCTTCGCGCGGCCCTCTCCTCGTCCCGGACCTGCCGGAGCTGGACCACGTCCTGGTCCTGCACCCGGACGACTCCCTCGCCGTCCTCCCGGCCGCCGCCCTCGACGCGACCCCCGTGCGCGCCGTCGACCCGGACCGGCCGCTGTGGCGTGTGGACGGCGGCGTGCCGCCCGGCGGACACCCCTTCGCGACGGGCCGACCGGAGGCGCGCCGGGTCGCCGCCGACGCGACGCTGCTGACCGCCGCCCTGCAGGCGGGCCTGGCGGCCCGCACCGTCACCGAGGCGGTCGCGTACGCGCGCACGCGCACTCAGTTCGGACAGCCGATCGGGGCGTTCCAGGCCGTCCAGCACCTGTGCGCGGACATGCTGGCGCGGGCCGAGCTGGCCCGGGTCGCCGTCTACGCCGCCGCGGTGTCCGGCGACGCGGAGGAGATCGCGGGGGCCAAGCTGCTCGCCGACGAGGCGGCGGTGCGCGGGGCCCGGGACTGCCTGCAGGTTCACGGAGGCATGGGTTTCACCTGGGAGGCGCGGGTGCACCGGCTGCTGAAGCGCGCGTGGGCCTGGGAGCAGGCCGGCGCGGATCGCGAACGCTGCCTGGACGTGCTGGCCGGTCACTTGTAGCACTGGTGTCGTAAGGGTGTTTTTGCCGCGACGCCCCTCGGCTTCCGGGTGTCGCGGTCCGGTTCGGTTACGCTCACGGGGGTGCGCAGCAAGCAGTCCGCTCGCGGGGTCGACGTGGTCGGCGACCCGGAGACCGCCGAGGGCAGAACGGCCGGGGCAGTATGCACCCCTGGGTGCCCCCTCGGCTGGAATATGCCCGAAGACCATGCTCCTGGCCGTGAGGCTGGATCATCCTTGTACGCATACCTGCCGGTACGCGGCTCTCGTGGCGGTCCGGCCCGGCTGATCCCGCAAGCACGGGTGGTGTGACAGGTGCAGGTTCAGGCACAGGTGCTTCAAGTCCAGACGGCGGTCCAGGCCGACCCGGCTGAGGTGGGCCGGGCCCGCCGTTGGGCGCGCAGTCGTCTCACCGGCTGCGGCGTCGCCCTCGACGAGTCGCTCGCCGACACCCTCGTGCTGGTCGTGTCCGAACTGGTGACCAACGCCGTGGTGCACACCGGCTCACCCGCCGTGCTGCGGCTCGTCTTCCCGGTCGGCCAGGGCGCGGAGCGCCGCCCGGTCCGCGTCGAGGTCACCGACGCCAGCGAGGCGCCGCCGGCGCAGCGCGTCGCCCCGGACGAGGCGACCGGCGGGCGCGGCCTGGAGCTCGTGAGCGTCCTGACGGACCGCTGGGGCTGGTTCCCCGACGGCAGCGGCAAGCGCGTCTGGTGCGAGCTCGTTCCGGGCGAGCAGCCTGCCGAGGCCCCCGCCGGGGCGCTGATCTGCCCCACTTGAGCCGCCCCGCCTGAGCTGCCCCGCCTGAGCCGCCCTACCGAGCCGCCGCGGGTCGGGCCTCGGAAGCCCTGAGGTTGATCAGCGCGTCCGCCGGGAAGGCCCTCCGCATGAACGCTTCGCCCGTGACGGCGTGGGACGCCGCTGCCACGGCTCGCGCACTGGAGGGCGCGATCGACCTCGAATGGGCCGAGGACGGGTCCTGGCTCATGCCCTGGCGGCTCCCTGTCGCGGATCTGGAGCTCCACCACCGCGACCTCGTGCTGCCCGCGATGTGCCCGAGCGGGGTGCGACTGCGGCTGCGGACCGCGTCCAGGCGGTTGCTGCTGGACGCCGAGTCGGTGCGGTTGCAGGGCGGCCCCGTCTTCGAGGCGTGGTGCGACCTGTCGGTGGACGGCGAGGTCGTGCGGTCCACCGCGCTCGGCGTCGCCGGGGTCGTCTTCGGCGGCCTGCCGCCGGGGCCCAAGGACGTCGAGATCGCCCTGCCGATCTGCCCGGCGGTGCGGCTGCGCGGCGTGCGCGCGCTCGACGGCGAGGCGTTGCACCCGCTGCCCGACGACCGGCCGCGCTGGACCGTCTACGGGAGCAGTATCAGCCACGGTTACCTGGCGACCCCGACGCAGACCTGGCCGGCCACCGCAGCGCGCCTGTCGGGCCGCAACCTCACCAACCTCGGCTACGGCGGCGCCTGCCTGCTCGACCCGCTGGTCGGGCGAATGGTGGCAAACCGCTCCGCTGAATTCATAACGCTCGAACTCGGCATCAACGTCTACAACTCGGCCGCGCTGCGGGAAAGGACCTTTCTGCCGGCCGTGCACGGTCTGTTGGCCGAAATCCGCTCCCGTCAGCCCCGGGTGCCGGTGACCGTTCTCGGTCCGGTGTTCGGCGGAGTGCGGGAGTCCGAACTGGCCGACGGAATGTCGGAGGCGTTCGGGGACCTGACGCTCGACGCGCTGCGGGAGCAACTGCGCGACGCCGTCCGGCTCCACCGCAAGCGCGGTGACACCGCTCTGACCTGGATCGACGGCCGCGAGCTCTGCTCCGCCGCCGACGCCGCGCGCGGCGTGCTGCCGGACGGCCTGCACCCCGACGCGGCGCACCAGCAGGAGATGGGCCGACGTTATGCGGAGATCGACACCGTCGGCTGACGCGGACGGACGCGGGTTGACGCCTGCTCGGGTCGCGAACAGATGAAGTCTCAAACCGTACGCAACCAATCCGAATTCCGGACAAGCCATTGACGTGACGTGTCCGTCTGATCACGCTTGGATTCAGCGATTCGTTGCGAGGGGACGCCAAGGGCGCGCCCGGCTTTCGTGCTGTCCGCTTCCTTGGCGAGTGCGAATCGCGTCGGCGCCTGTTCAGGGCATGTCGGCGCCGACGGGGGCACCCCCGGCCGCAGGGTTCGGGGGCTGGTGGCGGGGCGCCGTGACGCGTGGAGTCATCCGCGCACGGCGTCCCGCCATCCGAATGTCCGCCTGCGTGTCGCTATTTGACCGCGACCGGCGCCACCGGCGCCCCGACGCCGCCGACGAAGGGCTCGGGCGGAGCCGACAGCAGGAACTCGTGGACGCCGTCGGCCGCGCAGTCCGCCGCCAGCGCCTCCAGGTTCCAGTTCTGACCCTGCATCATCCCCATCTCCACCAGATCCAGGGCGTGGACGGGCAGGTAGAGGCCGTCGACCTCGGGCGGGAAGGTCTCGAAGGTCAGCGTGTCGTTGGCGACCGCCGCGACGTCGCGCGCGTGGAACCACGCGGGGCAGCGCAGGCCCAGGCCGGGGGAGGGGAAGGCGTAGGCGTCGCGGTCCCCGCCCAGGTAGAACTGCATCTGTCCGGTGCGGATCAGCACCACGTCCCCGGCCCGGACCGTCGTGCCGGCGAGGGCCTCGGCGGCGTCCAGGTCCTCGGGTGTGACCACGTGGTCGCCCGGCAGCCGGCCGACCCCGTGCGCGCGGGCGACGTCGAGCAGCACGCCGCGGGTGACCAGCGGGCCCGCCTTCTCCACGCCCGAGCGGGTCGCGCCCTCCTGGGCGTTGATGCTGTCGGCCGGACGGTTGTTGTAGATCCGGCCGCCGTGGCTGACATGCCCGAGGCCGTCCCAGTGGGTGGCCGCCTGAAGTCCGAGCGTGGCGACGTCGTCGCTGGTGGCGATCGTTCCCGGCCCGAACATCTCGAAGTTCAGCGCCACCATGGTGTGCAGCGGGTTGACCCGGCCCGGGATCATGCCCGTCTGCACGCCCTGCTGCCGCAGCGGCAGAGCCAGGTCGAAGCGCTTGCCGGTGCGGACGCACGCCGCCGCGGCGCGGACCACCTCCGGGGTGATCAGGTTGAGTGTTCCGATCTCGTCGTCGGCGCCCCAGCGTCCCCAGTTGTTGACGCGCTTGGCGATGTCGCGGAACTCGTCGAACTCGGCCGGTGCGGGCACGGTCCCTCGCCTCCTCTTCCCCTGGGAGTTCCCATCGGCAAGAATCTAACGGTCCGTCAGATTCTTGAGGAGGGGTACGGCGTGGCTGAGTTCCTGCGCGGCAAGACGGTCGCGGTGACCGGCGCCGGACGCGGCATCGGGCGCGCGGTGGCGCTCGCCTGCGCCGCCGAGGGCGCCTCGGTCGTGGTCAACGACTACGGCGTCGGCATCGACGGCTCCGCCCCGGCCAGCGAGGTCGCCGACGAGGTCGTCAAGGAGATCGAGGCCGCCGGCGGCCGGGCGGTGGCCGTCGCCGACGACATCGCCACCATGGCGGGCGGCGAGCGCGTCGTGCGCACGGCCGTCGAGTCGTTCGGGCGGCTGGACGGCGTCGTGTGCGTCGCCGGCATCCTGCGTGAACGGATGCTCTTCAACATGTCCGAGCAGGAGTGGGATCCGGTGATCGCCACCCACCTCAAGGGCACCTTCACCGTCTTCCGCGCCGCCTCCGCGCTGATGCGCAAGCAGGGAGGCGGCACGCTCATCGGCTTCACCAGCGGCAACCACCAGGGCTCCGTCAGCCAGGCCAACTACAGCGCGGCCAAGGGCGGAATCATCTCGCTGGTCCGCAGCGCCGCGCTCGGCCTGAACAAGTACGGCGTCACCGCCAACTGCGTGGCCCCGGTGGCCCGCACCCGCATGTCGGCGAACGTCCCGACGGAGCTCAAGGAGATCGGCGAGCCGGAGGACGTGGCCGCGCTGGTCGTCTACCTGCTCTCCGAGGCGGCCAGGGAGATCACCGGGCAGGTCTACACCGTCGCCGGGCCGAAGATCGCCGTCTGGGCCCAGCCGCGCGAACTGCGCGCCATGTACGCCCCGTCGGGCTCGTGGACGCCGGAGCGCATCGCCGACTTCCTGCCCGGCACGGTCGGCGTGGACCCGATGCCGATGCTCCAGCAGCTCGAGGCCATGGCGAAGGCGGCCGCCGCGAAGGAACGCCCCAATGCGTAAGGCCCGGTGAGCGCGATGGACTTCGGCTTCGACGCGGCGGACGAGGAGTTCCGCGCCCGGGCACGGCGGTGGCTCGACGAACGGCTCGGCCCCGGCGGGGCCTTCGCCGACCTGCACGGCGTCAAGGCGCCCGAGGACGCCGACCGGCGTCGCGCCTGGGAACGCGAACTGGGCACGGGCGGCTGGATCGGCCTCGGCTGGCCCGAGGACAGTCTGACCCGCCAGGTCGTCTGGTTCGAGGAGTACGCGCGGGCCGGGGCCCCCGACCCGCTCGGCATCGTCGGCGAGCAGCTGCTCGCCCCCACGCTGCTGCTGCACGGCACGCCCGCCCAGCGCGAGCGCTACCTGCCGGGCATCGCGAGCGGCACGGAGATCTGGTGCCAGGGCTACAGCGAACCGGACGCCGGCTCCGACCTCGCGAACGTCCGCACGTCCGCGGAGCCGGAGGCCGGCGGAGGCTGGCTCGTCAGCGGGCAGAAGACGTGGACCTCGCTGTCCCAGTGGGCCGACTGGTGCTTCGTCCTGGCGAGGACCGAGCCCGGTTCGCGCCGTCACACCGGGCTCAGTCTGCTGCTGCTGCCGATGCACCAGGAGCGGGGACGCATCGAGGTCCGCCCGATCCGGCAGCTCGACGGCGTCAGCGAGTTCAGCGAGGTCTTCTTCGACCGGGCGCGGGTCGTCGACGTCCTCGGTGCGGTCGGCGACGGCTGGCGGGTCGCGATGACGCTGCTCTCCTTCGAACGCGGCGCGGGCATGCTGGGCCGCCAGATCGGCTACCGGCGCGAACTCGACGCCGTCCTGCGCGCGGCGGCGAACTCGGGGGCGGACCGCGACCCCGTCCTGCGGGAGGCGCTGACGCGCCAGTGGGCGGACCTGTGGGTGATGCGCGCGAACGCGCTGCGCACACTGGGCCGGGCGGAGCCGGGCACGGCGGCGGTGGCGAAGCTGGTGTGGGGCAACTGGCACCAGCGGCTCGGGGAGCTGGCGCTCCAGGTCCAGGGTCTCCCGGGTGCGTTCGCCGGCGGGCGCGCGCACGATCCGGAGGCGTACCCGCTCACCCCGGCCCAGCACACGCTGCTCTTCTCCCGCGCGGACACCATCTACGGCGGCAGCGACCAGATCCAACGCAACATCATCGCCGAACGGGTCCTCGGGCTGCCCCGCTAGGGCCGCGAGGCTCTGCTGCACGCCGGTGGTTCTCGCGCAGTTCCCCCGCCCCTGGCGGTGCAACTCACCCTTGATCTCCAAGTGAGGGGCTCCAGACCATGACCGAACCAACTCCGCACCGCCTGTTCATCGCCAACGAGTGGCGAGAGGGCGGCGCCGGTACCTATCCCGTCATCAACCCCGGCACGGAAAGCCTCGTCGGCCACGCGCCCGAGGCCTCCGCCTCGGACGTCGCGGACGCCGTCGCCGCGGCGCGCGCGGCGCAGGCCGCGTGGGCGGCGACCGCTCCCGCGAAGAGAGCAGCGCTCTTGGAGCGGATCGCCGATCTCGTCATGGAGCGTGCGGCCGATTTCGTACCGCTGCTCCAAGCCGAGACCGGTGCCACGATCCGCGTCGCCTCGACCATGCAACTGCCCGTCGTCGCCGACCGGTTCCGCCGCTACGCGCGCGGCGCGCTCGAACCCGCCGTCGAGTCCTTCCCGGCCCACCCGGTCGCGGCCACGCCGCTCGCTGCGGGCGGTCTCACCAACGCCGCCGCGGCCCGGCGGCCCGTCGGCGTCGTCGGCTGCATCACCTCCTACAACTTCCCCATCGTCAACCTCGCCGGAAAGCTCGCCCCGGCGCTCGCGATGGGCAACACCGTCGTCGCCAAGCCCGCCCCGCAGGACCCCCTCGCCTGCCTCAAGCTCGGCGAGATCTTCGTCGAGGCGGGCGCGCCCGCCGGGCTGTTCAACGTCGTCACCGACTCTGGCGCGGCCCCCGCGCCCCC
>NZ_BBPQ01000001.1:360143-366780 GCF_000787855.1 Streptacidiphilus anmyonensis | reverse complement strand
CCCGCCGGGCTGTTCAACGTCGTCACCGACTCTGGCGCGGCCGCCGGCGCCGCCCTCGTCGCCTCGCCCGACGTCGACATGATCAGCTTCACCGGCTCGACCACCGTCGGCCGCCGCATCGCCACGGACGGCGGAGCGACGATGAAGCGGCTGCTGATGGAGCTCGGCGGCAAGGGCGCGGCGATCGTCCTGGAGGACGCCGACCTGGCCAAGGCCGTCCCCGCGATCGGCTCCACCTGGGCGTTCCACTCCGGTCAGATCTGCACCGCGCCCACCCGGGCGCTCGTCCACCGTTCCCGCTACGACGAGGTGGTCGCGGGCCTGGCCCGGTTCGCCGCCCGGCTGCCCGTCGGCGACCCGCTGCTGCCGACGACGGTCGTCGGCCCGGTCGTCTCGGCCGCGCACCGCGACCGCGTCGAGGGCTACGTCACCGGCGCGCTCGCCGAAGGCGCCCGGCTCGTGTTCGGCGGCACCCGCAAGGAACACACCCCGGACAGCCCCCAACTGCCCCCCACCGGCTTCTTCGTGGCGCCCACGCTGCTCGCGGACGTGACGCCGCGGATGACGGTCGCCCGCGAGGAGGTCTTCGGGCCGGTCGTCGTGGTGATCCCGTTCGAGGACGACGAGGAGGCGCTCGCCATCGCCGACTCCACCGAGTACGGGCTGTACGACTACGTCTTCACCGCCGACACCGCCCGCGCCTACGCGCTCGCCGCACGTCTGCGCAGCGGCAACGTCGGCATCAACACCGCGCAGCGCCACCCGGAGACGCCCTTCGGCGGCTTCAAGCAGAGCGGCGTCGGCCGCGACGGCGGCTCCTTCGGCCTGCACGCCTACAGCGAGCAGCAGGCCATCGTCTGGCAGTCATAGAGGAGGCTCGGGTATGAAAGGCGTCATCTTCGACGGCAAGACCCCCCAGGTGGTCGACGACCTGACGGTCCGCGACGCGGGGCCCGGCGAGGTACTGGTGCGGATCGCCGCCGCCGGTCTCTGCCACAGCGACCTGTCCGTGATCGACGGGACGATCCCCTTCCCCGTCCCCGTGGTCCTCGGGCACGAGGGCGCGGGCACGGTCGAGGCGGTCGGCGCGGGCGTCACCCACGTCAGGCCGGGCGACCACGTCGCGCTGTCGACCCTCGCCAACTGCGGCACCTGCCGCGAGTGCGCGCTCGGGCGGCCGACGATGTGCCGCAAGGCGATCGGCATGCCGACCAAGCCGTTCACCCGGAACGGCAGCGGCCAGGAGCTCTACAACTTCGCCTCCACCTCGGTCTTCGCGGAGCGGACGGTGGTCAAGGCGGTCCAGGTGGTGCCGATCGACCCGGAGATCCCGTTCACCTCCGCCGCGCTGATCGGCTGCGGCGTGCTGACCGGCGTCGGCGCGGTGCTGAACCGGGCCCGGGTGGAGACCGGCGACACGGTCGCCGTCATCGGCTGCGGCGGCATCGGGCTCAACGTCGTCCAGGGCGCGCGGATCGCGGGCGCGTCCCGGATCGTGGCGATCGACGCCGTCGCCGACAAGGAGGGCATCGCCCGCACCTTCGGTGCGACGGACTTCGTCGACGCGCGTGCCGTCGACGACACCGTGGCGGCGGTCAAGGCGCTCGTGCCGAACGGAGTGGACCACGCCTTCGAGTGCGTCGGCCCGACCCGACTGACCCGCCAGGCCATCGACATGCTGGACCGCCACGGCCAGGCGGTCCTGCTCGGCATGCCGGCGGCGGACGCGGAGGCGTCCTTCCGCCCGGCCGAGCTGTTCCTGGACAAGTCCATCCTGGGCTGCCGCTACGGCTCCTCGCGCCCGCAACGGGACATCGCCCGCTACGCGCAGCTCTATGCCTCGGGGCGGCTGCTCCTGGACGAACTCGTCACCCGGACCTTCCCGCTCACCGAGTTCGAGGCCGCGGCCGAGGCCACTCACACGGGTGGAGTCGCCCGCGCGGTGCTGACGTTCTGAGGCGAATCCCCTGCGCGAGACTCCGCACGCCTGGATGATCGGACTGGACCCAACCGACAGGCACGAGCAGAGCAGACAGGAACGCGCATGAAGATCGCAGTCCTCGGCACGGGCGAGGTCGGCCGCACGCTCGCCACACGGCTCGCCGGGCTGGACCACGAGGTCACCATGGGCTCGCGGACCGCCGACAACACCGCCGCCAAGGAGTGGGCGGAGGCCAACGCCGCCGCCCACGGCACCTTCGCCGACGCGGCGGCGGGCGCCGACCTCGTCGTCAACGCGACGGGCGGCCTGGTCTCCCTCGCCGCGCTCACCGCGGCGGGCGCGGAGAACCTGCGCGGCAAGGTCGTCGTCGACGTCTCCAACCCGTTGGACTTCTCGGAGGGCTTCCCGCCGAAGATCGTCACCCCGGACGGCGTCAGCGCCGCCGAGCAGCTCCAGCGCGCCTTTCCGGAGGCCCGGGTGGTGAAGACGCTGAACACGATGAACAACGCCGTCATGGTCGACCCGTCCCGTGTGCCGGGCCACCACAACGTCTTCCTCAGCGGCGACGACGCGGAGGCGAAGGCCGAGGTGAGCGCGCTGCTCCAGTCCTTCGGCTGGGCGGACGACCAGATCCTGGACCTCGGCGACCTCACCAGCGCGCGCTCGGTCGAGCAGTTGGTCGGCCTCTGGGTCCGGCTCTACGGCCTGCTCGGGACGGGGGACTTCAACTTCGCCGTGGTGGGGTAGCGCCTGCGCGGCGGCACACCGCCCCGCACGGCGGGAGCCGCGGGGCCCGACTCTCAGGGGCCGCCCCCTGGGTGCCGCCTTCGCCCACGGTTCGCCCACAGTTCGCCCCCCCGCGCCCTCCCGGAGCCGGGCTCGACCTCTTGCGGTCGGCCGCGCCCGGGGAGGGGCGGTGCGGGCTGCGGCCACAGCGGGTGACGGACGGTCATCCCACCGCTCGGAACGTCCGGCGGTAGGCCGTGGGGGAGACCCCGAGCACGGTGTGCATGTGCTGCCGCAGGCCCGCCGCACTGCCGAAGCCGACCTGGTGGGCGACCCGGTCCACCGTCAACTCCTCTTCCTCCAGCAGCCTGCGGGCCCGGTGCACACGCTGCACCAGCAGCCACTGGACGGGGCTCTGCCCCGTCTCCTCGCGGAATCGACGCGTGAAGGTGCGGACGCTCATGCCGCACCGTTCGGCGAGCAGGCCGAGCGTGAGGTTGTCCGCGAGGTGCCGCAGTGCGTAGGCGCGGGCCGGGGCCGTGCCCGCGGTGCCGACCTCCGGTACCGCGACGTCGACGTACTGGGCCTGGCCGCCCTCGCGCCAGGGTGCGACGACGCAGCGGCGGGCGACCTGGTTCGCGACCGCCGAGCCGAGGTCGCGGCGGACGATGTGCAGGCACAGGTCGATCCCGGCCGCGACGCCCCCGGAGGTCAGCACTTCGCCGTCGTCGGTGAACAGCACGTCGGGGTCGAGCAGGACCTGCGGGAAGAGCTGCCGGAACTGCTCGGTGTAGCGCCAGTGCGTCGTCGCCCGGCGGCCGTCGAGCAGTCCGGCCGCGGCCAGGACGAAGGAGCCGGTGCAGATCGACACCATCCGGGTGCCGGGCCGGACGAGGCCGAGCGCGCTCTCCAGCTCGGCCGGCAACCGGCCCTCCGTGAACACCGGGCCCAGCTCGAAGGAGGCCGGGACGATCACCGTGTCGGCCTGCGCCAGCAGTTCCGGGCCGTGCTCGACCACGACCCGGAAGTCGGCGCTGGTCTGCACGGACGCACCGTCCAACGAGCAGGTGCGCACCCGGTAGTGGGGCGCGGTGCCGCGCTCGTGGGCGGACTCGAAGATGCGCGAGGGCGTCGACAGCTCGAACGCCACCACGCCGTCCAGCGCCAGGACGGCGATCTCGTGCGGGCGCGCAGCCGTCCCGGTCGGGGTGGCGGCGGCGATGCCGGTGGTGCCGGTGGTGTCGTCGGTCCTCGGGGCCATGACGCCAGGCTGCCTCTTGGCCCGATCTTTGCGCAAGGCGGCCTTCCGGCCACTCGAGCCCGCTCCGGCCCACCGGGCAAGCTCTGCGGGTGACCGATCAGCTTCCCTCCGCCTCCTCCTCCGCCGTCGATCCTTCCGGCCACACCCGCCCGCGCACCCCGCGTACGCCGCGCGCGCAGTGTGGACCGCATCTGCACTACGCGTGGATCGTCGCCGCGGTCGCGCTCGTCGTCCTCGTGGGTGCGGCAGGCTTCCGCTCGACGCCGTCCCTGCTGATGGAGCCGCTGCACCACGAGTTCGGCTGGTCGCACGGCCTGGTCGGCACCGCCGTCTCGATCAACATGCTGCTGAACGGCCTGGCGGCGCCGTTCGCCGCCGCGCTGATGGACCGCTTCGGCATCCGCCCGGTGGTCTCCGTCGCGCTCGCGGTGATGGCGCTCGGCGCCGGGGTGACCATCGTCATGGACCAGCCCTGGGAGCTGCTGCTGGGCTGGGGGTTCCTCGTCGGCCTCGGCTCCGGCTCGATGGCGCTGGCGTTCAGCGCGACCGTGACCAGTCGGTGGTTCGTGAAGCAGCGCGGCCTGGTGACCGGGGTCCTGACGGCGGCGAGCGCGGCCGGCAACCTGGTGTTCCTGCCGGTGCTGGCCTGGCTGGTGCAGCAGTACGGCTGGCGCAGCGCCTCGATCACGGTCGCGGTCTGCGCGCTCGCGGTGGTGCCGGTCGTCGTGCTGCTGATGCGCGAGCGCCCGTCCGACCTCGGCCTGCTGCCCTACGGCGCACCCGAGGACCACGACGAGCCGGACGCACCGGCCGGGCGCGGCCCGCGCGCGCTGCGGGTCCTGCGCCAGGCGTCGCGCAGTCGCGCGTTCTGGCTGCTGACGGGCTCCTTCGCGATCTGCGGAGCGACCACCAACGGCCTGGTCGGCACCCACTTCATCCCGGCCGCGGGCGACCACGGTATGCCGGAGACCGCCGCGGCGTCCCTGCTCGCGCTCGTCGGCGTCTTCGACGTGGTCGGCACGGTCTTCTCCGGCTGGCTCACGGACCGGCTGGACTCCCGCAAGCTGCTCGGCGTCTACTACCTGCTGCGCGGAGCCTCGTTGCTGGTGCTGCCGGTCCTGTTCGCCAGGACCGTGCACCCGAGCATGGTCATCTTCATCATGTTCTACGGACTGGACTGGGTCGCCACCGTGCCGCCGACGGTCGCGCTGTGCCGGGAGTGGTTCGGCGAGGACGCGCCGGTCGTCTTCGGCTGGGTGCTGAGCGGCCACCAGATCGGCGCGGCTGTCGTCGCCGCCGTGGCCGGCGTGATCCGGGACCAGCTCGGCAGCTACGACCTCGCCTGGTACGGCGCGGGCGCCCTGTGCGCGGTCGCTGCGGTCTGCTCGCTGATGCTGCGCAGGCCGGGTGCCGGCGATCCCGTGGCGCTCAGCCCTGCGGTTCCTGCAACTGCCTGAAGCCGCTGCGGTAGAAGACCAGCGGTCCGGTCTCCCCGCCGCGCGGCGCGGCGAGTTCACGGACCCGGCCGAGCACGATCAGGTGATCTCCGCCGGTGTGCACGGCGTGGATGGTGCAGTCCACCCACGCCAGCGCGCCCTCCAGTCGTGGCGAGCCCGTCGCGGGCGCGGGCTCCCACGCCACACCGGCGAACTTGTCCGCGCCGGTCGACGCGCTGACGGCGAACGACCGGCACAACGGCCCCTGGTCGTCGGCCAGCACGTTCACGCAGAACGCCCCGGCGCGGGCGATGCGCGGCCAACTGGAGGAGGTCCGTGCGACGTTGAAGCAGATCAGGGGTGGATCAAGGGAGAGCGAGGCGAAGGACTGGCAGGCGAACCCGACCGGCTGCCCGTCCTCGCCCGCGGCGGTGATGACCGTCACCCCGGTGGCGAAGTGGCCGAGCGCGTCGCGCAGCGCCCGCGCGTCCGCGTCCGCCAGCCGTTCCGGCTGTGCGACGGCCTCGGCCACGGCGGGCGCGACGCTCAGTGGCGCACCCGCCGCCCGCAGGTAGCGGACGGCCGCGACCGCCATTCCTTCGTGGCCCATGGGTTCGCTCCTCCGGGTGTGGTCCTGCCCATTGAATCTGATGATTTGTCAGAGCGGAAGCCGTGTCTCTGAAGAGAGGGCGGTGCCTCTACCATCCCTCGAATCGGGCCTCACGCCGCTCCACGAAGGCCCGGACGCCCTCCTGCGCGTCGTGCGTCGTCATGTTGATCTCCTGCGCCGTCGCCTCGGCCGCGAAGGCGGCGCCACGATCCGCGTCCAGGGACGCGTTGACCAGGGCCTTCGTCAGCGCGAACGCGCGCGTCGGGCCGGCCGCGAGGCGTTCGGCCCACTCCGCCACCGCCTTCTCCAGCTCCGCCCCCGGCACGACACGGTTGACTAGCCCCAGGCGCTCCGCGTCCATCGCGCGGACCTTCTCCCCGAGGAACAGCAGCTCCTTGGCGCGCTGCACGCCCACCAGGCGCGGCAGCAGCCATGCCGCGCCGCCGTCCGGGACCAGGCCGCGCCTGACGAACACCTGCACCAGGGAAGCCTCCTCGGCCGCGACGACCAGGTCGCACGCCAGGGCCAGCTGGACGCCGACCCCGGCCGCCACCCCGTTCAGCGCGCACAGCACAGGCTTCTCGCACTCCAGCACGGCGGCGATCATCCGCTGCACCCCCTGCCGCAGCATCCGCGCGACATCCCCGGCCACCCGCTCCGGC
>NZ_BBPQ01000001.1:356974-360109 GCF_000787855.1 Streptacidiphilus anmyonensis | reverse complement strand
CTCCTCGGCCGCGCCGCGCGTCCCGTCGCTGAGGTCCGCGCCGCGCGCGCCGTGGGTTGGGCTCGCGCCGGCCATGCCCCCGCCGCCCTCGTCGCGCCTGCCCCCGCCGCGCGTCCCGCCGCTGAGGTCCGCGCCGGAGCAGAAGGCTCGGCCCGCGCCCGTCAGGACGACGACCCGCACCGATCGCGCGGCGGAGGCTTCCTCCAGCGCGGCGATCAGCCGCTCCCGCAGGTCCGCCGTGACGGCGTTCAGTGCCTCGGGGCGGTTCAGCGTCAGCCGCCGCACCCCGTTCCCGGTGTCCTCCACCAGCAGCACCGCGTCGCCGCTCATCGGCACACCGCCAGCGCGTCCAGGGCCACGACGCCCTTTCCGCGTTCCAGCACCACCAGCGGGTTGATGTCCAGCTCCGCCAGCTGGTCGCCGAGGTCCAGGGCCATGCGCTGCACCCGCAGCACCACCTCGACCAGCGCGTCCACGTCCATCGGCGGCAGCCCGCGCACGCCGTCCAGCAGCGGGCGACATCGCAGCCGGGCCAGCGCGGCCCGCACGTCGGCGGGCCCGAACGGCGGGACCAGCACCGTGGTGTCCCGCATCACCTCGACGAACACGCCGCCCATGCCGACCGTCACGGTCGGCCCGAACACCGAGTCGTCCGTGACGCCGACGACCATCTCGACGCCGGCCTCGACCATCTGGCAGACCAGTACCCCGTCGAGCCTCGGCACGCCGCCGGCCCGTGCGTTCTCCGTCAGCTCCCTGAACGCCTCCCGCACCTGGCTGGCGCTGGTCAAGCCGACCTTCACCAGACCCAGTTCGGTCTTGTGCGCGACGCCGGGCGCGGAGCCCTTCAGTACGACCGGGTATCCGACCACCCCGGCCGCCCGCACCGCGCCGGCCGCGCTCGTGACCAGCTGCTCGCGCGGCACCCGGATGCCGTACGAGCGCAGCAGCTGCTTGGCCGCGAACTCGCTGAGCTTCTCGCCCTCGTGGAAGAGCCGCTGCGCCTTCGCCTTTCCGGCGCAGGGCTCGCGCGGGGCCTCGTCGAAGGGGGAGCGGTAGGAGCGGACGAACTCGTGGTGCCGCAGGTAGGCGGAGACCGCGCGGACGCAGTTGCCGAAGGTGCGGAAGACGGCGACCCGCGAGGAGCCGAGCAGGGTCTCCCGGTAGGCGGCCTCGGTGCCGACCGGCGAGCCCCAGATGACGCAGACCAGCTTGTCCGTGGTCTCGGCGACCTCGACCAGGTCCTTCGCCAGCTTGTCGCTCATCGGCGGGAACGGCCCGGTGATCGGGCAGATGAGGACGCCCACCTCCGGGTCGGCGAGGAGGGCGTCGAGGATCCTGCGGCCGCGCCAGTCGCCCACCGGATGGCCGCCGTTGTCGACGGGGTTGGCGACGCTCAGGTAGTCCGGGATCCACTGGTGCAGCTCGTCCTGCTTGGCCTGGCCGAGCCGGGGCAGGGTCAGCCCCGCCGCCGAGGCCATGTCGGCCAGGTGCGCGCCGGTCCCGCCCGAGATGGAGTAGACGACCACGCCGGGTGCTTGCGGAGGCTTGGCCCGTGCCAGCAGGGCGGCGGTGTCCTGGAGTTCGTCCAGTCCCTCGACGCGGATCACGCCGAACTGGCGGAAGGCCGCGTCCACGACGTCGTCCGCGCCGGTCAGCTTGCCGGTGTGGGACTGGGCCATCCGCGCGCCCTCGTCGGTGCGGCCCACCTTGACCGCGACCACGGGGACGCCGCGTCTGGCCGCGTGGTCCGCCGCGAGCAGGAAGGCCCGGCCGTCCTTGATTCCCTCGATGTAGGCCGCGATCGCGCCGATCTCGGGCTGGTCGGCGAACCACTGCACGAAGTCCGCGACCTCCAGGTCCGCCTCGTTCCCCGTCGGGGCCCAGTGGCTGAGCCGGATGCCGAGCTCCTGGAGGGTGAACAGCGGCCGGCCCTGGTGGCCGGACTGGGTGATCAGCGCGATCGCCGGTCCGCTCAGGTCGTCGCGGAACCGCTCGAACGCGTTGAGGTTGGTGTTGGGGCCGAGCAGCCGCAGGCCCGTCGGCGCCTCCGCGACCAGGCCCTCCAGCCGCCGCTGCGCCTCGCGTCCGCTCTCCCCGGTCTCCGCGAACCCGGAGGCGAAGGCGACGGCGAACTTGACCTTCGCCTCGATCAACTGCGGGACGACGGCCGCGGGATCGGCGAGCAGGATCACGGCGAGATCGATCGGGTCCGCGTCCGGGTCGGCCGGGATGGCGGCGAGGTCCGGGTAGCAGCGGAGGCCGTCGACCTCGTCCCGGCCGGGGTTGACCGGGTACATCCGCGCGCCCACCCGCTCCGACCAGGCCCGCAGCTGCCGGGTGATCCCGGTGTTGGGCCGGCCCTCGGTGTCGGACGCGCCGATGACGGCGACGGAGGAGGGTCGGAAGAAGCGGTCCAGATCCACCGCTCGCGGCCGGAGCGGCCGTCCGCTCGCGTCGGTCTCGGTGTCCGTCACCCGCATGGCCGCCTCCGATCCGGTCTGTGCCGCTCTCTGGAATCTGACGTACCATCAGATTACTGTCAGCGGGGCCTCGCAGGAAGACGCTGAACTGACGGAGCGTCAGTAAACGGTTTCCTCTTGCTTGCCGCGTGACCGGATTCGGATGGGGAGGCCGCAGGTGCAGACGGTGCACACGTACGGGCTGTCGGCGGCCCAGTGGTTCGCGGTGCTGCGGATCGGGCTCGGCCTGTGGTGGCTGGAGAGCTGGCGGCACAAGGACAAGAAGGGATGGCTCCAGCGGTCCACCGGCATCGAGTGGGCCAAGGGTGTCGCCTCCCGGCACCGTTGGGTCTTCGTCCGCGACTCCTTCGACCACGTCGTCGCCCCCCGCCCGCGGCTGATGGCCTACGTCGTGGTGTTCGCGGAACTCGCCCTGGGCCTCGGGCTCACCTTCGGACTGCTCAGCCCGATCGCGCTGGCGGCCGGGCTGCTGCTCAACCTCCTCTACTTCGTCCTGATGATCCACGACTGGGCGGAGCAGGGGCAGAACCTGATGATGGCGCTGGTCTCCCTGGTCTGCCTGCTCGCCATGAGCTGGCAGTGCTGGTCCCTCGACCGGGCCTTCCACCTGTTCGGCGCGTGAGCGGCGGGCGCGTGGCCGCGCGCCCCCCCC
>NZ_BBPQ01000001.1:246024-356469 GCF_000787855.1 Streptacidiphilus anmyonensis | reverse complement strand
CCGCCGCTCACGCCCGCCGCTCACGCCCGCCGCTCACGCCCTCCCTCGACGACCGGATCGGACAGACGGAGACGCCTGATGCCCATGCCCCGCACCGACCTCCCCGAGCCGGACGCGTTCACCCAGCCCTACTGGGACGCCGCCGCCGAGGGCCGGCTGCTGCTGCGCCGTTGCCAAGCCTGCGGACGGCCGCACCACTACCCGCGCGAGTTCTGCCCGTACTGCTGGAGCGAGGACGTCGCCTGGGAGCAGGCGAGCGGCCGGGCGACCCTCTACACCTGGTCCGTCGTGCACGCCAACGACCTGCCACCCTTCCGTGACCGCCTGCCCTATGTCGCCGCCGTGGTCGAGTTGGCGGAGGGGCCGCGCATGATGACCACGGTCGTGGACTGCGATCCGACGCTGCTTCAGGTTGATATGAAGCTTGTTGTCGATTTTGTCGCGTTTGCTGTAGAAGGCGGAGACAGTCCCAAGGTGCCCGTCTTTCGTCCGACGGACCGTCGGGCTCCGGCGGGGCCGTAAAGGCGCTCCCACCCGGTAGCCTGACGCTGTGTAGTAGCTGTGACCTTAGACACATCGGGTGATCCGTGTGCTGACGGTGTGCGGCTGCAGGCAGCGGCCGGTCGCCCCTGGCGGACGCGGCGCGTCGCAGACTGACCGGACCTCAGAAATCCGTGGTCCCAGACACGCCGGTGCCCTTCACGATCACCCGATGGGGGTAGCGTGACGGCCGTGACGCCTGCACACCAGGGTGCGGGCGGAGGGACCGAGAGGTGGTGGCCAGCGGCTCACCGGCCCGCGTCACGTCGACCACCTGCGAGGATCCACTTATGTCCAGCCACGCCCGCCCCGGCCCCGTGCCCCGACCCGCCACCATGCCGCACCCAGGTGCGCCTTACGACGGCGAGGGTGCCGCCTACGGTGACGCGACGTTCGTCGACGCGGCCTACGGTGACCAGGCCTACGGTGGCCCGGCCTACGGTGACGGTGCGTACGAGGACGGTGCGTACGGGGGGTCCTACGGGGACTCCTACGGCGGTGGCGTCGGAGGCGTGTACACGGTCGGCGGCTCCGCCGGGCAGCGCGTCGCGGCCCGTCACGATCTCGTCCACCACGATCTCGCCCACCACGACGGCGCGGACTTCGACGTCGCCCACCACGATCTCGCCCACCACGATGCCGCCCACCACGACGCCGCCGGGTCCCCTCGGCCGAGCCGCGCGCAGGCGCGGGCCGCGGCCCGCGCGCACGCGCGTCGCAGGCGTCTGAAGCGCACCAGCTTCCTCGGCGTCGGCTCCGTCGCCGCCGTCGCGGTGATAGCGGTGGCCGGGCTCGTGAACCCGCACCACGACGCGAACTCCGCCTCGCAGGCGGACTCCTCGGCGGTTCCGGTCGCCGGGCGCACCGGCGACGGCGACGCCTCCCGCTCGGTCGACCGGGCGACCCCGGCGGCCGCGGTCAAGCAGCTGCCGGGTCTCGGCGCGGCCTTCCTCGCCAAGGTGCCGGCCGGCACGCAGCAGGTGCTGCTGGTGACCGGCAAGGGCAAGAACCAGAACACGGGCACGGCCGTCCTCTACACCCGCACCGCCGCGGGCGGCTGGATCCCGGGTCCGAGCTGGGCCGCGCGCAACGCCAAGGACGGCTGGACCACCGACCACCACGCGGGCGACCTGCACAGCCCGATCGGCGTCTTCTCCCTCACCGACGCCGGCGGCCTCGACGCGAACCCGGGCACCAAGCTCCCGTACACGCGCTCCTCCGCGTTCCAGGCGCCGGGAACCGGCTTCGAGGGCGAGTCGCTGGCGGACGCCTTCGACTACGTCGTCGCCATCAACTACAACCACGTTCCCGGCACGTCCCCGCTCGACGGGGAGCGCCCGATGGGAGCCTCGCGCGGCGGCGGCATCTGGGTCCACGTCGACCACGGCGGGCCCACGCACGGCTGCGTCGCGCTGGCGAAGGACGACATGCGGGCCCTGCTGCTGGCCCTCGACCCGTCCAAGCACCCGGTCATCGTGATGGGCGACGCCGCGTCGCTCGCACAGTGACGCGAACGTCGCACGTTGTGAGGGTTTGTCCGGGATCTACAGCTCCCATCGGTGGATCCTGTGCCAAGCCTCTCCGGGAGACCCATCGGTAATCAGCTTGAGTGGGAGCCATGACAGGTTCCCGCATCGTCGCGTTGGGTCACTACCAGCCGTCCAAGGTCCTCACCAACGACGATCTCGCGTCGCTGGTCGACACCAGCGACGAGTGGATCACCTCGCGGGTGGGCATCCGCAGGCGGCACATCGCGGCCCCGGACGAGACGGTCGCCGACATGGCCTCCCGCGCCGCCGCCAAGGCGCTGGCCGCCAGCGGCTTCGATCCGCAGAGCGTGGACCTGGTCGTCGTCGCCACCTGCACCGCGATCGACCGCAGCCCCAACACCGCCGCCCAGGTCGCCGCGCGTCTCGGCATCCCGACTCCGGCGGCGTACGACGTGAACACCGTCTGCTCGGGCTTCTCCTACGCGCTCGCCACCGCCGACCACGCGCTGCGCGCGGGCGCGGCCCGCCGCGCGGTCGTCGTCGGCGCGGAGAAGATGTCCGACACCATCGACTGGAGCGACCGCTCCACCTGCGTGATCTTCGCCGACGGCGCGGGCGCGGCCGTCCTGGAGGCCGCCGACGACTTCGAGGGCGTCGGCCCCGTCGTCTGGGGCTCCGACCCGACCAAGGGCGACGCCGTCCGCATCGACGGCTGGGACCCGACCATCAGCCAGCAGGGCCAGGCGGTCTTCCGGTGGGCCACCACGCAGCTCGCCCCGATCGCCCGCCAGGCCTGCGAGCGCGCGGGCGTCCGTCCGGACGAGCTGGTCGCCTTCGTCCCGCACCAGGCCAACCTGCGCATCATCGACGCCATCGCGGGCAAGCTCGGCCTCTCGCCGGACTGCGTTGTCGCCCGCGACGTCGTCGACTCGGGCAACACCTCCGCGGCCTCCGTCCCCCTCGCCCTCTCCAAGCTCGCCGAACGCGGCGAACTGCGCTCGGGCGGCCCCGCCCTCCTCTTCGGCTTCGGCGGCGGCCTCGCCTACGCCGGCCAGGTCGTCCGCTGCCCCTGACCCCGTGGGGGTCGACCCGCGGGCACGGCAGTTGAGGACGCCTCAAGCGATCTTCGCGTGCTCCACGAACTCGACCCTCAGGGGCAGGCCGAGCGCGTCTGCGATCCGGTCCAGAAGCGGGAGTGTGGGAACCGTTCCGCCCGCTTCGAAGCGGGCGACGGCGGACCGGGTCATGCCGGCCCTCCGGCCGAGCTCGGTCTGGGAGAGCCCGAGCTCACCACGGCGGAGGCGTACCGCCTCGCCCAACTCGAACCGCAGACGTGCCGCGGCGTACGCCTCTTCCGCCGCCGGTGAGACGGGCCGCGTCCGCCAGGCATCGGAGAGGCTGGTGGACCATGCCGGCCTCGGCTGCCAGCAGGGTGACTCGCCGCCCTGACGCGATCCCCAGCCCATAGCGTGCGTGGATGCGATGGGCTGAGGCTGAGCGGATTCGCACCTGCGAGGGACGCCTGCGGGTCCCGGTCCCTGTCACATCGGACTGAGCTGCGCTCGCTCGTACGCGGCGAGGGCCGCGTCGAGCAGTTCAGCGCGTTCGGGGTCGCCGGCCGGGAGGCGACGGGCGGCGGAGACCGCCTCCTCCAGGATGGCTCGGCGCAGGGCCGGGGCCGGGGCGCCGTCCTTGTCCCACACGAGCAGGTAGCGGACGAGGCGGGGCAGGTGGCGCGGATCGACGCGGACGAGCAGGCGGTAGGCGTCCACCCTCTCCTCGTGCGGGAGCCGGTCGACTCCCAGCAGCTTCACTCGGGCTCGGATGACCATGTCGGGATGGATGTTCTCGGCAGAAGTCATGACGGAGATGTTCGGCCCTCGCGAGGTGGCCCAACAAGGCTTCACCCGTGTGCGATCGGTCCTACTAAAACCCCCGCTGACCTGCCATGATGGTGACGCTCACACATCCGGTGGCTGCGCCCGCCGCCTGCGGCTACCGTCCCAGGACGAGCGTCCCCGAGGAGCAGAACCAGCCGCCCGTGCCGCTGACCAGCGCCACGCGTGGGTCGCCGGGGACCTGCCGTTCGGGCGCGGAGGCCGCGTACTCGCGGCGGAGCTGGCGCACCGCCTCGACGATGAGGAAGAGGCCGCGCATGCCCGGATGGCAGGCGGAGAGGCCGCCGCCGTCGGTGTTGGTGGGCAGTTCGCCGTCCCGCAGCAGGCGGCCCGCCTTGGCCTCGACGAAGGAGCCGCCCTCGCCCTTCGCGCAGAAGCCGAGGTCCTCCAGCATCACCAGCGGCATGTAGGTGAACGCGTCGTAGAGCTCGCACAGGTCCACGTCCGCCGGCGAGACGCCCGCCCGTTCGAAGGCCAGCCGGCCGGACGCCGCGGCGGGGGAGACGGTGAAGTCCTCCCAGTCCGACATCGTGCTGTGGCTGAGGGCCTCGCCCGTGCCCAGGATCCAGACCGGCTCGCGCCGGGTGTCCGGCACGTACTCCTCCGCCGCGAGCAGCACCGCGCAGCCGCCGTCCGAGCGGATGCAGCAGTGCAGCTTGGTGAACGGGTCCGCGACCATCGGGCCGGAAAGGACGTCGTCGACGCTGATCGGGGTCCGGTACATCGCGTCCGGGTTGGTGGCGGCGTTGGTGCGGGCCTGGACCGCGACGCCCGCCAACTGCTCGGCCGTCGTGCCGTATGCGTGCATGTGCCGACGGGCCGCCATGGCGTACTTGGCGATCAGGGTGTGCCCGTAGGGCGCCTCGAACTGGAGCGGTCCGCGCGCGCCGAGCGAGAGCGCGGCGGTGCGGCGGCGCGCCTTCAGGTCCGCGCGGGCCGTGGAGCCGTAGACCAGCAGGACGGCGTTGGCGTGGCCCGCCGCGATGGCGTCGGCGGCGTGGGCGGCCATGACCTCCCAGGTCGAGCCGCCGACCGAGGTGGAGTCGGTCCAGGTGGGCCGCAGGCCCAGGTACTCGGAGACCTCCACCGGCGCCAGGATGCCGAGACCGGCGGAGGCCACGCCGTCGATCACGTCCCTCGGCAGTCCGGAGTCCGCGAGCGCCCGCCGCGCGGCCTGGGCGTGCAGCTGGAACGGGGTGGCGTCGTCCACGCGCCCGCACTCGCTGAGCGCCACGCCCACCACCGCCACCCGGCGCCGCCTGCCGGTCGCGTCGCCGTCGTCGTCGGGGACGGGGTGACGGAGCGGGCCGGAGCCGCTGGGCGGGGCCGAGGGGCCGGAAGCAGTCATAAATCTGACGGTACATCAGATCTGCTCCGGCGCGCCCCTGTGCGGCGCACGCGACGGAACCTAGTATGACGAACCGTCAGATCGACGTTCTGCCTGTAGCAGTAGACGAAGCGGCTGTAAGCCAGGAGGCGGCATGGATCCCGCGCTCACCCAGGAACAGGAAGAGATCGCCCGCGCCCTGCGCGACGTGCTCGCCAAGCAGGCCGGACCGGAGGAGGTCCGTCGCGCCGCGGTCTCGGCGACCGGATACGACGCCGAACTGTGGCGCCGACTCGCCAAGCAGCCGGGACTGGCCGGGCTCGCCTTCCCGGAGCGCCAGGGTGGCTCTGGACTCGGCCCGATCGAGCTGGCCCTCGCCTGCGAGGAGGCCGGACGCGCCCTGCTGCCCTCCCCGCTGCTCGCCAGCTCCGTGCTCGCGGCGGGAGCGATCGCCGCCTGTGGCACCGAGGACCAGTGCGACGAACTGCTCCCGCCCCTTGCCTCCGGCTCCGGGACGGCCGCCCTCGCCCTGCCGGGCACCCCCGCCCTCGCCCTCGGCCTGGTCCCGGACACGAACCCGCGCCTGCTGCCCGGCGACGTCCCGGCGGGTGGCGGACGGGCCGGCGGGATCCAGGCCAGACCGGCGGCCGACGGCCTGTGGACCCTCTACGGGGAGGCCACTCACGTCCTCGACGGCGCCCGCTCCGACCTGCTGATCGTCGCCGCCCACGCGGGCGGCTTCCCGCGCAGCCGCACCGTCCTCTTCGCGGTGGAGGCGGCGAGTGCCCCCGCCGCCGACGTGGCCGACACCACCGACGTGGGCTACACCGTTCCCGTTCCCGTCCCCGTCCCCGGCCTGCGCCGCGAACGCAGCGCGGGCATCGACCAGACCCGGAGCGTCGGCCGGATCGAGCTGCGCGACGTCACCGCCCGCCCTCTCGGCGACCCGGAGCTGGACGCGGCCCCGGCCCTGGCCCGGGTGGGCCGCGCGGCGGCCGTCGCCGTGGCTGCCGAGGCGGTCGGCGCAGCCGCCCAGGCGCTCGCCAGGACCGTGGAGTACGTACAGGTCAGGCACCAGTTCGGGCGTGCGGTCGGTGCCTTCCAGGCCGTCAAGCACCGCCTCGCGGACGTCTACGTCGCCGTCGAGACCGCGCGCTCGGCGATGCTCTATGCCGCCTGGGCCGCCACGACGACGCCCGAGGACCCCGTTCCCGCGCTGCTGGCGCTCGCCCACGCGCTGACCGCCGCGCGGGCCGCGTCCGCCGAGGCGATCCAGTTGCACGGCGGCATCGCGATCACCTGGGAGCACGACGCCCATCTCTACTTCAAGCGGGCCGCGGCGGACGAGCTGCTCTTCGGCCCGCCGCACCTGCTGCGGGCCCGCGCGGCGGAACTGTCGGGCGTGCTCGCCCCGACCGGAGCGGAAACAGGAGGCGCGACGCGATGAGAGTGCTGGAGAACGCCATGCAGAAGGTCTCGGCGACGCCGGCCTTCGCCCGGGTCGCCCCGTCGATCGTGCCCCGCCTGGACAAGGCGGTGCACCGGCTGAGCGGCGGCAAGTTCATGTTGAGTCAGTGGATGCTGCCCTCGCTCTTCCTGACGACGACCGGCCGCAGGAGCGGGGAGCCCCGCACCACCCCGCTGGCCTGTCTGCCGCAGGGCGGGACGTTCCTCGTCGTCGGCAGCAACTTCGGCCGCACCTCCCACCCCGCGTGGACCGGCAACCTGCTGGCCGACGCCGACGCCGTCGTCGAACACCGCGGCCGGACCGTCCCGGTCCGCGCCCGGCTGCTCTCCGGCGGGGAACGCACCCAGGCATGGGCGGCGCTGCTGGCGATGTGGCCCCCGTACGCCTCCTACCAGGCCCGGGTCGAGCGCGAGATCCGCGTCTTCCGGCTGGAGCCGCGACAGGTCGGTGCGACGACGGCGACAGGACGGTTCGACGACAGGTGATGCACCACAAGAGGTGGTGCAAAGGAAAGGCGCAAAGGAAAAGGGCGGCATCGCCAGGTCATCGACGATGCCGCCCGAGCGGGACGGGCCGTGGGCGCGCAGGACCTACCTCCCCCGAGGCACAGCCCCGGCGCTCACGCCGGCGGACAGGCGACCGGGCCCCACGGCTCCGCAGTGATGGTGTTGTGGTGGCCGGGATGGCTACTTCGGGGGCTTCTTGCCCGTCATGCCGAGGTAGACCAGCAGAGCCAGGTTGGGCGTCAGCTCCTTCGCCTTGACGCCCCAGGAGTCGAACCCCTTCTGGTGCTCCGCGACGGCAGCCAGCATCGCCACCAGCGAACCGGCGACAGCCGGCGCGCTGACCGACTTGTCCGCCTTGCCGGAGGCCTGCATGGCCTTGAGTGAGTCGGTGAGGGAGTTGGTCACGGCGTTGAGGATCTTCATGCGGATCTTGAAGAACCGCTTGTCCCCTTCGGCCGCGCCCAGCGTCACCACACGCAGGATGGCCTCGTTGTCGCGCCAGAAGGAGAGGAAGCCGTCGACCAGCTCCTCCGCCGTCTGGTAGCCGGCCTTGCCGACCCACGACTTGTCGGCGACCAGGTCCTTGAGGCCGGCGCCGTCCTTGGCCATTTCATCCGCGATCTCGAGGACAGCGCCCTCGACGTCGGGGAAGTACTGGTAGAAGGTTGCGGGGGAGGTACCCGCCATCCGGGCGACGTCGATGACCTTGACGTCCCGGTAGGGCGAGGTCGCGAGCATCTCGCGGAGGCAGTCCAGCAGCTTCTGCCGCGTGGCCTGTCCGCGTCGCCCGGCGACACGCCCATCGACGGTGCGAACTTGTCCTGTCATGCCGTCAGTTTACCGTGGCAAGATCCGGGCGCTATTCGGCGGGAAATGTGAATGCTCCGTCAGGCTGACGAGCCCTCTGCTAGAGCCCTTCTCGGGCCTCGCTCGAGCCCTGCCAGGGCTCTGATCAGCTACTCCGTCCCGCCTGGCCGGCTGCTCCGTCCTCGGGGCCGGGTCCGCCCGCTCAGTCGCCCACGCCCCGTTCCGGCCGCGCAGGGGCGTCTTCCAGCCATGCGCGGCGGCTGAGCGGCAGCTCGCTGGTGCCTCCGGGCCCGTTCCTGACGGCCAGCACCTGGTTCACGCCGATCCGGTTCTCCTCGAAGGCGAGGGCGCACGCGGCCATGTAGAGGCGCCAGACCCGGGCCCGGCCGAGGCCCGCCAGCTTGACCGCCTGCGTCCACTCCTCCTGAAGGTTGGTGACCCAGCGGCGCAGCGTCAGCGCGTAGTGCTCGCGCAGCGACTCCACGTCGCGGACCTCGAACCCGGCCTGCTCCAGCAGGGAGACCGTGGTGCCGATCGGCGCCAGCTCGCCGTCGGGGAAGACGTAGGCGGCGATGAAGGGGCTCAGCCGGTACGGCTGGCCGGGGGCCGTCGGCCGCCGGCCGATCTGGTGGTTCAGCAGCCGCCCGCCCGGCCGCAGCAGGCCGTGCAGGGTCTTGGCGTAGCGCAGGTACATGGCCGAGCCCACGTGTTCGGCCATGCCGATGCTGGAGATCGCGTCGAACGGCCCGTCAACGACCTCCCGGTAGTCCTGCAGCCGGATCTCCACCCGGTCCGTCAGACCGGCGTCCGCGATCCGCTCGCGGGCCATCCGCGCCTGCTCGGCGGAGAGCGTGACGCCGACGCCGGTGACGCCGTAGCGCCGCGCCGCGTGCAGCAGCATCGAACCCCAGCCGCAGCCGACGTCGAGCAGTCGGGAGCCCGGGGGCAGCTGGTGCAGCCCGAGCTTGCGGCAGACCAGGTCCAGCTTGGCCTCCTGCGCGGCCTCCAGCGTGGCCGTCCCCGGCGGCCAGTAGGCGCACGAGTAGACCATCGAGGGGCCCAGCACCAACCGGTAGAAGTCGTTGCCCACGTCGTAGTGGTGACTGATCGCCGCACGGTCGCGCCGCAGCGTGTGCACCGGGCCGCGCGAGCGGCGCATCTCCTCCGGCGGGATCGCCGGACGCGGTCCGATCGCGCCGAGCCGGGCCGCCGTCGCGACCATCCGGCGGGAGTCCGGGCCGAACAGCGCCTTCAGGCTGCCCGGCGAGAGCGCCGACCCCGGTTTCGCCCCCGATCGCGACCTCACCCCCGATTCCGACCTCACGCCCGGCCCCGATCCCGGTTCCGATGCCGGTCCGGACCCTGGTGCCGACCCCTGGCGCATCGTCGGGCGCAGCGACAGCTCCGGCCGGTCCTCGGCGAGAGCGGCGAGGCGACGCAGCAGCTCGTACAGCTCGGTGCTGTCGGCGTCCTCGTCCTCGCCGGGCAGCGTGATCGCCCCGGAGACGTAGGCGCGGGCGAGACCGAGCTCGTTCGGCGCCCAGAGCAGGTGGCGCAGGGCCCGCCGGTCGGTCAACGCGAGCAGCGGCGCGTCGGCCGGTCCGGCCTCGGCGCCGTCCCAGGTGCGCACGCGGAACGGCGGCTCGACGCCGAGCAGATGCGTCAGCAGTTCGCGCAGGGCCAGAGCGCTGTCACTCATCACGACTCCTCGAGGATCGTCAGGCCGCTCGAAGGTGGTGCAGGCGGTGCGGGTCGTTCGGGTGGTGCGGGTCGTTCGGGTGGTGCAGGCGGTGCGTGGCCGGGGGTGCTGCACACGTGCAGCGGGCGGGTGCCGAAGCGCGTATACCCGCGAGGGCGCGCGGCACCACGTGGGCCGGTCCGGATGTTGCCGTGTCACCAATCTAGATCGTCCCCGCCGCGCCGTGGAGGATTCGTCACGACTCGGTCGCGCGTCGCGCCTCCCTAGCCGTCCGAGCGGGCTACTTTCCGGAGCACGGCCGTACGGTTGCCGGTCTGTGGCGTGATTGTGGCGAGGGTGTGTCCCATGTCCCGCCCGGCGGGTTGGCCTGTGGGGCGTCCGGCCGTGGAGAATCAGTGCTGCGTCTGTCCTGCTTCTCCTACCGACGGCGCTTTCGACCCAACGGGGAGGTGCTGAGGACGTGGACCAGCTGACGGCGCACGATCCCAGAAGGATCGGGCCCTTCGAGGTGCTGGGCCGGCTCGGCGCGGGCGGAATGGGCTTGGTCTACCTGGCACGCTCGGCGGCGGGCCGCCGGGTCGCCATCAAGACGGTGCGGGCGGAGCTGGCCGAGGACCAGCTCTTCCGGGTGCGCTTCGCCCGTGAGATCGCGGCCGCGCGGACGGTGAGCGGCTTCTACACCGCCGCGGTCGTCGACGCCGACGCCGACGCGGCCGTGCCGTGGCTCGCCACCGCCTACATCCCGGCGCCCTCGCTCGAGGACCTGGTCACCGAGTGCGGACCGCTCCCGGTTGCCACGGTGCGCTGGCTGATCGCCGGCATCGCGGAGGCGCTGCAGTCCATCCACGCGGCCAACCTGGTGCACCGCGACCTCAAGCCGTCCAACGTGCTGGTCACCGAGGACGGACCGCGCGTGATCGACTTCGGCATCGCGGCGGGCGTCTCGCACACCCGTCTGACGATGACCAATGTCGCGGTAGGCACCCCCGCGTACATGTCGCCGGAGCAGGCTCGTGACAGCCGCGGCGTGCAGGGCGCCTCCGACGTCTTCTCGCTCGGCTCGCTGATGGTCTTCGCGGCCACCGGCCACCCGCCGTACCACGGCGCGAACCCCGTCGAGACGGTGTTCATGCTCCTGCGCGAGGCTCCGGACCTCTCCGGCCTGCCCGAGGAACTGGCCCCGCTGGTCCGCGCCTGCATGCGCACCGCGCCCGAGCGGCGCCCGGTTCCCGCGGAGATCGCGGCCGAGCTCGCCCCGCACCTGTACGGCTCCGGCGACGGCACGCAGGACGACGCGGGCGAGTGGCTGCCTCCGGTGGCCCTCGACCTGATCGAGAAGAAGAAGGGGCGCCGTACGCCGCCCCCGCCCTCGTTCCAGCAGCCCGTGGCTCCGCCGGAGTCGAGCGCGCACGGCGCGGGCTACCCGGGCCACGCGGGGCCGATGAGCCCCGGGGCTCCGGCGGGCGGAGGCGTGCGACCGGGCTACCCGGTGTCCGAGGCCGCCCACGGCGGCTCTGGCGGCTCCGGCGGCAGTCCCGGCGGCGGCCCCGGTGCCGGGGCCGGTGCGGCCGGGATGCCCGGTGGTGCGGCTGGGATGCCCGGTGGTGCGGCTGGGATGGGTGCGGCGGCGGGCGGGCAGCTTCCCGTCCAGCCCGCGACGCACCGGGGCGGGCAGCACGCGGGTCCGCCCGCGCACGAGTCGGCGTCCGCGACCCGCACACCCCCCGAGGCGGCCACGACCGCTCGGCCGGTCGTGCACCTTCCCGGCATGGCCGCGCCCATAGGGCCCGGCGTCCGGCTTCCGGCGAACCCGCCGTCCGAGCCGGTGACCCCGCCCACGACGGGCTGGGTGCAGCGGGGCGCGCACGCTGCCCCCTCCGGTCCCGTCTCGACCGGCTCGCCCGGCTCGCCCGCCGGTCCGGCTTCGGCCGGACCCGCCGTTCCGCCGAGCGTTCCGGGCTCTCCGGGTTCCTCGGGTTCTCCCGGCTCCTCCGGTTCCTCGGGTTCCTCCGGTTCATCCGGCCCCGTGGCGTCGGCGGTCCCGGCGCCCGCTCAGTCCCCGGCCTCCGGGCCCTCGGGGCCCGGCACCGCGCCCGCGGAGTCGCAGGCGGCTCCTGAGGCGCCCTGGCGTCCGTGGCGTTTCCGCATGTCACACGACGTGTGGGGGGCGCCGATCATCTCCGACGGCGTGCTGTACGTCGCCAGCTTCGGGGTGCACGCGCTCGACATCGCCAGCGGGCGGCGTCGCTTCCGCACCGAGAGCGTGGCCTGGGCCCTGGCGGTGGCCGACGGAAGGGTCCACGCCGCCGACGGTCCCAACCTCTTCACGCTGCAGGCCGCCGACGGCGTCGAGCGCTGGCGGGTGGCCCTGGACGGCTGGACCTACACCCTCGACGCGGCCGGCGGCGCCCTCGTCGCGGGAACCCGCGGCGGTGGCGTCCACGTGCACTCCGCGATCGACGGCAGCGAGATGTGGCACACCAACGACGCCCAGCAGGCCTACGAGAACCCGGCGTCGGGCCCCTGCGTGATCGGCGACTCGGTCTACTACTACGGCGGAGGCTGCCTCCGCTCCTTGGAGTTGACGACCGGTCAGCTTCAGTGGGCGTTCCCGCTGGGCGAGGAGGTCCCCTCCCGGCCGGTGCTCTGGCGAGGCATGCTCCTGCTCTGCAGCGGTACGCGCGTCTACGCCGTGGACGAGCAGACCGGCGCGGAGCGCTGGCGCTTCGACGCCCCCGTCGTCCTGTTCACCTCCCCGGCCGTGAGCGAGCAGGGCGTCTTCGTCGCCGACTACCTCGGCACCGTCTTCGCCCTGGACCCGGCCAACGGCGCGGTCCGCTGGCACGCCCGCACCGGTGGCCGCCAGGGCGCGGACCCGGCCGTCCTCGCCGAGGACCTCGTCCTCGTCGGCAGCGGCGACACGGTGTTCGCGTTCGACACCCGTACGGGCACGGAGCGCTGGCGCTACGCGGCCCGCGCCGAGCTCGCCGGCATCCCCGCGGCCGCGGGCAGCCTCGTCCACCTCGGCAGTCGGGACCATTCCCTGCACACCCTCGACCTCGCCAACGGCCGCCTCCGCTGGAAGCTCGACACCGGCGGCGAGATCACCGGCTCTCCGGTCACCGCCGACGGCCGCGTCTTCGCGTGCAGCAAGGACCACTGCGTCTACGCGCTGGACGCGGCGCGCGGCACCGCGACGGGCCGGGAGTGAAGTGAGCTGAGCAGGAGCGCCCGCCGCCCCGCCTCGTGGCGGGGAGCCTGCGACAGCAGGGCTGTGCGCGTCGGCGGGCGAGGCCGACCGGCCAGTCGGCGCGGGCGGCCCTACATGTGCGGCCGGGCCTCCCGGTGCGGAGGGGCCTGCGCCTGCGGACGGGCTTCACTGTGCGGACGCCCTGCGCCTGCGGACGGGCTTCACTGTGCGGACGCCCTGCGCCTGCGGAGGGGCCTGCCCCTGCGGACGCTCCGCACGTCAGGACGCCCTGTGCGTTCACAGCGGGCGTCCGGGTTCGTGCTCGGCGCGCCTGGCGCCCCTGGCGCCCCGGCACCCCGGCGTCCCGCGCGGCGGTCCGGTTCTCGCGCGGGTGTGGCTCCGTGCGCCGTGCGCCCATGCCGTCGCCGCTGACGTCTCTCCGGAGCCGGCCACGCGGCGGTCAGGAGGGTGAACGCTGGGGTGCAGGCCCAGCACTCAGTGGCGCAGACGCCAGCCCGCCCAGGCGGAGCTGATCATCTCGTGCACGTCGAACCGTGCCTTCCAGCCCAGCTCCTCGGCGATCCGCTCGGCCGAGGCGACCACGCGTGCGGGATCGCCCGCGCGGCGCGGGGTCACCTCTCCCGTCGTGTCGAGGCCGGTGACCTCGCCGATGACGTCGAGCATCTGGCGGACCGAGACGCCCTCGCCCCGGCCGATGTTGAGGATGAGGTCGGTGCCGTCCGGGTCTGCGGTGAGTCGGCGCACCGCGGCGACGTGCGCCTCGGCGACATCGGCGACGTGGATGTAGTCGCGGATGCAGGTGCCGTCCGGCGTGGGGTAGTCGTCGCCGAAGATACGCGGGGGCTCGCCCGCGTCCAGGCGCTCGAAGACCATCGGGACGAGGTTGAAGACGCCGGGGTCACCCAGCTCGGGCGTCGCCGCCCCGGCCACGTTGAAGTAGCGGAGCGAGACGGTGCCCATGCCGTGGGCGCGGCCCGCCGCCCGCACCAGCCACTCGCCGACGAGCTTGCTCTCGCCGTACGGGCTCATCGGCCGGCAGGGGGTCTCCTCGGTGACGAGGTCGACGTCCGGCATGCCGTAGACCGCCGCGGAGGAGGACAGCAGGAAGCGCCGGACCCCCGCCTCGGCTGCCGCCTCCAGGACGACCCGAAGGCCCTCCACGTTCTCGCGGTAGTACCAGAGCGGCTTCTCGACCGACTCGCCGACCTGCTTCTTCGCGGCGATGTGCAGCACACCGGTGACGTCGTGCTCGCGCAGCACCGAGGCCAGCAGCGGCTGGTCCAGGGTCGAACCCTGGACCAGCGGGACTCCGGCGGGCAGCCGCGACGGGTCGCCCGTGCTGAGGTCGTCCAGGACGACCACGCCGTGGCCGGCCTCGACCATCGCGCGGACGACGTGTGCTCCGATGTAGCCGGCGCCGCCGGTGACAAGCCAAGTCATCCCGCCACTCTAGCGGCGTCCGGATTGCGGACGCGCCGGGTGGGAGGCGGCAGGCGGCAGGCGGTGGATTGCCGGCGCCGGTCGACAGTCGCCGCCCGGCGCCGACGTGTGGCTTACTTGCGCGCGCGCAGCCGCAGGCGCCACGGCACGACCGCGGACTCGAGCTGCACGGAGAGGCTCATCTTGGACTCGCCGGCGCGCCGCTCCTCGAAGCGGATCGGGATCTCCAGCGCGCTGAAACCGGCGTGCACGGCGCGGAACTTGAGCTCCACCTGGAAGCTGTAGCCGGCGCTCTCGAGCGTGGCCAGGTCGACCGCGTGCAGCGCCTCCGCGCTCCAGAGGTTGAAGCCGGCGGTGATGTCGCGGACGCGGGTCGAGAGGATGGTGCCGGCGTAGGCGTTGGCCCAGCGCGACAGCAGCCGGCGGTGCCAGCCCCACTCCTCGGCGAGCTCGCCGCCCGGGACGTAGCGGCTGCCGACGACCACGCCGGCGCCCGTGGAGAGGGCGGTGCCGAGCATCTGCGGGATCGCGCTCGCCGGGTGGCTGCCGTCGGCGTCCATCTGGACGACGAACCGGGCGCCTTCCTCGACGGCGAGCGCCATGCCCGCGGCGTAGGCCTTTCCGAGGCCGTCCTTACCCTTGCGGTGCAGCACGCTGATGCGGGGCTTGCCGTCCAGCAGGTGGCGCTCCGCGAGCTTCTCCGCCAGCTCGCCTGTGCCGTCGGGGCTGCTGTCGTCGACGACCTTCAGGTGCAGGCCGGGCAGCGGGAGGGCCATGACCTGCTCGACCGTCGCCTCCAGGCTGCCGATCTCGTTGTACGTCGGCATGACGACGGTGACGGGCGTGTCCGCCCAGTCGTCGGGAAGAGCGGCGGGGATGGTCACGATGACTCCTGGTCCTGATTGCGGGGTCCGGCCGTGCAACTGCGCGGGGACAGGGCTCGGACGACGTTGCACTGTAGTAGATGGAAGCAGACGTTCGGTGAGGAGTGAGGTAAGTTCACCGCTGCGCAACGCACTGTTCCCAGGCCAGGACCCGTGGCTTCTGATTCACCCGGACGGACGACGCCTGTGGGGCTCTCAGGTTTGACCGGACCGGGGTCGGATGGACCGGATCAGCCGTTGCACAGGGCCCAGCGTACGACGGTGACCTCGGGCGTCACCGCCTGGAAGACCGCCTGCACCGGTGCCCCGATCCGCAGCCGCTGAGGCGGTACCGCGTTCCAGGGCGCGTTGGGTCGGCGGACCGAGGTCGTCAGGGTCCCCACCAGCCGGATCCTCGGGTCCTCCTCCAGCTCCACGAGCGCGACCGGGTAAGGCGCGCGTTCCGCGTAGGCCGGGAGCAGCGGCGGGTGGGCGACGACGTAGGACCAGAGCCGTCCCCGCCCGGACATCAGTCGCCACTCGTCGTCGAAGCTGCCGCACTGCGGACAGCATGGACGGGGCGGGAAGCGCAGCCGTCCGCAGTCCGTGCAGGCCTGTATGCGCAGCTCACCGTGGCGGGCGTGCTCCCAGAACGGCTCGCCGTCGTTGTCGGGCCAGGGGAGCAGCAGTCCCTCGGCGGTGATGGTGTCCATTCGGCAGCCTTCCTTTTCAGCCCTGTTCAGCGCGCTTGGATCGCACGCCCACCTTCGGAATCACATGGATTGAGTAGGAATCCGGCGCTACGCGCGTGAGCGCGGCTCAGGCGCGTAGCAGCAGCGCGGAGGTCGGCACGCCCTCGCCCGCGGTGACCAGGCAGGTGGCCGCGTCGGGCACCTGGGCGGTGGAGACGCCGCGCAGTTGCTTGACGCCCTCGTTGATCAGGTTGAAGCCGTGCACGTAGCCCTCGGAGAGACCGCCGCCGCCGGTGTTGATCGGCAGTCGGCCGCCGAGCTCCAGGGCTCCGCCCTCGGTGAAGGACGCTCCCTCGCCTCGGCCGCAGAAGCCGTAGCCCTCGAGGGAGAGCGGGACCAGCGGAGTGAAGGCGTCGTAGATCTGCGCGACGTCGACGTCCTCGGGGCCGAACTCGGCGGTCTTCCAGAGTTGTCGCGCGGCGGTCCAGGCGGGGCCGGTCAGCGGGTCGTCGTTCCAGTAGTTGACCATGCCGTGGTGCTGCGCGGGCAGTCCCTGGGCGGCGGAGTGGACGTAGACGGGCCGCTGCCGGCAGTCCCGCGCTCGCTCGGCGCTCACGACGACGCAGGCGAGGGCGCCGTCGGTCTCCAGGCAGTTGTCGTAGAGGCAGAGCGGTTCGCTGATCCACCGTGCGTCCATGTACATCTCGCGGGTCAGCGGCCGCTCGTACATGATCGCGTCGGGGTTCTGGTTGGCCCGGTTCCGGCAGGCCAGTGCGACGTTGAAGAGGTGGTCGCGGGTGGCGCCGTACTCGTGCATGTAGCGGCGGGCCAGCATGCCGATCTCGTCGGCCGGGCGCAACAGGCCGAAGGGCCTGGTCCACTGGGCCGGGGTGGGCAGTTGCTGGGCCGTGTTGGTCCAGGGCCGTCTGCCGCTGCCGCGCTTGCGACTGCGCCACGCGACGCCGACGGTGGCCTGCCCGGTGGCGACGGCCATGGCCAGGTGCGCGACGGTGGCGCAGGAGCCGCCACCGCCGAAGCCGATCCGGGAGAAGAAGGTGACGTCTCCGGCGCCGATCGCCTTGGCGAGCTCGACCTCGTCGGTCTCCTCCATGGTGTAGGAGGCGAGGGCGTCCACCTCGTGCGGCTCGATCCCGGCGTCGTCCAGGGCGGCGAGCACGGCGCGGCAAGCCAGCGCCTTCTCCGACTCCTCCAGTCGTTTCGCGAAGCGGGTCTGGCCGATGCCGACGATGGCCGAGCGGTCCCTGAGCATGGGCGGCTCCCCGAACTCCGTTACGGCGACCAGCCGTAGAGGAAGATCTTCTGACGTAGCGTCAGAATAGAGTCCACGCCACCTTTCCGGGAAGCCCGCCGTCAGCCTAATCTGACGATCAGTCACGAGCGCGACGTCGGAGCCGAACAGCGGGAAGGACGCCCATGCGTGCGGATCTGGAGTGGGGCACCATCGCGAACCTGGTCCAGGCGGCGGGCGCCCGCTACGGCGGCCGCGAGGCGGTCGTCGGCCCGCGCACCCGGTTCGACTACGCCGAGCTGGCCCGCCGGGTCCGGCGGGCGGCGGCCGGCGTCATGGCCACGGGCGTCCGGCCGGGCGACCGCATCGGCATCTGGGCTCCGAACACCCCCGACTACGTCGTCGCGGCACTCGGCGCGGTCAGCGCCGGCGCGGTGCTGGTCCCGCTCGGCACCCGGCTCAAGGGCGGCGAGGCGGCGGACCTGCTGCGACGGACCCGGGCCTCGCTGCTGTTCGTGACCTCCACCTTCCTCGGCGTCAGTTACGTCTCGGCTCTCAAGGCCGCCGGTCCGTTGCCCGACCTGAGCGCCACCGTCGTCCTCGGCGACACCGAGACCGTCCCCGAGGGGCTGCTCTCCTGGCGCGCCTTCCTCGCGGCGGGCGCGGACATCCCGGAGCGCTCCGTCCAGGAACGCATCGCCGCCGTCGGCCCGGAGGACCCGGCCGACATCATGTTCACCTCCGGCACCACCGGGCTGCCCAAGGGCGCCGTGACCACCCACGCCCAGAGCCTGCGCGCCTTCGGCACCTGGGCCGATCTGGCCGGACTGGCCGAGGGGGACCGCTACCTGGTGGTCAACCCGTTCACGCACACCTTCGGCTGGAAGGCCGGTGTCCTCGCCGGCCTCATGCGCGGAGCCACGATCCTGCCGCAGCCCGTCTTCGACCCCGAGGCCGTGCTCGCCAAGATCGCCACCGAGCGCGTCACCGTCCTGCCGGGCGCGCCGACCGTCTACCAGGCCCTGCTCGACCACCCCGCACGCGACCAGTACGCGCTCGGCTCGCTGCGCCTCGCCGTGACAGGCGCTGCCGTCGTCCCGCTGGAGCTGGTCCACCGCATCCGCGACGACCTCGGCTTCGGCACGGTGCTCACCGCCTACGGCCTGACCGAGAGCTGCGGCATGGTCACCATGTGCCGCCGCGACGACACCCCCGACACCGTCGCCGCGACCTCCGGCCGCGCCATCCCCGACGTCGAGGTCCGCCTCCGCGACGCCGACGGCAAGGACGTTCCGCCCGGCGAGGCGGGCGAGGTCCAGGTCCGCGGCTACACCGTGATGCGCGGCTACTTCGAGGACCCGGCCGCCACCGCCGGAGCCTTCACCGACGACGGCTGGCTCCGCACCGGTGACATCGGCGTCCTCGACGCCGACGGCAACCTGCGGATCACCGACCGCCTCAAGGACATGTACACCGTCGGCGGTTTCAACGCCTACCCGGCGGAGATCGAACGCATCCTGGCCCGCCACCCGCTCGTCGCGGACTCCGCGGTCGTCGGCGTTCCCGACCCGCGCCTCGGCGAGGTGGGTCGAGCCTTCGTGATCCCGCGTCAACAACCTTCCCCGGAAGCGGCCGTGGAACTGGTGGACTGGTGCCGCCGGGAGATGGCCAACTACAAGGTCCCGCGTGAGGTGATCTTCGTCGACGAGCTGCCCCGCAACGCCTCCGGCAAAGTCCTCAAGGGCGAACTGCGGAAGCTCGGGGGCTGAGCGACACGGCAGCAGTCGCTTCGGCGGGTCCGTTGGCGGGTCCGCCGGTAGGTCGATCGCACGAACGGCGGAGCGCGCGGCACCTGCCAGCCAAGCCCTAAACACCGCACAGGTGCACCACAGCGCCGGGCCCAAGGCTTCCTGGCATGAACCATTCGTCCTCGCCGGCGGCACACGCCGCCCCTCCCGCCACAGGCCGGGACGGCACTCGCACCGAGCTGGTCGAGGTGGTCGTCCCCGTCTACAACGAGGAGCTCGTGCTCGCCCGCAGCGTGCGCACGCTGCACAGCTACCTGAGCGAGCACTTCCCCTATCCGTTCCGCATCACGATCGCCGACAACGCGAGCATCGACGGCACCTGGCAGGTCGCCTCCGGTCTCGCCGCGGAGCTCCGTGAGGTCCGCGCCGTCCACCTGGACCAGAAGGGACGCGGTCGCGCCCTTCGAACCGTCTGGGGCAGCAGCGACGCCGACGTCGTGGCCTACATGGACGTGGACCTCTCCACAGGGCTCGAAGCCTTCCTCCCACTGGTCGCTCCACTGCTCTCCGGTCACAGCGACCTCGCCATCGGCAGCCGGCTCCACCGGGGCTCGGCGGTGGTCCGCGGTCCGAAGCGCGAGTTCATCTCGCGTACCTACAACCTGCTGCTCAGGGCCACGCTCGCGGCCAAGTTCTCCGACGCCCAGTGCGGTTTCAAGGCCGCCCGGACCGAGGTCGTGCAGGCGCTGCTCGCCGATGTCGAGGACCAGACCTGGTTCTTCGACACCGAGTTGCTGCTTCTCGCCGAACGCAGCGGCCTGCGGATCCACGAGGTCCCGGTCGACTGGATCGACGACCCGGACAGCCGCGTCGACATCGTCCGCACGGTCAAGGACGACCTCAAGGGCATGTGGCGCGTCGGTAGGAAGGCCGCCTTCGGGGCCACCCGGATGCCCGTTCCGCCGCGCGTGCTCCAGGCGCAGCTGCCGACCGGCATGCGCTGGCAGCTCTCCAGCTTCGCCGTGATCGGGGTGCTCAGCACCCTCGCCTACCTGGGGCTGTACCTCCTGACGCGGCAAGCGGCACCCGCCGTGCTGGCCAACGCCTTCGCGCTGCTGGCGACGGCGATCGCCAACACGGCCGCCAACCGTCGTTTCACGTTCGGCGTCACCGGCCCGCGGGACGCCCTGCGCCACCAGGTCGAGGGCGGCATCGCCTTCGTCATCGGCCTGGTGCTGAGCACCGTCGCGCTCGCCGTCTCCCACGCGGTCGCGCCGGGCGCCTCGCACACGGCCGAGCTCGGCTGGCTGGTTGCGGCGAACGCCCTGGCCACCGTGGTCCGCTTCGTGCTGTTGCGTGCCTGGGTGTTCAACCCCCACCGCACGGCCAGGAACGCCCGGGACGCCGACCTGTCGGAGCTCTCCTCCCTCGCTTCGGCCCCCGCCGACCACGGCACCTGCCGTGAGAACGATCACCGCACCAACCGCACCAACCGCACCCCCGATCACCGCGCCGACCAGCGCACGGATCAACGCACCACCTACCGCACCACCAACCGCACCCCCGATCACCGCACCGACCAGGAGGCCCGCCGGTGAGCGCCTACATCGAAGCACCGGCCGAGTCGGCCGCCGTCCCCCCGCATACCGGCGTGCTGCGGCGGCCACGCCGTCCGCGGGGTCCGCGCTGGATCCGCCCCGCCTACTGGGGGACGCTGGCCCTGGCCGCACTGGTCTACTGCTACGGCCTGGGCCAGAACGGGGACGCCAACTCGTACTACGCGGCGGCCGTGCTCAGCGGCACGAAGAGCTGGTCCGCGATGTTCTACGGCTCCCTGGACGCGGGCAACTTCATCACCGTCGACAAGCCGCCGTTCGCGCTGTGGCTGATGGAGCTCTCCTGTCGCGTGTTCGGCTTCGGCAGCTGGCAGATGCTGCTGCCGATCGCCGGCTGTGCCGTCGCCTCCGTCGCGGTCCTGTACAGCGCCGTCCGTCGCAGCTTCGGCCCCGTCGCGGCGACCGTCTCCGCCGTGGTGCTGGCGCTCACCCCGATCACCGTGGCCATCAGCCGCGACAACAACCCGGACCCGGTGCTGGTGCTGCTCACCGTCTCCGCGGCGTGGTTCTGCCTGGAGGCCGTGCGGCGCGGCACGCTGCGTCACCTGGTGGTCTCCGCCGTACTGGTGGGGTTCGCCTTCAACACCAAGATGCTGCAGGCGTACATGGTGATCCCGGCGCTGTTCCTCGCCTATGCCTGGGCGGCGCGAGGGAGTTGGCTGGTCCGGGCGCGGAACCTGCTGATCGCGGGCGTCGCTCTCGTGGTCTCCAGCGGCTGGTGGATAGTGATCGTCGACTCGATCAAGGACCACCCGTTCATCGGTTCCAGCTCCGACGGCACGGTGTGGAACCTCGTCATCGGCTACAACGGCCTTGAGCGCGTGCTCGGGGCCAGCGCCGGCAACGTGACCGGAACCAGCGGCGGCGCCACTGCCGGATTCGGCGCGGGCGGCGGGGCAGGCGGCAGCGGTGGGGGCGGGGGCGGTGCCAACTTCGGCGGCACCTCCGGTGCCGGCCGGCTCTTCAACGACATCCTCGGCGGCCAGATCTCCTGGCTGATCCCCTTCGCGGTGGTCGCCCTCGTCGGGGCGCTGGTGCTGCGCGGCCGTCGGCGCCGCACCGACATGCAGCGAGCCTCGCTGCTGTTGTGGGGGATGTGGCTGCTCACGCACTACATCGTCTTCAGCTTCTCCTCCGGCACCTTCCACCCGTACTACACGACCATGCTGGCTCCTGCGATCGCCGCCCTCACCGGTGCGGGCGGGACGATGCTGCTCCGGGCGCTGCGTTCGCCCTCACGCAAGCCCGTGTGGGCCGCCGTGCTGCCGGCGGGCGTGGTCCTCTCGGCGATCTGGGCGGTGCTGCTGCTCCGGCGGACGACGAGTTTCGTGCCCTGGCTGTGGCCGGTCGTCGCATTGCTGGCGGTGGGCGGAGTGGTGGCGCTGATCGTCGCGCGCTTCGGCGCGAGCTCGGTCGGGGCCGCGGTCCGCAGGCGCGTCCTGGCGGTCGGAGCGATCGCGGCAGCGTTGGCCCTGCTTGCGGGCCCCGCCGCCTACGCTGCGGACACGGTGACCGCGGGCGCCATTCAGGGCACCAACCCGACGGCCGGCCCGTCTTCAGGCGGCGGCTTCGGCTTCCCCGGCGGCGCCGGCGGCACGCGCGGCGGCTTTCCCGGCGGCCTGCGCGGCGGCGAGTTCCCGCGTGGAGTCGGCGGTGCGGGTGGCCCAGGCGGCGCGGAGGGCACGGGTGGATTCGGGGGCGGTTTCCCGGGCGGCTTCCCAGGAGGAGCGGGCACAGGCATGCCCGGCGGAACGTCCGGAGACGGAACGACCGCGGCCGGCACAGGCCAAGGAGTCGCAGGCCAGGGAAGCACAGGCCAGGGAAGCACAGGTCAGGGAGGCACGGCATCCGGCCTGGGGCAGGGCGCCGGCGCCGGTGGTACGGAGCGGACGCGTGGCCTCGACGGCGCGGGCGGCTTCGGGGGTCCCATGGGCGGTGGGTCGGTCAGCACGGCGCTCCTCTCCTACCTCGAGAGGAACCAGGGTGGCGCCACCTGGCTGGTCGCGGTCTCCAGCGCCCAATCGGCGTCCGAGATCATCCTCCAGTCCGGGAAGCCGGTGATCGCCATGGGCGGCTTCACCGGCAGTGACCCGGCCATGAGCCTGGCCAAGCTGAAGTCGCTCGTCGCCTCCGGCAAGCTGCGCTTCGTGCTGCTGGGCTCCGGCGGTTTCGGCGGCATGGGTGGCGGCCCCGGTGGCGGTCAGGCCAACAGCGAGGCGACCGAATACGTGCAGTCCGCCTGCAAGGCGGTCAGCGCCTCGGCGTACGGCGGCTCGACCTCGACGTCGACGGGTTCCTCGTCGAGCAGGGCCTCCGGCACCTCCGGCACCTCCGGCACGTCGTCGGCGGGTGCCACCTCCGGCGAGACGCTCTACGAGTGCACCGCCTGATTCGCCGAGCGGCTGCGTGGTCGAGCGGCGGCTGAGCTGCGAGCCGGTTCAGCTTCGAACGACCGATGGGGCGCGGGCCCGTCTCAGGACGGGTCCGCGTCCCGTGCTTGCACCTGCTGCCGCTGCACCTGCCGGCGTTGCACGCGTTGGGCAGCCCGGGAAGTCAGCCGATGCAGTTCGGCTCCGCGCATGCCCGGGCGCCAGGTGTCCACGGCCGCCGTCACGGCACAGAGGGTGAAGCCGGCGAGCAGCCATCCGCCGAGGATGTCGCTGGGCCAGTGGACGCCCAGCCCGATTCGCGTCCACCCCACGAGGAACACCAGGGCGGCGGCCACCCCGGCCGTCACCGCGCGCGTCGCACGCCGACGCAGGTGCGGCCAGGCGACGACGACCAGGAGCGGGATCACCGTCGCCGAAGTCATGGCGTGGCCGGAAGGAAAGCTCCAGCCGGTCGCCGTGGAGACGGGTTCGGGCAGGAGCGGCCGCGGCCGGGCGACCGCTTCCTTGACGCCCTCCTCAAGCGCCGCCTGCACGACCCCGCAGGCTGCCGCCCACAGCGCGGCTACCCGGGCCCCGCGCCACCACAACCAGACGACCAGCACGCCGAGGATCACTCGGAGCACGGTCGGGGAGAGCACGGTGGTGACGGTCCGCATCGACCCGGTCCACGCGACGTGGCGCAGCGCGGTGGTGTGCAGGCCCTGGTCGATCGACTGGTCGAAGCGCGCCAGTGGACCCCAGCCCGACTCGACCAGAGCCAACAGCAGTCCGAAGAGCGCCAGACACAGCCCCGCACCCGCCCAGAGCAGCCAGGACTGCCTCCATCGCACGCCTGTCACCTCTCCGCTCCGGGGCTTTCCCCGTCGCCGATTCACCGCGCGGGGAACTGTTACGGGGCGGACAATCGTCCCAGAGAGTGACAGAACTGGACGCCCGCCGCGCTGTGCTCGAGTGATAACGCTCTGCTGACGATCGCGGGCGAACCGCACAGCATACTGCTACGTGCGAAGAAAAACACCGCTTCGGGAATGTTTCCTCGGACATCGTCGTTCAGTCGTTACGTAAGCAGTTCCCAGGTACGGGCCAGCCAGGCCCGTCAGGTCACCCGAGGGAGTTCGTATGGCCACCCGTGCCGTCGTCCGCGACAAGGCCGATCGGACGCGTACCGCGCGCCCGACCGCAGGTGAGGCCGACCGAGACCTCGTCGGTATGTACCTGGACGAGATCGCGCGCACCCCGCTGCTCGACGCGGCGCAGGAGGTCGAACTGTCGACCCGGATCGAGGCGGGCGTCTTCGCCGAGCAGCTGCTCGAGGAGGGGCGGACCGCGGCCGGGGCGACGGAGGACGAACTGCGGGCGGTGGCAGCCGACGGCCAGCGCGCCAAGGACGTCTTCATCCGGTCCAACCTCCGCCTCGTGGTCGCCGTCGCCCGTCGATACCCGCGCAGCGGGCTGCCCCTGCTCGACCTGATCCAGGAGGGCAACGCCGGTCTGGTCCGAGCGGTCGAGAAGTTCGACTTCAGCAAGGGCTACAAGTTCTCCACGTACGCGACCTGGTGGATCCGCCAGGCCATCACCCGCTCCATCGCCGACCAGTCCCGCACCATTCGACTCCCCGTCCACCTCGTCGAGGAGCTCGGGCGCATTCGGCGTGTGCAGCGCGAGAAGTCCAAGGAGCTGGGCCGGGAGGCCGAGCCGGCCGAGGTCGCGGCCGAACTGGACACCACCGAGGACCGCATCAAGGACGTCCTGGACTGGGCGCGCGATCCGGTCAGCCTCAACATGACCGTCGACGACGACGGCGAGACCCAGTTCGGCGATCTCGTCGAGGACACCGGCGCCACCTCTCCGGAGGACGCCGTGCTGGTCATGCTCCGCCGCGAGGAGTTGGACGCCCTCATCGACCGTCTCGACGACCGCACCGCCTCGATCATCCGCTCCCGCTACGGGATGGAGGACGGTCGCGAGCGGACCCTGACCGAGGTCGGCAAGCAGCACGGTCTGACCAGGGAGCGCATTCGCCAGATCGAGAAGCACGCGCTGGCCGAGCTTCGCAAGATCGCCGACCACGCGGGCTTCGAGGCCGCCTAGGCAAGCCCCGCAGTCTCCGCAGGAGCCCCCGCTACGCCGAGCAGGTGTGGCGGGGGCTCTTCTGCGCCCCCGAGGGCGCGGCAGAGGTCTGTGGCATCCCCGTCGAGCAAGTCGCCCAGGTGGCGCGGATGTTCGCCGACGCCGAGCGCGCTATGGCCTGGGCGCGCCCGCAGAATCGAGCACCACACGATGAGGGTGTCCAGAACTGCCTGTCCGTCATCAACCTGGGCACGGCCAGGAGGGTTGGTGGTGAGGTCGTATGACGGAGCGACAGTGCCCCGGTGACGACGACCGGCTGGACACCGGCCACGGCCCCGAATGCCTCGGCGATGCTGACCGGCCGGCTCGTCGTGGTGCTCGGCATCCTCGCGGGCCAGCTCTGGGTTCTGGGCGTCTGCGTCGACGGGTGGATGCAGGATCACACCTCGACCGCCCCGATCTGGAATCCGTCCCACCCGAGCGACCGCCGACTCGGGAGACTGCGCGCCTGCGCCTACTCTGGACCTGTGAGTGGTGGCGAGCAGCAGGATACGAAGCAGGGCCTTGAGAGCGGCGCGAAGCGCTCTGAGAGGGCCAAGCGTCGGATCGTCTTCGACGACCCGATGAGCGGCGGCAGCCGGGACGACTCGGACGCGGGCTGGGGCGGCGAGCGCGGCGAGGGCTCGCGTGACAGGGACTGGTACCTGAGCGAGGCCCCGCCGCACCACGGGGAGAAGTGACGGGAGAGCGTTGCTTTCCGACCGGTCTCAGCCGCGCTGGGCGACGAGCAGGTCGCGGATCTCGCCGAGGATGACGACTTCGGTGACCTCGGGCGACTTGGACTCCTGGGCCGGAACCTCCTTCTTGGCCATGTAGCGCTTCATAAAGGCGTTCATGGGCAGAACGAGGCAGAAGTAGACGACGGCGGCGGTGATCACGAAGCTGAGCGTGGCGCCGAGGACCGAGCCCCACTGGATGAGGATGCCGTCGACCTTGCCGGTGGCCTTGTCCACCAGGCAGGTTCCCTTGAGACAGGTCGTGTACGCGCTGAGGTCCTGCGTACCGAATGCGCCGACGATCGGGTTGATGACCCCGTCGACGATGGAATTGATGATCTTGGTGAATGCGGCGCCGATGACCACGGCCACCGCGAGGTCCACGACGTTGCCGCGGAGCAGGAATGCCTTGAAGCCCTTCATGGGCATCGGAAGTTACGGTAGTTCTCCGGGCGCCTTGGCACACGGGGAATTCACCCGTGCGGAGCCGTGGCCGGCACAGTGCCCGGCTCCACCTGAGGAAACGTTCCGGAGGGCTCGTGGGGGCGTGCGCTTGCCGCCGCACCCTTTTCACTCGAATCGGGGAACTGTCGCATCGATCCCACGGCGAGTGTGGTGGCCGCGACGAGCAGTCCGGCCGCGATGGGACCCGGACGCCGCCGTACCGGCGTGGGCAGGCGATGCCGCCCACGGCCGGCCAGGATCGGCGGGAATGAGGCGATGCAGTAGGTGGGCGGGATGGAGAGGGACATGCCGACCTCCGTGGTGGGGGATCCCTTCGGACCGGGATCCGCTGTGCCCACCACGTTGCCCCCAGCCGGGGACCGGACCAACTGAGGCCCTCACAGGCTGTGGATAACCACCCCCTGTGGAAAACTTCTCCACGCCCGAGTGAAGCTGCCCGCTGCGGCTTCCGCAGCGGCCTGCAGGCGTCCTAGGCTGCTTCGCGGGAGCCCGGCTCGACTCCCAGGCCGGTGGTCACCCCGTCCAGCGCGTGAACGCAGATGCACTCGCGTTCCTCCGTAGCCGGCAGGGCCGCCACCGTGGCCGCCAACACACCGCGCAGCCGGTCGATGTTGCGGCCGAACTCGACCAGGACCTCTGCGTGCGTCACGCCCTGGCCCGTCTCCACGCCGGCGTCCAGGTCCGTCACCAGCGCGAGCGAGGTGTAGCAGAGCGCGAGCTCACGGGCGAGGACAGCCTCCGGGTGGCCGGTCATCCCGACCACCGACCAGCCTTGGGAGCTGTACCAGCGCGATTCGGCGCGAGTCGAGAACCGGGGGCCCTCGATCACCACCATCGTGCCGCCGTCCACAGGCGCCCAGCCCGAGGATCGGGCGCCGACCAGGGCCGCCGCGCGGCCGCGCGGGCAGTAGGGATCGGCAGCGGAGACGTGCACGACCTCCGGGGTGACCCCGTCGGATCGGGTCTGTCCGTCGTAGAACGTCTGGACCCGGCCGTAGGTCCGGTCCACCAGCTGGTCAGGCACCAGCAGAGTGCCGGGACCGTACTGTGGGCGCAGGCCGCCGGTAGCGCAGGGGCCGAGGATCTGCCGGACGCCGAGCGAGCGCAGCGCCCACAGGTTCGCCCGGTAGTTGATCGCATGCGGGGGAGTTCGGTGCCCCCGCCCGTGCCGCGGGAGAAACGCCACGCGGCGCCCGGCGAACTCGCCCACGAGAAGGGAGTCGCTTGGGGCGCCGTAGGGGGTGTCGACGACGACTTCGTCGAGGTCGTCCACGAGGGCGTAGAGCCCCGTGCCTCCGATGATGCCGATCTCGGCCGTGGCCGCGACTGCAGACTGGTCTGTCATGCGCCGCAGCGTAGCCGGGGGAGCCGACTCAGGCGGCGGAACCCGACGAGCCGGACGAGGAGGACGTCGACGAGGACGAGGAGGAGCTCGACGAGCTGGTGGAGCTCGACGAGGACGAGGTCGAAGCCGTGCCCGAAGACGAGGAGTTCGACGAGATGCTGCTGCTGGACGACGAGCGGCTGTCGGTCCGGTAGAAGCCGGAACCCTTGAAGACCACGCCCACCGCAGAGAAGATCTTGCGCAGCTTGCCGCCGCACTCGGGGCACTCGGTCAGCGCGGCGTCCGTGAACTTCTGGACGGCCTCGAGGCCGTTGCCGCACGCGGTGCACTGGTACTGGTACGTCGGCACTTGTTTCCTCCTGGCACTCTAAGGCTGTGAGTGCTAACGATCCTCAATGATGCTGTATTCCTGGTCGATAAGTCCACTGATCCGGATGTGAGGCTCAGTACTCTCCGCGGGTCCCGCTCAGCCAGCCCGCCAGCTTGCCGCCCCGGTCGACGGCCCGCAGCCGCCGTTCCGCCCGGTCGCGGACCTGGTCGGTGGCGACGACGAGCAGGTCGTCACCGTGCCTCAGCGCGGTCGTGGGGCCGGGCACGAAACTCGCCCCTTCGCGTACCACCAGGGTCACCGCCGCGCCCTTCGGCAGACGCAGCTCGCTGACCTCGACGCCCGCGAGGCGGGACTCCGGACCGATCGAGACCGAGAGCAGGTGGCCGTGCAGTCGCTCCAGAGGTGCGGACTCGACCGCCAGGTCGTCGGCGTGGCCGGCGTCCGAGATCCGCAGCGCCTTGGCGACGAGCGGCAGGGTCGGGCCTTGGATCAGGGTGAACACCACGACGAGTAGGAACACGGTGTTGAACAGCTGGCCGGCGCCGGGCACGGCGTGCACGACCGGAATGGTCGCCAACACGATCGGGACCGCCCCGCGCAGGCCGGCCCAGCTCAGCAGCGCCTGTTCGCGCCAGGCCACCCGGAACGGCGTCAGCGTCAGCAGCACCGAGAGCGGCCGGGCCACCAGGACCAGCACCAGGCCGACGACCACAGCGGGGATCACGGCGTCCGCCATCGTCCGCGGGTTCACCAGGAGCCCCAGCATGACGAACATGCTGATCTGGGCGATCCAGGCCAGTCCCTCGGCGAAGCCGCGGGTGGCGGGCCCGTGCGGCAGCCGGGAATTGCCCAGGACCAGGGCACAGACATACACAGCCAGGAAGCCCGAGCCGTGTCCCAGTGCTCCGCCCGCGTAGGCCAGCAGCGTGAGGGCGATCACGGCGATCGGGTAGAGGCCCGACGAAGGCAGCGCCACGTGGCGCAGGGCGAGGGCGCCCAGGCGACCCACCGCGAGCCCGACCGCCGAGCCGATGATCAGCTCCAGCACGACGGTGCCGACCAGGATCCACCAGGAGTCGATCGGTCCGGCCGTCGCGAAGGCCACGGCGAGGATGACGACCGGCGCGTCGTTGAAGCCCGACTCCGCCTCGAGCAGGCCGCTCAGCCGGGCGGGCAGGGGTACGCGCCGCAGCACTGAGAAGACGGCTGCGGCGTCCGTGGAGGAGACCACGGCGCCCATCAGCAGCGAGATGCGCCAGTCGCTGCCGGTCAGCAGGTGCGCTCCGACGGCGACGACGCCGACGCTGATCGCCGTGCCGACAGTGGCGAGCACGGCCGCGGCCGGAACCGCCGGCCTGATGTCGTGCCAGCGGGTGCCGAGACCGCCCTCGGCCAGGATCACCACCAGGGCCGCGTAGCCGAGCACCTGAGCGAGTTGGGCGTCATTGAAGGTGATGCCCGCGACACCGTCCTGACCGAGAAGGACCCCGATCCCCAGGTAGATGAGCAGGCTGGGGAGCCCGCTGCGGGAGGAGAGCCGGACCGCGGCCACGGCCACCAGCAATACCAGCGAGAACATCAGGAGCAGCAGGTCGAGCCGGTGGACGGACACGCAGGGGCACCTCGCGCTGGAGAATCGTTGCTTCCGTTTGATTGGAGCAAGATTTTACCGTTCTGCCTCTTGGAACCCTGGGCTCGTCCACGGGCTGGGCAGTCGCCGGGCACGAACCGGGCACACCGCCCGAGGGGCGCCGAGGGGGCGTACCACACGCCCCTTGCAGCGCCCGCGCACCACCGGTTCCGCTTCGGGTGTTAGCGTCAGCACCGCCGCCTTGCCCGGTGGCCCGTCGCGGTACAGTCACTGCCCCTCACAAGGACCCTGATGCCCCGCTCCAAGAAGTTCCGCCGTCTGCGCCTGCTGGTGGTGCTGGTCGTGCTGCTGTTGGTGGCCGGTGTCGCGGTCGGCGGCTGGTACGGCGTGCAACAGGTGCACGCCTCCTACCCGCAGACCACCGGCAGCATCCACCTCCAGGGCCTGTCCGGCCCGGTCGACGTCGTCCGCGACGACAAGGGCATCCCCCAGGTCTACGCGTCCACCCCCGAGGACCTGTTCATGGCCCAGGGGTACGTGCAGGCGCAGGACCGGTTCTGGCAGATGGACGTGAACCGGCACATCACCTCGGGCACCCTCGCCTCGATGTTCGGCTCCGGTCAGGTGCAGACGGACGCCTTCATCCGCACCATGGACTGGCAGGGGGTGGCGCAGAAGGAGTGGAACACCCAGCTCTCTGACACCACCAAGAAGTACCTGCAGGCCTACACCAACGGCGTCAACGCCTGGCTCGGCCAGCACCCCGGCGGGGCGGGCGCCTCGCTCGAGTACGCGCTGCTCGGCACGGTCTACGGGGGTTACAAGCCGGCTCAGTGGACGCCGGTGGACTCGATCTCCTGGCTCAAGGCGATGGCCTGGGACCTCAGCGGAAACATGCAGCAGGAGATCGACCGCTCCCTGCTGGCTGGAACGTTCACCACCCAGCAGATCGCGGATCTCTACCCCGACTACCCCTACGCGGCCAACGGCACGATCATCGCCAAGACCGGCACCGTCACCGCGGCCGGCAAGTACGTCCCGGCTGACGGTCTGACGACGCCGACGGGCGGCTCCGCCACGAGTGGTTCGAACAGTGCCACGAACAGCGGGGCCGGAACCGTCCCCGCCTCGTACAAGACCGCCGGAGGCAAGCCGGCTGCCCAGGGCGCGCAGCAGGCGGCCCTGGCTCTCGCCGACAACCTGTCCGTGCTGCCGACCATGCTCGGCCGTCCCGGAGCCGCCGGCATCGGCTCCAACTCCTGGGTCGTCGACGGCAGCCACACCACCACGGGCAAGCCCCTGCTCGCGAACGACCCGCACCTGGCGCCGGGCATTCCGTCCATCTGGTACCAGATGGGTCTGCACTGCACCACCGTCAGCGCGCAGTGCCCCTTCGACGTCACCGGCTTCACCTTCCCGGGGATGCCCGGAGTGATCATCGGTCACAACCAGAACATCGCCTGGGGCTTCACCAACGTCGGCGCGGACGTCCAGGACCTCTACCTGGAGCAGGTCAACAGCGACGGCACCTACCTGTACGACGGCAAGAACGTCCCGTTCGTCACCCGCCAGGAGACCATCAAGGTGGCCGGCGGCTCGGACCAGACCATCACCGTGCGCAGCACGGCCGACGGTATGCCGATCATCTCCGACCACGACACCCAGGAGCAGAGCGTCGGCGCCAGCGCGCCGGTCGACGGCTCGGCTCCGCCGCGTGGCGGCGGCTACGCCATCGCGCTCAAGTGGACGGCGCTGACGCCGAACAAGACCATGGACGCCGTCTTCGCCCTGGACAAGGCAAGCGACTTCTCCCAGTTCCGCTCCGCCGCCCAGGACTTCTCGGTCCCGGCGCAGAACCTGATCTACGCGGACACCAAGGGCAACATCGGCTATCAGATGCCGGGTTCGATCCCGATCCGCCCGAAGGTGGACGGCGCGGCATCCGACGGCACCTACCCGCAGCCCGGCTGGGACCCCCGCTACCGGTGGGAGCAGGACGGCCACGGGCAGGACAGGTACGTTTCCTTCGCGGCCCTGCCGTGGGAGGAGAACCCGAGTTCCGGCTACATCGTGACGGCCAATCAGGCGGTCGTGGATCCGTCGTACAAGTACCTGATCACCGACGACTGGGACTACGGCACGCGCGCCGCGCAGATCACCACGCTGATCAAGGGCAAGCTGGCCGGCGGGGGCAAGATCTCACCGGAGGACATGGCCTCGATCCAGCTGGACGACACCAGCGTCTTCGCCAAGACCCTGGTGCCGTACCTGCTCAAGATCCCGATGACGGAGCCCTACTACACGCAGGCACGGGATCTGCTGCGCGGCTGGAACTACCAGCAGGACTCCGGTTCGGCCGCCGCCGCCTACTACAACGCGGTCTGGTCGAACCTGCTGCACCTGGCTTTCGATCAGAAGTTCCCGGCGGAGGTGCGCAGCACCACCGACTGCATCATGGTCGTCCCGGCCGACAAGGCGGGCATTCCGCAGGACGACGTCAACGGCAAGGCCCAGCGCGTACGCACCTGCGGTCTGCGCGACGACATCACGGCGCAGCCCGACGGCGGCGACCAGTGGACGACCGTCGTCAGCAAGCTGCTGACCGATCCCACCAACGAGTGGTGGAACTGGACCGACAGCAACGGCCAGCAGTACCAGGGCCGGGACACCCTGCTGAAGGAAGCCATGATCGACGCTCGCAAGCAGCTCACCTCGCTCATGGGCAAGGACATCAGCGGCTGGAGCTGGGGCCGGATCCACACCCTCCAGCTCAAGGAGCGCACCCTCGGCACGGACGACTCCTCGATCGGCTCGGGGATCGCGCACTGGCTGCTGAACCGTGGCCCCTACCAGCTCAACGGCGGCAGCGCCGCGGTCGACGCCGCCAGCTGGGACGCGGCCAACGGCTACACGGTGGACGAGGCGCCGTCGATGCGCATGGTCGTCGACCTGTCCGACTTCGACTCGTCCCACTGGATCAACATCGGTGGAGCCTCGGGGCATGCGTTCAGCCCGGACTACGACGACCAGATGCAGCTCTGGGTCAACGGCGAGTTGCTGACCTGGCCGTACACACACCAGGCGGTCGATGCGGCGGCGAAGGACAAGCTCACGCTGACGCCGTAGCGCCGCCGGGCGCAGGCACCGTCCAAGGGCGTGGGGAACCATCAGGGTTCTCCGCGCCCCTGGCGCTTTCGGGGCCTTCTCGCCCGGACATCCGCCTCCGGCGGGCTCGGGCTCGGGCTCGGGCTCGGGCTCGGGCGCCTGCGCTCAGCGGAATCGGAGTGTGCGTTCCGGTGTGATCACCGCGTCCACCGGCCGGTCGTGGGCCTCCGCCGGGAGATCCGGAACGAGTTCGGTGTCGAAGAGCAGCGTCACCAGCCGTGCGGACGAGCCCGACGTCGTCAGCCGGGACAGGACGCGGTCATAGCTGCCACCGCCGCGTCCCAGGCGCACGCCCGTGGCCGGATCGACTGCCAGGCCCGGGAGCAGCACGACGTCCGCCCCGCTGACGGCGTCCGGGCCGAGGCGTGGGGCGGTCGGCTCCAGCAGACCGAGGCGGGCCGGTGCCAGCAGGTCGAAACCCCGGTACTCGGCCCAGTCCAGGTCGTTGTCCGGCAGGAGGACCGGCAGCAGCACCCGGACCCCGGCCGTGCGCAGGGCGTCCAGCAGAGGACGGGTGCCCGGCTCGGAACCCATCGAGACGTAGCAGGCGACGGTCCGTGCGCCCGCAGCCGAGACGGCCGCGAGAGCCGCGTCGGCCAGCTTGTCGGCCGCTGCTTCCCGCTCCTCGGGTGACTTTGCAGCCCGTTCGGCGAGCAGCCGTGACCTGATCGCCTTCTTCTCGTTGAACATCGGATGGGACGGCCTTCCGTCTCGTTACCGGCCAGTACTGTGCGGAGGGACGACATGCCGCCCGTCCTCGCGGACATCCTTGCTGCTCTCTGCCTCCCTTCGCTGCTCGCCGCCGCGCTGCTGGCACGCGGGCGGGCGCGGGCACGGTTCCGGGCGGCGGCACAGGAGTCGGAGCTGGCGCAGCTCCGTGCGGGGCGGACGGAGCTGGAGCGGACCTCCTGCACGGACGCCCTGACCGGTGTGTGGAACTACCGCTACCTCCAGTTGGCCCTGGACCGCGAGATCGCACGCTGCAAACGGCGTCCGACGGAGCGGGTGCTCGCCGTGCTGCTGCTCGAGATCGAGGGCTTCGTCGAGATCCGTCGGGAGCACGGCTACCAGCGGGCCGGGGCCGTGCTGCGCGACCTCGCGCAGCGGCTGGCCATGGAGGTCCGCGAGGAGGACGTGTTCGGCCGCTACGGCGGGGAGGAGTTCCTGGTGCTGCTGCCCGACACCGGCGAGGGCGGTGCGCGGACGGTGGCGGATCGGCTGGCGTGGACGGTCCGTCGGCACCCCCTCGCCCTGCCGTCGGTTCCCGTGCTCGCGGGCGAGGGCAGCGCGCTCCCAGGTAACGGCCTTACCGCCCGTGTCGGAATCGGCTTGCTGCCGCAGGACGGTTCGCATGCCGCGCTTCTGCTGCGGGCCGCTGAAAAGTCGCTGACAGCGGAGAGACAGCCAGCCGACACGCAGGGGAAGCTAGAGTCATCGGTATGACGAAAGCTCGTGCGCGCCAGATCTCCAAGGCGGTCATCCCGGCTGCCGGACTCGGCACCCGCTTCCTGCCCGCCACCAAGGCGACCCCGAAGGAGATGCTTCCGGTCGTCGACAAGCCGGCGATCCAGTACGTGGTGGAGGAGGCGGCGTCGGCCGGGCTGACCGACGTGCTGATGATCACCGGTCGCAACAAGCGGCCGCTGGAGGACCACTTCGACCGGGCCTACGAGCTCGAGGAGCAGCTCTCGCGCAAGGGGGACCAGCACAAGCTGGACCGGGTGCGGGAGTCGAGTGAGCTGGCCACCATGCACTACGTGCGCCAGGGCGACCCGAAGGGCCTGGGCCACGCCGTCCTGTGCGCGGAGCCGCACGTCGCCGACCAGCCGTTCGCGGTGCTGCTCGGCGACGACCTGATCGACCCGCGCGACCCGCTGCTGTCCAAGATGATCGAGGTCCAGAGCGAGCTCGGCGGCAGCGTCGTCGCGCTGATCGAGGTCGACCCCGCCCTGGCGCACCTGTACGGCTGCGCCTCGATCCGCCCCGCCGAGTACCACGGCCCCCACGGGCTGGACGAGGACATCGTCCGGATCACCGACCTCGTGGAGAAGCCCGCCCCCGGCGAGGCCCCGAGCAACTACGCGGTGATCGGTCGCTACGTGCTCGACCCGAGCGTCTTCGATGTGCTGCACGAGACCGCGCCCGGCAAGAACGGCGAGATCCAGCTGACCGACGCGTTGCGGGTGCTCGCCCAGCGCACCCCCGGCCGTGGCGGCCCCGTCCACGGCGTGATCTTCCGTGGCCGCCGCTACGACACCGGCGACAAGGGCGACTACCTGCGCGCCATCGTCCGCCTCGCCTGCGAGCGCGAGGACCTCGGCCCGGAGTTCCGCGCCTGGCTCAAGGAGTTCGTCGTCAGCGGCGAGCTGGACGGCGAGGCCCAGAAACTCTGACTGGGATCCTCGCCGGTGCGAGGGCCGGGGGCCGCCGCCGACACCACGTCGGTCCGACGGCCTCGGCCCCGGCCCGAGGGACGCGGCACCTGAGCGGCGACCGAGCCGCACGACCATGGGGGAAGGCACCATGACCGACCTGCAGCAGCACGGGCACGACCACGGCCACCGTCGCGAGCACGATCGCGGCCACCAGCACGGCCATGGCCACGACCACGGGGCCGGTCTCGCGGACCCCTGTGCCGCCGAGCCCGGCGCCGAGCGCCAGTGGACCGTCGAGGAGCACCTCGCCCAGGTGCTCGCCGCGGTCTCCCCGCTGCCGCCGCTGGAGCTGCAGCTGCTGGAGGCCCAGGGATGCCTCACCGTCGAGGAGATCGTCTCCGCGGTGGCCCTGCCGCCCTTCGACAACAGCTCGATGGACGGATACGCGGTCCGGGTCGCCGATCTCGCCGGAGCCACGAAGGACTACCCCTCCGTGCTCACCGTCGTCGGCGACGTCGCGGCGGGTGCGGCTACGTTGCCCGTCATCGGCCCTGGTCAGTGCGCGCGCATCATGACCGGTGCACCGCTGCCGCCCGGGGCGGAAGCGGTTGTCCCGGTCGAGTGGACCGATGCCGGAAGCGGCTCGGGCGAGGTGGCCACCACGATGGACCCGCAGGGCGCGGCGCCCGTCGCCACCGGAGGCGAGGTGCGCATCTTCCAGTCGGTGGAACTCGGCGGCTTCGTGCGCCGCCGAGGCGAGGACATCAAGGCCGGCCAGGCGCTGCTGCCGGCCGGGACCCGTCTCGGGCCGACCCAGATCGGGCTGCTCGCGGCGACCGGACACGACCGGGTACGGGTCCGGCCGCGTCCGCGCGTCGTCGTGCTGTCCACGGGCAGTGAGCTGGTCCAGCCGGGAACCCCGATCGGGCCTGGCCAGATCCCGGACTCCAACAGCTTCGCTCTCACCGCCGCCGCCCGGGACGCGGGTGCGATGGCCTTCCGCGTCGGCGGCGTGCCGGACGACGCGGAGCGCCTGCGGGAGATCATCGACGACCAGCTGATCCGTGCCGACCTCATCGTGACCAGCGGCGGTGTCAGCGTCGGTGCGTACGACGTGGTCAAGGAGGCGCTCGGCGACCAGATCTCGTTCCGCAAGCTGCGTATGCAACCGGGCAAGCCGCAGGGCTTCGGCGTGCTGGAGGGCTCGGACGCCGGTGTGCCGCTGCTCGCGCTCCCCGGCAACCCGGTCAGTGCGTACATCTCCTTCGAGCTCTTCGTCCGCCCCGCGATCCTGGCGATGCTGGGGGCGACCGAGATCCACCGTCGCGAGGTGACGGCCCGCCTGACCGAGGGCGTCGCATCCTCGCCGGCCGGCCGCCGTCAGTTCCTGCGGGCCGCCTACGACGCCGAGGCCGGCACGGTGACGCCGGTGGGCGGCTCGGGCTCGCATCTGCTCGGCGCCCTGGCACAGGCCAACGCCCTGCTGGTGGTCGACGAGGACAGCACCTCGATCGAGGCCGACGCCGAGGTGCGCGCGATCCTCCTGGACTGACGTCGGGCAGCCGGGCAGCCGGACTGCTCGGCGGTCGACGGCCCAGGTGGCTACCGGTACGGGGATCGGTTCACGCTGCCGATGGGACGCCCGGGCCGGGCAGCGATACTCTGGCGCCGCACCCCCGCCGTCACGATCGCAGGAGCGCCAGTGCACAGCACCAGCCCCGTTCCGTCCGGGTCCGGGTCCGGGTTGACTCATGTCGACGCCTCGGGCGCGGCACGCATGGTCGACGTCTCCGAGAAGGCGACGACGGCGCGGACCGCTCGGGCCACCGGGCGCGTGCTGGTCTCGCCGCGTGTCGTGGAACTGCTCCGCGGAGAGGGCGTGCCGAAGGGGGACGCGCTGTCCGTCGCCCGGATCGCCGGGATCATGGGAGCCAAACGCACGCCCGACCTGATCCCGCTGTGCCACCCCATCGCCGTCTCCGGCGTGACGGTCGACCTCGTCGTGGCCGACGACGCCGTGGAGATCTCCGCCACCGTCCGCACCGCGGACCGCACGGGCGTCGAGATGGAGGCGCTCACCGCGGTCGCGGTCGCGGGTCTGACCGTGATCGACATGGTCAAGGCGGTCGACAAGGGCGCGAGGATCGACGCCGTTCAGGTGGAGGAGAAGACCGGCGGCAAGAGCGGTGACTGGCACCGTGCCGATCTCCCCGGTTCCCCGACCGCCGCCGAGCCCGCCCAGCACGAGCAGGGAGCGCAGTCGTGATGCGCGCGTTCGTCCTCACCGTCTCGAACCGGGCCCATGCCGGCGTCTACGAGGACCGGGGCGGCCCGATTCTGGCCTCCGGGCTCGCGGAGCTCGGCTGCATGGTCGTCGGGCCGGTCGTGGTGCCGGACGGCGATCCGGTGCTCGTGGCGCTGCGCAAGGCTGTCGCGGACGGCTACGACGTGGTGGTCACCACCGGCGGCACGGGTCTGACGCCGCTGGACCTCACGCCGGAGATGACGCAGCAGGTCATCACCCGGCCCGTGCCGGGCATCGCCGAGGCGATCCGCGCGTACGGGCGTGAGCACGGCGTGCCGACGGCTGCGCTCTCGCGCGGGCTGTCGGGGCTGGCCGGCAAGACCTTGATCATCAACTTGCCGGGCTCGCCCGGCGGGGTCAAAGACGGCCTTGCCGTCCTCGGGCCGCTGCTGGCCCACGCCGTCGACCAGGTCGGTGGCGGCGACCACGGGCTCCGGGCGCCGGAGGGCGTCGACGGGAGAGGGGGCCCGCACTGAACGCCTTCTGGCCGGTGGAACTGCGGGAGGGGCAGGTCGGGCTGCGCCCGATCAAGGTGCGCGACCAGCGAGCCTGGCAGGACGTCAGCCGCCGCAACCGGGATTGGCTGCGCCGCTGGGAGGCCACCGTGCCGCCGCCACCGCCCGGCCACCCGCAGAATCCGCGCCCGACCTACCGTCAGATGGTGCGCTTCCTGCGGTCGGAGGCGAATGCCGGGCGCATGCTGCCCTTCGTGGTGACGTACGAGGGGGAGCTCGTCGGACAGCTCACGGTGGGCGGCATCACCTGGGGATCGATGTGCTCGGCGAATATCGGTTACTGGGTCGATCAGGACCACGCCGGACGGGGAATCATCCCGGCGGCCGTAGCGCTCGCCACCGACTACTGCTTCCGCACGATGGGACTGCACCGGATCGAGGTCTGCATCCGTCCGGAGAATCTGCCGAGCCGTCGCGTGGTCGAGAAACTCCGCTTCCGGGAGGAGGGCCTTCGCCCACGCTATCTCCACATCGACGGAGGCTGGCGGGACCACCTCGTCTACGCGCTGACGGCGGACGAGGTGCCGGAGGGAATGCTCGCGCGGTGGCGCGGGAACAGTGGAATCCAGAGCCATCATCACCATAAATAGGTCGATATGAAGAAGATTCAGCGACACACCGCCCGAAATTGCCGCCGGGCCGTCCCTCACGCCCGTACGGTGTGAAGCGTGAGCAGTAGCGGCCTCATTTACGCGGTCATCGTCGGGGCCTGGGCCGCGTATCTGGTTCCCATGTGGCTCCGCCGTCAGGACGAGCTCAACGAGGCGCGGCCGACGGAGCGTTTCAGCACGGCGATCCGCCTGCTGTCCGGTCGTGCCGCCATGGAGCGGAAGATCTCCCGGCAGTTGGAGGAGACCCAGCCTCTCGCCGTGCCGACCCCGCTCCCGCGGTCCCAGCACGGCGCGGGCTCGGCCGCCCAGGCGGACCACACCGACCACACCGACCACATCGACGACACCGACCAGGCCCGCCCGGCCGACCGGCTGGACGGCCCCGTCGGGGCGCCGGGCTTCGCCGAATCCGCGGTTGCCACGGCCGCCCCGGCTCCCGCATCCGCTCCCGGTCCTGCCGCGCACCACAGTGGACCGTCGCCCGCTGTGGCCTCCCGGCGCCGGGCCGCGCTCCTGGCGAGGCGTCGGCGCATGGTGATCATCCTCTTCGCGGCGTTCACGGCCGGGATGGTGATCGCCGCGGTCGGCGGTATCGCGCTGCTGTGGATCCCGGCCGTCCCGGCCGTCCTGTTCTCCGTCTACATCGCGCAGATGCGCCGCCAGGAGCACCGTCGTTACGAGGTCAAGCTCGACCGCCGTCGCGCGGCGGAGGCCGCCCAGCGCGTGCGCCAGCAGGCGGCGGCGCGGCGCGAGGCCACGGCGGCCGCAGCAACGCAGGAGACGGGCCGGGAAGCGAGCCGGGAAGCGAGCCGGGGGGCCGCTGCGCCCGGGGCGGATGTCGTGTCCTCTGGCGCTGCCGAAGAGATCGGCCACTCCGGTGCGACCACATCGGGCACCGGGACGCTCGGTGCGAGCCGTACCGACTCCTGGGCGGACGACGACCGTCCCGAGCACGCCGGCTCGACGGCGCCGTCCACGGACCACGGAGACCAGGGTTGGGACCCCGTCCCGGTTCCGCTGCCGACCTACGTCACGGCCCCCGTCGCCCCCCGCGCCACACTCGGGCTGGACCTGTCCGCGCCGGACACCTACTCCTCGGCCCGCGCCCGGCAGACGCCGCCGCCCCAGCAGGGTCGGAAGGCTCAGACCCCCGCGCCCCGGCGTCCCGCCCCGAAGCCGGCCACTCCGCTCTTCGACCAGTACGCCGAGGACACCCCCCGCGCCGCCAACGAGTAACCCGTGCGCAAGCACCCCTCCGGACCTGCTAGAGTTTCTTCTCGTTGGGGCTGTGGCGCAGTCCGGTAGCGCACCTCGTTCGCATCGAGGGGGTCAGGGGTTCGAATCCCCTCAGCTCCACCCAACGCAGAGGCCCTGCCCGAGAAATCGGGCAGGGCCTCTGTCGTGTCGGCCACCGGTGACCGACACTCGCCGCCGTGGTCAGTGCGCGAGTGTGACGCGTGTCATAGGAGTGCGGCAAAGGCCTCGGAAGGCGCTGCGCGCCGCGGGGTGTGCTCCCGGGGCTGTCACCCTCGGTGTCCGCTGAGCCGGTTGACGGGCCGTCCGCCGCAGGTCGGCGTCAGCCATCAGCCCAGTTCCGCGGCCCACGCGGACAGGCTCGCGAAATCGTCGGCACCGAGCCCGCTTTCGGCGTCGACCCGGTGAAGCAGAGCCGGGCCTGCGTGGTGCCGAGCGACCCAGTCCCGGTCGGCCCGGGTGATCTCGTCGTCGACCCAGGCGAAGGGCCGTCCAGCCGCCCAGGCGACGATCTCGGACGTCTTCCAGCAGCCGCGCCCCCGTTGCACGGGTCGTGGCGTCTCCCAGGCGACGTAGGGGAGGTCGGGCAGGCCGAGGAGCGGTGAGATGAACTCGTTCGCCTCCGCCTCCCATGTCGTTGCCCAGATCAGTTGGAACGGGAGGCTGAGCAGTCGGGCACCGTGACCGGGGTTGAGCCAGACGGGCAGCGGCCTCGGCTCGCGGACGCGCGGAGAGGCCGCGATGCGGATCTCCTCCTGCGCGGCCCAGCTCGGCGGCATGAGGAAGTGCTCCCGATACCCGTCGGGTCGGTGGTCCGGCATGGCTTCGTAGGGATTGAGGGGTCCGTCGGCGTCGAGCATGAGCAGTGGGCGACCCTGCGACGGATTCGGGGACGGTGATGCCATGGCGTTCATGCGACCGGGAGGCCGGAGGGAAGGCCCCATTCGCTCCAGGAGCCGTCGTAGACGGCGAGCTGGCGGTAGCCGGCCACGGTGGCGGCGAGGGCGAGGACGCAGGCGGTGACGCCCGAGCCGCAGCTGAACAGCAGACGCTTCGGCTCGGCGGTCGCCGCCGGGGCGGAGGCTGCCGCACCCAGCGCCTCGACGAAGCGGGCTCGCAGAGCGTCCCGGGGGAGGAGGAACCCGCAGTCGTCCTGGACAGCGGTGAAGGGGAGGTTGACGGCGCCGGGCATGTGTCCGCTGCGCAGGCCGGGGCGCGGCTCGGGGGCCGACCCGTGGAAGCGGTCCGCCGCGCGGGCGTCCAGGACGGCGGCCGTCGGGTCGGCGAGCGCGGCGAGCACCGCGGAACTGTCGACGATCATCCCCGGGCGGGGGCGTGCGACGAAGTTCCCCGGCGCAGCCGGGCCCGGGGCGCCCTCCTGCTGAGGCAGCCCGGCCGACGTCCAGGCGGGCAGGCCGCCGTCGAGCACGGCCACGCGGTCGAAGCCCATGGCTCGCAGCATCCACCAGCCGCGTGCCGCCGAGTAGAGACCGGCGTTGTCGTAGAACACGACCGTGCCGGTCTCGTTCAGGCCGAGCCGCCGCATCTCGTGTTGGAACTGCTCGGGCCCCGGCATGGTGTGCGCCAGCGGGCTGTCCGAGGCCGAGAGCGGGCCGTCCAGGTCGAAGGCTCGGGCACCAGGTATCGCGGCGACCTCGCGACGGTGCGCTCCGACGCCGGCGTCGAGCACCAGCAGCTCCGGCGTGCCCAGATGCCGGGCCAGCCAGGCGGTGTCGACGACGGGGCCGGGCACGGCGAGAGGAGCGGCAGCTTCGTCGGGGGTCACGGTGCAACGCCTTTCCGGACGGAGCCGCCCGTTGACGCCCGTCGCTTCCAGGGGCTCCGGCCCACTGGCCGGGGATGAGGTCACCCGGACACTACCGCCAGCGCGTCGATCTCCACTCGGAATTCCGGGTGGACCAGAGCCGCGACCTGGACCAGGGAGCAGGCCGGCGGGCGGCCGGTGTCCACGAACTCGTCGCGCACGGTCCGGAAGACGGGCAGGTCGGCCAGGTCGGTGAGGAAGACCGTGAGCTTGGCGACGTCGCCCCAACCCGCGCCGGCCGCGGCCAGTGCGGCCCCGAGGTTCGTGAACACCTGCCGTATCTGGGCCTGCGGGTCCGCCGGTTCGCCGTCGGGGCCGGGGCAGCCGACCAGCGCGCCGCTCGCGTCGAGGGGCACCTGGCCGGAGACGGCCACGAGCGTGCCGGTCGCCACGACCGCGTGGCTGTAGCCGTTGACCGGAGGAAGACCTGCGGGCCGGAGGTGGTGCTGCATGGGTGCGTCGACCTCTTCTCGTGTTGCGGGCGCCCACGGTCGGCGGGCGTCACCGGTGCGGCGACCGGAGGTGCCGCAGCACATGATCACTTGATCACTCCGAGGGCTGCCAGGCCCGCAGCAAGGTGAGGACCTCGCGGTCCCCCTCGATGTCGAGCGACTCCATCGGCATGCGCCCGTACAGGGCCAGCACGAGTTCACTCGCGGTGCCGTGCGCGGTCACCGTCGCGACGGGGTGGGCGGGGGTGGTGTCGGTCACAGCCGCCCCGGGGAGCGACCGGGCGCGGGAGCCCTCCGAGGTCAGCTCCAGCAGCCAGCCCCGCCCTTCCGCCGCGCGCAGCACGACGACCGCGGCCGGGTTCGGCCACGGCCCTGCCGCGCCGCATCCGACGCGCAGGAACTCGTCGATCGCGTCGAGCGCCTCCTCGGTCGGCAGGGACACGGGGCGGCCGACGGCCAGTTGCGCGTCGTAGGTGTGGACGAGCGCCTCGGCGACCTGGTGTGGGGCGACCGGCCCGGCGGTCTGCGCCGCGTCGGACGCGCCCCACCATGTCCAGCACCCGCGATCGGGACCGGCCGCCCGGAGGGCGGACAGCAGTTCCTCCGTGCTCGCCTGGGACCAGGCCGGCAGCGCCTCGGCGCCGAGCCCCTCGGGGGCGAGGAAGTCCTCCTCGGGGAGGGGCGTGTCGGCCGGCCCGGCCGTGACCATGGCGGCCCAGAACCGGTGCACCATCCCGAGGTGCACGACCAGGTCGCCCAGCGTCCACTCGGGGCAGCTGGGCACCTTGGCGGCGAGCGGAGCATCGAGCGAGCCGCCCGCCGTGAGGGGCGTGAGGGCCGTGAGCGCCGCGCGAAATGCGGCGGACCGCTCCTCGATGCGGCGGAGGTTCTGTTCGAATTCAGGGGTGGTCGTCATGCTGACTGTGTATCACCAGCCTCGGACAGAAGGCCTCCTGTTGGGGGAAACTCCGCCAAGCCGGCGCGTGCCGCGTCGCACCAGAATCGAACAAGCGCGAAGGGGAGCCGTGATGACCTGCACTCCGCTACCGGGAGAGTGAATCCGTCGCGGAAGTCTGGCCGGAGGCCCGACGCGGGACTAGCGTCGTCTCCCAGCAGGGTCCGCCTCGAAGCGGCGGAGACGGGTCCCGCAGGGGGTGGGCAGGCCGAGCCCGGGATGCCCTCGGGGCCTGACGAGGATGTGCCGGGCGGCGTCCGGGGCGTTGCGGCACAAGGTCTCTTACCGGTTCCTCATGTCGTCGTGGAGAATCGATGTCGTGACGCCGACTGTGCTGCTGGCTGAGGACGACCGAGCCATCCGTGATTCCCTGGACCGCCTGCTTACCCTGGAGGGGTATCAGGTGACTCCAGTGTCCGACGGTATCGAGGCGCTGGCCTCCGTCCACAAGCAACGCCCGGACGTGTTGGTCCTGGACGTGATGATGCCCGGAATCGACGGGCTCGCCGTCTGCCGGGTGCTGCGGGCCGAGGGCGACAACGTGCCGATCCTGATGCTGACGGCGCGGGTGGAGACCTCCGACCGGGTGGCCGGGCTGGACGCCGGGGCGGACGACTACATGCTCAAGCCCTTCGAGGCCGAGGAGCTGTTGGCGCGGCTGCGTGCGCTGCTGCGGCGTGCCGCGGTGCCCGCGGTCACGGCGGACGTGGTGGAGGTCGAGTCCGTCACGGCCGGGCACGACCTGATCGAGGTCGACGACCTGCGCATCGACTCGACCGCGCGCAGGGTCTGGCGTGCCGGGGAGGAGATCCAGCTCTCCCGCACCGAGTACGACCTGCTGGAGCTGCTGGCGCGCAACGCGGGGATCGTGCTGGACCACAGCACGGTTTACGACCGGATCTGGGGTTACGACTTCGGGCCGGGCTCGAAGAACCTGGCGGTCTACATCGGCTACCTGCGCCGCAAGCTGGACACCCCGGGCCGCACCCCGCTCATCCACACCGTCCGAGGCGTCGGCTACACGCTGCGAGAGCCGTGAGTCGCCTCCGGGCCAACATAGGCCTCAGGCTCCGGTTCGCCATCGCCTTCGCCGGGCTCGCGGCGCTGGTCACCGTGCTCGTCGGCGGGCTCGGCTACACCTCGGCCGCGTCCCTGATCCGGCAGGACCGGGCCAAGGACTTCCAGACCTCGCTCAGCACACTGGTCGCCGACGCGCAGACCCTGGACCTCAACGCCCACGACTTCATCTCCACGCCGGCGAGCCAGGACCACCTGGTGGACCAGCTGACCCACTCCGGAGACATCGGGCTCCAGGTCCTCGGACCGGACGGCAAGGTCCTGCAGTACGCCAACAAGCAGAACAGCGAGATGGACCCGCTGCCCACGGCTGCGGAGGACAGGCATCTGGCCCGCAGCGAGACGGCGGGCAAGACCGGCAACGTCACCGAGCTGACCGGTGGCGACCGCTACCGCGTGGTGACCGTGTCCCTGGGCGGGGGACGCGGCGCGGTGATGCTCTCGGAGCGGCTCAGCGCCACCGACGACCTGCTGGGCTCGCTGATGGTGCGGATCGCGCTGACGGCGGGGGCTGTGATGGTCGCGGCCGGCGCCGCGGGCTGGTGGGTGGCGGGGCGGATCACCCGGCGCCTGGTCCGGCTGACGGCCACCGCCGAGCAGGTCTCGGCCACCGGTGAGCTGGCCCTGGACGTGCCGCAGCGCGGCCGGGACGAGATCGGCCGACTGGCGCGTGCTTTCGACGACATGCTCGGCCGGCTCGCGCGGTCCAAGGAGGACCAGCGCCGCCTGGTCCAGGACGCGGGCCATGAACTGCGCACCCCGTTGACCTCGCTGCGCACCAACATCGCCGCCCTGCGCCGGATGGACCGGCTCTCCCCGGCCTCGCGCAGTGCGCTGCTGGACGATCTGGAGACCGAGACGCGTGAGCTGACGGTCCTGGTCAACGAGTTGGTGGAGCTGGCGAACGACCGACGCAGCACCGAGGAGCCGACCCGGACGGAGCTCGACGAGCTGGCCGAGCGCGTGGCCGATCTGACCCGCCGCCGCACCGGCCGGGAGATCGTGGTCGAGGCCGATCCGGTGGTGGCCGTGGTCCGGCCGCAGGCGTTGCAGCGCGCGCTGACGAACCTGGTGGAGAACGCGGCCAAGTTCTCCACCGGGCCCGAGGAGATCCGGGTGGTGGTCCGGGCCGGCCGGATCACCGTGCTCGACCGTGGCCCAGGGCTCGCGTCGGAGGATCTCGACCGCATCTTCGACCGCTTCTACCGGGCGACGGCCGCCCGCAGCCTGCCCGGCTCCGGCCTGGGGTTGTCGATCGTGCGCGATGTCGCCGAGGAGCACGGCGGGGAGGTCTTCGCCCGCAACCGTGTCGGCGGCGGCGCGGAGATCGGATTCACCCTGGAGTCCGACCCGGAGTACGCGGCCCCGGGTGCTCGCACGGAGGGTGCGGGTCTGCCGCAGCGGCAGGTGGCCGTGTCCACGCAGCGGATCCGACACGCTGAGAACAAATCGGACAAATTCGGAGCCTCTCGGTAGATTCCCTCGTGACCGACGTCTCGAGGAGACTCGAAGGGAACCTCCATGAGCAACCTCATCGCCGTTGCGAGCTCGACCGGGGAGGCGCACCTCCGCGAGGCGGTCGCCATCGTGCGCGCGGGTGCGGCCCACGCCGCCTGACCCCGGTCGGTCCCGGAACGCGCGGCCGCGGCGCGCGCCCCGGCGATCGCGGGGCAGCGGGACGCCGGCGTCCGTGGCTGCCGCGCCGACGGAAGCCGGGATCTCCAGCCTGCCCGGAGCCGGAGCCGGAGCCGGAGCCGGAGCCGGAGCCGGAGCCGGAGCCGGAGCCGGAGCCGGAGCCGGAGCCGGCACGGGCGCGGGGGCGCGTGCGCGTGCCGGAGTCGGAGCCCGGTCCTTGGCCGGCGGGGGTGGTCCGGACGCCGTCGGTGCGAGCGGCCGGGACCAGGGCCGACGCGCCGGAGGCGGGTTCGACCCGGTGGTGGGTCGCGCTCCGGGCGGGGCTGGTGCCGTTGAGCCCGGTGCGGTCAGCCCGGGGGCCGCCGGCTCAGGGGCCGTCGGTTCGGGCGCCTTCGGGTCCGGGGCGGCGACAGGCGGGACGGTGCGAGCGCAGCAGCCCGAGCCGCCGAGCGGGCGCCGGGTCGAGCTGTTTCTGCTCGTCCTCGCCGTCGCGATCGCCGTGTACGGGTACGTGGACGTCGGGTCCGACATGGACGGAAAGGTGCCGTCGGACACCTTGCGCTACGGCCTCGGCCTAGGAGCGCTCGCATTGCTCGCGCACCTGGCCGTACGCCGGTGGGCGCGCTACGCCGACCCCCTGCTGCTGCCCATCGCGGTCCTGCTCAACGGTCTCGGGCTGGTGGTCATCTACCGCCTCGACCGCTCCACCCCGAACGACAGCACCGCGCCGACCCAGTTGGTCTGGTCGATGGTCGGCGTCGGCCTGTTCATCGCCGTCGTCGTGCTGCTCCGCGACTATCGCGTGCTGCAGCGCTACGCCTACGTGGTGGCCTTGACCACGCTGCTGCTGATGATCGTTCCGGCCTTCCTGCCCGCGGTCTACGGGGCCAAGATCTGGATCAAGATCGGCCCTCTCTCGTTCCAACCCGGTGAGATCGCCAAGATCGCGCTGGCGATCTTCTTCGCCTCCTACCTGGCCCAGCATCGCGACGCCCTGGCGCTGACCGGACGTCGGATCTGGCGGCTGGAGCTGCCGCGCGGCCGCAATCTCGGCCCGATTGTGCTGATCTGGCTGGTCGGTGCCGCGATCCTCTTCCTGGAGCAGGACCTGGGCACCCTGCTGATCTTCTTCGGCCTCTTCGTGGTCATGCTCTATGTGGCGACGGCCCGGACGGGCTGGATCGCGGTGGGTTTGGTCCTGGTCGGCGTCGCGGTCGTGCCGGTGGCCCTGTGGGAGCCCCACGTCCATGTCCGTTTCCTCGACTGGCTCGATCCGATGCGCACCATTCGGCTCGGGCAGGGGCCCAGTCAACTCGCCGAGTCCCTGTTCGCCTTCGCGGCCGGCGGCCTGCTCGGCACCGGCCTCGGGCTCGGCCACTCCTACCTGATCGGCTTCGCGATGAAGTCGGACTGGATCCTGGCCACCTTCGGCGAGGAGATCGGGCTGGTCGGCCTGGCCGCCCTGTTCCTCCTCTACGCCATCGTCGTGGTCCGCGGCTACCGGATCGGCCGCGAGCTCCGCGACCCCTTCGGGCGTCTGCTGGCCATCGGACTCGCCTCCCTGCTGGCACTCCAGGTCTTCGTGGTGGCGGGCGGGGTCACCGATCTGATCCCGTTGACCGGAATGACCATGCCGTTCCTGGCCCAGGGCGGCTCCTCGCTGGTGACGAACTGGATCCTGATCGCCCTGCTGGTGAAGCTGGGCGACGCCGCACGACGCCCCCGCCTACCAGTCCCGCAGTTGCTCACGCCGCCCCCGGGCTCTGACGCGGACTCGGCGGCCCGCGGCGAATCGGGCCCGGATGAGGGGGAACCGGGTGAGGGGGTGCCGGGCGAGGGGGTGCCGGGCGAGGGGACACCGGCCGACGAAGATCCGGGCGGCGAGGAGACCCAGGCGGTGCCGCGCCCGTGAACCGGAGGACCGCGCGGAACCAGGGCGGCCCGGCCCAGCGGCCCGGGCCGCCTCGCGGCGCGGTGCGGCTCTCCCTGAGCCGCACCGGCCGCCGCGCCGGGCTCTTCTGCCTGGCCCTGATCCTGCTCCTGCTGGCCAACGCCACGCGGCTGCAGGTCTTCCAGGGCAAGTCGCTCAACGAGAACGCGGCGAACCAACGCACCGTCATCGCCCGCTACAGCCAGCCCCGGGGGAACATCCTGGTAGCGGGAGAGGCCGTCACCGGCTCCAAGAAGACCGGCGGCACTCTCGCCTACCAGCGGACCTACACCGACGGCGCGTTCTACGCGCCGGTCACCGGATTCTCCTCGCAGACCTACGGGAACACCCTCATCGAGGGCGTCGAGGACCGGATCCTCACCGGTCAGGACAGCCGTCTGTCGACGAACCCGGTCTGGGACGCGATCTCGCGTGCCCCGGTGCCGGGCGGAAACGTGTTCACGACGATCAATCCGAGGGTGCAGCGCGCCGCGTTTCAGGGGCTCGGCGGCAAACGCGGCGCGGTCGCCGCCATCGAACCGGCGACAGGGCGGATCCTGGCCCTGGCCAGCGCCCCGTCGTACGACCCGAACGGCATCACCGGCACCGGACCGGCCACGGTCGCCGACTGGACGCGGCTGAACGCGGACTCCACGCAGCCGATGCTGAACCGCGCCCTGCGGCAGACCTATCCGCCGGGCTCGACCTTCAAGGTGGTGACGCTCGCGGCAGCCCTGCAGTACGGGCTCTACAGCGGGATCGACGTCCCGACGAACTCGCCGGATCCGTACACGCCCAAGGACACCGACCATGCGATCACCAACGAGTCGGCGAGCGACGCGTGCACGAACGCGACGCTGGCCTACGCGCTCCAGGTGTCGTGCAACACCGTCTTCGGCAAGGTCGGCGTGGACGTCGGCGCGCAGAACATGGTGCGGATGGCGGAGGCGTTCGGCTTCAATCAGTCGCTCCAGACGATCCCGGTGGCCGTGGCCAGGAGCAACTTCGACACCGACCTGACCAGCCAGGCCCTTCTCGCGCTCTCCTCCATCGGCCAGTACGACACCGCGGCCACGCCGTTGGAGATGGCCGAGGTCGCGGCCGCTGTGGCCAACAACGGGACGCTGATGCAGCCCCGGCTGCTGGACAAGGTGACCCGCAGCGACGGCGCCACCGTGCAGAGCTTCGGGAACAGGAGTTTCAGCCGGCCCTTCTCGGCGGGCGTCGCCGCGCAGATCCAGCAGGCGATGGTGGGTGTGGTCGACAGCGGGACGGGGACCAGCGCGCAGATCCCCGGGGTCGTCGTCGGCGGGAAGACCGGGACGGCCCAGAACGGCGTCGGGAACAGCGGTGTCCCCTACGCCTGGTTCATCTCCTACGCGAAGCCCAGCGCCACGGCCGTCTCGCCGGTCGCGGTCGCCGTGGTGATCGAGGACAGCGACGCCAACCGGGCCGACGTCAGCGGCGGCGGTCTGGCGGCTCCGATCGCGAAGGCCGTCATGCAGGCCGTGCTGTCGGGGTGAGAGGTCCCGGTGTCCGAGTCCCGGCGTCGGAGTCCCTGCGTCGCAGTGCCGGACTCCTCTCCCATCCCCGGGGGGCGCATGACTGCCCACGGTCAGAAGAGTCGGGGGTGGACGGGTTGTGCGGGGCATCCAGGGCCTAGGGTGGCTGCATGCCGAAGATCGCTGTCGTCGGAAGCATCAACCTCGACCTGGTGGTGCCGGTGCCCAGGCACCCGCGGCCGGGGGAGACCGTGCTGGGCGGCGACCTCGCCGAGCACCCGGGGGGCAAGGGCGCGAACCAGGCGGTGGCCGCGGCGAGGCTCGGCGCGTCCGTGGCGATGCTGGGCCGCGTCGGGGCCGACGACGCAGGCACCCGACTGCGGCGCGTGCTGGACCTGGAGGGCGTGGACACCACCCGGGTCCTGGCGGTCGACGGGCTTCCGACGGGTCGGGCGCTGATCGCCGTGGATCACACCACCGGCGAGAACTCGATCATCGTCAGTCCGGGTGCGAACACCGCTCTCTCTCCGGAGCACTGCGCCTCGGAGGGAGCACTGCTCCGTGACGCGACCGTCACTCTCCTGCAGCACGAGGTGCCGCCGGAGACCGTCGCCGCGGCGGCACGGCTGGCGGGCGGAACGGTTCTGCTGAACCCTGCGCCGGCCCGCAAGCTGACCCTCGATCTGCTCCACATGGTCGACATCCTGGTCCCGAACCGCGAGGAGCTGGCGAGCCTGGTCGGTCACCGCCTTCCCGACCTGCACGCGGTCGCCGACGCGGCACGTCAGTTGCGCGGACCCGGGGCCGTCGTGGTGACCCTGGGCGCGGAGGGCGCGCTGCTCTGCGAGGATGGGGCGGTCGTCTTCGTCCCGCCCCATCCGGTCACACCCCTCGACACCACCGCGGCGGGCGACGCCTTCTGCGGCGCCCTGGCCTGCGGTCTGATCGACGGTCACGGTCTGCACGAGGCCGTCCGCCGCGCGAACGTCGCCGCCGCGCTCAGCACGATGCTGGCGGGGGCTCAGCCCTCCCTGCCGACCCGCGCGGAAGTCGCCCAGGCGCTCGGGGAGTGAACGGGCACTCGCGCCTGCGCGGCGCGGACCAGCCGGACGCCGATCCGCGCCGCGCACGATCGTGACGTCCCGTGGACGTCGTGAGCGCCGCCTCCGAGACGAGGCGGCAGGACGTCAGCCGTCCTGGCCGGTGCCGAGCGCGGCGCCCAGTGCGGCTGTCAGGCTGCCGTCGGCGGTGTCGCCGTCCATCGACCACACGAAGGTGCCGCGCAGCCCCTGCTCCCGGATGTACTGGCCCTTGTACCAGAGGGAGAGCGGGTTGTCGTAGGTGTAGAAGGTGCCGCTGGCCTGGTCGTACTTGTACGGCTCCTTGGCGATCGGGTCCCAGTAGGTCTTCCCCGGCGCGGTGACGACCTGGTTGTAGTCGGGCGTACCGCCGCCCGCGGTGGCCGGCTGGAAGAGTCCGTCGCCGTGCGGGCCGGGCGCGACGCCCGTCCAGGTGTGGGCGTAGTAGGGGATGGCGAGGCCGATCTTGCCGGGCTGCACTCCGTGCTGCTCGTAGTACCGCACGGCCTGGTCGATGCTGTACTGGTTGTCCGCCGGGTTCGGGTCGCGCGGGTCCTGGTGGAGCGCGGAGGCGAAGTCGGTGGGGCCGGTGGCCTCCCAGCTGCCGTGGTAGTCGAAGGTCATGACGTTGAACCAGTCCACGACCTTGGCGAGCTGCGGCAGTTGCAGCTTGGCGGCGGCGGTGGGGTTGGCGGAGGTGTTGGCGGTGAGCAGGTAGCGCTCGCCGCTCGCATGGCCGGCGGCGTCGAGCTGGTGACGGAACTCCTGCATCAGCGAGGTGAAGTCGGGCGTGTCCTGCGGGCCGTAGGGGTTGCCGTTGCCGGGCAGGCCCGGGTACTCCCAGTCGACGGCGAAGCCGTCGAAGATGCCTGCGGCTGCGCCCGCCGGGAGACCGGGGATGTCGCCCTTCAGGTACTGGTCGACGCAGGAGGCCACGAACTTCTGCCTCGACGCGGCGGTGGCCGCGAGCTGCGAGAACTGACCGGACCAGGACCAGCCGCCGATGGACATCACGATCTTCAGGTGCGGATAGCGCGCTTTGAGTTCACGCAGCTGGTTGAAGTTGCCCATCAGCGCCTGCCCGGCGGCGTCGGCCTGCCCGTTCACGGATTCGGAGGCGGCGAAGGGGCGCTGGTAGTCGGCCCAACTGTCGCCGCTCGAGCACAGGCCGTCGGCGGAGACGTCGCTGAACGCGTAGTCCAGTTCGGTGAGGTGGCTGATCTCTCCGCTGCTGATCAGGTTCTTCTCGAAGTTGCCGGAGTAGATGCCCCACTGGGTGAAGTAGCCGATGAGCTGCTTCTGGGAGCGGCCCTGGTCACCCCCGACGCCGGACGCGTGGGCGGCGGCGTGGGCGGGCGTGGTGCCGATCAGCGCGGCGGCGCAGGCGGCCGTCGCCGCGGCGACGGCGGCGCGACGAACGGCCACGGAACGAAAGGCGGCACGACGGTTCGCTGGCATGGACTCTCCTCGACGGGATGCCTCGAAGCAGAAGGGGCGCCCTGTGCGCACACGTCGGGTGGCGGCACGGGAGCGCGGGGCGCGGGGGCGCGGCAGCGCGGGACTGAGCGTCGGAGCGTTCATTGGCGTAGACCAATGAGAGGGAAGGTATAGGCCAATCTGCCGGGGGGTCAATGGCTGTACTGCCTCGGTGCGGCGGGCCGTCCGGCCGCCCGGTGCGAGCCCACCAGGAGGAGCGAACCAAGCCCCGAACCAAGCCCGGAACCGAGCGCGATCCGGGCAGCTGTCCAGCCGCGATCCGGGCCGCTGTCCTCGACTCCCCGGAGGCGATCCCGGTGCGACGGCAGGCGGGGACGACGAGCCGGGAGACACACGAGCGGGTGAGGACAGCCGGAAGACGGGTGAAGACCGGTGGAAGGCAGGCGTCCGAAACCCGCCCGGTCGCAATGCCAGGCTGTGCCCCGGATGTCCGCGGCCTGGGAGCGGATTACGCTGGCTCCGTCATGGGGAGCGCACTGCGGAACGCTGTGGGTCGCGCGTGGGGGCGGGGTCGCCGCGTCGCGCGGCTGCTCGGGGATGCCGCCTGGGCGGCGCCGGACCGGCATGTGCCGTTCGCGCCGCAGCTCGGGCGCACGACGCGGCTGGCGCTGGGCCTGACGGGGCTCGTGGCCGTGCTCGTGCTGGCGGCCAGCGCGGACCAGCAGCTGGTGGAGCTCGTACCCAGCAGCCTGGCCTGGGCGCTGGCGGCGCTGCAGGCGCTGCCGCTGCTGCTCGTCGTCTCACGGCCGCTGGCCGCCTGGCGACTCAGCGCACTCGGGTTGACGCTGGCGACCTTCGCCGAGGTCGGGCACGCGCCGACGCCGTTCTGGCCGTGGCCTGTCAGCTCGTGCATCGCGTTCGTGGTCCTGGTGTTCGTGACCGCCCAGCGGTACGGCCGGGACATCGCCATCGGCGTCGACCTGCTCACGGCCGGGGCCGTGCTGTTGCCGGCCCTGCTGCTGGTCGACCTGCCGCCGGTGGTGCTGGGCGTCGCCGTCGTCGCGGTGACGCTGGTGCTGGTCCTCGGCGAGTCGATTCACTCGCGGCTCGAGGCGGAACGGCATCTGGAGCAGGCCGAGCAGCAGCGCCGGGCCGGGCTTGCGCGGCAGGCGGTCCTGGAGGAGCGCAGCCGGATCGCCCGGGAACTGCACGACGTGGTCGCACACCACATGTCGATGATCGCCATCCAGGCCGAGGCCGCCCCCTACAAGGAGCCCGGGCTGCCCGAGCAGACCCGGCGGACCTTCACGGCGATCCGGGAGGCGTCCACCACCGCTCTGACGGAGATGCGCCGCGTCATCGGTCTGCTGCGCGAGGAGGACGAGGGGGCGGAGCGCGCGCCCCAGCCCGGCATCGACGGAATCCCGGACATGGTCCGGGCCGCGCGCGGGGCCGGCATGCAGGTGGACCTGACGCTGACCGGCGGCCCGGACCGGGTGCCGTCGGTCGTCGATGTGTCCGTGTACCGCATCGTCCAGGAGGCCCTGAGCAACGCCGGTCGTCACGCGCCGGGCGCCCACGTGGCCATCGAGGTGGAGCGTTCCTCCGGCGGCGTGCGGATCGAGGTGATCGACGACGGTGGGCCGGGCGGCAGTCGCGCGCCGTTGCCGCCGGGGGGCAACGGCGGCCACGGGCTGACGGGCATGCGTGAGCGCGCCGCGCTGCTCGGCGGGACTCTGCGCGCCGGCCGCCGCCGGGGCGGCGGCTTCACGGTGACGGCGTGGCTGCCGACGGACGGTCCTCGGGTGCGGACGCGCGACGAGCATGGAGAATCGAGCACGAACGGCATCACCGTCGGCGACATCGGCATCACCGCCGTCGGTGTCGGCGTGGACCACACCGCCGCCGAGGGCGAGAGCTCGGACGGAAACAGCAGGAACGGAACCGGCGGACCGGCCGGGGTCGATCTCGCCGGCACGGGACACCCCGGCGGCGGCCTCGACGCGCTGGGCGGTCACCTCGACGTGGAGATGGGCGACGGGCACGTGAACGGACAGCGGGACGGGCACGCCGGTGAACGGCCGAACGGACAGGGGGAACGGTGACTCAGGCGGTGGAGCCCGCGGACATGGCGCAGCCCGACGGCACGACGGCGTCCGCGCCGGACGTGCGTCCGGGTGTGCACGTGGGCATGCACACGGGCATGCACGCAGGTATGCATGCGGGCGTGCACGGGGACGTGCAGGCGGAGACGCGGCAGAACGTGCAGCGGGACGTGCGGGACGCGCAGGAGACGATCCGCGTGCTCCTGGTCGACGACCAGGAGATGGTCCGCGACGGGCTCGGTGCGCTGCTGTCGAGCGCGCCCGATATCGAGCTGGTCGGTGAGGCGGGCGACGGGGTCAAGGCCGTCCACCTGGCCCGGGAGCTCTCCCCCGACGTGGTCGTCATGGACGTCCGGATGCCCGGCATGGACGGGCTCACGGCGACAGGTGCGATCGTGGACGCGGGCGGCGAGCAGGGGCCGCGCGTTCTCATCCTGACCACCTTCGACCTCGACGAATACGTGTACGAGGCGCTGGCGCGCGGGGCCAGCGGGTTCCTGCTCAAGGACGCCCCCGCACGCGATCTCATCAACGCTGTCCGGGTCATCGCGGCCGGTCAGGCGCTGCTCGCGCCCTCGGTGACGCGTCGTCTCATCGCGGACGTGGCCCGCCGCCGACGCGCCGGCAACCTGCGGCCCGAGGCGGTCGCGAGCCTGACGGCACGCGAGCTGGACGTGCTGCGGCAAGTGGCGCGCGGGCTGTCGAACTCCGAGATCGCCGACGAACTGGTGCTGTCGGAGCAGACCATCAAGACCCACGTCGGCCGGATCCTCGCCAAGCTGGAGCTGCGGGACCGCACCCAGGCGGTCGTGTTCGCCTACGAGCACGGCCTCGCGGGCGGGGAGTGACGTCCGCGTGGTCGAGCCTGTGAACCGCTGAGTGCGGCTCGACGGGCCGAGGGCCGAGGGGCTTTTCGCTGTTCCGCCGACGCCGCGGGGTTGTTCCGCCGACGCTGACGCGCCCGACGGTGACGCGCAGGGGGAGGTGAACCGCCGTTCGGGTGGCGCCCGGATGGCGGTTGTGCACAGGCGGAACGGTTCGTCACCCAGCGTGCCCGCGCGTGCGTGTGCCCCCTACCCGGGAAGGATGGGTGAACAACCCTGTGGTGTGACGACAGGCCGGGCCGGGTCTTCCTAATGTGGCAGCGTGACGACGACTCATGCCCGTTCCGGGGAGACACGGCGAGCCGCCGCGCGTCTGCTGCTGCCGCGTCAGCGGGTGCGGCAGTTCGGTGCAGGGCTTCGGTGGACCGGCGCCGCGGGGGCCTACAGCCGCGCCCCCTGGGTGCTGGGAGCCCTGGTCTGCGCCGGGTGGGCCTTCGCGTTCCCACTGATCTCGAACCTCGCCTCGCAGCGCGCCTGGGGTTGGTCGGCGGGCGTCGGGTACGTGCTGGCCGCGCTGGTCGCCGCCCTGCTTCCGCACGGTCGGTCGGCCGGCGCCGCCCGACCGATCCGCGCCGCGGTGGCGATCGCCTTGCTGGGCGGGGTCGTGGTGCCGCTCGTGCTGCTGCTGGTGCTCGGCCAGGCGCAGTCCGAGGTCTTCGTGGTGCAGCAGTCGGCCGTCCGGTTGGTGCACACCGGCAGCCCGTACCTGCCGCACCCGGCCAACTGGACGGGCTACACGCCGTATCTGCCCGGCATGGCGCTGTTCGGCTTCCCGCACCTGGTGCTCCCCGCCGTCCTCGGTGACGCGCGGATCTGGTTCCTGCTGGCCTTCCTGGTCTGCCTCGTCCTGGCCTGGCGGATCCTGCGCGGCGGGCCGCTGGCGGTGCCGTTCGCGGCCGTCGTCGCCTCGCCGCTGGTCGCGCTGCCCGCGGCCGTCAGCGGGGTGGACCTGCCGATGATCGGCGGTTGCATCCTGGCACTGGCGCTCGCCGGACGCGGGAACGCGGCGCGGGCCGGGGTGGTGCTGGGGCTGGTCTGCGCGCTCAAGTGGACGGCGTGGCCGGCCGTGCCGGTCGCGCTGCTGCTGCTCCTGCAGGTGGGCGGGCGCAAGACGGCGCTGCGCGGGCTGGTGTGGACGGGGCTGGTCGGCGGCGCGCTGGTGCTGCCGTTCGCGCTGGCCTTCCCGCAGGCCATGCTGGAGCAGGTGGTCCGCTTCCCGCTGGGGCTGTCGAAGGTGCGGACGCCTGCGGGCAGCCCGCTGCCGGGACACATCCTCGCCCAGATGGGCCCCTACGGGAGGACGGCTTCGCTGGTCCTGTTCGGGCTGAGCGGTCTGCTCGTCTGCGTCTGGCTGGTGGTCCGGCCGCCCCGCGACGCGCGCGCGGCCTGCGACCGGCTGGCGCTCGGCGTGGCGCTCGCCTTCCTGCTGGCCCCGGCGGGACGCTTCGGCTACCTCCAGTTGCCCGTGCTGCTCGTGCTGTGGCCGCGCCTGGCGGTACGGACCCGACGACCCGACGGCGGGCCGGTCCTGGTGGCGACGAGCGAGGACCAACGGCGCGAGGTCGGCGCGGTTCACAGCGCGGCGCCACTGCCAGGCGTACACGCCTCCGCCTCTGCTCACGGCATGGCAGAGTCCGATGACTCGGTTCACAGCCGGGATGCGGTGCACGCGCTCGCAGCGGTTCGCTCCGATCGCACGGCGAGTGCCGCCTCCCGGTCGTAGCACCGCGTCGCCGCACCATCACACCCTGCCTTTCACGTCGCTGCCGTCGCACCGATGCCACGCCCCGTCTGATGCGGCCTCCGGCAGCCCCGCCGCTGCCTTGACGCCCGAGTGGCCGTGTCGCCCCGTGCGCGTAATGTCGTTCGGTGACGACCCGAGGCTGAGTGTCGGCTGGGAGGAGGGCGGGGCGGGTGGAACGGGGCACGGAGACCGGTGCGGGCATAGGCACGGACAACGGCACGGGCAATGCCATGAACAAGGGCGCGGACAAGGGCGCCGACAGGGGCTCGGACATGGCCCCGGACATGGCCCCGGAGGCGGACGACGGGTCGGTTCCGGGCGCCGGAACGGGACGGGGGCTGACGCGGCGTGGCGTGCTGGGGGCGGCAGCCGTCGCGGGGGCGGTCGTCGGGGTGGCGGGGCTGAGCGGCTGCGGCTCGGGCGATGCGACCGCTCGCTCCGCGCACGGGAGACAGCGCACCGCCCAGGCGAGCGGACCCGTGCCGACGGGCGTGCAGTCGGCCGCCACCCTCGCCGAGAACGCCAAGCCCGGATCCGCGGACTGGCGGATCGCCAGACTCGGTGCGCCCGACGCCATCGAGGGCTACACCGACAAGGCGTCGGCCAGGCCCGGAGAGCCCGTCGCCCTGAGCGTGTCGACGACCGCGTCGGGGTTCACCGTCTCCGCCTACCGCGTCGGCTGGTACGGGGGCGCACAGGCCCGCCTGGTGTGGCGGTCGGCGCGCATGCCCGGCAAGCGCCAGGCCGCGCCCGTGATCGAGCCCGCCACCCGGACGGTCAAGGCGGGCTGGAAGCCCTCGCTCACGCTGGACACCCGCGACTGGCCCGAGGGCGCCTACCTGCTGCGGCTCGACGCCGTGAACGGCAGTCAGCGCTGGGTGCCCCTGGTGCTGCGTTCACAGGACGCGCACGGGCGGGTCCTGGTCATGCACGGCACGGCGACGTGGCAGGCGTACAACACGTGGGGCGGCACCAGCCTCTACCAGGGCGTGAACGGCAGCTACGGCAGTCGCGCCCTCAAGGTCTCCTTCGACCGCCCGTACACGGACGAGGGCGCGGAGAAGTTCCTCGTCTACGAGCGGGCCCTGGTCGTCCTGGCCGAACGTCTCGGGCTGCCGCTGGCCTACACCACGGGGATCGACGTGCACACCGACCCGTCGATCCTCGGCGGCGCGACGGCCGTGCTCTGCCTCGGGCACGACGAGTACTGGACGCCGCAGCAGCGGCAGTCCGTCACCAAGGCCCGCGACGCGGGCACGAACATCGCCTTCCTCGGCGCGAACACCTGCTTCCGCCGGATCCGCGTGGAGGACGACGGCCGCACCGTGGTCTGCTACAAGACCGACTACCGCGACGACCCCGCCTACATGCTGGACCGCGCGCTCACCACCACCGACTTCCGCTCCGGTCCGGCCGCCGACCCGGAGTCGTCCATGACCGGCGTCCTCTACGAGGGCTACCCGACCGACGCGCCCTACGTCGTGCACAGCCCCGACCACTGGCTGTTCGAAGGCACGGGCGTCCGCGCCGGCGACTCCTTCGACCACCTCGTCGGCGTCGAGTACGACCGGGTCACGCCCGGAGCGCCGACGCCGCGGCCGATCGAGATCCTGGCCCACTCGCCGTTGGTCTGCAACGGCGACCACAGCCATTCCGACACGGCCTACTACACCGCGCGCAGCGGCGCCGGGGTCTTCGCCTCGGGCACCATGCGCTGGGTCGAGGGTCTGATGGCGGGCGGTCACGACGACGGCGGCGACCACGGTATGGACGCCCGCACGGCTGCCTTCGTCACCAAGGTGACGGAGAACCTGCTGAACGCCTTCGCCCTGGGGCCGGCCGAGAACCACCGGCCGGCGCCCAAGGACAACGTCCAGGCCGTCTACGGCTGAAACGAGCCGCCCGAGGGGAGCCGGGCGACGTTCTCAGGAGCCGGTCGCCTGCAGCAGCTCGCGCACGACGTAGCCCGCGGTCCCCGCCCCCGAGCTGCCGCCGAGCACGACGGACGACACGGCGATGTCGTCGTTGTACGCGGTCATCCAGCCGTCCGTGCCGTTGTTCGGGGTCTCCGCGGTGCCGGTCTTGGCGCCGACGGCGCCGGACAGGTTGCCGAGGACCGGGTTCGCGGTGCCGTAGGGCTGCCGGACCACGGCGCGCATCATCTCCTGCAAGTACCTGTCGGTCGTGGGGGAGAGGGACGAGGGGGCGGGCGCCTGCTGCTGGTCGGGCAGCAGGATCGGCTGTTTGAACGAGCCGTGCTGCACGGTGGCCGCGACGGAGGCCATCACCAGCGGGCTCAGCGTGACCTTGCCCTGGCCGATGAACTGGGCCGGGTTGTCGCCGAGTTGCTCGTCGGTCGGCACGCTCGGGTCCGTCGTCTGGACGCCGCCGCCGATGTGCCAGTCGCCGAAGCCAAAGACGTTCGTGGCCTCGTTGGCCAGGGCGGGCGAGGGCTGGCCGTGCTGGACCAGCTTGTCGAACGCGGCCCAGATGAAGCCGGTGTTGCAGGAGCGTGCGAAGTCCTCCATGAGCGTGGCCTGCGGGAGGTTGGGCACGTCCGCCTCGTTGTGGAACGTCTCCGACTCGGCGGGCTGTGTCGTCAGGCAGGGCGCGGTGGAGTTCGGCGTCATCCCGGCCTGGTCGAACAGCGCGGCCGAGGTGAGGATCTTCATCGAGGAGCCGGGCGGTTGCGTCGTGTTGATCGCGATGTCGCCGTCCGCGCCGCTGTAGGCGATCGCGAGGATGTGCCCGTCCGAGGGGCGGACGACGACCACTCCGGCGCTCTTCCCTCCCACCTGAGGGAGCTTCACCGCGCGCTCGGCCGCGGCCTGGAGCTTGGCGTCGATGGTGGTCTTGATCGTCGCCGCTTTCGGCTGGGTGAAGACCTTGGCCGCGGCGACACCGGAGCCCGAGCCGTCGACCACCTCGACGCCGGTGCCGCTCGCTCCACCGGCGGCCGTGCCGTTCTGGGCGATCGTCGAGAGGATCCCCTGCAGGGAGGGGAACTGGGCGCCGGTGAGCGTGGCGCCGTTCTGGTCCGTGACGGTCGTGGACGCGGCGCTGGTCGTGACCGGCCCCGCCTGCAGCGACTGGCCGGCGGCCAGCGACGGGTACAGCACCGACGGGGCCCAGCGGACCGCCGTCTTGCCGTTGCTGCTCTGCACCACGTCGAGCGAGCCCTTGTAGGTCCATGTACCGCCCTTGACCTGCGCGGTGACGTCGAAGCCGACGGTCTCCGCCGCACCGCCCTGCGAGGAGGCCCCGGTCGTGGTGATGTGGGAGAAGGAGACGCTCGTCAGACCGAGGCCGTCGTGGAACTTCTGCAGCGCCGCCGCGGTGGTCAGCGGGGAGTCCGAGGCCTTGCCCGCGTCCGCGTAGTGCTCGGGCCCCGCCTGCCACGCCTGGAGGAAGGCGGTGGCCTGCTGCTGCGCGGCCGTGCTGGTGGGCGGCGCGGTCGACAGGTCCGACGCGTTGAACGTCGCCGGGCCGCCCGGTGAGCCGAGCAGCGCGTTTCCCACGTTGAACGCGGCGTACCCGCCTCCCGCCAGCATGGCTGCCACCACTGTGGCGACGGCGATCTTCGCTCCCTTGTGCACGGCCCCGTTCCCCCCTGTCCTTCGTGACGGTGCGTCCGTGGCCCTTGTGGCCTGTGCCGACCTCTGTGCACCGTCGGCTGTCGCGGGGATGGTACGTGTGCGTTCACAGTCAAGGAAGGCGAATCGGGGAAACCGTTATCCGTCCGCATTCAGCTGACGGACCGCCAATTCCGATGAAGCCGTCGGATCCGTCGGATCTCAGATCCAGGAGGGCCACCACATTCGGGCGCGCCAATCGTCGACCGGAATGACCTGGGCGTCGTAGAGCGGGAGGAAATACAGGAAATTGGCCATGATCGCGAGGACGAGCATGCCCGCTCCGATCGCACCGAGCAGTCGGCGGTCGCCGCGGGCGCGGGCATGGCCCAACATGGCGCCGATCATGAAGGCGACGGCGAGGGCGAGGTAGGGCTCGAAGTCGATCGTGTAGAAGAGGAAGATCGTCCGCTGCTGCCACTGGAACCAGGGCAGGTACCCGGCCGCCACGGCGACGCAGATCGCGGCGGCGCGCCAGTCACGCCGGAAGAACCACCGGTACAGGCAGTACAGCAGCGCGAACGTCGCCGTCCACCACAGCAGCGGCGTGCCGATGCCGAGCACCTCGCTGGAGCACTGCGCCGCGGTGCAGCCGCTCTTCCCCAGTGTCGGCGACTCGTAGTAGAAGGACACCGGCCGCGCGTTGACCAGCCAGCTCCAGGGGTTGGACATGTAGGTGTGCGGGGTGTGCAGGTTGGTGTTGAAGTCCCAGATCTCCGAGTGGTAGTGCCACAGGCTGCGCAGCGCCTCGGGCACCCACGTCATGTCGAACTGCGGCAGGTGGTGCAGCGGCCCGATGGAGTCCGGGGACAGGCCCTTGCGGCCCGCGGCCCAGTTGCGGTCGTAGCCGCCGGAGGTGGCCAGCCAGCCGGACCAGGAGCCGATGTAGGTCAGCAGCGCCACGACGACCATCGACACGACCGCCCACGGCGCGTCGTGGAGGGCGGCCGTCAGGTAGGGACGGCGCGCGCCGGCGGCCTTGCGGGCGGTCGCGTCCCAGACCACCGTCATGATGCCGAACAGCGCCAGGAACCACAGGCCGTTCCACTTGGTCGCGCAGTCGAGTCCGAGGCAGACGCCCGCGAGGATCCGGTAGGGCCGCCAGCCGAGCCGGGCCGAGGTCGCCAGCTCGTCGTTCGGCGGCGCGTCGGGGTTGTCGACGGTCGCTCCGACCAGGTCGGCGAGGCGCGCGCGGCTGCGGTCGCGGTCGATCAGCAGCAGGCCGAAGGCGCACAGGGCCCAGAACATCACCATCTGGTCCAGCAGCCCGGTGCGGCTCATCACGTAGTGCATGCCGTCCACGGCCAGCAGCAGCCCGGCGAGGCAGCCCAGCAGCGTGGAGCGGAACAGCCGGCGGCCGATGCGACAGACGATCAGCACGGCGAGGACGCCCAGCAGCGCGACCATGAAGCGCCAGCCGAACGGGTTCAGGCCGAAGAGCTCCTCGCCGATCCCGATCACCCACTTGCCGGCCGGCGGGTGCGCGATGAACTCGGGGCCGGTGGGCGTGGGGATGTGCTGCGGCGTCTGCATGATGAGCGTGTTGGCGTTGTCCGGCCAGTTGCGCTCGTAGCCGTAGTGCCAGATGGACCAGGAGTCCTTGGCGTAGTACGTCTCGTCGAAGATGATCGCGTTCGGGGTGCCGAGCTTCCAGAACGTCATCACGGCGGCGAACCCGGTGAGGACCAGCGGCCCGAGCCAGCCCGCCCAGCGGCAGGCGATCTGCCACAGCCGCGCCGGGACGTGCAGGCCGAGCCGCGCCAGCACCGGCGAGGGCGCGCCGGTCGGCACGCCGGGCCCGTCCGGCATCGGCGGCACCAGTCGCCCCCGCAGCGACGTCCGCTCGCCCGGCCGGTACCCGTACCGCGTGAGTCTGCGCGCCCACGGCGAGGGCGGCGTCGTCCCCTGCGCGGTGGCGGCGGTCAGCGTGTCCGTCCTGTCTTCATGCACGCGAGCATCGTAGGGGCCGATCCTGTCCAGACCAGAGGATCCACGGGATCTTCGGCACACGGAGACATTTCGCCCGGCCGGTTCCCACGCGCTCCGAGGCCGCCGCGTTCCCGCTTCGGGCTCCGGAGGCAGGGGCGGAGGCTCGGCCGGACTGGCTGCCGGACTGGCTGCCGGGCCGGCCGGGCAGTCCGCCGGGGCGGCGGGGTGAGCGGCGGGGGACAGGGTCGAGCGGGTGGGAGGATGGGCGGGTGACAGGTCTACTCGTGCTGGCTGGAACCCCCATCGGTGACGTCGAGGACGCGCCGCCGAGGCTGGCGAAGGAGCTCGCCGAGGCCGACGTCGTCGCCGCGGAGGACACGCGGCGGCTGCGGCGTCTCGCGCAGGCGCTGGACGTGGCGCCGACCGGGCGGATCGTCTCCTACTTCGAGGGCAACGAGGTCGGCCGCACACCCGAGCTGGTCGAGGCCCTGCGCGGCGGCGCCCGCGTGCTGCTGGTGACCGACGCCGGGATGCCGTCCGTCTCCGACCCGGGCTACCGCCTCGTCGCCGCCGCCGTCGAGGCGGGTGTGCGGATCACCGCCGTGCCGGGGCCCTCCGCGGTGCTGACGGCGCTCGCGCTGTCGGGGCTGCCGGTGGACCGTTTCTGCTTCGAGGGCTTCCTGCCCCGCAAGGGCGGTGAGCGCGCCGCCCGCCTTCGGGAGCTGGGCGCCGAGCCGCGGACCATGGTGTTCTTCGAGTCACCGCACCGGATCGAGGAGTCGCTCAAGGCGATGGCCGAGGCCTTCGGCGCGGAGCGCGACGCGGCCGTCTGCCGGGAGCTGACCAAGACCTACGAGGAGGTCAAGCGCGGGGGTCTCGGCGAGCTCGCCGCCTGGGCGGCGGACGGGGTGCGCGGCGAGATCACCGTCGTGGTCGCGGGCGCGCCCGCCGCCGCGCCGACGGCGGTGGACGCCGCCGAGCTGGCCCGGCGGGTCGCTCTGCGCGTGGACGCCGGCGAGCACCGCAAGGAGGCGATCGCCGCCGTCGCCGTCGAGGCGGGGCTGCCCAAGCGGGAGGTCTTCGACGCCGTCGTGGCGGCGAAGTCGGCTTCCTGAGGCGCTTCTGACCTGCGTTGTTGCACCTCTTCTGACGGATTCCGGCTCTGCTTACCTTTCCCCCGAACGTGGCGTACGGTGTCGGAATAGGCAAATAGCGGACAAAGAAGCGCCCTCGCAATCCCCACGCGAGGTCTCGGGGACGCCAAGAAGAGCCAACTCTCCCCAAAGAAAGCCCGTGACACTGCGGATCGCCTGTGCCACGGGGAAATCATTGGGGACGAGAAAGTCCCGCTCCGGGCGGACGCCCGCCGGGCACTGGGAGCACGTCATGAGCGAAACCTCCGCGCCCACACGGCGAGCGAAGCTCGAGCCGGCCCACGAGGCCTACTCCTTCGCCTGCCTGAACTGCGGGTTCGTCTGGGAGCAGGCGTACGAGATCGAGCACGTCGTCGACCACAACGGCCAGATGGTCTACCGCTACAAGGCCGACGGCGTACCTGTCGCCTCGCCGCTGACGCACCCGGCTTGTCCGGGCTGTGGCGGTCCGCACGTGCGGATCATGGCGTCCGGGCGCGTGGCCAGGGCGAACGCGGGGCGGTACCAGGACGAGAGCGCGCGGCAGGCGCAGCTGCTGGCCGAGCACATGGCGGACAGCCCGACCGAGAGCCCGGCGGAGAGCCCGAAGGATCCGGCGCAGCCGGCCGATCAGAAGCCGCATCGCCGTCACTGGTGGAGCGCCCGTCGAGCGGACTGACCGAGGGGCGGTCACCCGGCGGGTTGCACCTCTGTCGGCCGATACCATTGCGGCATGACCGCCGTCCAGAACCCCGGCAAGAGCTACTACGTCTCGACGCCGATCTACTACGTCAACGACCGCCCGCACCTCGGTCACGCGTACACCACCGTCGCCGGAGACGTGCTGACCCGCTGGCACCGCCAGCGCGGCGAGCGGGTGTGGTACCTGACCGGGACGGACGAGCACGGCCAGAAGATCATGCGCACCGCCGAGGCGAACGGCGTCTCGCCTCAGGAGTGGTGCGACAAGCTCGTCGAGGAGGCGTGGAAGCCCCTCTGGGAGCACCTGGAGATCGCCAACGACGACTTCATCCGCACCACCGAGGACCGGCACACGGCCCGGGTGCAGGAGTTCGTCCAGGACCTCTACGACAAGGGCGAGATCTACCAGGGCGGCTACGAGGGCCCGTACTGCGTGGGCTGCGAGGAGTACAAGGCCCCGGGCGAGCTGCTGGACGGCGAGGGTGAGTTCGCAGGTCAGAAGATCTGCGCCATCCACAAGAAGCCGGTGGAGATGCTGAAGGAGGAGAACTACTTCTTCAAGCTCTCCGAGTACGGCCCCAAGCTGCTGGAGTTCTACGCCGCCAACCCCGGGTTCATCCAGCCGGAGTCGGCGCGCAACGAGGTCGTGCGCTTCGTCGAGCAGGGCCTCCAGGACCTCTCGATCTCGCGCTCCACCTTCGACTGGGGCGTGCAGATCCCCTGGGACCCGAAGCACGTCATCTACGTCTGGGTCGACGCGCTGCTCAACTACGCCACGGCGGTCGGCTACGGCGCCGACCAGGCCAAGTTCGAGGACACCTTCCCGGCCGACGTGCACCTGGTCGGCAAGGACATCCTGCGCTTCCACGCGGTGATCTGGCCGGCCATGCTGATGGCCAACGGCCTGCCGCTGCCCAAGCGCGTGGTCGCCAACGGCTGGCTGATGGTCGGCGGCGAGAAGATGAGCAAGTCCAACCTGACCGGCATCGCGCCGCAGGACCTGACCGCCCACTTCGGCGTCGACGCCTACCGCTACTACTTCCTGCGCGCGATCCCGTTCGGCACCGACGGCTCGTTCTCGTGGGAGGACTTCTCCGCCCGCTACACCTCCGAGCTGGCCAACGACTTCGGCAACCTCGCCTCGCGCGTGGCGGCGATGGTGGGCAAGTACTTCGGCGGGGTCCTGCCGGAGGCGACCGCGTCCGGCCCGGCGGAGGACGCGCTGGCGCAGGGTCTGGCGAAGGCCGTGGCCGAGTCCGACGACAAGATCGGCGAGAAGCTGGACTTCGCGGGCGGCATCGCCGCGATCTTCGAATTCGTCAAGCAGGTCAACGGCTACCTCACCGAGCAGGAGCCGTGGAAGGTCGCCAAGGACGAGTCCCCCGAGGGCCAGGCCCGCCTGGCGACCGTCCTCTACGCGGCGGCGGAGTCGCTGCGCGGTGTGGCGGTCCTGCTGAACGCGGTCATGCCGCGGGTGTCGGGGCTGCTGTGGGACTCCCTCGGCGCGGAGAGCGCGCTGGGCGCGCTCGCCGACCAGCGGATCGACGAGGCCGCGCAGTGGGGTCGCCTCCCGGCGGGCGTCACCGTCACCAAGGGCGAGATCCTCTTCCCGCGTCTCGAGGAGAAGAAGGACTGAGGAGCCATGGGGTAGGCGCGCCTACCCGGGGGAGCGAGGAACCGCGAGGAACTGCCCGCGGTCCCTCGCTCCCCGCGCTCGGCCGGCGCCCCGCACACCGCTTGCGCCCTGCACACGGCTGGCGCCTCGCACTCGGCTCGCGCCCTGCACACGGCTAAGGAAGGTTTCCCACGTGGCCCGCTCCAAGGGTGACAACAGCACGCCGCCGCCGGCACCCGAGCCGCTGCGCGTGCCGGTCGCGGACTCGCACACGCACCTGGACATGCAGGACGCCACGCCGGAGGAGATCCTCGCCAGGGCGGCGTCCGTCGGCGTGAACACGGTCGTGCAGGTCGGCTGCGACATCCCGGGTTCACGGTGGGCGGCGGAGATCGCGGCGAAGCACGACAACGTCCACGCCACCGTGGCGCTGCACCCGAACGAGGCGCCGCGGATCGTGCTCGGCGACCCCGACGGGTGGAGCGGGCAGCGGCGCGGACCGGGCGGCACGGCCGCGCTGGACGTGGCGATCGAGGAGATCGACGCGCTCGCCGCGCTGCCGCAGGTGCGCGGCGTCGGGGAGACGGGACTGGACTACTTCCGGACCGGGCCTGAGGGCGTGGAGATCCAGCAGGAGTCGTTCCGTCGGCACATCGCGCTGGCGAAGAAGCACGGCAAGGCGCTGGTGATCCACGACCGGGACGCGCACGAGGACGTGCTGCGCATCCTCACCGAGGAGGGCGCGCCGGAGCGCACCGTCTTCCACTGCTACTCCGGGGACGAGGAGATGGCCCGGATCTGCGCGGAGGCGGGCTACTACCTGTCGTTCGCGGGGCCCGTCACCTTCCCGGCCAACCGTCACCTGCGGGCGGCGCTCGCCGTCACCCCGATGGACCGCGTCCTGGTGGAGACCGACGCGCCGTTCCTCACTCCGGCGCCGTTCCGGGGGCGGCCGAACGCGCCGTACCTGATCCCGGTCACCCTGCGGGCGATGGCGCAGGTGAAGGGCGTGGAAGAGGACGAGCTGGCGGCCGCGGTGGCGGCGAACACCGCGCGCGCGTTCGATTACTGACCCACGCTCTTTCGGCAGGAACCACTCTCAAGGTGACGTGACGGTCGCGCCGGGAGGTCGTTGGACAGTCCGCGGTCGAGTGACCGGGCAAGGATGAACGGCCAGGTGGGAGCGCGCGTGAACGTTTCTTCTGACACCTCCAGGCGGGCGCTGCCGCAGGCGCTGATCCTGGCTCTGCTGGTGGGCGGCACCGGTGCGTTCCTGGCCGAGGAGGCGCAGAGCGCGGAGGGCGACCGGGCGACCGAGGCCGCCGACATCCTGCCGGACGGCGCTGTCGCCGTCGCGGGGGCAGATGCGGGTGCCACGACGGCGGGGGCTACGTCGACGACCGACAGCCTCGCCACGAAGGATCCGTTCGCAACCCTCGACGGCGCGGCACCCGCACCGCGCACGGTCGAGGCGCTCGTGCTGCCGCATGTCCCCGGAGCGCCCGCCGCGCCGCAGATGCCGTCCCGCCCCCGGCACGCCAGACCCCGCCTGCGCGCGGCCGAGGAGGTCCGGCCGCAGGGTCTCGACCGTCATGCCGCGAGCCGTGGGCGCCACCGCGCGGTCTCCCCTCTGGTGCACTTCGGGACCGGCGAGATCAACTGGGCGGCGCTGGCGCGCTGCGAGTCCGGCGGCAACCCGCACATCACCGACCCGAGCGGCCGTTACGGCGGGCTCTACCAGTTCGATGCCGGCACCTGGCACAGCCTCGGCGGCCACGGCCTGCCGCAGAACGCCTCGGTCTCCGAGCAGACCACCCGCGCGCGGGCCCTCTTCCAGGAACGGGGCCTGTCCCCCTGGCCGGTCTGCGGCACACGCGCCGAGCACTGACAACAGAGGCGCAGGACGACGCGGGCGGCACCCGCACACACGCGCCGGGGCACCGGCAACACGCGCCGGGGCACCGGGTCGCTCAGGGGCACCCCGACCCTCACTTGCGAGCTCGTTCGCGCGGGCCTGGCCGAGGGGCGTGCGGCGGCGCGTCGCGCCGGGGTGGGCCCCGTATCCTTGCCGGGTGAGCACCACCGATCCCGAGTCCGTCGAGCCTTCCGCCGCGTCGAACGACTCCGCTCTGCTGAGCCCCGCCGACGTCCGTGAACTGGCCGGTCGGCTGGGAGTGCGGCCGACCAAGCAGCGCGGACAGAACTTCGTCATCGACGCGAACACCGTCCGCCGCATCGTGCGGGCGGCGGAGGTGCGGCCCGACGACGTGGTCGTCGAGGTCGGGCCCGGCCTCGGCTCGCTGACGCTGGGGTTGCTGGAGGCCGTCGACCGGGTCACCGCCATCGAGATCGACCCGCTGCTCGCCGAGCATCTGCCGACCACCGTCGCAGCCCGCATGCCGGCGAAGGCGGACCGGTTCGCGCTGGTCCACGCGGACGCGATGACGGTCACGGAGCTGCCGGGGCCCGCGCCGACCGCACTGGTCGCGAACCTGCCCTACAACGTCGCCGTGCCCGTGCTGCTGCACATGCTGGAGCGGTTCCCCACCATCGAACGCACGCTGGTGATGGTGCAGTCCGAGGTCGCCGACCGGCTCGCCGCGCAGCCCGGCAACAAGGTCTACGGCGTTCCGTCGGTCAAGGCCCAGTGGTACGCGCGCGTCAAGCGGGCCGGGGCGATCGGCCGCAACGTCTTCTGGCCCGCGCCGAACGTCGACTCCGGGCTGGTCTCGCTGGTCCGCCGCGACGAGCCGCCGAAGACGACCGCCGCGCGCACCGAGGTCTTCGCCGTCGTCGACGCGGCGTTCGCGCAGCGCCGCAAGACGCTGCGCGCGGCGCTGGCCGGCTGGGCCGGCAGCGCGGCCGCGGCGGAGACGGCGCTGACCGCCGCCGGGATCGACCACCGCCTGCGCGGCGAGGCGCTGACGGTGGAGCAGTTCGCTGCGATCGCCGAGCACAAGCCGCAGCCCTCACCCCAGTCCTGAGCCGCCGGGCCCTCTTCTTCGTCCCGACTCCCGCACCGCACCGCGCCGCACCGCGCCGGGCCGGGCCGCACCGACCGCACCCGACCGCACCTGTCTCCTGCACCGCATCTCTCTCCTGCACCGCACGCCCCGTCTCCCCAGGAGCTCCCGCCGATGAACGCGTCCGAGTCCACGCTCGAACCGACGTCCGCGTCCGCGCCCGACAGCGTCACCGTCCGGGTGCCGGCCAAGGTCAACGTGCAACTGGCGGTGGGCGGTCGGCGCGCCGACGGCTTCCACGCGCTCGCCACGGTCTTCTTCGCCGTCGGTCTGTGGGACACCGTCACGGCGCGCCCGGCCGACGGCCTTTCGCTGACCGTCGCCGGCCGCGACGCCGCCGTCGTGCCGACCGACGAGAGCAACCTGGCCGCCCGTGCGGCGCGGGCGCTGGCCGCGCACCACGGCGTCGAGGCGAACGTCGCCCTCCACATCGACAAGGACATACCGGTCGCCGGCGGTATGGCGGGCGGCAGCGCGGACGCCGCGGCGGCCCTGCTCGCCTGTGACGCGCTGTGGGGTCTCGACACGGACCGGTCGACGCTCTTCGCGCTCGCCGCCGAGCTCGGCAGTGACGTGCCGTTCTCCCTCCAGGGCGGCGTCGCGCTCGGCGAGGGGCGTGGCGAGGTGCTGACGCCGGTGCCGGTCGGCGGTGCGTTCCACTGGGTCTTCGCCGTCGCCGACGGCGGTCTGTCCACGCCTGCCGTGTACGGGGAGTGCGACCGCCTGCGTGAGGAGGCGGCGGGCCCCGGAGGCGCGGACGAGTCGCATGTCCCCACGCCCGCCGCCGACGCCGCCCTGCTGGAGGCCCTGGCCTCGGGCGACGCCGCCGCGCTGGGCGCGGCCCTGAGCAACGACCTGCAGCCCGCCGCGCTCTCGCTGCGCCCCGCCCTCGCCGAGACGCTCCGCGTGGGCACGGCGGCGGGCGCCATCGGCGCTCTCGTCTCCGGCTCCGGCCCGACCTGCGCCTTCCTGGCCAAGAACGACGCTGCGGCTTCGGCCGTCGCGGCCGCCCTCGCGCAGTCCGGCACCTGCCGGGAGGTCCGCCGCGCGCAGGGCCCGGTCCCCGGCGCGGCCCTCGTCTGAGCCGGCCGCCTCCGGCCGCCTCGGGCCCGCTTCGTGACTTCCTTCCTACGGGAGCGTGGGCTGAGGCAGCAAGACTCGGCCGGTTGCGCGCGCCGCGGGAGGCGAGGACTGGACGGTCTCCGCGACGTCGAGCGGCCGGCGCCCCCGAAGACGGTCCGCGCGCGATCGCGGTCCGCCGCACCGGGGCCGGGCACGCCCTGGTCGAACGTCGAACGTCGAACGTCGAACGGTCGGTGGACGCGGTGCTCGGCCGGGAGGCCGAGCTGGTCGCGGGGCTCGAACCGGAGCAGCAGGAACTGCTCACCGGACGGCTCGACCGGCTGCTCGGCGATCTCCAAAGCCGGATCGGCGGACGGGACCGAGCGGGCGGGCCACTACGCTGGTAGGTCGGCACCTCATCCGAGCCCCCGCAGGAGCGCAGCACCCGTGGCAGTCAACCTCGTCACCGTCGAAGACGTCAGCAAGATCTTCGGCACCCGAGCCGTGCTCGACGGCGTGTCCGTCGGCGTGAGCGAGGGCGACCGGATCGGCGTCGTCGGTCGCAACGGCGACGGAAAGACCACGCTGACCCTGATCATGGCCAGGCGGGAGGAGCCGGACGGCGGCCGCGTCACCCACGTGACCGGCCTGCGCATCGGCGTGCTGGCCCAGGGCGACGCCCTGGACCCGAAGGCCACCATCCGCCACGAGGTCGTCGGCGACAAGGCCGACCACGAGTGGGCGGGCGACGCGAAGATCCGCGACGTGCTCACGGGCCTCTTCGACGGCCTGGACCTGTCCGGGTTCCCGCAGGGCCTCGACACCGTCATCGGTCCGCTCTCCGGTGGTGAGCGCCGCCGCATCGCGCTGGCGAAGCTGCTGATCGAGGACCACGACCTGCTCGTCCTGGACGAGCCCACCAACCACCTCGACGTCGAGGGCATCGCCTGGCTCGCCCGCCACCTCCAGGCGCGCCGCAGCGCGCTGGTCGTCGTCACCCACGACCGCTGGTTCCTCGACCAGGTCGCCACCCGCATGTGGGATGTGCAGGCGGGCGCCGTCCACGAGTACGAGGGCGGCTACTCCGACTACGTCTTCGCCCGCGCCGAGCGTGCCCGCGTCGCCGCGACGGAGGAGACCAAGCGCCAGAACCTGGTCCGCAAGGAGCTGGCCTGGCTGCGGCGTGGCGCGCCCGCCCGCACCTCCAAGCCGCGGTTCCGCGTCGAGGCGGCCAACGAGCTGATCGCGGACGTCCCGCCGCCGCGCGACAAGGTCGAGCTGATGAAGTTCGCCAACTCGCGGCTCGGCAAGACCGTCTTCGACCTGGAGGACGTGACCGTCCAGGCCGGTGACAAGCTGTTGCTGGAACGTCTCACCTGGCAGCTCGGGCCGGGCGACCGCATCGGCCTCGTCGGCGTCAACGGCGCGGGCAAGACCTCGCTGATGCGCGCGATGCAGGTGGCCTGGGCCAGCGACGGCGAGAAGCAGCCGCAGGGCGGCAAGGTCGTGGTCGGCAAGACCGTCAAGCTCGCCTACCTCTCCCAGGAGGTCGCCGAGCTTCCCGGCACGCTGCGTGTGCTGGAGGCCGTGGAGCAGGTGCGCGGGCGCGTCGACCTCGGCAAGGGCCGTGAACTGTCCGCGAGCCAGCTCTGCGAGACGTTCGGGTTCACAAAGGAGAAGCAGTGGACGCCGGTCGCCGACCTCTCGGGTGGTGAGCGGCGCCGGCTCCAGCTGCTGCGCCTGCTCATGGACGAGCCGAACGTGCTGTTCATGGACGAGCCGACCAACGACCTCGACATCGAGACCCTGAACCAGCTCGAGGACCTCCTCGACGGCTGGCCCGGCTCGCTCGTGGTGATCTCGCACGACCGCTTCTTCATTGAGCGCACGACGGACACGGTGTGGGCGCTCCTCGGCGACCGCCGCCTGCGGATGCTGCCGCGCGGCATCGACGAGTACCTGGAGCGCCGCGCGGCCCTGGTCGAGGCCGCGGCCCCGGCCCCGGCCCCGAAGAAGTCGGGCGGCGACACCCGTGCGGCGAAGAAGGAACTCCAGCGGATCGAGCGCCAGCTCGCGAAGCTGGAGGAGAAGGAGACCAAGCTCCACGCCCAGATGGCCGAGCACGCCGCGGACTTCGGCAAGATCGCCGAACTGGACGCTCAGCTGCGCGCGGTCAAGGACGAGCGCGACGAGCTGGAGATGCAGTGGCTGGAGCTCGCCGAGGACGCGTGAACGGCGTCCCGGCCGGCGGCTCCTGCTTGCGGCCTTACCCGAGCGCGGCGGCGATCCGGCTGGTGGCCTGAGCGGGCTCCGGATCGGCCGCCGGGGCGCCGCCTCCGGCGGCCGGGAAGCGGAGCGTCCGCAGGGCCTCGACGAGGACGGGGCAGTACGCCTCCCAGTGCCGCAGGCTCGGCGTGCTGAACCGCAGCACGATCGCACTCCTCCGGGTGGGATCTGCCGCCGCCGGTACCGGTACCCAGGCCTCCAAGGACGCGATCGGCACAGGGAAGTCTTCGTCCGTCCCGGCTTCGGCGGCCGGCAGCACCGTCTCCACGGCGGCCCCGACCGCGACGGCGGCGGGCCCGCACGGCAGGTCGTACCGCTTGGCCTGCCGCTTCTCGGGGTCACCAGCCCCGAGGACCTCGACGATCCTGTCAACGACCTCCGGGTCCCGGCAGTCGAGCTCCGCGCGGGCCAGGGTGAGCGTGGCGAGCGTCAACTCCCCGTCCAGCAGCCCGAGGCAGGTGGCGGCGTAACAGACCCCGGCCTGGTCCAGCCACTGTGACGCCGCGGCGTACTCCTGCGCCAGCCGGTCCAGAGCCGCGGCCGGCACGTCACTGACGCGTCGGCCGATTCGCGCCACCAGTTCGGCGCGGGCCTCCTCCGGGCTGCTGCCGAGAGTCAGCGGGTGGAACTCGGTGGGGAGTTCGAACTCGACGTCGACGGCGGCGGGCGTGGTCTCGGTCATCGGGGTCGTTCCTCGTCGGGGTAGGCGATGGTGTCCGGCGGCGGTGGTGGCGGCGGACTTGGAGGAAGCGGAGCGCGGCGGTGGGGGAGCGAGTGGAGGGAGAACCCGTACGTGTCGTGGAACCGGCGGATGAACTGCTCCTCGTTGTAGCGGAGGGACCGTTCGACCTCGGGTGTGATCGCCAACCGGGCTGCGGGGTGCCAGCCGGGCGGGTGGAATCCGAATCCGCCGTCCAGCCGCCAGCTGACCGGCGGCGGATAGCCCGGGTCTGCGGCCGGGTTTCGCATCCACTCCGCGCGACGCCGCGCCCCCGGTTCGTCGACGCGCGTGTAGACCGCGTCCAGAAGGAGGTGCCTCCCGCCCGGATCGTCCGGGAAGCTGCGGCGGACGGTCACGTCGTAGCCGTAGAGCCTGCTGACCCACACCGCTGTGGCGTACGCGTAGGGGGCCTCGGTCCAGCGCCGGGTGAAGGAGGGCGTGAGCCGCAGCATCTCGACCGCAACCTCTTCGAGGAAGATCATGCCGACCAGGTTCCCGGAGGAGGCGGAGGGACGGGACCGGAAGGTCCCAGCGGCGGGGGGTTGCCCGGGACACCGTTGAACCAGTGCAGGTCCAGCGATCGGCCGACGGCCTGGTCCAGGTTCCGCAGTTCGGCCTCGATCTCCGGGGTGATCAGCAGGCGGACGGAGGGGAACCAGCCCGGAGGATGGATCCCCGGGCCGCCGTTCACGGTCCAGGCGATGGGTGGTGGAAAGGACGGGTCCCCGTTGGGGTTGCGCATCCACTCGCCGCGGCGACGCGCGAGGGGGTCGTCGTCTCGCCAGAACTCCAGCACGTGCCCGCGCCCCGAGCCGGTCAGCGAGGACTGGTTGGACCACGGGCGGTGGATGTCCGGGTACGTGTACCCGTACTGGCGGGCCAGCCAGATGGCCAGCGAGTAGTCCCTGGCGACGCGCCTGCCGGTGAAGTTGGCCCTGGGCGCCAGGGTCAGCAGGCGGATGGCGAATTCCTCGTGCGTGTCGACGTGCATCCCGCTCAGCTCCCGCCGTGTGCTGCACGGTCCTTGGCGGAGCCCTCGCGCCAGGCGTTGTCGAAGCCGACCAGGAGCGGGCCGCCGAGCGCCAGCTCGCCCGCCTGTCCCCAGCTGTGCGGCACGAAGACGCCGACGCTGGACGGGCTGTTCGCCATGTCCTGCCAGGAAGGGGCGAGGCTGCCGATGCTGCCGCCCGCCTCGATGGTCCTGCCGGCGTACTCGGCGACCTTGCCGGCGTCCACGGCGGCGTCGACGGTCTTGCTCACCCCGAAGCTCGCCAGGCCCAGCGAGTCCTCCGCGATGGTCTTGTCGGAGACGGGGGCTCCGGCTGCCTTGGCCAGCAGGTGGGTGCCGAGTGCGGCACCGGACAGGCCGGCCGAGACCGCGTCCAGCGGACCGCCGATCTCCACTGCGCCGCAGGCGTCGAAGGCGAGGCCGACGGTGCCGACGACGGTACTCGCCGTCGCCAGCATGTCGCCGACCGCGTTGATCGCGTTCGCATGGGCCTTGACCCAGTTCCACGCGTCCTCGGCCATCTTGATGTTGCCCTGGATCACCGATTCCAGGTCGCCGAGCAGGCTCGCGAACAGGCCCGGGGAGTCCGGGGCCAGGTGGGACGCCGCGTCGATCGCCTTGGCGGCCTCCTCCGCGAGGCCGCGGTGCTGGGCGAGGAGCCGGTTCGCCTGCTCGATCAGGGCGTTGAGATCGGCCTGGGCGGTGTTGATCTCCTGGAGGGCTGCGTCGTAGCGCTGCTGGGCCTCCTGTGCGTCCTGGGGGTTGGTGAAGACGTGTCCTCGAAGGCCCAGGACCGGGTTCATCTCCGCGCCGTTCAGGCGGGCGCGGGCGTCGACCGCCTCGGATTCCAGTTCCTGGGCCTTCTGCTGCAGCGAGGCCAGCTGGCTCTGCCAGCCGGTCAGTTCGTGCGCCGCCGCACCGAAGGAGTCCTCCGCCTGCTGGAGATGCCTGGGCAGCTCGCCCACCCGGCTGAGGAACGCGTTCGCGGCGTCGCCCGTCCACGTGCCGCCTTGGCCGACGCTGGAAATGAGGTGCAGCGCCTCCGTCAGCTGGCGCTGCGACGCGGTCATGGCCTGGGCGAGCTGTGCCACGGAGGCGACGGAACCGGGCGCCGGGTCGAAGCCGAGGCCGGGCCAGCTGACCATCGAGTCGCTCACTGCGCGGCTCCTCCGTTCTGCGGGGCGGTCGGCTCGGGTGTCGGTCCGAAACGGATCCGCGGCGGGGGGATGAAGCCCACCGGCTCGCCGACCGGCGGCTCGCCGACCGGGCCCGGGCGCTCGATGGGGCCGGGCTGTTCGATCGGTCCCGGTTCGATGACGGGGCGGTGCACCGGGCCGGGTTCATAGCGCGGACCCTGGTCGATCGGGGTGAGCATCCCGTGGCCGCCTCCGCTTCCGCTGCCGCCGAAGGACTTCTGGATCTCCTCCTCGACCGTCTGGTACGCCTTGGCCGTGGCGCCCAGGCCCTCCACGAAGGCGCCGGCCGTCTTCTCCAGCTGCTGGAGCCCGTAGCCCCACTTGTGCTGGAACTCGTCGCAGGCCCGGTCGAGCGAGCCGTCGCCGGTCCGGCCGTGTGAAGCCGCGCTCAGCTCGGCGCGTGCGGCGGCCATGGAGTGCACGGCCTGTCCCAGATCGCTCGCGAGCCGTTGCAACGCCTGCACGTCGACCTCGAAGCCCGATGCCATCGCCCCCCCTTGGTCATTTGGGCCTTGAAGTGTACACAGCCGCATATGAGCAGGTCGGACAGGTGCCTGCCGTCCGGTGTCGACGCAGGTCGTAGCCGATGGCCCGTCAGCCGGCGTGCTCGGCCCGTGGCGACGGATCCGGACATCCGGATCGTCGGCGGGCCCGGAGGCGGGCACGGCACCGGCCGAAGATCGCGGATTTCCCATCCGGCCGCTGACCAGGTATGGTCTTCCTCGTTCGCCCCTATAGCTCAGTCGGTAGAGCGTCTCCATGGTAAGGAGAAGGTCTGCGGTTCGATTCCGCATGGGGGCTCGCCAGGAAGGCCCGTATCCGGTGTTCGGATGCGGGCCTTCGGCGTTTTCGCGGGAGTTCCCGAAATGATCCCCCGAACGAGGGCTGCGCTGTAGCGATCCGCAGGCAGAATGCGTTGTGATGGTTCGTCACACATCGTGCCAGGGGAGGGCGGAGGGCGCTGTGGGTGTTCGGCTCGTGGTCGTGGACGACCACCGGTTACTCGCGGAGGCACTGGCGGCCGCCCTGCAGTTGCGTGGACACCGGGTGTTGGCCGTCGGGACGCCGACCGGGGTCGCCGCTGACCTCGTGGTGAGCCGGCGGCCGGAGGCGTGTCTGCTGGGTGTGGCACGGCCGGAGGACGGCGCGGCGTTCGACGCGATCCGGCGGATCCGGCGGGAGCGGCCCGAGGTCTCGGTCGTGGTGATGGGCAATGTGGACCACCTCGCGGGGGTGGCCGCGGCGTTCGCCGCCGGCGCGGCCGGGTACGTGCGGCAGGACGAGCGCATCGAGGTCGTGGAGCGCGCGCTCGGGCGCGTCCGCGCGGGGGAGGCGGCGGTCTCCCCGGAGCTGCTGCGGGCCTCGTTCGACCAGCTGCTGCGACCGTCGGCCGAGCCGGACGACGAGGCGCTGCGCCTGCTTCGGCTGCTGACCCGGCGCGAGGCCGAGGTGCTGGCGCGGATTGCCGACGGGCAGGACACCCAGGAGATCGCCGAGGGCATGCGGATCGCGCCGAGCACCGCGCGTACCCACGTCCAGCGCGTGCTGGTGAAGCTCGGGGCGCGGACGCGACTGGAGGCCGCGGCCGTCGCGGCCCGGACCGGCCTGCTGGAGCAGGTGGGACGCACCGCCGACTGAGTCGGCGAAAACGAACACTTCCGAACAGTGCCATCCGATTCGCGGGGGCCTGACGATGCCTGCTGCTCAGTTGTGCCATGAACGTCGCGCATGCCTGTTGACTGCTGCTTGTTTATGTTCGATTATGTTGAACCGAGCGAGCTTGAACGTCTGCGAGCGAGGCCGACCTTGGAGATTCCCGTAGTGAAGAAGACCAGCACGCGACTGGCCGACGGCCGTGAGTTGATCTACTACGACTCCCGTGACGACGCCGTCCGCAGCGCCCAGGACCAGCGGCCGCTGCCCCACAGTGAGACCCTCTCCGAACTGCGCCACGACCCCGTGCTCGACGAGTGGGTGGTCATCGCCGCGCACCGGCAGGGCCGGATCTACCACCCGCCGGCGGACGAGTGCCCGCTCTGCCCCTCGCGGGACGGGCGGCTGAGCGAGATCCCCGAATCCGACTACGAGGTCGTCGTCTTCGAGAACCGCTTCCCGTCGCTCGCCGCGCACCCGCACCCCGAGCAGGTGAGCGCGGCCCCGCCGCACGCGATCCGCCCCGCCGCCGGACGGTGCGAGGTGGTCTGCTTCACCCCCGAACACGACGCCTCCTTCGCCGACCTCAGTCCGCGTCAGGTCGGCACCGTGCTGGAGGCGTGGACGGACCGCACCGCCGAGCTGTCCACACTCCCCGACGTCGAGCAGGTCTTCTGCTTCGAGAACCGCGGTGTGGAGATCGGCGTCACCCTGGAGCACTCGCACGGGCAGATCTACGCCTACCCCTTCGTCACCCCCCGCACCGAGCGGATGATCGCCGCGGCCGTCGCCCATCGCGTCCGTACCGGCCGGAACCTCTTCGAGGACCAGTTGGAGGCCGAGCGCCGGAGCGGCGAGCGGATCGTCGTGGCCGGCGAGCACTGGACCGCTTTCGTGCCGTTCGCCGCCCACTGGCCCTATGAGGTGCATGTGTATCCCAACCGCCGGGTCGCGGACCTGCTCGCGCTCGACGAGGCGGAGCGCACCGAGTTCGCCCACCTCTACCTCGACCTGCTGCAGCGCTTCGATCTGCTGTTCACAGCGGACGAAGCCGTGGACGGCGTCAACAGCACGCCCAAGGCGTCCAGCAGGACGCCGTACATCGCGGCCTGGCACCAGGCCCCGGTGCGGCGCGGTGCGGACCGCGCCCAGGGCGCCGACGAGCTGGCGCTCCACATGGAGCTCTTCACCATCCGTCGTACCGTAGGGAAGCTCAAGTTCCTGGCCGGTTCAGAGTCCGGCATGGACGTGTTCATCAACGACGTCGCGCCCGAGAACGCAGCGCGACGCCTGCGGGAGGTCAAGGCATGAGTCAGTACCTGGTCACCGGTGGCGCCGGCTACGTCGGCGGCGTCGTCGCGGCGCACCTTCTCGAGGCCGGCCACGAGGTCGTCGTCCTGGACGACCTGTCGACCGGCTTCCGCGAGTCGGTGCCGGCCGGGGCGACCTTCGTGCAGGGCCGCGTCCAGGACGCCGCCGAGGTGCTGGACGGCTCCTTCGACGGAGTCCTCCACTTCGCGGCCAGCTCCCAGGTCGGCGAATCCGTCGCCGACCCGGAGAAGTACTGGCGCAACAACGTGGCCGGCTCGCTGGAGCTGCTGACCGCGATGCGCAAGGCGGGCGTGCGCCGCCTGGTCTTCTCCTCCACCGCCGCCGTCTACGGCGAGCCCGCGACGACGCCGATCCTCGAGACCGCGCCGACCAGCCCGACCAACCCGTACGGGGCGAGCAAGCTCGCCGTGGACCACATGATCACCAGTGAGGCGAACGCCCACGGCCTGGCCGCGGTCTCGCTGCGCTACTTCAACGTGGCGGGCGCCTACGGCCGCCAGGGCGAGCGGCACGACCCCGAGACGCACCTCATCCCGCTGGTCATCCAGGCGGCGCTGGGCCGCCGCCCGCACATCTCCGTCTTCGGTGAGGACTACCCGACCCCGGACGGCACCTGCGTGCGCGACTACATCCACGTCGCCGACCTGGCCGACGCCCACCTGCTCGCCCTCGACGCCGCGGCGCCGGGCCGGCACCTGATCTGCAACCTCGGCAACGGCAACGGCTTCTCGGTGCGCGAGGTCATCGAGGCCGTGCGCCGCGTGACGGGCCGTGAGATCCAGGCCGTCACCGCCGAGCGCCGCCCGGGCGACCCGGCCGTGCTGGTGGCCTCCGCCGAGCGCGCGCACGAGACCCTCGGCTGGCGTCCGCGCCGTGCCGACCTGGACGGCATCGTCGCCGACGCCTGGGAGTTCGCGCTCTCCCTGGCGGGCGAGCAGGAGCTCCCCCGGCCGGAGGCCGCGGGAGCCTCCACCGCACCGCAGCACCCCTGACCCTGCCGGCGCCCAGGCGGCACCCGCAGCATCGGGAGCACCCGCAGCACCCGAAGCACCGGCACCCTCGGGAGCACCCGCAGCACCCGCAGCGCCCGCAGTCGCCCGCACCACCCGAAGCCGCAGAGGTAGGAGAGCCGCCCGTGAACCAGCCGCACGCCGCCGTGGTCGCCGAGGAGTTCGCCGCGCTGTACGGGCGGGAGCCCGAGGGCGTGTGGCAGGCGCCGGGACGGATCAACCTGATCGGCGAGCACACCGACTACAACGACGGCTTCGTGCTGCCGGTCGCCCTGCCGCACGCGGCCCGCGTCGCCGTGGCCAGGCGTGACGACGGCGTGGTGCGGGTGCACAGTTCACAAGGCGGCGGCTCCGTGGTCGAGTTCACAGTGGAATCGCTCGCACCCGGCTCCGTCGCCGGCTGGGCCGCCTATCCCGCGGGCGCCCTGTGGGTGCTGCGTGAGGGCGGGCACGCCGTCCCCGGCATCGACCTGCACCTCGACAGCGACGTGCCGTTCGGGGCCGGGCTCTCCTCCTCCGCCGCGTTGCAGTGCGCGGTGCTGCTCGCCTGCGACGAGCTGCTCGGCCTCGGCATCGACCGGCCCAGCCTCGCCAGGCTCGCCCAGCGCGCCGAGAACGACTACGTCGGCGCCCCCGTCGGTGTGATGGACCAGACGGCCTCCCTGTGCTGCGCCGAGGGTGCGGCCCTCTTCCTGGACACCCGGGACATGTCGCAGCGGCAGGTCCCCCTGGACCTCGCCGCCGCCGGGCTGGTGCTGCTCGTCGTGGACACCCGCGTCGAGCACGGCCACGCGGACGGCGCCTACCGGCAGCGCCGTGAGGGCTGTGAACGCTCCGCGGACCTGCTGGGCGTCAAGGCGCTGCGCGATGTGGAGGCGGCCTCGGGCCCCGACCTGGACGCCCTGCTCGACCGGCTCCCCGAGGAGGAACTGCGCCGCCTCACCCGACACGTCGTCACCGAGAACGCGCGGGTGCTGGAGGCCGTCCGACTGCTCGACGAGGGCGGGCTGCGTGCCCTCGGCCCCGTCCTGACGGCCGGGCACGCCTCGCAGCGCGACGACTTCGCGATCTCCTGCGCACAGTCCGACACCGCGGTCGACACCGCGCTCGTCGCGGGCGCCCTCGGGGCGCGGCAGACGGGCGGCGGTTTCGGCGGCTGCGTGATCGTGCTGACCGAACCCGCTCTGGTGCCCGGCATCACCGCGGCGATTGCGGCCGCCTACGCGGCCCAGGAGAGCTGGAACGCCCCCGCGTTCTTCACCGCGACGCCCGCACCCGGCGCGCGACGCATGCGGTAGGGGCAGTCGGGGCGGGGGCTACACATAAGTCGGGCTTATGGGGTCATAAAGCAGGACTGACTACTGTGGCAGGCTGGCGGAGGTGAGGGTTGCCTTACCAGGTAGCCTCGCCGCCCTCCGCTCGTCAGTCGTCCTGTCGCTCCAAGGAGTCCTCTTCCATGACACGCACTCTCCGGGTCGCCGTCGTCGGGTCCGGTCCCGCCGGCATCTACGCCGCCGACGCCCTGCTCAAGTCGGACGTGGCGCAGGACCCGGGCGTGTCCGTCGACGTCTTCGAGCGCATGCCGGCCCCCTTCGGCCTGATCCGCTACGGTGTCGCGCCCGACCACCCCAGGATCAAGGGCATCATCACCGCCCTGCACCAGGTGATGGACAAGCCGCAGATCCGCCTCTTCGGCAACGTCGACTACCCGAACGACCTCACCCTCGACGAACTGCACCGGTTCTACGACGCGGTGATCTTCGCCACCGGCGCCAATGCCGACCGCGACCTGGGCATACCCGGCATCGAGCTCGAAGGCTCCTACGGCGCGGCCGACTTCGTGTTCTGGTACGACGGTCACCCGGACGTCCCGCGCACCTGGCCGCTCACGGCGGAGAAGGTCGCCGTGCTCGGGGTCGGCAACGTGGCTCTGGACGTGGCGCGCATCCTGGCGAAGACGGCGGACGAACTGCTGCCGACGGAGATCCCGGCCAACGTCCACGAGGGCCTGAAGCAGAACGCCGCCAAGGAGATCCACGTCTTCGGCCGCCGGGGTCCGGCGCAGGCGAAGTTCAGTCCGATGGAGCTGCGCGAGCTCGACCACTCGCCGAACATCGAGGTCATCGTCGACCCCGAGGACATCGACTACGACGAGGGCTCGATCGCGACCAGGCGCGGCAACAAGCAGGCCGACATGGTCGCCTCCACGCTGGAGAACTGGGCCATCCGCGATGTGGGCACCCGCCCCCACCGGCTCTACCTGCACTTCTTCGAGTCCCCTGTGGAGGTGCTGGGCGAGGGCGGGCGCGTCGTCGGCCTGCGCACCGAGCGCACGGAGCTGGACGGCAGCGGCAACGTCCGCGGCACGGGGCGGTTCAAGGAGTGGGACCTCCAGTCCGTCTACCGGGCCGTCGGGTACTACTCCGAGGAGCTCGCGAAGCTCCCCTTCGACCCCGACTCCGGCACGGTGCCGCACGACGCCGGCCGCGTCGAGCCGGGCACGTACGTGACGGGCTGGATCAAGCGCGGCCCGGTCGGCCTGATCGGCCACACCAAGGGCGACGCGAACGAGACCGTCGCCTCCCTGCTCTCCGACTACGCCGGGGGAGAGCTGACGCCCGCGGCGCTCCCGGAGCCGGAGGCGGTGGACGCGTTCCTGCGCGAGCGTGGCGTCCGCTTCACGACGTGGGATGGCTGGCAGCGCCTGGACGCGCGTGAGCGCGAGCTCGGTACTGCGGAAGGCCGGGAGCGCGTCAAGATCGTGCCCCGCGACGAGATGCTCGACGCCTCGGGCGCGTAGGCCGCGTGGGCACGCCCGGTGCACCGGGCGTGCCCACGCGCCCGATCCCGGCCGGTCCCGGCTGACCCCGGGTACTCAGGGTCGCTCCGGGCCACGCCTGGCGTTCCCGTTTCACCCATGTCCGCGTCTTCTCCGCTCCACCGGTGTCCGCGCCGCCTCCGCTCCACCGGTGTCGGTGCCATCTCTGCTCATCTCTGCTCGTGTCCCGCCTCGGCTCGTCTCCGCCCTGCGGGGGAGCCGCGCGAGCAGCGGGCAGGGGTGGCGGGCGGTCCCCGTCCGGGTCCCCGCGCACCGGCCTGTCCGCCGCTGACCAGGGCTGTCAGCCCACTGCGGGGTGGCATGGGGCTCCCAGGCGGACCGCACGGCGCTCGGTCCGGCTCTGCGCCCCCCGAGTGGTGCCGTCTCCCCGCGTGCATCGGTGACCGCGCTCGTTCGGGTGATAACGCCGCGTCATCGCGGGCGCGACCCTACGCTGGGTGCTGGAGGAGGCGGTGCTGCGTCGGGGGGAGCGGGCGTGGGGCGGATCAGGGTGCTGGTGGCCGACGGCCACCGGATCTTCGCGGAGGCGTTGGCGACGGCGCTCGCCGCGGAGCCGGATGTGGAGGTCGCCGCGGCGGGCAGCGCCGCGGGTGCGGAGCGCGCGCTGGAACGTGCCGCGGCGGAGGCGCGCGGATTCCAGGTGATGCTGGTCGACGCGGATCTGGGCGTCGGCGCCGGTGCCGCCGGATTGCCCGCGCCCGTCCTCGGCGGACCCGTCCGCCTGCCCGCCCAGCGGCGCTCGGCTGGCGCCGCGCCCCAGCCCCCGGCGGCACCCGGGCCGGTCGGCGCCGACGGAATCGCGCTGATCTCCAGGGCTCGCGCCGCCCATCCCGAGCTGCGGGTGATCGTGCTGGCCACCGCGGACGACCCGCACCGCGCGGTGCGCGCGCTGCAGGCCGGGGCGGGCGGCTGGGTGGCCAAGGAGAGCTCCCTCGGACGGCTGATGGCCGTGATCCGCGGCGTGATGCGGGACGAGACGCACCTCGCGCCGAGCCTGCTCACCGGCGTCATACGCGAACTGACCGCCGCGCGCCGGGACCGGACCGAGAGCGAGCGGCTGGTGGACACCCTCACGCCCCGCGAGAAGCAGGTGCTGCGCTGCATGGTCGCGGGGCTCGGTCGGCAGGCCGTCGCGGACCGGCTCTACCTGTCCCCGCACACCGTGCGCACGCACATGCAGAACGTCCTCGGCAAGCTCGGGGTCCACTCGACGCTGGCGGCCGTCGCGCTCGCGCGCCGAGCGGGCGTCGGTCCGGCGGACGCCTGACCTCGGGCGGTAGTGGGGAGGCCGCCCGGACGAGCTGCGCTCCCCACGGCGGAGCCCCTCGACGGAGCGGCGTTCAGATCCGGCGCCGCACCAGCAGGACGGCGTTGAGTGCGGCGGTCGTGCGGCGCGTCTGCCGCTGGACCAGTTCCGCGCCCAGGGCCACGGTGAGCGCGGTGAGGATGGCGACGAGATGCTCGGCGCCGGCCATGTTCGGCAGGATCAGGGCCTCGGCCACCATCGAGGCGACGACCAGCGCGCCCGTCACCAGCGCCCGGTAGCGCCAGGCGATGCAGACGGCGAGGGCCACGACCGCCACGGAGGGGCCGGTGTCCCGGACGAACTCGGCGCTGTAGGAGAGGCCGAAGAAGCGGTCCGGCCCCATCGAGGTGCCGAGGCGTGTGTACATGGTCCCGGCGAGGGTGGCCGCGTAGCCGACGGCCAGGGTGCGTACGCGTCCGAGGGTGAGCTCGGCGATGCCGAAAACGAGGAACACCTGGAGGGCCGCGCCCCAGACCGGCAGGTCGGGCGCGGGCACGAAGAGCGACAGGGGCGTGCGCGACAGCGCGACACCGAGAGGAAGCGAGGCGCGGACCACGCCCACCTGCTCGACGATCGCCGCACCCCGCGGGGACTGTTGCCAGACCTGGAACGCGAGGATGGCGAGGGTGGCGCAGATGGTCAGCGGCATCGCCGCGAGGCCGCGCCCGCGCAGGCCGCTGCGTATCGCGCGCGCCAGCGCGCCCCACTCGTGCTCCGCGGCGGCACGCAAGCTCGACCGCAGGGCCACTCCCGCGCCACCACCGACGGTTGCCGTTCCGTCCCTCTGCATGCGCGCTGTTCCTCCAGGGGCCAGGCATGTTCGAGGAAGTGCCAGGAAGTTCGAGGACGAATGCCTCTCTCCACGGTAAGCCGGAATGTCCGATAAGTCGGAATGGTGGCAGGTCGGTCCACGGCGGATCCGGCGGATGCGGTGGACGCGGCGGACAGCGGAGCGGCCTACTCCGGAGGAGTCGTCGCCCTCGGTGCGGGACCTTCGGCGGGGGCGGCGGAGGTCTGCGAGGACTCGGCGGCGCCGCGCCCGGGGTCCTGCCCTGGCCGCCGCGGATCCCGGCCCCGGCGCCCGTCGCCGTCTGCGTCACGGTCTCCGGGTCCGTCACCGCGTCCGTCTGCGCGTCCGCGACCGTGCCCGTTCGTGGCCGCCACACCGGCCTGGTCCTTCGGACGACCGGCCTGCCGGTTCCCGGCCGGAGCACCGGTCGTCATGCTCGCCGCCTCAGCCGCCTCAGCCGCCTCAGCCGCCTCAGCGGCTGCCGCGGCTCCTGTGCGCGGAGCGGTGGGGGCTGTGGCTGGGGCTGCGGCCGGGGTCGCACTCACGGCTTCGGCCGCGGCCGCCGGGACATGGCGTCGCTTGAACAGCGCGGGGAGGCTGGGCGCGGTGATGAAGCCTTCGGCGCGGGCCGAGGCGATGCCGATCCGGGGGAGGTCGCTGCTGCGCTCGAACAGCAGGTAGCGCGGCTCCCAGATCGGGCGGTACTTGGCGTTGGCCCGGTAGAGGGACTCGATCTGCCACCAGCGCGAGAGGAAGATCAGCACCTCGCGCCACAGGCGCAGGACGGGGCCTGCGCCGAGCTTGCCGCCGCGCTCGAAGACGGCGCGGAACATGGCGAAGTTCAGCGAGATCCGTTTCACGCCGACGGTGTCGGCCTGCCGGATCAGCTCGATGACCATGAACTCCATCAGGCCGTTGTCGGACTCGCGGTCGCGGCGCATCAGGTCGAGCGAGAGGCCCTCACGACCCCAGGGGACGAAGCTCAGCAGGGCGCGCAGCCGGCCCTCGCCGTCGTGGCACTCCAGCATCACGCACTGGCCGTCGGCGGGGTCGCCGAGACGGCCGAGGGCCATGGAGAAGCCGCGCTCGGTCTGGCCGTCCCGCCAGTGGTCGGCGAGCTGCAGCAGCGCGTCCATCTCGTCCTCCGGGATCGCCGCGTGGCGGCGGATCCGGACGGTGTAGCCGGCGCGGCCGACGCGCTTGTGCGCCTGCCGGACGCCGCGCATCGCGCGGCCGTCGAGTGTGAACTCGTCCACCTCGACGATCGCCTCGTCGCCGAGTTCCAGCGCGTTCAGGCCGTGGCGGGCGTACACGGTGCCGCCCTCCTCGCTGGCGCCCATCACCGCCGGGGTCCAGGCGTGCACCTGGGCCTGCTCCAGCCACTGGTCGATCGCGCCCGGCCACGCCTCGAGGTCGCCGATCGGGTCCCCCGAGGCGAGCGAGACGCCGCCGACCACGCGGTAGGCGACGGCGGCCTTGCCGCTGGAGGAGAAGACGACGCTCTTGTCGCGGCGCAGCGCGAAGTAGCCGAGGGAGTCGCGGTCGCCGTGGCGGTCGAGCATGTCCCGCAGCCGCCGCTCGTCGTCGTCGCACAGGTACTCCTTGCCCTTGGGGGCGCGGAAGAGCACGTAGAGCACGAGCAGGAAGAGGATCACGCTGAGCACGTTGATCGCGATGTCCACCCAGTGCGGGATGCGCACGCCCGCGTGCTCGGAGCCGGCGGGGGCGAGGGTGTAGACGCGCATCAGCGCGTAGTTCATCCGGTCCCACAGCGTGGAGCCGGTGGCGGTGTTGGTGACGGTCACCAGCGCGGTGCCGATCAGCATGCCGACGGCACCGCCGACGATCAGCGTGAGGATGGCGAGCAGCGGGTTGGAGCGGTCGCCCTTCGCGTGGAACTCGCGCCGTCCGACCAGCAGCGCGGCCACGAAGAAGGCGCTGATCGCGGCTGAGATCCAGTTGAAGGTGTGCTCGCGTACCTCGGGCGCGACGATCAGCGCCAGGGCGACCAGCAGCAGGTAGGCGCCGGACAGCACGATGTTGAAGATCCAGGCGGCCCGCTTGCGCCGTCGCATCATGATCGCCAGGAACCAGGCGAGCGCGGCGGAGGTGAAGCCGGCCGTCAGCAGGTACGGCGTGAACAGCTCGCCGGTGTTGTGTCGGGTGACCTGGCGGCGGAACGGCGCAGAGAAGGCCCCGAGCAGGTTGAGCGCGGCGGCGAGGCGCAGATACCAGATGGCCGCCCAAGCGGCTCGGCGTTGCCATTTCTCACGGTTGCTGGCCGGACTATCGGTCGACACGTGCGCATCCATCCCGTTCTGGGGCAATCTTCATGATTGCACACCAGAACGGGATGGATCAGACATCAGCTGGTGCAGCCGGGGGAAGCAGGGAAGCCGGTCGGCCTCGGCCGCCGGGCGGCCCGGACGACGGGCCTGCGCGACGGCCTGGGCGACGGCCTGACCGGCCGCAGGGGCCTCGGCCGTTCAGTGCCGGCGGTGCCGGAACAGGTCCAGGAACACCCCCGCGATCACCGCGTGGCCGGTCGGAGTGGCGTGAATGTCCTGGTAGGGCGTGCACATCCACGTCCATGTGCAGATCCGCGCCACGTTCAGGGGCACCTGGCCGACGCCGGGGAGGGTGGCCTGGTCGGTGAAGTCCAGCGTCGAGAACGCCGTCGACACGTCCGCGAGCCGGAAGCCGCCCGCCTTCAGGCCGAGCTCGACTGCGTCGTTCAGCCCCACGCTCAGCTGCGCCGACTCCTGTGCCGCCTGCTGCCCGGCCGGGCCCGTCAGCCAGACCGCGAGGAAGGGGTCGTAGTAGTTCATCGCGGCGTAGCGCGGGTGGCTGCCGCCCGCGCGGTGCAGTGCGGTGGTGATCTGCGGGACCTGCGCGGCGACGGTGGCGATGCCCTTGAGCGCACAGCTGACGTCGACGGCGCCGCCCTTCAGGCAGCCGTCCACGTCGTTGGCGCCGATGTCGAGCGTCACGTAGCTGACGTGACCCCGGTGCGCCCGCAGGAACTTCACGGCGGCGTCGAGCTGCGAGGTCGCGCCGGGGTAGTGGCAGATGCCGCCGGCGATCATCGTCTCGGTGGTCTCACCCGAGCAGCCGAGCTTGATGTGGACCAGGTCCGGGTCGTGCTTCTTGAGCTGGGCGTAGAGCTGGTCGGTGTAGGAGACGTTCGTGTCGTGCCCGATGTTCGGCTGGTAACCGGCGGCGAGCGAGTCGCCGAGCGAGACGTAGTAGTCGGGGTTCCGGTGGTGCGACGACGCGGTACTTCCTGTCGCTGGCGCCGTCGCCGTCGCGGAGGTCGAGCCCTCGGCGAAGGCCGGGCCGGCCAGGCCGGCTGCGAGCAGGGTGGAGCAGGCGGCTGCGGCCAGTACGCGCGCGAGCCGCGGCAGTGCGGTCATCGGGTGGTCCCCCCTTCGGGAGCCCGCGCTGTCGCGGACTCATGGGAAGGGAGTAGACAACCGGCCGGTAACCGCTGACAAGAGGCGTGCAGCAGGGGAACGCGGAGTGGCGGGAGCGGGGCCGCCCGGTGCTGCCCTAGTCCGTCAGGTTGTCGAAGGGGGCGACGAGTTGGCGCAGCAGCCCGGCGAGGTCGCCCCGCTGGGAGGTCGACAGCTCGCCGAGGATCGCGCGCTCGTGGTCGAGCAGGCCCGAGAGGGCTGCGTCCGCGCGCTCCTGCCCGCCCTGGGTCAGCCGGACCAGCACACCGCGGCGGTCGTCCGGATCGGGCAGGCGCTGGACCAGGCCCTTGCCGGCCAGACGGTCGATGCGGTTGGTCATGGTGCCGGAGGTGACCAGGGTCTGCGTCAGCAGCTGGCCAGGGGAGAGCTGGTACGGGGCGCCGGCCCGGCGCAGCGCGGTGAGCACGTCGAACTCCCACGGCTCCAGCGCGTGCTCGGCGAAGGCGGCACGGCGGGCGCGGTCGAGGTGACGGGCGAGCCGGCTGACCCGGCTCAGTACCTCGAGAGGTTCCACGTCGAGGTCGGGGCGCTCCCGGCGCCATGCTGCGACCAGCCGATCGACCTCGTCCTCCATGCTGATCAGTGTAGTCGGATATCTATCGACATGAAGTCTCTTGACATCAAGAATTTACGGACGCCATGCTGAAGATGTCTCGATATCAAGATACCTGGAGGTCGCGATGGCAGGCGTTCAGTGGGACCCGCAGCAGTACCTGCGCCACGCCGACCTGCGAAGTCGTCCCTTCTTCGAGCTGGTCGACCGGATCCCGGGCGCCCCGACGCGCGTCGTGGACCTCGGCTGCGGTCCCGGCAACACCACGGCGACGCTTCCTGCCCGCTGGCCCGACGCCCACGTCGTCGGCGTGGACAACTCGGCCGAGATGATCGACCGTGCGCGGCGCGACTTCGGCGCGACCGACTCCGCCGGCGTCGAGTTCCGACTCGGCGACATCGCGGAGTACGACCCGGCCGCGGACGCACCCGACCTGATCGTCTCCAACGCCGCGCTCCAGTGGGTCCCGGGGCACACTCGGCTCTTCCCCGCCTGGATCGACGCGCTGCCGAGCGGAGGCGTGCTCGCCTTCCAGGTGCCCGGCAACTTCGACAATCCGACGCACACGCTCCTGCACGACCTGCGCAACTCGCCCCGCTGGGCCGAGCGCGTCGGCGGACCGCACCGCGCCGCCGCGCCGGAGCCGGGGGAGTACCTCGACGTGCTGGCCGGTCTCGGCTGTGCGGCCGACGTCTGGGAGACGACGTACCACCAGGTCCTCCAGGGTGAGCGGCCGGTCCTCGACTGGATGCTCGGCACCGGGCTGCGCCCCGTCCTGGGCGCGCTGACCGATCCCGACGCGCGCGCCGCGTTCCTCGCCGAGTACGCCGCACTGCTCGACGACGCCTACCCGCGCCGTCCGTACGGGACGGTCCTGCCCTTCCGCCGCGTCTTCGCCGTCGCGGTCAAGCGCTGAAGACCAGACGCTGAAGATCAAGTACTGAAGATCGAGAACGGAAGGAGACCGACCATGATCGTCGCTCTCGACCACGTCCAGCTCGCCGCTCCGGTGGGCGCCGAGGACCTCCTGCGCGCCTACTACGTCGGTGTGCTCGGCCTGCGCGAGATCCCCAAGCCCCCGGTGCTCGCCGCGCGCGGCGGCTGCTGGTTCGCCTCGGCCGACGGCGCGGTCCAGGTCCACGTCGGCGTCGAGGAGCCGTTCACGCCCGCGAAGAAGGCCCACCCGGCCCTGCGGATCCGCGGCATCCACGCCTACGCGCAGACGCTGGCAGCCAACGGGGCGGAGGTCGTCTGGGACGACAACCTGCCGGGCCATGACCGCTTCTACTCCTTCGACCCGGTCGGCAACCGGATCGAGTTCCTGGAGCCGCGCTGAGTCCAGCCGTGGACGCAGCACCAAGTCGCGCAGCGCTGTACCTCGCAGCACTCTGCCCCGCAGCGCTGTGCCAGGCGGTGTCATGCCTCGCGGCGCTACGCCTTGCGGCGGCCCACCAGATGCGGCCGCCGCTCCATGCCCTCCAGGCCGTGCCAGGCCAGGTTCACCAGATGGGCCACGACCTCGGCCTTCTTCGGCTTGCGGACGTCCAGCCACCACTGACCCGTCAGCGCCACCATGCCCACCAGCATCTGCGCGTACATCGGCGCCAGCTTCGGGTCGTAGCCACGGGACTTGAACTCCAGGCCGAGGATGTCCTCGACCTGGTTCGCGATGTCCCCGATCAGCGAGGCGAACGTGCCGGTCGACTGGGTCACCGGCGAGTCCCGGGTCAGGATGCGGAACCCGTCCGTCGAGGTCTCGATGTAGTCCAGCAGCGCGAACGCCGCCTCCTCGCACAGCTCACGAGGATGGCCACCGGTCAGCGACCCGGTGACCATGTCCAGCAGCAGCTGCATCTCGCGGTCCACGACGACCGCGTACAGCCCCTCCTTGCCGCCGAAGTGCTCGTACACCACCGGCTTGGAGACGCCCGCCTTCGCCGCGATCTCCTCGACCGACGTCGCGTCGTAGCCTCGCTCCGCGAAAAGGCTCCGTCCGATGTCCAGCAGCTGCTCGCGGCGCTCCTTGCCGCTCATCCGCACACGTGTGCCCCGACGTGTCGACGCCCCCCGCTTGGACGAGGGGGCGTCGCCTCCCGCGTCCCTGTCGCCACTGCTCTCGTTCACAGGACCATCATGCCGCGCTGCTCCTCCGGCCCTCGCCTCCGGGCGCTCTCGGCCCGACGCTTCCGGCTTTTCGGGCCCTTGCCTCTCGGGCCCCTGCCTGTCGGGCCCTTGCTCGTTTCCCGCTCGCTCTGGTTGCTCTGGTTGTTCGTGTCGCCCTTCCCGCTTCCTTGGTCCGGCGCTACAGCGAGGCCGCGCCCGTCGGCTCGGCGACCCGCTTCATGTCCAACCGGTCCGCGCTCGGCCAGCGCACGTCGCGGGCCCAGCCGAGCAGCTCGAACCAGCGGATCAGCCGGGCCGAGGAGTCGATCTGACCGCGCAGCACGCCGTGGCGGGCCGAGGTGGGGTCGGCGTGGTGCAGGTTGTGCCAGGACTCGCCGCAGGACAGGATCGCCAGCCACCACACGTTGCCGCTGCGGTCACGCGACCGGAACGGGCGCGAGCCGACCGCGTGGCAGATGGAGTTGATCGACCACGTCACGTGGTGCAGAAGCGCGATCCGGACCAGCGAGCCCCAGAAGAAGGCGGTCGCCGCGCCCTGCCAGGACCACGACCACAGCCCGCCGACCAGCGCCGGCAGCAGCAGGGAGGCGATGGTGAAGGCGAAGAACTGACGCGAGATCCAGTGGATGGCCCGGTCCTTGACCAGGTCCGGCGCGTACTGCTGCTGCGGCGTCTGCTCCTCGTCGAACAGCCAGCCCATGTGCGCCCACCACAGGCCGCGCAGCAGGGCCGGCACGGTCTCGCCGTAGCGCCACGGCGAGTGCGGGTCGCCCTCGCGGTCGGAGAACCTGTGGTGCTTGCGGTGGTCGGCGACCCATCTGACGACCGGACCTTCGACCGCGAGGCTGCCCGCCACCGCCAGGGCGATCCGCAGCGGGCGGGCGGTCTTGAAGGAGCTGTGGGTGAAGTACCGGTGGTAGCCGACGGTGACCCCGTGGCAGGTCAGGAAGTACATCACCGTCGCGATCGCGATGTCGTGCCAGCCGATCCCCCACCCCCAGGCCACCGGGACGGCGGCGACCAGCGCCGCGAACGGGACGACGATGAAGATCCCGATCGCGAACCGCTGGAGCAGGCTCGCGCGCTCGCCGCCCCGGGTGGCGTCGGGCAGCGGATCCATCGACGGGCGTGCGTCCGCCACCGGACGCAGGTCGGTCTCTGTGCTCGGCATGCTGGTCATGGGTCGCCCCTCGGCCTCACCTACGGAACCGTAACTTACGGCATCGTAGGTTCTGTGCCCGTGCCGGTGGAAGCCCACCCTCGCCGGACGTGTCGAGCGGGTGAATTGTCAGAATTCCCGTCACCGCAGGAATTCGCCGGATGCCGACTCCCGGATGTCCGGCGTACCGCGGGTCGTGCCGCCGGTCGTACCGTCGCGTGGAGGGCTGGTAGTACGGCATAGTAGGAGCCGCCGTTCGGCCCGCACGGGTGGACGGACGATCCGCCGTGGTGTAATTGGCAACACGCTGGTCTTTGGATCCAGTTTTCAAGGTTCGAGTCCTTGCGGCGGAGCACAGCCTCTGATCGGTTCTGATCGATCCCTCCGGTGACGGCTATCCTCACTGTGTTCGGGTACGTCTGTGCGGCTCCCTTCGTGGGTGTGTGACGGGCCCGGCGGGCCCCTTCGGGGTCTTCGAAAGAGTCAGCCCCCTGCAGAGGAGCCTGCGTCCCATGACTCCCACCGCTGTGATCGTTCTCGCCGCCGGCGAGGGCACCCGGATGAAGTCGGCCGTACTGCCGAAGGTGCTCCACCCCCTGTGCGGGCGGACGCTCGTCGGGCACGCCGTCGCGGCCGGCCGGGAACTGACGCCGGAGCAGCTGGTCGTGGTCGTCGGCCACATGCGGGACAAGGTCACGGCCCATCTGGCCGAGGCGGACCCGGGTGTGCGCACGGTCGTGCAGGAGCAGCAGAACGGCACCGGCAACGCCGTGCGCGTCGCGCTGGAGGCGCTGGGCGCCGAGGGCGTCGCCCTCGACGGGACCGTCGTCGTCACCACCGGGGACACCCCGCTGCTGACCGGCACGACCCTGCAGGCGCTGGTCGCGGCCCACGGCCAGGACGGCAACGCCGTCACCGTGCTGACCGCCGAGGTGCCCGACGCCACCGGCTACGGCCGGATCATCCGCGGCGCGGACGGCGCGGTGCAGGCGATCGTCGAGCACAAGGACGCCAGCGACGAGCAGCGCGCCGTGCGTGAGATCAACTCGGGTGTCTTCGCCTTCGACGGAAAGCTGCTGGCCCAGGGCCTGGCGGAGGTCCGGACGGACAACAGCCAGGGCGAGGAGTACCTCACCGACGTCCTCGGCATCCTGCGCGAGGCGGGGCACCGCGTCGGCGCCGTCGTGGCGGGCGACTACCGCGACATCCTGGGCATCAACGACCGGGTGCAGCTCGCCGAGGCCCGCCGGATCATGAACGACCGCCTGCTGGACGCCGCGATGCGGGCCGGCGTCACGGTCGTCGACCCGGCCACCACCTGGCTGGACGTCCAGGTCTCCTACGAGCGGGACGCGGTGATCCACCCGAACACCCAGCTGCACGGCGCGACCAGCGTCGGCGAGGGCGCCGAGGTCGGCCCGAACTGCACGCTGCGCGACACCGAGATCGGCGCGGGCGCCGTTGTGATCAATGCCACAGCCGAGCGCGCGGTGATCGGCGCGGGCGCGAACGTCGGCCCGTACGCCTACCTGCGCCCCGGCACGGTGCTCGGCGTGAAGGCCAAGGCGGGCACCTACGTCGAGATGAAGAACGCCGTGGTCGGCGACGGCGCCAAGGTGCCGCACCTGACCTACGTCGGTGACGCGACGATCGGTGAGGGCACGAACATCGGGGCCGCCTCGGTCTTCGTCAACTACGACGGCGTCAACAAGCACCGCACCACCATCGGCGCCCACTGCCGGACCGGCTCTGACAACATGTTCGTCGCCCCGGTGACGGTCGGGGACGGCGCCTACACGGCGGCCGGTTCCGTGATCTACCAGGACGTCCCGGCGGGCGCGCTCGGCGTGACCCGTCCGCAGCAGCGCAACATCGAGGGCTGGGTGGAGCGCAAGCGTCCGGGGACGGCGTCGGCGCAGGCCGCGGCTGCTGCGAAGGCAGCGGCCGACGGGGCCGAAGGGGCTGCTTCGACCACTCCTTGAGGCGACCCGGGCGCGACGGGAACCTCCACGGCCGCGTAACCTGGTGGTCATCCACACACCACAGGGCCGCGCCAGGCCAGTGTCCGCCTGCGGATGATCAGCAAACCTGGGTGTCAAAGCAACAAGGAGACGGTTGCAGTGACCGGGATCAAATCGTCCGGCTCTCGGAAGTTGATGCTCTTCTCCGGCCGTGCACACCCTGCCCTCGCGCACGAGGTGGCCGAGCAGCTGGGCGTCGAGTTGGTCCCCACCAAGGCACTGGACTTCGCCAACGGTGAGATCTATGTCCGCTACCAGGAGTCGGTCCGTGGCGCGCACGCCTTCGTGCTGCAGAGCCACACCGCTCCGATCAACCAGTGGATCATGGAGCAGCTGATCATGATCGACGCGCTCAAGCGCGCGTCGGTCAAGACCATCACCGTGATCATGCCGTTCTACGGCTACGCCCGTCAGGACAAGAAGCACCTCGGTCGCGAGCCCATCTCCGCCCGCCTGATAGCGGACCTGCTGAAGACGGCGGGCGCGGACCGGCTGATCTCCGTGGACCTGCACACCGCGCAGATCCAGGGCTTCTTCGACGGCCCGGTGGACCACCTGTTCGCGCTGCCGATCCTGGCCGACTACGTCGGCTCCAAGGTCGACCGCGACAAGCTCACCGTCGTCTCCCCGGACGCCGGCCGCGTGCGCGTGGCCGACCAGTGGTCGGACCGTCTGGCCGCGCCCCTGGCCATCATCCACAAGCGCCGCGACCCGAACGTGGCCAACAAGGTCATGTCCGCCGAGGTCGTCGGTGACGTCAAGGGCCGCGTCTGCGTCCTGGTCGACGACATGATCGACACCGGTGGCACCATCGTCGCCGCCGCGGACGCGCTGTTCGAGCAGGGTGCGGAGGACGTCATCGTCGCCGCGACCCACGGCGTGCTCTCCGGCCCGGCCGCGGACCGTCTGAAGAACTCGCGCGCCAGCGAGTTCGTCTTCACCAACACCCTGCCGACCCCGGGCGAGCTGTCCCAGGAGATCGACAAGGTCACCACGCTCTCCATCGCCCCGCTGATCGCCCGCGCGATCCGCGAGGTCTTCGACGACGGCTCGGTCACCAGCCTCTTCGACGAGCGCGCCTGATCCGCACCGCCTGGTCGGCGTACTGATCGTTTTGGCTCCCTCGGCGGGCTTGGGTACTCTGGGGTACCTGCCCGGCGAGGGAGCTTTTCTGTGTGCCCCGGTACACAGAAACAAACTCCGTTATCGACGCGCTTCTTGTTCCAAGACGTGTGAGATGGCCGCCGAGCGCTCACCCGTTCACAACGAGACAAGGAGCGCTTCCATGTCCGAGATTCGCCTTGCCGCTGAGCCCCGCACCGAGTTCGGCAAGGGTGCCGCCCGTCGCGCCCGTCGCGCCGGCCTGGTCCCCGCCGTCGTCTACGGCCACGGCCACGCCCCGGTCCACCTGAACCTGCCGGGCCACGACCTGATGCTGGCGCTGAAGACCCCGAACGCGCTGATCTCCCTGCCGATCGACGGCAAGCAGGAGTTCGTGCTGCCGAAGGCCGTCCAGCGTGAGGCCATCAAGCGCACCATCGAGCACGTCGACCTGCTGCTGGTCAAGCGTGGCGAGAAGGTCACCGTCGAGGTTCCGGTCCACACCGAGGGCGAGCTGGCCCCCGGTGGCAACCTGCTCGAGCACGTCCTGAACGCCCTGCCGATCGAGGCCGAGGCCACCCACCTGCCCGAGGCCGTCACGGTCTCCGTCGAGGGCCTGGAGGCCGGCGCCTCCATCCTCGCCAAGGACATCACCCTCCCGTCCGGCGCCACCCTGGCCGTCGACGAGGACGCGGTCGTCCTGCAGGTCATCGGCGCCCAGGTCGAGGCCGTCGAGGAGGAGGCCGAGGAGGCCGCCGAGGCCGAGGCCGAGGCCTGAGCCTCATCCGCGTGAAGCTGCCCCGGCCGTCCGCTGTGACGGCCGGGGCAGTCCCGCGTTCACACCAGCCGCAGCACGACAGGAGTCGCAGCAGATGAGCGAGCAGGGCCCCTGGCTGGTGGTCGGCCTCGGAAACCCCGGTGGGCAGTACGAGGGCAACCGCCACAACATCGGCTTCATGGTGGCCGACCTGCTGGCCGAGCGGGTCGGCGGCAAGTTCAAGGCGCACAAGAGCCGCGCCCAGGTCCTGGAGGGCCGACTGGCCGGGCAGCGGGTCGTGCTGGCCAAGCCCATGTCCTTCATGAACCTCTCCGGCGGCCCGGTCGTCGGGCTCCGCGACTTCTACAAGTCGGGCGTCGACCGGCTGATCGTGATCCACGACGAGCTCGACATCGACTACGCGACCCTGCGCCTCAAGCGCGGCGGCGGCGACAACGGCCACAACGGGCTCAAGTCGATCACCAAGTCCCTCGGCCCGGACTACCTCCGGGTCCGCGCCGGCATCGGGCGCCCGCCCGGCCGGATGGAGGTCGCCGACTTCGTGCTGCGCGACTTCTCGTCCACCGAGCGCAAGGAACTGCCCTGGTTCGTCGACCGCTGCGCGGACTCGGTGGAGTCGCTGATGCAGGACGGCCTGGAGCGGGCCCAGTCGGTCTACAACAGCTGAGCCGCCGGAACGGCCAACTGAACGGCCAACTGAACGGCGAACTGAACGGCGAACGGCCGGGCCTGCAGCAGCGGGTCCGGCCGTTCGTCTCACGCCGTCGTGTCAGCGGATGTGCACGTAGGTCCTCGGGCCGAAAGCGTCGACGTGGTTGGTGTCACCGGTGAACCAGGCGACCTCCCAGGTGCCGGCCGCGGTGGCCTTTCCGGAGAGGTTCCAGTAGCCGTTGCGGTCGGTCCGGGTGTAGCTGACGAGCTTCCAGGTCTTGCTGCCGGCAGGCTCGAAGAAGAGGTAGACCCGCCAGTTGGCGCCCATGCGGAACCAGTTGCCCATGCCCTGTTCCCACAGGCCGCCGCTGAAGCGCAGAGTCTGGCCGCGGTAGGCCGAGGTGGTGTTGGGCTTCCCGCCGGTGATGTCGGTCAGGTACCGGAAGGTGTGGATCACGCCGCTGTAGGCGGGCGCGTATCCGGTCGCACCGGGGTACCAGAGCTTCCAGTAGCCGTGCGGGTTGTCGACCCAGGCGGTGATCGGCTTCGCCGGCGAGCCGGGGCCGTTGACCTGGAGGTAGCCGAGGTTCTTCCAGCCGGTCGACCCGTTCGGCGACTCGAGCACGTAGATCCGGCCGCCCGGGACCTTGCCGTCGGTGCTGGTGACGGCGTAGTTGAAGCTGAGGTCGGAGAACTCGTCGACGCTCGCGTTCGACGCGTACAGGCCGATGCTCTGGAGCACGGACTGCACCTGGAACGTCGCCGTCGAGGGCACCAGCCACCGGTCGGAGGCGTAGGTGTTCGGCAGGTAGAGCCCGAGGTTCCCGGCCGCCTTCGGCACCGTGGTCCACAGCTCGAAGCGCCCGTTCGCGTCCGTGGTGGCCGACGCGTCGGGAGTGAAGCCGCTGTTGCCCAGCTGTACCGCGTAGTCGGTGAGCGGCTTCCAGGAGCCGTCGGTGTCCTGGAACTGCACCAGGCCGCGGATCTTGAGCGTGGTGCCGACCACGAGGCCGGAGGCCGAGGAACTGTCGAGCACGATGCGGGTCTGCTGGTCGGCGCCGACCTGCCAGCTCACCGGGGAGCTGACGATCTCGGCGTTGTCCTTGCCGTTCGCGTCGACCGTGGTCGTGAACGTGCTCGTGGCCGGACGACCGATGTAGAGGGTGTCGCTGAACGACCCGTCCGGCTGGGACCAGAACGCGTTGCCCGCGAAGCCCATGTCGGCACCCGCGTACGGTGCGCTGGTGACTCCGAGGTCGGGGTCGTAGGTCGTCAGGTGCCCGCTGACGGTGACCAGCTCATGGCCGTACGACAGGAGCGCCGGTGAGCCGGTCAGGTCGTGGAAGACGGGCGAGGTGTCGTAGATGAAGTAGCCGCTCGTGGCGGTGGCCGTGGCGGTACCCGCCGCGTCGGTCGCGGTGGCGGAGTAGCCGAAGTAGCCGTGGCTGCCCAGCTGGAGCGGAGCGCTCTGCCAGACCCCGGGGGACTCCTGGGTGAACGCGGTGACGGTCTTGACCGGCGTGGGCGTCTGCCCGGACGTGTTGATCGCCACGGTCAGCGTGTCCACGGGGTCACCGGTGTCGGTGACGACCTTGAGCGCGGTACCGCTGTCCGTCCTGACCAGGCCGACCTGGTCGATGACCGGGGCCGTGGCAGCCGTCGTCGTCGGTGCCGACGACGACGCCGAGGTCCGCGCCGAGGACGGCGCCGAGGTCCGCGCCGAGATCGGCGCCGACGACGCTGACGACGCTGACGACGGCGCCGGGGTGCCGCCGCCGGTGGCGGCGGACGGTGTCGGGCTCGGGGAGGTGTCGGCCATCGCCTGAGCCGGCACCGCGAGCGTCGCCGCCAGCAGTGCGGTGGCCGCGACGGCGGGAAGAGTGGAACGGAGTCTCACGCTGAGATTCCCCCTGAAGAAACGTGATTCCTGAACAGCCGTTGAGTCATGCCTGGTCGCCGCAGTTGAGGCGCGGATCGCCATCAGCTCACGGACACGTAGGTCTGCGGCCCGGTCGAGTCGATGTGCGTGGCGTCGGTGGCGGTGTAGAGAACGGCCCAGGTGCCGCCCGTGTAGGCCCGGCCTCGCAGGTTGTATCGGCCGCGTGAGTCGGTCCAGCCGATCGTGACCCAATACCAGGTCGAGCTCCCGCGCGGACGGAAGAGCAGCATCACCTTGGCGTGGGCGAGCGGTCGCCAGGACGAGATGCGCTGCGCGACGGTGCCGCTGAAGCTCAGCGTCTGTCCCTTGCGCGCCCTGGTGGTGCTGGGCTTGCCGCCGGTCACGGCGGTGGGGTAGCGCCAGATCCGGACCGCCTGGCTGAGCACGGGACGCCAGTCGGCCGTGCCCGAGTACGAGACCCGCCAGTAGCCGTTCGCGTTGGCGCCCAGCCGGGCGTAGCACTTGAACTCGTCCGTGGCCCGGCCCTGGCCGCCGACCACGGTGTAGCCGACCGAGCGCCAGGTCCGCCCGTCCGGCGAGAACTGCACGTAGATCTTGGCGCCGTTGGTGCCCTGGTAGACGTTGCCGTTGAGCTTGAGATGCCCGTCGATCGCGGCCTCGCCGTACTGGTCCTCCGTGATCTGGAGGCCGGTGAACGCGGTCGGCTGCGGGATGTGGACGTCGACCTCAGGGGTGCCGGGGTACGAGGACTGGAGGTAGGTCGAGCCGACGGTGTCGAACCAGTAGGGTCCCGGGACGCCGAGAGCGATGCTGAAGTGGCCCTGGGCGTCCGTGGTCAGCGTTCCCGAGGGCGTACCCAGCCACTGGTGGTAGGCGACCTGGACGCCCGCCGCGGGTAGCCAGGCGGACCCGACCTCGTGCTCGACCACGCCGGTGACGGTGGCCGTACCGCCCTGCGGGCCGTAGACGTTCGTCGGTGTCAGATAGCGCACGCGGGTCTGCTCGGACTGGATGGCGACGTAGCTGTCACCGACGGCGGTCGCGTTGGCGAGGCGGTACGGGACGGATCCCGTCCCGTACACCGCGCGTACCACGAAGTCGGCCTGCATGCCGTAGACGAAGGGCGGAACCGTGACGGAGAAGCTGCCGTCGGCACCCGGGTTGACCGTGTAGTCGCCCTCGTGGCCGAAGGTGTCGGTGAGGTCGATCGCGAGGTGGTCAGGGGTGAGCGCGGCGCCGGTCCGCGGATCGGTGACGGTCACCTGGCCGGTCAGGGTGACCGTGGGGTGGTCGAAGTCGACGGTCGCCTGACGCGGTGCGAGGCCAAAGAGCGTCACGTCGGCCGCCTCGGTGAACTGGCCTGCGTCCGGGACCAGTACGTGATGGCCCTGGTCGTCCGTCAGCTCGGCGTCCACGTCGTAGACGCCGAGCTGCGGCGGTTGCACGTCGCCGGCGGAGTACCAGGACGTGGAGGCCGTGTCGGGGTGGGTCAGCGTGAGGGTCACCGCGTCCGGCGTGCCGACGGCCGAGCCGTGCGGACGCAGATGGGCCGTCACCGAGGTGATCTCGCCGGGGGCGGCGAAGGACGGGTCGCTCGCGGCGAGCCACGCCTCGATCTGCAACTGGTGCGGGTCCGAGGCGGCGGTGCCGACTCCCCAGGCCCACGGGAGTCCGGCGGTCTGTGTGGTCACGACGGTGGCCGGATCGGTCGGCCCGGGCGTCGGCGCGCCGGGCGCCGTGTCGTGCGGCCTCGCGCCCGCGGAGGTTTCGGCCAGGGCCTGGGTCGGCATGGCGAGGAATGCCGTCAGCAGCGCGGCGGCTGCGGCGGCGGACATGGCGGAACGGAGCCCCACGCTGAGATCCCCCCGGAGTCTGTGGCTCATGTGCAACGGTTGTGCGAAGCATGAGAGGTGTGCGCGCGAGCCTAATCCCGTGGCCGAAAACGGACTGCGGCCGGTGTCCGGAATGATCCGGAAACCGACCGCAGTTGATGCACGAATCGTTACCGACGACTCGTCACCGTCGACGTGTGAACCGGGATGTCAGCCCGTGTTGCGCAGACCTGCCGCCACACCGTTGACGGTGAGCAGCAGGGCCCGCGAGCGCAGCGGGTCGTCGGAGACGTCCTTCGCGGCGTCCTCGCGCTGACGGCGCAGCAGGGCGACCTGGAGGTAGGAGATCGGGTCGAGGTAGGCGTCGCGGATCGCGAAGGTCTGCTTGAGCACCGGCTGGTGCTCCAGGAGTTCGGACTCGCGGGTCACCCGCAGCACCTCCTTGACGGTCAGTTCGTGCTCGGCCTCGATCAGGGCGAAGACGTGCTGGAGCTCCTTCGGCACCAGTTGCTCGACGTAGTGGCGGGCGATCCGCAGGTCCGTCTTGGCCAGCGTCATGGTGACGTTGGACAGGAAGTTGCGGAAGAAGTGCCACTCGCCGTGCATCTCGTCCAGGATCTCGCCGAGCCCCGCCTCGCGGGCGGCGGCGAGGCCGGAGCCGACGCCGTACCAGCCGGGGACGATCTGGCGGGACTGCGTCCAGCCGAAGACCCAGGGGATGGCGCGCAGGCCGTCCAGGCCCGCGCCGGAGTCGGGGCGGCGGGACGGGCGAGAGCCCAGGTGCAGCGAGGCCAGCTGGTCGACCGGGGTGGAGGCGAAGAAGTACGCCGGCAGGTCCGGGTCCTCGACCAGGCGGCGGTAGGCCGCGTGCGCGCCGTCGGAGACGGTGTCCATGGTCGCGTCCCAGCGCGACAGTGCCTCGGCCGACTGACGCGGCGAGGTGTGCAGGGCCGAGGCCTCCAGCGTCGCGGAGACGGTCAGCTCCAGGTTCTCCCGGGCCAACGAGGGGATCAGGTACTTGTCGGAGATCACCTCGCCCTGCTCGGTGACCTTGATCGCGCCCTCCAGGGTGCCCCACGGCTGGGCCAGGATCGCCTCGTGAGACGGGCCGCCGCCGCGGCCGACGGTCCCGCCGCGGCCGTGGAAGAGCCGCAGCCGCACGCCGTAGCGGTGCGCGACGTCCCGCAGCCGGCGCTGGGCCCGGTGGATCTCCCACTGCGAGGTGGTGATGCCGCCGAACTTCGAGGAGTCGGAGTAGCCGAGCATGACCTCCTGGAGGTCCCCGCGCAGCGCCACCAGGCGGCGGTAGGAGGGGTCGCGCAGCATCTCGTCGAGGATCGTGTCCGCGGCGCGCAGCTCGTCGGTGGTCTCCAGCAGCGGCACGATGCCGATCCGGGCGACACCCGCGTGCAGGTCGATCAGCCCGGCCTCGCGGGCCAGCACCGCTGCCGCGAACACGTCGTCCGCGCCCTGGCACATGGAGATGATGTAACTCTCCACGATCTCCGGCCCGAAGCGGTCGAAGGCCTCGCGCACCGTTTCGAAGACGCCGAGCGTCCTCGCACCCGCGGCGTCCAGCGGCGCGGGCGTCGGGGCCAGCGGGCGGCGGGACTTGAGCTCCTTGGCGAGCAGCCGCTGCCGGTACTCGCGCGGCATGTCCGTGTAGCGCCAGGCCTCCTCGCCGAGGCGGTCGAAGAGCTGGCCGAGCGCGTGGTGGTGCGCGTCGGCGTGCTCGCGCACGTCCATCGTGGCCAGTTGGAGCCCGAACGCCGAGACGGTGCGGATGGCGCGGCTCATCCGGCCGTCCGCGATCAGGCCGCCCTTGTGGGCGCGCAGGGACGCCTGGATGACCTCCAGGTCCGCCAGCAGCTCGCCGGTGCCGAGGTAGTCGCGGCCCGGGACGTGCGGGGTGTTGCCGGCCAGGCGCTCCTTGGTGTTGATCAGCTTCTGCCGCACGCAGGTGGCCTTGAGGCGGTAGGGCTCCTCGGCGTTCATCCGCTTGTAGCGGGGGCTGATCTCCTTCAGCTGCTCCAGGTCGGCGGCGAGGCTCTGCAGCAGTTCCTCGCTCGCGCCCGAGAGCCGCACCGACGAGGAGAGCGTCGCGCGCAGCTCGTCGATCAGGTCCAGGGCGTCGTTGATGCCGTACTCGTGCTGGAGGATCAGCACGTCCAGCGTCACGTCGGGGGTGACGTTCGGGTTGCCGTCGCGGTCGCCGCCGATCCAGGTGCCGAAGGTCAGCGGACGAGAGCCCTCCGGGAGCTGGACGCCGACCCGGGCCAGCTCCTCGTACAGCTCCTCCAGCACGTCGGGGACGGCGCGCTTGTAGAGCTCGTCCAGGTAGTAGACGGCGTTGCGGGCCTCGTCGGCCGGCTCGGGCCGGGCGATGCGCAGCTCGTCGGTCTGCCACAGCAGGTCGATGACCTCGGCGAGGCGGCGGTCGGCCTGGCGGCGGCCGGTGGGCCGGGAGGGCGTGTCATGGGTGTCCAGCAGTTCCGCGATCCGGCGCAGCTTCTGCAGCACGCTGCGGCGCGCGGCCTCGGTGGGGTGCGCGGTGAACACCGGCCGCACGTTGAGGTGCTGGAGCGTCTCGGCGAGGTGCTCCGGGTCGGCGTCGGCGAGCTTGTCGACCGTCTGCGAGAGCAGGCTGCCGTTGTCGTCGCGGTTGGCGTTCAGTTCACGGCCGCGGTGCACCTGCTCGGCCACGTTGGCGAGATGGAAGTAGGTGGAGAAGGCCCGGACCAGCTTGGCCGCGGTGGCCAGGTCGGTCTCCTCCAGCAGCTGGGCGGCGGCCGCGCCGTCGCTGCGGGTCAGGGCGCGGACCTCTTCGACGAGGTCGAGCAGTTCCTGGCCCTCCTGTCGGACCAGGGTTTCGCCGAGCAGGTCGCCGAGACGCCGGATGTCGGCGCGCAGCGCGCTGTTGTCGGGCTCGGCGGTCGCCGGGGCGGTGGCGGGGACGGTGGCCTCGCGGTCGTCGCTCACGCTGGTGCTCCCTTGCGGGGTGGGGGAACGGACAGGGGCGTGTGCGGACCACGCTGTCCGCCCAAGATGCAGTCGCCTGCCTTGCGCTCGAGATGGTTGATCTCTCGCGGTCCAGCATAGGTTGCGGGGTGTGACCGTCCACGGGAATGGCCGCTATCCGGACAACGGGGCGGTCGCCCGCGCCGCCTTTGAGCTTCCTTTTACCCTTGTCGCATGAGGGTGGGAGCGTGGACGCGCCGACGGAGCATGTGGCTGGACATCGGCCTCGCGGTGGTCGCGGCAGGTGAGTGCGCGTGGTCGGCGGCCGTCTTCGCGTTCCGCCAGGGCCTCGGCACCGCCGCGGTGGCGGCGGTCGCGGTGTTCGGGCTGGTCGCGGGCTCGACGCTGCTGGTGCGGCGGCGTTGGCCGCTGATCCCGGTCGCGGCGGCGCTCGCGACGATCCCGCTCGACGCGGGCTACACGCTGCTGATGATCGGCCTCTACACGCTCGGGGCGTACCGCCCCGAGGGCGCCGCCAGTCGCTTCGCCGAACGGCGCGTGATGAGCGCGCTGTGCGCGCTGGCGATCGCCGAGACCGTCATCGTCTCCACGCTGACGCTCGGCACCCAGCAGCAGGAGGCGCTGCGCCACGGCGTGGCCGAGTACGTGCTGGTCATCCTGTCGGTGCTGGTCGCCGTGGCGATCAGCGTGCCGCCGGCGATCCTCGGCCTCTACATCGGGGCCAAGAGACGGCTGCTGGTCGCGCTCAGGGAGCGCGCGGAGGGACTGGAGACGGAGCTCAGCCTGCTGGCCGACCAGGCGCACGAGCGTGCGCGCCGGGCACGCGTGGAGGAACGCACGCGGATCGCCCGTGAGATGCACGACGTGGTCGCCCACCGCGTCAGCTTGCTCGTCGTCCACGCGGGCGCGCTGGAGCGGGTGGTCCACAAGGATCCGGAGCGTGCCGCGCAGAGCGCCAAGCTGATGGGTGACATCGGCCGCCAGGCGCTGGACGAGCTGCGGCAGATCCTCGGCGTACTGCGGACCGTCGAGCCGCAGGCGGAGCCCGGGGCGGCGGGGACCACCGGGACGACGGCGACGCCGGTGGGCCTGGGCTCGCCCGTCGAGGGCTCCGGGGCCGCCGGGCTCGGTCTGGCGGACCTGCCGAAGCTCGTCGACGAGTCGCGGGCGGCGGGCCTGGGCGTCCGGTACACCCTGGGCGGCCTGCGCAGCGCGCTGCCCGCCCAGGCCGAGCAGACCGCGTACCGCGTCGTCCAGGAGGCGCTCACCAACGTGCTCAAGCACGCCCCGGGCACGGACGTCGAGGTCGTCGTCGCCTACGTCTCCGGCGGCGTCGCCCTCGCCGTCTCCAACACCTGCCCCGCCGCCGACACCGTGCCCGCCGCCGACCGCGGTCTGCCCAGCGGCGGCAACGGGCTGCTCGGCATGCGCGAGCGCGTGCACGCCCTCGGGGGCAGCTTCGCCGCCGGCCCGACGGCCGAGGGCGGCTTCCGCGTCGAGGCCCGCCTGCTGACGGCGACCTGATGATGTGCTAGAACGCTCGCCTGACCTGCGAGGGACGCGGTCGGTGGGAGGGTGGGCGGCGATGTCCGCGGTGGAAGTCGGAGTGGGTGCCGCGGTCGGCATCGGTGTCGTGCTCGTTGGCACCGGTATGTTCACACTCCTGCGGAGCGGTGAACGCGCCGAACTGAAGTGGGCCGACAGGTTCGCCCGCGAGCAGGACCTGTGGCTGCCGCCCGAGTTCGCCCGATCGGTCGGTGCACGGCTGCGCCGCCGCGCGGGGCTCGGCCAGCTCCTGTCGGGGCTCGTCGGCGCGCCGGTCTTCGGCTGGTACGTGACGTCGATGGCCCGCGGCCTCGGCACCCCGCTGGTCCCCGACAGGCTCTCCTTCTTTCCCGGGCCGATGCTCTTCGTCGTGCTGGTCCTGCCCCTCGGGCTGCTCAACGTGGCCGTGCACGTCTGGGACGTCGCCCGGGGCGGGTCGCGTCGAGCCGACGCGCCGACCGTCGTCCGCACCCCCGCCCGGCTGGGCCAAGTGGTGCCGCCGTGGCTGACCTGGATCTCCCGCCTGCTCGCCGTCCTTCCGCCCGCCGGTGCGGCCGTGCTCTGCGCCGTGCACGCGAAGACGGAGCAGACGCTGATGTTCGCCGCGCTCGCGGTCGCCGCCGGGGTGTCGGTGTGGGGGATCGAGCGTGGGCAGCTGTATCTGATGAATTCCGGCCGGGTTGCCGAGACCGGGCCGGAACTCGCCTTCGACGAGGCGTTCCGGGTGACGACGCTGCTGTCGACGGTGATGACCGTGCCGCTGCTGGTCGCCCTGGCGGGTGCGGCCTGCTGCTACTCGCTGAACGGCGCCGGTCCCTGGGTGCTCGCCCTGTTCCAGGGATGGTCGGTCCTCGTCGTGCTCGGCGCGTTCACCGTCAACACGATCGTCAGCGCTCCGGGTGTGCGACGGCACTACCGTAGGAGGCTGTCGTCGTCCTGAGTGCCGGAGAGCGCCGCGTGCTGATCGCCCTTGACCCCGCGTCCCATGTCCCGCCGTCGGAGCAGATCCGGGCGCAGGTCGCCGCCGCCGCGGCGAGCGGGGAGGCTCCGGTCGGGACGAAGCTCCCCACCGTCCGCAAGCTCGCCGAGGACCTGGGGCTCGCGGTGAACACCGTCGCCAAGGCGTACCGCGAGCTGGAGGCCGCGGGCGTGGTCGAGACCCGCGGCCGCGCGGGCACGGTCGTCGCGGCCTCCGGCGACCGGTCGCTCGCCGAGATCGCCCGCGCGGCGGCGGCGTACGCGCAGCGGGCGAAGTCCCTCGGCCTGCCGCCGGACCAGGCCCGCGCCGTGGTCGACACGGCCCTGCGCGAGGCGTACGGCGAGGCGTAGCCGCGCCGCACCGGCCGCACGGGGCGGCGGAGCGGCTCATCGCCGCGCCGCGCCGCCCGCGTACCGCGACCGGCCTCGTTACAGCGCCTCGGTCAGGAACCGGAGCCGCTCCGCCCGCAGGCCGTTGATCAGCACGGTGAGCGCCTGGTCCATCGTGTGCCCGAGGAACCACTCGCCCGCGTGGTCGAGGCTGTAGACGCGGCCGACCGCGTCGATCGCCAGCAGCGCCGCACCCTCCCGTTCCTCGCCCAGAGGGGCCACCGGCAGCTCCAGCGCGCGGCCCAGGTCGGAAAGCGTGCGGGGTTGGTGGAGACCTCGCAGCGGGTCGATGACGAAGGGCGTGCGGGCGACCTCGACCCCGGCGCCGTCCAGCGAGACGCCGATCTCGCCGAACTCCGCCCAGGCCTCCAGCGCGGCGGGGAAGACGGTGTGGCGGTGGCCCTCCGGGGAGACGTAGGCGGACAGCTGCTCCGCCCAGGACTCCGCGGTGGCCACGCGTCGCCGGTCCGGGTACCAGCCCGCCTTGGCGAGAGCGGACGCGACGTCCGCAGGGAAACGTGCCTGCATGGTGTCCGACCTCCCCTCGTCACTTCTTCCTCGGGCGCAGCGAGATGGTCCTGACCCCGAAGTGGGCCAGCAACGGCTCGCAGCTGCGGCACGGCGGTTGGTGGGTGCCGTGGGCCGGATCGCCCTCCTCGCGGATCCGGACCGTCGTCATCTTCGCCCCGCGCAGCGCCTTTCGGGCCTCCCCCTCGCCGAAGGACTTCCGCGCGGCCCGGCCGGAGCGCCCGGACTCGGCGTGGTCCAGGAACTGGGACAGCAGCACGGCCTCCGGGCAGCGCCCGGTGAACCGCTCCAACTGCCCGACGGGCAGCCCGGCCAGGAACTCGTCCACGAGCGGGTGGAGCTGCGGGGCCCCGCCCTTCTCGCTCACGTGCGTATAGGTATCACCCCGCACCGACAGCGCCGCGGCGACGATCGGCATCAGGCTGTCCCGGCGGTGGCGCAGCAGCGGTGCCGGCGCCTGTCTGTTCTGGTGCTGCATGATCTCCATGAACGGTAGTCCCCTTCCCCCGTTAACCCCCGTCAACGTGCTGTGGATCAGACTGCCAAATCCGTACGCAGATACTGAAGTCGGGGTCTCGTTCGACGACGGACCGGTGCGCGCGGACCGCCCTCCCCCCGCCTTCCGGCCGACCGGGGAGATCCCCACGGGCCGGTGAGCCCCTAGGCTTGGGCGCGGCAGTCAGTTCCAGCAGGGGGCAAACTCCATGACGACAGGTCGGCCCAACGCGGCCTACGCCGGGCAGGTCGTGCACTTTCCCGATCCGCTGCGCGCGCAGCAGTACCCGGGCGGGGTGAGGGTCGACGCGGACGGTCGCCCCGACTTCTCCCCGTACGCCCGAGCCGCGGCGGAGGTCGCGGACCCACCCGAGGGGTTCGGCGTCGACGAGCTGCGGCTCACCGACTACGTCTCCGCCAACGCCGCGCTGCGCGCCGACGGGCACGAGCTGTGGGCGGACGTGGAGAGCCCGGTTGGCACACCCGCCGGCTGGACCTGGCACCACTCCGTCAACCCGGCGACGCCGGGCAGCCGTCGACTCGAGCTGGTCCCCGTCGACGTCAAGGCGCTGCTGCGGCACCACGGCGGCCTGGCCGGCTCACGCGCGGACCACGGCAAGCGCGGCACGCGTCCGCTCCAGGAGCGACGCCCCGTCCACTTCGCCCTCCCCGGCGTGGCGGAGGCCGGAGAGGGCGGCGACGGCGGCGAGGCCGCCCCGCCGCCCAGCCCGGAGGAGATCGAGCAGCGCTTGCAGGCCGTCGAGGAGGCCCTCGGCTACACCCTGCCCGGGCCCTACCGGACCTTCCTGAAGGCGGCCGGCGGCCGCGCCCCCAAGGGCCTCGGGCTCGACACCGAGCTGGGCATCCTCGTGGACCAGCCCTTCTTCGGGCTGCCCACGGAGCGGTCCACGGCGGACCTCGCATACGTCAACAAGTGCCTGCGCGACCACATCACCAAGGACTACCTCGGCGTCGGCTTCGTCCAGGGCGGCCTGCTGGCGGTCAAGGTCCGCGGCGACCGGATCGGCACGGTCTGGTTCCTGCCCTACGACGACGCGCGCGACGACGGCGACCCGTCCCTGACGCCGCAGCAGCGCTGCGAGCGCCTGCTGCTGCCCTGCGGCGACGACTTCGACGCGTTCCTGCTCCGGCTGGCGGGCAGCCCGCCGGAGCTGCAGACAGTGGCCGAACTGATGGTGGACGGCGGCTTCGCGCGCGCCGTCCCGGTGAAGGGTTGAGGGGGGCGTCGACGTGGTGACGTACGCGGAGGCGCAGCAGCGCGCCGAGGAATGGATCAACGCCGGGGCGCCCGCGTGGCTGCGCCGCGAGGTGCGCGTGCGCGAGTTCGACCTGGGCTTCGTGGCCTGGGCGGTCGACCGCACCGACGGTCCGTCCTCGGACGGCGGCGCGGCACGGATGGTGATCGCCCGGGAGACGGGCGCGACCACGCTCTGGCCCGCCCTGCCGATCAACGACGTGGTCCGGCGCTACGAGGAGGTCTACGGCCGCCCGGCGGGCGCGACGCCGCAGTCGCCGTTGCAGGTGACCGGGGACCGGGATCTCGTCGAGGCGACGTCCTTCCTGCTCAGCCCGCCGCAGTGGCTGGAGGAGGCCGCGGCCCGGGCCCGCGAGGAGGAGGCGGCGAGCCTCCAGGTGGCCCCGCCGGTCTCCGCGGGTCCGCCGGCCGAGGTGCCGACGATGCTCGCGCCGCCGACGCCCGTCCCGCATCCGAGCGAGCCCGCGCCGGCGGCCGCACCTGCGCCAGTGCCTGCGTCCACGTCCGAGTCCGTGTCCGCGTCTGACGGCGGATCGCCGTTCGCGCCGTCGTCGTCCGAGGCCCACGCCGGGCCCGGCTCGGCCGGTGCCGGTACGCCGGGGTACGGGTATCCGCAGGGCTCCGCCGCTGCTCCGGCGGCCGCTGGAAGTTACGGCTACCCGCAGCCCGGGCAGGCGCCCGGCTCGGGCGGCGGCTACGGCTTCCCGCAGGAAGGCGCCGTGGCGTCCGGCTCGTACGGCTTCCCGCCCGCGGCGGGCGCGCCTGTGGGCGTGCCCGCGCAGCAGGGCGTGCCCGGAACCCCTCCGCCTCCGCCCGGTGGGCCGGTCGCCGAGCCGTTCCCGGGCGCGAACGCAGCCGCCCCGGCGCCAGGTGCGCCGATGGGCGTTCCGGGCATGCCTCCGCCGCCCCCGGGTCTGCCGGGTGGCCAGCCGTTCCCCGGTGGCCCGCTGGGCGGTCCCGGCATGCCGCCGCCTCCGCCGCCCGGAGTGCCGGGCATGCCGGGCGCCCCGGGGACGCCCGCTGATCTGCTGGGTGGTCCGGGGATGCCTCCGCCGCCTCCGGGTGTGCCGATGGGCGGGCCCGGTGTGCCGCCGCCCCCGCCGGGTGTGATGGGCGGGCCGCAGGCCGAGGGGCTGGACTACGCGCCGACGATGTTCGCGACTCCGGGGAGTGTTCCCGGTCGTCCGGGCGCCCCGGGTGTGCCGGGCGCTCCCGGTGCTCCGCTGGGCGGCCCCGGTGTGCCGCCGCCTCCGCCGCCTGGACCGCTGGGCGGTCCGGGGGTGCCTCCGCCCCCTCCGGGCGCTCCGCTCGGAGGGCCCGGCATGCCACCGCCTCCGCCGGGAGTGCCGGGGATGCCAGGGGTGCCGGGCATGCCGGCGGGTGGTCCGGGGATGCCTCCGCCGCCTCCGGGTGGTCCGCTGGGCGGGCCCGGTGTGCCGCCGCCCCCGCCGGGCATGATGGGCGGGCTGCAGGCCGAGGGTCTGGATTTCGCGCCGACGATGTTCGCGACCCCGGGCAGCGTTCCCGGCCGCCCCGGCGCGCCCGGTGCGCCGGGTGCCCCTGCGGCTCCGGTCGGTGGACCGGGGGTTCCCCCGCCGCCTCCGGGCGCGCCGTTGGGTGGGCCCGGTGTGCCGCCTCCTCCTCCGCCCGGCCCGTTGGGGGGCGCGGCGGTTCCGCCGCCGCCCCCGGGTGCGCCGCTGGGCGGCCCGGGCATGCCCCCGCCGCCTCCGGGCATGCCGGCTTCGCCGGGTGTGCCGATGGGTGGTCCGGGGATGCCTCCGCCGCCCCCGCCGGGTGCGCCGCTGGGTGGCCCCGGCATGCCCCCGCCCCCGCCCGGGGCGTCCTTCGGCGGTCAGTCCGGGCCCGTGCAGCCCGGGGCGCCGGTCGGAGCGCCCGCGCCCGCGCCCGGTGTCCCGACGGTCGGGCCCGGCTACATGGCCGTGCTGCGCTACCGGGGCCCGGACGGCTCGGAGCAGCAGGTGATCCAGCGCTCCGCGCTCGGCCAGCCGCACCCGGAGTGGCAGATCCTGCAGGAGGTGCGGCGTCTGAACGTGCCGCCGGAGCAGGTGCTGGAGCTGCACACCGAGCTGGAGTGCTGCGACCTGCCTGCGGGCTACTGCGCGCGGATGGTCAAGGAGGCGTGGCCGAACGTGCGGATCACGCACACCGCCCCGTACGGGCGGGAGGCCGCGGCGCGTCGGCGCGGGGTCGACCACCTGCTGGAGCACCTGCGTGAGCTGCACACCCACGCCGCCGGTCCGGCGCCGATCGCGTCCTCGAAGGCGCCGCTCGCGCCGGCCGCGCAACCGGCCCCGGTGCCGCCGCCGCAGGCGCTCGCCCAGGAGTTGCAGGCGGCGTTCGGCGACCAGAACCTGTTCCGCTTCGAGCAGCAGGCGGTCTCGCGGGCGGGGGTGCCGCCGGAGGTCCAGTCGACGCTGGCCTGGGCGGGCCTGCCGCGTGACTTCGGTCCGTTCTTCTGGGCGCAGGCGCAGCCCGGCCGGCCGATCCCGACCTTGGCGGAGCTGGCCGCGGAGCGCGGTCTGGCCGCCGGTCCGGACGCGGGCACGTACCTCGTCGTCGGCAACGACTACGGGCGACAGCTCTGCGTCCAGTACGGCACGAACGCGATCGTCGCGGTCGATCTGGGGACGCCGGGGCAGCCGGCCGGTCCGGAGGGGGCGCAGCCGCGCTTCGTGAACACCGGCCTGCCGCAGTTCGTCCGCTGCCTCGCTGTTCTGGGGCGGCTGTGGCGCTTCCGCTACGGCCTGACCCAGGAGCAGGCGGGCCGCTGGACGACCGACTTCCAGAACGAGGTCAACGCCATCGACCCGGCGGCGCTGGCCTCGCCGGAGAACTGGTGGGCCGTGGTCCTGGAGCAGTTCTGGGACGGCCTGCTGTAGCGCGGCGCACTGCGCGCACTGCGCGCACTGCGCGCATTGCGCTACGCGCTGAGCTGGACTGAGGAAGAGCGGAGGGGGACCGGCCCGGGTGGCCGGTCCCCCTCCGCTGTGTCTGCTGTGTCGGTACCGTCCTAAGACGCACTAATCTGCGC
>NZ_BBPQ01000001.1:168528-245858 GCF_000787855.1 Streptacidiphilus anmyonensis | reverse complement strand
GGGGGGGGCCCGGCCGGGGGGGCCGGCCCCCCTCCGCTGTGTCTGCTGTGTCGGTACCGTCCTAAGACGCACTAATCTGCGCAAAATAGGACGATCGCCGGTCAGGTCCGGCAATGTGGGCAATGCGGAGGAGCGGCAGCAGAACATGAGCAATCCGACGACTCCCGGCATCAGCGACTTTCCCCTCACCCGCAAGGGTTACGACGTCGACCAGGTCGAGCAGTCCCTGGTCCGGCTCACCGCCTCCCGCGACGAGGCATGGCAGCGGCTGGCCGCGCTCGGCGACGGGATGCGCGAGCTGGAGCGACGACTGATGGACCTCCAGGCCACCCGGGCCGTGGCCGAGGCCACGGTCCCGAACTTTGAGGTGCTGAGCCCACGCGCTGCCGGACTGCTGGCCACGGCCGAGGAGGAGGCCGAGGCGGTCCGCGCGGACGCGCTCGCGGACTCGACGCGGATCGACGGGGAGGCCCGCGCCGAGGCCCGCCGCCTGCGCACCACCGCGGGCCAGTACGCCGACCAGGTGCGCGCGGCCGCGGAGGAGTCCCAGCGCCGGGAACTCGACCGCGCCCGCAACCAGGCAGAGACGCTCCGCGGCGAGGGCGACCGCGACGCCCGCCTGGCCGGCGAGGCATCCTCCGTCTACGCGGAGGAGGTCCACGGCCGCGCCGACCAGGCATCCCGCGACGCCCACTCCTGGCTGACCGCCCAGCAGCGGACGGTGGACCAGGAGTTCGCCGCACACGAGGCGAAGGTCGTGGCCTGGGAGGAGCAGGTCATCGCGATCGGCGAGCGCAAGGTCTCCGAGAGCGAGCGGCATCTCAAGGCCATGCAGGCCAGGTCCGACGAGATCGACGCCGACGCGTCTACCCAGGCGGAACGCCTGGTCGAGGCGGCGAGGCGCGAGGCGGCGCGGATCGCCGAGCAGGTGGAGCGCGAGCAGGCCACGTTCGCCCAGCGGCGGGAGCACATCCAGTCCCAGCTGGACCACATCCGCGAGACCCTCGCCGCGCTGACCGGCTCCGTCGTCGGCGCCCCCGATCCCGCGGAGCCGGACGCCGAGGCCGAACCGGACACGGCGGCGGTGAGGGGCGAGGCCGAGGCGGCTGCCGAGGGCGGGGAAGAGGCGGCAGCCGAAGCCTCCAGCGAGGCGGAGACGTCGGAGCTCCCGGTTCTTCCCCAGGCTGTGGACAACTCGACGGACGGCCGCGGCTGAGTCCCGCCCCTGGCACACTGGCGGCATGTACCGCGTCACATACACGCTCGAGGCCAAGGCCACGCGGGACTCCATGCCGCCGCACCGCCAGGCGCTGCTGGACCGGGGCCTGGCCGTGCTGGCCCAGGACCCGTTCCACAAGGCGAGCACCTATGTCGGCACCAACGAGGCCGACCGAAAGGCGCAGGTGGCGCCCGGGATACTGGTCGAGTACTTCGTGTCGAACGCCTTCATGGTGGTCGCCGTCATCGAGGTGTTCGACGATTCGTTGATCGCCGACGACTGAGCGAGGCGCGTCCGTCCTGCCGTCGGCGTACGCTGGAGACCCCCGGGTTGCCTCGCAGTCCGGGTCTTTCGCGTTGCCTCTGGCTGAGAGAAGTAGATGAGCCTGACCGGCCTGCTCGACATCGTCGCCTCCGACCCGGCGCTCGCCGAGGCCGGGGAAGCCGCACTCGCCGGGGATCGGCGGCACCTGGATCTCGTCGGTCCGCCGGCCGCCCGGCCGTTCGCGATCGCCGCGCTGGCGCGCGCCCTCGCGCAGAAGGCCAAGGGGGAGCGCGGGCGCCCCGTCCTCGCCGTCACGGCCACCGGCCGTGAGGCGGAGGATCTCGCCGCCGCGCTCGCGTCCCTGCTGCCGCCCGACAGCGTCGCGGAGTTCCCCGCCTGGGAGACCCTCCCGCACGAGCGCCTCTCCCCGCGCTCGGACACCGTCGGCCGCCGCATCGCCGTGCTGCGGCGGATCGCGCACCCGTCGGCGGACGACCCGGCGGCCGGACCGCTGCAGGTCGTCGTCGCGCCTGTGCGCAGCGTGCTCCAGCCGCAGGTCAAGGGGCTGGCCGAGCTGGAGCCTGTCAGCCTTCGGCAGCGCCAGGAAGTGGACCTCGACGACATCGTCGAGCGTCTCGCCGGCGCCGCGTACCAGCGGGTGGAGCTGGTGGAGAAGCGCGGCGAGTTCGCCGTGCGCGGCGGGATCCTGGACGTCTTCCCGCCCACCGAGGAGCACCCGCTGCGCGTGGAGTTCTGGGGCGACGAGGTCGAGGAGATCCGCTACTTCAAGGTCGCCGACCAGCGCTCGCTGGAGATCGCCCAGCACGGTCTGTGGGCCCCGCCCTGCCGCGAGCTGCTGCTGACCGACGAGGTCCGCGCCCGCGCCGCCGAGCTCTCGGCCGAGCATCCGGAGCTCGCCGAGATCCTGGACAAGATCGCCCAGGGCATCGCCGTCGAGGGCATGGAGTCCCTCGCGCCGGTGCTGGTCGACGACATGGAACTGCTGATGGACGTCCTGCCGCTGGGCAGCGTCGCCGTCGTCTGCGACCCGGAGCGCGTGCGCACCCGCGCCGCCGACCTGGTCGCCACCAGCGCCGAGTTCCTTCAGGCGTCCTGGGTCGCGGCCGCCTCCGGCGGCAAGGCGCCGCTGGACGTGGGCGCGGCCTCGCTCTGGTCGCTGGCCGACGTCCGCGAGCACGCCGCCGAGATCAGCCTGCCCTGGTGGTCCGTCAGTCCGTTCGCCGCCGACGAGGCGGAGGCGACCGGGCCGGACGTGCTGCACCTGGGCATGCACCCGGTCGAGGCCTACCGCGGCGACACCGCCCGCGCCATCGCCGACGCCAAGGGCCGCCTCGCCGAAGGCTGGCGCGTCGTGCTGGTGACGGAGGGCCAGGGCCCCGCCTCGCGCATCGCCGAGATGCTCGGCGGCGAGGGCATCGGCGCCCGGCTCACCCCGGACCTGACGACCGTGCCGGACGCGGACGTCATCCACGTGGCCTGCGGCGCGATCGAGAACGGGCTGGTCCACGACGGCCTCAAGCTCTGCGTGATCACCGAGACGGACCTGTCCGGCCAGAAGTCCTCCACCAAGGACATGCGGCGGATGCCCTCGCGCCGCCGCAACGCCATCGACCCGCTCGCGCTCAAGGCCAGCGACTACGTCGTCCACGAGGCGCACGGCGTCGGCCGCTACATCGAGATGGTGCAGCGCACCGTCCAGGGCGCGACCCGCGAGTACCTGGTGCTGGAGTACGCGCCCGCCAAGCGCGGCCAGCCCGGCGACCGGCTCTTCGTGCCGACCGACCAGCTGGAGCAGGTCACCAAGTACGTCGGCGGCGAGGCCCCGACGCTGCACCGGCTCGGCGGCGCGGACTGGACCAAGACCAAGGCGCGGGCCAAGAAGGCGGTCAAGGAGATCGCCGCCGACCTGATCAAGCTCTACTCGGCGCGCATGGCCTCGCCCGGCCATGCCTTCGGCGCGGACACGCCGTGGCAGCGCGAGCTGGAGGACGCCTTCCCCTACGCGGAGACGCCGGACCAGCTCTCGACCATCGCCGAGGTCAAGGAGGACATGGAGAAGTCGGTCCCGATGGACCGTCTGATCTGCGGCGACGTCGGCTACGGCAAGACCGAGATCGCGGTGCGGGCGGCCTTCAAGGCCGTCCAGGACGGCAAGCAGGTGGCCGTGCTGGTGCCGACGACGCTGCTGGTGCAGCAGCACTTCTCGACGTTCGCCGAGCGCTACGCCAACTTCCCCGTCGTGGTGAAGCCGCTGTCCCGGTTCCAGACCGACAGCGAGGCGAAGGCGGTGCTGGAGGGCCTGCGCGAGGGCAGCGTCGACGTCGTGATCGGCACGCACCGGCTCTTCTCGAACGAGACGAAGTTCAAGGATCTCGGGCTGGTCATCGTCGACGAGGAGCAGCGCTTCGGTGTCGAGCACAAGGAGCAGCTGAAGAAGCTGCGCGCCAACGTGGACGTGCTGACCATGTCCGCCACGCCGATCCCGCGCACCCTGGAGATGGCGGTCACCGGCATCCGCGAGATGTCGACGATCACCACTCCGCCGGAGGAGCGCCACCCGGTGCTGACCTTCGTCGGCCCGTACGAGGAGAAGCAGATCGCCGCCGCGATCCGGCGTGAACTGCTGCGTGAGGGCCAGGTCTTCTACATCCACAACCGGGTCGAGTCGATCGACAAGGCGGCGGCCCGGCTGAAGGAGCTGGTCCCCGAGGCGCGGGTCGCCACCGCGCACGGGCAGATGGGCGAGCAGCATCTGGAGAAGGTCGTCGTCGACTTCTGGGAGAAGGAGTTCGACGTCCTGGTCTCGACGACGATCGTGGAGTCGGGCATCGACATCTCCAACGCCAACACCCTCATCGTCGAGCGGGGTGACACCTTCGGTCTGTCGCAGCTGCACCAGCTGCGCGGACGTGTCGGCCGTGGGCGTGAACGCGGCTACGCGTACATGCTGTACCCGCCGGAGAAGCCGCTGACCGAGACCGCGCACGAGCGGCTTGCGACCATCGCCCAGCACACCGAGATGGGTGCGGGCATGTACGTCGCGATGAAGGACCTGGAGATCCGCGGCGCGGGCAACCTGCTCGGCGGGGAGCAGTCCGGCCATATCGCGGGCGTCGGCTTCGACCTCTACATGCGGATGGTCGGCGAGGCGGTGGCGGAGTTCCGCGAGATGCTGGAGAGCGGCGGCGCCGCTCCGGAGGAGGAGCCGCTCGAGGTCAAGATCGAGCTGCCGGTCGACGCGCACGTGCCGCACGACTACGCGCCGGGCGAGCGGCTGCGGCTCCAGGCGTACCGGTCCATCGCCGCGGTGAACTCCGAGGAGGACATCGCCCAGGTCCGCGCCGAGCTGACCGACCGTTACGGCAAGCTGCCGGAGCCGGTGGAGAACCTGCTGATGGTCGCCGGGCTGCGGCTCTTCGCGCGGCGGTGCGGGATCTCCGACATCACCTTGCAGGGGCAGTTCATCCGCTTCGGCCCGATGGAGCTGCGGGAGTCGCAGGAGCTGCGGCTGAACCGCCTGTACCCGCGCAGTCAGGTGAAGTCGGCGACCAACCTGGTCCTGGTCCCGAGGCCGGCGACCTCGCGGATCGGCGGCAAGCCCGTGGTCGGGCGTGAACTGCTCAGCTGGTGTGTGGAGTTCCTGTCGGCGATGTTCAGCTAGTCGCCCTTACCTCAGGGGCGCGAGGACTCCGCCGCGCTCACGCGGCGGAGCCGTGTGTCGGCGGAGCCTCGCGCCCCTGACGGCGCTACGCGCCCTCAGTGCACGTTCCACTGGCCGGTCTGGTCGGCGAAGCCGCTGTCGAGGCCGAACTGGATCTGGGTGATCTTGGCGTTGGTCGGGACCTGGAAGGTGATGAACCCCAGGCCCGTCGCTCCGGGGGCGAGGTTCACGGTGGCCGGGAAACTCGTGCCGGCCTTGGTGTCGCTGACGTCCGCGTCGTAGGACTGACCCTGGCTGTCGACCAGCTTGGCCCCGTTGGACGGGGAGTCGCTGTACGCCTTGCTGCCGGTGTCCTTGATCCGGAACTGGACGGCGAAGAAGCGCTTGCCCGCGTCCGGAGTGGTGTAGTCGTCCGCTCCGGCCGGGTTGTCCACGATCTTCACGACGGTGACGTCCGCCGAGGTGTCCATGCCCTTGAGCGAGATGGTGTCGCCCACCTTCGCCGCCTTGGCGGAGCTCTGGCCGCCGGAGGCGGCCTTCGTGCCGGCCGCGGACGTCGTCTTGGCGCCGGTCGTGACCGAGCTGCCGGACGTCGGGTTGCACGCCGCGGTGCCGGCGACGAGGAGCGCGCCCAGGGCGACGGCGAGAGCGGTGCGACGCGAGCGGTGGATGGAGCGGGACATGGCGGTACCCCCTGTGAGTCGATCCGTCCGGCGAGCGCCGGGCTGATGAGTACACAGAAGCAGATGGCTGTGAATCGAGTCAACACAGATCATCGAAAATAAGATGTTCACACTGTGAACCGAGGTGTCATGCGGCGCGGGTATGCTCCTGTGCACGGCCCGACCGCAGGCGCGCTCGGGTGGTCGGCACCGGACAGGGGAGCAACCGATGACCGAGCAGTCGAACCAGATCACCGCCGCCGAGATCGCCCGGCTGGCGGGCGTCGGCCGCGCCGCCGTGAGCAACTGGCGCCGCCGCCACGCCGACTTCCCCAAACCGGTCGGCGGCACCGAGACCAGCCCGGCCTTCGCCCTCGGCGAGGTCGAGCAGTGGCTGCGCGGCCAGGGCAAACTCGCCGAACTTCCGCTGCGTGAACGCGTCTGGCAGCAGGTGTCCGCGCAGCCCGAGGGGCCGGTGCCGGCCCTGGTCAGGATCGGCGCCGTGCTGCTGCTCGTGCGGGACCACCCGGACCTCGGCGCGGGGCTGGCCGACCAGACGGGCGCGCAACTGGCCGAGATGCTGCCCGGCCTGCTCGACCACGCCCTGGACTACCGCCTCGGTCAGGACCGGCCGGTTCACACGCCCGGCAGCCGTGAACTCCTCCCGCAGCTCCCGCTGCTGCGGTCCGTCGTCGAGCTGGCGGCCGACCTCGGCGCGCGACAGACCTTCGAGTTCCTGCTCGGCCGGTACCTCGACGCGAACCCGCGACTGTTCACACTCACCCCGCCCGCTCTGGCCGAGCTGATGACAGGCCTGGCCGGCCTGGACTCCCGACGCGCGGACACCGGTTCTGACGCGCGTTCACAGCGGGGAGGGGCTTCACAGCGCGGGGGAGCGCCGACCGTCCTGGACCCGGCGGTCGGCACCGGAGGACTGCTCCGCGCCGCCGCCTTCGCGCCCGCGCGTCCCGCCGCGCTCCACGCCGTGGACGCCGATCCAGGCCAGGTCTCCCTCGCCGCCCTCCGGCTCGCGCTCGAGTCCGAAGCAGAGGTGCGCGCCGCCGTCGCGGACGGGCTGCGCGCCGACCCCTTCCCGGACCTGCGCGCCGACGCCGTGCTGTGCCACCCGCCCTACAACGAGCGGGACTGGGGCTACGACGAGCTCTCCTACGACGCACGCTGGGAGTACGGCCTGCCGCCCCGCGTCGAGTCCGAGCTGGCCTGGGTCCAGTACGCCCTGTCCCGGCTGCGGGACGGCGGCGCCGCCGTGCTGCTGTTGCCGCCCGCCGTCGCCTCGCGGCGCTCCGGTCGGCGGATCCGCGCCGAGCTGCTGCGACGCGGCGCGCTGCGCGCCGTCGTGGCCCTGCCGACGGGCGTGGCGCCGCCCCAGAGCGTGCCGCTGCACCTGTGGGTGCTGCGCCGCCCCGGCATCGAGGGCACCAGCGCCGCCGGCGCCGCCGTTGCGCCCGAGCTGCTGCTCGTCGACGCCTCCGCGATCCCAGGTGTCGGCAGCGGCGACCGCGTCGACTGGCCGTCACTGCGAAGCGCGGTGCTGGACGCCTGGGGCCAGTTCGAACACGGCCGCGGCGCGGCCCTGCCCGGCCACGAGAGCGTCGCCCGCGCCGTGCCGGTGCTCGAACTGCTCGACGACGACGTGGATGTGACCCCTGCCCGGCACCTCCTCTCCGGCGCGGCAGGGCCCGGCGGCCTCGCCGAACTGGGCGAGATCCACCGGAGCCTGACCGAAACGCTGCGCCGCACGGCCGAGTTGACGCCGTCGGCCCCGCCTGCGGAGCCACCGTCCGCGCTCGCGACGTCGCGCTGGACCACCACGACCGTCGGCGAACTCGCCCGCACCGGCGCGCTGGTGATGCGCGCCGGCGGCGTCGGATCGGTCGCCGAGGACGTGCGCGTCCTGACCGATCAGGATGTCCTCGCCAGCGCCGACCCCACCGGCGCGGCCGGTTCGCTCAGCGGAGACCCCGAGGAGGAGCCGGTCCTGCTGCGCGAGGGAGACGTAGTGGTGCCGGTGCTCGGCGGCGGCAGCGTCGCCAGGGTCGTCGGCCCCGCCGGCGCGGGCGCGGCACTCGGCCGCAACCTGCAACTCCTGCGCCCCGAACCGTCGGTGCTGGACTCCTGGTTCCTCGCCGGATTCCTGCGCGGCAGCGCCAACGCCCGACAGGCCAGCAGTTACGCCTCCACGGCGGCCCGCCTGGACGTGCGCAGGCTGCAACTGCCACGGCTCCCGCTCCCGGAGCAGCGTCGCTACGGCGCGTCCTTCCGGGCCCTGGCCGACTTCGAGGAGGCGCTGCAGCGGGCGGGCCGCCTCGGCGACCGCCTGGTCCGCGGCCTGCACGACGCGTTCACGGACGGGGCGTTGCCGGCTCCGCCGCCGCGCGACTGAGGTGACGAGCTCCGGACCGGCCCGCCGGGCGGGGTCTCGGGTCATCTGATTCGAACGCGCCTGCCCCGGCGGGTCGATACGCTCTGAAGGTCGACGCAGGACGTTCACCAGGAGCACACATGTACGGCCCGCCCCCTGTGATGGGTCACGTGCCGCCGTCGAGGCGAGTGTCGGCGTGGCGGGTCGTGGGCTGGGTGCTGTTGGCGGGCTGCCTGATCGGCGGCGTCGGGCTGGTCGCCTGCGTGCCGCTGACGGTGCTCGCCGTTCGCAGCCGGACCCGCCGGGACGCCTCGCTCGCCGTGGCGGCGCTGGTCTTCACCGCGTTCGCGTGCACGGTGACGGCGCAGAGTCCCGACCCCAACCATCCCGGACCGCTGGCCTCGGTCGTCTCGCTGGGCCTCCTGGCCCAGGGCATCGCCACGACGGTCTACTTCATCCGGTGCGACCGGTTGCGGGCGCGTCAGCTCGGAGCTCCGGTCTTTCCAGGGGCCGGGCCCGCCCCGATGCTCCAGCCCTACCCGGCCGATCAGCCCCACCGGCCCGACCCGCAGTACCGGATCGACGCGCAGTACCGGCTCGACGAGCAGTACCAGCCTCACCCGTCGCACCAGCAGCCGCCGTTGCCGACGGTCGCGCTCCCGGTCGCGCCCATGCCGGTCCAGCCGGACCGACTCGGGCAGGTGCGTGCCGAGTTGGACGAGCTGAGCGACTACCTCCGCAAGGAGCAGGGCAGTTGAACGGTCGCGTCATCGCGGACCGGTACACCATCGGGTCGCTCATCAGCCAGGGCGGCATGGGCCAGGTCTGGAAGGCGTACGACGAGCGTCTCGGACGCCCGGTCGCCGTCAAGCTGCTGCGCCCGGACCGCCTCCACGGCGACGGCGCGGAGGAGCTCCGGCGTCGTTTCCTGCGCGAGGCGCAGGTGACCGCACGGGTGGACCACCCCGGCCTGGTGACCGTGCACGACCTCGGCGCCGACGGCGAGGACCTCTACCTCGTGATGCAGTACCTCGACGGCGCGGACCTGGCCGACCACCTCGCCGAGCACGCCCCGTACCCGTGGCCGTGGGCGGTCGCCGTCGGCGCCCAGCTCTGCGCGATCCTCGCCGCCGTGCACGCGGTGCCCGTGGTGCACCGCGACCTGAAGCCGCGCAACGTCGTCGTGCGACCCGACGGCACCGTCACCGTCCTCGACCTCGGCATCGCCTCGGTGCTCGACTCCGACACCACCCGGCTGACCCGCACCGGAGCCGTCATCGGCAGCCCCGCGTACATGGCCCCCGAGCAGGCGCTGAGCGGAGTCGTCGGGCCCCGCACGGACCTCTACGCCCTCGGCGTCGTCCTGCACGAGCTCATCGGCGGCAGCGTCCCCTTCACCGCGCCGACCGATGTCGGCGTGCTGCACCGGCACGTCTACGACCCGCCGCAGCCGCTGCGCGAGCTGCGCCCCGAGGTGCCGCCGCCGCTGGAGTCGCTGGTGCTGCGCCTGCTCGCCAAGGATCAGGCGGACAGGCCGGTGGGCGCGGCCGAGGTGCACCGCGAGCTCGTCGCGCTGCTGCCGCTGCGCGCGCCGGACGGCGCACACCTCAGCGCGCAGTTCGACCCGACGCGTCCCTTCCTGCGTCCCTGCTCGCCCTGGCCCGAGACCGGGACGAGCCCGCGGCCCCGGGCGGCGGCGCGACCGCGGACCCTCGACGTCGCCGACGAGGTCGAGCGGGTGAAACGCCTCCTCGACGCGGGCCAGGCCACGCAGGCCGTCGACGTCCTCGGCGGCCTCCTCCCGGCGGTCGCCGCAGAGCAGGGCGAGGGGTCGCCGGTCGCCCGGGTGCTGCGCAAGCAGTACGCCCAGACCCTCCTCGGCGTCGGCGAGTACGCCCGTGCCCTGCCGGAGCTGCGCCGCCTGGCCGAGGACCGCGTCCGTGAGGCGGGCCCGGCGGACCCGCAGGCCCTGCAGTTCCGGTACGAGGCGGGGCAGTGCCTTGAGCAGCTCGGTGAGTACGCCTCGGCGCTGGGGGAGTACCGGGCGGTCCTCGCCTACGCGGAGAACCCCTACGCCGGCATGAACCTGCGGCAGGGCCTGGAGATCCGCCGCCGGGAGGCGCAGATGCGGCTGGCGCTGGGCGACCGCCCGGGAGCGCGCCAGGCGCTGTCCGCGCTGCTGCCGCAGGCCGAGCACCTGCACGGACGAGGACACCCGTTCACGGAGGAGATCCGCGTCACGCTGTCGCGGCTGTGAACCGTCGCGGCGGGTCCGGGACGCGTGGCGCTGTTCACGGCCCTCGCTCGGCTCGAGCGGCCGCGTTCCCCAGTTCGTGGGTTCGCGTGTGTCCGTCGCCCAAAAGGGACCGATAGGCTCGAAGTATGTTCCTCGGACTCCTCATGGCCCTGGTGGCCGCACTCTGCTTCGGTTCGGCCATGGTGCTGCAGGCGCTCGGCGCCCAGGCGCACTCGCCGGCCGGATCGGGCGGCGGGCTGCTGGGGACGGTCCGGGCGATGGTGAACGTGCCCTTCATCTGCGGGCTCGCGCTCGACCTGCTGGGCTTCGTCGCCCAGCTCATCGCGCTGCGGACACTGCCGCTCTACGTCGTGCAGGCCGCACTCGCGGGAGCGCTCGCGGTCACGGCGGTGCTCGGCGCCGCCGTGCTGCGGTTGCGGCTGGGGAGGGCCGAGTGGGCCGGCGTCGCCGGCGTCTGCCTCGGCCTCGCGCTGCTGGGCGCGACCGCGGGCAAGGAGGGCGACAAGCACCCGGGCATGGCGCTGCACTGGATCATGCTGGCCGCCGTCGTGGTGATCGCGGCTGCGGGCGCGGCGGCCTGGCGGCTGAAGGAGCCCGCCCGTGCCGCGGTGATGGGGACGCTGTGCGGTCTGGGCTTCGGCGTCGTCGGGCTCTCGGTCCGCCTGCTGCCGTCCGTGCACGGCATGGACCTGATGCCCCTGCTGAAGGAGCCGGCCACCTACGCCCTGCTCGCCGGCGGCGCGGTCGCGTTCGTCTTCATGACGGAGGGCGTACGCGGCGGCAAGGTGACGACCGCGACGGCCGCGATGGTGCTGGGCGAGACCGCGCTGCCCGCGCTGCTCGGCGTGATCCTGCTCGGGGACCGCACGCGACCGGGACTGCTCTGGCTGGCGCTGCTCGGCTTCGCCATCGCGGTGGCCGGGGCCCTCGCCCTCGCCCGGTTCGGGGAGGTCGCCCCGCCCGAGGCACACGCCGCGGACGGTGCGCAGGCCGCGGACGGTGCGCACGCGGTGAACGGCACGCACGCCGTGGACGGCACGCCTGCCGTGGACGGTGCGCCGGTCGCGCACGGGATGGATGGCGCGGCCCCGCCCGAAACAGCGGTGGTCGACGAGGCACGGGAGCGCCAGCGGCGCTGATCCGGCCGTCCGGCGGGGCAAACCCCGCGCTCTTGGCGTGCCCTCTGGTGTGGGCGCCGCCCGCATGGGACCGTGATCTGCGGCACACGCATCGGACGCATCGGACGGACCGTCAGTCGCAGGAGGCCCCGTGAACCGCACCCGCACCGCCCTGTTCGCGTTGCTCGCCATGATCACCGCGCCGGGGCTCGCCGCCTGTTCCGGCAGCGGGAACGCGGGCACGGTTCACACCGGCGCGGCGGCGGTCGTCGGAGGGCAGCGGATCAGCGTGGCCACGGTCGAGGACCAGGTCACCTCCTTCCGCGACGCCGCACCGGCGCAGGGCAGCGGCACCGGCTCCACCAGGACGTTCGGCCAGGACTCGGCCGGGATGCCGGCCAACGTGCTCGCCTTCCTCATCCAGGAGCAGGTGGTCCAGTCGGCGCTGGCCCAGAAGGGCCTGAGCGTCTCGGCCACCGACGTCTCCGCCGTCGAGGCGCCGTTCCTGAAGAGCGCCGGCAACCCGACGCAGCTGACGGCCGAGTTCGTCAACCAGGTCGGCCTGCCGCCGGAGGACCTGGAGCCCTACTTCCGCTGGCAGGCGGGTGTGAAGGCGCTGCTCGGCAGCGTCGGCGGGGACACCGGCAAGCTGACCGGGCTGCTGCAGCCGGTCGCGGCGGGTCTGAAGATCTCCGTCAACCCGCGCTACGGCAGTTGGGACGCGACCAACCTGACCCTGGGCAACAGCTCCCAGCCGTGGATCAAGCAGGTGTCGCAGGACAACGCGGGGTAGGTTTCCCTGTGTGTCCCCACGCGATTCACAGCCCAGCGAGTCCACGCCCAGCGAGTCCACGCCCAGCGATTCCGCGCCGAGCGATTCCGCGCCCAGCGGTTCGCCGCGGACCGAAGCCTTCGCCGCCCCCGGGCGGCTGGTGCTGCTGAGCACCACGCACCGGGTCGCCCCCGGCCTGCTCTCCGGTCCGGCCTGGCAGGCGCTGCACACGGCCGACCGGGTCCTGGCCGGGGATCCGGCGCACCCGCTGCTCGCTCCGCTCGCCCAGAGCGGGATCACGGCGGAGGTGCTCGACGTCCCCTCCTACGCGCGCGCCCGCACGCTCGCCGAGGCGGCGTCGGACGCCGTCGTGGTCTGGCTGGTCGGCCCGGACGGCGACCCGGGACTGACCGACGCCCTCGCCCGCTTCGCGGTCGAGGGCGCGGAGACCCCGGGCGTGGTCGTGCCGGAGCTCGAGCTGCTGCCCGGCTCGTACGACCTGCCGGGCGCCCGGCTGCTCGACCTGGTCGCGGTCATGGACCGGCTGCGCTCGCCCGGCGGTTGCCCGTGGGACGCCGAGCAGACCCACGAGTCGCTGGTGAAGTACCTGGTCGAGGAGTCGTTCGAACTGGTCGAGGCGATCGAGGAGGAGGACCGGGCGACCCTGCGCGAGGAGCTCGGCGACGTGCTGCTCCAGGTCTTCTTCCACTCCCGCATCGCGCAGGAGCACGATGCCGACCCGTTCTCGATCGACGACGTGGCCGGGGCCATCGTCGACAAGCTGATCTACCGTCACCCGCACGTCTTCGGCGACCGGGACGCCGACACGGCCGAGCAGGTCGAGGCCAACTGGGAGGAGCTCAAGGCGGCGGAGAAGCAGCGCGAGTCCGCCACCGACGGCGTCCCGCTCGGCCAGCCCGCGCTGGCCCTGGCCGCGAAGCTCCACTCCCGGGCCCACAAGGCCGGGGTGCCGGTCGCCCTCCCGGACGCGGCGGAGTCGGACTTCGGCGCGCGACTGCTGCGTCTGGCCGCCGAGGCGCAGGACGCGGGAGTGGACCCGGAGGCGGCGCTGCGCGCGGCCGCCCGCGCGTACCGTGACGCGATCCGTGCGGCGGAGTCGGGCCAAGGCCAGGGGGACTGATGCGGCTTCAGCGGGAGCACCCGTGGCCCGCGACGGAGGCTGAGGCGCTCGCTGTGCAGGCGGAGCTGCGCCCGCTGGTCCGGGCCGTGCCGCTGCCGGCTCCGCCGCGCCTGATCGCCGGGCTCGACGTGGCCTACGTCGGCGCGCACGGCGCGGCGGACGACAGGGTCGCGGCGGCGGTCGTGGTGCTGGACGCGGCGACGCTGGAACCGGTCGAGCGGGCCACGGCGGTCGGCACGGCGGGATTCCCCTACGTGCCGGGGCTGTTCGCGTTCCGCGAGCTCCCGGTGCTGGTCCGCGCGCTGGAGCGGCTCACCACCACCCCCGACGTGCTGCTCTGCGACGGCCAGGGGCTGGCCCACCCGCGCCGTTTCGGCCTGGCCTGCCACCTCGGCGTGCTGACCGGCGTGCCGACCCTCGGCGTCGCCAAGACGCCGCTGCTGGGGCAGTGGACCGAGCCCGGGGAGAGCCGGGGCGCGACGTCGGACGTCCACGACTCCGGCGACCTGGTCGCTCGCGTCCTGCGGACGCAGTCCGGTGTGAAGCCGGTGACGGTCTCGGTCGGACACCTCATCGACCTCGACGACGCGACGCGGGTGGTGCTGGACGCCGCTCCCCGCTACCGCCTTCCGGAGACGACCCGCCTGGCCGACCGCCTGTGCCGTGAGGCGGTGGCGGCGGTCGGTTGACGGTCCGATCGGCCTGCCTCGCCCGAGCGTCCGTCGCCCCGTCCGTCGTTCCACGTGCCTCGTTCGGCTGTGCGGCGCGTGGAGCCGGTCACGTCCATCGGGTGTTCCTCACACGCGTGCCCCCTTGTCCGCGCGTCGGCAGCGTGGTGGCATCGGCCCATGACGTCCACCCCCACCGCCCCCGCACGTTGGGGCCTCACGTTTCCGCTCGACGGCATTCCGCTGGCCGCGCAGCGCGCCCTCGTGGAATCGCTGCCGGATCTCGGCTTCACCGATCTGTGGTCGATGGAGACGGCCGGCGCGGACGCGTTCACGCCGTTGGCCCTGGCCTCCGTCTGGGCGCCGCAGCTGCGGCTCGGGACCGCGATCGTGCCCGTTCACACGCGTGGCCCGGCGCTGCTGGCGATGCAGGCCGCCGCGCTGGCCGAGGCTGCTCCGGGACGGTTCCAGCTGGGCGTCGGCGCGTCCTCGCCGGTCATCGTCCACGACTGGAACGCCATTCCGTTCGAGGAGCCGTTCCGGCGCAGCCGCGACGTGCTGCGGTTCCTGCGCGCGGCGTTCACGGGACAACCAGTGACGGAGGAGTTCACGACCTTCTCCGTGCGAAGGTTCCGGCTGGACCGCGTCCCGGCGCACACGCCGCCCGTGCTGCTGGCCGCGCTGCGGCCCGGGATGCTGCGGCTCGCGGCGCGGGAGGCGGACGGGACGATCCTCAACTGGCTGGCGCCGGAGGACGTGCCGACGGCGCGCGGCGTCTTCGACGCCGAGGCGGGGCCGGACCACGGCAAGGAGGTCGTGGCGCGGATCTTCGTCTGCCCGACGGAGGACGTGGACTACGCCCGCACGCTCGGCCGTCGGCTGATCGCGGCCTATCTGACCGTCCCCGCCTACGCGGAGTTCCACCGCTGGCTCGGGCGCGGGGACGCGCTGGAGCCGCTCTGGAAGAACTGGGCGGCGGGCGATCGGAAGACCGCCGCCGCCTCGGTCCCGGACGAGGTCGTGGACGCGCTGATCGTGCACGGCTCGCCGGAACGCTGCCGGGAGCGGATCACCGCCTACGTCGAGAACGGCGTGACGGTGCCGGTTCCGGCCCTGCTGCCCACGCCGGACCAGGGCGCGCGTGCCCTGGCCGCGGCGGTGAAGGCGGTCAGTCCGAGCTGACCGCGGCGGCGGGCCCGTCCCCGGTCGCCAGGACAGCCGCCGTCCTCCATCGCCGTCACCCCTCGGATGCCAGGTCCATCCGGATGACAGCGACGCGGGACGGCGGCGGAAGCCGCCTGTGCGGCCGCCGCAAGCCGCCGGAAGCCGGTCAAGAGGCCGTCGGAGGCCCGGGCCGCTCAGGCGCCCAGCTGCGGGAGCGCCGCGACGGCCTTGCGCATGCCCGTCAGCCACGCGTCGCGGTCCGCGGTGCGGTTGCGTTCGTAGGTCGCGACCTCCTCGTGGGGGAGGATCAGGAAGCGCTCCTCCGCCAGGCCGTGGACCACCGCGTCCGCCACCGCCTCCGGCTCGATGAGCTTGCCGAAAGCGGTCAGGACCGCGCGGACGTCGTCGCGGGCGGTCATCCCGCTGTGGACGCCCTGCGGGCAGAGCGCGCTGACGTGGATGCCCTGGGAGCCGTAGGTGACGGCCAGCCACTCGGCGAAGGCCACCGCCGCGTGCTTGGTGGCCGTGTAGGCCGCGTCGCCGGGCATCTGCAGCAGGCCGGCCGCGCTCGCGGTGTTCAGGAGGTAGCCGCGGCCCCGCTTCAGCATCCCGGGCAGCACGGCGCGTGCCGCGTAGACGTGGGCCATCACGTTGATGTCCCAGTTCGCCTGCCAGACCTCGTTGCGGGCCTCGATGCCCGCGCCGCTGCCGATGCCGGCGTTGCTGCAGAACAGGTCCACCGGGCCGAGGTGCTTCTCGGCGGTGTCGACCAGTGCGCGCACATCGCTCTCGCGCGAGACGTCGCTGGCCACGCCGACGGTGTGGCAGCCGGCACGGTCCAGCTCCTGGGCCAGGTCCTCGACCTTTCCACCGTCGAGATCGGCGAGCAGCAGGCCGCGCGCGCCCTCCGCGGCGAACCGCCGAGCCAACGCCGCGCCGATGCCGCCGGCCGCGCCCGTGATGACGACGACAGCGCCCTTCAGCTCCATGCCCCGAACCCCATTTCCCGCGCCTCGTCGCGCGTCACGTCCCGGACCCCCGCACGGTCCGATCGCTGCGGGCGATCGTAAGCTCACTACCGGTGGGTTCGACAGTGTGTCTCTGCCCACCTTGCCGAACGGCTAACGTCGGGGCGTGCACGATGTCTCCCCGCCTCCGCTCTTTTCGCATGAGTTCGCAGCGAATCCCTACCCCGCGTACGCCTGGCTGCGGGAGCACGCGCCGGTGCACTGGACGACGCTGCCGAGCGGGGTCGACGCCTGGCTGGTGACGCGTTACACCGACGCACGCCAGGCGCTGGCGGACACGCGACTGAGCAAGAACCCGGCGAAACACAGCCTCCAGGCGCACCGCAGCGGGCGCGTCGGCATCCCGGGCGAACGCAGCGCGGACCTGATGACGCACCTGCTCAACATCGACCCGCCGGACCACACCCGGCTGCGCCGCCTCGTCTCGAAGGCGTTCACACCGCGCCGGATCGCGGCGTTCGAGCCGCGTGTGCGGGAGATCACAGACCGCCTGATCGACGGCTTCGCGCAGCGCGGCACCGCGGACCTGATCCACGAGTTCGCGTTTCCGCTGCCGATCTACGCCATCTGCGACCTGCTCGGGGTGCCGCGCGAGGACCAGGACGACTTCCGCGACTGGGCGGGGATGATGATCCACCACGGCCAGTCGCCGCGCGGCGGCGTCGGCCGGGCCGTGAAGAAGATGCGCGGCTACCTGGCCGAGCTGATCCACCGCAAGCGCGCGGACCTGGGCGAGGATCTGATCTCCGGCCTGATCCGGGCCAGTGACCACGGCGAGCACCTGACCGAGAACGAGGCCGCAGCGATGGCCTTCATCCTGCTCTTCGCCGGCTTCGAGACCACGGTCAACCTCATCGGCAACGGCATGTTCGCGCTGCTCACCCACCCCGAGCAGCGGACGGGGCTGCAGGGGGCCCTGTCCCGGGGCGAGACCGCGCCGCTGGAGTCGGCCGTCGAGGAACTGCTCCGCTTCGACGGCCCGGTCGAGATCGCCACCTGGCGCTTCGCCACCGAGCCGCTCACCCTCGGCGGCCAGGACATCGCCCCGGGCGATCCGGTCCTGGTCGTCCTCGCCGCCGCCGACCGCGATCCCGCCCGCTTCCCGGGCCCGGACACCCTCGACCTCGCCCGCCGGGACAACCCCCACATCGCCTTCGGCCTCGGCATCCACTACTGCATCGGCGCTCCGCTGGCACGGCTCGAGGCCCAGTACGCCCTCTCCGCCCTGCTGCGCCGCGTCCCGGACATCACGTTGGCCGCCGACCCAGCCGAACTGCGCTGGCGCGGCGGCCTCATCATGCGGGGGCTCAGGCAACTGCCGGTGGAGTTCTCCGTCAGCGGCGGTTGAGCAGGACGTAGAGCGCGAACAGGGTGATGCAGAGCTGCGCGCCCTGCGCGTACTGCTTCTTGAACAGAGCCGTCGCCGCCAGCAGGGCGAAGCCCAGGCCGGGGACGTGCCGGGTGACCCACCACTCGACCAGCAGGACGAGTGCGAGTGCGGTGGCGACACCTGGTGGGCGGAACAGTGCCTTCATGGATTTCCTCCTCGGAACCCGCAGCGGCTCAGGGGAGGGGGAGACACGGGTGCCGGACAGCGTCGGCCGGCGCCGGGATGCTGCTTCCCCCGTCGTGGCCGACTCGGTCAACTTGGCGCAAGCTGACCGAGATGACCACCACTACGGGAATTGTCCCGAAGTTGACTGATCCATAAACTGACGTGCGGTCAACTTCTGGTGGACAGTTCCTGACTGGCTCAAAATGGGTAGTCAACCGGCGGGGAGGTGGCGCGTATGGGCGCGGAGCCGGAGACGGCGACCGAGCGGGTCGTCGCGGCGCTGCGGGACCAGATCAAGGCCATGCGGCCCGGCGAACGCCTGCCGTCGCGGGGCGTCATGGCCCACCAGTACGACGTGGCGCCGTCCACGGTGCAGAGGGCGCTGCGTGAACTCCTGGCCGAGGGACTGATCACGGGGGGCCGGGGCGCTCCTCCCGTCGTCGCCGACGCGGCGGGCGAGCCCCAGTCGTCCCAGGCGATCGACGTGCTGGACGACATCCTGGACCGGGTGCTCGCCGAATCCGAGGTCGCCATCGACTACTTCGGGTTCACGGCGGAGACGCTGGCGCTGAGCCTGGCGCCCAAGCTCGACCGGCTGAGGGCCCTGGGGGGCGCCTCGCCGCCGCGCGAGATCCGGTTGCGCCTGCTGCTGCCCGATCCGACCGCCAAGCTGGCGGTGCCCTACGCGGTGGCCGACCCCGACGATCCGGCTCCCCGGATGCGGCAGGCGGAGATCACCCGCCACCAAGTACGGTCGTTGCAGCTGACTTTGGAGACCCTGGCGATCGACGAGCCGGAGGGCGTCTTCACGGTCGACATCAAGGCGGTGCCGCTGACGCCGGTCATGAAGCTCTACATCGTCAACCGCCGGCTCGCCCTCCAGGGGCTGTACGAGTTCCTGGACCGGGACGTTCCGCTCGGAGACGGCGAACCCACAAAGATCCAGGACGTGTTCGGACTGGAGGCGCCACTGTTCGAGATACCGGTCGCGACGGCGGAGCGATGGTTCGAGTCCGTCTGGTCAGGGCGGGCACGCCCCTACAAACTGGCCTGATGATCCCACCCGCATCAGGATTCGCGCTCGACCGGGCATGGACCGCGGATGTGCGCGCCTTGCTCTTCGATTTCGACGGACCCGTCTGCCGCCTCTTCGAGGGACATGACACCGGACGGATGGCCGATGACCTCCGCGAGATCCTTCGCGGGCACGATGCGGACCTGACCGGTCTGGAGCAGGAGCGGAACGCTCACACGATCCTGCGGAGGATGCGGGGCGTGGCGAGCGCCGCGCTCGCGGAGGCGGAGAAGTGGCTGACCGAGCGGGAGTGCGAGGCCGTCTCGACGGCGCAGCTGACGCCCGGGGTGCGGGACCTGATCGAGGGTCTGTCGATCCCGTTGGCGGTGGCGAGCAACAACGCGTGGGACGCGATCGACGGCTGCTTGAGAAGAGAAGGACTGCTGGAACGTTTCACCGGAGGCATACACGGTCGCGATCCGCGGGAGCCGTGGCGGATGAAGCCGCACTCCGACTGCATCGAGCGGGCGCTGCGCGGCCTGGGCGTGGTCGACCGGGCCGGAGTGGCCCTGATCGGTGACTCGGAGGCCGACGCCGAGGCGGCGCGGGAGGCAGGCATCGCCTTCATCGGGTTCGTTCCGGAGGGCAGGACGAACGCCGCTCGCCTGACCGAACTCGGAGCGCGTGCGGTCGTGGCCGAGATGGAGGTTCTGACCAGGGCTTTTGTCCCCAGGTGAGATTGGTCGGCTGCGATGGGCCAGTCCGTCGAGCGAGGCACGAGTTCCCGCAGTAGAGTGCGGTCAAACATCGACCGCCTCTCCTCATGCGGGGGCAGCCATCCCAGGCCCGGACCCTCACCCCAGCGCCACCAAGGCCAAACGCCGGCTCGCGGTGGCTTTCTGGCTGTGCCCGGGGTTGACGGTCTGGTGGCTGGCTCGTCATGGGGTCGCGCTGACGGGATTCCGACACCGGAACGTCGAGGTCGACCTGGGCGGAACCCCGGCCCTGCTCCGGTCGCCACGACGTCAGACGTACTGCTTCGACCGGGTCGTGTGGTCGGAGACGGAGATCCTGGAGTCGCTCAAGGGCTGCGTGGGCGGCGCTCCCCAGGTGCTGAACGAACGCCTTCACTCCTTCACGCCGGGTGAGTCCTTGGCGGATCGTCGGCTGCGCGGCAACGCGGTCCCCGAGGAGCGGATCCACGCCTGGCTGGCTGCCTTCTTCGCCGAGTTGGCGGCCGTTCGCGTGGAGAAGCTGCCGAGGCGACCCGAGGACTGGCCGAGCGACGGCGACAGTCGGGGCTTCCTCATGGCGCAGGTGCGCTACGCCCAGCAGGAGACGGCCCCCGCCGTACTGCGCGACTACGGGCCGCTGTTGCGCGGACTCGCCTTCCCCGACGACGCGTTGCAGCGCTTCGCCGATCGCGTGCCGCCGCTGACGAGCCGTCCGTTCATCCTGCTCCACGGCGACCTCCACGCCGGCAACATCATCGTCCCCGCCGACGGCGGGACGCCCACGCTGATCGACTGGGAACTCGCCATGGTCGGCGACCCGTTGCACGACCTGGCCATGCACCTGGAGCGCTTCGGCTACCGCAACGAGGTGGAGCGCCGCAGGGTGCGGGCGATCTGGCGGCGGGCGGTGCGTGGGGTCGCGCCCAAGGCCGTCAAGGGCCTGGAGGCCGACCTGCGCTGGTACGTCGGCTTCCAGCGCGTCAGGTCCGTCTACGTCGATGTCGTCCGGACCTGCGAGGCGTCGGACCTGCTGGGGGAGGCGGTCGTCCGGGAGCGGTTGGCCGAGATCGTCGGACGGGCGCTCCCGTGGATCGGAGTGCGGGCCGTTCTCACCGACGCTCAGGTACGGACGGCGCTGTCGGAATGGCGCAGATCGCGCCGACGAGTCCTTGTGCGCGGCTGAAAAGCGTTGACGACGTTTCGTCAGAAACTCGGCGTGAGCGCGTCGCTTAGCGCTTTCTCCATTGATGTGCCGTAACGCAGCTCACAGCTGATACCGCGCCAATGCGAGAACCGCAGGTCAACCCATGTGCGGTGCGGCGATTCCGTGACGAGTGGGAAGTGTGCGAAACAGTGGGATTCGTGTCGTGATTGAGATTCATATGAAAACCCGCTTAGCCTCCCTGAGGTCCACAGCAGTGGACACCCGTCGAACGGGACGCCGAGTCCTGTCCACCGTGAGGCGGGATACGCCGAGTTGACGACCGGACAGGAGCGGGGGACCCAGGTAAGTCGCCGAACGCGCGAAGGCGCGGACGGCTTGGGGTGAAGACGCGTGAGCGTCCGGGCCATCCTCTGCGGCCCGAACCCGACAGCTCACCTCGCAGGCGTCGGAGAGGGAATCCCGCATGCTCTTCTCTGGCACCGGCCGTCATCGTCGTGTCCGTGTGAACAAGGCCAGGGTCATCATGGCCACCACCTCCGTCGCCGGCGCCGCTGTGGCGCTGCCGCTGATCGCCGCCACGGGCGCGAGCGCCGCGCCCGTCTCGACCTGGGACAAGGTCGCCCAGTGTGAAAGCGGTGGCGACTGGTCCATCAACACCGGCAACGGGTACTACGGGGGGCTCCAGTTCTCCGCGTCCACCTGGCGCGCCTACGGCGGCGGCGCGTACGCGTCCACCGCGAACCACGCGTCCAAGGGGGAGCAGATATCCGTCGCTGAGCGCGTCCTCGACAGCCAGGGCCCCGGCGCCTGGCCCGTCTGCGGCCCTCGGGCCGGGCTGCACAAGGGCGGTCCGGCGCCGGTCGTCGGCACCGGAAAGCACCGCAAGCCCGCGCCGAAGCCGAGCGGTCCGAGCAGCAAGCCGCCCGCGCGGCACGGCGGCTCGGGGAACTACAGCGTCAAGCCCGGCGACACGCTCTCGAAGATCGCCGCAGCCCACCACATCCTCGGCGGCTGGCAGAGGCTGTACGCGGAGAACCGCGCCACCATCGGGGGCAACCCGGACATGCTCCACATCGGCGAGAGGCTCGTCGTGAAGTAGGCCTGTCGGCCGCGCAGGGGCGCCGGCGGCCGCTACCCACCGGTAGCGGCCGCCCGGCGTTCCGCCAGGCAAGACAGGCGCAAGGGCCTGAGGGGTCCGGGCGGGCACAGAGGCTAGGCTCAGTGCGTAACAACCCGCATCCCCCTGAGGAGACAGTTGTGCCGTCTATCGACGTCGTCGTAGCGCGGGAGATTCTCGACTCGCGTGGCAACCCCACCGTCGAGGTCGAGGTCGGCCTCGACGACGGCAGCACCGGCCGCGCCGCCGTTCCGTCGGGCGCGTCCACCGGTGCCTTCGAGGCCCTGGAGCTCCGCGACGGTGACAAGTCCCGTTACGGCGGCAAGGGTGTGGAGAAGGCCGTCCTGGCCGTCATCGAGCAGATCGGCCCGGAGCTGGTCGGCTACGACGCCACCGAGCAGCGCCTGATCGACCAGGCCATGCTCGACCTGGACGCCACCGCCGACAAGTCGTCGCTGGGCGCCAACGCGATCCTGGGCGTCTCGCTCGCCGTCGCGCACGCCGCCTCCGAGGCCAGCGACCTGCCGCTGTTCCGCTACCTGGGCGGCCCGAACGCCCACGTGCTGCCGGTGCCGATGATGAACATCCTCAACGGCGGTTCGCACGCGGACTCCAACGTGGACATCCAGGAGTTCATGATCGCCCCGATCGGCGCGGAGTCCTTCTCCGAGGCGCTGCGCTGGGGTGTCGAGGTCTACCACCAGCTCAAGGGCGTGCTGAAGGCCCGTGGCCTGTCCACCGGCCTGGGTGACGAGGGCGGCTTCGCGCCGAACCTCGACTCCAACCGCGAGGCCCTGGACCTGATCATCGAGGCGATCAAGGGCGCGGGCTACACCCCCGGCCGCGACATCGCGCTGGCCCTGGACGTCGCCGCCTCCGAGTTCTACAAGGACGGCGCCTACCAGTTCGAGGGCAAGCCGCTCTCCGCCGCCGAGATGACCGCGTACTACGCGGAGCTCGTCGCCGCGTACCCGCTGGTCTCCATCGAGGACCCGCTGTTCGAGGACGACTGGGACGGCTGGAAGACCATCACCGCCGAGCTCGGTGACAAGGTCCAGCTCGTCGGCGACGACCTGTTCGTCACCAACCCGGAGCGTCTGGCCCGCGGCATCAAGGAGGGCGCCGCCAACGCCCTGCTGGTGAAGGTCAACCAGATCGGTTCGCTGACCGAGACCCTGGACGCCGTCGAGCTGGCCCAGCGCAACGGCTACCGCTGCATGATGTCCCACCGCTCCGGCGAGACCGAGGACGTCACCATCGCCGACCTGGCCGTCGCCACCAACTGCGGCCAGATCAAGACCGGCGCCCCGGCCCGTTCCGAGCGCGTCGCCAAGTACAACCAGCTGCTGCGCATCGAGGAGATCCTCGACGACGCCGCCGAGTACGCCGGCCGCGGCGCCTTCCCGCGCTTCAACGGCTGAGCCTGCTCCTCCAACGCCTCGTCGCCTTCACCCTCTAGGGTGGGGGCGGCGGGGCGTCGTCGCGCACGGGGCACGGAGCCCACAGGGCCCGGCGTCCACAGGTCATGGAGCGCACAGGGCACGGAGGGGCTGCGAACATGGGAGGGACAGCGGTGGCCAACCAGCAGCAGGGCCGGAAACGGCCTCGGCTCACCGGCCGCGCTGCCGTGCTCGCCCTCGTGGTGTGCGCGCTCGTGGCCGCGCTCGCGTACCCGATGCGGCAGTTCATCGCCCAGCGCTCGCAGATCGACCAGCAGCGCGCGGCGCAGCAGCAGGCGCAGCGCCAGGTGGACGAGCTGCGCCGGGAGAAGGCCCGCTGGCAGGACCCGGCGTTCGTCGAGGCGCAGGCACGACAGCGGCTCCACTTCGCCTTTCCTGGCGACACCCCGTTCACAGCTGTGAACCCCTCGGCCACGCCGAGCGCGTCGCCGACGGCGCAGCAACAGGCCTCACAGCCCTGGTACCAGAGCCTGCTCGGCTCCCTCGACACGGCGGACCACGTCGCACACTGACGAATGACTGAAGAATAGAGACATGTCGCACGACCAATCCCCCGTTTCCGGTCCTGTCTCCGAGGCCGACCGCGCCGCCGTCGAGGCCCAGCTGGGCCGCGTTCCGCGCGGCCTGCGCGCCGTCGCCCACCGCTGCCCCTGCGGCCTGCCCGACGTGGTCGAGACGGCCCCGCGCCTCGAGGACGGCACGCCGTTCCCGACCCTCTACTACCTGACCTGCCCCCGCGCCGCCTCGCTGATCGGCACGCTGGAGGCCGACGGCATGATGAAGGAGCAGACGGCCCGGCTCGCCGAGGACCCGGAGCTCGCTGAGGGCTACCGCAAGGCACACGAGGACTACATCGCCCGTCGCGACGCGATCGAGGTGCTGGAGGGCTTCCCGAGCGCAGGCGGCATGCCGGACCGGGTCAAGTGCCTGCACGTCCTGGTCGGCCACTCGCTGGCGGCGGGTCCGGGTGTGAACCCGCTCGGCGACGAGGCGCTGGCCGCGCTGCCGGAGTGGTGGCGCAAGGGCCCGTGCGTCTGCGCCGACGGGACCGCCGAGCCGGCGGCGGATGCGACGACGGAGGGCGAGGAAGCGTGAGCCTGACGCGAGTGGCCGGTGTCGACTGCGGCACCAACTCCATCCGCCTGCTCGTCGCCGACCTGGACCCGGCGACCGGTGAGCTGCACGAGCTGGACCGCCGGATGACCATCGTCCGCCTCGGCCAGGGCGTGGACCGCACCGGTCGGCTCGCGCCGGAGGCGCTGGAGCGGACGTTCGCCGCCTGCCGCGACTACGCCGCGATCATCCGCGAGCTCGGCGCGACACGGCTGCGCTTCGTGGCCACCAGCGCCTCGCGTGACGCGGAGAACCGCGAGGAGTTCGTCGCCGGAGTGCGCGAGATCCTCGGCGTCGACCCCGAGGTGATCACCGGCGACGAGGAGGCGCAGCTCTCCTTCACCGGCGCCACCAAGGAGCTGAACGGCGAGGGCGGCCCCTACCTGGTCTTCGATCTCGGCGGCGGTTCGACGGAGTTCGTGCTGGGCACGGACCGGGTCGAGGCGGCCCGCTCGGTCGACATCGGCTGCGTGCGGATGACCGAGCGGCACGGCGAGGACTTCGACGCGATGCGCGCCGACATCGCCAAGGCGCTGGACCAGGCCGCCGAGACGGTCCCGCTGGACACCGGGGCCACGCTGGTCGGTCTGGCGGGGACGGTCACCACCGTGGCCGGGATCGCTCTCGGGCTGCCCTCGTACCGGAGCGAGTTGATCCACCGCTCCCGGATCCCGGTCGCGGACGTCCGGGCGGTCGCGACACGGCTGCTGGCCTCCACCCATGAGGAGCGCGCGGCGATCCCCGTCATGCATCCGGGGCGGGTCGACGTGATCGTGGCGGGCGCCCTGGTCCTGCTGGCGATCATGGAGCGGACCGGGGCCGCCGAGCTGGTCGTCAGCGAGCACGACATCCTCGACGGAATCGCCTGGAGCACGCTGCTCTGACGCCTGGTCGGGGCGCGCCTGGCGCGCGCCCCGGGCCTTCCGCAGGCCTTCTGCGGGCCCTCCACGGGCCCTGCGCGGACTCTCGGCGCGTCCCGCCGAGAAATGTTCGTGAATTTCTTCACATGGAGTTCCCGTCGCCTGGCGGGGCCGCTGGGGTGCTTCGTCCGAATTGTGGGACCGAAGGCGTCCCGGCGACCCTGCCCGCCGGATCGGAGGCGACGTGCCGCCGTCGCACGCACAATCGCAATGAGGCCGTCGAGCTGCGGAAATTCACACCATGGCGATCGCGGGTGTGAGCGGTGGGGGAGACCCGCCTCATGGGGGCGCGAAGTGTAGCAGGTGCTGTCCAGACCCTTGTGACCAGGCCCACAAATGCCAGGCGAGGAGGGGGTGGATACTTTCGGATATGAGCACCACGGAGCGTCCTCGCATCCTGATTGTCGGCGGTGGCTACGTCGGCCTGTATGCCGCGATGCGCATCCTCAAGAAGATGCGCTACGGGGAGGCGACCGTCACGGTCGTCGACCCGCGGTCGTACATGACGTACCTGCCCTTCCTCCCCGAGGCGGCCGGCGGCAACGTCGCGCCTCGCAACCTCGTCGCCCCGCTGCGCCGCGTCCTTTCCAAGGCCGAGGTCCTGACGGGTCACGTCACCTCGGTCGACCAGGACCGCAAGGTGGCCACCGTGCACCCGGCCGCGGGCGACCCCTACGAGATCCCCTTCGACTACCTCGTCGTCGCGATGGGCTCGGTGTCCCGCACCTTCCCGATCCCGGGTCTGGCGGAGCACGGCATCGGCATGAAGTCGGTCGAGGAGGCCATCAGCCTCCGCAACCACGTCGTGGCCCAGCTCGACCGTGCCGAGTCCACGACCGACGAGGCGGTGCGCAAGCAGGCGCTGACCTTCGTCGTCATCGGTGGCGGCTTCGCCGGCATCGAGACGATCGCCGAGATCGAGGACATGGCCCGCGACTCGGCGAAGATCTACCACAACGTGAAGCGTGAGGACATGCGCTTCATCGTGGTCGAGGCAGCCAACCGCATCCTCCCCGAGATGGGCCCGGACCTCGGTCTGTGGACCAAGGAGAAGCTCGAGGAGCGCGGTATCGAGATCTACATCGAGACCTCGATGGAGTCGTGCGTCGACAAGCACGTCGTGCTGAAGAACGGCATCGAGGTCGACGCCTCCACCATCGTGTGGACCGCCGGCGTCAAGCCGAACCCGGCGCTGGCCAACTTCGGCCTGCCGCTCGGCCCGCGCGGCCACGTCGACACCGCCCCGACCCTCCAGGTCCAGGGCTTCGACAACGTCTGGTCCGCCGGCGACAACGCCCAGGTCCCGGACCTCGCCGTCGGCGAGGGCGCCTGGTGCCCGCCGAACGCCCAGCACGCGGTGCGTCAGGCCATCGTCCTCGGTGACAACGTCATCTCCGGCATGCGTGGCTTCCCGCAGAAGGAGTACAAGCACAAGAACCTGGGTGCGGTCGCCGGTCTCGGCCTGCACAAGGGTGTGGCGATCCTCTTCGGCAAGTACAAGCTGAAGGGCCGCCCCGCCTGGTGGTTCCACCGCCTGTACCACGGCAGCCGCGTGCCGACCATGAACCGCAAGGTCCGCGTCTTCGCGGACTGGACCCTGGCGATGTTCCTCAAGCGCGAGACCGTCTCCCTGGTGGAGATGGAGACGCCGCGTGAGGTGTTCGTCGAGGCCGCGGCCCCGGCCCCGGTGATTCCGGCTCCCGCCAAGGAGAAGGTCTCCGCCTGACGGCCCCAGGGCCGGTACCGCTCCGGCCCACCTCTCAGCCCGGCAGCGTCGCCGGACCACAGACCGTGGTGCTCATGACCGGCACCGCTGCCGTAAGCGCCCCCGCCCGTTCCCACGGGCGGGGGCGCTGGCACGTTCAGGGGCGGAGCTCCACCGTCCCGACGGCGGCGACGAGTTCCACGGGAAGCTCCTTGTCCCACTGCCCGACGGCCAGAGCCAGCCAGCGGGTGCCGCCGCGCGGCGTCCACACCTGCATGCGGCCGACGTACTGGCTCAGGAGATCCAGAGGCTCGGGCACGTGCTCACCCTCCAGGCCTGCCCGCAGGAACGGCAGCAGATCGACGGCGCCCGGCTCCCCCCACCGCGCGGTGAGGGTGGCCGCCAGGGCGGCAAGCTCCGCCTCGAACTCCGCGTAGGCCGCGCTGGAGGCCGCGTCGTCGACGTCGTCCCAGAACTCCCGGCTCTGGCGCAGTGTCAGCACCAGATGGCCGGGTCCGCTGCTGCCGTCCTTGGCCGCTGCCTGCGGGAAGGGCTGAGCCAGGAGCGCGTCGATCGCGGCGAGGGTCATGCCCGGACAATACGAGGTCGCGCTGACACGCCAGGGGGCGCGGGAACGAGTCCCGCGCCCCCTGGGGGTGCTGTGGCGGTGCTGTTGCGACGGTCCGTCAGTCCGTCAGTCCGTCAGTCCGTCTTGATCGCGCCGAGGATGTCGAGCCTGGCGGCTCGGCGGGCGGGCCAGAGGGCGGCGAGGAGGCCGACCGTGGCGCCCAGGGCGATGAAGAGGGCGAGGCGGCCCCAGGGCAGGGCCGTGGTGAGGCCGGAGAGGCTCGACTTCAGCAGGCCGTTGGCCGCCCAGGCGAGGAAGGTGCCGATGGCGACGCCCATCGCCGCGCCGAAGACCGCGATGACCACGGACTCCAGCCGGACCATCTGCTTGACCCCGCGACGGTCGAGCCCGACCGCCCGCAGCATGCCCAGCTCGCGCTTGCGCTCGAAGACCGACATGGCCAGCGTGTTGACCACGCCCAGGATGGCGATCAGGACCGCCATGCCCAGCAGCGCGTAGAGGATCGTCAGCATCATCGAGATCAGCGAGTTGAACTGGTCGACCATCTGCTGCTGCGACTGGATCTTGACCAGCGGGTTCAGACCCGTGGCGTCGCGCAGCGACTGCTCGTTGGCGGCCGAGGCGCCGCCGTCCATCTTGACCAGGACGACGTTGTAGTACGGGGCCAGGGTGTGGCCCGCCAGGGCCTGCTCGCTCAGCAGGGCCGGGCCGAGGAGGCCGCTCTTCGGGTAGACGCCGCCGACCGTCAGCCTGCCGGAGGTGCCGTTCGGGTAGGCCACCTGGACGGTGCTGCCGACCGAGACGTTCAGGGTCTTGGCCTGGTCCGTGTCGATCAGGAGCTGACCCTGCCTGAAGGCGTCGACCGTCCCCTGTGTCAGGTCCGGTGCGACCAGCTGGTCGAAGCTGCTCGCGTCGTAGCCGCTCAGCGAGAGGTCCTGGCCGTCGACCTTGAGGTACTGCGAGTCGCCGGCGCTGGCGGCGGTGACGCCCTTCGCGGACTTCAGCTGCGCGAGCAGCTGCGGCGAGACCCGGTCGCCCAACTGCATGCCGACCGCGTAGTCCGCCTTCATGTTGGCGGTGACCTGCCTGGTGATCGTGGTGCTGATCGACGTGCCGATGACCGTCAGCGCGGTGATCAGCGTGACGCCGATGGTCAGCGCCGAGGCGGTGGCCGCGGTGCGGCGCGGGTTGCGGATGGCGTTCTGCTTGGCGAGCGTGCCGCTGATGCCGAACAGGCGCCGGAACAGCGGACCCGTGGCCGCGATGATCGGTCGCGACAGCAGGGGGGTGAGCACGAAGACGCCGAGCATCACCAGCAGCGCGCCCAGCGCGACCGGCATCCGGCCGGCGCTGCCGCCCTGGGAGACGCCGAGCAGCACCACGCCCACGCCCAGGCCCGCCAGCACCAGACCGATGGTGTTCCGCACCACCAGGCTCTTCTGCGAGACCGGCTGGTCGTTGCTGCTCATCGCCGCCACCGGGGGGACCCGGGAGGCGCGCAGCGCCGGGAAGAGCGCGGCGAGCGCGGTGACGACGGTGCCGACCGCGAGCGTGATCAGGACCGTCGACGGAGTGACCGTCAGGCCGCCGCCGGGGAGGTTGCCGCTGGAACCGGCCCAGGCCTTCAGCGCCGCGCCGATGCCGACGCCGGCGCCGAGACCCGCCACGGACGCGGTGAGGCCGACCAGCAGCGCCTCCAGCAGCACCGACCGCCGCACCTGCTTGCGGCTCGCGCCGAGGGCGCGCATCAGGGCCAGCTCGCGGGTGCGCTGCGCGATCAGCATGGTGAAGGTGTTGGAGATCAGGAAGATCCCGACGAACAGTGCGACGCCCGCGAAGAACAGCAGCGCCGTCTTCATGTTCTTCGAGTCGTCCTCGACCATCTGCTTGGCGTCGGCGGTCAGGGAGGCGCCGGTGTGCAGGGTGATGTTGCCGCTGTGCGGAACGACCTGCCCGATCTGCGACTCCAGCGCCTCCTGGCCGGTGCCGGGCTTGGCCAGGGCGTCGATCCAGCCGTACTGGCCCGGCGCGGTGTAGAGCCGCTGGGCCGTCGCGGTGTCGAACAGCACCAGCGAACCGCCGGAGCTGAGCGCCGGGTCGTCGGAGGTGAAGATGCCGGAGACGGTCAGCTTCATGACCGGGCCGTTGACGGCGACGCGGATCGTGTCGCCGACCTTGAAGCCGTTCTTCTGGGCGGTGCGCTGGTCGACGGCGATCTGCGTGGAGGTGGCCGGGCCGGAGCCCTGGGCCATCGGGTAGCGCGTGTCGGCGCCGTCGGCGCCGGGGCTGAAGTTGGCGCCCTGCGTCTCGCCGCGCCCGCCGATCAGGTTGCCGTTCGGATCGGATATCCCGGCGAAGCCCTCGACGGCGCCGACCGCGGAGGCGGTGCCCGGCAGGGCGCGGATCTGGCGCAGCGTCGCATCGGTCAGCGGCTTGGCGTCGCTGGTGTTGTCCTGGGCGCTGCGGTCCTCACCGGCCGCGCTGTTCTCCACGCGGACGGAGACGTTGTCGTAGTTGTGCGAAAGGCTGTTCTTCAGCGCCGTGCTGACCGAGTCGGAGAAGACCAGGGTGCCGGCCACGAAGGCCGTGCCCAGGACGACGGCGAGCATCGTCATCAGCAGCCGCCCCTTGTGGGACAGCACGTTGCGCAGTGCGGTCTTGAACATGAGCTCTTCGATCCCCGTCGTCGCTCAGCTGGTCCGGCCCTTGGCGTCGAACCGGCGCATGCGGTCCAGGACGCCGTCGGCCGTGGGGGCCTGGAGCTCGTCGACGATGCGCCCGTCGGCGAGGAAGACGACGCGGTCCGCGTAGGAGGCGGCGACCGGGTCGTGGGTGACCATGACGATGGTCTGGCCGAGCTCGCGCACGGAGGAGCGCAGGAACCCGAGGATCTCCGCGCCCGAACGGGAGTCGAGGTTGCCGGTGGGCTCGTCCGCGAAGATGATCTCGGGCCGCGAGGCCAGCGCGCGGGCGCAGGCGACGCGTTGCTGCTGGCCGCCGGAGAGCTGGCTGGGCCGGTGGCCCAGGCGGTCGGCCAGGCCGACCGTGGCGATCACCCGGTCCAGCCAGACCTTGTCGGCCCTGCGGCCGGCGATGTCCATCGGCAGGGTGATGTTCTCCAGCGCGGTCAGCGTCGGCAACAGGTTGAACGCCTGGAAGATGAAGCCGATCTGATCCCGGCGCATCTTGGTGAGCGCCTTGTCCTTCAGGCCGTTCAGCTCGACCTCGCCGATCCGGGCCGAGCCGGAGCTGACGCTGTCGAGGCCGGCCATGCAGTGCATCAAGGTCGACTTGCCGGAGCCCGACGGGCCCATGATGGCGGTGAACTCGCCTCGGTAGAACTCCACCGAGACGTGGTCCAGAGCGGTGACGCGGGTGTCGCCGGAGCCGTAGACCTTGGACAGGTCCGAGGCTCGAGCTGCGGCGGTGCGCAGAGCAGTGGTGGTCACGGTGGGACTCCGAGGGTCGGAACGGGCTGGTGCGAGAGCAGGAGTGCGGCCGACGACTGACCGCCTCTTCATCCTCTCGGCCGTTACCGGCCCGGAAGTCGGCCCGAAGCACGGACCGTTGCTCCTTCCCCGGTATGACACCGTCTCCGACTCCTCGGGGACGTCTCGGGGCCCTTCTCAGGGTCGCTCTTGGGGGGCAGCACGCACCGCGGTGCCTGCGCGCCGGGCGCACGCCCCCTCCGAGCTGCACTGACGTATTGTCAGAGTCCGGTAAAATGAGCCAACTTCCCGACATCCGTGCACGAGCGGTGCACAGCTCCGGATAGGCTTTGCCTCGGGAATACGCCCGGATGGTGGAACGCAGACACGGCGAGCTTAAACCTCGCTGGCCGGGAGGCCGTGCCGGTTCGAGTCCGGCTCCGGGCACGGGTCCGCGAACTGGTCTGACATGCTCAGGCCACTTCGCGGACCCGCAAGCCCCTCCCTACATGCGTGCGGCGGCCCGGCGCAGGTCGTACTCGTGGACGAGCGCCTTGGCGTAGCCGTACGAGATCTCGTACTCGCGCCGGAGCCACTCGATCTTCTCCTCACAGCGGTGGAGCCCCGGCCCTTCGGCCACGGCGTGAAGCCAGTCGTCGATGCTCCGGCCCGTCACGACGGGGATCCGGGAGATCAGGTTCTGATGGGTCTCTGCGGAGTACATGAGGGTCACTGGGCGCCTCCGATAGAGCGGTCCGTTTCACGACTGTGCCGCAGGGGCCGAGGCTTGGCAACAGTCGGCGTCGAGGCTCCCGTACCCGGTCGCGGGTGCTCTCATCCGTGATGCGCGGATACGCTCGGCGCATGCCCGATCCCACACCACTTCTCGCCGCCGCCGAGCGTTTGGCGGACCGATTCCGCGCGATGCCGCAGAGTTCACTCACGCGTCAGGCCCCGGCGGGCCTGGAACTCGCCCGCAAGCTGGCGCGGGCGTCCGGGGCGGCCGCGGAGATTCCCGACGCCGGGGCGTTCGTGGTGGGGGATCAGATCGCGGTGGCGGCGCACGACCTGGCGCTCACGCTCGCCACGACGGAGGGTCCGGATGCGGACCGGATCCTCGCGGACGCGCTGAGGGCCATCGCGGAGTTCTAGGCAGCACGCCGAGTGTCGCTACCCAGGGGCGCGGGGCTCTGCCGATGTGCGGCTCGTTCGCGCGGGCGCGAGCAACCACCGGCGTGGGGACGGCCCTGTTGCCGGGGGCATCCGCACAACGGTGGTTGCTCGCGCAGTTCCCCCGCAGTTCCCCGTGCCCCTGGGGTTCGCACCTGTGCCTCCGCGCGGAGGCACACCGGTCTCAGAGGCTTGCGACCACCCGGTCGGCGAGGACGTAGACCGTCTCGTCGTCCGAGAGGGCGAAGGTCAGGGCGTGGGCGCCCGGGAGGCGCGAGGTGCCCAGGAGGCGGACGGGAGTGCCGGAGGCGACCGCCTCGCGGATGAGGGCGCCGGTCTCCGCGTCGCCGGGGGCGACGCACAGCGTGGTCTCGTCCTCGAAGACGTAGACGTCGAGGGTGCCCATCGGGCCGGGGCGGACGTCCTTGAGGGCGGTGCCGACCTCGACGAGCTCGAGCAGGCGCAGGTCGGTCCACTCGGGGGTCGGCGTCGGCTGCGGGATGAAGCCGGGCTCGGCGGGGTGGCTCGGGCGGGCCACCCGATCACCCTCGGTGATCATCTCCTCGAGCGCGGAACGCAGCGCGTCCGCGAACTCCGGGTCCATTTCCCCGGACTCGTCGATGAATCCGCGGGGAGCCGGCAGGAAGAGCGTGTTCTCGGCCACGAGGGCGTCGAGGCTTTCGACGGCCTCGATCTCCTCGGGAGTCACGGAATCCTCTGCGGCGCGGGCCTCCTGTTCGGCCCAGAAAGTGCGCGCCTCGGCTATCTCACGCTCCCGGTCCTCGGCGAGTGCCACGGCCACGGCGCGGCGGACGGTGGACTCCAGGTCCGACTCCAGGCGGCGCCGCATGGCACGCACGGACAGCAGCGTGGCCACGGCGAGCACGGTGACCAGCGCGAGCACGGCGAGAAGGAGGACGGTCACGGGGGCACCCCTTGCGAGGATCTGAACAGGCGGTCACCCCAACAGTGCCGCACCGAGGCAAATCCCGGCAGGGCGTAATGCCCTTTTCATCTGTGACGTCCGACATTGTCGAGCTTTTCCGGAGAACAATTCTCTACGGAATGCGACCGGGTGATCGCGCTCTGTCGACCGAAGATGAAGGGAAGATAAAGAAAACGGGTTGGGTCGCGGCGGAACGTGACCCAACCCTTACCCGTCCGCTATTGGCCCAAACGGGTCATCGTGAAGTTCTTCTGAGAGCCCGGCTCAGCTCAGGCGCTCGATGACCATGGCCATGCCCTGCCCGCCGCCGACGCACATGGTCTCCAGGCCGAACTGCTTGTCGTGCCACTGGAGCGAGTTGATCAGCGTGGTGGTGATGCGGGCGCCGGTCATGCCGAAGGGGTGGCCGACCGCGATCGCGCCGCCGTTGACGTTCAGCCGGTCCAGGTCGATGCCGAGGTCCCGGTAGGAGGGGATCACCTGGGCCGCGAAGGCCTCGTTGATCTCGACCAGGTCGATGTCCGAGACGGACAGCCCCGCGCGCTTCAGGGCCTGCTTGGAGGCCTCGACCGGGCCGAGGCCCATGATCTCGGGGGAGAGGCCGGAGACGCCGGTGGAGACGATCCGGGCCAGCGGGGTCAGGCCCAGCTCGCGGGCCTTGGTGTCCGACATGATGACGAGCGCGGCCGCGCCGTCGTTCAGCGGGCAGCAGTTGCCGGCGGTGACCAGGCCGTCGGGGCGGAAGACCGGCTTGAGGCCCTCCACGCCCTCCAGGGTGACCCCGGCGCGCGGGCCGTCGTCCTTGCTGACGACGGTGCCGTCCGGCGTCGTCACCGGGGTGATCTCGCGGGCCCAGAAGCCGTCCGCGATGGCCTTCTCGGCCAGGTTCTGGCTGCGGACGCCGAACTCGTCCATGTCGCGGCGGGTGACGCCCTTGAGCTGGGCGAGGTTCTCCGCGGTCTGGCCCATGGCGATGTAGACGTCCGGCACCAGGCCGTCCTCGCGCGGGTCGTGCCAGTCGTCCGCGCCGCCGGCCGCGCGGGCCTCGGTGCGGGCCCGGGCCGCGTCGAAGAGCGGGTTCATGGTGTCGGGCAGGCCGTCCGAGCTGCCCTTGACGTAGCGGGAGACGGTCTCGACGCCGGCCGAGATGAAGACGTCGCCCTCGCCCGCCTTGATCGCGTGCAGCGCCATGCGGGTGGTCTGCAGCGAGGAGGAGCAGTAGCGGGTGATGGTGCAGCCGGGCAGGTGGTCCATGCCCAGCTGCACGGCGACCACGCGGCCCAGGTTGTAGCCGGCCTCGCCGCCGGGCAGACCGCAGCCCAGCATCAGGTCGTCGATCTCGCGCGGGTCCAGCTCGGGAACCTTGGCCAGCGCCGCGGCGACGATCTGCGCGGTCAGGTCGTCCGGACGGACGTCCTTGAGCGAGCCCTTCCCGGCCCGGCCGATCGGCGAACGGGCGGCGCTGACGATAACGGCTTCGGGCATCGTGGCTCCTGGAGATGCGGAAGGGGGTGGCCGGCAGGCCTGCCGCGCGGAGTCGGAGACAGGCCTGCCAGAAAGCTACTCCCAGGTAGGGGTCTCGTCAGCGCTCCGTCACTGTGAGCTGTCTGACGTAGACAGGGCAGGGCCGACGGACGTCGCGCCGCCCTCCGACAGCGGCTCGGCGGGCTCGGCCGGCTCGGCGTCACCCTCGGCGCCCGCGCTGCCGTCGACTCCGCCGTCGACTCCGCCGTCGACCCCTCCGCCGACCCCGTTGCCGACCCCGTTGCCGACCCCGTTGCCGACCGCGCTGAGCGGACGGCGGGCCCGGCGCAGCAGCTGGGCCCAGTGGCCTGCCGGGGCGACCTCGGTGCCGCCGTGGGAGGCGGCGACCGCGGCGGCCTTGGCGAGCGAGTGCAGACCCTCGCCGCGCTGCTCGGAGGGGATCTCCGGCCAGACGCCGAGCGCCGCGCAGAGCGTCGGCAGCATCGCCATCGCGGCGGTCGCGTAGCCCTGGGCGGAGGGGTGGTAGCGGTCGGAGGCGAACATCTCGTGCCGGCCGCGGAACTCCTGGCCCAGCAGGTCGCCCAGGGAGACGCTGCGTGCGCCCGCCTCGACGACGGTGATCGCCTGGGCGGCGGCGAGCTGGCGGCTGGCGCGCCGGGCCAGCCAGCGCAGCGGCGGGCGGACGGGCTCGATGGTGCCGAGGTCCGGGCAGGTGCCGACGACCACCTCGGCGCCCCGGGCGCGAAGCTGCTTCAGTGTGTCGCCGAGCAGGCGGACCGCGGTGGCGGGCTTGGTCAGCTGGGTGACGTCGTTGGCGCCGATCATGATCAGGGCCAGCTCCGGGCCCTCCGGGCCGACCGTCCTGAGCAGCACGTCCATCTGTCGGGCCAGGTCCTCGGAGGTCGCGCCGTTGGCGGCGACCACGAAGAGGTCGACGGGTCGTTCGGCGACGGAGGCGATCCCCCCGGCCAGCAGCGCGCCCGGGGTCTCCCGGCCGCGGTCCACGCCGAAGCCGGCCGCGGTGGAGTCGCCGAGGACGGCGAAGCGCAGCGGCCTGGCGTCCGCGGCGGCGAAGGCGGTGCCGTAGCGTCCGTCGGCACGCGGCGGCTCGCCCTTCAGGGTGTCCAGTTGGTGCTCCGCGATCTTGGCCTCTGCCAGCAGCACACCCACGAGCCCCACGCCGATGAGGCCGATCCCGCCACCGCCGTACGCCGCGGCCGCGGCGATGCGTCGGGCAACTCGTGCTCGTGACATGACCACCCCCAAGTGGGTAGGGCCCAGACCCTCCGGGCCGCTCGTGGCGGTCCCGGTGGAACCCGGGGCATCTGCATCACTGCGTCAATACCCGGTAACGCCGGAGGACGCGCTCGTGTTTCAGCCGCGCCAGCGGCATTCCCGCCAATTCGGCCGACACCCTGCCACCACGCGCCACGCCGTGCCTCCACCGCGCCTCGGCCGCGGGTGGCGTCGCCCGCCGCGTCGCCCGGAGTCACCCGGGACACCGCGGTGACACCGCAGGACGGGAGCCGACCGCGCCCTGGACCGAGTCTCCCGCATTACGCTGGCACCCGCGGAGTCGACAAACCGTGCGCTCCGCATATTTCCCTCACACCGCCACACCGCGGAGGAACCCGTTGCGGTACCACGACTCGATCATCGACCTGGTCGGGAACACCCCCCTGGTCAAGCTGAACAAGGTGGCCGAAGGCATCTCCGCCACCGTCCTGGCCAAGGTGGAGTACTTCAATCCCGGCGGTTCGGTGAAGGACCGCATCGCGATCAAGATGATCGAGGCCGCCGAGGCCTCCGGGGCGCTCAAGCCCGGCGGCACCATCGTCGAGCCCACCTCCGGCAACACCGGCGTGGGTCTCGCGATCGTGGCCCAGCAGAAGGGCTACAAGTGCATCTTCGTCTGCCCTGACAAGGTGTCCACGGACAAGATCAACGTGCTGCGCGCCTACGGCGCCGAGGTCGTGGTCTGCCCGACCGCGGTCGCGCCCGAGCACCCGGACTCCTACTACAACGTCTCCGACCGCCTGGTCCGCGAGACGCCGGGCGCCTGGAAGCCGGACCAGTACTCCAACCCGAACAACCCGGCCTCGCACTACGAGTCGACCGGCCCGGAGATCTGGGAGCAGACCGGGGGCCGGATCACCCACTTCGTCGCGGGTGTCGGCACCGGTGGCACCATCTCCGGCACCGGCCGCTACCTCAAGGACGCCTCCGAGGGCCGGGTCAAGGTCGTCGGCGCGGACCCGGAGGGCTCGGTCTACTCCGGCGGCACCGGCCGCCCGTACCTCGTCGAGGGCGTCGGTGAGGACTTCTGGCCCACCGCGTACGACCGCACCGTCGCGGACGAGATCGTGCCGGTCTCGGACAAGGACTCCTTCCAGATGACCCGCCGCCTGGCCAAGGAGGAGGGCCTGCTGGTGGGCGGCTCCTGCGGCATGGCCGTCGTGGCCGCATTGGAGGTCGCCAAGCGGCTCGGCCCGGACGACGTCGTCGTCGTGCTGCTGCCGGACTCCGGCCGCGGCTACCTGAGCAAGATCTTCAACGACGAGTGGATGCGCGACTACGGCTTCCTGGAGGAGGGCGGCGACGAGGCGCACGTCGGCGACGTCCTGGCGCGCAAGGACGCGCTGGAGCACGAAGGCATCCCGCAGTTCGTCCACGTGCACCCCAACGAGACCGTCGGCGAGGCCGTGCAGATCCTGCGCGAGTACGGCGTCTCGCAGATGCCGGTCGTCTCCCCGGGGGCCGGGCACCCGGACGTGATGGCGGGTGAGGTGATCGGCTCCATCGTCGAGCGCGACCTGCTGGACGGACTGTTCGCCAAGCGCTTCGGCCTGGAGGACACGATCGGCACGCACATGTCCGCGCCGCTGCCCGTGGTCGGCTCCATGGAGTCCGTCAGCAGCCTGATGAGCGTCCTCGAGCGGGCGGACGCGGCGGTCGTGCTGGTCCAGGGCAAGCCGCAGGGCATCGTCACCCGTCAGGACCTGCTCGCCTTCATGTCGCGGAAGTAGGTTCGCGTAAGTAGGTCCAATTGGTACGTAGGCGTCACGTACCGGCAGCACGTGGTTAACAACGCTCCGGCATTGTTCTTGTCAACGGCAAGAAGCCGAGCGTGGTGACAGCGGGGAATGGAGCGGCTCCCGGACTCCGCAGTCACCAGGACGCGTCGGGCGGCCCTGACCCGGCCGGCCGCGTCCAGCCCGTGGGGAACGCCGTCGTCCCGCCCCCGTCGTCACGACGGGGTGCGGCGCCCCGCGGCACCAGCTCCGCGTTCCCGGGTGGGGGAACAGGACGGAGACAGTAGGGTCGGCCCTTCGGGGCCGGCCCTACTGGTGTTTCTACGCGCGTGCCGGAGGCCGTCGAGGGCCCCGGGTCCCCGGGCCCCCGACCTCACCGGTTGTCGGGGTCGTCGTCGGGGTGCCGTCGGCGGAGCGTCGTCAGGGAGTCGCGCGGCGGCGGGCGATCACGATCCCGGCTCCGGCCAGCAGGCAGCCCGCTCCGCCGACCAGGTAGGGGGTGCCGTCGGTACGCGCCGAACCGGCCGCTGTGAACGCGGAGTCGCCGCCCGCCGAGGTGTGAACCGGCGTCACCGGCGAGGCGCCTGACGTCGTGTAGGGACTCACCGCGAGGGTCAGCGCGGTGCCGATGCCGGCTGCGACGGCGGTGACGGTGAGATGACGGCGACCCACGGGCGCTCCTACTACGTACGACGGCCGTGACGACGGCTGCTTCGCGCTGGTCCGGACGATGCTAATCACCTTTGGCGGCCTTTGGATAGGCTCGGCCCATGACTACTGAGAGCGGCTCGCCGCGGTACATCCGGCTTCAGATCGAGCTGATCGCCGAGATCGTCGACGAGAAGGCGCTCCAGGCCGCGGCACTGGAGCAGGTCGAGAGCGACGAGTACCTGGAGGACGACGAGCGCGCCGAGGCGCTCGAGGCGATCAACCTCGACCCGAGTGGCTCGGTCGCGCACTTCATCGACCCGGTCGCGATGCTGGAGAACATCCCCGGCGTCGAGCTGGCCGAGGCCGGCTGGGAGACGCAGCCCGTCGACTACGACGCCGAGACCGAGGACTGGGAGCCGTTCGAGGCCGGCACGGAGGAGTGACCCACCGGCGGCATGCGGTCCGCCGTGCCGTCCGGCGGCCGGTCCGGCGGGCGGTTCCACGAGCCGGGGCGTCCTGACCATCCGCCAGATGAGTGGCGTCCGAGACGTCCGAATTGGGCGTTATCGGCAGTCCTGTTTAGGGTGATAAGCGCACTAAGTGCACGACCCCGACGGCAGGAGTGAGCCATGGCGACAGCAGCGAACTGGACCCGGCGATCCGTGGTCGCAGGCATGGTCGGGACCCCGGTGCTGCTGATAGCCGGCTGCACGGGATCGGGTTCCGGCTCCAAGGGCTCCGGCGGTGCGTCACCGGCGGCCTCCAAGGCGAGCGTGACGGTCACTCCGAAGGACGGGGCGACGGGCGTCGACATGACCGCCCCCGTCACCGTCCAGGTGGCCCAGGGCACGCTGGAGTCGGTGACCCTGACCGGCCCCGGCGGCAAGCACATAGCCGGCCGGCTCACCGCCGACCGCACCGGATGGACCAGCGACACCCCGCTCTCCTCCAGCGCCGGCTACAAGCTCGCCGCGGTCACCAAGGACGGCGCCGGCACCACCGCGACCGTCTCGTCCGCGTTCACCACCGGCAAGCCCGTGAAGTCCTTCGTCGGGGTGTACACCCCCGACGACCGCGCCACCGTCGGGGTCGGCATGCCGGTCTCCATCACCTTCAACAACGCCGTCACGAACAAGGCCGCGGTCCAGAAGGCCGTCACCGTGAAGTCCGAACCGCCCGTCGAGATCGTGGGCCACTGGTTCGGCGACACCCGGCTGGACTTCCGCCCCGAGCAGTACTGGAAGCCCGGCACGAAGGTCACCGTCACCATCGCCCTCAAGGACGTCGAAGGCGCGGCCGACCGCTTCGGGACCCAGAACACCTCGGCGACCTTCACCATCGGCCGCAGCCAGACCAGCGTCGCCGACCTTGCCACCCATCAGCTCACCGTCACCCGTGACGGCAAGGTCACCAGCACCTTCCCGATCTCGGGCGGCAGCCCCGCGCACACCACGTGGGCGGGCAAGATGGTCATCTCCGAGAAGCTGCTGCAGACCCGGATGGACTCACGCACCGTCAACCTGGGCGGCGAGTACGACATCCCCGACGTGCCGCACGCGCAGCGCCTGACCAACTCCGGGACCTTCATCCACGGCAACTACTGGTCCTACGGCACCTTCGGCAACGTCAACACCAGCCACGGCTGCGTCGGCCTCCACGACGTCCAGGGGGCCTCCGACCCGGGCACGCCCGCGGCGGAGTTCTACAACAGCTCGATCGTGGGCGACGTCGTCGAGGTCATCAACTCCGGCGACCGCACGGTCGACCCCGCCAACGGCCTGAACGGCTGGAACATGGACTGGGCCACCTGGAAGTCCGGCAGCGCGGTCTGAGCCCCCGAGCGCCCTACTCCGTCGGCTGCCGCGGCAGGCCCAGAGGCCCGCGGAGCTCCTGGTAGCCCGAAGCGGCCGGAGCGTACGTGACGCTGTCGCCGTCGATCCGGGACTGCCAGGCGGCGGCGCTGGTGATCGCGCCGGAGGCCGCCTCGGCCGCGGACGCCTCCTGCGCGTCCGCGGCGGCCAGGGCGCGCAGGAGCGGCGGGACGGCGGACGTCGCGCCCTGCGGCGCGTCGGCCGCGAGCGCGGTGAGAGCGGCGCTCTCCGCACGGTCGGCCGCGTCCAGCCGCTCCTCCAGCGCGGCGGCGATCTGCCAGCCGCTCTGCGGCACGTCGTGCAGTTTGCTCCGGAGCAGGACCGTCTCGTTGGTCAGCCGCAGCACCTGCCGCTGCGACGGCGTCAGGCCGGAGGCGTCGAGCGCGTCACCGCTCAGCGTGGAGTGGTCGGTGTTCGTCAGCACGCAGACGGCGGAGTGCATGCCGCCGTCCCAGCTGTCCTGGGACGGGTAGTAGATCTTCAGCCGGGTCGACGGACCGAACCGACCGGCGTCGGGGATCGCCTGCGCGGCGTCGGTCACGCAGCCGAGGACCGACTCCTTCGCCGCGGCGCTCAGCCCCGGGTAGGCGGAGCCGAGGCCGTGGTCGGCGACGATCTGCCCGTCGTGGGGATCCGAGCAGGAGACGACGTCCACGCCCTGCGCGGTGTCGACGCCGTCCTGGTACGTGAAGCACGTCCCCGCCCCGAAGGTGTTGAGGGGGCCCTGGCTGGAGCCGATCACCGTGGCGGTCGCGATGATCGCCACCATTCCCATCGCCGTCCACGCGGCGCACAGCGAGAGCGCGACCACCGCCAGCCGCCGACCTCGCTGACCCAGCCGTCGCGTGCGGAACAGCGCGACGATGCCCAGCACCACGCCCACCGGCACCAGCGCGACGGCCGAGGCGACCAGCGCGCACACCGCGGCCGCGCTCAGCTTCGCCGCGGGAGCGGCCAGGGGTGCGGCGGCGGGATACGGGGACGCCTGCGGCGCCGAGGCCGAGGGCGGCGGGGTCTGGGTCACCCGCGCGAGAGTAGCCGATCGGGTGCGACCGCTTCGAACGCTTCTCCGCGACGGTCCGCCGCGTTCGGACCGCAGGTGACGGCCCGTCCGTCCGTGCGACGTCCCCGGCCCTTCCGCTCGTCTCGGTCGTCCTGCTCGGCTCAGGGGCGGGGGGTCTTCTCGCCGTGGACGCGGGTGTACTCGGCGGCGAGCCACGGGCCGAGGTCGTCGAGGAGGAGGCGGAGAGTCGTGGCGTCGGTGGTCGGGGTGCGGCCGGTCAGGGCGGCTGTGCGCATCTGGGCCGCGCGGGCCGGGTAGTACCGGCCGAACAGGTCGGCCGACTCGGCGAGGTCGCTGGTCCAGCCGCCCCAGCGGGGCATGACGAGGGTGAAGCCGGTGCGGGTGAGGTGCCGCCCGGCATGGCGGCTGAGACGCAGCAGTTCGGCGTCCGTCGTGGCGGCCGCGCGGCGGTCGCGCCAGACGGGGAGCAGACGGGCCAGGTCGCCGTTGGTCTCGCGGGCGAGGAGCGAGGTGGGACGGTAGCGGGGGAGCTGTCCGGCCAGATCCTCCCCGAGCAGTGGGGTGCACAGACAGGCGAGGAAGAAGCCCAGGTCGTGCCGTTCCAGCTCGCTGAGCAGGGCGGCCGTGTCGAAGAGCAGCACACCGACGCCGTCGATCTGCGGGAAGTCGGCGTCGAGGGTCCGGCCGAGCGCGTCGGCCGCCGCGCGGTCGTCCGCCCGGGGCCGGTCGCGGAGGGCGAGCAGCAGGTCGAGGTCGGAGCGTCCGGGGACGGCGGTGCCGCGCGGGACACTGCCGTAGAGGTAGGCGCTGTGCAGTCGCGAGGAGCCCGTGTCGGGGTCGCCGAAGGCGGCGAGGAGCAGCGAACGGGTCGCGGCGACCACGGGCGCGAACTCCGCCGCCACCCGGTCCGGCGACCCCTCGCGCGCGATCGTGCCGTCCTCGTCCAGTCCGCGGTGGCCGGTCAACGTCATGGACGCAGAGTGTGCCGCAGCAGACCCCGCCGTCGCACGGGACTTGGAGCGGGACTTGGAGCGACACGCGGTGCGGGACGCGGTGCGGGACGTGGTGCGGGACGTGGTGCGGGAGTCGGCAGGGCCTTCGAAAGCCCGGGAAACGGACGGGTGCTCCCGGCGCGGACTACGCTCAGGCTTCATGAGCGAGCACGAGCAGCATCACTACGCTTTCGAGACCCTGGCCATCCATGCCGGGCAGGAGGCGGACCCGCAGACCGGGGCCGTGGTCACCCCCATCTACCAGGTCTCCACCTTCAAGCAGGACGGCGTCGGCGGCCTGCGCGGCGGTTACGAGTACAGCCGTTCCGCCAACCCCACGCGCACCGCGCTGGAGGAGAACCTCGCGGCGCTGGACGGCGGACGCCGGGGCCTCGCCTTCGCCTCCGGGCTGGCCGCCGAGGACACGCTGCTGCGCACCGTCACCAAGCCCGGGGACCACATCGTCATCCCCAACGACGCCTACGGCGGCACCTTCCGGCTCTTCGCGAAGGTGCTGACGCGCTGGGGCGTCGAGTGGTCCGTCGCCAACACCCACGACCCGGAGAGCGTGCGCGCGGCCGTCCGGCCGAACACCAAGGTGATCTGGGTCGAGACGCCCAGCAACCCGCTGCTGGGGATCGCTGACATCTCCGCCCTCGCGCACATCGCGCACGACACGGGCGCACTGCTGGTCGTCGACAACACCTTCGCCAGCCCCTACCTGCAGCAGCCGTTGGCGCTCGGCGCCGACGTGGTCGTCTACTCGACCACCAAGTACATGGGCGGCCACTCCGACGTGGTCGGCGGCGCGCTGGTGACCGACGACGCCGCCCTGGGCGAGGAGCTGGTGTACCACCAGAACGCGATGGGCGCGGTGGCCGGTCCGTTCGACGCCTGGCTGGTCATGCGCGGCATCAAGACCCTGGGCGTCCGGATGGACCGTCACAGCGCCAACGCCGCGCGGGTCGCGGAGTTCCTGACCGGTCACCCGAAGGTCTCCCAGGTGCTCTACCCGGGCCTGCCCGAGCACCCCGGCCACGAGATCGCGGCCAAGCAGATGCGCGCCTTCGGCGGCATGGTCTCCTTCCGCCACCGTGACGGCGAGGAGGCGGCGGTCCAGACCTGCAACCGCGCCGAGCTGTTCACCCTCGGCGAGTCCCTCGGCGGCGTCGAGTCGCTGATCGAGCACCCGGGCCGGATGACGCACGCCTCGGCGGCGGGCTCCCCGCTGGAGGTGCCGAGCGACCTGGTGCGGCTGTCCGTCGGCATCGAGTCCGTCGACGACCTGCTGGCCGACCTCCAGCGCGCGCTGGGCTGACCAGGCACGGAAGCACAGGCGCACCGGCCCCGGGCGGAAAGCCGCTCAGGGCCGGTGCGCCTTGATCGACTGGTTGAAGCGCGTCAGCAGCTCGACGAAGGTCTCCCGGTCCCCGGCCGGCCAGTCGGCCAACAGCACCCGCATCAGCTCCTGACGCGAGCTGCGGACCTCCTCCAGCCGGCGCCGCCCCTGGTCGGACAGCTCCAGCAGCACGGCCCGGCCGTCGTCCGGGTTCGGCACCCGGTCCACGAGGCCGCAGTCGACCAGCGGGGCGACCTGGCGGGTCACCGTGGACGAGTCGATGCCCATGGCCTGCGCGAGCGCCTTGACGCCCACCGGGCCCGACCGGTCGAGCCGGTTCAGCAGCAGGAACGCCGCGCGGTCCATGGAGTTGCGCTGCTCGCCCAGTGCGCCGATCCGTGCCTGCTCGACCCGGCGCGCGAAGATCGCGACCTGGTACTGGAGCTGGTCGTACAGCTCGGCGGGGGCGGAGTCAGGGGCGCTGTCTTCGGGCATCGGCATCGTCGCGTTCTGTCGTTCGGCTGAGCCCTCCGAGCGTATCCGCGCCGGGCCCCTAGGCTGAAGCCATGAACGCCTGGCCGATCACCCTCGACGACGTCCGAGGGGCTCACAAGATGCTCTCGGGCCTCGCGCGGATCACCCCGATGGAGAGCAGCCGCTACCTCTCCTCGCTGATCGGCGCCCCGGTCCAGCTCAAGTGCGAGAACCTGCAGCGCACCGGCTCGTTCAAGCTGCGCGGCGCGTACGTGCGCATCGCCGGGCTCTCGCCCGTCGAGCGCGCGGCGGGCGTGGTCGCGGCCAGCGCGGGCAACCACGCGCAGGGCGTGGCGCTCGCGGCGCACACCCTCGGTGTCCGTTCGACGGTCTTCATGCCCGTCGCCGCGCCGCTCCCCAAGGTGGCCGCCACCCGCGACTACGGCGCGGACGTGCGCCTGGTCGGCGACCACTTCGACGAGACGCTGGCCGCGGCCCTGGAGTACGCGGAGACCACCGGCGCGGTGTTCATCCACCCCTTCGACCATCCCGACATCGTGGCCGGTCAGGGCACCGTCGGTCTGGAGATCCTGGAGCAGAGCCCGGAGGTGCGGACCATCCTGGTCGGCACCGGCGGCGGCGGGCTGCTCGCGGGCCTCGCCGCCGCGGTCAAGCACGTGCGTCCCGACGTGCGCGTGATCGGCGTCCAGGCGGAGGGCGCGGCCGCGTACCCGCCGTCGCTGCGGGCCGGCCGCCCGGTGACGCTGGAGCGGTGCGCGACGATGGCCGACGGGATCCAGGTGCGCAGACCCGGCGAGGTGCCGTTCGAGATCATCAACCGGCTCGCGGACGGCGTCTGGACCGTCAGCGAGGACGCGCTGGCACGGGCCCTGCTGGTCTGCCTCGAACGAGCGAAGCTCGTCGTCGAACCGGCGGGCGCGAGCCCGGTCGCGGCGCTGCTGGAGCACGGCGCGGAGATCGAGGGACCGGTCGTGGCGGTCCTCTCCGGCGGCAACATCGACCCGCTGCTGATGCAGCGCGTCCTGCGCCACGGCATGGCGGCGGCGGGCCGGTACATGTCGCTGCGCCTGCGCGTCAACGACCGCCCGGGCGCGCTGGCGGACCTGCTGAGCGTGCTGTCGCGCACCGACGCGAACGTCGTCGACGTGGCCCACGTCCGCACCGACCCGAAGCTCGGCATCGGCGAGGTCGAGGTCGACCTCCACCTGGAGACGAAGGGCGCCGAGCACTGCGCCGCGGTCGTCGCCGAACTGCGCGACGCGGGCTACACGGTCCTCTCGCAGGCGTAGCGGCGGCAGCCCCCGTCCCGCGACCGACCTGACCGGGCCGGAGACGCGAGGCCGTCCCCTCTGGCCGGGGCCGGGAGGTACGGCCGTCCGCCGGGCCCCGGGTGAACATGCGTGCTCCGCCTTCGTACGCGAGGCTGGGGAGACCGCAGGGACCAACGCGGGAGGGAGACGCAGTCGATGAGCGAGGCAGCCATCTCCGCCGAGGGGCTGGTGCGCACCTTCGGGGACGTTCGTGCGCTCGACGGTGTGGATCTGGAGGTGCCGGAGGCGACGGTGCTGGGCCTGCTGGGGCCCAACGGCGCGGGGAAGACCACGGCCGTACGCGTGCTCACCACGTTGCTGCGGCCGGACTCCGGGCGCGCCAGCGTCGCCGGCGTCGACGTGCTGAAGCACCCGGACAAGGTGCGCAGCCTGATCGGGCTCTCCGGCCAGTACGCGGCCGTCGACGAGTACCTGACCGGGCAGGAGAACCTGCAGATGGTCGGCGAGCTCTACCAGATGTCCGCGCGTGAGGCGAAGGCGCGGGCGAGGGAGCTGCTGAAGCGGTTCAGCCTCGACGACGCGGCCGGGCGGATCGCCAAGACGTACTCCGGCGGCATGCGACGCCGTCTGGACCTGGCCGCCGCGCTGGTCGTGCGCCCGCCGGTGATGTTCCTCGACGAGCCGACGACCGGCCTCGACCCGCGGAACCGGATGGCCCTGTGGGAGGTCATCGAGGAACTGGTCGGGGAGGGCACGACGCTGCTGCTGACCACGCAGTACCTGGAGGAGGCCGACCGGCTCGCCCACGACATCGCCGTCGTCGACCGCGGTCGCGTCATCGCCCGCGGCACCGCGGACCAGCTGAAGGCGCAGATCGGCGGCGAGCGCGTGGAGGTGGTGGTGACGGACTCGGCGGCGCTGCCGCTCGCCGTGGAGGCGCTGGCCCCGTACGCGATCGGGGAGCCCACCGTCGAGCCGCACACCCGCCGGATCACCGTCCCGGTGACCGGCGGCGCGCGCGTCCTCGCGGACGTGATCCGGGACCTGGACGCGCGGGGGATCCTCATCCACGACATCGGGCTGCGCCGACCGACCCTCGACGACGTCTTCCTCTCGCTGACCGGCCACGTGACCGAGGCCGAGGAGGGCGGGGACGAGGACGAGGGCGGTCCGCAGAGCCCGGACGGCGAGACGGGTGCGGGACGGCGCGCGGGCAGGAAGAAGGCCCGGGTATGACCGCCATGAACGACTCGTTCGTCGTCGCCAAGCGCAATGTGCGCCGTATGACGCGGATCCCCGAGGTCCTGGTCTTCGGGCTCATCCAGCCGGTCATGTTCGTGCTGCTCTTCACCTACGTGATGGGCGGCGCGATCACCGTCCCCGGCGCGACCACCGACCCGAACGCCTACAAGCAGTACCTGATCGCGGGCATCTTCGCGCAGACGGTCACCTTCGCGGTGGCCGGGGCCTCGGCGGGCATCTCGGAGGACATGACCAAGGGCCTGGTCGACCGCTTCCGCTCGCTGCCGATGGCCCGCGGCGCCGTCCTGACCGGACGCACCCTGGCGGACTCCGTCCAGACGGCGCTGATCCTGGTGGTGCTGTCGATCGTCTCGCTGCTGATCGGCTGGCGCACGCACAACGACCTCTGGAAGGTGTTCTGCGGGTTCCTGCTGCTGCTCCTGCTGGGCTACGCCTTCTCCTGGATCGGGGCGCTGATCGGCCTGTCGGTGCGCAGCCCGGAGGCGGCGACCTCGGCGGGGCTGGTGTGGCTGTTCCCGCTGACCTTCATCTCCAACGCCTTCGTCCCCGTCGCCACCATGCCGGGTTGGCTCCAGCCGATCGCGTACTGGAACCCGTTCAGCGCCACCGTGCAGGCGGTGCGGCAGCTGTTCGGCAACGTGCCGCCCGGGATGGTGCAGACGGCCTGGCCGATGAAGCACGCCATCCCGGTGTCCATCGGCTGGTCGGTGCTGATCATCGTGGTGTTCCGGACCCTGGCCGTGCGCAAGTACCGCCTCGCGGACGGCTGACGACCGGCTCCGGCTCTCAGACGAGCATCAGCAGCAGCACGAGGCCCAGGAACAGGACCATGACCGCGCCGAAGGCGTAGACGAGGCCGATGACGCCCACGACGGCGCGCTGCCACGGCCGCGGGCTTTCGCCCGGTGCGGGCGACGGCGCGGTCGCGGCGGCCTCGGGGTACAGCTCGCTCCACCGGCGTCGCAGCATCTCCGCCTTGGCCTGGAACCCGGGGTCCCACAGCAGGGCTCCCAGCCGCGGAGCGGCTAGCAGCAGGGTGCGACCGCTCACGTCCGTCACCGCGAGGCGGCGGGCGGTGCGCGTGGCCACCACCCGGAGGGCGCGGACGTCCGCCCAGGGCACCACGGTGCGTCGGCCGAGCAGGTCACGGGAGACGAGCCGCTGCCGGTCGGCGGTGGTGCCGACGAACCAGAACCGGGAGGCGCAGCCGAGCAGGAACAGGCCGACGAGTCCGCCGACGACGTGCTGGACCACGGAGCCGCCGCTCGCCTGGCTGCCCGCCCCCACCTCGACGGCGACCAGCGCCGGCGGGAACGACGGATAGATCCGCTGGAGCACGGAGGGCCTGAGACGGAAGCTGTCCGCCGGCGGCTCGTCCACCTCGCTCTCCGGCCAGGCTGTTCCGCCGCCGGCCAGCCAGGAGGAGCGGATGGCGGCGAGCTTCTCGTCGAAGCGGGGGTCCCAGACGAGGAAGCCGGTGCTGGGCTGACGCAGCGCGATGCGGGTGCCGTCGTGCAGGTGGAGCACGACGCGGCGGCCACCGCCGAGCGGGAAGGGCTCCACGGCCACCTCGGCGATCTCGCGCCACGGCACCGTCCGGCGGCGGAACCGGTAGACCACCGCGGCCTCCGGAGTGAGGGCGACGCCGACCCAGAAGGAGAGCCACCCGTACTCGACGGTCAGCAGCGCGAACGGCCACGCGGCGGCCAGGCGCTCCGACCAGGACTCACCCGGAACCGGCCGGGCCAGGGCATCCGTGAGGAAGGCGGCCGCCATCAGCGCGAAGGCCCCGGCGACGACGACCGTCTGCCAGGCCCGTGCCCGGTACCGCACGACCTCCGATCCGCCTGACGGTCCCTGCTCCGAATCGGCGAACGGCTGTCCGGCGGCGCTCATGATCCCTGCTCTCGCGTTCTGCTCGTGCATCAGCGGGCGAGATCATCCCGCTACCGGGGGCCCTGTGCAATGGACAAACCTGTGCAAGGGACAGACCTGTCCAAGGGACGAACCCGGCTCCCCGCGGCCGAACGCACGTACCGCCCCGTCCACGGCGCGGGCCGTGGCGGGGCGGTACGGGATGGCGGGTGGGGCGGGCCTCAGCCGGTGAACGGCTTGGCCTCGGTGATCTTGACGTTCGCCTTGCGGCCGTTCGGAAGCTCGTAGGACACGTCCGCGCCGACCTTCTGGCCGACGATGGCGCGGCCGAGCGGCGACTGCGGGGAGTAGACCTCGATGTCGCCCGAGGCGGCCTCGCGGGAGCCGAGCAGGAAGGTCATGGTGTCGTCCAGGTCACCGTCGAACGCGACGGTGATGGTCATACCCGGGCCGGCCACGCCGTTGTCCGCCGGCGCCTCGCCGACCTGGGCGCGCTCCAGGAGCTGGGTGAGCTGGCGGATGCGCAGCTCCATCTTGCCCTGCTCCTCGCGCGCCGCGTGGTAGCCGGCGTTCTCCTTGAGATCGCCTTCCTCGCGGGCCTGCTCGATCTTCTGCGCGATCTCGGTGCGTCCGGGACCCGACAGGTGCTCCAGCTCGGCACGAAGCTGGTTGTACGCCTCCTGGGTGAGCCAGGTGACGTTGTCGCTGGTCTGGGTCACTGGTGCTCCTCGTAGGTACTGGGATACAAAGCATCGCCCGCTCGGTCGGAACGGGCGAAACCACAACCCTAACAATTCCCGCGCCGGGAGTCAGGAGCCGTGAAGAGCGTCACCCGGGTGTTGACGGCCGACGGGCCGGCCCGGAACCCCGGTCAGGAGCAGCCGACGAGCTCCCCGGTGGTGCCGAGGGACGTGGTCCTGAGCAGCACGGTCGTCTGCGTGTCACCGGTGCCCTTGGGGATGGCGACGCTGACGCGCCCCACCTCGTCGCCGTTCGCGTCGCGCGAGCGGACGGTGCAGGAGGCGGCCTTGTCGCTGGGCTTGCTCACCTCCAGGGTGATCCTGACCTCGTGGGCGGAGATCACCTGGAAGGTCTGCACCTCCCCGTTGACGGGGTTGCCGGAGACGTACTCGTAGCCGATCGCCGCGACCAGGGCGAGCGCCAGCGCGACGGTGACGTAGTAGACGCGCTTGCCGCGCACCCGCGCCTTCTTCTCGTCGCGGCGGCCGTAGCGGCCGACCGGCGGCTGCGCGGCGAGCTGCTCGGCCGCGCTCTCGGCCGGGCGTACGTCCGGGGTCGTATCCGCCATCGGACTTTGGCCTCCTTCGGGGGTTCCGCGCATGATCGCGGAATCAACGGCATACCCCCGTCCGTCACTATAGGAGTCTGTACCGAAGACGAAGGGCACAGGGGCAGTGACTGAGCAGTTGCGACTGATGGCGGTGCACGCGCACCCGGACGACGAGTCCAGCAAGGGCGCGGCCACCATGGCGATGTACGTCTCGCGTGGCGTGGACGTGCTCGTGGCCACATGCACGGGGGGCGAGCGTGGTTCGGTGCTGAACCCGAAGCTCCAGGGGGACCCGTGGATCGAGGAGAACATCCACGAGGTCCGGGCCAAGGAGATGGACGCCGCGCGGGCGATCCTCGGCGTCAAGCAGGCATGGCTCGGCTTCGTCGACTCCGGCCTGCCGGAGGGCGACCCGCTGCCGCCGCTGCCGGAGGGGTGCTTCGCGCTCCAGCCGGTCGAGGAGGCGGCCGGCGCGCTGGTGAAGCTGATCCGCGAGTTCCGGCCGCACGTGATCACCACGTACGACGAGAACGGCGGCTACCCGCACCCGGACCACATCATGACCCACAAGATCACGATGCTGGCCTTCGACAAGGCGGGGGACCCGGACGCCTACCCGGAGGCGGGTGAGCCGTGGCAGCCGCTGAAGCTCTACTACAACCAGGGCATCTCCCTGGAGCGGATCAAGGCCCTGGACGCGGCGATGAACGCGCGCGGCCTGGAGTCCCCGTACAAGGAGTGGATCGCCCGCTGGGAGGAGTCGGACCGCAAGCCGCGTGAGATCACCACGCGCGTGCCCTGCGGCGACTTCTTCGAGGTCCGCGACAAGGCGCTCATCGCCCACGCCACCCAGATCGACCCGGACGGCCCGTGGTTCCGGGTGCCGATGGAGATCCAGCGCGAGGTGTGGCCGACGGAGGACTACGAGCTGGCCCGATCCCTGGTCGACTCGTCCATCCCGGAGGCCGACCTCTTCGAGGGGATCCAGATCCCGGTGGGGGCCTCCAAGATCCCCAATCCCTCCTGAGACGATGGAACGGTGAACACAGCCATGCACCCCGCCGCCACCGCCTTGCTCGCCCTGGACGAGAACAAGGTCACCCCGGGCATCCTGGGCTTTCTGGTCTTCGCCGCGCTGGGCGCGGGCACCTGGTGGATCCTCAAGGCCATGAACCGCTCGCTGGGCAAGGTCGACTTCGTGGAGGAGCCGGAGCCCGCCGAGGACGCCAAGAGCTAGCGCGAGCCGTACGCTATTGCGAATGACTTGCAACTAAATATCGGCAGCCCCTACGGTGGATCGGCAGCTGATCCACGGAGGGGTGTGTGGCATGGGGACGATCACGCGTATCAAGGGCGCTCTGACCCGGCGTGAATGGGCCCGGCTGGGGGGCATGGCGGCGTTCGTCGTCGCCCTGCACGTCGTCGGCTGGGGCGTCCTGGCGCTGATCGTCGCCCCGCACCACTACCAGGTCGGCACCCAGGCCTTCGGCCTCGGCATCGGCCTGACCGCGTACACCCTCGGCATGAGGCACGCCTTCGACGCCGACCACATCGCGGCCATCGACAACACCACCCGCAAGCTGATGGGCGAGGAGAAGCGGCCGCTGTCGGTCGGCTTCTGGTTCTCCCTCGGCCACTCCTCCGTCGTCTTCGGCCTGTGCCTGCTGCTCTCCTTCGGCGTGAAGGCCCTGGCCGGCCAGGTCTCCAACGGCTCCTCCACACTGCAGACGCTCGCCGGAACGATCGGCACGACCGTCTCCGGCACCTTCCTGATGCTGATCGCCGTGATCAACGCGGTGGTGCTGGTCGGCATCGTCAAGGTCTTCCGGAAGATGCGCGGGGGCGACTACAGCGAGGCCGAGCTCGAGGAGCACCTGAACAAGCGCGGGCTGATGAACCGCATCCTGGGCCGCGTCACCAAGGCCGTCTCCAAGCCGTGGCACATGTACCCGGTCGGCCTGCTGTTCGGGCTCGGGTTCGACACCGCGACCGAGGTCTCGCTGCTGGTGCTGGCGGGCGGCGCCTCGGCCTTCTCGCTGCCCTGGTACGCGATCCTCACCCTGCCCGTGCTCTTCGCGGCCGGTATGTCGCTGCTGGACACGATCGACGGCTCGTTCATGAACTTCGCCTACGAGTGGGCCTTCTCGCAGCCGGTCCGCAAGGTCTACTACAACATCACGATCACCGGCCTGTCGGTCGCCGTGGCCGTGATCATCGGCGGCATCGAACTGACCGGCCTGCTGGCCGAGAAGCTGGACATCAGCGGCGGCGTGATCGGCTGGATCGCCGGACTGGACCTGAACAACGTCGGCTTCGTGATCGTCGGGCTCTTCGTCGTCACCTGGCTGGCCGCGCTGGCCGTCTGGCGCTTCGGACGCGTCGAGGAGAAGTGGGCGCTCGCGCCCGGCGGCACGCCGGCCCCGGCGGCCGTCGCCGCCGGGGCCGCTGTCGAGGACCAGCGAGCCGCGTAACGCGGTTTTCAGTGGTGGAAGCCCTCCCGCGGCGTCACACCGTGCTCGGTGCCCGGGCTGGGCTGGGCCTGGAGCTCGGGCAGGAGCCGGGCCAGGTCGTTCAGCAGGAGGTCCGCGAGGTCGATGGTGAACCCGTTGCGGATGACGATGCGGATGACCGCCAGGTCCGTTCGGTTCTCCGGGAAGGTGTACGCCGGGACGAGCCAGCCGCGTTCACGGAGCCTGCGCGAGACGTCGAAGACGTCGAACGACGTCACGTCGTCGGTCGTGGTGAAGGCGAAGACGGGCAGCTCGTCGCCGCGCGTCAGCAGGCGGAAGACGCCGAGCCCCTCGATGCCCTGGGCGAGGCGGATCGCGACGTCGCGCGTTGCCTGCTGCACCGCCGTGTAGCCGGCCCGGCCCAGGCGCAGGAAGTTGTAGTACTGGGCGATCACCTGCGCGCCGGGGCGCGAGAAGTTGAGGGCGAAGGTCGGCATGTTGCCGCCGAGGTAGTTCACCCGGAAGACCAGTTCCTCGGGGAGCGCCTCCGCGTCGCGCCACAGCGCCCAGCCGACGCCGGGGTAGACCAGCCCGTACTTGTGGCCGGAGGTGTTGATCGAGGCGACGCGCGGGAGTCGGAAGTCCCAGACCAGATCGGGGTCGATGAAGGGGGCGATCATGCCGCCGGACGCCCCGTCGACGTGGACGGGGATGTCCAGCCCGGTCCGTCGCTCCAGGTCGTCCAGTGCCTCGCAGATCTCCTTGATCGGCTCGAAGCTGCCGTCGAAGGTGGAGCCGAGGACGCCGACGACGCCGATGGTGTTCTGGTCGACCAGGGCCAGCGCCGACTGCGCGTCGAGGTGGAAGCGGTCGCCCTCCATGGGGGCCAGGCGGCACTCGACCTCCCAGAAGTTGCAGAACTTCTCCCAGCAGACCTGGACGTTCGCGCCCATCACCAGGTTGGGGCGGGCGGCGCCGCTGTCGTACTTCTCGCGGTTGCGCTGCATCCAGCGCCGCTTCAGGGCCATCCCGGCGAGCATGCAGGCCTCGCTGGAGCCGGTGGTGGAGCAGCCGACGGCCTGTGTCGCGTCCGGCGCGTGCCACAGGTCGGCGAGGATGTTCACACAGCGGCGTTCGAACTCGGCCGTCTGCGGATACTCGTCCTTGTCGATCATGTTCTTGTCGAGGCACTCGCTGATCAGCTCGGTGACCTGCGGATCCATCCAGGTGGTCACGAACGTGGCGAGGTTGAGCCGCGCGTTGCCGTCCAGCAGCAGTTCGTCGCGGATCAGTTGGGAGGCGATCACCGCCGGAAGCGGGTGGTGCGGAAGGCGGTTCTTCGGCACCGCCTCCTCCATGCCGTTGAGGAGGTCCTCCACGCCGGCCACCCGCGGGAGGCTCAGCGGCTTTTGCTTGTCCTGTCCCTGATGCAGCGCCATGACGACCAGCCTAAGCACGGCCCACGGCCGCTGCGCGGCGAAACGCTCTGCTTCGGTGCCTCGGAAGCGCTTGCTTCGAGCGCACTCCAGGGGGCTTGGATGAGCCCATGGAGTACACGCAGCTCGGACGCACCGGGGTCAAGGTCAGCCGCCTCGTCCTCGGCACGATGAACTTCGGCCCGCAGACCGACGAGGCCGACGCGCACAGCCTGATGGACGCCGCGCTCGACGCGGGCGTCAACTTCTTCGACACCGCGAACATCTACGGGCTCACCGAGCACAAGGGCCTGACCGAGGAGATCGTCGGCTCCTGGTTCGCCAAGGGCGGCGGGCGGCGCGACAAGGTCGTGCTGGCCACCAAGGTCTACGGCAACATGATCGACGGCGAGCCCGTCGTCGGCGCCTCCTGGCCCAACTTCGACCGGCTCTCGGCGGTCAACATCCGCCGTGCCGTCGAGGCCAGCCTGCGGCGGCTCGGCACCGACCACATCGACGTGTACCAGTTCCACCACGTCGACCGGCTGACCTCCTTCGAGGAGATCTGGCAGGCCGTGGACACGCTGGTCCAGCAGGGCAAGATCCTCTACGCGGGCTCCTCCAACTTCCCCGGATACAAGATCGCCCAGGCCAACGAGACCGCGAAGCGCGGACGGCTCGGGCTGGGTCTGGTCAGCGAGCAGTGCCTGTACAACCTCTTCGAGCGGCGCTCCGAGCTGGAGGTCGTCCCTGCCGCTCAGGAGTACGGTCTGGGCGTCATCCCGTGGTCGCCGCTGCACCAGGGCCTGCTCGGCGGCGCGCTGCGCAAGGAGGCCGAGGGCGTCGGGGCCCGCACCAGGACGGGCCGGTCGGCGGCGGGGCTGGCCGACCCGGGGGTCCGCGCGAAGGTGGAGGCGTACGAGAACCTGGTGGCCAAGCACGGGATGGAGCCGGGCGAGGTGGCGCTGGCCTGGCTGCTGACCCGCCCCGGCGTCACCGGCCCCATTGTCGGCCCGCGCACGCACGAGCAGTTGGACTCCGCGCTGCGGGCGCTGGAGCTGACGCTCTCGGAGGAGTTGCTGGCCGGTCTCGACGAGATCTTCCCGGGAACTGGCCCCGCACCGGAGGCCTACGCCTGGTAGCAGGGCCGGACGGCCGACTGGAAGCCCAGGTCGAAGCGTCGACCTGGGCTTCCATGACGCACGAGGGCGGCGTGGCCGAGACCGAAACCGAGACGGTGGCCGTAGTCGGGGCCAGGGCCGGGGCCGGGTCAGGCGGGCGGCGCGTAACCGGGGTCGAGGCCCTTGCCGATGTCCTCCGGCACCATGACCGGTGAGAACGAGACCTCGGCGCCGAGCTCCTGGAAGAACGGCTCGGCGATGGAGGGGATCTGCGCGGGCTCCTTGAGGTCGAAGACGACGAAGCCGCCCCGCTTTCCGTTCAGGGTCCAGAAGTAGGCAGCCTCCGGCTTCAGCACTGCGAGCCGCGACTGCATGAACTCCTGTAGGCGCTTGGCGAGGATGACCTCGTTCGCCTTGTCCGTGTCCATGCTGACGGTCATGATCGTGCGCATGTGGCGCCACCTCCTCGGTGCGGCGTGGTGACCCCCCTCCATCGTGGGCCCGGCTCCGGGTCGCTGCACGTTCAGACCTTCAGCCATGTGAGAGGCTGACGAGGTGAACCGCTTGGCTGGTGCGACCTCGCCGTATCTTCTGCAGCACGCCGACAACCCGGTCGACTGGTGGGAGTGGGGTGACGACGCCTTCGCGGCCGCCCGCGAACGGGACGTTCCGGTGCTGCTCAGCGTCGGCTACGCCGCGTGTCACTGGTGCCATGTCATGGCCCACGAGAGCTTCGAGGACGACGGCCTCGCGGAGTACCTGAACGCGCACTTCGTGCCGGTCAAGGTGGACCGCGAGGAGCGGCCCGACGTCGACGCCGTCTACATGGAGGCGGTGCAGGCGGCGACCGGGCAGGGCGGGTGGCCGATGACGGTGTGGCTGACGCCGGACGGGGAGCCGTTCTACTTCGGGACCTACTTCCCGCCGGAGCCCCGGCACGGCATGCCGTCGTTCCGGCAGGTGCTGGAGGGCGTCGCCGAGGCCTGGCGCGGGCGGCGCGAGGAGGTCACGGACGTGGCCCACCGGATCGTGCACGAGCTGAGCGGCCGCGCCGGGGTGTACGCGGGGCTGGCCGCGGCCGACCTGCCGGGGCCGGAGTCGATGCGCCAGGCGCTGGCCGGGCTCGGCCGGGAGTTCGACGAGCGCAACGGAGGGTTCGGCGGCGCGCCCAAGTTCCCGCCGTCCATGGTGCTGGAGTTCCTGCTGCGCCACCACGCCGCCACCGGCTCGCCCGCGGCGCTCGACCTGGTCGAGCGCACCTGCGCGGCGATGGCCCGCGGCGGCATCCACGACCAGCTCGGCGGCGGCTTCGCCCGCTACTCCGTCGACGCGCACTGGGTCGTGCCGCACTTCGAGAAGATGCTGTACGACAACGCGCTGCTGCTCCGTGTGTACCTGCACCTGTGGCGCGCCACCGGCAGCGCGCTGGCGCGCCGCGTCGCCGAGGGCACCGGCGACTTCCTGCTGCGTGAACTGCGCACCGCCGAGGGCGGCTTCGCCTCCGCGCTGGACGCGGACAGCCACGACGCCGAGGGACACAGCCGCGAGGGCGCGTTCTACGTGTGGACACCCGGCCAGCTGGCCGAGGTGCTCGGCGAGGAGGACGGTCTGCGCGCCGCGGAGCGCTACGGCGTGACCCCGCAGGGCACCTTCGAGGAGGGCGCCTCCGTCCTGCAGTGGCCGGGGGAGGACGAGCCCGACGCCGCGGACGAGGAGATGCGCGAGCGTCTGCTCGCCGCTCGTGACCTGCGACCGCGTCCCGCCCGCGACGACAAGGTGGTCGCCGCCTGGAACGGCCTGGCCGTCGCCGCGCTCGCCGAGGCGGGCGCGCTGCTGGACCGCCCCGACTTCCTTGACGCCGCCGTGGTCACGACCGCGCTGCTGCTCGGGGTCCACCGCGACGCGTCGGGCCGCCTGCTGCGCACCTCCCGTGACGGTGTGGCGGGCCGCAACGCCGGCGTCCTGGAGGACTACGGCGACGTGGCGGAGGGCCTGCTCACACTGCACACCGTCACCGGCGACGCTCGATGGCTCGACGCCGCCGGGGAACTGCTCGACGTTGTGTTGACCCGGTTCACGGACGAGGCGTCAGGAGCCCTGTACGACACCGCCGCCGACGCGGAGCCGCTGATCCGCCGCCCGCAGGACCCGACCGACAACGCGGCGCCGTCCGGCTGGACCGCCGCGGCGGGAGCCCTGCTCTCCTATGCGGCCCTGACCGACTCCGAGCGCCACCGCACAGCCGCGGAGCAGGCGTTGACGGTGGTGACACCGCTGGCCGGACAGGCCCCGCGCTTCGTCGGCTGGGGCCTGGCGACCGCCCAGGCCCTCCTCGACGGCCCCCGCAAGGTCGCCCTCGCGGGCGCGCCCGAGGACCCGGCGACGGCGGCGCTGCGGATCGCCGCCCTGGCCGCGACCGCCCCGGGCCTGGTCGTCACGCCCGCGGGCGAGGACCAGCCGCTCCTCGACGGCGCGCCGGCGGCCTACGTCTGCCGCCGCTTCACCTGCGACGCCCCCGTCACCGACCCGGCCTGGCTCCGTGAGGGGCTCAGCGCGATCCCGAAGGAAGCCTGACCGCCGGGCCCGGCCCGGCGGTCAGGTGCCTGACCGGCCGGGCCGTTACAGCCCGAAGCCGCCCAGGGACGTGATCGCCCGGTCCAGCAGGTCGTCCAGCTCGTCCCGGCCCCCGCGCTCGGCCCAGTACTGCACCGCCTCGCTCGACGCCGCGAGGATCGCGGCGACCAGGGCGCGCAGCTCCAGCCCGTCCGCGGGCCGACCGGTCCGCTCGGCGAGGAGCCCGCACAGCATCTCGCCGGTGCGCTGCATCTCGACCAGCGCGCGGGCGCGGATCGCCGGGACCTCCCGGTACAGCTGCATGCGCAGCAGCACCTCCTCGCGCTCGGCCGCGAGAACCTGGCGCAGCGGATCGATCATCGCCTGGCGGACGGACTCGATCAGCGGTTCGTCGGCCGGGCGCGAGCGGAAGGACACCTCCATCAGCGGGTCGTAGTCGTCGCTGATGACGAGGTCTTCCTTGGTGGGGAAGTACCGGAAGAACGTGCTGGGCGAGACCTCCGCCGCGGCCGCGATCTGGTCGACCGTGGTGGCCTCGTAGCCCTGCTCGCTGAACAGGCCGAAGGCCGCCGCGCGGATCGCGCGGCGGGTCTTCAGCTTCTTGCGCTCCCGCAGGCCGAGCGGGGCGGCGAGGAGTTCCTCGAGCTCGGCGCCGGCGGTGGTCCGGGTGGGGGGATTGCCGGGGGTCATGCCTGGGATTCTCCCGCACCGCCCCCCGTGCCGGGCATCCGCCAGGCGATCAACGCCGCCGAAAGGGCCGCGCCGATGCCGCAGGCCAGCAGGACCAGGTCCATGCCGTGGACGAACGCGGCGTGCGCGGACGCGGCCAGCGCCGTGTCGTGCAGCTTCGTGGCGATCGCCTGCGCGGCCGAGACCGAGCCGCGGGCGGTGTGGGCCAGGGGCTCAGGAAGGCTGCCGGTGGCCAGCCGCGCGGTGTAGCCACCGGCCAGCAGGCTGCCGAGCAGGGCCACGCCGATCGCGCTGGCGGACTGGCGCAGCGTCTGCAGCAGTCCGGAGCCGACGCCGGCCCGGTCGTCCGGGAGCGCAGCCATGGCCGCGCCCATGGCCGGGACCATGGTGAAGCCCATGCCGAGGCCGAGCAGGGCCAGCCACAGGGCCGTGCGGCCGTAACCGTCCCCGGTCGTGGTCGAGGCCCCCAGCAGCATCGACGCGGCGACGACGAGCATGCCCGAGGCGACGACCCAACGGACCGACAGTCTCGAGACCAGCCGCTCCGCGACCCGCGCCGCGAGCAGCAGGCCGGCCATCATCGGCATCAGCCGGACGCCGGTGCCGAGCGCGTCGTAGCCGAGCACCGACTGGAGGTACTGCGGCAGCACGAACAGGCCGCCCATCAGCACGAAGGAGACCAGCACCGAGGCGGCCGTGCTCCAGCGGTAGACGCGGTCGGCCAGCAGCGTGAAGTCGACCATCGGGTGCGGCAGGGTGCGTTCGCGCCGGACCAGGAAGCCGAGCAGCAGCACGGAGGCCACCAGCGGCGCGACGACCTGGGCGGAGCCCCAGCCGTCGCTCGGGCCCTGGATGATGCCGAAGGTCAGCGCGCCGAGGCCGAGCACGCCGACGACGGCGCTGAGCGGATCGACCCGGGGCACGTTCGGGTCGCGCGACTCGGGCACCAGCCACAGGCAGGCGACGATGCCGACCGCGATCAGCGGGACGTTGATCAGGAAGATCGAGCCCCACCAGAAGTGGTTGAGCAGCAGCCCGCCGAGCATCGGGCCGAGCGGCATGCCGACGGCCATGCCCGCCGTCATCACGGCGATGGCGCGCGGCCGCTCGGCCGGGGTGAACAGACTCGGCAGGATCGCGATGCCGAGCGGCATGATCAGCGCGCCGCCGAGGCCCATCACGGCGCGGACGGCGATCAGCGTGTTCGGCGAGTCCGCGAGTGTGCCGACCAGCGAGGCGACGCCGAAGAGCGCCAGCCCGCCGATGAGCAGCCGACGTCGCCCGAAGCGGTCGCCGAGCAGGCCGGCGGGGAGCATCGCGGCGGCGAAGACGACGAGGTACGCGTCGACGATCCACTGCAACTGTCCGGTGGTGGCGTGGAGCTGCACCGCCATGTCGGGGAGGGCGACGTTGAGGATCGTGCCGTCGAAGCCGAGCACCAGCACGCTCAGGCAGACGGCGGCCAGCGCCCACCAGCGTCTCCGGTCGGGCGGTGCGGTGCCCGCTGGTGCGGTGGTGCTGATGGACGCTTTCGTGGTCATGGCAGCCCCCTAAGAGTTACTGTCTTCTGACAGTAACTCTCAAAAGCCAGGGACTGTCAATCACATCGCGACGAGCGACACCCCCACGAACTGGACCGTGAAGGCCGCGAGCGTGCACGCGTGGAAGACCTCGTGGAAGCCGAACCAGCGCGGCGAGGGGTCGGGGCGCTTCAGGCCGTAGATGACGCCGCCGACGCTGTAGAGCGCGCCGCCGACGATGATCAGCACGGTCACCGCGACGCCGCCGCTGTGGAAGAAGTCGGGCAGGAAGAAGACCGCCGCCCAGCCGAGGGCCAGGTAGCAGGGTGTGTACAGCCAGCGCGGCGCGCCGACCCAGAAGACCCGGAAGGCGATCCCGGCCAGCGCCCCGGCCCAGACCAGCCAGAGCAGCACCTGCTGACGTGCGCCGTGCAGCAGCAGGATCGTGACGGGCGTGTACGTGCCCGCGATGATCAGGAAGATGTTGCTGTGGTCGAGCCGCCGCAGGATCGCCTCGCCGCGCGGCCCCCAGGTGAAGCGGTGGTACAGCGCGCTGACGCCGAACAGCATCCACGCGCTGGCGGCGTAGACGGCGCAGGCCGCGCGTGCGGCGGGGGTCGTGGCCAGGCAGATCAGCACGATGCCGGCCGCCACCGTCGCCGGGAACATTCCGGCATGCAACCAGCCGCGCATCGCGGGCTTCAGCGGGAGATTCCGCTCAATCATTTCCACCCCTGGAGTCATGTCCCGAAGCATACCTACGGCACCGTAGGTTACCTACTGGTAGGTCTGCTCGAATTCTCGTCAAAGTGACGCTGACCTGCGATGTTGCCGTTCTCACACAGGGGGCGGTGTGTCGCTTCCCGGCCATCGGAGATACGCTGCGAAGACCCTCAACCCCTCACCATCCGTTCAAGGACGACCGGATGGGAAACGGAGCGATCGTGCCGTACGAGAACTCTGCCCAGGTCAACACTGCCCCGACCCGGCACAAGAAGCTGCTGGCGTGGGTTCAGGAGATCGCAGAGCTCACCCAGCCGGATCGGATCGAGTGGTGCGACGGCTCTGAAGCCGAGTACCAGCGTCTGTGCGACCTGCTTGTCGAGAAGGGCACCTTCCGCAAGCTCAACCCGGAGAAGCGGCCCAACTCCTACTACGCCGCTTCCGACCCGCGCGACGTCGCGCGCGTCGAGGACCGTACGTTCATCTGCTCCGAGCAGGAGAAGGACGCCGGCCCGACCAACCACTGGAAGGCCCCCGCGGAGATGCGGGCGATCTTCGGCGACATCTTCCAGGGCTCCATGAAGGGCCGCACCATGTACGTGGTGCCGTTCTCCATGGGTCCCGTGGGCTCGCCGCTGGCCGCCTATGGCGTCGAGATCACCGACTCCGCCTACGTCGCCGTGTCGATGCGCACCATGACCCGCATGGGTCAGGCCGTGCTCGACTTCCTCGGCGAGGACGGCGAGTTCGTCAAGGCCGTGCACACCCTCGGCGCCCCGCTCGCGGAGGGCGAGGCCGACGTGTCGTGGCCGTGCAACGAGACCAAGTACATCTCGCACTTCCCGGAGACCAAGGAGATCTGGTCCTACGGTTCCGGCTACGGCGGCAACGCCCTGCTCGGCAAGAAGTGCTACGCGCTGCGCATCGCCTCGACCATGGCCCGCGACGAGGGCTGGCTGGCCGAGCACATGCTCGTCCTGAAGCTCACCCCGCCGTCCGGCGAGGCCAAGTACGTCGCCGCCGCGTTCCCCAGCGCCTGCGGCAAGACCAACCTGGCCATGCTCCAGCCGACCATCCCGGGCTGGAAGGTCGAGACCATCGGCGACGACATCGCCTGGATGCGGTTCGGTGCGGACGGCCGCCTCTACGCGATCAACCCGGAGGCCGGCTTCTTCGGCGTCGCGCCCGGCACCGGCCGTGACACCAACGCCAACGCCATCGACTCGATGTACGCCAACACGGTCTTCACCAACGTGGCGCTCACCGACGACGGCGACGTGTGGTGGGAGGGCATGACCGAGGAGAAGCCCGCCCACCTCACCGACTGGAAGGGCAACGACTGGACGCCCGCGTCGGAGACCCCGGCGGCGCACCCCAACGCCCGGTTCACCGTCCCGGCCGCCCAGTGCCCGACCATCGCCCCGGAGTGGGAGGACCAGGCGGGTGTGCCGATCTCGGCCATCCTCTTCGGCGGCCGCCGCGCCAGCGCGGTTCCGCTGGTGACCGAGTCCTTCGACTGGCAGCACGGCGTCTTCCTGGGCGCCAACGTCGCCTCGGAGCAGACCGCCGCCGCCGAGGGCACGGTCGGCAAGCTGCGCCGCGACCCGTTCGCGATGCTGCCCTTCTGCGGCTACAACATGGGTGACTACTTCGCCCACTGGCTGGAGGTCGGCGAGAACGCCGACGCGGCCAAGCTGCCGAAGATCTACTACGTGAACTGGTTCCGCAAGAACGCCGACGGCAAGTTCGTCTGGCCGGGCTTCGGTGAGAACAGCCGCGTGCTGAAGTGGATCGTCGAGCGCCTGGAGGGCACCGCCGAGGGCGTCGAGTCGCCGATCGGCGTCCTGCCCACCGAGGACGCGCTGGACCTGGACGGCCTCAGCATCAGCCAGGCCGACCTCGACCTGCTGCTCTCCGTCGACCGTGACATCTGGAAGCAGGAGGCCGCGCTCATCCCCGAGCACCTGGAGCTGTTCGGCGAGCACACGCCGAAGGCCCTGTGGGACGAGTACGAGAAGCTGACCCAGCGCCTGGGCTGAGCCTCTAGGCAGTGAGTGACTCGCGTGCCGCCGTGTGGAAGTCCATACGGCGGCACGCGAGTATCGCCGTCCTGGTGTCCTGCTGGGCGGCTGCGACCACGAGGACCCGTCCGGCCAGGTCGAAAGCCTGGGCGTGCAGGGCGGCGAGGTCGCCCGGGTAGGTCACGGCCGCGCGCGGCGGCAGTTGGGCGCCCAGCTCCCCGAGGCGCGCGGTGAGTGCGGCGGCCGCGTCCGCCAACAGGGGATCGCCGGTTCGTGCGTGCAGCTCGCGGGTGACGTCGAGCATGGCGGCCAGGTGCCCGGCCAGCTGCCCGCGCAGACCGCTGACGGCATGCACGGGCGCGCGGGTGTCCAGGGCGCGTCGGCGCACGGGAAGAGTCTTCGGCTGCTCGTACATGGGAACAGCCTAACTTGGACTTTGTCTAAAACAAGTCTCTGTCTCTAGGGCTGGTCTCGCTACGGCTGAGCGTAGGTCGACAGGAAGACGCCGATCTTCTCGATCGCCTCGCTCAGATCCTCCGCACGGGGCAGCGTGACCAGGCGGAAGTGGTCCGGGTCGGGCCAGTTGAACCCGGTGCCCTGGACGACGTAGATGTGCTGCTGCTTGAGCAGGTCCAGCACCATCTGGGCGTCGTCCTTGATCTTGTAGACCTTCGGGTCCAGCCGCGGGAAGGCGTACAGCGCGCCCTTGGGCTTCACGCAGGAGACGCCGGGGATGTCGTTGAGCATCTTCCAGGCGATGTCGCGCTGCTCGCGCAGCCGACCGCCGGGGAGGATCAGGTCCTTGATCGACTGGCGCCCGCCGAGCGCGGCGGCGATCGCGTGCTGCGAGGGCATGTTGGCGCACAGACGCATGGTGGCCAGCGTGGTCAGGCCCTCGATGTAGCTGCGGGCCTCCTCCTTCGGGCCGGAGATCGTCATCCAGCCGCTGCGGAAGCCGGCCACCCGGTAGGCCTTGGACATGCCGTTGAAGGTGAGGCAGAGCAGGTCCGGCGCGAGCACGGCGGTGGAGGTGTGCTCGGCGTCGTCGTAGAGGATCTTGTCGTAGATCTCGTCCGAGTAGACGATCAGGTTGTGCCGGCGGGCGATCGCGACCAGACCCTCCAGCAGCTCGACCGGGTAGACCGCGCCGGTCGGGTTGTTCGGGTTGATGATCACGATGCCGCGGGTGCGGTCGGTGATCTTCGACTCGATGTCCGCGAGGTCGGGGAACCAGTCGGACTGCTCGTCACAGCGGTAGTGCACCGCCGTCCCGCCGGACAGGCTGATCGAGGCCGTCCACAGCGGGTAGTCGGGGGAGGGGACGAGGATCTCGTCACCGTCGTCCAGCAGCGCCTGCATCGCCATCTGGATCAACTCGGAGACGCCGTTGCCGATGTAGACGTCCTCGACGCTCAGGCCGTGCAGGCCGCGCTCCTCGTAGTGCATCACCACGGCGCGGCGCGCGGAGAGCAGGCCCTTGGAGTCGCCGTAGCCGTGGGCCCCGGCGAGGTTGCGGACGATGTCCTGAAGGATCTCCGCCGGCGCCTCGAAGCCGAACGGCGCCGGGTTGCCGGTGTTCAGCTTCAGGATGCGGTGGCCCTCGTCCTCAAGCCGCATGGCCTCGTCGAGGATCGGTCCGCGGATGTCGTAGCAGACGTTGGCGAGCTTGCTGGACTGGATCACCTGCATACCGATGCAGCCTAGTGCCTCGCCATACCCGCTGCGCGGTGATTTTCACCATGCTGGAGGCGGCGCGGGAGGCGTCCCACCCGCGCGAGGCGCGCCGGTGGGACGACGGTGGCGCCCACGCGTCGCAGTTCACGCAGCCGGGGCAGGCGGCGCAGGCGGCGGTTGCCGACCAGGGCGACGGCCAGGCCGACCGTCCAACCCAGCAGCACCCCCCACACCGCGCCCGACACGGCTCCGGCCAGCGGGTGCACCGTCCAGCCGAGCGGTGCCGCGCCCGTCATCCGCGCCAGCGCAAGACCGCGGAACACCCCGGCGACCGCCCCGCCCAGCGCCACCGCCGACCAGCCCGCCCCCAGGCGCCGCAGCACACCCGCGTACGGGTGGCGCAGCACGTGGCGGCGCAGCCGCAGGGCGACGACGCCGACCAGCAGCAGCGCCGCGAAGTCCTCCGAGAGGGTGAACGCCCAGGTGCTGTCCCCACGCGGATCCGGCCGCAGCCCCGGCAGGAACGGCGGCACTTCGAGCGCCGCCGCGTGCAGCACCGTGGGGAAGGCGTCCGTCAGCCGCAGCCACACCGTGCCCGTGCCGAGGGCCAGCACCAGCAGCAGAGCCGCGGTCAGGCCCGCGAGCAGCACGGAACGGGGGCGGTCCAGGGGCGGGGTCATGGCCGGACTGTACCCGCGCGCCCACGCACCGGTCGGCGCTCGTCGATGTTGGTACAGAACCAGGACGACTCCCTGCGCACTCCCAGTTTGTGGATCTACGATCACCATGGCGGCAGGGGGGTGGCGGATGCGGGGACATCTGCGTCGGTGGTTCGCGGGGCTGGCGGTCCTGGCCTGCGCGGCGGGACTGCTGCTGCGTCTCGGCACGCCCGCGGCGGTCGGCGCGACGACGCCGCGCTTCCTGACGGACGCCCAGGGCCGGGCGCTGATCCTCTACGGGCTCAACACGGACGACGTCCCGGTCGTGGCGGGCGCCTCCCGTTCGGCGGCCCCGGCATCGCCGTCGTCGTCGGCGTCGGCTTCGGCGTCCTGGTCGTCGTCGCCGTCCGAGGAGTACGGGCTGCTCGGTGACGACTGCGCGAGGATCCTGCTGCACTGGAGCAGTGTCGAGCCCACCCCTGGCCGCTACGACGACGTCTACCTCGCCGCCCTGGTCCGGCGCATCGGGCAGTACGCGGCGGTCGGCGACCACGTCGTCCTCGCGATGACCCAGGACGCCTTCGGCCCGACGCCAGGCGCCGCGTCCGTTCCGGCCGCTGTGAACTCCGCCCGGATCCACGCGGCCGACGAGTTCTGGCACACCCGCGACGACGCCCCCGACCTCCAGGACCGCTACGCCGCGGCCTGGGCGCACATCGCGAGCTACCTCGCGGCGCACCTCCCGCGCGGCGCGGGCCTGCTGTCACCCGCCGACGCCGTCGTGGGCTTCGACCTGCTGGACCGTCCGTGGGGCGGATCCGTTCAGGGCCCGGCCTTCGAGACCGGGGCGCTGGCCGCCTTCTACGAGCGCGTCATCGCCCGGGTGCGCGCGGTCGACCAGGACCACTGGCTCTTCGTCGAACCCGAGGCCGCCTCCGCGGACACCGGGCTGCCCAGCGCGCTGCCCTACCTGCCGGACCCGCGCCACGGCGTCGCCCGCATCGGCTACGCCCCCCAGCTCTACCCCGCGCCGGTCGACCCCGACGGGAACTACAGCGGCAGCGACGCCTTCTGGACCGACCGCCTCCTCAACTCCTGGGCCATCCAGGTCACCCGAACCGCCAAGCGCTTGGACGCGCCGGTCCTGGTGGGCGGTTGGGGAGCGGACTTCACGGCACCCGGCGCGCACCTCTACGTCGACCACGTGCAGGAACTGCTGGACGACCTGATGGCGGGCTCGGCCTGCTGCACGGCCGCGCCGGGCCCGTGGTCCCCCTGGCAGAAGCCCGGAAAGGGCGCCGACATCGCCGGCGTGCTCCAGACCGCGTACCCGCGCGCGATCGCCGGGACTCCGGTGGAGTTCGACTACGACAAGGGCACCCTCGTCTTCACGCTCCAGTTCCGTGACGAGGCGGCGGTGATCGGCCCGACGGAGGTCTACCTCCCGCCGTCGGACTTCCCCCTCGGCCCGCAGATCGACTTCGACTCGGAGTACACCAGCACCTGGGACCCGGCGCGCCACATCCTCTCCCTGACGGTCACCCGGCCGACGCCGGGGACGGTGCACACGCTCCGGCTCACGCCGGCCTCCCCGTCGCAGAACGTCGGGTGATCGCCCGGCCGGGCAGCGCGTCGGTCCGACGGCCGTCGTCCATGACCGGGACGCCGCCGACGAACACGTAGGGGATGCCTCGTGGGGTCCTTCTCGGATCCTCGAACGTCGCCTGCTCGGCGACGGTTCCCGGATCGAAGAGGACCAGGTCCGCCACCCACCCCTCGCGGACCTGGCCGCGGTCGGCGAGGCCCAGGCGGCGGGCCGGGGTGGCGGACAGGTGCCGGACCGCCTCGGGGAGGGAGAGGACTCCCTCCTCCCGCACGTACGCGCCGAGATAGCGGGGGAAGGTGCCGTAGGCGCGCGGGTGGGGGCGGTCGCCGGTCAACAGGCCGTCGCTGCCGCCGCAGTGCGCCGGGTGGCGCATGATCGCGCGGACGTTCTCCTCGTGGCCGACGTGCTGGAGGATCGTCGTGCCGAGGCCGTCGTCGAGCAGCAGCCGGGTGAACGCCTCGAACGGTTCGACGCCCTCCCGCCGCGCGAGCTGTCGGACCGTCAGGCCCACCGCGGAGCGCAGTGCGGGCTCGCGGACGCCGCTGACCTGCACCGTGTCCCAGTCGGCGACGACGCCGTGGCAGCCGTCGGAGCCGTGCACCTCCAGGTCGGCACGGATGCGCGCCCGCGCCGCCGGGTCGGCCAGGCGGCGCAGCGTCTCCGCCGGTCCGCCGGCCGCGGCCCAGCCGGGGAGCAGCGCGGCGAGGGTGGTCGAGCCCGGGAGGTAGGGGTAGCTGTCCAGGGTCAGGTCCACGCCGTCGGCGACGGCCGCGTCGACGAGGGCGAGCAGTTCGCCGGCGCGGCCGCGGTTGACTTCGAAGTTCATCGTGGCGTGGGCCAGGTGCAGCGCGCAGCCGGAGGCCCCGGCGACGGCGACGACCTCCGCGTAGGCCTCCAGCGCGCCCGCGCCGTAGGAACGGTGGTGCGGGCACCAGTAACCGCCGTGGGCCGCCACCACCCGGCACAGCGCGGTGAGTTCGGCGGCGTCGGCGTACATGCCCGGTGTGTAGGTCAGCCCGGAGGACATGCCGACCGCGCCCTCGTCGAGGCTTCGCGCGAGCAGCGCCCGCATCCGGTCCAGCTCGGCGGGTGTGGCGGGGCGGTCCTCCCAGCCGAGCACCAGCGCGCGCAGCGTCCCCTGGGGGACGAGGTACGCGGCGTTGACGGCGATGCCCTGGGCGTCGAGCCGGGCGAGGTACTCGCCGACGCTGCGCCAGTTCCAGTCGAAGTCCGCGTCCGAGGGGTCCCCGTTCCAGCCGGCGAGCTGGCGGCGCAGTCCGGCCAGGGTGGTGTCGTCGACGGGCGCGTAGGAGAGCCCGTCCTGGCCGAGCACCTCCAGGGTGACGCCCTGGGCGACCTTCGCCTCGTGCGCCGGGTCGGCCAACAGGGCCAGGTCGGAGTGCGCGTGCATGTCGACGAAGCCGGGTGCGAGCGCCAACCCGTCGGCGTCGAGGACACGGCCGCCGCCGGGCCGCGGCCCCGGATCGCCCTCGCGGTGCAGCGCGCAGATACGGCCGTCGTCGAGGACGGCGTCGGCGCGGTAGGGCGCGCCGCCGCTGCCGTCGACGACGAGAGCGCCGCGCAGAACGGTCCGGGGCGGAGGCATCAGCGGTCCGGGGGTGTCAGGAGGGGCCGTCAGAAGAAGGTGCGGATGTAGTCGACGACCGTCCGGCCGTCGGGAAGAACGACGGGGATCAACTGCCACTTCTCGAAGGCCGTGCAGGGGTGCGACAGCCCGAGCGCGACCCAGTCGCCGACCTCGACGGCCGCCTCCGGGCTGACCGCCATGAAGGCGTGCTGGTCGGAGAGGGCGGTGATGCTGAGGCCCTCGGCTGGGTGCAGCCCGCCCTGCCGGGCGTCGCGCACCTGGATCGGCACGGGCAGCCCGAGGTCGTAGGGGACGTCCCGCTTGCCCGCGTTGAGCAGGGCCAGCCCCGGCTCGGGCCGGGAAACGACCTGAGCCCAGAGCTTCAACGCCGGCAGGAAGTGCTCGGTCTCCTCGGTCAGCGGGGTGATCTTCGCGTAGTGGAGGTGGTCGTGGGTGACGTAGGCGCCGGAGCGGAGCAGCCTCAGCACCGGACGGGACAGCTGGAGCGCGGTCTCCGTCAGCGCGTCCGCGACCAGGTCGAAGTGCTGGCTGCCGCCCGCGCTGACGACGATCTCGTCCGCGTCGGCGAGGTACCCCTGCGCGTCGAAGGCATGGGCGGTGTCGACCAGCTCCTGCATCCAGACGCGTACGGCGGCGCGGGTCTCGTCGACGCCCGGCAGCGTGCCCTCGTACCCGGCGACACCGACCAGCCGCAGCCACCGCGAGGCGCGGACGGCCCGTGCGACCTCGTCCGCCTCGGCCCGGGTTCGCACCCCGGTGCGTGAACCGACCGCTCCGAGTTCGACCACGACGTCGACGCGGTGCGTGAGCGCCGCGTCCATCAGCTCGACCCCGTGGACCGAGTCGACATAACAGACGAAGCGGAACTCGGGATCGCGTTCCAGCTCCGCGCTCAGCCAGCGCAGCGCGGCGGCGTCGACGAGTTCGTTGCCGAGGAAGATGCGGTTCACACCGAAGTGCCGGTACACCTGCACATGGCTCGGCGTCGCGGCGGTGATGCCCCACGCGCCCAGCTCCAGCTGGCGCTGGAACAGCTGGGGCGCCATCGGGGTCTTGCCGTGCGGGGCGTGGGCCAGGCCGTGGCGGTGTGCCCAGGAGGCCATCAGCTCCAGGTTGTGGTCGAGGGCCCGCGAGTCCAGCGTGAGCAGGGGCGTCACGAAGCCGTCCGCGAAGAGGTCGAGCTTCGCGTCGCGCATCTGGTTCACGGTCGGGGCCACGCCCATCGGCATGCCCTTGAAACGCCAGTCGACGACGGTCTCGCCCAGCGCGTCGAGTGCGGCCTGGTCCATGAACGGCTCCTTCTCGGTCGTGCGCCTTGCCTCAGTGCTCTGCTCATCCTGCCAGCGGGGATCCGCACGTCGGAAGGCCCGGCGCTCCCCCTCGGAGCGCCGGGCCTTCCGCTTCGTCGCCCGCCGTTACGGCATGGCGTTGGTGAAGGCGCCCTCGTTGTTCGCGAACTGGTTGCCGTTGCTGGCGTCCCAGTTGGTCGACCAGGTCATCACGCCGCCGATGGTCGGCCAGGTGGTGCTGGGCTTGAAGGTGCCGCAGCCCGTCCCCTTGGCGAGGCAGTTCAGGGCGTTCTCGACCACGGTCGGGGCGACGTAGCCGCTGCCGGCCGCGCTGCTGGAGGCGGGGACGCCGATGCCGACCTGGTTCGGGCTGAGGCCCGCCTGGATCGCGGTGCAGGCCAGCGTGGTGATGAAGTCGACGCCGCCCTCGCTGTAGACGCCGCCGTCACAGCCGTTCATGGACCCCGAGTTGTAGTACTGGGTGTTCATGATCGTGAGGATGTCCTTCACCTGGAGCGCGGTGGCCAGGTAGTCGGACGAGGAGTTCAGCACGTCGATGGTCTGCGGGGCCATGGTGAGGATGAAGCCCGAGCCGACCTTCGACGCCAGCTGGTGCAGCGCGGAGGACATGTAGGTCGGGTTGATCCCGTTCTCCAGGTCGATGTCCACGCCGTTGAAGCCGTACTGCTGGATGATCGAGTACGCGCTGTTCGCGAAGGCCGTGGCCTGCGCGGCGCTGGTGATCGAGATGGTGCCGTTCTGGCCGCCGACCGAGAGGATCACCTTCTTGCCCTGCGCCTGCTTGGCGGCGATGTCCGCCTTGAACTGGGCGTCGGTGTAGCCGCCGAGCTTGCTCTGCAGGGTCGGGTCGAGCGAGAAGGTGATGCCGCCGTCGCCGGCGGAGTCGGCGTTGGCGAAGGCGACCGCGATGATGTTGTACTGCGAGCTGACGTCGCTGATCTTCTGGTCGGTCGCGCCGTTGTCGAAGTCCTGCCAGTAGCCGGTCACCCAGTGCTTCGGGTTGCTGCCGCCGCCGGTGCCGCCGGTCGAGGTGGCCGTCGGGGTGGGCGAGGTGGTCGGCGTCGCGGAGGCCGTGGGGGTCGGGCTCGACGTCGGGGTGGACGTCGGCGTGGGCGACGCGCTCTGTGTCGGAGTCTGCGTCGGGCTCGGGCTGGAGCCGCCCGCCCCGCTCAGCGCCACGTCGTCCGCGTAGTAGGTGGACTGCCCGTACCAGCCGTGCAGGTAGATCGTGACGCTCGTGGTGGAGGCGCCGGTCTTGAAGCTGGTGGAGAGCTGGTTCCAGGAGCTGCTGCTGGACCAGGTGCTGACGTCGGTGGTGCCGTCGCCCTGGGTGCCCAGGTAGACATAGGGGCCGTTGACCCAGGCACTCAGTGTGTACGAGGAGTTGGGCTGGACGCTGATGGTCTGCGTGCACTGGGCGTCGTCGGAGGCCGTGGGGGTGGCCGCGAGCGCGTCGGAGCCGGAGTGGACCGTGGTCGTGGTGACCGCGGCCGTGCCGGCGTCGCAGTTCCAGTTGGCCAGGGAGCCGGTCTCGAATCCGGGGTTGACCACGAGGTTGGTGGTGTCGGCGCTCGCGCCGCCGCCGAGCGCCACCAGGCCGGTCAGGCCGAGGCCCAGCGCGGCGACGGTCGCCAGCGCGGCGTTGACCGTACGGGGAGAAGGCATAGGGGTCTGTCCTCAACTGTGGGGGAAGCGGGGAAAGACAGGATGTGAAGCCCGCCACACAAGTTGGACTAGACCATTGGCGCTGTCAAGGGTGCCGCCGGTGCCTTAAGGGCTGGTTAAGGTGATGCCGTGGTCCAGACCACGGCATCACCTGTGGGCGCGTCAGGCGCCCGCGCCTCAGTCCTCGCTGGACTTCGCCCAGAGGTTGAGGTGTGCGTCGGTCGCATAGCGATCGATTTCGGCCAACTCCGCCTCGGTCAGCGGAGCGCCCTGCACCGCCGCCACGTTGGCCTCCAGCTGGGACACCGACGAGGCCCCGATCAGCGCGGAGGTCATCCGCGGGTCGCGCAGCAGCCAGCTCAGCGCGAGCTGGGCCAGCGACTGGCCGCGCGCGGCCGCGACCTCGTTGAGCCCGCGCAGCTTGGCCACGGTGTCCTCGGTGATCGAGGCCGGGTCGAGCGACTTGCCCTGCGCGGCGCGCGAGTCGGCCGGGATGCCGTTCAGGTAGCGGTCGGTCAGGATCCCCTGCGCCAACGGCGCGAAGCCGATGCAGCCCGCGCCCTCGGCCTCCAGCACGTCGAGCAGCGAGTCGTCCTCGATCCAGCGGTTCAGCATCGAGTAGGACGGCTGGTGGATCAGCAGCGGAACGCCCAGGTCACGCAGGATCGCCGCCGCCTCGCGCGTCTTCTCCGCGCTGTAGGAGGAGACGCCGACGTACAGCGCCTTGCCCTGCTGGACCGCGGACGCGAGTGCGCCCATGGTCTCCTCCAGCGGGGTCTCCGGGTCGAAGCGGTGCGAGTAGAAGATGTCGACGTAGTCGAGGCCCATCCGCCTGAGGGACTGGTCCAGGCTCGCGGTCAGGTACTTGCGCGAACCCCACTCCCCGTACGGGCCGGGCCACATGTCGTACCCGGCCTTGGTCGAGATGACCAGCTCGTCCCGGAACGGGCGGAAGTCGGCGGCCAGGTGCCGGCCGAAGTTCGCCTCGGCAGCGCCGTAGGGCGGGCCGTAGTTGTTGGCCAGGTCGAAGTGCGTGACGCCGAGGTCGAACGCGCGGCGCAGGATCGCGCGCTGCACGTCCAGTGCCCGGTCGTCGCCGAAGTTGTGCCACAGGCCCAGGGAGATCTCGGGCAGCTTCAGTCCGCTGCGTCCGGTCCGGCGGTAGCGCATCGATCCGTCGTACCGGGACTCGGCGGGCTGGTAGGGGGCGGGGATCACGGGGCGTACTCCAGGGGTGGGTCCGGGGAGGGGACGGCTCCAGGGTTTTGTCTCCAGACTGAACATTAACCGGCGCGGAGTAGGGTGGCCCCCGCACGCGCGAGCACAGGAGGGGCCGTCGTCATGGACATCGGTAGGTTGGTCCGGCGCACGCCGCTGCTCCGGAATGCCGTCTACGGCCTGTACGGCCACCGCGTCGAGGCGCACCTGGACCGCGCCCGAGCACCCCGGCACGTCGGCGTCATGCTCGACGGCAACCGTCGCTGGGCCCGTGCCGTGGGCATGTCCACGGCGGACGGCCACCAGACCGGCGCGGACAAGATCCCGGAGTTCCTGGGCTGGTGCGAGGAGACCGGCGTCGAGGTGGTCACGCTGTGGCTGCTCTCCACGGACAACCTCACCCGCCCCGCCGAGGAGCTGGTGCCGCTGCTCGGCATCATCGAGGAGGCCGTGCGCGGCCTCGCGGCCACGGGTCGTTGGCGGGTCCACCCCGTCGGCGCGCTGGACCTCCTGCCGGCCTCCACCGCCACCGTGCTCAAGGAGGCGGACCAGGCCACCGCGGACAATCCCGGGCTCCTGGTGAACGTCGCCGTCGGCTACGGCGGACGCCACGAGATCGTCGAGGCCGTCCGCAAGCTCCTGCGCGAGCAGGGGGCGGCGGGCAAGCCGCTGGAGGAGGTGTCGGAGATGATCGACATCGAGCAGATCTCCCGCCACCTCTACACCTCCGGCCAGCCGGACCCGGACCTGGTCATCCGCACGTCCGGGGAGCAGCGCCTCTCCGGCTTCCTGCTGTGGCAGTCGGCGCACTCGGAGTTCTACTTCTGCGAGGCCTACTGGCCCGCCTTCCGCAAGGTCGACTTCCTCCGCGCGCTGCGCGACTACGCCGCCCGCAACCGCAGATACGGCGGATGAGGCGGCTCGGGCCGAGCCCCGACCCGCTCCCGATCCGCTCCTGACCCGTTCCTGATCCGCTTCTGGCGCAGGCCGTGCGGCGTGCCCTGATCGTCGGTCAACCCGACGCGGACCTGTGCAGGCTCGACCTATGTGGACGTCCGGTTCACGGCTGGTGGGCAAGGTCACCGCCAGGTGAATCCTGGTCGTCATGATGTCGTCGCCTGCATGGAATGGGACACCTGGGGAATACCGCAGTCAGACCGCGACCTCGGCCAACGGGGCCGGAGGGCGCGGCGACCGCGGGTGGCACGGGGCCACCCGCCCGGGAGGCCCTGTGGTCAGTTCCAAGAGCCGCCGGAGCTTGCACGACCGGCGCACGTACGTCCTCGACACCAGTGTCCTGCTGGCTGACCCGAGCGCCATGACCAGGTTCGAGGAGCACGAGGTCGTGCTGCCCGTGGTCGTGGTGACCGAGCTGGAGGCCAAGCGACACCACCCGGAGCTCGGCTACTTCGCCCGGCAGGCCTTGCGGCTGCTGGACGACTACCGGGTCCGCTACGGCCGTCTCGACACGCCCATCCCCGTGGGCGAGCTGGGGGGCACGATCAGGGTCGAGCTGAACCACACCGATCCCTCCGTCCTCCCCGCCGGCTACCGGCTGGGCGACGCCGACACCCGGATCCTGGCCGTGGCCAGGAACCTGCAGGCCGAGGGGTACGACGTGACCGTCGTCTCCAAGGACCTGCCGTTGCGGGTCAAGGCCTCCTCCGTCGGCCTGACGGCCGAGGAGTACCGCGCCGAGTTGGCGATCACCTCCGGCTGGACCGGAATGTCTGAATTGGCCGTCAGTGCCGAGGAGGTTGACGGCCTGTTCACAGGCGACCCCGTCGACATCCCCGAGGCGCGGGACTTCCCGGTTCACACCGGTCTCATGCTGACGTCGGAGCGGGGCAAGGCGCTCGGCCGCGTGACCGCCGACGGGCGGGTGCGCCTGGTGCGCGGTGACCGCGAGGCCTTCGGGCTGCGCGGGCGCAGCGCCGAACAACGGGTCGCGCTGGACCTGTTGCTCGACCAGGAGGTCGGCATCGTGTCCCTGGGCGGACGGGCCGGAACCGGCAAGTCCGCGCTCGCGCTCTGCGCCGGCCTGGAGGCGGTGCTCGAGCGGCGTCAGCACCGCAAGGTGATGGTGTTCCGGCCGCTGTACGCGGTCGGCGGGCAGGAGTTGGGCTACCTCCCGGGCAGCGAGGCGGAGAAGATGGGCCCCTGGGCCCAGGCCGTCTTCGACACGCTCTCCGCGGTGACCACCCCGGACGTCATCGAGGAGGTGCTCTCCCGCGGGATGCTGGAGGTCCTTCCGCTCACCCACATCCGCGGCCGCTCGCTGCACGACGCCTTCGTGATCGTCGACGAGGCGCAGTCGTTGGAGCGCAACGTGCTGTTGACCGTTCTGTCCCGGATCGGGCAGGGTTCGCGGGTCGTGCTGACCCACGACATCGCCCAGCGCGACAACCTGAGAGTGGGTCGGTACGACGGCGTCGTCGCGGTCGTGGAGAAGTTGAAGGGGCATCCGCTCTTCGCCCACGTCACGCTCAACCGCTCGGAGCGGTCTCCGATCGCCGCACTGGTGACCGAGATGCTGGAGGACATCCAGCCCTGAATCGGGCGAAAACCCTCCTAACTGTGCCCTTCCGCACGCCCGTGGCAAGCCCACGGTGCGGAAGGGCACAGCATCGTAACGATCCGTCAGGCGACAAGCCAGTGTCTGGCGAGAAATGACGGCCGGATGGGCCGTGTGAGCTTCGCCACGCAAACCAGAATTGCGCTTGCGCGTTGCGGTGCGGCAGTGTGTGGGATCTGTCAGGCCCCGCGTGTGGCATGCATGGCGCCGCACGCCGCCCGAGCAGATCGCGATCCGGGACACCGGAGAGCAACGGGCCCGCGTCTTCCGTGACCAGAGCATGGGGGAGGCCAGCGTCAGGGGCGGGGTTCGTCCGTTCGGTCACCATACGGGCGACGCTGGAAGGAAACCATGTGAACCGGATCTCGGTTCGGGGGATGGCAGTGGCCTCCGCCACTGCTGTGACTGCTGTCGGTGCGGTCGTCGGTGTCGCCTCTGGCGAGACGAAGCCGGCCCAGGTGTCCGATGTCGCAGGCTCGACCCTTCTTGCCGAAGTCCCCATGGGCGGCTCGGCGCAGGTTGTCGCGGACAACCTGACCCGCCAGAGCGACGCGCAGCAGTCCGCCGCGCTCGTGACCGCGCAGAAGGCAGCCGCTCAGGCAGCCCGCACCAAGGCCGCCGACGCCGCGCGCGCCAAGGCCGCGGCCGAGCAGCACGCCAAGGAGCAGGCGGCCTCGCGTGCCGCCGCGGCCGAGCAGCGCCAGCAGCTGGTCTCCTACAGCCCCGGTTCGGTGCAGGCACTCGCCGCGTCGATCATAGGAAACGCCACCGAGTTCTCCTGCTTCAGCCAGATCGTGACCCGCGAGAGCGGCTGGAACTACCAGGCCACCAACCCGGGCTCCGGTGCTTACGGCCTGGTGCAGGCCCTGCCGGGCTCCAAGATGGCCTCGGCCGGCGCGGACTGGCGGACCAACCCCGCGACGCAGATACGGTGGGGCCTGAACTACATGAACTCCCGCTACGGCAGCCCCTGCGGCGCCTGGTCGTTCTGGCAGGCCCACAGCTGGTACTGAGCCCTTCACGGACGCAGTGCACAGACGTGAGCGGTTCGCCCTGTGAACCGCGGAAGCCCCCGATCCCTGTCCGATCGGGGGCTTCCTACTTCTCCCACGGAGAGGCCGCGTGTGCGGGACGGCCTCGTGGTGGACCGTCCCCCGGGCCTTCCTGGGCTAAACCTCTTTCTCCTGATTTGCCCAAAAAAATCTGATAGCTCCCCGGGCCGACTCCGCAGGTTTCCGGTGGGCGGGCGCCCGGCCGCCGCAGCCACCCGGTAGCGTTCACAGCCGGAACGGTCGTGGAAGCAAGGGCGGACGGGGTGGCGGGCGTGGGCAACGCATGGCAGGCGTTTCGAGGGTGGCTGGCCCACCGGCGCGCCGAGTCCGAGCCCGGGTCGGTGAAGGCGGCCGACCCGGTCGTGCACGTGCCCGAGGCGCCGAAGGCGGTCGTCCCGCCGCAGGTGATGCCCGTCGCGGCCCGGTCGGACCTGCCGCCCTACCCGGCCCGCCCCGCGCATCCGGCCGAGGCCGTTCCCTGGACGCTGCGGGTGGCCGCCGAGGGCATGTGGCGACTGCTGCTGGTCGGCGCGGGCCTCTACGTGCTGCTGCAGATCATCGGCACGCTGCGGATCGTCGCGCTGGCCTTCGTCGCCGCCCTGCTGATCAGCGCGCTGCTGGAGCCCACGGTCTCCCTGCTCAAGCGCCACGGCGTCCCGCGCGGCCTGGCGACGGCGCTGACCTTCCTCGGCGGCCTGGCCAGCATCGCCCTGGTCGCCTGGTTCGTGTTCTGGCAGGTCAGCACCCATCTCAACCAGCTGACCGACCAGGTCCAGCAGGGCATCGGCCAGATCCGCCACTGGCTGGAGACGGGTCCGATGCACCTCACCGACACCCAGATCAACCAGTTCGCCAACCAGCTGACCAAGGTCGTCGGCACCAACAGCGACCAGATCGCGTCCTTCGGCTTCGACACCGTCAGCGTGGTCGTGGAGATCGTGACCGGGGTCTTCCTGGCGGCCTTCTGCACGTACTTCCTGCTCTACGACGGCGAGCGCATCTGGGGCTGGTGCCTGCGGCTGCTGCCGGTGCGCTCCCGCATGTCCGCGGCGGGCGCGGGCCCGCGGGCCTGGGCCACGCTGACGGCGTACGTGCGCGGCACCGTCGTCGTGGCGTTCATCGACTCGCTGTCGATCGGCATCGGGATCTACCTGCTGGGTGTGCCGTTGGCGATGCCGATCGCGGTGATCATCTTCCTCGGCGCGTTCGTCCCGCTGGTCGGCGCGCTGATCACCGGCACCATCGCGGTCCTCATCGGGCTGGTGACGCACGGGCCGGTCACCGCACTGCTGGTTCTCGCGGTGCTGCTGGGGGTCCAGCAGATCGAGGGACACCTGCTCCAGCCGCTGATCCTCGGCCGCGCGGTCCGGGTCCACCCGCTCGCGGTGATCCTCGCGGTCGCCTCCGGCTCCATCATCGGCGGCATCGGCGGCGCGGTGGTCGCGGTCCCGCTGGTCGCGGTGACCAACACCGTCATCGGCTACCTTCGCGCCCGGCACGCGGTCGACGAGGACGTCCGCGCCGCGCTGACGGCCGCCGCCGCACCCGAGTAACGCCCTCGGGGCAACGCCCGAGGGGCGCGGG
>NZ_BBPQ01000001.1:0-168370 GCF_000787855.1 Streptacidiphilus anmyonensis | reverse complement strand
TTGCCGGCCTCAGGCCAGGCGGCCCTCGGTCTCGAGGGTGACGCCGACGGCCTGGACGACCGCGGCGATCTTGAGCGCGGACTGGATGACCTCGCGGTCAACGCCCGCCTTGCGCAGCACCTGCTCGTGGGAGTCGAGGCACTGGCCGCAGCCGTTGATCGCCGAGACCGCCAGCGACCAGAGCTCGAAGTCCACCTTCTCCACGCCGGGGTTGCCGATGACGTTCATCCGCAGGCCGGCGCGCATGGTCCCGTACTCCTTGTCGGAGAGCAGGTGCAGCGTCCGGTAGTAGACGTTGTTCATCGCCATGATCGCCGCCGCGGCCTTCGCCGCGTCGTACGCCTCGGGCTTGAGGTTGGCGCGGGCCTCCGGCTCCAGCTCCTTGAGGACCCGCTCGCTGCGCGAGGCGATCGCGCAGGCGAGGACGGTGCCCCAGAGCTGCTGCTGCGGCAGGTCGCTGTTGCCGATGACCGAGCCCAGGTTGAGCTTGAGGTCCTTGGCGTACTCCGGCAGAGCCGCCTTCAGTTCGTCGAGTGCCATGCGGTCAGCTCACTCGCCCGCGAGCAGCGCGTCCGCGTCCAGCGTCGCCTCGCCCTTGTTCCAGTTGCACGGGCACAGCTCGTCGGTCTGGAGCGCGTCGAGGACCCGCAGGACCTCCTTGGGGTTGCGGCCCACGGAGCCGGCGGTGACCATCACGAACTGGATCTCGTTGTTCGGGTCCACGATGAAGACGGCGCGCTGGGCGGTGCCGTCCGGGTTCTCGACGCCGCAGGCGCTCATCAGCTCGTGCTTGATGTCGGCCAGCATCGGGAAGGGCAGCTCGGCCAGGTCCTTGTGGTCACGGCGCCAGGCGTGGTGCACGAACTCGGAGTCGCCGGAGACGCCGAGGATCTGCGCGTCGCGGTCCGCGAACTCCTCGTTCAGCTTGCCGAACGCGGCGATCTCGGTGGGGCACACGAAGGTGAAGTCCATCGGCCAGAAGAAGACGACCTTCCAGCCCTTCTGGTCGTCGCCGGAGATCTCCTTGAACTCCAGCTTGTCGGCGGAGGGGCCGACGACGGCGTTGAGCTTGAAGGCGGGGAACTGGTCACCGATGGTGAGCATGAGGGTTGTCCTCCGTGAACCGGTCGTGGTTGGTGCCCCGTCAATCTCGCATGTCGGACATTGATCAGTGAAATAGCTAGAATCGAAGGAGTTGATCGGAGGAAGTTATCAATAAGCCCCGCACCACCGGCCGCCCGCCCACTGTGTCCCAGCTCCGGGCCTTCGTGGCCGTCGCGGAGCATCTGCACTTCCGGGAGGCGGCCGCCGCGCTGCGGATGAGCCAGCCGGCGCTGTCCGGCGCCGTCGCCGCGCTCGAGGACTCGCTCGACGTCCGGTTGGTCGAGCGGACGACACGCAAGGTGCTGCTGACGCCGGTGGGGGAGCGCGTCGCGACGCACGCCCGGTCCGTGCTCGGCGCGCTGCACGCGCTGACCGAGGAGGTCGAAGCCTCCAGGCGGCCGTTCACCGGGCCGCTGCACCTCGGGGTGATCCCGACCATCGCACCCTATCTGCTGCCCACGGTGCTCCGGCTGGCCCGCGACCGGTACCCGGACCTGGAGCTGCACGTGCACGAGGAGCGCACGCACCAGTTGCTGGACGGTCTCGCCGCCGGCCGGCTCGACCTGCTGCTGCTCGCCCTCCCGGCGGGCTCCGGGCTGGTCGACATCCCGCTCTACGACGAGGACTTCGTCCTGGTCACCCCGCCCGACCACGAGCTCGCCGACCGCGGGGACGTGCCGCGCGACGTGCTGCTCGACCTGGACGTCCTGCTGCTGGAGGAGGGCCACTGCCTGCGGGACCAGGCGCTCGACCTGTGTCGTGAGGTGGGTGCCGATCCCGGGGCGACCCGGGCGGCGGGCCTGTCCACGCTGGTCCAGCTGGTCGCGGGCGGCCTCGGGGTGACGCTGCTGCCCGCGACCGCCGTGCCCGTCGAGGCCGGGCGGGCCTCAAGCCTGTCGGTCACCCGCTTCGCGGACCCGGCGCCCGGCCGACGCGTGGGCCTCGCCCACCGCCCCTCCTCACCCAGGACCGCCGAGTACCGGCGCTTCGCCGACTCGTTGCGGGACGCCGTGTGTGAACTCCCGGTCCGGGTGCTGGGAAGTGTGAACAGTCCCGGCGTGTGATCCCCGGCCGGGTCTGTCGCGGCATACCCTGGCGGGCATGAGCAATCTGGACCTGAAGCCCCAGCCGAGCGTGTGCGGCGGCCGCGAGGACGTCTCCGCCGAGCCGGTCCGCCAGCTCCTGACCGGGCGCGAGGTGCAGCTGGGCGAGAGCACCCTCGTCCGGCGCCTGCTGCCCAACCTGGGCCGACGGATGGTGGGCGCCTGGTGCTTCGTCGACCAGTACGGCCCCGACGACATCGAGCGGGAGCCCGGCATGCAGGTCGCACCGCACCCGCACATGGGTCTGCAGACGGTGAGCTGGCTCCACGACGGCTTCGTCGAGCACCGCGACAGCCTCGGCACCCTCCAGACGATCCGCCCGCGTCAGCTCGGCCTGATGACGTCCGGCCGCGCCATCTCCCACTCCGAGCAGTCGCCGCGCTCGCACGGCAAGTGGCTGCACGGCGCGCAACTGTGGGTCGCGCTCCCCGACGAGCACCGGTTCACCGAGCCCACCTTCGAGCACCACCCCGAGCTGCCGCGCGTGCAGGGCCAGGGCGTCGACGCGACGGTCATCCTCGGCAGCCTCGACGGCGCCGCGTCCCCGGGCCGCACCTACACGCCGCTGGTCGGCGCCGACCTCTCGCTGGCCGTGGGCGCGGAGGCCCGGCTGCCGCTCCACCCGGACTTCGAGTACGCCGCCCTCGCCATGAGCGGCGCCGCGACCGTCGACGGCGTGCGCGTCGAGGTCGGCTCCCTCCTCTATCTCGGCTGCGGCCGCCGCGAACTCCCGCTGCGCGCCGACGACGGCCCGGCCCAGCTGATGCTGCTGGGCGGCGAGCCCTTCGCCGAGAAGCTCGTCATGTGGTGGAACTTCGTCGGCCGCACCCACGAGGAGATCGCCGAGGCGCGCGAGGCCTGGATGACGGGTGACCGCTTCGGCGAGGTGCACGGCTACGACGGCGCGCCCATCCCGGCCCCCGAGTTGCCCGCGCTGCGTCTGAAGCCCCGCGGCCGCGAACGCTGAGACGGCGCGATCGAGCAGGTTTCGAGAAGCCCGGCGACCGGTGCCGTCACTAGCGTGATGGACATGACCTCCATCGAATCCATCACCCTCGACGTGGCCGACCCCGCGGCCGCGGCCCGCTTCTACGCCGACGCCTTCGGCCTGGACGACGACCGGCTGCGGCTGCGCGCCTCGGAGGAGGCGACGAACGGCTTCCGCGGGTTCACACTCTCGCTCGTCGCGGCCCAGCCGGCCGACGTCCGTGCCCTCTTCGACGCGGCCGTGGCCGCCGGGGCCACCCCGCTCAAGCCCGTCACGAAGTCGCTCTGGGGCTACGGCGGCGTCGTCCAGGCCCCGGACGGGACCATCTGGAAGATGGCCACCTCCGCGAAGAAGGACAGCGGCCCGGCCACCCGGAACGTCGACTCGATCGTGCTGCTGCTCGGCGTCTCCGACGTGGTCGCGAGCAAGCGGTTCTACGTCGACCGGGGCCTCGCGGTGGGCAAGAGCTTCGGGCGCATGTACGTCGAGTTCGCGGGCGACTCCGGCCCCGTCAAACTCGCGCTCTACCGTCGCCGCGCCCTGGCCAAGGACGCCGGCGTCGACCCGGAGGGCAGCGGCTCGCACCGGATCGCGGTCCGTGGTGCCGCCGGGCCGTTCACCGACCCCGACGGCTTCGCCTGGGAGGCGTCCTCGGCGGCGGTCGCCGCCGCCTGAGCAGCCCGGCCTGAGCGCCTGGCCGAGCGCCTGGCCGAGGGCCCGGGCCCGGGGCCCGGCCCGAGCGAGGCGAAGGTCCCCGACGCGAGGGGCTCAGCGCAGGCGGGACGAGGACAGGATCGAGACGAGGTGCGCGGGCACCATCAGCCATGCGACGACCGCGACCGCGGCCACGGCCCACTCGGTCGGCGCGTGGCCGCCCGTGCCCAGCTCGACCAGCGCCGCGACGAGGAAGAGCAGCGACGCCTCGATGCCGTTGGCGATCCTGTGAACCTTGAACGCGGCCGCCAGTCGCCGGACCGAGTTCACACGTGCCGAGCGCACCTCGGTGGCCTCCTCGGTCACCGCCTCGAGCCCGCTGCGGATGCGGGCGACGTCGACGAGGTCCGTGGACGCCTTGAGCAGGACGATGCCGAGCGCCGCGGCCAGCCCGACGGACGCCCACGCGACGGACGCGTTCTCGGCCACCCGGAATCCCGCGCCGACCAGCAGCGCAGCGTCGGCCAGGTAGGCGCCGAGCCGGTCGACGTAGACGCCGACCGGACTGAACTGACGCTTCCAGCGCGCCACTTCGCCGTCCACACAGTCGAAGAAGAGGAACGCCTGGAACAGCAGCGCGGCCAGCAGCGGCCCGGCGAGTCCCGGGATCAGCAGCGCCGCTCCGGCCCCCACCCCGGCCACGACCATGGCCCAGGTGAGGGAGTTCGGCGTGACGGAGGTGCGGACCAGGTACCGCGTCGCCCGCAGGGACAGTCGCCGCATGTAGAGGCGCCCGGCCCAGTGTTCGCCGTTGCGGCTTCCGAGTTTGGCCTGCGGCTGGCAGACGTCCCGCAGTTCGGCGAGGGTGGGGGTGGCGACCGACATGGGGTGCCCTTCTTGAATCGTCCTGTCCGACAAGGGCGTGAGCGTACTCCGCATCCGGTGCCGTCCGTTGGCCGGGTGCCTTCCGGACGCCTTCCAAGGGCTCGACCGGGCGGATTCCGACGGCGTTCCGGGTGCGTTCCGGGCGGGTACCAGGCGGTTTCTCGTCCGACGGGCCGCCCGAGACCGGCGTAAGGTCGATGCGTGAGCGGTAGCGACGCCGGTCCGAGGATGCGGCTGGCCGAGCTCGTCGCCGCACTCTCCCTGGGCGTCGATCTCGGCTTCGGTCAGCCGATGGAGCATGTCCTGCGCCAGTGCCTGATCGCCCTTCGGTTGGCCGAGCGGATCGGTCTCGGCGAGGAGGAGCGGCTCGCCGTCTACTACACGGCGCTGCTGGTCAACGTGGGCTGTCACTCCGACGCCCACGAGCAGGCGAAGTGGTTCGGCGACGACATCGTGCTGAAGTCCGGCAAGTACCGGTACGAGCAGCGCAGCCTCGCGGCGGCGACGTCGGCGCTGCGACTGATCGGTTCGGGGAACCCGCCACTGCACCGGTTCCGGGTGGGGCTGGAGTTCACCCTCGGCGGCTTCCGCGAGGTGGACCGGATGATCAGTGGTCACGCTGCCCTGGCCAGGCTGCTGGCGCAGCGCCTCGGCCTGCCGGAGGCGGTCCAGCAGGCGGTCGCCTCCTCCTACGAGCAGTGGGACGGGCGCGGTTGGCCGGGCCGGCTCAAGGGCGAGGCCGTGCCGGTCGCGTCCCGGCTGACCCAGCTGGCCGAGTTCACCGAGGTCGCCCACCGGCTCGGCGGCACCGGCGCCGCCCTCGCGCTGGCCCGCCGACGGGCGGGCGGCCAGTTCGACCCGAGGCTCGTCGCCGTCCTGTGCCAGAGCCCGGAGGCGGTCTTCGACGGGTTGGACGCGGTGCAGACGTGGGACGCCGTGATCGCCGCGGAGCCGTCGCTCGGCGTCTGGCTCACCGGAGCGCAGTTCGACGAGGCGCTCGTGGCCGTGGCCGACTTCGTCGACCTCAAGTCGCCCTACACCGCCGGCCACGCCCGCGCCGTCGCCGCGCTGGTCACCGGGGCCGCCGACACGCTCGGCCTGACCGTGGCCGAGACGGAGGAGCTGCGCCGGGCGGCCCTGGTGCACGGGCTGGGGCGCCTCGGCGTCTCGAACGCGATCTGGGACAAGCCGGGTCCGCTCGGCATGGGGGAGCGGGAACGGGTCAGGATGCAGCCGTACCTGACGGAACGCATGCTGTGTCAGTCGCCGATGCTGGCGCCGCTCGGGGCGATCGCCGTGCAACACCGGGAGCGACTCGACGGCTCGGGTTATCCACGTGCCCTGCGCGCTCCCGCGATCTCCCGCCCGGCCCGGATCCTCGGAGCGGCTGACGCCTACCAGTCCATGATCGAGCCCCGGCCGTACCGGGAGGCATTGACGGGCCGTCAGGCGGCGGTCGAGCTCAACGCCGACGCGGCGGCCGGTCGGCTCGACGCACAGGCGGTCGGGGCGGTGCTCGCCGTAGCCGGTCACCGCGTGTCGCACCGCGCGCCCGGCCCGGCCGGCCTGACCGTTCGTGAGATCGACGTGCTGCGGCTGCTGGCTCGTGGCTGCTCGAGCCGGGAGATCGCCACCCGCCTGGTCATCTCGCCGAAGACGGCGCGCAACCACATCGAGCACATCTACGGGAAGATCGGGGCCTCCTCACGCGCTGCCGCCTGCCTTTTCGCCGTGCAGAACGGCCTGCTGCCGCAGCCGGAGGAGAGCGCGGCCTGAGCGCCGCGGCCGGCGCGCCGGATCGAAGGAGACCGGACCGAAAGAAATGAGGCAAGTGCCCCATGCGACCGCGAGTCGTGCATCGGTAGCGTCGACGACGAGGACCGGGGGAGGGAGCCGGGACCAGAATCGAGGCAACCGTCATGAGCGTTCACTGGAAAATCCTCGCGATCTTCTACGACAGCCAGATGGCCAAAAGCGAGGAGGCCGGGCTGCGCGAACTGCGTCGCGGACTCGTCGCCCAGGCCGCAGGTGACGTGCTCGAGATCGGCGCCGGGACCGGAGCCAACCTCGAGTACTACGGCCCCGCCGTGCGGTCCCTGGCCGTCACCGAACCCCAGCCGCCCATGCTCCGTCGGCTCGAACAGCACGTACGCGAGCGCGCCCCGCACGCCACCGTGCTCCGTGCCCCGGCGGAGGACCTGCCGTTCGAGGACGACAGTTTCGACGTCGCCGTCTCCACGCTGGTCCTGTGCGGCGTGGAGGACCAGCGGCGGGCGCTGCGCCAGCTGGCCCGGGTGCTGCGCCCCGGTGGGCGGCTGCTCTTCCTGGAGCACGTCCGCTCCGACGACGCCCGGTTGGCCGGCTGGCAGAACCGCCTCAACTGGCTCAACCGGGCGCTGGTCTGCTGCGAGTGCAACCGTCCGACGCTGGATTCGATCAGGTCGGCAGGCTTCGAGGCGACAGAGGTGGACCACGCGGTGTTCCCCAAGGCGCCCCCGTTCGTCCGCCCGCTGATCTTCGGTGTGGCCCGCCTGCCGCAGCCGACCGGGCAGCCCGCTCCCGGCCAGAGCACGGTCGGTTCCGTCGGCTGACCGACGGGGGACATGGCCGGCGCGGTCAGACGGTGCCGGTGGCGACGAGGGCGCCGATCGCGATGAGTGTGAGCGCGGTGATCAGGTTGGCGCGACGGTCGATCCACGGTGCGGTCAGGAGGCGCGCGCCGAGGGCGGTGGCGGTGGTGAGTCCTACGATCGCGCCGATCGTGGCCACGGTGAAGACGGCGAGGGAGCCGAGCGCGGCGGAGGTGCCGAGGGCGCCCGCGGCGAGGAACACCGGCAGGATCGTCAGATCCGGGGAGGCGGCGGCACCGAAGGGGATGAGCAGCCCGGCGAGTCGTCGGCCGCGCCCCTTCTCGGCCGCGCCTGCGGTGCGCGGCCGCTCCAGCACGGCGGTGGCACCGTGGTCGTGGCTGTGCCCGTGGTCGACGTCGTGCGCGTGGGGATGATCGCCATGGCCCTGACCGTGCTCGTGACCCTGCTCGTGGTCGTGACCGTGCCGCTGCCCGTGCCCGTGCCCGTGGTGGGAGTGCCCGTGCCCGTGCCCGTGGTGGGAGTGCCCGTGCCCGTGCCCGTGAGGGGAGTGGTCGTGGTCGTGCCCATGGCTGTGACCGTGGCTGTGCCCCTTGCCCAGGAGTTCCAGCGCCAGGAAGACCAGGCCCGTCACCAGCAGCAGGCTGCCGACGACGAGGTCGGTGTGGCGGGCGACCGTGGCGCGGAACTGCATCCCGACGAGCATCAGGATGCCGCCGAGCGCGGCGGAGACCAGCACATGGCTCAGGCCGGCCGCCAGTGAGAGGCGCACGACCTGCCGCGTCCGGTACCGACGGGTCCGGGCGAGGACGGCGAGCGGGAGCCAGTGGTCCGGCATCACGGCGTGGCCGAGGCCGACTCCGGCGGCGGCGAGCAGCAGCGCGGGAAGCGTGTTCACCCCTCCACGGTACTTCTCATCTTCTCATGCGTGAAGATGAGAATATACATGCCCACGTTTCCCACTTGCGACGTCTTCGCAGGTGGGAAGATGACGCCCATGGACCCGATCGACCCGGCCCCGTCCCACCCCGCCGAGCACACCCGTCCGGGCGAGCCGCTCTCGGACGCGCAGGTCGGCGCGGCCGTCGCCGCCCTCGCGATGCTCGCCGAGCCCACCCGGCTCCGGCTGCTGTGGGCGCTGCGGGAGGGCGAGCTCGGGGTGACGGCTCTGGCCGAGGCGTCGGGCTGCTCGCCGACGGCGGCCAGCCAGCATCTGTCCAAGCTGCGCATCAGCGGACTGGTCGACCAGCGCGCGCAGGGGCGCGCCCGGCTCTACCGCCTCCGCGGCGCGCACCTGCGCCGTCTGCTGGACGAGGTGGCAGCGCACGCGGACCACACCCTGCGCGGCCTGCCGCCGCACGCGTGACCGGTCTGTTCACATGGACGCGAGAGGCTGGTGTCCGATCGCCGTGTGAACGCCGAAGGAGGACTGTGCCGTGCAGACCCTGACCACCGCCGACTTCCTGATCCGCCTCGCCACCGGCGTCGGTTGCGGAGCGCTGATCGGAGTCGAGCGCCAGTGGCGGGCCCGGATGGCCGGCCTGCGGACCAACGCGCTCGTCGCGACGGGCGCGACGCTCTTCGTCCTGTACAGCGTTTCGGCCGGGGACAGCAGCGCCACCCGGGTGGCGTCGTACGTCGTCTCCGGCATCGGCTTCCTCGGCGGTGGCGTGATCCTGCGGGACCGCGGCGGCGTGCGCGGGCTGAACACGGCCGCGACGCTGTGGTGCTCGGCGGCCGTCGGGGTGCTGGCCGCGAGCGGGCGGCTGGAGTTGGCCTGGCTCGGGACGCTGTGCGTCCTGGCGGTGCACCTGGTGCTGCGTCCGGCCGGGCGTCTGCTCGACCGGGCGCCCGCCGCGGGCAGCGACCCGGACACCACCGTCCGCGCCACCGTCCACCTGCGCTGTGGCCGCCGCGACGAGGCGCACATCAGGGCCTTGCTGCTCCAGGCCCTGTCCGCCGCCGGCTTCACCCCGACCGGGCTGCGGGCCAGCCGCGAGGGCGAGGACACCACCAGCCTGCGGGCCACCGTGGACGTCGACGGCGAGGTGGGCAAGGCGCTGGAGCCGGTGGTCACCCGGCTGTCGTTGGAGCCTGGCGTCCGCGACCTGCACTGGCACACCGAGGAGGACGGCGAGGGCGAGCCCGCCCTCGCGTGATCGGCGATCCGGACGTTCCGCGCCCGTCCGGTCTGTCAGAGCAGCTCGGGGTGGTGCCTGGAGGTGACCTCCGGGTGTGCGCGCACCCACCCCTTGAGCTCGTTGAACCCGAACTCCGCGTGCAGCGGGTTGGACGGGTCCTGGGTGACGCCGGTGGCCTGCGCCGCATGCGGGAACGGAACCGGCTCGATCCGGGCGTCCAGGCGCGGGTTGTAGAAGAACGGCGCGGAGTAGCGCTCGCCGGGAGTGCCGACGACGCGGTGGTTGGTCGCCTTCAGGTACCCGTTGGTGGCGACCTCCAGCAGCTCGCCGAGGTTCACGACGAAGGCGCCCGGGATGTGCGGCACGTCGATGTAGCCCTCGCCGGACGGGTCCTCCACCTGCAGTCCGCTCACACCGTCGGTGAGCAGCAGCGTCAGGAAGCCGTAGTCCTTGTGGATGCCCACGCCCTGGTCGTCGCCCTGCGGGGCGCGCCCCGGGTACCGGATCAGCTTCAGGTGGCTGCGCGGATGGCCCGCGAAGGCGTCGTCGTAGAAGTCCGGCGGGGCGCCGATCGCGGCCAGCAGCTCGTGCAGCAGGTGGTCGGCGACCGTACTGAGGCGGGCGATCCAGTCGAGCGCGGTGGTGCGCAGCTCCGGCAGGTCGCTCGGCCACTGGTTCGGGCCCTCCAGCCACCAGTACGCAGGCTCGCCGCGGCCGGGGACGTGCGGGGGCAGCTCCTCGCCGATGTCCAGCTGGTCCCGCCAGTCGCGGGTGCCGCGGGTCAGCTCGGTGCCGACGCGGGTGTAACCGCGGTAGTGGGGGGAGTTGCGGTTGTCGAGGGCGAGCCGGTCCGCCTCGGGGAGGGCGAAGAAGGCGCGTGAGACGCGCAGCAGCTCGTCCATCTCGGACTGGCTGACGCCGTGCCCGGTGAGCTGGAAGAAACCGACGTCGCGGGCGGCGCGGTGCAGCGCCTCGCGGTCGACGTGCGCGAGGTCGATGACGGGGAGGGCGGAAAGTGTGGCGACGGACATGAGGGTCCTCGGGAGGCGCGCAGGGATGGAGGGATGCTGGGGTCAGACCTCGGCGCGACAGGACATGCTCGTGACGCGGACGAAGTCCACGTGGCGACGGGAGACGAGCATGACCATGCTTCGAGGGTAACGCTGCCGTGCGCCGTGGCAACCGTGATCAAGCCGACACTTCGCAGGGAATGCTCGCTACTGCGCATGCGTTACAGCGGCCGACAAGCGACACCGCCAGCGATTCGAAGAATCGAAAGGGGATGCCCGTGACTGACGACGCCATGATTCAGGAGTCCTACGCCCTCGCCGAGGAGTACGCCCGAGCGCAGCTCTTCTTCGACTCCAAGGCGTAGAGCGACGCCGCGCTGATCCTGGCCCCGATCGTCGAGGCGGAGCCGGCGCACGCCGCGGCGCGGATGCTGCTGGCCCGCTCGTACTACCACTCGGCGCAGCTGCGACGTGCCGAGGAGGAGCTGCGGCGGGTGCTGGACGCCGACCCGGTCGACGGTTACGCGCATCTGATGCTGGGCCGCACCCTGGAGCGTCAGGGCGGTCGGGCCGACGAGGCGGCCACGCAGCTTCGGCTCGCTGAGGCGCTGGGCCAGAGTCTGCTCTGACTCCTGCGCGCCTGCTCTCTCTCCGGCCTTTGTTTTCCCTAACTCTGACTTAACGTCAGGTCAAATTGGTCCAGACCCTTGACGCCTGGATTGGTACATACCAACGTGATGGAGTGTCGGGTACACGTCCACACGGAGGTTGCACATGCCACGCTCCAGACGGTTCGGACTCACGCTCGCGGGGGCGGCCACGGCCGTGCTCGGCCTGGCCGCCTCGCTGCTCGGCGCGCCCGCCAGCGCGGCCGCGGCCGGCAACACCACGGGTGCCGCCGCGACCAGCGGCGGGATCAAGGTCGCCTACTTCGACCAGTGGTCGATCTACCAGAACGCCTTCTACCTCAAGAACCTCGACACCGAGGGGATCGCGGGCAAGCTCAACTACCTGATCTACGACTTCGAGAACATCGACCCGACCAACCTGACCTGCTTCGAGACCACCAAGGCCACCGACCCCGACCCGGCGGGCGAGAACGACCCGAACGCGGGCGACGGAGCGGGAGACAGCTTCGCCGACTACCAGAAGAGCTTCGACTCCTCCATCAGCGTCGACGGCACCTCCGACGTCTACAACCAGCCCATCGCCGGCAACTTCCACCAGCTCCAGGAGCTGAAGAAGAAGTACCCGAACCTCAAGATCCTGCTCTCGATCGGCGGTTGGACGTACTCCAAGTACTTCTCCGACGTGGCCGCCACCGCCGCCTCCCGGCAGAAGTTCGTCTCGTCCTGCATCGACATGTTCATCAAGGGCAATCTGCCCTCGCAGAGCGGCTACGGCGGCACCGGAACCGGCGCCGGCATCTTCGACGGCTTCGACATCGACTGGGAGTACCCGGGCGCGGCCGGTCACCTCGGCAACCACTACTCGGCCGCCGACACCGCGAACTACACCGCGCTGCTCTCGGAGTTCCGCAACGAGCTCAACACGCAGGGCGCGGCCGACGGTCACACCTACGCCCTGTCCGCCGCGGTTCCTTCCGGGCAGGACAAGATCAGCAAGATCCAGACGAACCAGATCGGCCAGTACCTCAACTTCGCCGACGCGATGACGTACGACATGTACGGGGCGTGGAACGCGACCGGTCCGACGGACGAACAGGACCCGCTCTACGCGAACCCGAACTCGCCGGAGTCGAAGATCGCCCCCGGGAACGAGACGTACAGCATCGACAACGCGATCAGAGCCTGGACCGTCGGCGACAGCGCCTACGGCATCCCAGGCGGGTTCCCGGCGAACAAGCTCACCGTCGGCATCCCCTTCTACTACCGGGGCTGGACCGGCGTACCGGCGGGCTCGAACCACGGGCTCTACCAGACGGCCACCGGCGGCTCGCCAGGGCAGACCGACTCGGGCGACGTACCGGGCGTGGCCATGTACAAGGAGCTGAACGGCGTCGTGAACAACGCGTCGGACACCTTCTGGGATCCGGTGACCGACTCGGCCTACTTCTACGACGGCAACAACTTCTACGGCGGCGAGTCCCCCCAGTCCATCCAGGCCCGCGCCGACTACGCGCACTGCAACGGGCTGGGCGGGTTCATGATGTTCTCCCTCTACGACCTCGACCCCGGTGCCACCCTCTTCAACGCGGCGGTCAACGACATCAACGGCTCCGCCAGCTCCTGCCCCACAGGCGGTGGTGGTTCGGAGACGGTGTCGGTCGCCAACCCCGGTAACCAGACGGGGACGGTGGGGACGGCGGCGTCGGTGCAGGTGTCGGGTTCGGATTCGGCGGGGAAGTCGTTGACGTATTCGGCGACGGGTCTGCCGGCGGGGCTCGGCATCTCGTCGTCGGGTCTGATCTCGGGTACGCCGACGGTGGCGGGGACGTCGAGTGTGACGGTCACGGCCTCGTCCGGGACCGCTTCGGGCTCGACCTCCTTCACCTGGACCGTCAACGCGAGCGGTGGCGGCGGCTCCGGCGCGCTGACCAACGGTGGGTTCGAGAGCGGCAGCCTCAGCCCGTGGACCTGCCAGTCCGGCAGCGCCGTGGTCTCCTCCCCGGTCCACTCGGGCAGCTACGCGCTCCAGGTGGTCCCGTCCTCCGGCACCACCGGTGAGTGCGACCAGACCGTGACCCTCCAGCCCAACCACAGCTACACGCTGACCGGTTGGGTCCAGGGACCATACGCCTACATCGGCGTCAGCGGCGGTGCCACGGCCAGCACCTGGTCCAGCGGCACCAGTTGGAACAAGCTGACGGTGCCCTTCACCACCGGCTCCAGCGGGACGGTCACCGTCTACGTCCACGGCTGGTACGCGCAGGGCAACGTCGGCGCCGACGACCTCAGCGTGAGCTGAGACGGCGCTCGACCGAGCCCCGCACGATCCACTGCCCCACGATCCATTACCGCATGATCGGCTGCCGCTGAGGTGACGGCAGCTCAGGGGCGGGTCATCCGCAGCACGTCCAGGGCCTGGTCGAGCTGCTCCTCGGTGATCCGCCCCGCCGCGACGTGACCGCGTTCGAGCACGACCTGGCGGATCGTCTTGCGCTCCGCCAGGGCCTGCTTGGCGATCTTCGCGGCCTCCTCGTAGCCGAGGTAGCGGTTGAGCGGCGTGACGATCGACGGGGAGGACTCCGCATACTCGCGCAGCCGCTCCGTGTTGGCCGTCACGCCGTCGATCGTCCGGTCCGCGAGCAGTCGCGCCACGTTCGCCAGCAGTCGCACCGACTCCAGCACGTTCCGGGCCAGTACCGGCATCATGACGTTCAGCTCGAAGTTGCCGCTCGCCCCCGCCACCGTGACGGTGGCGTCGTTGCCGATGACCTGGGCCGCGACCATCAGCGTGGCCTCGGGGACGACCGGGTTCACCTTGCCCGGCATGATCGACGAGCCCGGCTGCAGGTCCGGCAGGTTGATCTCGCCGAGGCCGGTGCGGGGCCCGGAGCCCATCCACCGCAGATCGTTGGAGATCTTGGTGAATCCCACGGCGATCGTGCGCAGCTGACCGCTCAGCTCGACCAGCCCGTCCCGCGCGCCCTGAGCCTCGAAGTGGTCGCGGGCCTCCGTCAGCGGCAGTCCCGTCGCCTTCGCGACCTCGCTGATCACCGCGGCGGAGAAGCCGTCCGGCGTGTTGATCCCGGTCCCGACCGCGGTGCCGCCCAGCGGCAGCTCGGCGACGCGCGGCAGCACCGCCCGCAGCCGCTCCACGCCGTAGCGGACCTGCGCGGCGTAGCCGCCGAACTCCTGCCCCAGGGTCACCGGCGTCGCGTCCATCAGATGCGTGCGACCGGACTTGACCACCGTCGCGAACTCCTCCGACTTGCGCGCGAGCGCGTCCGCGAGGTGGTTCAGCGCAGGGATCAGGTCGTGGGTGACGGCCGCGGTGGCCGCGATGTGGATCGAGCTCGGGAAGACGTCGTTGGACGACTGGCTCGCGTTGACGTGGTCGTTCGGATGCACGGGCCGACCGAGCCGTTCACTGGCGAGTGCCGCGACGACCTCGTTCACATTCATGTTGGACGAGGTGCCGGACCCGGTCTGGAACACGTCGATCGGGAACTCGTCGTCCCACTGCCCGGCGGCGACCTCCTTGGCCGCGCTGCGGATCGCCCCGGCGGTCTCCGCGTCCAGCACGCCCAGCTTCGCGTTCACCTTCGCCGCGGCCGCTTTGATCTGCGCCAGCGCGGCGATGTGCGCGCGCTCCAGCCGCTGCCCCGAGATCGGGAAGTTCTCCACGGCGCGCTGCGTCTGCGCGCCCCACTTGGCCTCGGCGGGGACCCGCACCTCGCCCATCGAGTCGTGCTCGATCCGGAACTTTTCCATATCCCGATCAGCATTCCAGGCGGCCCCGCTGTTCCCGCCGTTGACGCGCCGAGGCGCGTCAACGGCGGTCACCCGTCCCGGCTCAGCCCTTCGGGCCGACCGGGCTCGCGTCATACCCGGCTCAGCCCTTCGGGCCGACCGGGATGTTGGTGATCAGCGGCTGGACCGGGCCCGGGTCGGTGAAGAAGTCGTTCCCCTTGTCGTCCACGACGATGAACGCCGGGAAGTCCTCGACCTCGATCCGCCAGACCGCCTCCATGCCGAGCTCCGCGTACTCCAGGACCTCGACCTTCTTGATGCAGTCCTGCGCGAGACGCGCGGCCGGGCCGCCGATCGAGCCGAGGTAGAAGCCGCCGTGCTTGGCGCAGGCGTCGGTGACCTGCTGGGAGCGGTTGCCCTTGGCCAGCATGACCATGGAGCCGCCCGCGGCCTGGAATTGGTCGACGTAGGAGTCCATGCGGCCGGCCGTGGTCGGGCCGAAGGAGCCGGAGGCGTAGCCCTCGGGGGTCTTGGCCGGGCCCGCGTAGTAGACCGGGTGGTCCTTCAGGTACTGCGGCATGCCGTCGCCCGCGTCCAGGCGCTCCTTGATCTTGGCGTGCGCGATGTCGCGCGCCACGACCAGGGTGCCGGTCAGCGACAGGCGGGTCTTGACGGGGTGCTTGCTCAGCTCGGCCCGGATCTCGTCCATCGGCCGGTTGAGGTCGACGGTCACGACGTTGTCGGACAGGTGCTCGTCCGTGGTGTCCGGCAGGAAGCGGGCCGGGTCGCGCTCCAGCTGCTCCAGGAAGACGCCCTCGGCGGTGATCTTCGCGACGGCCTGCCGGTCGGCGGAGCAGGAGACCGCGATGGCGACCGGAAGCGACGCGCCGTGGCGCGGCAGCCGGACCACGCGCACGTCGTGGCAGAAGTACTTGCCGCCGAACTGCGCGCCGATGCCCAGCTTCTGGGTCAGCTCGAAGACCTTCTTCTCCAACTCCAGGTCACGGAAGCCGTGGCCGGTGGGGGAGCCCTCCGTCGGCAGCGTGTCCAGGTAGTGGGCGGAGGCGTACTTGGCCGTCTTCAGCGCGAACTCGGCGCTGGTGCCGCCGACGACGATGGCCAGGTGGTACGGCGGGCACGCGGCCGTGCCGAGGGAGCGGATCTTCTGCTCCAGGAAGGCCATCATCGAGGCCTCGTTCAGGACCGCCTTGGTCTCCTGGAACAGGAACGACTTGTTCGCCGAGCCGCCGCCCTTGGCCATGAAGAGGAACTTGTAGGCGTCGCCGTCCGTCGCGTAGAGCTCGATCTGCGCCGGCAGGTTGGAGCCCGTGTTCTTCTCGTCCCACATGGTCAGCGGGGCCATCTGCGAGTAGCGCAGGTTGAGCTTGGTGTACGCGTCGTAGACGCCGCGCGAGAGCGCCTCCTCGTCGCCGCCCGAGGTGAGGACGCCCTGCCCGCGCTTGCCCATGACGATCGCGGTGCCGGTGTCCTGGCACATCGGCAGCACTCCCGCCGCGGCGATGTTGGCGTTCTTCAGCAGGTCGAGCGCGACGAACTTGTCGTTCGGGCTCGCCTCCGGGTCGTCGAGGATCCGGCGCAGCTGGGCCAGGTGGGCCGGGCGCAGGTAGTGGGAGATGTCGTGCATGGCCTCGGCGGCCAGCAGGCGCAGGGCCTCCGGCTCGACCTGCAGGAAGGTGCGGCCGTTCGCCTCGAACGTGCTGACGCCCTCGGAGGTGATCAGCCGGTACGGGGTGTCGTCCTTCCCCAGCGGGAGCAGGTCGGTGTAGGCGAACTCGGGCATGAGCGGACAGTCCTTCACGGGTCAGGCGTCGTCGTCGGCGCGTCTTCCAGGGTATCGACCGGTCCCGCGGCCACTCCCGGGCGGTGCCGGGAGGGTGCGCGGGATCACACTTCGCTGGCCACTTGACGGGACGGCTGACTATCCTCGGCGCGTGGACAACTCCTCGTCGTCAGCGCCGGAGCCCGAGCGCTCAGCGTCTGAGCCGGAGCCGGAGCGTTCAGCGTCGGAGCCGAAGCCGGACCGCCTGCCGGAGACGACTCCGCAGAATCAGCCCGCCCCGAAGCCGGCCGATGCGAAGCCGGCGGCTCCGCGGCCGTTCGCCGAGCCTGCGGAGGGAGACCTCCGGGCCTCCGACGCGGACCGCGAACGGGTCGCCGCCGCGCTGCGCGACGCGTACGCGGAGGGACGGCTCGACGCCGAGGAGCACTCGCAGCGCTTGGACGCCGCCTACGCGGCGAAGACGCTCGGCGAGCTGGTTCCGCTCACCCGCGACCTGCCGGCCCACGACCGGGCCCACCCCAGGCCCGCCGCGGCGCCTGCTCCGGCTGAGGAGCCCGCGCCGGTGTCCGGCTCGAACGACATCGTGGCGATCTTCGGCGGCTCGGTGCGCAAGGGGCGCTTCCGCGCCGGGCGCTTCATGCGGGCCAAGGCGATCTTCGGCGGCATCACCATCGACCTGACCGAGGCCGTCTTCGACGCGCCGGAGCTGGTCATCGAGTGCCATGCCGTCTTCGGCGGCGTCGAGGTGAAGGTCCCGGACAACGTCTCCCTGCACGGCGGCGGTGCGGGCATCTTCGGCGGCTTCGACGTCCGCGAGGAGGAGGGCACGGAGCCGAACGGCCCCGTCGTCACCATTCGCGGCAAGGCGGTCTTCGGCGGTGTCTCCGCCTCCCGGCGACGGGGCGCCTGGCAGGCTCTCAAGGACCGAAGCCGCCCGTAGGGCGGGCTCGGCGCGGACGGCACGGGGCGGCAGGGCGGGCTCGGCGGGGTGCGCGCCGATTCCGAATTGTCCTTGTCTCGGTGCCTGCACGTTCTTTCGACGGATCGCCTTTTTTCGGCTGCTTCATTGTCAAGCGTCGTGCGAGCCAAAGGCTTTGTCATATGACAGTCTGTCGATCGGATTGTGTGCCGTGTGCATGAATCGGCGTCGGCCGGGGTAGATCCCGTTTCACATCGCACTGTCGCAACGTCACCATGGCGTCCCCCAACGCTCCGACGTTGCACGCGCGTTCGTGTACCCTCCCCCGGCCCGTCGTCAGGAGTGCGCCGTGCTGCATCCGATCGCGTCCCGTCAGGATGTCTTCCGCCCCCGCGTCGCGGGCAGCACGGTACCGGCGCAGCGCGGCCCGGATCCGGAGGACAACCCCTGGCACACGGGCGCGGCCTGCCGCCGCGACGAGGCGGGGCTCTTCTTCGCCCCCTCCAAGGAGCCGACGGCCGCGCGCCTGGCGCGAGAGGAGCAGGCCAAGCAGGTCTGCGCCCGCTGCCCCGTCCTCCTGGAGTGCCGCGAGCACGCCCTCGACCTCCCCGAGCCCTACGGGGTCTGGGGCGGCCTCACCGCGGCGGAGCGCCGGGTGATCCTCACCCGCCGTCGCCGCCACGACCAGGACCTCCGCATCGCGGGCTAGGGCCTGATCCACAAGACGGGCCCTGGCGGCACGGCAAAGGGGCGCGGGGAGGATTCCCCGCGCCCCCGAAGGTGCCGCTGCTTCTTCTGCCGTTACTTCGCCCGGTCGAAGTCGATCGCACTGTACGCGCGGAGCTTCGACAGGCGGTGCACCGAGTCGATCTGCCGGATCGTGCCGCTCTTGGACCGCATGACGAGCGAGCTCGTCGTTGCCGTCTCCGACCGGTAGTGGACCCCGCGCAGCAGCTCGCCGTCGGTGATGCCGGTCGCGACGAAGAACACGTTCTCGCCGCTGACCAGGTCGTCCGTGTGCAGCACCCGGTCCAGGTCGTGGCCGGCGTCGAGCGCCTTCTGCCGCTCCGCCGCGTCCTTCGGCCAGAGCTTGCCCTGGATCACGCCGCCGAGGCACTTGATCGCGCAGGCCGCGATGATGCCCTCGGGCGTACCGCCGATGCCGAGCAGCAGGTCGACGCCGGTGCCCTCACGGACCGCCATGATCGCGCCCGCGACGTCGCCGTCGGAGATGAACTTGATCCTGGCGCCGGCCTCGCGTATCTCCTGGGCCAGCTTCTCGTGGCGGGGACGGTCCAGCAGGACCACCGTCACGTCCTCCGGGGCCTTGCCCTTGGCCCGCGCCACGGCCTGCACGTTGTGCGCGACCGGCGCGGAGATGTCGACCATGCCCGCCGCCTCGGGGCCGGCGACGAGCTTGTCCATGTAGAAGACCGCGCTCGGGTCGAACATCGTGCCGCGGTCCGCCACCGCCAGCACCGACAGAGCGTTCGGCATGCCCTTGGCGCACAGCGTGGTGCCGTCGATCGGGTCCACCGCGACGTCGCACTCCGCACCGGTGCCGTCGCCGATCCGTTCGCCGTTGAACAGCATGGGGGCTTCGTCCTTCTCCCCCTCGCCGATGACGACGACGCCGTTCATCGACACGGTGTGGACGAGCGTGCGCATCGCGCGCACGGCGGCGCCGTCCGCGCCGTTCTTGTCGCCCTTGCCGACCCAGCGACCGGCGGCCATGGCGGCGGCTTCGGTCACGCGTACGAGTTCGAGAGCGAGGTTGCGGTCAGGTGCCTCGGGGGCGACCTCCAGGGACGAAGGCATGCGGTTCTGGTGCTGCTCGGTCATCGATTTCCGTACCTCTCTGTACGCCGACGGCCGGAATGAGGGTGATGCGATCGTATCTTCGACCTGGGCCGATGTCTGTGGCGCCCGGCACGTGCAGGCTACGCGCGGGGCGCGGACGCGGCATGTCGGCGGTCTGCCGGGACCCCGCGGACGGGGGCGCGACGGCGATGGTTCACCATGGTGGGGTGGCAACCGAGAACGTGACAGTGCGCAAGCGGCCGGGGATGGCCGCCAAATCCGTGCGCGACATGGTGTTGTCGCTGGCGGCGGTGCTGGCGGCGGGGATAGTGATCTACCTCTTCATCCCGCACAGCGGCGGCAACGGCGTACGTCCCGTGCAGTACGAGGACTCGGTCCTCTCCGCCCGCCGCGCGGCGCCCTATCCGCTGCTGGCGCCGTCGCCGGGGGCCCTGCCCTCGGGCTGGAACGCCACCTCCGTCAACTTCGACGCCTCCAACCCGGCCGCCGCCGTGTGGACGCTCGGCTTCATCGACCCGGCGGGGCAGTACGTCGCGATCGAGCAGAGCAACGCCCCGGCGGACTCCGTCATCCACGACGCGACGCTGGACGGGCAGAAGACCTCCGCGACGACGCTGGTCGACGGCACGGCGTGGACGCAGTACCAGGGCGGCCGCTACCAGGCGATCGTGCTGAAGGGCGCCAAGGGCACGACGGTCGTCTTCGGCACCGAGACCTTCGCCAAGCTGGGCGACTTCGCCGCGAAGCTCACCGACCACTGACGACCGCGAAGCTCGCTGACCACTGACGACGCGGCTTTCGGCCGCCACAGCGAAGAGCCCCGACCGGGCGGTACTCGGTCGGGGCTCTTCGCTGTGGGCCGGCGGGGCCGAGTCGGCTCAGACGGTGGTGACGACCTCGTCGTAGGCCAGGCGCGGGCTGCGCGGGTACCAGGCGTCCTCGCCCGGCTTGCCGATGTTCACAACGGCCAGCACGCCGTGCTCGCCGTCGCTGAAGAACTCCTTGTTGATGCCCGCGGCGTCGAAGCCCGTCATCGGACCGGCGGCCAGGCCGGCGGCGCGGACGCCGATGATGAAGTAGCCGACCTGCAGGGCGGCGTTGAAGGAGCCGGCGGCCTCGCGGACCGGGCGCTCGCCGAACACGGCGTCCTTGGCCTGGGGGAAGTGAGGGAACTGCGTCGGCAGCTCCTCGTGGAACTCGTGGTCGGTGGCCAGGATGGCGACCAGCGGAGCCTTGGCCGTCTTCTCCTTGTTGCCGTCGAACATCAGGTCGACCAGGCGCTCGCGGGCCTCGGCGGAGCGGACCAGGACGACGCGCAGCGGCTGCATGTTCATCGAGGTCGGCGCGTACTTCACCAGGTCGTAGATCGCCTGGATCTGCTCGTCGGTGACGGGCTCGTCGGTGAAGGTGTTCGCGGTACGGGCCTCACGGAAGAGCAGGTCCTGGGCCGCGGAGTCGAGAGCGAGGACGTCGGTCATGTTCACACCTCAGAAGGAGATCGGTCGACGGTGACCGGGGGCGTCACCGTCGATCTCCAACGTAGGTGATGCTTCAACTATTTCCCAAACAGGTAGCTGGCTACGTGATCGAGGTCACTCCTCGTCGGAGTCCTCCTCCTCGCCCTCTTCCTCCGCCTCGTCGCCCGCGTCCCGCTCCTCGTCGGCGGCGAGCGCGGCGTCCAAGCGGGCGCGCGCACCGTCCAGCCAGCGCTCGCACACCCGGGCCAGCTCCTCGCCGCGCTCCCACAGCGCCAGCGACTCCTCCAGCGTGCCGCCGCCCGTCTCGAGCCGACGAACGACGTCGAGGAGCTCCTCGCGGGCCTGCTCGTAGCCCAGCACGTCCTGGCCGTTGCCCTTGCTGTTGCCGCCGCCCGCCCCCGCGCTCGTCTTCCCGCCCGTGTTCGCGTCCGTCTTCGCGCCGGTGTTCGCCCCGGGCCCTGTCTTCGCCATGCGCTCAGCCTATGGAATGCGGCTGACATCGTGTGATGGCGCGACTAGGGTCCGGCCATGATCCCTGTGCGCCCCGCCCTGCCCCACGACGCGCCCGAGTTGGTGCGGCTGCGTGAGGTCATGTTCGCCTCGATGAGGAGCGCGCCCGTCGCGACGGAGGCATCCGGCGACTGGAAGGCGCTGACCGAGAAGATCCTGCGCTCCGCCCTGGAAGGAGACGACCCGAGCGGCCCCGTCTTCGGAGTCTTCGTCGTGGACGACGACGAGCGGCCCGGACGGCTCGCCGCCTGCGCGGTGGGCACGCTGGAGCAGCGGCTGCCCGGCCCCGGCCACCCCGACGGGCTGTTCGGCTTTGTCTTCAACATCTGCACCGACCCGGACCGCCGGCGCCGCGGTTACGCCCGCGCCTGCACCGAGGCGCTGCTGGCCTGGTTCGACGAGAAGGGCGCCACCCGACTCGACCTCCACGCCAGCACGCTCGGCCAGCACATCTACCGCGATCTCGGCTTCACCGAGTACTCGACCGCGCTCTCCCGGACGACGCTGCGCTGATCACTCCGCTGATCACTCCGGACCACTCCGCTGCGGACGTCACCCCTCCGCGGACGCGACCCCTCTGTGGACGTCAGTCCGCTGCGGACGCCTCGGCGCCGCCGTCCGTCACCGTGCTGACCGCGACCGTGAAGGCGCCCTCGGCGACCCGCGCACGCAGCTCCTCGCCGACCGTCACCTCGCCCGGCGCGCGCACCACGGCGCCGTCCGAGGTGCGCTGGAGCACCGCGTAGCCGCGCTGCAGGGTCGCCGCGGGGGAGAGCGCGACCACCCGGGCCAGGGTGTGGTGCAGCTCCGTCGCGGCACGGTCGAGGCGGTGGCCGAGAGTGCGTCGGGAGCGCTCCACCAGCGAGCGGACCTCCGCCGCCCGGTCGTCGATGAGCCGGTGCGGTGCGGCGAGCGCCGGACGCGTGCGGATGCTCGCAAGCCCCGCCTCCTCCCGGTGCAGGCGGCTCTCTATCGTCCGGCGCGCCCGATCCCGCAGTGCGTGGACGCGTGCCAGCTCCTCCCGTACGTCCGGCACGACGCGCTTCGCCGCGTCCGTCGGCGTCGAGGCGCGCAGGTCCGCGACGAAGTCGAGCAGCGGTTGGTCCGGCTCGTGCCCGATCGCGCTGACGACGGGCGTGCGGGCCTCGGCGACGGCCCGGATCAGCGCCTCGTCGGAGAACGGAAGCAGATCCTCGACGCTGCCGCCGCCACGCGCGACGATGATCACGTCGACCTCGGGGTGGGCGTCGAGCTCCTTGATCGCCGTGATGACCTCGGGCACGGCGTAGGCGCCCTGCACGGGGACGTTCCGCACCTCGAACCGCACGGCGGGCCAGCGTCGGCGGGCGTTGTGCAGCACGTCCCGCTCGGCCGCGCTGGCGCGGCCCGTCACCAGTCCGATGCACTGGGGCAGGAACGGGAGCGGCCGCTTGCGTTCCGGCGCGAACAAGCCCTCCGCGCCGAGGGTGCGCTTCAGCAGCTCCAGCCGGGCGAGCAGGTCTCCGAGCCCGACCAGCCGGATCTCCGCGGCCCGCAGCGAGAGCGTCCCACGCGGCGTGTACCACTCGGGCTTGGCGTGCACGACGACCCGCGAGCCGGGCTGGATCAGTTGGGCGACGGGGTCGAAGACGGAGCGGTAGCAGGTGACGGAGATCGAGACGTTGGCCGAGGGGTCACGCAGCGTCAGGAACACCACCCCGGCGCCCGGACGCGGACTCAACTCGGTGATCTGCCCCTCGACCCAGACCGCGCCGAGCCGTTGGATCCACCCGCCGATGAGCGCGGACACACGGCTCACGGGGATGGGGGAGTCGGGCGAGGTCTCGAGTGCCATGCCCCGAGGGTACGGGGAGTCAGTGACAAGACCGGCGCTCCGTTCCCGCCCGCCTGTCCTAGCCGCCAGCCTCGTCGGTCGCTCGCGCGCGCTCGGCACCCCACACCGCCAGGCCGATCCCCAGCCACACCGCCCCGACGATCTGCGCGGTGTGGGACGCCGAGACGAGGACCCACACGATCACCGCCGCCCCCACGGTCGGAGCCACCAGGTGCGGGAGCCATGCGCGGCTTCCGTGCCGGACGGTGTACCAGCCGACCACGGACGCGTGCAGCAACACGAACGCCGAGAGCGCCCCCACGTTCACGACCGACGTCAGCTGGTCCAGGCCGTCCGGGCGCGAGGCCGACCACACCGCCGCCGCGAGCGTGATCACCGCGGCGACGAGCAGCGCGCCGAACGGGACGCCGGTGCGGGAGTCGACCCGCGCCAGCGGACGCGGCAGACGGCCGTCGCGGGCCATGGCGAAGATCAGGCGTCCGGCGGCCGCCTGACCGGCCAGCGCAGCGAAGGCCGCGCCGATCGCCTTGCTGACCGCGACGAGCAGATGCAGCCAGTGGCCGATCGAGGCTTCCACCGTGTCGTAGAACGCGGTCCCCTGCGCCTCCGGGTGGGCGGCGAGGTACTGCGGTGAGTCCGGTTCGAGCAGGGCGGCCAGATACGTCTGCGTCACGAACAGCACCCCCGCGAGGGCCAGACAGAACAGGACGGCCCGTCCCACCCTGGCCGACGGACCGTCGTGCTCCTCGGCGAACGCGGCGATCGCGTCGAAGCCGAGGAACGACAGCACGGCGACCGAGACCGCCGACATCACCGCGCTCAGCGAGAAGCCACCGATACCTGTGAACGGACTCCACAGCGGTTGGTGCGGACTTCCCGTCAACAGCGCCTCCAACGCGGCGGCTGTGAACACGAACAGCACCACGAGCTCGAAGGCGAGCACCGACATGCCGACCCGCGCGGCGAGCCGGACGCCGGCCAGGTTCAGCGCGGTGGTCACCACGACCGCGATCGCCGTCCACACCCACTGGTCGATCGCGGGGACGAGCGAGTGCAGCGCGATGCCGGAGAAGACGTAGGCGACGGCCGGGATCAGCAGGTAGTCCAGCATCGCCATCCATCCGGCGACGAAGCCGGCACCCCGGCCGAGCCCGGCGCGGGCGTAGGCGTAGACCGAGCCGGCCTGCGGCACCACCCGCAGCATCTGCGCATAGGAGAAGGCGGTGAAGGCCATGGCCGCCGTCGCCACGAGGTAGACGGTGGCGACCGCTCCGTGGCTCTTCGCGTCGAGTACACCGAAGATGCCGACGGGGGCCATCGGTGCGATGAAGAGCATCCCGAAGACGACCAGGTCGCGGAAGCCGAGATCGCGGCGCAGGGCGGAGGGCGCGGCGGCGGTCGTCTCCGATGCGGGCGGACCGGCAGGTTCCATGGTCCGATCTTCGGCGCGCCCGCCCGGCGCGCGCCGCAGGACGCGCCGTCGGGGGCGCTGCCGGGCGCGGGGTCGGACGCGGGGTCGGCCGGGGCCACCGCGAGCGCCCGCGTGAGCGCGCGGATGAACGGCCGGATGAACCCCCGGATGAACGCCCACGCGAGCGACCGCGCGGGCTCCCGGCGGGGCTCGCGGCGGAGCCGTCGACGGATCGGTCCGGAGCGGTCCGCCGAGGGGGCGGGCGGTAGGCTGGGCCGCATGTCTGCTACCGCTGCACGCCGTGTCCTGCTCGCCTCTCCGCGTGGCTACTGCGCGGGTGTCGACCGTGCCGTCATCACCGTGGAGAAGGCCCTGGAGCAGTACGGGTCGCCGATCTACGTGCGCAAGGAGATCGTCCACAACAAGTACGTGGTGCAGACGCTGGAGAAGAAGGGCGCGATCTTCGTCGACGAGACGGAGGAGGTGCCCGAGGGCAACATCGTCGTCTTCTCCGCCCACGGCGTCGCGCCCTCCGTCCACGACGAGGCCAAGGCCGGCAAGCTGGCGACCATCGACGCGACCTGCCCGCTGGTGACCAAGGTCCACAAGGAAGCGGTGCGGTTCGCGCAGGAGGACTACGACATCCTGCTCATCGGCCACGAGGGCCACGAGGAGGTCATCGGCACCATGGGCGAGGCGCCTGAGCGCACGCACCTCGTCGACGGCGCCGAGGACGTGGCGAAGGTCAAGGTCCGAGACGAGTCCAAGGTCGTCTGGCTGTCCCAGACCACCCTCTCGGTCGACGAGACCATGCAGACCGTGGACGCGCTCAAGCAGCGGTTCCCGCTGCTGACCAGCCCGCCCAGCGACGACATCTGCTACGCGACGCAGAACCGCCAGGTGATCATCAAGCAGATCGCCGCCGACGCCGACCTCGTGATCGTCGTCGGCTCGAAGAACTCCTCCAACTCCGTCCGCCTGGTCGAGGTCTCCCTGGAGGCCGGCGCCAAGGACGCGCACCTGGTCGACTTCGCCGACGAGATCGACGAGGCCTGGCTGGAAGGCGTCTCCACGATCGGCGTCACCAGCGGGGCGTCCGTGCCGGAGATCCTGGTCCAGGGCGTGCTGGAGTGGCTGGCCGAGCGGGGCTTCGGCGACGTCGAGACGGTCCACTCGGTCGAGGAGCACCTGCAGTTCTCGCTGCCCAAGGAGCTTCGCCGCGACCTGCGCACCGAGGCCGGCTCGGCCGGTCCGGCCGGCTCCGCCGACTCGGAGTAACCCCGTACGGCTGACGAATCAGGACGAACCCGCCCGAGTGTCGGGCGGGTTCTGCCCTGCGCACGTAGCGTGGACTGCGTGACTGTCTTCGGAGTGGACATCGGCGGGTCCGGCATCAAGGGCGCGCCCGCAGACCTCGAGAACGGCCGACTGGCGCAGGAGCGCTTCAAGGTGCTCACGCCCCAACCCTCCGAGCCGCAGGCCGTGGCCGGTGCGGTGAAGGAGGTGGTGGAGCAGTTCGACTGGCAGGGGCCGGTCGGCATCACCTTCCCCGGCGTGGTGGTCGACGGCCACACGCGCACGGCCGCCAACGTCGACAAGGGCTGGATCGGCGCCGACGCCGCCGGGCTCCTCTCCGACGCGCTGGGCGGACGCCCGGTCGCGGTGATCAACGACGCCGACGCGGCGGGCCTGGCCGAGGTCCGTTTCGGCGCGGGCAAAGGCCGCGACGGCGTGGTGCTGATGCTGACGCTCGGCACGGGCATCGGCAGCGCCCTCTTCGTGGACGGCAACCTGGTGCCGAACACCGAGCTCGGCCACCTGGAGCTGCACGGCAAGGACGCGGAGAAGCACGCCAGCTCGGCCGCCCGCGAGAAGCACGACCTCTCCTGGTCGCAGTGGGCGTCGCGCCTGGACGACTACTTCGCCCTCGTGGAGATGCTCTTCTCCCCGCAGCTGATCATCATCGGCGGCGGTGTCAGCCGTAAGGCCGACAAGTTCCTCCCGCTGCTGAAGCCCCTGCGCGCGGAGATCGTCCCGGCGCAGCTGCAGAACGACGCGGGCATCATCGGCGCGGCGATGCAGGCGTCCCGCCTGGCCACGCTGAGCTGACCGCACGTCCGCCCCAGCGCCGCCGCCTCGACGACGATGCGGCGGCGCTGCGACGCGCCGGAGCCGTCGGCGTCATCGCGCCGGACCCCTCGCGCCGGACCCCTCGTGCCGGACCCTTCGTGCCGGACCCTTCGCGCCGGACCCTTCGCGCCGGACCCTTCGCGCCGGACCCTTCGCGCCGGACCCTTCGCGCCACAGCCCTCAGAACTGCGCCTTCTTCCTCGCGTGCGAGAGCGAGAAGTGGCGGGCGAGCGCGATGGCGACGCTGAGTCCCGTCCCGGCGAAGAGCCAGCCCGCGTCCAGCGCGAGCGCCTCCGCCAGGCCGATCAGGCGGCCTCCCCAGCCAGGGCCCGCGTCGGGACCGAAGAAGAGCAGTGCCAACGCGAAACAGATCGGCCCGCTGATCGGCGCGGCCGCCAGATCGGAGGAGCGGACCTTGACCGAGGCATGGAAGCTCACGGCGATGTAGACGAGGCCGAGCAGCACGCCCGAGCTGTCGAACAGCAGCGAGTCCAGGGCTCCGGCGGCCAGGCAGGTGACCAGGAGCAGCAAGCCGCAGCCGATCGCGGTCAGCCGCTGCGGGCCCCGGGGGGTCGGGGCCACCGGTCGGGCCGGGCGGACCATAGCCTCGGGCGAACGTGCGGGCTTGGGCAGGGCCATGTTCCGCTCCGTCCCGGGCTGTGCGCGGCTGGTTCGGTACTCCACGTGACCAACGTACGGTCGGATGAACGCCGAACAAGGGCACAGACACGCCGATCCGCGATCCAGGGCATGCGATTGAGCCGTTCGGGCGTAACCGCGGCGAACCGTAGACTGGGGGGCTGTACGCTCTCGCCCCCTCGAACCCGGGACTCACGCCACCATGTCGCTCACGATCGGAATCGTCGGCCTGCCGAATGTCGGCAAGTCGACCCTGTTCAACGCCCTGACCAAGAACGACGTGCTGGCGGCCAACTACCCCTTCGCCACCATCGAGCCCAACGTCGGCGTCGTCGGCGTGCCGGACCCGCGCCTGGACAAGCTGGCCGAGATCTTCGGTTCGCAGCGCAAGCTGCCCGCGACGGTGGACTTCGTCGACATCGCCGGCATCGTCCGCGGCGCGAGCGAGGGTGAGGGCCTGGGCAACAAGTTCCTCGCGAACATCCGCGAGTCCGACGCGATCTGCCAGGTCATCCGCGCCTTCAGCGACCCGGACGTGGTCCACGTCGACGGCAAGGTCTCGCCGAAGGACGACATCGAGACCATCAACACCGAGCTGATCCTGGCCGACCTGCAGACCATCGAGAAGGTCCTGCCGCGGCTCCAGAAGGAGGCGCGGCTGAAGAAGGAGACCGCCTCGCAGCTGGCCGCCGTCGAGGAGGCCCAGAAGGTCCTCGAGTCCGGCACCACCGTCTTCGCCGCCGGCCTGGACCTCGCGCCGCTGCGCGACCTGCACCTGCTGACGGCCAAGCCTTTCCTCTACGTCTTCAACGTGGACGAGGCCGAGCTCGCGGACGAGGCGTTCAAGGACGCCCAGCGCGCGCTGGTCGCCCCGGCGGAGGCCATCTTCCTCAACGCCAAGATCGAGTCCGAGCTGATCGAGCTGGAGGACGACGAGGCGCTGGAGCTGCTCCAGGAGATGGGCGTCACCGAGCCGGGCCTGGCCACCCTCGCCCACGTCGGCTTCCGCACCCTCGGCCTGCAGACCTACCTCACGGCCGGCCCCAAGGAGGCCCGCGCCTGGACGATCAAGAAGGGCGCGACCGCGCCCGAGGCGGCCGGCGTGATCCACACCGACTTCCAGCGCGGCTTCATCAAGGCCGAGATCGTCTCCTACGAGGACCTCGTCGAACTCGGCTCCATCGCCGAGGCCCGCGCCAAGGGCCGCGCCCGCATGGAGGGCAAAGAGTACGTGATGCAGGACGGCGACGTGGTGGAGTTCCGCTTCAACGTCTGACGATCTGACGATCGGCCCGCCGGCTTGCGAAATCGCAGGCCGGCGGGCCGTTTCGTCGCTTCAGGGGTGCGTCTCCGGCTGGTCGGGACCGCGGCGTCTCCTACCACCCTACGGATCTGGATTGGTACAACATTCCCGTACGAAAGTGGTACGGTAGTTATGTACCAGGAGAGAGGTGGCCGTCCATGACGATCAGTGCCAGCGAGGCTCGCGCTCGGCTGTTCCCCCTCATACAGCAGGTTAACGACGACCACTCACCGGTGCGGATCGCATCCAAAGCGGGGGACGTCGTACTCATGTCGGCCGAGGACTTCGACTCGTGGCAGGAGACGATCTATCTCCTGCGTTCGCCGGCGAACGCCCGGCGACTCATGGAGGCCGTCGCCCGTGACAAAGCGGGGGACACGGTGGTCAGCAAGACGATGGCTGAGTTGGAAGCCCTGGCCGGTGATGCGTGAGGAGTGTCCATTTCGACCCGGATGCGTGGGAGGACTTCCTCTTCTGGCTCGGCGCAGACAGGAAGAAGGCCAAGAGGATCACGCGCCTGATCGGGGAGATCCAGCGGGATCCGTTCGAAGGGGTGGGCAAGCCCGAACCACTCAAGGGGGATCTCTCCGGCTACTGGTCGCGCCGCATCGACGACGAGCACCGGCTCGTTTACCGGGCGGACGATAAGGAAGTGAAAATCCTCAAGGCTCGCTACCACTACAGCGATTGAGTTCCGCTTCAACGTCTGACGTGGTCTCAAGCCGCTCCGGCCCGGTCGTTCCTCGGAGCGACCGGGCCGTTCCTGTTGCGCGTACCTGTGTCGGGCGACTGGAGTGCCGTGTTCACGCGCGCTTGCTCCGTGTACTCAGTCGACGGGCTCCGGGACCCGTGCGCTGGTGGCCGGAGTCGACCGCTCCGTCGTGTGCTGGAGGCGCTCGCCCTCGATGTCGAGGTCGGGGAGGAGGCGGGCCAGCCACGTCGGGAGCCACCAGGCGGCGCGGCGGGTGAGGGAGAGGACGGCGGGGACGAAGGTCATGCGGATCACGAAGGCGTCCAGCAGGACGCCGGTGGCGAGGGCGAAGGCGATCTGCTTGAGCATGATGTTGTCCGTGCCGAGGAAGGCCGCGAAGACGGAGATCATGATCAGGGCCGCCGCCGTGACGACGCGACCGCTGTGGCGGGCGCCGGAGTGGACGGCGCGGAGCGGGTCGCCGGTGGCGGTGTAGGACTCGCGCATGCGGGAGACGAGGAAGACCTCGTAGTCCATGGCCAGGCCGAAGAGCACGGCCAGGAGCAGGATCGGCAGGAAGCTGCTGATCGGGCCGGTGGTATCGAGGCCGAACAGGCCGCCCAGGTGCCCGAGTTGGAAGACGGAGACGACCGCGCCGAGGGTGGCCGCGATGGAGAGGACGAATCCGGCGGCGGCCTTGAGCGGGACCACGACCGAGCGGAAGACCAGGAGCAGCAGGAGCAGCGAGAGTCCGACGACGACCGCGGCGAAGGGCAGCAGCGCCGCGTTGAGTTTGGCGGCGACGTCGATCTGGACCGCGGTGCTGCCGGTGACCTGGATCGTCGCGCCGGTTTGCCGCTGGATGGCGGCGCGGTCGTCGCGGATGGTGGTGACCAGGGTCTTGGTCGCGCTGTCGCTGGGGCCGGTCCGGGGGACGACCTGGATCAGCGCGGCGTGCGTGGCCGGGTTGAGGACGGGCTTGCCGACGGCCGCGACGTCCGGGAGGCCGTGGAGGGTGGTGGCGATCTGCGTCGCGGCCTGCTGCGGGTCGGCGCTGCCGCCGGTGTCGGCGAGGACGAGCAGCGGGCCGTTGAAGCCGGGGCCGAACTTCCCGCTGATCTCGTCGTAGGCGATGCGCTGTGAACTGCCCGCAGGCGCGGTGCCGTTGTCGGGCAGGGCGAGCTTCATGGAGTGGGCCGGCCAGGCGAGCGCGCTGAGCGCGACCGCGACCGCCGCGAGGGCGAGCAGTGGACGGCGGGTGACCTGGCGGAACCACGCCTCGGCCGCGTTGGCAGCCCGTCCGTTGCCCGCGTCGGCGGTCCCGCCCGACTCGGCCTCGCCGGCGGCAGTCCCGCCGGCCGCGGCCTCGCGGCGGGCCGCGCGTGAGCCCGGACGGGGTGTCAGGCGTGCGCCGGCGAAGCCGAGGATCGCCGGGAGCAGGGTGGTCGCCACCAGGACGGCGGTCAGGACCGCGCCCGCCGCGGCCAGTCCCATGGCGGTCAGGAACGGGATCCCCACCACGGTCAGCCCCGCCATCGCGATCACGACGGTGAGACCGGCGAAGACGACCGCGCTGCCCGCTGTGCCGACGGCCAGCGCCGCGGACTCCTCCGGGTCCATGCCGTGCGCGAGTTGGGAGCGGTGACGGGTGACGATGAAGAGGGCGTAGTCGATGCCCACGGCCAGGCCGATCATCAGCGCCAGGCTCTGCGCCGTGGACGAGATGGCGACGACGCCGGTCAGCGAGAGCAGCCCGAAGATCGCCGTGGCCACTCCGAAGACCGCCGTCACCAGCGGTATGCCGGCGCTCAGCAGCGAGCCGAAGGTGACGACCAGGATGAGCAGCGCGATTCCGATGCCGATCAGGTCGCTGTTCGATTTGCCCGGCGCGTTGCCGTACGCCGCGCCGCCGACCTCGGTCCGCAGGCCCGGCTGGTCGGCGCCCGCCTTTGAGGCGGCCGACGTCAGCGCGTCCAGCGAGCCGGAGGCGAGGCCGCTGCTCGGCACCTCGTACTGGACCTGTGCGACGGCGGTCGTGCCGTCGGGGGAGACGGTGTGCGCGTCGAACGGGCTGACAACTCGGGCCACCTGCGGCGCGGAGGATGCGGCGTTCACAGCGGCGCGGATCGCCGCGGCGTCGGCGGGGTCGGTGACCTTCTGCCCGGCCGGGGCGGTGAAGACGACCTGTGCGCTGGTGCCCGACGAGGTCGGGAAGTCGGTCTTCATCCGGTCCAGGGCCTGCTGAGACTCCGAGCCGGGGATCGAGAAGGTGTTGTCGAACTTGCCGCTGCCGCCGAAGGCGACGGTGCAGGCGACGACGGCGGCCACGACCGCCAGCCAGAGCGCGAGCACGCTGCGGCGGTGGCGGAAGGCGAACCTGCCGAGGCGGTGGAGAACGGTGGGCATGGGGGCTCCGGTGGGCTCCGGTCGGGAACGACCGCGGCGCAGGGGGACCGCGATCCGAAAAACTGGCAGTTCTGCCACATTAGCAAAGTGGCAGAACTGCCAGTTTCATCCTCAAGGCTGAGATGCTTGAGCCGTGGACACGACCGCAGGAGGAGCCGCGCCCCTGATCCAGCAGGCCGAGGGCCGCCGGGAGCAGAACAAGCGCCGCACTCACGAGGCCCTGATCGAGGCCGCCGGCCGCCTCTTCCAGGAGCGCGGCTACGAGTCGACGACCGTCAGGGACATCGCCGCGGCCGCCGGGGTCGGGGAGCGGACCTTCTTCCGCTACTTCCCGAGCAAGGAGAGCCTGGTCCTGCAGCAGGTCCGCGACCTGGTGCCGCTGCTCGCCGCCGAGATCCTCGCGCGTCCCTCCGCCGAGCCGCCGCTCGTCGCCCTGCGTAACGCCGTCCTTGAGGTGGCTCGCCGCAACGGGACCAATCCCGCGGTGCTGCTCGCCGGCTCCGGTCCGCTGCGGGGGATCACCCGCGCCGACGGGCGCGCCGACGGGCGCGGCGACAAGCACCTGCTCTACGACATGGAGCAGGCGGTGGCCGCGGCGTTCACGGACCGGCTGCTGCGCGGGAGCGGAGATCCGGCGTCCGTCGCGCTGCGGGCGTCGGTGCTGAGCCGCGCCGGCGTCGGCGTGCTGCGGGCGGTGCGACTGGCCTACGGGAGCCTCCCGGAGACGGAGCGGTCCCTGGTCGACCCGGTCGACCTCGTTCGGGACGCGTTCGCCTGCCTGGACGTGCCGGGCTGAAGTTAGGCTTCGCGCATGCGGATCTCGGTTTCCTCCGACATGGACGAGGGCGTCGCCCGGCAGTTGGTCACGGAGCTCCAACGCCGAGGTCACTCGGTGACCAGACACGGCGCGTTGCAGCCCGACGAGAAGGACGACTGGGCGTTCTGCAGTGAGGCCGCGGCGCGCGACGTCGTGGAGGGCCGCGCCGACCAGGCCGTCGTCTGCTGCTGGACCGGGACGGGCGCGTCGATCGCCGCCAACAAGCTGCCGGGTGTGCGCGCCGCGCTCTGCACGGACGGATACACGGCAGGTGGTGCGCGTCGCTGGAACGACGCCAACGTCCTCGCGTTGAGCCTGCGGCTGACCTCGACGGCCGTGCTGTCGGAGATCCTCGACGCGTGGTTCGACGGCGCGCCCAGCCAGGAGCCGGACGACCAGGAGAACATCGCGCATCTCGGCCGGATCGGTCTCGGATGAGCGGCGTCACCGGTGGCACCGGAGACACTGGGCCCGGTTGGCTCCTGATGCGCCAGGACGACAACGGCAACCGCGTGGAGATGGCCCGCTTCGACGTCCGCGCCGAGGGGGAGGCCGCCGCGGCGGAGTTCGAGGCGCGCGGGCACAAGCAGTTGTACTGGGTGGCCCCGGCCGCGCAAGCCGTCCTGCCCGCACGGGTCGTCGTCGGGGCGGCGCTCTTCGATGCGGAGGGCGGCCGGGTCCTCGCCGCCCGACGGTCCGCGCCGGAGGCGTTGGCGGGTCGGTGGGAGTTCCCGGGCGGAAAGGTCGAGCCGGGGGAGAGCGTCCCGGCGGCCCTGGAGCGCGAGCTGCGCGAGGAGTTGGGGGTCGCCGCCCGCGCGGTGGAGCGCCTGCCCGGTGCGTGGGAGGTCCGACCTGGTCTGGAGCTGCAGATCTGGACCGCGGAGCTGGTGTCGGGCGAGCCCCGACCGCTCCAGGACCACGACGAACTGCGCTGGCTGGACGCGACCACGCTCGACTCGGTCGACTGGCTGCCCCAGGACCGCTTCGCGCTGCCGCATGTCGCTGAGCGGCTGTAGGAGGCGGCGGGAGACAGGGGACCGGCGGAGGCTGTAGCCGCGCCCGCCTCGGCGGTGCGGAGGACGGCGTGGCCGGCCACCCGTCGGGGTCTGGTGCCCAGGTGCGGGCGGGCCGGGCGTGCGGCCGGGCGGGCGGCCGGGCCTGCGCGCAACCCTGCCGCGCCGAGCTTTGCTGCGCCGCGCTCGGCTTGGCCGCGCCGACCCTTGCCGAAGCCTTCCGACCACTCCGGGCCGACCGGGCCGGGCCTTCCCGGGCGTGTCCGGCCGGGCTTGTCGGGCGGGCCGCCTAAGGTGCGTTCCGGCGCTGTTGTCCCCGCCTGCCCCCGCCCCGGGACGGCATCCGCATCCCCTCTCGAAGATGACCCATCCGGCGGGGTACGGGTGGTTTCAGGTGGGTATGTCAGTATCCGGCCGCCCACCGGAGCGGTGGCCGGGACTGGGGAGACGTGAGGCGAGCTGACGCGCGTGCGCGCCTGCGGCGAAGGCCCGCGGCGGGTGGTGTCGGGGGGATCGTCCGTCGCGCCGGGTCGCGGGCGGCCGCGCCCGCGCGCTTCCCGGACGCGCTCGCGGTCGGCGCGGACCTGGACGAGGGCATCGGTCGCCGGACCGACAGCCTGCTGGACCTCGTGCGCGTGGCGATCGCCCTGTTGGACGAGCAGGGACGGGTGATGCTCTGGAGCCAGGCGGCCGAGGAGCTCCTCGGCTGGCCGAGCGACGCGCTCGTCGGCCGTGATCTGGATGTGCTGCTCGGGGACGACGCCGAGATGTTCAAGGTGGCGCACGACGCCATCGCGGGTGTGCTGCGCGACGCCGCGTCGTGGTCGGGGATCGTGCGGCTCCAGCACCGCGACGGGCAGGGCGTGCGGCTGGAGGCGCGGCTCTCGCTGCTGGAGAACGGCGACGGCGTACCGTTTCTGCTCTGCCGTTTCGCGGACGCCGCCGCGTTGCTCGGGCTGGAGCAGGGGCTGGCCGTGCAGGAGGCGCTGTTCGAGCAGTCACCGCTCGGTCTGGCGATCTTCGATCGCGATCTGCGGTACGTCCGGGTCAACGAGACGCTCGCGCGCATGAACGGCCTGCCCGTCGACGCGCACCTCGGGCGGACGGCCGGGGAGGCCCTGCCGCAGCTCGCCGCGGACGAGGTGATGGCGGTCCAGCGGCAGGTGCTGGCCACCGGCGAGCCGGTGATCGACGTGACGGTCAACAGTGCCGACCCCGGCGATCCCGGCTACCGGTCCGTCTCCTACTCCCGGCTGCACGACCGCTCAGGCCGGATCCTCGGCGTCACCGGCATGATCATGGACGTGACGGACCGCTACCGCTCCGTCGCCAAGGTCGAGCACGCACGGCAGCGGCTCGCGCTGCTCAACGAGGTCGGCAGTCGGATCGGGGACCTGCTGGACGCCGGGCTGATCGCGCAGGAGCTGGCCGACGCGCTCGTGCCGCGGCTCGGCGACCACTCCGGGGTCGCCCTGCTGGAGGCCGTGCTGGACGGCTCGGAACTGCCCCGGCACCCGCTCACGCGGCTCACGCCGCTGGTCATGGCGGCGACGGCCGCCGTCGTGCCGGGACCGGACGCGGACGCGATGCAGACGCCCGGCGCGCGGATCACGATGACCGACGAGTCGCTCTTCGGCCGGGTGCTGCGCACCGGCATGCCGTTGACCCTGGACGCGGCCACCCAGCTGGAGGACGTGTCCGGGCAGGGGGACCCGCGGGTCCGCGCCGCGTACCGACTGGGCGTGCACTCGATGCTGGTGGTGCCGCTGCGGGCGCGCGGCATCGTGCTCGGCCTGCTGATCCTGGACCGGGCCGGGCGGCGTGAGGGCTTCGACCACGACGACGTCGTCTTCGCCACCGAGCTGGCGGACCGCGCCGGGGCCTCGCTCGACAACGCCCGCCTCTACGCCCGCGAGCGCGCGGCGGCGCTGATGCTGCAGCGCAGCCTGCTGCCGCAGACGGTGGTGCAGCCGCCCGGCATGGAGGTCGGCTACCGGTATGTGCCGGGCAGCAGCGGCGCGGAGGTGGGGGGCGACTGGTTCGACGTGATCCCGCTGCCGCGCGGCCGTACCGCGCTCGTGGTCGGCGACGTGATGGGCCACGGCCTGCGCGCCGCCGCGACGATGGGTCGGCTGCGCACCGCCGTGCGGACCCTCGCCGGACTCGACCTGCCGCCGCACCGGTTGCTGCAGAAGGTGCACGACCTGGCCGACGACCTGGCGCAGGGGCCGGAGGAGGCCCTGATCGCCACCTGCGTGTACGCGGTCTACGATCCGTCGACGCGCACGCTGGTGCTCTCCAAGGCCGGCCACACCGAGCCCTTGCTCATCACACCCGCTCCCGCGCCCGCTCCGACGCCAGCCCCCACGCCCTCTCCCGCGTCGGCTCCGACACCCGCCACGGCGTCTGCTCCGACACCCGCCTCGGCGGCGGCCCCCGGCACGGCTCCGGGAGCGGAGCGGCTGGTCGGCGGATCGGCGACGGTGCTGGAACTGCCCTCGGGCGCGCCGCTCGGTGTGGGTGGGGTCCCGTTCGAGGTGACCGAGCTGACGGTGCCGGAGGGAAGCCTCCTCGCGCTGTACACCGATGGGCTGGTGGAGTCGCGCACGGAGGACATCGACGTGGGCACGCGCCGCCTGAGCGCCGTCCTGGAGCTTCCGCACGCCTCGGTCGAGGAGGCGTGCGAAGCGGTCGTGCGCACCCTCGACCAGGGGCAGGAGCCGGACGACGTCGCGCTGTTGCTGGCCCGGTTGGGAGGAGCGCCGGAGCCGACCGCGCTGCGGGAGGAGCGCTGGACGCTCAGCGCCGAGCCGTCCGCGCCCTCGCACGCCCGCCGCCTGGTCCGCAGGACGCTCCCCGAATGGGGACAGGAGCACCTGCTGGACACGACGGAACTGCTGGTCAGCGAGCTGGTGACGAACGCGGTGCGGTACGCGAGCGCGCCGATCGGGCTGCGGCTGGCGCTGCGCGAGGAGAGATTGCTGGTCGAGGTCGCCGACCCGTTGCCGGATCCGCCACGCGAGCGCGAGGCCGCCGGCACCGACGAGGGCGGTCGCGGGCTGCAGTTGGTCCACCGGCTCGCGCACCGCTGGGGGACCCGGATCGAAGGGGAGGGAAAAGTCGTCTGGTTCGAACAAATCCGGTCCGATGCGCCTGGTGGGAGTGGTGTCTCCACCAGTTCTTGATCAACTGGACACGTCGAGTACCTCCCGTTCGGCCGGACTGAGGCGTAAGGTTCCGATTCCGGACACCGCTCCGCGCGGTGGCGGGGATCGCCTCACGTTCCCTCGCTCGATGTGATGTTGAGATCGATCAGGGCGTAGGCGAGATCACCGGGATGATGAATACTCGGAACGCGACATGCTTCCCCAGGCTTCGGCCGGGAGGTGCCCCAGCGCAGATCGCCACAGGAGTCGGTAGTTGAGCGACACGCCGTCACGTGAGGCCGCCGAGGCGGCCGCCATCACGCCCGGGCCCGGTGCGGACGCCGTCATCCCGCATCCGGCCGGGGAGCTGCGGCCGCACGGTGCGTCGCCGAGCATGTGGGGTCATGGCGAGCCGGGCTCCGTCTACGACTACATACAGGTCGCCGCCTTCTCGCTCGACGGCGACGGGATGATCTCCCAATGGAGCGACCGCGCCGCCGAGTTCTTCGGCCTGCGTGCCGAGGACGTGGTCGGCGCCGACCCGGTGACCACCTTCGCGCCCCGCGAGCTGTGGCGCCGCGGGCGGGCCCGGATCGAGGAGACCCTCGGCGGCAAGGAGTGGGTCGGCACCGCGCCCTACCGCGACGCGGACGGCCAGGAGCGCGTCGCCGAGCTGTACCTGATGCCGGCTCGCGGACACGACGGACGCCCCGGCGTCGTCTGCCTGGCCGTGGACCTGCGCAAGCTGCGCGCGATCGAGACCGAACTGGCCGCCTCCGAGGCCGTCTTCGGCCAGGCGCCGACGGGCTTCGTGCTCTTCGACCGCGAGTGCCGCATCCGCCGCGTCAACGACAGCTTCGCCGAAGTGCTCGGCCTCCCGGCCGAGGACCTGGTCGGGCTGGCCCCGGCCGACCTGATGCCTCCGCGCGACGCCGTCCGGCTCGGCCGGGCCGTCGCCGACGTGCTGGACAGCGGCGAACCGGTCGTCGACCTGACCTTCTCCGGCGTCCTGCCCACCCGGGGCAGACGACGCTGGTCCATCTCGCTCTACCGGCTGCTGAGCACCGGCGACCGCCCCATGGGCGTGGCCGGGCAGGTCGTGGACGTCACCGGCCGCGCCCGCGCCGAGCGCGAGGCCGCGAGCGCGCGGCGCAGCCTGGCCCTGCTCAACGAGGCCAGCCGCCACATCGGTTCGACGCTCGACCTGGAGACCACCGCACGCGAGCTGCTCGACGTCACCGTCCCCGGCTTCTGCGACGTGGCCACCGTCGACCTCTACAACGCCGTGCTCACCGCCGACGCGGAGGGCCGCCGGGTCGACGACGGCGACGGCACCGGCGAGCTGCGGCGGGTCGCCTCCGCCAGCACCGTCCACCACGACGCCGCGCCGACGCACGACGGTCCGTCCACTCCGGCCGCCGAGGTCGGCGGCGCGTTCTGCTACCCGCCGCGCTCCCCGTACGCGAAGGCGCTGCGCACCGGCCGCAGCCTCACCCTGATCGGGCCCGGCAACCCGGACCCCAACCCGCTGATCCACAGCGCGGTGGTGGTGCCGATGGTCGCCCGCGAGAAGGTGCTCGGCCTGGTCCAGCTCTCCCGCGCCAAGGGCAGTGAGCCCTTCGACGCGCGCGACGTCGCCATCGCGACCGAGCTCGTCGCCCGGGCGGCGGTGTGTATCGACAACGCCCGCCTGTACCGCCGTGAACACGAGCGGGCACTGATCCTTCAGCGCTCTCTGTTGCCACCCGGCAACCCCGAGGCCTCGGGCCTGGAGATCGCCTGCCGCTACCGCCCGGCCGGCAGCGGCACCGAGGTCGGCGGCGACTGGTTCGACGTCATCCCGCTGCCCGGCAACCGCACCGCGCTCGTCGTCGGCGACGTCATGGGCCGCGGGCTGCGTGCGGCCGTCGCCATGGGCCAGTTGCGCACGGCGGTGCGCACGCTCTCCCTGCTGGATCTCGACCCGGCCGACGTGCTCACCCAACTCGACGAGATCGCCCGCGGGTTGTCCGCCGACCCGGAGTCCGACGGCGGTGAGTCCGGCGAGCTCTACCTGGCCACCTGCGTGTACGCGGTCTTCGACGCGGTCACGCGCCGCTGCACGATCGCCAACGCGGGCCACCTCCCGCCGGTCGTGGTCGACCCCGCGGGCGGCGACAACCCGGCCCTGATGCTGGATGTCCCCGAGGGTCTCCCGCTCGGCGTCGGCGGCGAGCCCTTCGAGGAGGTCACCGTCGAACTCCCGGACGGCGCGCTGTTCGGGCTCTACACCGACGGGCTGGTCGAATCCCGGAAGCACCCGCTGGAGGACGGCCTCTCCGCGCTGCGCTCCGCGCTGAGCGGCCCGGACCGTCCGCTCGAGGCGCTGTGCGACCAGCTGTTGACGGAGCTCGACCCGCACCACGGCGAGGACGACATCGCCCTGCTGATGGCACGGGTCCGCGCCCTGCCGGGCAACTCGGTCGGGGACTGGGTCCTGCCCTCCGAGCCCACGTCCGTTGCCCGCGCCCGTGAACTGGCCTGCGGCTGGCTGCTCGCCTGCGGCCTCGACGAACTGGTCGACACCGTCGAGCTGCTGGTCAGCGAGCTGGCAACGAACGCGCTGCGCCACGGCCGCGGCGATATCCGCGTGCGCCTGCTGCGGGACTCGGTCCTGGTGTGCGAGGTCTGGGACAACGGCTACGCCCAGCCGCGGCAGCGGCGCGCCCGCGACACGGACGAGGGCGGGCGCGGGCTCCAGCTGGTCAGCCTGCTGGCCGACCGGTGGGGGAGTCGCAGGACTCCCAACGGCAAGGCGGTCTGGTTCGAGCTGGCACTTCCCTGAGTTGCACGACCCAGGGGCGCGAGGCTCTGCAACCACCCTGTGCGGATGGCCCTGCGCGTTCGGCGGCTCACCACCTTGGGTGGCTTGTCGCGCAGTTCCCCGCGCCCCTGGATAGTGCAGGCCTACCGCCGTCGTGAGATCTTGCTGCCGAGCCAGACCAGCGGGTCGTACTTGCGGTCAACGGCCCGTTCCTTCAGCGGGATCAGCGCGTTGTCCGTGATCTTGATGCCTTCCGGGCAGACCTCCGTGCAGCACTTGGTGATGTTGCAGTAGCCCAGGCCGTGCTCCTCCTGGGCCGTGGCCTTGCGGTCCAGACCCTGGTCACCGGCGGCGTCCAGCGGGTGCATGTCCAGCTCGGCCATCCGCATCAGGAAGCGCGGGCCAGCGAAGGCCGGCTTGTTCTCCTCGTGGTCGCGGACCACGTGGCAGGTGTCCTGGCACAGGAAGCACTCGATGCACTTGCGGAACTCCTGCGAGCGGTTCACGTCCTCCTGCTGCATCCGGTACTCGCCCGGCTTCACGCCCTGCGGCGGGATGAACGCGGGGATCTCGCGGGCCTTCTGGTAGTTGAAGCCCACGTCCGTGACCAGGTCCCGCAGCACCGGGAAGGTGCGCATCGGGGTGATGGTGACCGTCTCGCCCGGCGGCAGGGTCGACATGCGGGTCATGCACATCAGCCGCGGGCGGCCGTTGATCTCCGCGCTGCACGAGCCGCACTTGCCCGCCTTGCAGTTCCAGCGGACGGCGAGGTCGGGCGCCTGGGTCGCCTGGATACGGTGGACGACGTCGAGCACCACCTCCCCGTCGTTGACCTCGACCTGGAAGTCCGTCAGTTCCCCGCCCTCGGCGTCGCCGCGCCAGACGCGGAACGTGGCCTCGTAGCTCAATGCTCCGCTCCGTTCTCACTCTTCTTGTCGGCGTCCACGTCCGCGCGCTGCGGAGGGAGGTCCGCCTCCGCACCGGGCAGTTCGTCCTCGGTCAGGTACTTCTTCAGCTCGTCGACACCGAACAGCGCCAGCAGGTCCTCGCGGATCGCCGGGTTCGCCTTCCGCTGGAGGACGATCGCGCCCTCGCCCGGAACGGGCTTGTCCGCGAGCGAGCAGGCGAGCAGGACGCGGCGCCACTCGGCGGCCATCGCCGGGTGGTCCTCGCGGGTGTGGCCGCCGCGGCTCTCCTGGCGTTCCAGCGCGGCTCGGGCCACGCACTCGGAGACCAGCAGCATGTTGCGCAGGTCCAGGGCCAGGTGCCAGCCGGGGTTGAACTGGCGGTGGCCCTCGACGCCCGCGCTCTCGGCCCGCTCCCCCAGGGTCGCGAGGCGCTGGAGCGCCTCCTCCATCTCGCCCTCGCGGCGGATGATGCCGACCAGGTCGTTCATCGACTGCTGGAGCTCCTGGTGCAGGCCGTAGGGGTTCTCGCCGCCGTCGGCCGAGAAGGGCGCCAGCGCCTCCTCCGCTGCCGCGTCGATCTGTTCCTGGTCGACCACCGGGCGGTCATCGCCGGCGGTGTCCGCGTACTGCGCGGCGTGCAGCCCGGCGCGGCGGCCGAAGACCAGCAGGTCGGAGAGGGAGTTGCCGCCGAGGCGGTTGGAGCCGTGCATGCCGCCGGCGACCTCGCCGGCCGCGAACAGGCCCGGCACGCAGGAGGACGCGGTGTCCGGGTCGACCTCGACGCCGCCCATGACGTAGTGGCAGGTCGGGCCGACCTCCATCGGCTCGGCGGTGATGTCGACATCCGCCAGCTCCTTGAACTGGTGGTGCATCGACGGCAGTCGGCGCCGGATCTCCTCGGCGGGCAGGCGGGTGGAGACGTCCAGGAAGACGCCGCCGTGCGGGGTGCCGCGACCGGCCTTGACCTCGCTGTTGATGGCGCGGGCCACCTCGTCGCGCGGCAGCAGCTCCGGCGGACGGCGGTTGTTGGCCTGGTCCTGGTACCAGCGGTCGCCCTCCTCCTCGGTCTCCGCGTACTTCTCGCGGAAGACGTCGGGGATGTAGTCGAACATGAAGCGCTTGCCGTCGCTGTTGCGCAGCACGCCGCCGTCGCCGCGCACGGACTCGGTGACCAGGATGCCCTTCACCGACGGCGGCCAGACCATGCCGGTCGGGTGGAACTGGACGAACTCCATGTTGATCAGCGACGCGCCCGCGAGCAGCGCCAGCGCGTGGCCGTCGCCGGTGTACTCCCAGGAGTTGGAGGTCACCTTGAACGACTTGCCGATGCCGCCGGTCGCCAGGACCACGGCCGGCGCCTCGATGACGAAGAAACGCCCCGATTCGCGCTGGTAGCCGAAAACCCCGCTCACACGGTCTCCGTCCTTCAGGACGCGGGTCACCGTGTACTCCTGGAAGACCTTGATCCGCGCCTCGTAGTCGCCGTGCTCGCGGAAGTCCTCCTGCTGGAGGCTGACGACCTTCTGCTGGAGCGTGCGGATCAGCTCCAGGCCGGTGCGGTCGCCGACGTGGGCCAGACGCGGGTACTCGTGGCCGCCGAAGTTGCGCTGCGAGATCCGGCCGTCCTTGGTGCGGTCGAAGAGCGCGCCCCAGGTCTCCAGCTCCCAGACCCGCTCGGGGGCCTCCTTGGCGTGCAGCTCGGCCATCCGCCAGTGGTTCAGGAACTTGCCGCCGCGCATGGTGTCGCGGAAGTGCACCTGCCAGTTGTCCTGGTCGTTGACGTTGCCCATGCTGGCCGCGATGCCGCCCTCGGCCATCACGGTGTGGGCCTTGCCGAAGAGCGACTTGCAGATGATCGCGGTCCGCCTGCCCTGCTCGCGGGCCTCGATCGCCGCTCGCAGCCCGGCGCCGCCGGCGCCCACCACCACCACGTCGAAGCCGTGGCGCTCCACCTCGGTCATGAAGTTGTTCCCTTAGGTCTCTTAGAAGAAGCGCGGGTCGCTGAAGGCGCCGCTCGCCAGCAGGTACACGTAGAGGTCGGCCAGGCCCACGCTGAAGAGGGAGGCCCAGGCCAGCTGCATGTGGCGGGCGTTGAGCTTGCTGACCCAGGTCCACATCCGGTAGCGCACCGGGTGCTTGGAGAAGTGCCGCAGCCGTCCGCCGACGATGTGCCGGCAGGAGTGGCACGAAGCGGTGTAGGCCCAGATCAGCGAGACGTTCACGAGCAGCACCAGCGTGCCGAGGCCCATGTGCCCCCAGTGGCCCTGGGGGTCCCGGAAGCCGAGGATCGCGTCCCAGGTGAGGATGCCGGCCACCGGGATGGCGACGTAGAAGAAGTACCGGTGGATGTTCTGCAGGATCAGCGGGAAGCGCGTCTCACCGCTGTACTTGGCGTGCGGCTCGGCGACCGCGCAGGCCGGCGGGGAGGACCAGAACGACCGGTAGTAGGCCTTGCGGTAGTAGTAGCAGGTCAGCCGGAAGCCCAGCGGGAAGATCAGCACGATCAGCGCGGGGGACAGGCTCCACCAGCCGCCGAACAGCGCCCAGTCCGCGCCGCCGTCCATCTTCGGGCAGTTGGCGGCCAGACAGGGCGAGTAGAACGGGGAGACGTAGGGCGCGGCGTACGAGGTGTGCAGGCCGAAGAAGGCCCGCCAGGTCGAGTAGCCGATGAAGAGCAGCAGGCCCGCGGCGGTCATGACCTGGGGGAGCCACCAGCGGTCCAACCGCAGATGCCGTTGTGCGATGGCCGCGCGCCCAGGGGAGTGGACCCCCCGACCGGTGCTGTCCGCGGCCTCGGGGGGCCTCGTCTCCGTCGTCACTGCTGTTCCTCGTCCTCTCCTGGGCGGTTCCGCTGGGCTGTTCCGGCTGGGCTCCACCGGCTGGGCGGCTCCGGACCGTGTTCCGGACCGTGTTCCGGTCAGTGGCGGTGCCCGCCGATGCCTTCGTCCTCGGCGTCGTGCCACATCGCCGGGTCGTACTGCTCGTCCGACACCTCGATCGGGCTGCCGCACTGCTCGGGCGCGCCGCACGGCGGCAGGCAGGCGCGCAGCTTGGCCAGGGCCAGCCGGGTCTCGTCGACCGCCCGGTCGAGCTCGGTGAGCCGTCGGTGGGCCTCCGCCAAGGCGGTGGGATCGATCGTGTTCGAGGGCATGACTCAGCTCCCCTCCACGCGCATGGGTATTCGATTCCTGATGTCCTGTCAGGAACGCGCGGAAGCGAGTGTGGCCCCGATCGCCCTCGCCTGAAAAGGCTTTGCTCACGATTGGCGGATTACACGCACGCGGCGCGCGCCCCCGCCCGGCGCAATCCGCTGCCCCGATCGGGTGGCTCCGGCGCCTTTTCCGACGTGTCGTCAGGCCGACTGCAGCCCGGGGGCCTTGAGTGGCTTCGTGGTGTACCGCAAAGACTTCCTCCGTGCGCCCCGCGAGACCTCCGCCGCGGTGCTGGCCGCGGCCGTGGCCCTGGTCCTGGCTGCCTGCTCGGGCTCGGGCGCCCCCGCCGTCCGCGCCGACGACATGTCCCACGCCGCGCGCTCCGCCGTCGCCCAGGGCGGCACGCTGCACTGGGCGGTCGACGCGCTGCCGACCACCCTCAACGCCTTCGCGACCGACGCGAGCCCGGCCACCACGCTCGCCGACCAGGCTCTGCTGCCGACGCTGTTCACCCTGGACGCCTCCGGCAAGGCCACCGCGGACCAGGACTACGTCACCAGCGCCGAGCAGGTGTCCGCCTCGCCGCAGACCGTCGTCTACACGCTCAACCCGAAGGCGGTCTGGAGCGACGGCAAGCCGCTCGGCGTCGCGGACTTCGCGGGTCAGTGGCATGCGCTCAGCGGCGCCGACCCGGCCTTCGCCGCCGCGGGCGCCGCGCACGCCGACGGCTACGACAGCATCGCCTCGGTCGCGGCGGGCGCGAAGCCGCACCAGGTCAAGGTCGTCTTCGCACACAGCTACGCGCCCTGGCGTTCGCTGTTCACACCTCTGTATCCGGCCGCCGCGACGGCCTCGCCGCAGGCGTTCACAGACGGACTGAAGACCGCGCTCGCCGCCGATGCCGGTCCGTTCACACTCAAGGGCGCGGCGGGCCAGGGCGGCCAGAACACGCTGACCGTCGCCCGCAACCCCCGCTGGTGGGGTGATCGCGCCAAACTGGACGCCATCGCGTTCACGGCCGTCGCCCCGGAGGACGCCGCGTCCGCGCTCGCCGCGCACCACGTCGACGTCGTCGACCTCAGCCGTGCGGCGGACGACTCGGGCAACACCCCCGAGGCCACCGCGGGCACCGAGGTGCTGCGCGCCTCCGCGCCGGGCTACCTCGCCCTCGCCTTCAACGGCGGCACCGGTCTGCTCGCCGACCCGCAGGTACGCCGCGCCGTCGCCGACGCCGTGGACCGCCAGGCCGTGGCCGACGCGGTCCTGAAGCCGCTGGATCTCCCGGCCGTGCCGCTCGGCAACCATTTGCTGATGGGCGACCAGCAGGGCTACCAGGACGACGCCGCCGCGCTCGGCGCCAGTGCCACGAACGCCGCCAAGCTCCTCGACGCGGCCGGCTGGCGTCTCGGCGCTCACGGTGACGCGGCGCCGGGGACGACGCGCGTCAACGGGACCAAGCCGCTCAGGCTGACGCTGCTCACCCGGGCGGGCTCGGCCCGCGACGCCGCCATCGCCAAGCTCCTCACCACGCAGCTCGGCCAGGTCGGCATCGGCCTGGCGACCAAGGCGGTCCCCGCGGCGGACTTCTTCACCAAGGACGTGGCGGCCGGGGACTTCGACCTCGCCCTCGTCAGCTGGCCGGCCTCGCTTTTCCCGGTCGCGGACGAGCGCGCCCTCTTCGCGAAGCCGCAGGTCAACGGGGACGGCTCGCTGTCGGTGGGCCAGAACCTCTCCGCGACGGGCACGGACGAGATCGACCGGCTCCTGAGCCAGGCGGTGGCCGCCACCAACCCCTCCGACGCGATCCGTCTGACCAACGAGGCCGACATCCGCATCTGGCAGGCCGCGCCGTCGCTCCCGCTCTTCCAGTCGCCCGAACTCGTCGGCATCCGTGACAACGTCCGCAACGTGGGTGCGTTCGGCTTCGCGACGCCGCGCTTCCAGGACATGGGCTTCGCATCCGGTAAGGGCCACTAGGGATGCCAGCGTGAGCCAGAACGACTTGCATTGGTGCCAAAGTGGCGCCACTGTAGAGCCATGGACCTCACCCCTTATGTCGAGCAGCTCCGCCGGGAGCTGACGACCGCAGCCGAGGTCGGCGGCGAGGACGCCCGCGCGCTCGCCGACCGGCTTCTCCAGCCCCTGGACGCCGCCGTCCGGCTCACCCTGCTCGAAGCCCTCTCCGCCGCCGCCGAGGAGATCTCCGTCGAGCTCGCGCCCGGCTCCGTCGACCTCCGGCTGCGCGGCGGCGGGGCCGGCTTCGCGGTGACGCCGCCGCCCGCCCCCGCGCAACCGGCCGCCGAGGCCGCCCCCGGGCCCGTCGACGTGCGGCTGCCCGTCGCCGAGGGCGACGACGCCGCCATGGTCCGGATCAACCTGCGGCTGCCTGCCAACCTCAAGGCCCTGATCGAGGACGCCGCCGCCTCAGGCGGGCTCTCGGTCAACGCCTGGATCGTCCGCGCGGCCGCCGCCGGACTCGCCGCCCAGGGCCGCACGGCCGCCAAGGCCGCCCCTGCGCAGAAGCCCGACCGGGCTCTCGGCCAGAGCTTCACCGGCTGGGCCCGCTGACCTCGCACGGCCGCCGCGTCGCCGAACGCCCGCCGGTCCGCTGAAGCACCGCGCACCGCTGAACGCACCGAACGCCCGCCGCACCGCCGAGCCCGCCGCACCGCCGAGCGCACCGCGCCCCACGGCACCGCCGAACGGACCGAGCACCGCCTCCGGAACGTCCCCGCTTGAGCAAAGGAATCCCGAGATGTCCCTCTCGACGTTCGAGACCCCCGCCCCGATCACCGTCGTGCTGGACCTCTATGTCGCCGAGGTCCGCTTCGCCGCCTCGGACCGCGCCGACACGGTCGTCGAGGTCCGCCCGAGCGACCCGGGCAAGGCGGCCGACGTCAAGGCGGCGGACAACACCCGCGTCGAGTACGACCAGGCGAGCCGCACCCTGAGTGTCGTCTCGAAGAAGCCGCTCAATCGGTTTGTGAACTTCAGCAGCAAGCGGCCCGAGTCCGTGGACGTCCTGGTCCAGCTGCCCACGGACTCCGAGGTGCGCGGCGAGGCCGCCATCGGCGACTTCCTCGCCGAGGGCGCGCTCGGCGCCGTCCAGCTCAAGACCGACCTCGGCGCCGTGCGGCTCGTCGAGACCGGTCCGCTCGAGCTGCGCAACGGAGTCGGCGAGATCACCGTCGAGAACGTCAACGGCCCGGTCCGGATACACACCAGCTCCAGCGACATCCGTCTCGGCACGGTGGACGGCACCGCCGAGGTCGACAACAGCAACGGCAAGGTGCAGATCGCCGTCGTCACCGGAGCGGCGAGCGTCAAGTGCGCCAACGGCTCGGTGCACGTCGAGCGCGCGCTGTCGGACATCACCGCCGCCAGCGCCAACGGCGAGGTGCGGATCGGCGAGGTCGTGCGCGGCAAGGTCGCGGCGAGCTCCAAGAACGGCGGCGTCGAGGTCGGCGTCCGCGACGGCAGCGCCGCCTGGCTGGAGCTGAACACCGGCGTCGGCCGCGTCTACAACGACCTCGCCAGCAGTGACGCCCCCGCCGCCGGCGAGCCCGTCGACAAGGTCGAGATCCACGCCGAGACCAAGCTCGGCGACGTCACCATCCGCCGGGTCGCCCGCCTCGACGGGCAGGACTGACGGGTCCCGTAACGCGTCAGACGCGGTCCCGTACCAGCGGAAGCTCGGTGATCAGGCGTTCCACCGTCGCGATGCGGGCGAGCTCCGGGGCGAGCGCGCGGGCCTGCTCCAGGCTCGCGCGGGCACCCGGCTGGTCGCCGGTGACGGCCTGGGCCGCGGCCAGCGTGCAGAGGCAGTAAGCCCTGGTCAGCAGGTCGGACATCCGCCGCAGAGCGCTTCGGGCGAGTGTCGCGGCGTCCGCCGCACGTCCGCCCAGCAGCGCCTGGGTCGCCAGGATGTCGCTCCCGGCGAGCAGACGCGGGTTGCGCTCACCGGCGAGTGCGGTCCCGATGGCCGCGGCCGCCAGGGCGTCCTCGCGCGGCATCGCCCCGGCCTCCGCGGCGAGCAGGCCCGCCCGCGCGAGCAGCAGTTCCTCACCGGGGACGTGCGGCGCGAGTCCCCGTCCCTCGGGGGCTCCGCGCAGGGCCTCGACGGCCTCGGCGTAGCGGCCGGAGGCGACGTCGACGGCGGCCCGCAGGCGCACCTGGGCGAGGGTGGCCGGCGCGTCGTCGGCGGAGACGGAGACGGCAGGGTCGGAGTCGGTGGGGTGGGAGGCGGCGGGGGCGCGCTCAAGCGCGGCACGCGCCTCGGCGATCCGGCCGCCCGTCAGCGCGCGCTGCGCCGCCAGCTCCCGGGCGCCCACGGCCAGCTGCGGCAGCAGAGCGGCGTCCGCGAAGGGCGCGCGCAGCAGCATCCAGCCGGTCGTGCCCGGTGTCCTGGCCGCGCTGAGCAGCAGCAGGGAGGCCAGGATCAGGCCGGGGCCGAGACAGCGCAGGGGTGTGCCGCTCCACATCAGCCCGACGCCGAGCCCGGCGGGGACGGCGACCCGGAGCAGCCCGCCCAGGAAGAGACGCAGCCGCAGACCGTCGACGGCCGTGACGGCCTCCCAAGCGAGCAGCGGGACCAGCGGGATCGGGCGGATCAGGAGCGGGACCCCGCGCGGCCGTCGCACGGCGACCCGTCGGCCGGCGCCGACCATGAGCAGGACCGGCGCGGTGCCGCCGAGCCGCCCGAGCGCCAGGCCGATCAGCGTCTGGAGCTGCAGGGCGAGCAGCGCGCCCCCGAAGAGGCCGAGCGGGAAGGCGACGGTGCCGTTGCCGTGGTCGAGGCCCGGTGAGTTGGCGGTCACCACGGCGACGCCGACGCCGAGGAGGACGGGAAAGGCGCGCATGCGGCCGGGGCGACGCGTCGTGCTGGGAGCCGGGGGCTGGGTCACGGCGCGTGATCATGCCACCCCGGCCATCCGCGAGGCCAGAGGGGTTCGTCAGCCGTTCGCCGGGCGGCGCGCGAGTGTACGAGGGCAACCACGTACCATAGGACAAAGCCGTGGCATGTTCAGATGCCCGGTGGGTGGACCGGCGGCACAGATCCGTGCGCGGCGGGTGCCACGCCCAGTCGATTCGGGAGAACTGTACTCCGTATGCCCACGCGCAATGACATCCGGAACGTCGCCATCGTCGCGCACGTCGACCACGGCAAGACCACGCTGGTCGACGCCATGCTGAAGCAGGCTGGTGCCTTCGCGGCGCACCAGCACCTGGACGACCGCATGATGGACTCCAACGACCTGGAGCGTGAGAAGGGCATCACCATTCTCGCGAAGAACACCGCGGTCAAGTACCACCCCAAGGGCGGTGGCGACCCGATCACCATCAACATCATCGACACCCCCGGCCACGCCGACTTCGGTGGCGAGGTCGAGCGCGGCCTGTCGATGGTCGACGCGGTCGTCCTCCTGGTGGACGCCTCCGAGGGCCCGCTGCCGCAGACCCGCTTCGTGCTGCGCAAGGCGCTGCAGGCCAAGCTGCCGGTCATCCTCTGCATCAACAAGACCGACCGTCCGGACTCCCGGATCGACGAGGTCGTCAACGAGACGTACGACCTCTTCCTCGACCTGGACGCGGACGAGGACCAGATCGAGTTCCCGATCGTCTACGCCTGCGCCCGTGACGGCATCGCCTCGCTGACCAAGCCGGAGAACGGCACCGTCCCGGCCGACAGCGACAGCCTGGAGCCGTTCTTCTCCACCATCCTGGAGCACGTCCCGGCCCCGACCTACGACGAGGACGCGCCGCTCCAGGCCCACGTCACCAACCTGGACGCGGACAACTTCCTCGGCCGTATCGCGCTGCTCCGCGTCGAGCAGGGCTACCTGAAGAAGGGCCAGACCGTCGCCTGGATCAAGCGCGACGGCACGATCTCCAACGTCCGCATCAGCGAGCTGCTGATGACCGAGGCGCTCACCCGCAAGCCGGCCGAGCAGGCCGGTCCGGGCGACATCTGCGCCGTCGCGGGCATCTCCGAGATCATGATCGGTGAGACCCTGGCCGACACCGAGAACCCGATCGCGCTGCCGCTGATCACGGTCGACGAGCCGGCCATCTCGATGACCATCGGCACCAACACCTCGCCGCTGGTCGGCAAGGGCGGCTCGGGCAAGGGCGCGGACGCCAAGTCCGGCGCCAAGGTCGACCGCAAGGTCACCGCCCGTCAGGTCAAGGACCGGCTGGACCGCGAGCTGATCGGTAACGTCTCGCTCCGCGTGCTGGACACCGAGCGCCCGGACGCCTGGGAGGTGCAGGGCCGCGGTGAGCTGGCGCTGGCCATCCTCATCGAGACCATGCGCCGCGAGGGCTTCGAGCTGACCGTCGGCAAGCCGCAGGTCGTCACCCGCGAGATCGACGGCAAGACCCACGAGCCGGTCGAGCGCCTGACGGTCGACGTGCCCGAGGAGCACATGGGCGCGGTCACCCAGCTCATGGGTGTGCGCAAGGCCCGCATGGACAACATGTCGAACCACGGCTCCGGCTGGGTCCGCATGGAGTTCGTGATCCCCTCCCGCGGTCTGATCGGCTTCCGCACGGAGTTCCTGACCTCCACCCGCGGCACCGGCATCGCGCACTCGATCCACGAGGGCTACGAGCCCTGGTTCGGCGTGCTCACCACCCGCAACAACGGCTCCCTGGTCGCCGACCGTTCCGGCGTGGTCACCGCCTTCGCGATGACCAACCTGCAGGAGCGCGGCGTGCTGTTCACCGACCCCGGCACCGAGGTGTACGAGGGCATGATCGTCGGCGAGAACTCGCGTGCCGACGACATGGACGTGAACATCACCAAGGAGAAGAAGCTCACCAACATGCGTTCCTCGAACGCTGACGTGGCCGAGTCGATCGTCCCGCCGCGCAAGCTCTCGCTGGAGCAGTCGCTGGAGTTCTGCCGCGAGGACGAGTGCATCGAGGTGACGCCGGAGACGGTGCGCATCCGCAAGGTGGTGCTGGACGCGCAGACCCGCGCCCGTACCCGCGGCCGCGCCGCGAAGAGCTGACCCTCAGCCGAACCCCCGGGCCCCAGGGCCCCCAGGAAAGCCGCCGGAGGCACTGCCTCCGGCGGCTTTCTTGCGCCGTCCGGCCGTCACTCATGGTGATGACAATCGGGGCGAGTGTCAGTGCCCTCATGTACGGATATCGGTGCAACGATGGGCCTGAGCGGTATTTCATGTCCGATTCGACATCTGTTGCACCCACCTGGTGATGCCCAAGTTGCGAGACCCAGCTCACAGGCGTGTGATCAAACCGCAATGTCGTTTGGTCGGAAGCATCGCCGAGAGTGACGGATAGTAGAGACCACGACGCTCGGGTCACCGGGCCGGCTGCCGACCACGGCGGGCGGCCCGCGAGCTCAGGCGCTGCCGCCCAGGGGTGGGCGAGGGCGCCGCAGAACAGGTGCAAACAGCACGTCTGAGGAGGCACGTCCATGCGTGGAGCCACGCAAGCGAAGTTCGCCGCCGGGGCCATCGCCATCGCCTTGGCCGCCACGGCCTGCAGCACGTCGAGCAACAGCAGCTCGGGCTCGGGCAGCAACGCCAACGGCGTGGTGACCGCATGGTGGGGCGACCCCCAGAACCCGCTCATCCCGACCGACACCAACGAGGTGAACGGCGGCGCGGTCCTCAACATGATCTTCGAGGGTCTGCAGCACTACAACCCGAAGACGGGTGTCGCGGAGCTGGCCAACGCCCAGTCGATCACGACCACGGACCAGCAGCACTTCACCATCACGCTGAAGCCCGGCTGGAAGTTCAGCGACGGCACCCCGGTGACCGCCAGCTCCTACGTGGACGCCTGGAACTGGGGCGCCTACCTGCCGCACGCGCAGAACAACACCGACCCGTTCTTCACGTCGATCCAGGGCTACGACGCGGTCCACCCGGCGACCGGCTCTCCGACGGCGACGACCATGTCCGGCCTGAAGGTCGTCAACGACACCACCTTCACCGTCGCGCTGACGCAGAAGTTCTCGCTGTGGCCGGACACCCTCGGCTACTCGGCCTTCTACCCGCTGCCGCAGTCGTTCTTCAAGAACCCGACCGCGTGGGAGGCCCACCCGGTCGGCAACGGTCCGTATGTGATCAAGTCGTGGACCAAGGGCACGGGCATGTCCCTGACCCCGAACTCGACGTACTCCGGCAACTACAAGCCGAAGAACGGTGGCATCAACCTCAAGGTCTACACCGACCCGAACGCCGCCTACGCCGACCTGCAGGCCGGCAACCTGGACATCGACAACGGTCTGTCCACCACCGCGCTGAAGACGGTCCAGTCCGACCTCAACGGTCGCTACCTGAACGAGCCGGCCGGTATCAACCAGACCATCTCCTTCCCGCTGAACCAGCCGCAGTGGAACACCGCCGGCGCCAAGCTGGTCCGCGAGGGTCTGTCGATGGCCATCGACCGCCCGACCATCACCAAGGTGATCTTCCAGAACACCCGTACCCCGGCCACCGACTGGACCTCCCCGGTCCTCGGCGCCGAGGGCGGCTTCAGCAGCACGCTCTGCGGCGACGTCTGCACCTACAACCCGACCAAGGCCAAGCAACTGATCCAGCAGGGCGGCGGCATCCCCGGCGGCCAGCTGACCATCAGCTACAACGCCGACGGCCCGCACAAGGAGTGGGTCGACGCGGTCTGCAACAGCATCAACAACGCGCTGGGCAACACCAACGCCTGCGTCGGCAAGCCGGTCGGCACGTTCGCGCAGTTCCGCAACCAGATCCAGAGCAAGCAGATGACCTCCGCCTTCCGCACCGGCTGGCAGATGGACTACCCGCTGATCCAGGACTTCCTGCAGCCGCTGTTCTACACCAACGCCGCGTCGAACGACTCGCACTACAGCAACCCGCAGTTCGACAGCCTGGTCAACCAGGCCAACGCCGCCAGCACCAAGGCGACGGCGGTCTCGGACTTCCAGAGCGCCGAGAAGCTGCTGGTCACCGACCTGCCGTCGATCCCGCTGTGGTACCAGAACGGCACCGTCGGCTGGTCCTCGAACGTCTCCAATGTGTCGCTGGACGTCTTCAGCGTGCCGGTCTACACGAACATCACTGTCAACAAGTAAGTCGTCGGTCCGCCGGCCGAGCCGCCGCGCGAGCCGGACGGCGGCCGGGAATCCTTCAGGGATTCCCGGCCGCCGCCGCGACGAATCCCTGGAGGTTCCATGGGGCGCTACGTCATCCGACGACTGCTCCAGATGATCCCGGTGTTCATCGGGACAACGTTCATCATCTTCACGATGGTGCACGCTCTCGGCGACCCGGTTGCCGCGCTGTTCGGCGACAAGGCCCCCGACCCCGCCGTTGCCGCACAGATCCGGCAGCAGCTCGGCCTGGACAACCCGCTGATCGTCCAGTACGGCGACTACATGAAGGGGATCTTCACCGGAGATCTCGGGACCACCTTCAGCGGCCAGCCGGTCACGGAGCTGCTGAAGACCGCCTACCCGACCACGCTCAAGCTCACCGTGGTGGCCTTCACCTTCGAGGTGATCATCGGCATCGGGCTCGGCGTCCTCAGCGGCATGCGCCGCGGCCACCTCGCCGACACCGGCGTGATGGTGATGACCCTGATCGTCATCTCGATCCCGACCTTCGTCATCGGCTACGTCCTGCAGTACCTGTTCGGCGTGAAGTGGGGCCTCGCGGACGCCACCGTCCCGGAGGGCGCGCCCATCCAGTCGCTGCTGCTACCGGGCTTCGTGCTCGCCTCGGTCTCGCTCGCCTACGTCGCCCGGCTGACCCGCACCACCATCGCGGAGAACAGCAAGGCCGACTACGTGCGCACGGCCGTGGCCAAGGGCCTGCCGCGCCGCCGCGTGGTCACCCACCACCTGCTGCGCAACTCGCTGATCCCGGTCATCACCTTCCTCGGCACCGACCTCGGCGCCCTGATGGGTGGCGCGCTGGTCACCGAGCGCATCTTCAACATCCACGGAGTGGGCTACTACCTGTACCAGGGCATCGTGCACCAGAGCACGTCGACCGTGGTCGGCTTCGTGACCGTCCTGGTGATCGTCTTCCTCCTCGCCAACCTGCTCGTCGACCTGCTCTACGCGGTCCTGGACCCGAGGATCCGTTATGCCTGACCAGCAGCCGAACAAGCCGAACGGCGTCCCCGACGACGCGAACACCGAGCTGTCCAGTGCCTTCGCCCAGACGCCCACCCTGGGCGCCATGGAGGTGGAGGGCATGCTCGAGAAGGAGGACCTCACCCACGCGCCGGAGCAGTCCAGCGAGTCGGTGGGCATCACCGACCGCGAGGTGCCCCGCAGCCTGTGGCAGGACGCCTGGCGGGAGCTGCGACGCAACCCGATCTTCATCATCTCGGGCATCCTGATCATCTTCCTGGTCATCGTCGCCATCTTCCCGGGCCTCTTCGACTCGACCAGCCCGCTCCAGTGCGACCTGTCGAAGTCCCAGCAGGGACCGACCTCCGGGCACCCCTTCGGCTTCGACACCCAGGGCTGCGACGTGTACGCGCGCACCGTCTACGGCGCCCGGGCGTCCATCACCGTGGGCGTCTTCGCCACCCTCGGCACCGCGCTGCTCGGCACGCTCCTGGGCGGCCTGGCCGGCTACTTCGGCGGCTGGCTGGACGCGGTCGTCTCCCGTATCGCGGACATCTTCTTCGGCATCCCGATCCTGCTCGGCGGACTGGTCTTCCTCTCGGTCATCCCGAGCCGGTCGATCTGGGTCGTGGTCGCGTTCATCGTGGTGCTGGGCTGGCCGCAGCTCGCGCGTATCGCCCGCGGCGCGGTCATCACCGCCAGGCAGCAGGACTACGTCACGGCGGCGCGCGCCCTCGGCGCCGGCAACGTGCGGCTGATGCTGCGCCACATCCTGCCGAACTCGCTGGCGCCGATCATCGTCGTGGCGACGATCGCGCTCGGCACGTACATCTCGCTGGAGGCGACGCTCTCCTACCTGGGTGTGGGTCTGAAGCCGCCGACGGTCTCCTGGGGCATCGACATCTCGGCCGCAGCGGACACCTTCCGCAACGCGCCGCACATGCTGCTCTTCCCGGCCGGCGCGCTCTGCATCACCATCCTGGCGTTCATCATGCTCGGCGACGCGGTCCGCGACGCTCTCGACCCCAAGCTGCGCTGAGAGAGGCGGAACCGTGGGTATTCATGCAACCGAAGTCACCGCCACCACCGGGCGCGGCCGCACCGCCGACAGCGAGGACGCCCCGCTGCTCCAGGTGAAGAACCTCCAGGTCGAGTTCCGCACCCGCGACGGTGTGGCCAAGGCCGTCAACGGCGTGAACTACAGCGTCCGCGCCGGTGAGACCCTCGCCATCCTGGGCGAGTCGGGCTCCGGCAAGTCCGTCTCCTCCCAGGCCGTCATGGGCATCCTGGACAGCCCTCCCGGCTTCGTCACCGGCGGCGAGATCGTCTTCAAGGGCCAGGACCTGCTGAAGCTCTCCAAGGAGCAGCGCCGCAAGATCCGTGGCACCCAGATGGCCATGATCTTCCAGGACGCGCTGTCCTCGCTGAACCCGGTGCACACCGTCGGGACGCAGCTGGGCGAGATGTTCCGGGTCCACCGCGGCACCTCCAAGTCCGAGGCCAAGAAGAAGGCCGTCGAGCTGATGGAGCGCGTCGGCATCCCGGCCGCCAAGGAGCGGGTCAACCAGTACCCGCACCAGTTCTCCGGCGGTATGCGCCAGCGCATCATGATCGCCATGGCGCTGGCCCTGGAGCCGGATCTGATCATCGCCGACGAGCCCACCACCGCCCTGGACGTGACCGTCCAGGCCCAGGTGATGGAGCTGCTGGCGGACCTCCAGGCCGAGTACAACATGGGCCTGATCCTGATCACCCACGACCTCGGCGTGGTCGCCGACGTCGCGGACAAGATCGCGGTCATGTACGCCGGCCGCATCGTCGAGACGGCGCCGGTCCACGAGCTGTACAAGCGCCCGGCGCACCCGTACACCCGCGGCCTGCTGGACTCGATCCCGCGCCTGGACCAGAAGGGCCAGGAGCTCTACGCGATCAAGGGTCTCCCGCCCAACCTGCTGCGCATCCCCTCCGGCTGTGCGTTCAACCCGCGCTGCCCGATGGCCCAGGAGGTCTGCCGCAGCGAGGTTCCGCCGCTGCACGCGGTGACCGAGGCCGACGGCACTCCGATCGAGGGCCGCGGCAGCGCCTGCCACTTCTGGAAGGAGACCATCCATGGCTGAGCCGACCGCCACCGAGGCGGCCATCGAGGCCGTGATGGACAAGCAGGTCAGGCGCGGCGAGCCGATCCTTTCGGTCCGGAACCTGGAGAAGTACTTCCCGCTGACCCAGGGCATCCTGATCAAGAAGCAGATCGGCGCTGTCAAGGCCGTCGACGGCGTCAGCTTCGACCTGCACCAGGGCGAGACCCTCGGCATCGTCGGCGAGTCCGGCTGCGGCAAGTCGACGCTGGCCAAGGTGCTGATGAACCTCGAGACCGCCACCAGCGGCGAGGTGCTCTACAAGGGCGAGGACATCTCCAAGGTGTCCGGCCGGGCGCTCAAGGCGATCCGCCGGAACATCCAGATGGTCTTCCAGGACCCGTACACCTCGCTGAACCCGCGCATGACGGTCGGCGACATCATCGGCGAGCCCTTCGAGATTCACCCCGAGGTGGCCCCCAAGAGCGACCGCCGCAAGGCGGTCCAGGACCTGCTCGACGTCGTCGGCCTGAACCCGGAGTACATCAACCGGTACCCGCACCAGTTCTCCGGCGGCCAGCGCCAGCGCATCGGGATCGCCCGCGGCCTCGCCCTCAAGCCCGAGATCATCATCTGCGACGAGCCGGTGTCGGCGCTGGACGTCTCCGTGCAGGCGCAGGTCATCAACCTGCTGGAGAAGCTGCAGGACGAGTTCAACCTCTCCTACATGTTCATCGCCCACGACCTGTCGATCGTGCGTCACATCTCCGACCGCGTCGGCGTGATGTACCTCGGCAAGATGGTCGAGATCGGCTCGGACGAGGAGATCTACGAGCACCCGACCCACCCCTACACCCAGGCGCTGCTCTCGGCCGTGCCGGTGCCGGACCCGGAGGGTCGCGAGGGCCGCGAGCGGATCCTTCTCAGCGGCGACATCCCCTCGCCGGCCAACCCGCCGTCCGGCTGCCGCTTCCGCACGCGCTGCTTCAAGGCGCAGGAGAAGTGCGCGATCGAGGAACCGCTGCTGGCGATCCCGCAGGTCTTCCGCGGCCAGGACACCCCGGCCGCGCACGAGTCGGCGTGCCACTTCGCCGAGGACGTCGACATCGTCGGCGCGACGGCGAACGGTGACGACAGCGTCAACGGCGATGGCGTCAGCGGTGGTGGCGTCAGCGGCGACAACGGCGGCGCCGAGATCTGAGCCTGCGTCTCCGCAGGCGCGACAGAGGTCAGGGGCGGGGCTCACGCACGGCGGAGCCCCGCCCCTGAGTTGTCGGCGCGGGCGGTCTCAGGTTGTCAGGCCAGTTCCGCGCGCAGCTCGTCCGCGTCCGGATGCCCGAGCGCGTCCATCAGCGCCAGCGCCTCCACGCGCATCGGCCGAGCGAGGTCCGGATCGCCGGAGCGCTCGAGGGTGAGGCCGAGCCAGCGCAGGGCCTCGGCCTCGTGGATCCGGTCGCCGATCTCCCGGGACGCGGCCAGGGCCACCTCCAGGTGCTCCCGGGAGTCGGTGAGACGCCCCAGCTGGAGCGCGCAGCGGCCGAGGTTCACCAGGGTGAGCGGTCGCGCGAACACGGTCCGTTCGTCCGCGCAGAGCGTGAGCGCCTCCTCCAGGTGGGGCAGCGCCTCCTCGACCCGGCCCCGGTCGGCGAGGGCCCGGGCCAGGTGGTTCAGTGAGTTGGCCAGGCCGAAGGGGCCGCCGTCCGCACGGCGTGCCGTCAGCGCCTGCTTCAGTACCGCGACGGCGTCCTCGTGCCGGTCCTGCCCGGCCAGGGCCCGGGCCTTGAGATCCAGCAGAACCGCGATGCGCAGCTGGTCGTCGGCGCGCCGGTAGATCTCCAGTCCCTCGTCGCAGGCGGTGACCGCCTCCGGGTAGCGGGCCGTGTGCAGCCGCAGCGCGGCGAAGCCGACCAGGATGCGGCCCTGTTGGATCTCGGACAGCGAGCGGCGCGCGGCGACGAGACCGTGCTCGTGGGAGGCCGCCCACTCGTTCCAGTGCATGTTCTGCTCGAAGAACGGCATCAGCAGCACCGCCAGCTGCCAGGCCACCAGGTCGGCGCCGCGTTGCAGCGCGTCGCGCTGGAGCGACAGCAGGTTGGGCGCTTCGCGCCGCAGCCACGCCATGGCCTCGGACGCCTCATCGAAGACGGAGGGCGTCGGCAGCAGCTGCGCCTCGCCGGGCAGCACCGGCCGCCGGAGGTAGGGGGCGATCCGCTCGACCGCGGCGTCCGTCCGCTGGACGTACCAGGCGGAGGCGCCCGGTTCGAGCGGTCTGCTGCCCGGTTCCTGCTCCGCGGCGTGCGCCTTGACGAGGTCGTGCAGGTGGATCTCCTGGCCGCCTCGGCCGCCTTCGCCGCCCTGGCCGAGCCGCAGCGCCAGACCGGCCTCGCCGAGTCGGCGCAGCGCCGCGTTGGCCTCGCCCGCGGACAGGCCGAGTCCGGCCGCCACCGCCCGTCCGTCGATCCAGCTGCCCGGCCAGGCGCCCATGCCGAGCAGGGCCCGCCGGGCGAGCGGCGGCAGCAGGTGCGGGCCGAGCCCGACGTCGAGGGTGGCCCGGACGGAGAGGTCGTCGGTGACCAGCTCGTCGAGGCGGCGGGAGGAGTCCCGAAGCCGTTCCGCCAACTCCCGCACGTCGCCGCCCGGGGCGGTGACCTGCGCGGCGCTGATCCGGATGGCCAGCGGCAGCCCGGCGCAGTGGCGCAGCACCTCCTGGACGGGACCCTCCGCGGCAGCGGCCGCCCCACGGCCTGCTCCGTCGGTCGTTCCGTCCGTTCCGTCGGCCGTTCCGCCTGCCGGTCCGTCCGTTCCGTCGGCCGGGCTGCCCGGTCCGCCCGGCACGCGCGGTCCGCCCGCGGCCGTGAAGAGCGCGGCCGACTCCTCCTCGTCGAGCGGCCCGAGGACGACGTGCTGCGCGCCCTCCAGCCCGCCGAGGTAGCGGCGACTGGTCACCAGCACGGCACAGGCGTCGCCGCCGGGAAGCAGCGGGCGGATCTGCCGGGAGTCGGCCGCGTCGTCCAGGACGAGCAGCATCCTGCGGTCCGCCAGCAGGGAGCGGAACAGCGCCGACTGGTCGTCCAGATCGGTGGGCACCCGGGCCGGCGGCACGCCGAGCGCGCGCAGCAGCCGGGCCAGTACCAGCGACGCGTCCTCCGGCGCGGCGCTCGCGCCGCGCAGCGAGACGTAGAGCTGCCCGTCGGGGTACTGCTCCCGGCAGAGATGGGCGCAGTGCACGGCCAGCGTGGTCTTGCCGATCCCGCCGAGACCGGAGACGGCGACGAGCGGCAGAGCGGCCCGGTCCCGTCCGAGCGTCGCGACGATGGTTCCCACGGTGTCGTGCCGGCCGACGAAGTCCGCGATGTCGCGCGGGAGCTGGGAGGGCACGGGTGCGCTCGCACGCGGCGCGGCGGCCGCGGGCTCCCGGGTCTCGCCGGGCGCCGACCCGGGCGCCGACCCGGGCGCCGACCCGGCCACCGACCCGAGCACCTCCCCGAGCAGGGCCACGGTCGAACGACGCGGACGCGAGGCTCCGCGTTCGAGATCCCGGATGGCCCTGACGCTCAGCCCGGTCTTCTCGGCGAGCTGTTCCTGCGTCAGGTCCAGGCTGCGCCGGGCCTGGGCGAGCCACTGCGCGAACGACATGCAGGGGAGGCTATCTGGTCGAACTGCCGGTCCGCCGCGCATTACCGCCGGTCGGACTGCCTGGAGGGGCGCCGACCCCCCTGGTTGACTCCTTCATCGGGGGAGGGGTGGTGCTGCTTGCGGCGGCCTGCGGCACCACCCCCGGACATCTCCCTCGCGATACCGACGCTCAGCCCGCCTCGCCTGCCGGGGTGGAGACGGTGACGGGCTCGTCCGAGAGCGGCGTTCGGAGCGGGAAGTGGCAGGCCGCCACGTGGCCTTCGCCGAAGAGGCGCAGGGCCGGCTCCTGGGCCGCGCAGCGCTCCTGCGCCAGCGGGCAGCGGGTGCGGAAGCGGCAGCCGGACGGCGGGGCGATCGGGCTGGGCAGCTCGCCCTTGATGCCGCCGCCGCGCTTCTCACGCTCGACCTCGGGCTCGGGGACCGGGATGGCCTCCAGCAGGCCCGCCGTGTAGGGGTGGGCCGCCCGCTGGTAGATGTCCTCGCCCGAACCGACCTCGACCATCTTGCCGAGGTACATCACGCCGATCCGGTCGGCGAGGTACTTGACCACCGCCAGGTCGTGCGAGATGACCACGTAGGACAGCTCGTGCGAGGCCTGCAGCCGCTTCATCAGGTTCAGCACCTGCGCGCGGATCGACACGTCCAGCGCCGAGACCGGCTCGTCCGCGACGACGACCTTCGGGTGCAGGGCCAGTGCCCGGGCCAGGCCGATGCGCTGACGCTGTCCGCCGGAGAACTCGTGCGGGAACCGCTCCAGCGCCGACGTGGGCAGACCGACCTCGGTCAACAGGTCGCTGACCAGGGACAGCTGTTCCTGCGCGGTGCCGATGCCCTGGATCTGCAGTGGCTCGCGCAGGATCGAGCCCACGCGCATGCGCGGGTCGAGTGAGGCGTGCGGGTCCTGGAACATCATCTGCAGGTCGCGCCGGTGGCGGCGCAGCGCCTTGCCGCGCAGCGAGCCCACCTGGGCGCCGTCCAGGGTGACTTGGCCGGCGTCGGGCTTCTCCAGGCCGACGATCATGCGCCCCAGGGTGGTCTTGCCGCAGCCCGACTCGCCGACCAGGCCGAAGGTCTCGCCGTAGCCGAGGGAGAGCGAGACGCCGGACACGGCGTGCACGACGCCCTTGTTGCGGCCGAAGACGCCGCCGCCGACGGGGAACTCCTTGACCAGGTCGGTGACCTCCAGCAGCGGCCGCCTCTCCTTCGCGGCCGGAGCGGTCCGCTCGGTCGCCGTGGTGGAGGCGGTCAGGTCCAGCGGGCCGTCGACCGGGTGGAAGCACGCGAAGGTGTGCTCCCTCGGGCCGGTCGGCTGCGGGTCCTGCGACCGGCACTCGTCGGTGGCGTAGCCGCAGCGCGCCGCGAAGCGGCAGCCGCCGGGCGGGTCCGCCAGGTCCGGCGGCAGGCCCGGCACCGTGAACAGCTTCTGCGCGGCGTCCTGCGCCAGGCGGGGGATCGAGGCCAGCAGTCCCTGGGTGTAGGGGTGCCGCATGCCGCCGAAGAGCTCGTCGGTCCCGGTGGACTCGACGATGCGCCCCGCGTACATGACGTTGATCCGGTCCGCGTGCCCGGCGACGACGCCCATGTCGTGGGTGATCAGGATCATCGCCATGCCCAGACGATCCTTCAGGTCGCCCAGCAGCGTGAGGATCTGGGCCTGGATGGTGACGTCCAGCGCGGTGGTCGGCTCGTCGGCGATGAGCACCTTGGGCTCGCAGGCGAGCGCCATGGCGATCATGACGCGCTGGCGCAGGCCGCCGGAGAGCTGGTGGGGGTAGTCGCCGAGGCGCTCCTTGGGCCGGGGCAGACCGACCAGGCCCAGCACCTCGGCGGCCCGTTCCATCGCCTCGGCCCTGCTGGCTCCGCGGTGCAGCATGACCGGCTCGGCCACCTGGTAGCCGATGGTCTTGGTCGGGTCCAGCGAGCTCATCGGGTCCTGGAAGACCATCGCGATCTCGTTGCCGCGGATCCTGCGCATCTCCGGCTCGGCCAGGTCGACCAGCTCACGGCCCTCCAGCCTGACGGAGGATCCGCCGACGAGGCGACCGCCCGGCGGCAGCAGCCGCATCAGCGAGAGGCCGGTCATGGACTTGCCGCAGCCGGACTCGCCGACCAGGCCGAGGGTCTCCCCGGCCTCGAGGTGGAACGAGACGCCGTCGACGGCCTGGACGGTGCCGCGACTGATGGCGATGTGGGTGGTAAGGCTGTCGACTTCGAGAAGAGCCATGGTTGTTCCTCGATCCCTCTCTGTCTCTGCGGGCAGCGTCAGCACTGGTGCGGTCGGGCGTCGACGGCGTCACGGGGGCCGTCACCCGTCCCGGACGTTTCCCCGGCCGCCCCTCGGGGAGGCTCCCCGGGCGACCACCGGTGGGCGTCGCCCGGGGCCTTGGCGAGGAGGGTGACGGTGGAAGGTCGCGGGCGCGACCGCCTGTGTCAGGGATCCCGGATTGCGCGCACGCCGAGTGGGCATTTCCCCGTGAGCTGTTCCTGCGTCAGTCCCGCGCTGCGCCGGGCCTGTACAAGCCAATCCGCGAACGACATGGGAGCGAGGTTACCGGCTGAGGCGCCGTTGCGTTCATGCCAAGTGACACTTGTTCTTCCCGTTGTCCCATCAGCCCCGCCGGTCGACTCCTTCCACCGGGGGAGCGATGCTGCTGCCTGCGGCGGCGTGCGGCGCCACCCCCGATCGTCGGGTTTCTCCCCCCTATTCGGGGGATTTCTGGCCGTTGTCATTCCGAGACTTTTCACGGTACGCATTCGGAAGCCGATTGTTGGCTGTCGGACCGAATTAGCGAGTTGTGGCACCACTGATGGGGGTGCTCGTCGTTGCGACACTTACAGGCGGCCGGTGAGGCTTGTCTCGTCTTCAACGAACGCGCACGGTCCGGCCTGGGGAATCGAGGGATTAAGTCGGACAAACAAGGACAGAGCTCCCCCGTTTGGTCGTCCTGTCAAAACTCGCCGGGGTGGCTCATTGACGTGCGTTACTGAAACTTCACCAATGAGCCGTAGTCACGCTGCTCTGTCGACGCCATGATTTGATGCCAAGTCGATCCACCGGTCGACGGCCCGAGAAGGCGTGCAGATGTCGTCACCCGACGACGTCCAGCGGGGGCTCAGTAAGCATTGCCGCGAGCGACTTGGGGCGCCGCGGCCAGAACGACGATGGGGCGCGGAATGGGTCGGTTCCTACTAAGGCGAGCGGTCAACTATCTGATCCTCGTGTTCCTCGCGGCCACCATGACGTACTTCATCGCCGGGACGGCGTTGGAGCCCATCGTCAACTACCTGTCCAAGCACCCGCAGCCGCCCATGGCGACCATTCACAACCTGCTGCGGGCACAGAACTTGGACCCGAACACCCCGATCGTCGTGCGCTACTGGCACTGGCTCACGGGCGTGCTCCAGGGCAACTTCGGCCTGACCTACAACGGTGACTCGGTCGCCGCCGAGATGGGTCGCCGCATCTTCGTCAGCACCGAGCTGCTCTTCCTGGCCACCATCATCAGTGCCGTGAGCGGTGTCGCCTTCGGCGCCTGGAACGCGCTGCGCCAGTACCGTCCCTCGGACAAGGCCTCCACGGTCATCTCCTACGCGATCCTGGCCACGCCGACGGTCGTCATCGCGGTCACGCTGCAGACCTTCGACAACTGGATGGGCTCGCCGATCCAGTACATCGACCTGTACGACCCGAGCGCGCACGGCGCGGTCGCGATCGTGCTGAGCAACCTGGAGCACCTGATCCTGCCGACGCTGACGCTCTGGCTGATCCAGGTGACCCTGTTCAGTCGCTTCCAGCGCAGCACCATGCTGGACGTGCTCCAGGCCGACTACCTGCGCACCGCCCGGGCCAAGGGCCTGACCTACCGCCAGGCGGTGCTCCGCCACGGCCTGCGCACGGCCGTCATCCCGGTCATGCCGCTCCTCGTCTACAACATCATCCTGCTCTTCACCGGAGCCACCTTCACCGAGATCATCTTCGGTTGGCACGGTATGGGTGAGTGGCTCGTCACCTCGATCCAGAACAACGACGTCAACGCGACTGCGGCGATCGGTGTGTTCACCGCGGGGCTGGTCCTCGTCGCCGGGCTCGTCTCCGACCTGGTCTACGCGGCGCTCGATCCGCGAGTCCGCGCCTGAGCAGCGTTCGGATTCCACGACCGTCGACCCCGAGGAACTGATTCACCATGACCACGACTGACGCATCCACCCTCAGCCAGGTGGAAGAGCCCAAGGTCCGCCGCAGCCGCGGCCGCGGCGCCCTGCTGGTCCGCCGCTTCGCCCGTAACCGCCTCGCCCTGGTGGGCCTCGGCATCCTGGTGCTGCTGCTGGTCGGCGCCTACGTGCTGCCGTCCTTCCTGCCCTGGAGCTACACCCAGAACGACTGGAACGCGCTCGGCGTCGCCCCGAACGCCAGCCACCCCTTCGGCACCAACCACCCGGGCGTCGACATGCTCGCGCTCACCATGCGCGGCCTGCAGAAGTCCCTCGTCATCGGCCTCGTCGGCGGTCCGCTCACCACCGCGGTCGCCGCGCTGGTCGGTGCCTCGGCCGGCTACTTCGGCGGCTGGGTGGACCGGATCCTCATGTGGATCCTCGAGCTGATGCTGGTCGTGCCGTCCTTCCTGCTGCTGGCCATCATCGCCCCGCGCCTCTCGCACGGCACCTGGCTGATCTTCGTGGTCGTGCTCGCCGCCTTCGGCTGGATGATCACCGCCCGCGTGGTGCGCAGCATGACCCAGACGCTGAAGGACCGTGAGTACGTCCTGGCGGCCCGCTACATGGGCGTCAACCCGATGGTGATCATCGTCCGGCACATCCTGCCGAACGTCGCCTCCATCCTCATCGTCGACGCGACGATCCAGGTCGGCGCGATCGTGCTCTCCGAGACCGGCCTGTCCTACTTCGGCTTCGGCATCCAGCCCCCGGACGTCTCCCTGGGCACCCTGATCTCCGACGGTGAGCCGGACGCGACCACCTCGCCGTGGATGTTCTTCTTCCCCGCCGGCTTCCTGATCCTGATGGGCCTGTGCACCGCCTTCATCGGCGACGGTCTCCGCGACGCCTTCGACCCGACCGCGGCCGGCGCCAAGGCCCGTGTGAAGAAGGCCAAGGGGTCCTCCGACCAGGAGCCCATGGTCGAGCTCGCCAGCACCAGCATCGTCGTCGAAGAAGGAACCGCCTCGTGACCACCTCCGTCTCCTCCCTCGTTACGACGACCGACTCCGTGCTGGACGTCCGGAACCTCCAGGTCTCCTTCCCCTCGGAGGCGGGTCTGGTCAAGGCCGTGCGTGGGATCGACTTCAGTCTGCGCGCCGGCGAGACGCTGGCGCTGGTCGGCGAGTCCGGCTCCGGCAAGTCCGTCACCGCCACCTCGATCCTCGGCCTGCTGCCCACCAGCGCCCAGGTCACCGGCTCCATCCGGCTGGACGGCCGGGAGCTGATCGGCCTGTCCGACCGCGACTACTCCAAGATCCGCGGCAAGGACATCGGCATGGTCTTCCAGGACCCGCTGTCCGCGCTGACCCCCGTCTTCTCGATCGGCACCCAGCTGATCGAGGCGCTCCAGGTCCACCAGAAGCTCGACGACGCCAAGGCCCGCGCCCGGGCCCTGGAGCTGCTCGACCTGGTCGGCATCCCGGACCCGAAGCGCCGCATCGACGCCTTCCCGCACGAGTTCTCCGGCGGTATGCGCCAGCGCGCCGTGATCGCCATGGCGATCGCCAACGACCCCAAGGTCATCATCGCCGACGAGCCCACCACGGCCCTGGACGTGACCATCCAGGCCCAGGTGCTCGACGTGCTGAAGAAGGCCCAGGAGGTCACCGGGGCCGCCATTCTGATGATCACCCACGACCTCGGCGTGGTCGCCGGCATGGCCGACCAGGTCACCGTGATGTACGCGGGCAAGCCGGTCGAGGCCGGCGCGTCCGACTCCGTCTTCTACGAGCCCCGCATGCCCTACAGCATCGGTCTGCTCAGCGCGGTGCCGCGGCTCGACGACGGCGGCCGACGCGCGCTGACGCCCGTCGAGGGCAACCCGCCGTCCATGGTCGACCTCCCCAAGGGTTGCCCGTTCGCGGCGCGCTGCCCCATCGCGGTGGACGTCTGCCGCGAGACGGAGCCCGAGCTGAAGGTCGTGGACGACAGCGGCCTGCGCAGCGCCTGCCACCGCTCCGCGGAGATCGGCGCCGACCTCCCGCGTGAGGGGATGTTCCCGACTCCCGAGCTGCCGACCTGGGAGGGGGAGACCGACCGTGAAGGCCGCCCCCAGGTGCTCGCCGTGGACAACCTGATCAAGCACTTCCCGCTGGTCAAGGGCCAGGTCTTCAAGCGCCGGATCGGCACGGTCAAGGCGGTCGACGGACTGAGCTTCGACATCCGCGAGGGCGAGACCTTCGCCCTGGTCGGCGAGTCCGGCTGCGGCAAGACCACGACCCTGCTGGAGATCCTGGACCTGCCCACCAAGCAGGTCGGCTCGGTCACCGTGCTGGGCAAGGAGACCAAGTCGATGAGCGGCAAGGACCGCAGGGGTCTGCGCCGCGACGTCCAGGTGGTCTTCCAGGACCCGATGGCCTCGCTGGACTCCCGCATGCCGATCGGCGACATCCTCGCGGAGCCGCTGAAGACGCACGGCTGGGACAAGGACCGGATCCACGCCCGCGTCCCCGAACTGCTCAGCCTGGTCGGCCTGCTGCCCGAGCACGCGGAGCGCTACCCGAGCGAGTTCTCCGGCGGTCAGCGTCAGCGCATCGGCATCGCCCGCGCGCTCGCGCTGGAGCCGAAGCTGATCGTGCTCGACGAGCCGGTCTCCGCGCTCGACGTCTCCATCCAGGCCGGCGTCATCAACCTGCTGGACGAGCTCAAGGTCAAGCTGGGCCTCAGCTACCTGTTCGTCGCCCACGACCTGTCCGTGATCCGGCACATCGCCGACCGCGTCGCGGTCATGTACCTGGGCCGGATCGTGGAGCAGGGCGACGCCGAGACCGTCTTCACCAGCCCCATGCACCCGTACACCCAGGCGCTGCTGTCCGCGGTGCCGCTGCCGGACCCCCGCAAGGAGCGGGAGCGCCAGCGCATCCTGCTCACCGGGGATCTGCCGAGCCCCGCGGACGTGCCCTCCGGCTGCCGTTTCCGGACGCGCTGCCCCAAGTTCCTCAGCCTCGTCGAGAGCGATGCTGAGCGGTGCCGGACCGAGGACCCCGCGTCCGAGGCCGTGGCCGCCGATCACACTTCCGCCTGCCACTACTCAGCGGCGCTGGAAGTCGTCTGACGCTGACGGCCCCGGCCGATCGGCAGTGCTCATCTCCATTTGATGCCAAGGGGAGGACCCGCCTTGTCCCGCAACACCGTCAAGCTGGCCACAGCCGTCGCGCTGTCCGCCGGTCTCGTCCTGTCCGCCACCGCCTGCGGCTCCGGCTCGGGCAGTGGCACGCCGGCGCCGACGCACAGCGCCTACGCGGCGAGCGCGAACCAGATCAACCCGGTCGACCCGAGCAGCCTGAAGCAGGGCGGCACGCTCAACTTCCCGGTGGACCAGTACTCCTCGCAGTGGAACGTGCTGAACGCCGACTCGCAGAACGAGCTGTCCATCGTCAACACGATGGCCCCGCTGCTGCCGTCGCTGTACCACTCCTCGGCGGACAACAAGCTCACCCCGAACACGGACTACCTGACCGGCGTCACCACCGCCATGGTGAACGGCAAGATGGTCTCCACCTACGAGCTCAACCCCAAGGGCAAGTGGTCCGACGGCACCCCGATCAGCTGGAAGGACTTCCAGGCGGTCTGGCAGTCCTCCAACGGCACCAACCCGAAGTACAACGCCACCAGCACCACGGGTTACTCGCAGGTCGCCTCGGTGGCGCAGGGCAAGGACCAGTTCGAGGTCGTCGTCACCTACTCGTCGCCCTTCGCCGACTGGCAGTCCCTGTTCTCGCCGCTCTACCCGGCCTCCCAGATCGGGACCCTGGACGGCTTCAACAACTCCTACAAGGACAAGATCCCGGTCACCGCGGGTCCGTTCAAGATCCAGTCCATGAACCCGACCACCAAGGTCGTCACCGAGGTCCGCGACCCCAACTGGTGGGGCAGCAAGCCGGTTCTGGACCAGATCAACTTCCGCACGATCGACGCCCAGACCGAGCCGAGCGCCTTCGCCTCCGGCGAGATCGACCTGACCGACATCGGTCCGCAGGTCTCGGCCTACAAGAAGGCCAAGACGGTCTCGGGCACGGACATCCGCGTCGCCGGCGCCCCGAACCTGCGTCAGCTGCTGCTGAACGGTCAGAGCCCGATGCTGACCGACCAGAACGTGCGTCAGGCCATCTTCCAGGGCATCAACCGCATCGCCATCGGCCAGTCCGACCTGAGCGGCCTGCCCTGGGACATCCAGTCCCTGAACAACCACTTCCTGGTCAACAACGCCAACGGCTACGCCGACAACGCGGGCGACCTGGGCAAGTACGACCCGTCCGCGGCCGGTGCCAAGCTCGACGCGGCCGGCTGGAAGATGGGCAGCAACGGCTACCGCAGCAAGGGCGGCAAGGAGCTCGACCTCACCCTCGAGATCCCGGCCGGCACCCCGGTCGCGACCAACGAGTCGCAGCTGCTGGTCCCGATGATGAAGTCGATCGGCATCAAGCTGAGCGTCACCATCGGCGCGCAGGACCAGTTCTTCAACGACGTCCAGGCCGGCAAGTTCGACATGACGATCTTCTCCGGCATCGGCGCCATCCCGTTCTTCCCGCTGACCAACTCCCAGGCCAGCTTCCAGGCTCCGGTCAAGGGCAACATCGGGCAGAACTTCTCCCGTCTCGGCAGCCCCGAGCTGGACGCCGCGATGAACAAGGCCGGTACCGACACCGACTCGGCGACGTACCTCGCGGACATCAACAAGGCCGACTCGCTGCTGTGGCAGCTCGCCGTCAACCTGCCGCTGTACCAGCGCCCGCAGATCGTCGGTGCCAAGTCGACCCTGGCCAACTACGGTGCCTTCGGCTTCCAGGACACCGACTGGACCAAGATCGGCTTCACCAAGTGAGCTGATTGAGCAGTCCGGCTGACGCCGACGAAGAGCCCCCGAGCCGAAAGGCTCGGGGGCTCTTCGTTGTCTTCTGCACGCAGGTCAGATGGTGATGCTGGTGGCCCCACCGGGTGCGCTGAGCAGGGAGACCAGCGCGGCGGCGACGTCCTGGACCGTGACCGGCTGGCCGGTCTTGGTGTGGGCGGTGTCGAACGCGGGACCGTAAGCGGCCTTGAGCTTCTCCAGGTTGAAGACCGGGACGAACTTGCCGGAGGCGTCCGGCCGCAGGGTCAGGGCCTGGCCGAAGGTGTTCTTGCCGAAGAGCAGCGTCTGCCCGCCGGCCGTGACCTTGAACGGCTGCTGCATGGCCCAGGCGCCGAGGGTGGCCGCCGCGGTGTTCGCCGCGGTCGCCGAGCCCTTGGGCTGCACGTTCGTGACCGAGAGGTTGACCACCGTGTCCGAGCCGCCGGCGGCGCGGGTCTTGAACGCCTGCTCGACCAGCGGGATCGCGGCGTCCACATCGATGCCGGTGCCGGCCTTCGGCAGCGTCACCACGGCCTTGCCGGCGACGAAGTGGACACTGGCCTCGGTGGAGCTGCCGGTGGTGGCGAGCTGCTGCAGCGCGGAGCGCAGCTTGTCCGGGTCGATGGTGACGACCGGCGCGACAGCCTTGCTCTGCCCGAGCAGGGACTCGATCACGGTGACCGGGTTGTAGTCGTGGTGCGCCACGCTGTCGACCGTCGCGGTGGTGTCGATCGTGAGACCGGCCACCGACGGGTTCAGCGTCGCGGTTCTGCCGCCGATGGAGACGGTGATCGGGCGGGCGGACAACGGACCGAGGGTGCTGTCCAGCGTGTTGAGCGCCTGGTCGCGGGTGTCGCCGCCGATCGCGTGACCGAGGACCGTGGTGCCCTTGGGGACGTCGGCCTGGTTGAGCATCAGCCCGGCGCCGTAGGCGCCCGCGCCGGCCAGGACGAGGGCGCCGACGGCGTAACCGGTGAGCTTGCGTGCCTTGCCGCCGCCACGCTTGCGGCCGCCCGAGGACGGTGCCGTCGAGGCGCCGGTCCCCGTCCCGCCTCCGGCGGGCTCGGGGCGCGGCTCGGCGGCGACGCCGCCGGTGCCGCCCGCGAAGCCGTCGGCGATGGGCTGGGGACGCGGCACCGGCATCGTCGCGGTCTGGCCCGCGGCGTTCCCGGCGCCGGCCTTGCCGCCCGCCTTGCCGCCCTTGGCACCGGCCTTCGCGCCGGCCTTGGCACCCTGACGACCCGGCTGTCCTGCCTGAGTCGCCTGGCCCGCCTGAGTCTGAGCCTGGCCGCCCTGAGCGGCCTTCGGGGAGCGGCGCTGGCCGCCCGGCTGGCCCGGCCTACCCGGTTCACCGGGCATACCCGGCATACCCGGCATGCCTGGGTGGCCGAACTGCTGGTCCGGGCCGCCTGGAGTGGGGGTGGCTATGGGCGTGCCGAGGGCCGCGCCGGCCATGGGGGTCCCGGACGGCGGGAAGCCGGTCTGCGGGAACCCGCCCTGAGGGGTGCCCGCCTGGGAGAACCCGGACGGAGGGAAGCCGGTCTGCGGAAAGCCCCCCTGCGGGTCCGTCAGCTCGTCGCCGAGCGAGGGGAACTGGAGCGTCGGCTGAGCGCCCGTGGCGCTGGAGCTCGGAGTCTCCGGCGCGCCCTGCCGGCGCGCGCCGCGTGCACCGGGCACCGGGCGCGGCGGCAGGGTCGGCCCGGGCGGGGTCTGCGACGTCTGCCCCTGCGGGGTCTGGCCCGGCGTCGGCTGGGGGCGCTGGGGCAGAGGCTGCGGCCGCCCGGTCGCCCACGGCTGGGACTCCGGCATCGCGTCACGGCCGCTGCCGTACGTCGGGTCGTAGCCCGGCATCGGGCCGTCCGCGCCCGGGCCGGTCGCGAACTGGCCCGTCGCGAACTGGCCGGTGGTCGAGGACTGGCCGGCCGGGGATTGGCCGGTCGGGGTCTGGCCGGTCGAGGTCTGGCCAAGCGGGGACTGCCCGCTCTGCGGCTGCTGTGCCTGCCGTGCCTGCGGCGGCTCGAAGGCGCGCGCCGGGGCGGCCGGAGGGGCCGCGGGCGGCTCCTGGAAGAGCGGCTGCGCGGGCGGCGGCGGAGGCGCGGACGAGGAGGACGGTGCCGGGGACGGCGCGGCGGCCGGGGGCGGCGTCTTCTTGCGCGGCGCGAACCACTCGCTGGGCGCGGTCCCGCCCTCGGCGGAATCCGCGGACGGCGTCGCCTGGGGCGCCTCCCCGGGCGTGAGCCACTCCGGGGGGAGGTCCGGGGGAGTGGCGGCGCGTGCGCCGGACTCCATGACGCCGAGCACCGGGGATCCCGAGGTGTCAGCGCGGCGACGCCTGGGCGCGGGCTGTTCGCCGGTCTCCTCGTTCAGCGGGCTGCGGACGACGACCTCGGGGATCGGCCGCGAGCCGGGGATATTGATCTTGATGCGCGTGGTGAGTGTGGTCTCGGTGCGCGGCTCATCGCGGCCCGGGGACTCGCCCCCGGCGCCCGGCTGACCTGCCTGTGGCGGCTGCCCCGCGCGGGAGAAGGCCGCGTCACCGGGAGCGCCGTACGGCGGCGTCCCCGAGGGGTAGGAGTCGCCGCCCTGACGAGGCGACATCGGGTTGTCGGATTCTCGACTCACTGCTGCTCCGGTTCGCGCCCGCGTCTGTGGCGGCGCGCGGTTGTGGATCGTTGTTCCCCGCGTCCCGTGGGGCTGCGGTTGCGGTGTGTGGAACCGCGGTCTCCAGCGTTGCGGGGACCACCTTACTGGGAGCCGTCCCGACGCGGACTTGCCGGAGGGAGAACGGGACCGGAAGGACCGTGGCGGTAGGGGGAGAGCGCGGGCCGTGCCAGCGTCAGAACCGAACCGAGCAGGCCCAGGAAGAGCAGCGCGAGGCTCGTCGCGCTGCCGCCCCAGATCAGATCGCCTTTCGGTGTGCTGACGCTGGCGACGAGCAGCATGCCGAGCCAGGTGGCCGTCGGCACGAGCGCCCCCGTCCTGGTGCCGGTGAGGGTGCCGCCGCCGTAGCTGAGCGCGATGATCCCGGCGGTGCCGAGGACCAGGCCGCCGCCGCTCCACAGATCCACGATGAGGGCGCCGGCCAGGCCGACGACCGCGCCCAGCACGCCGAGCAGCAGATATGCCGTCATCCGCGCCGGGCGGCCCAGCGGGTACTGCCGCACGGGCGGCTCCAGTGAGCCGTTGCGCGGCGCAGGCACCCGGGCGGGACCGCCGCCCGGGCCGCCGGCGCTGCCGCGCCGTCCGGAACCGCCGGAACCTCCCGATCCGCCCGAACGATCCGATCCGCCGGGATTGTTCGAGCCGCCCGCGCCGCCGGTACCGCCCGCGCCACCCGGACCGCGCGAGCCACCTGAACCGCCCGTGCCGCCGGTACCGCCGGAGTTGCCTGAACCGCGCGAGCCGCCGGTACCGCCGGAGTTGCCTGAACCGCGCGAGCTGCCCGACTCACCAGAACTGCCCGACTTGCCGGAGCCGCCGCCCGCGCGGCCGCGTCCGGAGCCGGGGCTCCCGGAACCCGGTGCTCGACCCGACAGCTGACCGCCGCTCATGCTTCTGCCCCGACCATGCCGTCGGCGTCGGCCTCGACGCCGGAGAAGAGGTCGGCCTCCCAGCCCGTGCCCGCCTCGACGGGGCCGGGCTCGCCGCGGACCAGGCGGTAGTACTCGACCGACGGCAGCGGCTGGCCGAGCGCGTTCGAGAGCGCGAAGAAGGGCCCGTCCACCGCGATCTGTGTGGCGTGCGCACGCATCGCCGCGGCCTTGGCGCCGGCGAAGGACGTGCCGTCGACGGCGGCCGTCACCTCGGCGTCGTCGACGACGCCCGGGACGTCGTCGATGTCGGCGATGTCCGGAAAGGGGGACTCCTTCCCGGCGGCGCGCAGCGCCGCGAACCCGGCCTCCACCACGGAGCGCGGGATGACGTTCCAGTAGACCTTGGCGATCGCGTGCGCCGGGCCGAGATCCGGCCGGAAGCCGCCGTCGGCGGCGAGCTCCGCGCCGCGCATGGCCACCCGGTGCGCCTGGATGTGGTCGGGGTGGCCGTAGCCGCCGTTCGGGTCGTAGGTGACCAGGACCTGCGGGCGCACCTCGCGGACGACGGCGACCAGCTCGGCGGCGGCCTCGTCCAGGTCCGCCTGCCAGAAGGCGTCGGGGCGGATGTTGCTGGAGACGCCCATCATCCCGGAGTCACGCCAGCGGCCCGGGCCGCCGAGGAAGCGGTGGTCGGTGACACCGAGCTCGCGCATGGCCGCGGCGAGCTCGGAGATCCGGTGCGGACCGAGGGCGTCCTCGCGGCCGGCGACGAGGTGGGCGTGGTCGTCGCCGATGACCTCGCCCTCCTCGCCCAGCGTGCAGGTGACGAGGGTGACGTCGGCGCCCTCGGCGGCATAGCGGGCCATCGTCGCGCCGTTCCCGATCGACTCGTCGTCGGGGTGGGCGTGGACGAGGAGCAGGCGCCGGTCGGCGCGGGCGGCCCGGGGTGATTCCGTCATGGCGCTCAGCCTAGGCGGTCGGGCCGACAGCACCCCAGTGGCGTCGGGGGCGACCGTTCCGCCCGGCTAGAGCTTGATGCCGGTCAGCATCCCGGCGACGCTCGTGGTGACCGTCTTGATGGACGGGGCGATCGAGCTGGAGGCCAGGTAGAAGCCGAGCAGCGTGCAGGCGAACGCATGCCAGAGCTTCAGGCCGGAACGCTTGACCAGGATTCCCACGATGATCAGCATCAGTACCGCTGCGGAAATGGGCAGAACCATCGCGTCTCACACCTCTCGGTTTGGGCGGCGGGGACTGCCGCACCAGTAGGACGGGGCACAGAAGTGGCATCCGTGGAGTGATGGGTGGGTCACTTTCCGTCATCATGCCTAGGGCACGGCGTCGATGCACGGCCTCGGCGCGCGGGTTGGTCGCACACGGTGACGTGCGGGCGGGTGCGGGAGGGCCGAACGGGCGAGGGGGGCGCGCTGAGCGTTTGCGGCAAGCCGGGGACTCCTCGGGGCCGCCGCTAGGGTCGGTTCATGGCCCAGGAGATCTCGTTCCCCCGTCAGTTCTCGCGCACGCAGCGCTTCTCGCTCGGCGCCCCGCGGTCCTTCGCCGTGTCCCCGGATGGCCGAAGGGTCGCCTTCCTGCGAAGCCGTGGCGGGACCGAACGGGCGAACCTGCTGTTCGTGCTCGACCTTTCGAACGAAGCTGCTCCGTTCGAGCGAGTGGCGGCCGATCCGGTCGCCCTGCTCGGCGGTGGCGAGGAGCACCTCTCCGCGGAGGAACGGGCCCGTCGTGAACGCGCCCGTGAGGGCTCCGCGGGCGTGGTCGGGTACGCGACGGACGCCGCGCTCACCATGGCCGTCTTCAGCCTCTCGGGCCGCCTGTTCACGGCCCCGCTGACGGGCGGCGACGGTTCACAGGCGGGCCAAGTCGCCGAGCTGCCCGTCCAGGGCACCGTGCTCGACCCGCGGCCCGCCCCCGACGGGCGCCACATCGCCTACGCCACGACCGACGGCGCGCTGCGGGTCATCGCGGCGGACGGCAGCGGCGACCGGCTGCTGGCCCACGAGGGCGACGACCCGGAGGTGACCTGGGGCCAGGCCGAGTTCGTCGCCCAGGAGGAGATGGACCGCAGCCGCGGGTTCTGGTGGTCGCCCCAGGGGGACCGGCTGCTCGCCGCCCGGGTCGACAACCGTCCCGTCCAGCGCTGGTGGATCGCCGACCCGGCCAACCCGGACCACGAGCCGGTGCAGGTCGCCTACCCGCGGGCCGGCACCCCCAACGCCGAGGTCTCCCTGGCCGTGGTGGACCTCGACGGCCGCCGCGTCGACGTCGGCTGGGACCGGGCGGCCTACCCCTACCTGGCCCGCGTGCACTGGTCGGCCGGCGGGCCGCCGCTGCTGCTCGTGCAGAGCCGCGACCAGCGACGCCAGGTCGTCCTGACCGTCGATCCGGACAGCGGCGAGACCGTTCCGCTGCTGGAGGAGAGCGACCCGGACTGGCTCGAGCTCTGCTCCGGCGTGCCGGTCTGGACGCCGGGCGGTCGCCTGGTCCGCGTGGCGGACGACCGCGCGGCCGACGCGCGCGTCCTGGTCGTCGGCGACCGCGTGGTGACGGACGGGTCGCTCCACGTCCGGCAGGTCCTCGACGTCACGGACGAGGACGTGCTGTTCACCGCCTCGGCGGGGGAAGGCGCGACGGACCCGGAGATCGGCGAGGTGCATGTGTACCGGGTCGACACCCGGGTCGGCGCCGGCACGGTTCACAGGATCAGCGACGCGCCCGGCTACCACTCCGCTGTGCGCGGCGGACCGGTCACGGTGCTCAGTTCAGCCGCCCTGGACCGCCCCGGAGCCCTCGTCCGCGTGCTGCGCACCGGCGCGGACACGGGCCCCGACTCGGGGAACGGCGACGGCTCCGCCGTGCGCGGCGGGGCGACCCGGGGCGGCGGCTCCGCCGAGGTGGCCCGGGTCGCCTCCCGCGCCGAGACGCCCGGGCTCACCGCCCGCCCGGCGCTGACGCTCGCCGGCGAGCGCCGAATCCCCGCGGCCGTGCTGCTGCCCACCGGATACGACCGGGAGCGGGACGGCCTGCTGCCCGTGCTGATGGCCCCCTACGGGGGCCCGCACGGCCAGCAGGTGGTCGCGGCGCAGAACATCTTCCTTTCCGCCCAGTGGTTCGCCGACCAGGGCTTCGCGGTCGTCGTCGCGGACGGGCGCGGCACGCCCGGTCGCAGCCCCTCCTGGGAGAAGGCGATCATGCGGGACATGGCCGCGGTCACCCTGGACGACCAGGTCGAGGCGCTGCGGGCGCTCGCCGCCGACTTCCCGCTCGACCTCGGCCGCGTCGGCATCCGGGGCTGGTCCTACGGCGGCTACCTCGCCGCCCTCGCCGTGCTCCGCCGCCCCGACGTCTTCCACGCGGCGGTCGCCGGAGCGCCCGTCACGGACATGGAGCTCTACGACACCCACTACGCCGAGCGCTACCTCGGTCACCCGGCCGAGGAGCCGCAGGTCTACGCGGCGCACTCGCTGCTGGCCGACGCGCCGAAGCTGCGCCGTCCGCTGCAGATCATCCACGGCCTGGCCGACGACAACGTCGTGGTCGCCCACAGCCTGCGCCTCTCCGCGGCGCTGCTGGCCGCTGGACGCCCGCACGAGGTGCTGCCGCTCGCCGGGGTCACCCACATGACGCCGCAGGAGGAGGTGGCCGAGAACCTGCTGCTCCTCCAGGTCGAGTTCCTGCGCCGGGCCCTGCCGCAGGCATGACCGGCGCCCGGCCGTCATGCCCTGGCCCGTGACTTCTGTCATGGGCGGTCATGGAGGCGCGGCACTGCTGCCGCGCCCCCGTGACCTGCGAATCTTCTGGCATGACGACTTCCACCGAAGCAGCTGTGACACAGAACACCACGGGGGCGGACCGGAAGGGCTCCGCGCTCCGCGGAGCGGACGGCCGCCCCACCGAGGTAGCGGCGTTCCGCGATGTCAGCAAGGACTTCGGGGCCGTCAAGGCGGTCCACGGCAGCACCTTCACGCTCCACCCGGGCGAGACGGTCGCCTTCCTGGGCCCCAACGGCGCCGGCAAGTCCACCAGCATCGACATGCTGCTGGGCCTGAAGGACCCGAGCGCCGGCCGGGTGACCCTGTTCGGCGGCACCCCGCGCCAGGCGATCATGGACGGCCGTGTCGGCGTCATGCTGCAGAGCGGCGGCCTGCTGCCCGAGGTCACCGTCCGCGAGCTGGTCGGCTTCGCCTGCAAGGTGCACCCGCGCGGCTACGCGGTCGACGACGTGCTGAAGACGGCGCAGATCCTGGACCTGGCCGACCGCAGGGTCGACAAGCTCTCCGGCGGCCAGGAGCAGCGGGTGCGCTTCGCGCTCGCGACCGCCGGCGACAGCGACCTCATCGTCCTGGACGAGCCGACCACCGGCATGGACGTCAACGCCCGCCAGGCCTTCTGGTCGGTGATGAAGGCGCAGGCGGACGCCGGTCGCACCATCCTCTTCGCCACGCACTACCTGGAGGAGGCGGACGCGATCGCCGACCGCGTCCTGGTCATGCACAAGGGGCGGCTCATCGCCGACGGCACCGCCGCCGAGATCAAGGCCCGCGCCGGCCAGCGCCGCATCTCCTTCGACCTGCACCCGCAGGACGGCGGCGACGCCTCGCTGCTGAGCGCGCTCCCCGGCATCACCGCGCTGGACGTCAGCGGACACACGGTCCGCATCTCCACCAGCGACGCCGACGCCACCATGGCCGCCGTCTACCGTGCCGGCCTCTACCCCCGCGGCCTGGAGGTCACCGGGGTGGGCCTGGAGCAGGCCTTCATCACCATCACTGCGGAAGCCACTGCGGCCGAGGGGAACTGACCATGTCCCAGCTGATCAGGCTCGAGGTCCTGCGGGTGCTGCGCAACCGCCGCTACCTCTTCTTCACCGTGGTCTTCCCGGTGATGATGTTCTTCTTCTACGCGTCGACCAACTTCGGCACCGAGAGCTTCAACGGCGTCTCCCCGAAGACCTACTACATGGTCTCCATGGCGACCTTCGGCACCGTCGGAGCCGCCCTCAACACCGCGATGCGCATCGCGCTGGAGCGCAAGAGCGGCTGGACCCGCCAGCTGCGGCTGACGGCCCTGCCCGGCTGGGCCTACGTGCTCTCCAAGGTCGCCGCGGCCGGCACCGTCACCCTCCCCGCCGTGCTCGCCGTCTTCGCCGCGGGCGTCGCGGAGGGTGTGCACTTCCCGCTCGCCACCTGGCTCGGCATGGGCCTAGCCGTCTGGGCCGGCGGCTTCGTCTTCTCGGCGGCCGGCGTCGCGCTCGGCTACGCCGCCGCGCCGGACACCGTGCAGCCGATCACCATGGTCAGCTACATGGGCATGGCCTTCCTCGGCGGCTCCTGGTTCCCGCTGTCCGGCGGCCTGAAGACGGTCGGCCAGTACACTCCGGTCTACCTCTACAACGAGCTGGCCAAGTACCCGGTCAACGGGGTCTCGGTGGGCGCCTCGCAGGTCATCGGCCTCGCCGCCTACCTCGCCGCCTTCGCCGCTCTGGCCGCCTGGCTGTACCAGCGCGATCGCAAGACCGTCTGATCGACGCACCGACCACGGGGACAGGACGATGAGCGAGATGAGCGAGCCGCGACTGCACGCGCCGCGGGTCGGGGTTCCCCCCGAGAACCGCCGGCAGATGCTCGTGAAGCTGTGCTGGATGCTGATCTGGATGGTCTACCTGGCCTACCCGATCTCCGACCTGTTCGGGCACCACGGCACCGCGAAGACCGTCTTCGGCTGGCTCATGCTCGCGCTCTTCCTGTCCTGCTACGTCTCGCTGATCCTGCGCCGCCAGGTCAGGGGCACGGCCATCACCTGGGACCGCGGGCACGCCGTCGCGCTGGCCCTGATGTTCGCCGTCGCGATCGCCACCTCGGTGGAGCTGGACGACAACTGGCTGGCGCTGTTCACCTACACCGCCGTCGCGGCCGGAGCCGTCCTGCCGCGCGGCTTCGCCTTGCCGGGCGTGATCGTGGTGGTCGCAACCCAGGTCGCCCTCGGCCTCGCGGCCGGGACCGACCACACCGGGCTGGCCGGCATGGCCCTCGGCGGCCTGCTGGGCGGCCTCGCCATGACGGGCCTGCAGCAACTGGTGCGCACCATGGCGGAACTGCGCGAGGCGCGGCAGGCGGTCGCCGCGCTGGCCGCCTCCGACGAACGCCTGCGCCTCGCCCGCGACCTGCACGACCTGCTCGGCCACTCGCTCTCGCTGATCACCCTGAAGACCGAGCTCACCGCCCGCTTCATGGACCAGGAGCGCTACGAGGAGGCGCGGTCCCAGGTCGCCGACATCGAGAAGGTCTCCCGGCAGGCCCTCGTCGACGTCCGCGAGGCGATCGGCGGCTACCGCCGCCCCAAGCTCGCCGTCGAACTGGCCGCTGCGCGCACCGCGTTGACCGCGGCGGACATCACCATCGACGCGCCCCTCTCGCTCGCCGACCCGCGCCCCGGCCTCGGCGGCGAGGAGGAGGGCGCACTGGGCTGGGCGCTGCGCGAGGCGGTCACCAACGTCGTCCGCCACAGCGGCGCGACGCAGTGCCGCATCCGCCTGATCGAGGACCACGCACCCAACGGCCGCCTGGGACGCGTGCTGACCCTGGAGGTCGCCGACAACGGCAACCTCGGCAAGCAGACCCGCAACAGCCCGCACGGCAACGGCCTGACGGGCCTGTCCGAGCGTCTCGCCCTCGCCGACGGCACGCTCGACGCCGGTCCCGCGTCCGGAAAGCACGGGTTCGTCGTGCGGGCGACCGTGCCGCTGCGCCCGGAGACCGCCGAGAGGAATCCCGAAGGACAGCCTGCGGCCGGTACCGTGCAGGAGTGATCAGAGTTCTGCTGGCCGAGGATCAGGCCATGGTCCGTGAGGCGCTGGCCGCGTTGCTGAGCCTCGAGGGGGACATCGACGTCGTCGCCCAGGTCGCCCGCGGCGACGAGGTGGTGGCGGCCGCGCAGGCCCACGAGGTCGAGGTGGCCCTGCTCGACATCGAGATGCCGGGCCTGACCGGCATCGAGGCGGCGGGGATGCTGCGGAAGGCCCGTCCCGGCGTCAAGATCGTCGTCCTCACCACCTTCGGCCGCCCCGGCTACCTCCGCCGCGCGATGGAGTCCGGTGCCGACGCGTTCCTGGTCAAGGACGCCCCGGCCGCCCAACTCGCCGAAGCGGTCCGCCGCGTGCTGCGCGGCGAACGCGTCATCGACCCCACGCTGGCGGCGGCGGCCCTGGCGGAGGGCGCGAACCCGCTCACGTCCCGCGAGCGGGACGTCCTCGCGGCCGCGGCCGACGGCAGCGCGAACGCGGACATCGGCGGCCGGCTGCACCTCTCCGAGGGGACGGTCCGCAACTACCTCTCGGCGGCGATCCAGAAGACCGGCGCACGCAACCGCACGGAGGCGGTCCGCATCGCCATGGAGAAGGGCTGGCTGTGAGGGCTGGCTGTGGCGGCGGAGGGTCGTTGCACGACCCGGGGCGCGGGGAACCGCGCGACAAGGCCACCGGGGTCGGTGGGACTCAGCAGAACCCTGCGCCGCCGGCTATCGCCGGCGACCCTCAGTTCAGTCTGAACCGGGCCGCCTTGGCCTCGAAGCGGACGCGCTTGGCCGAGTCCGGGTCGAAGGCGTCGAGGATGGTCGCGTACTCCTCCATCTGGGCCGCGCCCTCCGTGAAGTGGCCCGTCTTGACCAGCAACTCCGCCCGTTCGAGGCGGAGTTGTGCCGGGTGGCGGGGGAGGAGGAGCGAGAGCTCCGTCGCCCAGAGCTGGGTGCGGGCGTGTTCGGGCCGCGCCGCGGCCCAGTTGCGGATGTTGGCGAGCGTCCGCAGAACGATGTCCTGCGGGATCGCCGCGCGCAGCAGATCGGGCGAGAGACGGTAGCCCGCCTGGGCGACCAGGTCCTCGGTGTCCTCGGTGGACAGGATCCGGCCGCCGTGGAACGCGTCGACCAGGACGTGCTCGCCCGCAGGATCGCCCACCCCCACCACGAAGTGGCCCGGCAGGGCCACGCCGTACACCGGCAGGCCGACCATCCGGCCGACCGCGATCCACACCGTGGCGACCGTGATCGGCAGGCCGCGTCCGCGCCGCAGCACCTCGTGGAGCAGCGAGGACTCGAGCCGCTTGTAGACGCCCGGCCCGCCCCGCAGATCCGCCGAGCCCGCCAGCGCGCCGGCCAGCACCGCCGCCGTCTCCGCCGGGGGCGTCTCCGCCGCGCCCGCGTCGAGGGCGGCGTCGCGCAGCGCGGCGCGCACCACCGCCGCCAGGCGCTCCAGCGCGTCGAACGAGGGCGCCAGCGCCTCGTCGAGGCGTCCCGGACCGGCCTCCAGGCCCGCCTCGAAGCCGATGAGCAGGCACAGCAGGTCAAGACTCGGCTGCTCCGCACGCGCCTCCGCGGCGAACCGCGCCCTGCTCTCCTCGCTCACGGGCGAGGATTCTATGCGCGATGAGCCACCTGATCGTGTCTCACGCGTGCAGCCTGGCGTAGCCGTAGCGGTAGGCGGTGTCGAAGCCGAGCTTGTCGTACAGGGCGCGAGCGGCCGTGTTCTCCTCCTCGACCTGCAGATATGCGCCGGAAGCGCCCTCCTCCGCGGCGCGGGACGCCAGGGTCGCCATGACCGCGCCCGCCAGACCGCGTCGGCGCGCCTGCGGCACCACCTCGACGGCGCCGAAGCCGGCCCACTCGCCGTCCACCACGCAGCGGCCGATCGCCGCCGGGCCGTCCGCCACCTCGGGCAGGAAGACCGAGGCGAACCAGACGGAGGGGCCGCTGTGCAGCAGGGCCCTCGCCGCGGTCGCCTTGGACGCGTCGCCCTCGATCCGCTGGTAGCGCGAGAGCCACGCCTCGTCCGCGGTGCGGGAGAGCCGCACGTCCGCCGTGACCGGTGCGGCCAGGCGTGCGATCGGCGCGGTCCGGACCTGGGTGAGCGCCTCCGACGCCCCGCGGGCCGTCAGCGCGGCCTCCAGGCCGTCCGTGGAGCCGGGACGCACCACCTCGACGAAGGCCGGCAGGCCGCGCGCCGCGTACCAGTCCTGCACCCGGTCGAGCGCCTCGTCCAGCGGCATCCCCGGATCGCCCAGCGTCTGCGTCGAGTTGCCGCGGCGGGTGAAGCCCGACGAGGACCGCAGGACCCAGCCGCCCAACGGCTCCTGCTCCAGCGCGGCCCAACCGCGTGCCGCGATCCGCTGCAACGCGTCCGGGGTCGGGACCGGCGGCGCGGCGAGCGAGCGGCGCAGCGGCTTCGGCGGCACCGGCTTGCCCGCGACCAGGGCCTTCTCCGGCAGTTCGACGTCCGCACCGGCCTGGTTCACCACGGTCAAGACCCCGCGCCCGCGGTCCCAGGATGTGAGCACGCCCAGCGTGTCGCTGAACTGCGGCCGATCTTCCTCAAAGCCGACAACACGCCGTACCATGACGCGTCGTCCCAGGTCAGCGGGGGTGAGTCGGAATGCTGACCGGTCGACCGCACCCGCTTGGGACGTCATGATGCCTACCTCCGTTACATTCGGTGCCCTCGACCGGCGATACTAGGGGCGGGCATCGACGACGCCGCGCTTCCCTTGCGCGATAGGCCCTTACTAGGAGGAATGACAGCGTGACCTACGTCATCGCGCAGCCTTGTGTCGACGTGAAGGACAAGGCGTGCATCGAAGAGTGCCCGGTCGACTGCATCTACGAGGGCCAGCGGTCCTTGTACATCCACCCCGACGAGTGCGTCGACTGCGGTGCGTGTGAGCCGGTCTGCCCGGTCGAGGCGATCTTCTACGAGGACGACACCCCGGAGGAGTGGAAGGACTACTACAAGGCGAACGTCGAGTTCTTCGACGACCTCGGCTCGCCCGGTGGCGCCTCCAAGCTCGGTGTGATCGACAAGGACCACCCGTTCATCGCGGCCCTCCCGCCGCAGAACCAGGACCACTGAGTTGACCTCGTCGCACGACAGCTCCGCCGCGCCGTCCCTCCCCGGAGGGGCGGCGCGCCGCGTCTCGGCCCTGCTTCCGCCGTTCCCGTGGGACCGGTTGGAGCCGTACAAGGCGATCGCGGCGGCGCATGCCGACGGCCTCGTCGACCTCTCCGTCGGCACCCCCGTCGACCCGGTGCCGCAGCTGGTCCAGGACGCACTCGCCGCGGCCGCGGACAGCCCCGGCTACCCCACGGTGTGGGGGACCACGGCGCTGAAGGACGCGCTCGTGGGCTGGGTCGAGGGCCGTCTGGGCGCGCGCGGGATGACCCACCGCAACGTCCTGCCGGTGGTGGGCTCCAAGGAACTCGTCGCGCTGCTCCCGTGGCAGCTGGGCCTCGGCCCCGGCGACCGCGTGGCCTTCCCGCGCCTGGCGTACCCCACCTACGAGGTGGGCGCGCGCCTCGCCCGCGCCGAGTACGTCGTCTACGACGACCCGACCGAGCTGGACCCGGAGGGTCTGCGGCTGCTCTGGCTCAACTCCCCGTCCAACCCGACCGGTCGGGTGCTGGGCGTGGACGAGCTGCGGCGGATCGTGGGCTGGGCCCGGCAGCACGGCGTTCTCGTCGTCAGCGACGAGTGCTACCTGGAGCTGGGCTGGGAGGCCGAGCCGGTCTCCGTGCTGCACCCGGACGTGTGCGGCGGCTCGGTCGAGGGCCTGATCGCGGTCCACTCGCTCTCCAAGCGGTCGAACCTGGCCGGCTACCGCTCGGCGTTCGCCGCGGGTGATCCGGAGATCCTGGGCGAACTGCTGGAGATCCGCAAGCACAGCGGCTTCATGGTCCCGGCTCCGGTCCAGGCGGCGACGGTGGCCGCGCTGGGGGACTCCGCGCACGTCGCGGAGCAGCGGCAGCGCTACGCGGCCCGCCGCGACGCCCTGCGGGCGGCGCTGGTCGCCTCCGGCTTCCGCATCGAGCACAGCGAGGCGAGCCTCTACCTGTGGGCCACCCGCGACGAACCCTGCTGGGACACGATCGCGGACCTGGCCAAGCACGGCATCCTCGTCGCCCCCGGCGAGTTCTACGGCTCCGCCGGCGCGGACTTCGTCCGGGTGGCCTTCACGGCCACGGACGAACGCGTCGGGGCAGCGGTCGCCCGCCTCGGCGGCTGACCCGCCGCCGCAAGCCGGTTCGCACGTTTCAGGGGCGGTGCCACACCTCGGTGTGGCACCGCCCCTTGGCATGGAAGGCCGAACCAACTCGCCTGAGCGGTCGCCTGTCAGTGGCGGCCGGACGGTGGGAGCGGCCCGCCGGGCGCGGGGGCCTGCGCCCGCGGGACCCGCGCCCGGCTTTGCCCGCCCAGACGGCCGGAGGGCCCTCCCGCCACCTTCGAGCCGACTCGGGGAGCGTCGGGGCGCGGGAACTCCGCCGAGCTGAGGTTCTGCCGCGCGAGCGCCGCGAGCCGTCGTGCGTGGTGGTTCGCGACGTGACTGGTGCCGTCCACGTCGGTGGCCGCCGGCGGCCCCGGCAGCCCCGGCGTGGCAGAGCCTCGCGCCCCCGGAAAAGCGCGCGCTGCGCGCTACAGCGGCAGGCCGTTGATCGGGAGGCCGCCCAGGGGCAGGCCGCTGAGGCCGGGGAGTGCGCCGGTGGCGGAGCTGAGCGCCTGCGGGGTGGCGGAGGAGGCCAGGTCCGGGAGGCCGCCCAGGCGCTCCATCGGAGCGCCGCTGCGGGTGGCCCCGCCGCCCAGCGCGCCGCCCGCCGCGCTCAGCGGCAGGCTGTTGACCGGCAGGCTGCTGGCCAGCGGCAGCGAGCTCAGCGGGTTGGACGAGGACGCCGGTGCCTGCGCCGCCGGCGCCACGGCCGGAGTGTCGCCGGCCATCGTGCCGGAGGCGTTCGCCGTGGCGGGCATGCTGCGGGCCACGCCCGCGTCGTGCGCGGCGCCGACGACCTGCGAGGCGGTGCCGAGCAGACCCGTGACGGAGGAGCCCATCGAGCGGTTTCCGCCGGGGACGGCCTGACCCACCTCGTGGCCCGCCGCGTCGGCGACGACGGGGACGCCGTTGCTGGCCGCCTGACCGACGCCCGAGCCCGCCAGCTCACCGGTCTGGTGCGCGGTGCTCTCCAGGGAACCGCCGAGGTCGGGAGCGGAGTTCAGCTGGCTGAGCCCACCCAGGTCGGGCACCGTCGGCAGCGCGGGGGCGGCCTGAGCCGTTCCCGCCGCGACCGCCGGGACCGCACCTGCCGCGACGACGAGCGCGGCCTGGACGATCCGGCGCGAGATGGGGAGAGACATGGTGCTCCTTGAGAAGGGACGACAGAACCCGTCCGCCGGGCGGACGTGGTGATTACCGCCCCAGGAGCAAGAAGGTTGCGGCCACATCGGGTAAAGAGTTCGCCAAGCAGGCGGACCTTATGTCCGCTGATGTCGGGTATGTCGATTGGTGTCGATGCAGGCGAGGAAAGGTTTCTTTGCACGCCGGACAAGGGCGGACCCGACTGGAGCGAGAAATTCGGGTCGGCTCGACCCGAATGGCCGCATTCGTCAACCACGGGCTGCCCTGTTCACTCCCCGGGGAGGTCCGGAGACACGGCCGATTGCCTCCGGCCGGCTAGGCGACGGTGATCCGCAGACCGCTCGCGGAGTCCGAGGAGCCGACCGAACCGGCACCGCCCGATGCCCCCGCCGCCCCCGCCGCACTCGCGGACGCGGAGCCGGTGGCGACCCAGCCCTTGTCGGAGTCGGAGCTGGTCCACTGCTTGCCGGCGTACTCGACCTCGGTGATGTGCAGCGTCTTGGCGTGGGCCACCGACCACTGCGCCACCGCCCAGCCGTGCTCCGACTGGTACGCGCTGCCGTGGATCGCCACCGCTACCAGTTGCTCCGACGGCGCGGTCGACGACCCCGAACCCGAGCCGGAGCCCGACCCCGAACCGGACCCGGTGGCGGAGCCCGAGCCGGCGCCCAGCCCGGTGGTGGAGACGACCCGGCCGAAGTCCTTCTTCAGCTCCGCCTCCAGTGTCGTGGAGCCGGCGCCCGACGGGGAGGTGCCGACGCCGTCGACCGTGCAGCTCATCGCGGAGGGGACCCGGCCGGTCAGTGCGGCGGACAGGGTGTCGGCGTCCGCCTCGTGCTGGGCGTAGGCGTCCGGGAAGCCGCTGTGCTGGACGTCCTGCGCCGCCTCGGTGAGGGGGAGTTGGGCGTAGCCGGGGATGGCCGTCAGCTTGTCCAGGAACTTGTTCGTCGCGTAGACCGGGTCGCTGATCTGCTCCGGGGTGCCCCAACCCTGCGAGGGCCGCTGCTGGAAGAGGCCGATCGAGTCGCGGTCGCCGCCGCCGAGGTTGGTCAGCCGGGACTCCTGCATGGCGGTCGCGAGCGAGATGGCCACCGCCCGTTCGGGCAGGTTGCGCGAGGTCGCGACGGCGGCGATGGTGCTGGCGTTCTGCATCTGGTCGAGGCTGAGCTGGACCACGCCGTCGGTGGTGTCGACCTCGCAGCCCTCGGAGAGCGGGCCCGGCAGCAGCCCGCCGCCCTTGCCGATCAGGAACCCGACCACGACGGCTGCCACGACCACCAGCACCAGCACCGGCAGGCAGGCCAGCCAGCGACGGCGGCGCCGACGCGGCGCCGGGAAGTCGTCGCCGGCGTCCATCATCTCGCTCAGACTCACCCGGCATCCTTTCTCCGGCGGCGCTACGTTCTGCGGCGGGGCGTATTCCGCGCGCGCCGTTTCGGTCGGCACGGTCGGTCAGGTCCGGCCGACTGGTCACCCTACCGACTGTGACGGTCCAGCTGGGACTACGGTTCGCCTGCGTACCTGTGACCTGTGCCGCGCTCCAGCGGGAGCTGAGCGCGTGGTGAGGAGAACCCACGTAGGCTGGATGTTCATGAGCCGTCCTGATGCCCACGAGTCCGCCGAGCAGCCCGCCGAGTCGACCGTCGTCCCCGAGCTCGATCTGAGCATGACGGGCGGGCAGTTGACCGCCAGCCTGGTCGACATCCCGTCCGTGAGCGGTTCGGAGCAGGTGATCGCCGACGCCGTCGAGGTGGCGCTGCGCAAGCTGCCGCACCTGACCGTGGAGCGGGACGGCAACGCCGTGATCGCGCGCACCAACCTCGGGCGCGGCGAGCGCGTCGTGCTGGCCGGGCACCTGGACACCGTGCCGATCGCCGACAACCTCCCCTCCTCCGTCGAGGGCGACCTGCTCTACGGCTGCGGCACCTCGGACATGAAGTCCGGCGTCGCCGTGCAGCTGCGCATCGCGGCCACGGTGCCCGAGCCCAACCGGGACATCACCTTCGTCTTCTACGACTGCGAGGAGGTCGAGGCGCGCCGCAACGGCCTCGGTCGCCTGGCCCGCAACCACCCCGAGTGGCTCGCGGGCGACTTCGCGGTGCTGCTGGAGCCCAGCAACGCCCAGGTCGAGGGCGGCTGCCAGGGCACGCTGCGCGCCGAGATCCGCACCAGCGGGCAGCGCGCGCACTCCGCCCGCGCCTGGCTCGGCGACAACGCGATCCACAAGGCCGCGCCGATCCTCGCGCGGCTGGCCGCCTACGAGCCGCTGCGCCCGGTCATCGACGGCCTGGAGTACCACGAGGGCCTGAACGCGGTCCGGATCGAGGGCGGCGTCGCCAACAACGTGATCCCGGACGAGTGCCTGGTCGTGGTGAACTTCCGCTACGCCCCGAACCGGACCCCGGAGCAGGCCGAGGCGCATGTGCGGGAGGTCTTCGACGGCTTCGACGTCGTCGTCACCGACTTCGCCGCCGGCGCCCTGCCGGGCCTGTCCCAGCCGGCCGCCGCCGCGTTCGTCGAGGCCACGGCGACCACCCCGACGGCCAAGTTCGGCTGGACCGACGTCGCCCGCTTCTCCGCGCTGGGCATCCCGGCGGTGAACTTCGGCCCCGGCGATCCGAACTACGCGCACAAGCGCGACGAGCACTGCTCGCTCTCGGCCATCGAGGAGACCGAGAAGCGACTGCGGGCCTGGCTCCAGTCCTGAACAGACCCCCGGTCCTGAACAGACCCCCGGTCCTGAACAGACCCCCGGTCCTGAACAGACCCCCGGTCCTGAACAGACCCCCGGTCCTGAACAGACCGCTCCGGTCCTGAACAGACCGCTCCGGTCCTGAACGGCTCTGAGTGGTCCGGAAGTCGCCTCCTGTCATACCCCCGTTCGTCGATTGATCGTCGTACGCTGCGGAGGTATGACAGACGAGCGCAGCATGCAGCCCATGGGGCCCGGTAGCGGGAGCAGCAACGGCAACGGGAACGGCACGGGGCCAGGCCACGAGGTTCGCCTGCGCGGCAAGGCGAGGATCAAGCACCGGGGCCCGGTACTGCTGCGCGGCGAGCACGTGGACAACAGCACCACGGACCAGCGCCTGCTGGACTCGGCCGGGCCGTCCGACTGGCTGCACACCGACCCGTGGCGGGTCATGCGGATCCAGTCCGAGTTCGTCGAGGGCTTCGGCGCCCTGGCCGAACTCGGCCCGGCGGTCAGCGTCTTCGGTTCGGCCCGCACGTCGGCCGAGTCCGACGAGTACGCGGCCGGCGTCCAGATCGGCCGGGCGCTCGCCGAGGCCGGCTACGCGGTGATCACCGGTGGCGGCCCGGGGGCGATGGAGTCGGCCAACCGCGGCGCGTTCGAGGCGGGCGGCACCTCTGTGGGCCTCGGTATCGAGCTCCCCTTCGAGCAGGGCCTGAACGACTACATCCACCTGGGCCTGAACTTCCGCTACTTCTTCGTGCGGAAGACCATGTTCGTGAAGTACAGCCAGGGCTTCATCGTGCTGCCCGGCGGCTTCGGCACCCTCGACGAGCTCTTCGAGGCGCTGACCCTGGTCCAGACCCACAAGGTCACCAAGTTCCCGGTGATCCTCTTCGGCACCGCGTACTGGTCCGGTCTGCTGGAGTGGATCAGGGCCACTCTGGTCGCCGAGGGCAAGGCGTCCCCGGGCGATCTGGAGCTGATCAGCTGCACCGACTCCGTCGAGGAGGCCATCAAGATCCTCGAGGTGAGCCGCACCAACGGTCACGCGCAGCCTGCCCACAGCCCGGAGTAGGCCCCGGAAGCCGCTGCAGGGCCTCCCGGAAGCCCAGGAGGCTCCCTCCCGCAGGGCGAGCCCAGCCGTCAGCCGCAGGCGAGCCCGCGCGTCAGCTCAGCCTCAGGCGAGCCCGCGGCGGGCGACCGCGGGCTCCCGGGTGCCGCGGATCGAGGCGACCATGTCGAGCACCTGGCGCGTCTCGGCGACCTGGTGGACCCGGTAGATCTGCGCGCCGAGCCAGGCCGAGACCGCGGTCGTGGCCAGCGTGCCGAGCAGGCGCTCGCCCACCGGCTTGTCCAGCGTCTCGCCGACGAAGTCCTTGTTGGACAGCGAGACCAGCACCGGCCAGCCGGTCGCGGTCATCTCGGGGAGCCGTCGCGTCGCCTCCAGCGAGTGGCGGGTGTTCTTCCCGAAGTCGTGTCCGGGGTCGATGATGATCGACTCCCGTGGCACGCCCAGCGCGAGGGCGCGCTCCGCCTCGCCGTGAACCGTCCGCTCCAGGATGTCCGCCATGACGTCCGGGTACTCGACGCGGTGCGGCCGTGTACGCGGTTCGGCGCCGCCCGCGTGTGTACAGACCAGTCCCACCCTGTGCTTCGCGGCGACCTCGGCGAGCTCGGGGTCGACGCCGCCCCAGGCGTCGTTGAGCAGGTCCGCGCCCACCGCGCACACGGCCTCGCCCACCTCGTGGCGCCAGGTGTCCACACTGAGCACCACGTCCGGATGGCGCTCGCGCAGGGCCGCGACGAAGGGGACGGTGCGGCGCAGCTCCTCCTCGACCGTCACCTCCTCCCCGGGCCCCGCCTTCACACCGCCGATGTCGAGGATCGCGGCCCCCTCGGCGACCGCGCGGTCGGCGGCGGCGAAGGCCGGCTCGTCGGCGAAGGTGGCGCCCTGGTCGAAGAACGAGTCCGGCGTCCGGTTCACGATCGCCATGATCACCAGCTCGTCCGGTCCGAAGGTTCGCGGACCGAGCTTGAGGGCCGTGCGGGCCATGCGTCCTCCCGGGCTGGTGCACCATGATGGCTGTCGTTACGTTTGGGGCTTGTCCATGATCCCCCACCGGCAGCCTGGAGTGGGCCTGTGTTCTGGTTGATCCTCGTCCTGATGGTGCTGGTCGTCGGCGCGGCGGCGCTGGCTGCGCTGGGCGCGGGCGGCTCGCTTCCCGAGGCGGAGCGCGACCGCCTGGCCGCGCGCCTTCCGCAGGACCGTCCGGTGTCGCGCACGGACGTCGACGATCTGCGCTTCCCGATGGCGCTGCGCGGCTACCGCATGGACGAGGTCGACGACGCGCTCGACCGGATGGCCGCGGAGCTGAGCGAGCGCGAGCACCGCGTCCAGGAGCTGGAGACCGCGCTGGCCGCGGCCCTCGCCTCGCCCGGCGCGGCGGGCTCGGTCGCCACCGAGCGGCGCGTCGCCTACCAGCCGACGCAGATCAGCCCTGCCGTCGAGGAGCCGGCGCCCGCGGCGGCGCTTCCCACCGAGCAGGAGGCCGACGAGCACGGGACTCCTGTGCTCGGGACTCCCGGGCAGGAGGCCGACGAACAGGGGACCCCCGAGCCGGGAGCCCCTCGGAAGGACGACGAGCTGTGAGCGCGACCGTTCGCGGGGAGGACGGCCGGCTGCGCTGTCCCTGGGGCCTCTCGACCCCCGACTACGTCGAGTACCACGACACCGAGTGGGGCCGGCCGGTCCACGGCGACACCGCGCTGTACGAGCGTCTCGCCCTGGAGGCCTTCCAGTCGGGTCTCTCCTGGATCACGATCCTCCGCCGCAGGGAGGGCTTCCGCCGGGCCTTCGACGGCTTCGACCCGGCCAGGGTCGCGGCCTACGACGAGACCGACGTCGACCGGCTCCTCGCGGACGAGGGCATCATCCGCAACCGCGCGAAGATCGTCGCCACCATCGCCAACGCCCGCGCGCTGCTCGATCTGGACGGCACCAGCCTCGACTCGCTGATCTGGAGCTACGCGCCCGATCCGGCGCCCGCCGCCCCGATGTCGCTGGCGGACATCCCGGCGGTGACGCCGGAGTCCACGGCGCTCGCCAAGGAGCTCAAGCGCCGCGGGTTCCGCTTCGTCGGCCCGACGACCGCCTACGCGATGATGCAGGCGTGCGGCCTGGTCAACGATCACCTGGCGGACTGCTTCGCCCGCTGACGCCGGACCCTCGACGCTGGCCGGCCACAGGCCTAACGGCCCGTGAAGCGCGGGGTCTCCTTGGCGAGGAAGGCGTCGACGGCGATCTGATGGTCCGCGGACTCGCCCGCCAGGGTCTGGAGTTCCTCCTCCTTGGCGAGGGTCTCCACCAGCGTGTGGCCGGCGCCGAACGCCACCGCGGTCTTGATCGCGCCGTAGGCGACCGTCGGACCGTCGGCCAGTCGGCGGGCGAACGTGCGGGCCTCGTCCATCAACTCGGCCCCGGGCAGGACGCGGTGCGCCAGGCCGAGAGCCAACGCCTCCTCCGCCTTGACGGTCTGGGGGAACATCAGCAACTCGATCGCCTTGGACTGGCCCACCAGCCGCGGCAGTGTCCACGACGCGCCGGAGTCCGTGCTGAGGGCCACTCCGGCGAAGGAGGTGTTGAAGCCGCCGTGGGCCGCGAGGAAGCGGAAGTCGCAGGCCCAGGCCAGCGCGGCGCCCGCGCCCGCCGCGACGCCGTTGATCGCCGCGACGACGGGCTTGCGCATCGTCGCCAGCGCTGTGACCAGCGGGTTGTAGTGCTCGCGGACGGTGGACAGGGCGGGACCGCCGCCCTCCCGTGCGGCGGCCAGGTTGCCCACGTGCTCCTTGAGGTCCTGGCCCACGCAGAACGCGCGCTCGCCCGCGCCCGTCAGCAGGACCGCACGGACCGCCGGGTTGTCCGCCGCGTCGATCGCGGCGTCGCGCAGAGCCACCTTGGTCGCCGTGTCGAGGGCGTTCATCGCCTCGGGGCGGTTGATGGTCAGGGTCGCCAGCCCGTCCTCGATCTCGTACAGAACGCTGTCGGCCACGTCCGTCTCCTCACTTTTCGTCCAGCTGTGTCACCGGCTGGTGCCCCGGTCAGCATGACGGATCCGGTACCCCGGGGAAGATGTGACGTAGCCCACTTTCCCGCATCCCCCGCACCGAACGCGAGGGAGGCTCACCCGGCCGCAGGGGCCCGGTGGCGGAGGGGAACTGAGGTGCGGTCGGCGAGCGTGTTCGAGTGCGTCCGAGCGTGCACGGAGGAGGCCCCTGGGGCTGGCGAGATGCGTGACGTTGGTCATCAGACGGTTGAATGCGGGATACTGGTACTCCGATCAGTGCGTTCGAAACCGGCGGTGGACGGGCCGCCGGTTCCGGTGGAGCAGGTGCAGGAAGGGGAACGAGCATGGCGGCCATGAAGCCGCGGACGGGCGACGGCCCGCTTGAGGTGACCAAGGAGGGGCGGGGCATCGTCATGCGCGTTCCGCTTGAGGGCGGCGGACGTCTCGTCGTCGAGCTGACGCCCGACGAGGCCGAGGCGCTCGGTGACGCTCTCAAGAAGGTGTGCGGCTGAGGCCCACCCCCGCTCCGATCCTCCATCGAAGGCCCCTGTCCCCATGCGGGAGAGGGGCCTTCGGCCTGCTGCGGCGCTGAAGGGCCCACCGTCGGACGGCTCACCGCCGGGCGGTGCCACCGCCAAACGGCCCCGCCCTCGGGCGGCCCTGTCCTCGGACGGCCCTGCCCTCGGACGGCCCGGCCCGAGGATCGTCCTCGTCCTGCCCGTGGACGGCGCCCGCTCACGGGCGACCCCACCCAGCCCGCAGCGGCGTGAACCCCCGCGAGAGCGGGATCAGCGACGGACCGCGGCGAGGAGGCCGTCGCCCACCGGGAGCAGCGCGGGTATCAGGTCGGGGTGCTCGCGCACCTGCCGCATCAGCTCCCGTACGGCGGGCGTGCGGACCCCGCTGAGCGCGCCCTCGAAGCAGACCGTTCCCCCAGATCGCAGCAGGCGCAACGATTCAGCAAGGTAGCCGGTCGCCTCCGCCGGGTCGCCGTCGCAGAAGACGAGGTCGTACTGGCCGTCGGCCAGTCGCGGCAGCACCTCGAGGGCGGGGCCGGGAATCAGCCGGGCGCGGCTCGGCGCGAAGCCAGCCGCGGCGTAGACCTCCCTGGCCTGCCGCTGGAGGCCCGGCTGGACGTCGACGGTGGTCAGGATGCCGTCCGCTCGCATTCCGCGCAGCAGGCAGATGCCCGAGACGCCCGCCCCGGTGCCGATCTCCACGACCGCCCGCGCTCCGGTCGCCGCGGCCAGCAGCCGCAGCGCCGCGCCGCTGCCGGGGGAGACCGGGCGGACCGAGGAGAGCAGTGACAGTTCGCGGGCGTGCTCGAGGACCGGATCCTCGACGGCGTAGGCGTCGGCGAGGGCCGGGTCTGCTTGCCCGTAGCCGCTGATGCCTTCCTCCCGCGCTGCGCCGAGTTGTGTGCCGATCCACCGATCCGTACTGACCAGTGTCGATTTCTGGCCACAGGTTAGTGGAGAGAGACGGAACCGGGATCAAGGCCCGGCCGTTGGAACGGGATGAGGGCCGGGTTCACACCCGGTCGTCGGCCCTCCCGGCGTACCGGGTGTGTACGGAGCGCCGCAGGTGGGTCGTATGGTGATTGGCTTTTATCCGGTGCTAACGGGTGGTGCGGATATGGTGGTGGCCCTGCTAGGCAGAAGAGCCGATAGAGGAGGTGTGGCTGAGGGGGGTGCCCGTTCGCGCAGTCTTCGCGGCCCCGCACCGGCCCGTACGCCGAAGCCCGTGATGAGTGAGTCGCAGCCTGAGAACGCGCCCGCCGAGGCGACGGAGTCGAACGGTCTTCCCGCCGCCCTGGAGGGCGTCACCGAGGGGCAGACCGCATCCTTCGACGAGCAGAGCGCCGCGACTGCCTGGACCCCGCCCAGTTGGGAGGAGATCGTCCAGACGCACTCCGCCCGGGTGTACCGCCTCGCCTACCGCCTGACCGGCAACCAGCACGACGCCGAGGACCTCACGCAGGAGGTCTTCGTCCGTGTCTTCCGCTCGCTGTCCACGTACACCCCGGGCACGTTCGAGGGCTGGCTGCACCGGATCACGACCAACCTCTTCCTGGACATGGTCCGCCGCAAGCAGCGGATCCGCTTCGACGCGCTGGCTGAGGACGCCGCCGAGCGGCTGCCCAGCCGGGAGCCGTCGCCGGCCCAGCAGTTCCACGACACCCACTTCGACGCCGACGTGCAGCACGCGCTCGACACGCTCGCGCCGGAGTTCCGTGCCGCCGTGGTGCTCTGCGACATCGAGGGCCTGTCCTACGAGGAGATCGCCGCGACCCTCGGGGTCAAGCTCGGCACCGTCCGCAGCCGCATCCACCGCGGTCGCGCACACCTGCGCGCCGCCCTGCAGCACCGCGCCCCCGGCGCGGGCGAGGGCCGTGAGCGGCGGGCCGGCGTGGACGTGGAGGCCGAGGCCCAACTGCTGGCCGCCGACGCCCTCGATCGGGGGCGGTCCTCGTGAGCGAGCAGTCCCGCCGCGTTCCGCGGTCGGAGATCGGCGAGCTGCGGGTGACCCAGGTCTCCGTCGCCGTCACGGCCCCGCCGCCGCAGGAGCACCACCTCGGTGACCGCCTCGCCGCCTTCGTCGACGGCGAGCTCGACCACGGCGCGCGCGAGCGCGTCCAGGCGCACCTGGCCACCTGCCCCGACTGCCTGGCCGAGGCGGAGGCGGAGCGCCGCCTCAAGGCGCACCTGCGCGAGGTGCTGTGCCCCGAGCCCAGCGGTGTCTTCCTGAGCCGCCTGATGGCCATCTCCGCAGCCGACGACGACGAGGGTGAAGGGCGCCCGCCCCAGGGCACGCCCTCGCGCGTCCGCTCCCTCTTCGGAGGATCGGGCGCCCAGGGCCCTGGAGCGGGCTTCGGCATGTCCGGCGGCCTCGGCAACGGTGGTCTGCGCGGCAGCAGCTTCGGCAACGGCGCGCTCGGAGCGGACCGTCCGGTGCCCGGGATCGACCCGCGCGCCCGGCGTGAGCGCGGCCGTGAGCCCCGCGGCGAGCGCCCGATAGCGGCCCGGCTGCGCGCCGGGTCGGATTCCTCGGGTTCCACGATGTCGACCTCCGGCGCGGGTTCGGCCCAGGCCGAGCGCGCGGAGCGGGCGGCCGTGGTCGGCGTCGCGCCGAGCGCGCCCGCCGCGCCGCGCGGCAGGCGGCTCGTCTTCGCCGCGGCAGGCGCGTTCTCGGTCGCCGCGGTCACCCTGAGCAGCGCCCTCACCGGGGTCACGGCCACGTCGGAGGCGCCCCACGACGTCGCCCCGCTGTCCGGCTCCAACAACTACGCGCCGTCCGCCAACTACGCGCCGAACGACGGACAGCCCGCCTACAACGTCGCGCGTGTCGACGACGCCCCCGAGCATCCGGCCGTCAACCAGCACGTCGCGCTCGCCCGTCCGGGCACGCCGCCGATCCTCTACCCGGCGGCCCAGCTGCGCTAGCGGCCACACCCATCCGTCCACGACGTCGGCCCGTACCGCGCCCCCGCGGGACGGGCCGACGCGTTCTCCTGCGCGCGAGGCCCGCCGCGGCCCGGTGAGACCCGGCGCGGTCGTCCGCCGGTGAATCGGCCGGCGTCTGTCGGTGAGCTGTTCAGTCACCTGTTCGTTAACTGGGAACATTCACGCGGGCGTAGCCTCGATCGCCCCCGACCTGTTTCAATGCCAGGGCAGCAGGCGTGGAGGAGCAGTTCGGCATGGCAGCGGAACACCAGGTGGAGGAGCCGCGGGCGCCACAGCGTGCCCAGCGGCCCGCGCCCGCGTGGTGGAGCCACCCGGGCGGCGCGGGCGCGCAGCGCGGCGCGATCTTCGGCAGCCGCGTGCGCGCGGAGGACGGCAGACTCGTCGGCGACGGCGACGGCGACGGCGACCGCCACGGCGACGGCACGGGTGGCGGCACGAGCGACGATGACTGGCTCACAGCCGCCCAGCGCGTCAACGACGGCCCCTGGGGCGGGGACGGCCCGGTCGGCCGTCGGCCGGGCCGGGCGGTACCGGCGCTCACCTCGCCCAAGGGCTTGCTGATCATCGCCTTCGTCGTGGTGGTCGCCAGTCTCATCGGCGGCGGTCTCGGGGTCGGCGTCGAGGGCGCGGCCGAGGGCGGCCGGCTCACCCTGCACCAGGCGTCGAGTTCCGCCTCCAAGGACTCCAACGGCACCGCGGCCGTCCTCCGCGCCGTGCTGCCGGGCGTGGTCTACCTCCAGGTCGACGCCGGCGGCCAGCGCACCACCGGCACCGGCATCCTGCTGGACGCCAACGGCCACATCCTCACCAACAACCACGTGATCGCGCCCGAGGGCACCCCCGGCACGGTCACCGTGACCTTCAGCACCGGCCAGCATCATCCGGCCGCCATCGTCGGCCGCGACGCCGGCAGCGACCTCGCGGTGCTGCGCGTCGCCGGCGTCTCCGGGCTCAACCCCGTGACCTTCGGCGACTCGGACAACGTCCAGGTCGGTGAACCGGTGATGGCGATCGGCGCCCCCTACGGCCTGCGCGGCACGGTCACCTCCGGCATCGTCAGCGCCGTCGACCGCCCGATCGTCTCCGGCAGCCTCGACTCGCCCGCCGGCGACTCCTACCTCGACGCGCTGCAGACCGACGCGCCGATCAACCCGGGCAACTCGGGGGGCCCGCTGCTCGACGCCAGCGGCACCGTGATCGGCATCAACACGGTGATCCGCTCCTCCGACCCGGACAGCTCCGATCCCTACGGGAGCGACAGCACCAGCGGCAGCATCGGCCTCGGCTTCGCCATCCCGATCGACCAGGCCACCGCGGTGGCCGCGCAGCTGATCGGCGGCGGCCGGGCCACGCCGCCCACCATCGGCGTCACGCTGGACCGCGGCTTCGACGGCGGCGCAAAGATCACCGACGTGCACGCCGCGGGTTCGAAGCTGATGGTCGGCGACGTGGTGACCGCGGCCGACGGGGTCGCCGTCACCGACGCCGACGATCTGATCGCGCTGATCCGCGGCCGCAGGGCCAACGGCACGACCCAGCTCACGGTGCTGCGGAACGGCGCGAGCCTGAAGATCCAGGCGAAGCTCACCGCGGCGCCGACCGACACGACATCGACCAAGGCCTGAGTCGACCGGAGTCTGAGCGGTCCGGGGCAGGCAGAGAGCGGTTCCGTTCGTTCCGTTCCCCTTTTCACACCGCTGGTTCACTCGTCACCGGGTACGACTGGCCGTCCGGGCGATTACGCTGGAGCAGTCCACACGTCAGCAGGGGAGCCCACCGCATGTTCTTCGACATAAGCCCACTGGAGATGGTGGTGCTCGTCGTTCTCGCCGTGGTCATCTTCGGCCCGGACAAGCTCCCCAAGCTGGTCCAGGACGCGATGGGCATCATCCGCAAGATCCGCGAGTTCTCCGACAGCGCCAAGGAGGACATCCGCAAGGAGCTGGGCCCGGAGTACCAGGACTTCGAGTTCCAGGACCTCAACCCGAAGACCTTCGTCCGCAAGCAGATGCAGCGGCACGGCGAGGAGTTCGGCCTGAACGAGATCCAGGAGCTGAAGAACGGCTTCACCCGTGACGCGACGGAAGCCGCCACGGCCGTGAAGTCCGTCCGCAACGACCCGCTGGGCAAGGTGGCCCCCGAGTCGACGCCCGGCGCCTCCGCCTCCGCGTCCGGGGCTTCCACAGCGGCCTCCGCGGACCCGGCAGCGGCCGCAGCGGGCGCCGCGGACGAGCGGCCTCCGTACGACCTCGAGGCGACCTGAGGGCGGCTCACGCGCGCGTTATCCCCTCCCTACACGGTCGGCCCGGCCCGCCCCGGTAATCTTCTGCCGGGGCGGACCAAGGAGGAGGCCGGTATGGACACCACGAGTGAGACCGTGGCGGAGCAGGAGCAGCAGCCGCACGCGGAGGCGAAGTCCGCCGGGCCCGGCTTCTCGGGGGTCGACTTCCCCTGGTACGGCCTGGACGACGCCTGGACCGGCCGCCGCTGGTACGGCGCCACCGGCACCTCGCCGGACGGCCGCGTCGTCGACTACGGCTCCCTCGGCCACGGCGACGAGCCGGTGCGCTCCTACCTCGCCCAGGACCCGGCCGAGGGCAAGCGCTTCGCTGTCGTGGTGACGGTCGCCCGGCGCGAGGCCCGCCGGCTGGAGAACGGCACCGGCATGCTGGAGGCGACCTCGGTCTCCTCGGCCGCGTGGCTGGCCGGCTCCGGCCTCCTCGCCGCCACCGAGCACGCCCCGATGGAGCGCTCGCTGCGCCAGGACTGGCTCGACCAGCAGACGGCCCTCGCCTGGGACCTCGCCGACGACCTCGAGAGCCCCGCCTGGTCCTCCCTCACCCTCCCGGTCAACGGCACCCCGCAGCCGTTCCGCTACCGCGAATCCGAGTACGGCTGGGTCCTCGCCGGCGACGCGGAGGGCGCCCACATCGGCGCCTACGGCCGCGGCGTGAGCGCCTACGGCCTGGGCTTCACCGTGATCACCGACTTCGCGACGTACGGCGGATAGCGGCCCGCCCCGGAGACCGGTGCGAGCGGCGCTGTGTCTCTGCCCGCCGTGCCGAGTCTCGCTGCGGTCAGTGCGTCGTGTGGGGTGGGTGGGGCGCTGGTTCCTCCTCGACCGGGCCCCAGAGGCGTGCCGGGAACCTCCCAGGGCCGCCAGGCCAAGCCCAAGGGTCACGCGGTGAGCCTGGCGGCCCCGGGAGAACCCCGGTCCGGGAGACCTGCCCGATCGAGGAGGAAGCCTGACCCGGGCCGTGGCGTCTCAGCGGGGTGCGCTGTGCCAGCGCCAGTCCGCCGTCAACCGCTCACGTCCGGGCAGGTCACCGCGGCCGGTGGCCCAGAGCAGGGTCGCCCAGGGGTCGGTGTCCGCCGGAGCCTCGGGGAAGAGGCGGTGCAGCGCCCGGGCGGAGAGGCCGGCCGGGGCGGTCCAGTCCAGGCCGAGCCCGCAGGACAGGTCGTAACCGTGGACGAAGAGCTCGACCAGGCCCATGGCCGCCGAACCCTCGGGGTCCGTCGTCCCCATGGGGTGGAAGGCACGTGCCTCCGGTGCCGACGTCCGCACCATCGCGATGTGGAGCGCCCCGCAGGCCTCCACCACCTGCACCAGGCTCTCGACCCCGGGCTCGCGCTCACTGGAGATCACGCTCCAGGGCCTGCCCGGTGCGGACCGATGATTGACGAACGACAGGAAGGTCTCGACGGGCGGTGACTGCTGGGCAAGCTGCGTGCCGTAGAAGAAGAAGCAGTCGGCGAGGTGCTCGGCGGTCTCCCAGCAGTCCATGTCCAGCGTCCCGGCCGGACGGCTCCAGTCCGCGGAGAGGGCGGCCGGCTGGCGCAGCAGCGCGAGCACCAGCCGCAGGCCTTCGGCAAGGTCGTCCGCCGTGACCGGCCCGATGGGCGGGAGCAGATCAGTCGAGGTCATGGGCGGGTGCCACCTTCGTTGCGTCGCCGAGCAGCAGAACATCCGCACCCTAGTGATCGACTCAGACGCCCGCAACGGAGTTGATCTCCACGCACAAGCCGCTAGTCGGCACCACACCCTCGGGGCCGCCAGCGCGCCACACGCTCTGGCGCACGAGGTCCCGCAGCAATCCGTTGAGCTGCGCGAACACGCCTTCCATGGCCCACTTGGCGAAGTAGCCCTAGACCGTCCCCCAGGGCGGGCGGCAGGTACCACCACTGGGGGCCGGTGCGGACCACGTACAAGATCGCGTCCAGGATCTCGCGCAGCCCGTGCTCGCGGCGGGGCCGTCGTGGGGCCGTCAGACGGCAACCAGCGGTGGTCGCCAATGACAAACGCCGACCACTTCCCCGCAGCTCAGGGGAGTGATCGGCGAATGCGCCGCAGGTCGCGAGACCCGCGAATCAGAACTTGTTCTTCGGCGTGAGCCCCAGGGACAGGCCCGAGAGGCCGCGCTGGCGGCTGGCGAGCTTGGAGGCGATGGCGCGGAGCGCGGAGCCGCCCGGGGAGTCGGGGTCGGAGAGGACGACGGGCTTGCCCTCGTCGCCTCCCTGGCGGAGTTGGACGTCGATGGGGATGTTGCCGAGGACCGGGACCTTCGCGCCGGTGGCGCGGGTGAGGGCGTCGGCGACCGTCTGGCCGCCGCCGGTGCCGAAGACGTCGACCATCTCGCCGCAGTGCGGGCAGGGCATGCCCGACATGTTCTCGATGACGCCGACGATCGTCTGGTGCGTCTGCAGCGCGATCGTGCCCGCGCGCTCGGCGACCTCCGCCGCAGCCTGCTGCGGGGTGGTGACCAGCAGGATCTCCGCGTTCGGGATCAGCTGGGCGACCGAGATCGCGATGTCGCCGGTGCCCGGCGGCAGGTCGAGCAGCAGGATGTCGAGGTCGCCCCAGTAGACGTCCGCGAGGAACTGCTGGAGGGCGCGGTGCAGCATCGGGCCGCGCCAGACGACGGGCGCGTTGCCGGGGGTGAACATACCGATCGAGATGACCTTCACGCCGTTCGCCGACGGCGGCATGATCATGTTCTCGACCTGGGTGGGACGGCCGTCGGCGCCCAGCATGCGCGGGACGCTGTGGCCGTAGATGTCGGCGTCGACGACGGCGACCTTCAGGCCCTGGTCGGCGAGCGCGGCGGCGAGGTTGACCGTCACCGAGGACTTGCCGACGCCGCCCTTGCCGGACGCGACCGCGTACACACGGGTCAGCGAACCGGGCTTGGCGAAGGGGATCTCCTTCTCCGCCTGGCCGCCGCGCAGCGTCGTCTGGAGCTCCTTGCGCTGCTCGGCGCTCATCACGTCCAGCTCCACCTCGACCGAGGAGATGCCTGGGACGGCCGCGACCGCGTCGCGGACGCGGGTGGTGATGGTGTCGCGCATCGGGCAGCCGGACACCGTCAGCCAGACCGCGACCGACGCCCGGCCCGCGGCGTCGACCGCCACGGATTTCACCATGCCGAGCTCGGTGATGGGCCGGTTGATCTCCGGGTCCTGCACCTTGGCCAGCGCGGCGCGCACGGACTCCTCGATGGGCGTCGCTTCAGTGTCGGTTGCCATAACGGAATGGTACGGCGGCCGAAGAGGCGCACTGACCCGGCAGTAGCGTGCGGCGGGTCACATCAGGGCCGTCAGCTGAGGACGGTCGCCCGAGGAGGGTCGCCCGAGGGCGGGTCGGGTGCGGTCGGGTGAGGCGGTCAGCTGAGGGCGGTCACATCAGGTCGGAGGTCGCGACCCGCGGGTCGTCGGGCCGGTGCCCGTCGCCGTCGCGGAGGTCCAGCTCCTTCAGCAGCTGCTGCAACTCGCTGCGCAGGAAGTCGCGGGTGGCCACCTCGCCGAGGCCCTGCCGCAGGGCGGCGACCTCGCGGGTGAGGAACTCCGTGTCCGCGACGGTCCGGCTGGCGCGGGCGCGGTCCTGCTCCATGTTGACCCGGTCGCGGTCGTCCTGCCGGTTCTGCGCCAGCAGGATCAGCGGCGCGGCGTAGGAGGCCTGCAGCGACAGGGCCAGGGTCAGGAAGATGAAGGGGTAGGTGTCGAAGCGCACCCCCGAGGGCGCCAGCACGTTCCAGGCGACCCAGACCAGGATGGCCAGCGTCATCCAGACCAGGAACCGACCGGTGCCCATGAACCGGGCGATCCGCTCCGACAGACGTCCGAACGCGTCCGGGTCCGGCTGCGGCCAGTTCAGCCGGGAGCGGCGCTGCGGCTGGTCGAGCCGCAGGCGCTTCTGGCTCGGCAACGCCTCGTGCTTGGGCTCGTGCTTCGCTTCGATCCGGAGCTCGAACCTCTGCTCGCGCCTCGGTTGCTCGCGCCTCGGTTCGCGTCTCGGCTTCTGCTCAGATGTGGGACCCATCGGAGGTCACCTCCTCGCCATGGTCGGAGTGGTCCGTGCCGCCGTGGAGCGCGGCCTCGCGCCAGTCCTCGGGCAGCAGATGGTCGAGCACGTCGTCGACGGTGACGGCGCCCAGCAGGTTGCCCGTCGTGTCGACCACCGGTGCGGCCACCATGTTGTACGTCGCCAGGAAGCTGGTGACGCTGGGCAGTTCGGTCGCCGGGCTGAGCGGGTCGAGGTCGCGGTCGACGAGGGAGCCGACCAGCGTGTACGGCGGCTCGCGCAGCAGTCGCTGGAAGTGGACCAGGCCGAGGTACTTACCAGTCGGCGTCTCCAGCGGCGGACGGCACACGTAGACGACGGACGCCTGGGCCGGCTTCAGGTCCTCGTTGCGGATCAGCGCCAGCGCCTCGGCCACCGTCCCGTCCGGCGGCAGCACGATGGGCTCGGTGGTCATCAGACCGCCGGCCGTGTGCTCCGCGTAGGTGAGCAGGCGGCGCAGCGGGGCGGCCTCGTCCGGCTCCATCAGCTGGAGCAGTTGCTCCGCCTCCTCGTCCGGCAGTTCGGAGAGCAGGTCGGCCGCGTCGTCCGGGTCCATCGCCTCCAGCACGTCGGCGGCGCGTTCCTGGTGCAGCCCGGCCAGGATCGCCACCTGGTCGTCCTCCGGCAGCTCCTCCATCACGTCGGCCAGGCGCTCGTCGTCGAGCGCGGCGGCGACCTCGCCGCGGCGCTTGGGGGAGAGGTGGTGCAGCACGTTGGCGAGGTCCGCGGGGCGCAGTCGGTCGAAGGTGGCGAGAAGGTTGGCCGCGCCCTGGTCCTCCTCGCGCAGGGCGAAGCCGGTGACCGCCGACCATTCGACGACGAAGGTCTCCCCCTTGCGGCGCAGCCGCCCGCCGCGGCCCTTCTCGACGAAGACCTTGTCGATCTCCCACTCACGCGCCTTGGTGCGCACCATGGCCACGTCGAGCACGGTGACCGTCTCGCCCTCCTCCCCGTACGGGCCGGTCTCACGCAGGGTGACCCGGCGGTCCAGCAGCTCCGCCAGGCAGAGGGTCTCGGTGGAGCGCTGCTCGAAGCGGCGCATGTTGATCACGCCGGTGGTGATCACCTGTCCGGACTCCACGCTGGTGACGCGGTTCATCGGCAGGAAGACCCGCCGCTTGCCCGGCACCTCGACCACGAAACCGAGCACGCGTGGCGGCCGTCCCCCGAGTCGCAGCGTCACAACCAGGTCCCGGACACGCCCGACGGAGTCGGCGTTCGGGTCGAAGACCGCCACCCCCGCCAGATGCGAGACGAAGACCCGTGAAGCGCCTGCGCTCACGCTCACGCGATACCTCCCTGACGCTGACGCTGCTGACTCAGAGCCTGAGCCCGACCGTGGCTCCGTGCGACCGAGTCGCTGCCGATGGCCAGGCTACCTGCTATGCGAGGTCCGCCCCTTTTGGGCACCGTGCGATTGCGCTCTGTGGGTCCCAGGGGCGGTCCGTGCCCCGAGCCGGAGGGCCTCGACGGCGTTGTCGGCCTTGGCGGCGGCAGGGTCAGGACTGGCGGCGGCGCTTGCGGCCGAGGACCAGCCGCGGGAGCGCGGCGGGGATCGGGAGGCGGGTGGTGGCGGTGGTCGGCGCAGGGGCCGCCGTGTGCGCGGAGTCCGGCATCGCGCCGGGGTGCTCCACGCTGGGGCCCTGGGGCGTCAGCCGCAGCACCCGGCTGCCCTCGGCCCAGCGCGCTTCGACGGCGTCGTGGTCCAGCGCGTTGAGCCGCTTTCCCTTGAGCTCGTCGACCGCGGCCTGCCAGGCGTCCGATCGCGGGGCCAGCAGTTCCGTCCGCGCGCGAAAGGCGACCAGGCGGCCCCACTTGTCCCGGCTCCGCAGGGTGACGAGGACGTCCTGGCCCTCGGCGAGCCCGTCCAGCGGCTGCTCGCCTCCGTCGCCGACGACCACGACCGCGTCGTCCACCCAGGCGTGCCACAGCGCCCGGTCCCGCCCGCCGTCACGCCGGACCCACAGCAGGCCGGACTTCTTCGCGGCCTCCTCGATCAGCGCGCGGTCCAGCAGCTCGGCACTCGGCTCAGCAGTCATGCCCACAGGGTATTGGTTCCTCCGTCGCCGTTCGGCAGGCGTCCGATGGCAGATCCGTTGGCAGATCCGTTGGCGGACGAAAGCGGACAGATGACAGCCGTCCAGCGCGTGGTCCCCCGTGGAAGCGGAGTCTGTCAGTCACCTACCATCGAAACGCCCCTTACCGACCGTGACCCTGTCGGTTCCTGCCTGGTCGTGCCGAGGAGTCGCCCGTGTCCAGCACCGCCGAGAGCGCCGACAGCGCCCAGCCGTCCGCGGCCGTGTCGCGGCAGCCGGGCGGTGCGCCGGCTCCGGGCGTGCATCCGGATCTGTCGGCCGTGCCGCGCGTCGACTTCCTGCTGCTCGCGCTCGCGGTCGGCGGCGTCGCCCTGTCCGCGCCGCTGATCAGTGCCATCGCCGCACCGGCCGTCGCCATCGCGTTCTGGCGCAACTGCATCGCCACCGGCGTCCTCGCGCCCGTCGCCCTGCTCCGGCACCGTAGTGAGCTGCGCGCGATGACCAAGCGCACGGTCCGGTTCTCGCTCGCTGCGGGTGCGTTCCTCGCGCTGCACTTCGCGATGTGGCTGCCGAGTCTGCGCCTCACCTCCGTCGCGACCTCCACCGCGCTGTGCACGGCCACGCCGCTGTGGACCACGCTCTACCTGCGCCTGCGCGGACACCGTCCGCCCCGCGTGGTCTGGGTGGGCATCGGGCTCGCGTTCGCGGGCGTGGTGCTGCTGACCGGCTTCGACCTGACCATGTCCTCGCGCGCCGTCCTGGGCGACCTGCTCGCGCTCGGCGCGGGCATGGCCGCGTCCGGCTACTTCCTGCTCGGCAGCGAGGTCCGGCGGACCGTCAGCACGACCGCCTACACCTTCGTCTGCTACGCGACCACGGGCCTGCTGCTGCTCGTCGCGTGCCTGCTCTCCGGGCAGACGCTCACCGGCTACAGCCCCACCGCCTGGGGGCAGATCGCGCTGCTCACCGCGTCGGCGCAGTTCCTCGGCCACTCGCTCAGCAACCGCGTGGTGCGGACGCTCGGGCCGTCGTTCGTCTCCACGGCGATCCTGCTGGAGACGCCGGGGGCCGCGCTCATCGCGGCCGTCTGGCTCGGCCAGCTGCCGCCGGTGGCGGTCTACCCGGCCGTGGCGATGATCCTGGCGGGCCTGCTGCTGATCATCCGCGCCGGGCAGCGCTCCTGAACCGACCGTCGGGCGACGCCGTAGGCTCTGCCTATGCCGCACGCCGCCGACTCACCCCACCCGTCCGACCCTTCCGAGCCTTCCGGCCCCTCCGGCCCGTCGGGCTCGCCGGACGCGTCCGTGCCGGACGCCGTCCTGGCCGCCGTCGAGGCGCGCCTCATCAGCACCTTCGGCGAGCCGGACGGCCGCGCTGCGATCACCTTCCTCGGCACCGAACGGATCGAGGTGCTGCGCTTCCCGCAGTCGGAGGGCCTGTACCGCTATGCCACTCTCGGCATGTCCGCCGCGCCGATGACCGACCCGACCGCCCTGGTGGCCGACCCGGTCGCCGGCCCGCGGGCCGAGCTGGTGGTCACCGTCCGCGGCGGGCAGGACGGGCTGCTGCGCCCGCTGGCCACGCTCGCGGCCGCGCCGCAGGTGGAGGGGCTGGTCGTGGCGCCGGGCGCCTCGCTGGACCTGGGCGAGCCGCTCTGGCCGGGCGCACCCTTCACGTCGTTCCTGGTCGCCGAACCGGGCGGCCTGGTCGAGGACTTGGAGCTCCCCGAGCCGGCCGAGCCGATCCGTTTCCTGCCGCTGCTGCCGATGACCCCGAACGAGGCCGCCCACAAGCGCGTGCACGGCGCCGCCGAGCTTCAGGAGCGGTGGCTGCGCCACGGTACGGACCTGCGCGACCAGGAGCGCAAGTCCGTACCGCTCGGCGACGTGTGACGTCGGATCAGAACTGCGGCTGACCCGTCGGGGCGCCGCCCTGCGCCGGGATCTGCGCCTGCGGCAGCGCGCCGAGGAGCTGGTCCAGCTCGTCCCGCCAGTAACGGTGGATGTTGAGGCGCGTGGGCTTGGCGCCCGGCGTCATCTCGACGTACATCGAGCTCCACACGGTCGCGCGGTTGATCCGGCTCGCCGGGAAGGCCTGACGCGGGAAGACCGCGACGACGTCGCCGGGGCGGTTGGTCCACCGGCTCGCGGAGTTCACGACGATCGAGGTGTTGGTCAGCGTCAGGAAGTAGAACCGACGCGTGAACGCGACGACCATGCCGACGACCGGGATCTCGTCGAAGATCGCGTTCAGCCACGGGCTCGGCCCGGTCTCCACGTGCACACAGGCCATGAAGGTCTCCCCGGGCGGGGCGACCTGCGAGAGCTTCTCGATGACCTGCTGCTTCTGCTTTGCACGGCGAATCGCCACGTACCCACCCCGAGAGAAGAAAAAAGAGAAGGACGGGCGCGTATCCCCGGCGCCCGTCGAGAGACGCCAGAGGCTAGCAGGTTTTCCGTGGGTCCGGCGGAGGGGATTTCGGGGAGGACTCGGGGAACGTCGGCACGGCTCAGCCGGTGATCGGCTTCGCCCCGGTCGCGAGGCCGACAAGGGCCTCGTACACGGCGGGATCCGTGGTGTTCGCACCGAGGCTGACGGTCTTTCGGCTGCCGTGGTAGTCCGAGGAACCGGTGGTCAGCAGACCCAGCTCGGCCGCGAGCCCGCGCAGCCGGAGGCGGGTCTCCTCGTCGTGGTCCATGTGATCGACCTCCAGCCCGGTCAGGCCCGCCGCGGCAAGATCCGCGATCGTGGCCTCGGAGACCGTGCGCCCCCGCTTGGACGCACCCGGGTGCGCGAACACCGCCACCCCGCCCGCCTCGCGCACCAAGGCGATGGCCTCAGCCGGGTCGGTCTCCCGCTTGGGCACGTCCGCGCGCCCGCCGTTGGCGAGCCACTCCTTCGTGAACGCGGCGTCGACGTCCGCCACGACGCCGGCCTCGACCAGCGCCGAGGCGATGTGCGGCCGCCCCACCGCTCCACGGCCCGCGATGCGCTCGACCTGCTCCCACGTGATCCGCGCACCCAGCGCGCGGCACCGCTCGACGATGGCCTGCGCCCGCCGCACCCGGTCCGTCCGCACCAGCTCGCGCTCCCGCGCGAACGCCGGCTCCTCCGGGTCGAAGAGATAGGCCAGCATGTGCATCGAGATGCCCTCGACCCGGCACGACAGCTCCGCGCCCGGCACCAGCGTCAAGGCCGTCCCGTGCAGCGCCTCGGCCGCCTCCGTCCAGCCCGCGGTGGTGTCGTGGTCGGTCAGCGCCACGACGTCCAGACCGGCTGCGACGGCGTTGCGCACGAGCTCGGCCGGGGAGTCCGTCCCGTCGGAGGCGTTGCTGTGTGCGTGGAGATCGATGCGCATGCCGTCCAGGGTAGGGGAGCGCCGCAACCCTCCGGGGGCGATGTCCGCGCAGCGGTCCCTCATGGATCCCTCACCGGTCCCTCAGCGGTTCATCAGTGGCTGCACGGGGGCCACAAGCGGCGGCTGCGTGAGGCGCCCGCTACTACTTCAGGATCCGCGGGGACAGGGCTCCGCAGGGGAGGAGTTCCAGTTCCGCCCCCGCGTCGCGGAGATCCGTGAGGACGAGCTCGTCGTACATCAGCAGGCCGGAGCGTTCCGGCCAGACCACCGCCCACAACCACAGGCCGCGGGCCTCCCCGACGAAGACCGCGCGGTCGTCCGGGGCGTCCGGGACGTGCCACAGCGCCGTGGGGCGCCCCGCCGCGAGGACCTTCGCGTGCGGGGGGCGGTTCACCGCGATCGCGTCGCCCGGATCGGGCCCGGGCAGCCCGGCGTAGCGCGCGCCGAGACCCACGCCGAGCTCCTCGGCGATCAGCAGCAGCTCTCCCGGCCCGCCCAGCGGACCGGGGCCCGAGCAGGCGACCGCCGTCGCCCGCGTCCCCGACACATCGTCACCAGCGTGCGCGATACCCGTGAAGAGCCAGCCCACCGGCAGCGGCCAGGGCAGCCAGACGGGCACCTCGGCCCTGGCGACAGCGACGCCCAGCGCCTCGACGCTGGGCGGGACGATCGGCTGCAGGGGATAGACCGTCCCGTGCCTGTCGCACTGCCACGTGTCGGTGAACAACCCCGGGGCGCGGACTCGGCCCCCGCACCTAGGGCAACTGGGCTCGCCCCTCATAGACGAACACGGTCCTCTCTCCCGCCCGGTCCGTCAAGGACGATCACCCGTGCGGGGGACGCCACTTTCGAGGGACGGACCAAGGACGGACGAGGACGGGCGAGAGGCGCCGGCGGGGTCAGACGGTGGCGTTCCCGAGCGGCCGGATGTAGACGCGGTCACCCGTCGCGGCAGCGTGCTCGACAATGGACCGGACCGCCTCGGCCTCGGCGATCTGGCTGTCCCCGACCGCCGTTCCGTTCTCGTCGAGGCGGAAGATCTCGAAGCGCATGGACTTCTCCCTTCTGCTGGCTGGTTCCATCGTGGGCCGCTCCTGCTGCACCGCGGTTAGCGTGCCGTTAAACCTGCGTATCGCCGCAGGCCATCGCCCTGACGCCACGTCAGGCGACGGCGTTGGTCCAGAAGGCGGACAGCGAGACCGCCGTCCCCGCGGGCCGCTCCGCGTTCGGCGAGTGACCGGCGCCGGGCACGACGATGTGCTCGGCGGAGAGCCTCAGCGCCATCTGCGCCTGAAGCTCCACCGGCCAGGCGTAGTCCGTCTCCCCGGAGAGGACCAGCTTCGGCAGCGCCGTCTTCGCCAGCTCGTCCACCCGGTCCGGCTCGGAGATCAGCTGCTGCGCCATCGCCGCCAGCGCACCGGGGACGTTCGCCAGCCAGCGCCGGTGCATGAAGTCCGCGATGTCCGGCTCCAGTCGGACCTTCGCGCCGCTCGCCTCGTCCATCTCCTGCATCGCCTGCCAGATCTCCTCCAGCGTCATCGCCGGAAGGGCGGCCAGCAGCAGCTTCGCCCGCTCGGTCTCGCCGCGTCCGATGGCCGCCGGTCCCGTGCTCAGCAGCGTGAGAGAGGCCCACGGCAGCGGCGCCCCGGTCGCCCGCAGCACGGCGTCCCGCGCGACGTACCCCGCGAAGGAGTGCGCGACCAGGTGCAGGGGGCGCGCGGCGGCCCGCTCACGCAGTTCCGCCGTGACGGCGAGCAGGTCGAGGCTGAACTCCTCCAGCGCGTACGCGGCGACCTCGTCGGGCCCGCCCGTCTCGTACTGCCCCCGCTGGTCGATGGCGAGCACCTCGAACCCGTCCTCGGCCAGCGGTTCCAGCAGCGCGACGAAGTCCTCCTTGCTGCCGGTGAATCCGGGCACCAGCAGCGCGAACGCCGTCGCCGGCCGCCCCTCGGGCACGGCGTGCAGGGCTGCGAACTCGCCCCGCGCGGTGCGAAGGCGGACGCTCCGCGCACAGGCGGGCAACGTGAGGAACGGCGGTGTGCTCATAAGGCGGAACCTCCTGGCGGTGCGGCATGCGAGGTCGAGCCTAGCCAGGGGAGATGTCCGTGAGGTGTCGTTCCGCGCTCCTGCGGCGTTGCCGTCCCTCGACATGCCGACGGCGCGGCGGGAACCCCGCCAGGGGTTCCCGCCGCGCCGTCGGCTGCCTGCGCTCGAGGCTGTGTGGGCCTCAGGTGTCCCGGACCGCTCAGGAGCGGGTGCGAGCCCGGCTGCTGGTGCGGGCGCGCTTGGGCGCCGCGGCCTCGGCCGCCTCCGCCGCGGCGGACGCGGCTGCAGCCTCGGCGAGGCGGACGCTGCGGCGCTTGCGCTTCGGAGGCTCCTCCTCGGCGGCGATCGGCGTCGCCTCACCACGCTGCGCGGGCACCTCGGCCTCGGCGGGCCTGGTGGCGGCGACGCTGACCCGCTCGGCAGCCCTGGCACTCGCGTCGGTCACGCCCGACGTCGCCCGACGACGCTTGCGCGGCGCGGGGAGCGTCGGAGACTCGACCGGTGCCGGCGCCTCCTCCTCGGCCTGGGGGGCGATCTGCCCTGCGGCCTTGGCGGCGGCGTCGGTCACGCCCGACGTCGCCCGGCGGCGCTTGCGCGGCGCGACGCCCGCAACGGCGGCCACCGGCTCGACCGAGGCCGGGGCCGGGGTCTTCTCGACGGCGACCGGAGCCTTGACGACCTCAGACGGCCTCGGCGGTCTCGGCCGCGTCGGGGTGACGGTCTTCTTGGCGGTCCGGGTGCGCTTGCGCGGGGCCGGAGCCTCCTCCGTGGCGGGGGCCTCGGCGGTGGCGGGTGCTTCCGGTGCGACCTCGGCCGTGGCCTTGGCCGCGCGGGTGCGGCGGCGCGGGGCCGGCGTCTCCTCGGCGACGGGCGCGACGGCCTCGGCGACGACGGCAGCGGGTGCCTCGGCGACGACGGCCTTCTTGGTGGCGCGGGTGCGCTTGCGCGGTGCGGGCGCCTCCTCGACCGGGGCCGGAGCCGCGGTCTCGGCCGTCTCGACCACCGGGGTCTCGACGACGGGAGCCTCGGCCACAGTCTTCTGCGTCGCACGCGTCCGCTTGCGCGGGGCCGGGGCCTCCTCGACGGCGACCGGAGTCTCGACGACCTCAAGGGTGTCGACGGCCTCGGCGGTCTCGGCCGCGTCGGTGGTGACGGTCTTCTTGGCGGTCCGGGTGCGCTTGCGCGGAGCCGGAGCCTCCTCCGTCACGCTCGGCGCGGCCTCGACGATCGACTCGGCCGCTGCGGCTACCACGGCCTCGGCGGCCTCGACCACGGCCTCCGCCGCGACCTCGGCCTGGTCCCCGCTGCGGGTGCGGCGACGACGACGGCGCGCGGGCGCGTCCAGGGACTCCGCGGCCTCGTCGAGCGCGGGCTGCGCAGCCGGGGCTGCCTGACCCTCGGTCACGGCCGAAGCCGCCGCGTCAGGTGCGTCCTGGCCGCCGCGCGTGCGGCGACGCTTGCGGTCGCGCTCGCGGCGCCCGGTCGGACGCTCGCTGTCCTGCTCGGCGTCGCGGTCACGGTCGCGGTCCCGGGTGCGGCCCTCGCCGCGGCCCGCGGGCTTGGACGCGGACGCGCCACGGCGACGACCGCCACCGGGCTCGCCCAGGTCCTCGATCTCCTCGGCGTCGAGACCGGCACGGGTGCGCTCCGCGCGGGGCAGCACGCCCTTCGTGCCGGGGGCGATGTTCAGCTGCTCGTACAGGTGGGCCGAGGACGAGTACGTCTCCTCGGGGTCGTTGAACGACAGCTCCAGCGCCTTGTTGATCAGCTGCCAACGCGGGATGTCGTCCCAGTCGACCAGCGTGACGGCGGTGCCCGACGCGCCCGCGCGGCCGGTGCGGCCGATGCGGTGCAGGTAGGTCTTCTCTTCCTCGGGGCACTGGTAGTTGATGACGTGCGTGACGCCCTCGACGTCGATGCCGCGGGCGGCGACGTCGGTGCAGACCAGGATGTCGACCTTGCCGTTGCGGAACGCGCGCAGCGCCTGCTCGCGCGCACCCTGGCCGAGGTCGCCGTGGACCGCGCCGGCCGCGAAGCCGCGCTTGGTCAGCTGCTCGGCGACGTCGGCGGTGGTCCGCTTGGTGCGACAGAAGATCATCGCCAGGTTGCGGCCCTCGGCCTGCAGGATGCGCGCGATCATCTCGACCTTGTCGAGCGAGTGCGCACGGTAGATGTGCTGCGAGGTGTTCGCGACCGTCGCGCCCTGGTCGTCCGGCTGGGTGGCGCGGATGTGGGTCGGGCGGTTCATGTAGCGGCGGGCGAGGCTGATGACCGCGCCCGGCATCGTCGCCGAGAACAGCATGGTCTGCCGCTGCGCCGGGAGCAGGTCGATGATCTTCTCGACGTCGGGCAGGAAGCCCAGGTCGAGCATCTCGTCGGCCTCGTCGAGCACGAGCGTGCGCACGGCGGACAGGTCGAGCTTCTTCTGGCGGGCCAGGTCCAGCAGACGGCCCGGGGTGCCGACGATGACGTCGACGCCGCGCTCCAGCGCCTCGATCTGGGTCTCGTAGCCGCGACCGCCGTAGATGGACAGGACGCGCACGTTGCGGACCTTGCCGGCGACCAGCAGGTCGTTGGTGACCTGGGTGCACAGCTCGCGCGTCGGGACGACGACCAGCGCCTGCGGCGCGGTCGGCAGCTCGGCCGCGGTGAGGCGGCCGGCGTCCACGTCGGCGGCGACACGGACGGAGTCGATGATGGGGAGCCCGAAGCCCAGGGTCTTGCCGGTGCCGGTCTTGGCCTGGCCGATGACGTCGTGGCCGGTCATGGCGACCGGGAGGGTCATCTCCTGGATCGGGAAGGGAGTGATGATGCCAACGGCCTCGAGGGCCTCTGCGGTCTCGGGAAGGATCCCGAGTTCACGGAACGTAGTCAGGGCTGTGCCTCTTCCGGATGTGGTGCGGCCGATGCGCGGGGCGGCCGGGCACCCGTCATGGGACGGGCACACTGACCGCAACCGGTTGCCTCGCGGCCACCTCACGCGCCGGCACGTCGTTTAACTGTCCGAGGACGTGCTCGTCCAGGACGTGTCCGCGGGGAGCGGACTCGACGGGGCGCAGTGAGCGGCACTGCATGGGAGGCCCGGCGCGGGACCGCGATGGCGCGGTCTGCGGCGGCCCTCGCTCGGCCACTTGCGGGGTCGGTCGGAGCCGATCGTGCAACCGACCGGGCATCCGCGTGCGTGAGGCGCGGTGTTCAATCACGTCCGTGATGGTCGTGAAATACATCGGGCCTCGCTACCACCATACCGTCAAGTCGAAGATCGAACATGTGACGCGGGCGACATCGGGCTCGTTCCTGCCCGGTTTCGTGCGTCAAGTGCCCTCCGAAGGCCACTAAGGTGCGGCGTATGGAGACCCCTGAGGCAGGCAAGCAGGACGAGACGGACGAGCAGACGGCCGGCGCAGCGGCCGAGGCGTACCCGTCGATCGGGGACTGGGCGCAGTGCTCGGCCGACCCGCAGTACCGCGCTGCGGTGGTCGACCTGCTCGGCGCACTCGCCTACGGCGAGCTCAGTGCCTTCGAGCGGCTGGCCGAGGACGCCAAGCTCGCCCCCAGCCTGGAGGACAAGGCGGCGCTGGCGGGCATGGCGGCCGCCGAGTTCGGCCACTACCGCGTCCTCAGCGAGCGGCTCGCCGGGATCGGCGAGAACCCCGCCGAGGCGATGCAGCCCTTCGCCGAGGCGCTGGAGTCCTTCCACCGCATGACGGCCCCGGCCGACTGGGAGGAGGGCCTGGTCAAGGCGTACGTCGGCGACTCCATCGCCGCGGACTTCTACCGCGAGGTCGCGGTCCGGCTCGACGACGACACGCGTGAGCTCGTGCTCGGCGTGATGGCGGACACCGGGCACGCCGAGTTCGCGGTCGGCAAGGTCCGCGAGGCGATCGCCGCGGACCCGCGCATCGGGGGACGGCTGGCCCTGTGGGGCCGACGGCTCATGGGCGAGGCGCTGAGCCAGGCCCAGCGGGTCGTCGCGGAGCGCGACGCGCTGTCCAACCTGCTGATCGGCGGTACCGAGGTGCGCGGCTTCGACCTGGTCGAGGTCGGCAAGATGTTCAACCGGATCACCGAGGCGCACACCCGCCGCATGGCGGCCCTGGGCCTCGCGTCCTGAGTCGCAGCCTGAGTCGCGTTCTGAGTCACGGCCTATGGCCCGGCCGGATCCGGGGGCCTGAGGCGCGTCCGGTGCCTGCGCCGGGCCGTGGGCCCGAGCTGCGTGGCTTGGCGTCCTGAGCTTGGGCCCTGCGGCCCAGGCGGGCCCGGAGCCTTCGCCCGGCCTGGTGCCCGGTTCGGGTCGTTCCGTCGCCAGGGCGTCCGGCGGGTGGCGGTCAGGCGTGCCGGGGGTGGTGCGTTGACCGCTGGTCCGGGCGGGCCAGCAGCGAGACCATCGCGACCGAGCCGAGGATCGCGCAGACCGTCGTCTCCACCGGGTGGCCGTCGCCGAACGCGATGTGGGCCACCCCGCCCAGCAGCAGCGCGGAGCAGAGCCCCGTGAGCACTGTCACCGGCCGAGGCGCCGGGAACAGGTCCCCCAGCAGCAGCACGGCACCCAGCCCGACGGCCAGTCCGGCGATCGCGAAGGCGATCAGCTCGACGGTCATGGTCACGGCCTCCCGGCAGGTGTGGTGCGGGCTTCTCTGTGCGCTTCTTGTGGACGCGGTCGAGAAAGCCCTACCCACAACGAGGCCGGGACATACCAGGACACGCGGAACGCCCCGTTCCCCCCGATGACCGGGGGGAACGGGGCGTTCCCGGTGTTGCGGTCGCCTCAGAGCGAGGTGGCCTCAGAGCGTGCCGAAACCGACCTTCTGTCGGGTCGGCTCGCCGATCTCCACGTAGGCCAGGCGGTCGGCCGGGACCAGGATCTTGCGGCCGTGCTCGTCCGTCAGCTTCAGCAGCTTGCCGCCGTCCACCGCAGCGGCGACAGCGCTCTCGACCTCGTCGGCAGTCTGCGTGCTCTCGAGAACGATCTCCCGAGCCGCGTTCTGCACGCCGATCTTGACCTCCACGGCTTTCGTCCCTCCGGGCCCATCACAGGCGTTCGTCGTTCACACGCGGCCGACCGGCCACGTGCCGTACGGCCCCACCATACGGCCACGGGCCGACGAGCGGGGCCGGTCGAGGGAGGGGGCGATCAGTGCGCCGCGTCCCCGCCGTGCAGCGGGAAGCCCTTCAGGCCGCGCCACGACAGGCCGGAGACCAGCCGCACCGCCTCCTCCTGCGGGATGGTCTCGCCCTGGGCGAGCCAGAAGCGCGCGGTGATCTGGCACAGGCCGCAGACGCCGACGGCGAGGAGCATGGACTCCTCCTCCGGGAGGTCGGTGTCCTCGGCGATCACCTTGCTGACGAGGGTGGCCGTGTCGCGGGTGACGCGCTCGACGCGCTCGCGGACCGCCTCCTCGTTGGTCAGGTCCGATTCGAAGACCAGGCGGAACGCGCCCGACTCCGAGGAGACGTAGGCGAAGTACGCCTCGGTGGTGGCCAGCACGCGGCTCTTGTTGTCCGTGGTCGACTCGAGCGCGGAGCGGATCGCGTCGACGAGGGCCTCGCAGTGCTTGTCCAGCAGCGCGAGGTAGAGCTCCAGCTTGCCCGGGAAGTGCTGGTACAGCACCGGCTTGCTGACGCCGGCACGCTCGGCGATGTCGTCCATCGCCGCGGCGTGGTAGCCCTGCGCGACGAAGACCTCCTGCGCGGCGCCCAGCAGCTGGTTGCGGCGGGCACTGCGCGGCAGGCGAGTGCCGCGCGGGCGCTCGGCCGTGTCCTGGATTGCCGTCACGGTGCTCCTCACTCAGCGTCTGGTCGAACAGGCGCCGTCCGTCATCCCGGCGCCTGCGGCCATCCTACTTTCGGGTAATGCCTGGTACTGCAGGTCCGGACCCGAAAGTCCCGGCCCAGGCTTGTGAGGATTCCACAAGGATCCCGTCACCGGTACTCGTCTTCGTCGATTCGGACCTCGACCTTCTGTTCGGCGGTGTCCGCTTCGGGCGATTCCAGGGCGACATCCTCCTGAGTGAGGCTCTTGGGCTCCTCGTCACCGTTCTCACCGTCGGCCTCGACCTCCGGCCGCTCGTCCGCCTCCGCGTCGTCCAGGGAGTCGAGCGCGGCGTCGTTGACCTCGGACATGGGTGGCCTCCCTGACGTCTGTTCGGTCCGCGTAAGGCTTCCGGTGCCGTCACGACACCGCCCTCTTAGCATCGTCCCCATGAGTGGACTGCGCGAGACATTCGAGGCCGAGACCACCACGGGAGGCGACGCCCTGTACCCGGTGCAGGCGCCCGGCAGTCCGCTGTACGCCGAGGCGCAGCCGCCGCGCCGGTCCGGACTGCCGACCGCGCTGTTCGTCCACGGCCTCGGCGGGTCCACCCGCAACTGGGAACCGCTGATGGCCGAACTGGCCGCCACCGTCGACGGTCACGCGGTCGACCTGCCCGGATTCGGCCAGTCCCCGCCGCCGGACGACGGCGACCTCTCCCTCGACGCGCACACCCGCGCGGTCGTCGACCACCTCGAACGCAGCGGCCGCGGCCCCGTCCACCTCTTCGGCAACTCCCTCGGCGGCGCGGTCGCCACCCGCCTCGCCGCGACGCGGCCCGACCTGGTCCGCAGCCTCACCCTCATCTCCCCGGCCCTCCCCGAGCTCCCGCCGCAGACCACCGCCTGGCCGACGGGCCTGCTCGCGCTCCCCGGCGCGTCCGGCGTCATCCGCCGCGCGTCGCGCGGCGGATCGTTCGAGTTCCAGACCCAGGCTCTGCTGGAGCTCTGCTACGGCGACCCCGGCAGCATCCCGCCCGAGCGCCGTGCGCTGATGGTCAGCGAGTACCGGCGCCGGGCTCAGCTCCCCTACGCCCTCGACGTCCTCTCCCGCAGCGCCCGCGGCATCGTCCGCGCCTACACAGAGCGTGGCGAGCACTCGCTCTGGCGCCAGGCGGAGCAGGTCACCGCGCCGACCCTGCTCGTCTACGGACTGAAGGACAAGCTCGTCGGCTACCGCATGGCGCGCCGCGCCAGCCGCGCCTTCGCCGACTCGCGGCTCATGGTCCTGCCCCACGCGGGGCACGTCGCGATGATGGAGTTCCCGGCCCTGGTCGCCGCCCGCGTCGAGGACTTCCTGGCGGAGCTCGACGGCCGGGCCCGGTAGCACCGGCCGGCCCTGGCCTGGGCTGCAACAGGCGGCCCGCGGCCTGGGCTGCAGCGGGTCGGGCAGGGGCTGCAACGGGCCGGGCCTGGGCTGCAACGGGCCGGGCCTGGGCTGCAGCGGGTCGGGCCTGGGCTGCGCGGGTCCGGATGGTGCGGTCTCGTCCCCGGGTCCGGCCTGGACCGCCACCGGCCTGGACTGCTACTGGCCTGGACTGCTACTGGCCTGGACCGCTACTGGCCTGGACCGCTACCGGCCTGCCGGTGGCCGCGCGGGTCGGGACGGTGTGGCTCGTGCCCGCGTCCCTGCTCCTGTCTTGTGTGCCGACCGCTGTGCCCGGCGGGGAGTGCTCCCCGGGTCGCGGAGATGCCGTGGCCGGGCCGGGTGGACCCTCCGCCGGGGGCGTGCTCCCACGGCGCGGGGTCTTCGGCTGTCGCCCCTCGCACTCCCGTGGGTTGTGGGTGCTGCGTGGTGCTTCACTCCTTCGGGTGGTAGGGCGCCGGATGGCCGACTGGGTGTCGGTGGTGGGACGTAGTTTCGTGCCGTCGGCCGAACACGCGTCCCCGCGTCGGGGTTAACCGCGGTCGGCGAGTGCTCGTGGGGGAGTCCGCGGTCTGACCGGCCGCTTCACGGCCGTGTGTGCGTGGTCCTCCGCCGTTGTCGTCGTCATGTTCCGCGTCGTCATGTTCCGGACGGAGGTCCCATGCGCATCGCACTGGTCACCGAGAGTACGTCCTCCGTTGCGTGGAGCGACCGGCTGGTCGCGTCCCTGCCCGAGCACGAGTTCGTCCGGCTCTCCCCGGCGGCCGCCGACCGGCCGCGCTCCGCCCCGCCCGTCGCCGCGCGCAGACGCCGGGCCCTCGCCGCCTACGGGGAGCTCATCACCTCCCTGGTCGAGCCCCGCGCCGCGTGCGGCTTCGCCGCGGCCCTGAACTCGCTGGTCGACGAGGCGCGTGGCGGGGGCCTGCCCTCGCTGCTGCGTTCCGGCGCGGCCCTGCGGACCCTGGAGAGCAGTTGGTTCGGCTCGCCGGCAGCCGCCGTCGCCGCCGGGCCCGGGGACGCGGGCCTCCCGCTGGTGCAGGACGCCCTCGTCGCCGCCGATCTCCTGGAACGCGCGCTCCGGCCGCTCTCCCTGCCCTGGTACGGCGCGCGGGGGGAGCTGGCCGGCGTCGACGTCTGCCATGCCGTCGACGGGCCGTCCTCCGTGCTGGCGGGCCTGGTGGCCAAGCGCAGGCTCGGTCTGCCGCTGCTGCTGACCGAGCACAGCCTGCACCTGCGTGAGCGCTACCGCGGCTACCGCGCCTCCCGCTACCGCTGGCCGGTGCGCTCGCTGCTGTTGGCCTTCCACCGTCGGCTGGCGCAGGAGGGGTACGCCCAGGCCGGCGTGATCACACCGGGCAGCGCCTTCGACCAGCGCTGGCAGGAGTACTGCGGCGCGCCACGTGAGCGCGTCCGCGTCGTCTTCGAGGCCACGCCGCTCGCGGAGGAGCCGCCCGTCGGGGCGGAGCCGGAGCGGCCCACCCTGGCCTGGCTCGGACCGATAGAGCCCTGCGGCGGGCTGGAGGCCATGATCAGGGCCTTCGCCCTGGTCCGCGACGAGATGCCGACCGCCCTGCTGCGCGTGCACGGCGAGGCCACGGCCGGCGCTTCGGCCTACGAGGAGCACTGCCGAGGGCTTGCCCGTCGTCTCCTCGGCAGCAAGGCCGAGGCCGACGACGCCGTCTCCTTCGACGGCCGTCCCTCGCGGCTGCGCTCGGTCTACGAGCACGCCAACGTCCTGGTGTTCTCGGGCAGCGCCGGTGTGCGCCCACAGCTGCTGGCCCAGGCTCAGCTCAGCGGACGCCCGGTGGTGGCCTCCGACGCGGGCGCCGCCCGGGAGGTCCTGGGCCCGACGGGCCTGCTCGTCCCCGTCGGCGAGCCGGCGCCGCTGGCTGCCGCCTGCACGGCCCTGCTCGGGGACGAGGAGCGTCGGGAGCGCCTCGGTCACGCCGGGCGCCTGCGCGCCCAGGAGCTGTACGCCGTGGAGCCGGCCGTCGACGCCTTCCGCGCGCTCTATCTCGAGCTCGCCGCCGAGCTGCCCGCCCCCGCGCCCGAGCGGACCGGTCAGCCCTTCGCGCGCCCCGCCGAGTACTGGGTCGGCGCGTTCCCGAAAGGGGTGCCCGCACAATGACGCCTCGTCACGCCTCGCGCGGCGGCCATACGCCGCGCCACGGCGGCGCGGCCGGACAGCACGCCGGTGCTTCGCGGTCCGCCTCGGGCCCGGCCCGTCACGCCGGGCAGCCCCGGCCCGCCCGTTCCGTGCCCCCGGTCCGTCCGCGGCCCGCCGACCCGGTCCAGGCCCTGATGGAACGCCATCAGGAGCTGTTCGCCGACGCGGTCGATCCGCTGGACATCGCCGAGGTGCTGGAGCGATCCGGCATCGGGCCGCAGACCGCCGGGCGCTACCGGCACGGCGACGTCTTCTCGCTGGCCGAGGAGCTCCATGCCCGGGTGCCCCGTCGGGCGACCGAGCCCCCGCCGGCCGAGGGCGAGTGGCGGCGCCGCGCCCGCCCCGCCCTTGCGGCCGGGGCCGCGTCGGCGGCCGTGGCGCTGCTCCTGTGGGGCCTGTCGGCGCTGAGCCTGCCGGTCCCGCTCGGGGAACAGGTGGCGGTGTTCGCCGCCGCCGTGGGCCTGACGCTCGGACGCGGCCTTCCGTTGCCGGAGCGCATCCTGCTCGCGCTGGGCGTGGGCGGACTGCTCGCCCTCGCCCAGGGCACCGGTCCACCACAGCTCGCGCTGACCGTCGGCACGGGCGTGGCCGAATGGTGCGCCCGCTGGTACCGCCACCTGGGCTCGGGCCACGTGCGGTCCCGCTCGTCCCGTGAGTTCCGAGCCCGGATGCGGCCGGTCCTGCCGGCCGTCCTGCTGGTGCACCTGAGCGTCCTGGCCGGACTGACGGCGGCCGCGCTGGCCTTGCCCGGCGCGGCAGGCGGTCACGGCGCGGCGGCCCAGGCCACCGTCGCCCACGTCGCCCACGCGGCCTCCTCGGCCCATACGGTGTGGGCGAGCCAGGGAGCCGTCTGGGCCGCCCAGTGCGGCGCTGGAGCAGCGCTGCTGCTCGCACTGCTGCTGCGGCACGGTGGGCGGACCCCGGGCGCCCTCGCCGCCCTCGCCTCGGCCTGCGGCTGCGTCGCGCTGGCCCGCGTGACACCGCCGCATCCCGACCTCATCACCTGGGCCTGCGCACTGTCGGCAGCGGCACTCCTGCCGTACGCGTGGATCGCCGCGCTCAGCCCGACCAGCCACCGTCTTGCGACCGCCGACCATGGCGAGGGGGAGCCGGGGCCGTAGGCCGATGCCCTCCCCGCCCCGCGGCCCGGCCCACGCCCCAGGCCCCACGCCGTTGACCCTGGGGCCGGGCGGGCCTGACCGGCAGTCGGGTTCTCCGCGCTCACGGGGGCGCGGAGGGCCCGGCCGGGAAGCTGGCCGGGCCGGGGCTTCCGAACCCGTCGATCGCCCGACGGCACGCGGCACGCGGCACGTGGCACACAGCCTGTGTGCCTCCACTGCCGCTTGGTGACGCTCGCGTGAGGCCGAGGCCGAGGCCAGTGCCGACGGCGGGGCCGATGGCCCGTGAGCCGACGGTGCGGGGCCGGTGGCGCGACTCCGGTCCTGGACCGGAGCACCACCCCAACCGAGTAACGACCGCACTTCGTGACCGCACTACGTACGGAAGGACCCACCTGATGAGGGTGCTGCTGCTGGGCGCCGACGGCTTCATCGGCCGTCGCGTCGCCGATCGACTCTTCGCCGACCCGGAGCTCCAGGTCACCGTGCTCGGCCGGCGCGACTCGGCGGACATCCGTTTCGACCTCGCCGCCGGCAGTCCCGGCGCGCTGGCGCGGTTCCTCGACGCCGTGATGCCGCGGGTGGTGGTCAACTGTGCGGGCGCCACCTACGGCAGCCCACGCGACCTGGTACGGGCCAACACCCAGGCCGTCGCCACGGTCTGTGAGGCGATCCGGCGCAGCCACGACCCGGCCCGTCTCGTGCATGTCGGTTCCGCCGCCGAGTACGGGCCGGTCCCGATCGGGACGGCCACGGCCGAGACCGCCGAGCCGCGTCCGCTCGGGCCGTACGGGGTCACCAAACTGGCGGGGACGGAGCTCGCCCTCTCCTCCGGCCTCGACGCGGTCGTGCTGCGCATCTTCGACGTGGTGGGTCCGGGTGTCCCGGCCGGATCGCTGTTCGGACGCCTCTCCGAGGGGTTGCGGCGCGCCCTGGAGCGAGGCGAGTCCCACGTCCGTACCGCCGATCTGTCCGCATTCCGAGACTTCGTCGACGTCCGGGACGTGGCGCGCGCCGTCCAGTCCGCCGCCGTGTCGGCCGCGACGGGCGTGATCAACATCGGCGGGGGCGCCGGGGTGCGCATGCGCGACGCGGCGGGGCTGCTGGTGCGCGCCTCGGGCTTCGAGGGGCGCCTGATGGAGGAGACGCGGGGGCCGATCTCGGGCGCCGACGCCGCCGACCGCCCGCTGGAGGTGCTGTGGCGCCAGGCGGACATCCGCACGGCGCGCGAGCGCCTGGGCTGGCGCCCCCGCGTGCCGCTGGAGGAGTCCCTGGCCGACATCTGGATGGAGACGGCCTGCCGCGTCTGAGGCCGCCGTCCCTCGCTGCGGTCGTTCGTGGCGGTGCGTTCGTGGCGGTGCGGTCGCCCGTCGACGTGCGGACAGGGCGACCCGTCTCACAACCGTCTCATCAGATGTCTCGCACATTGGACCAGGGGCGTCGGAATAGTCGCGCGCGTGGCACTGTTGGCCAGGGAAACACATCGCCTGACCACCACCGGAGTCCCCCGTGTCGCTGCCACCCCTGGTCGAGCCCGCAGCCGAGCTCACCGTGGACGAGGTCCGCAGGTACTCCCGCCACCTGATCATCCCGGATGTCGGGATGGACGGGCAGAAGCGGTTGAAGAACAGCAAGGTGCTCTGTGTGGGCGCCGGTGGCCTGGGCTCGCCCGCACTGATGTACCTGGCCGCGGCCGGCGTCGGCACCCTCGGCATCGTCGAGTTCGACACCGTCGACGAGTCCAACCTGCAGCGCCAGATCATCCACGGCCAGTCCGACGTGGGCCGCTCCAAGGCCGAGTCCGCCCGCGACTCGGTCAAGGAGATCAACCCCTACGTCAACGTGATCCTCCACGAGGAGCGCCTCGACGTCGACAACGTCAAGGAGATCTTCGCCGACTACGACCTGATCGTGGACGGCACGGACAACTTCGCGACCCGTTACCTGGTCAATGACGCGGCCGTGCTGCTGGGCAAGCCGTACGTGTGGGGTTCCATCTACCGCTTCGACGGTCAGGCCTCGGTCTTCTGGGCCGAGCACGGCCCCTGCTACCGCTGCCTCTACCCGGAGGCCCCGCCGCCGGGCATGGTCCCCTCCTGCGCCGAGGGCGGCGTCCTGGGCGTGCTCTGCGCGTCCATCGGTTCGATCCAGGTCAACGAGGCCATCAAGCTGCTGGCCGGCATCGGCGAGCCGCTGGTCGGCCGTCTGATGATCTACGACGCCCTGGAGATGACGTACCGCCAGGTCAAGGTCCGCAAGGACCCGAACTGCGCGCTGTGCGGCGAGAACCCCACGGTCACCGACCTGATCGACTACGAGGCCTTCTGCGGCGCCGTCTCCGAGGAGGCCCAGGAGGCCGCCGCGGGCAACACCATCACGCCGAAGCAGCTCAAGGAGTGGCAGGACACCGAGGAGGACATCTTCCTCATCGACGTCCGCGAGCCGGCCGAGTACGAGATCGTCAGCATCCCTGGCGCGACGCTGATCCCGAAGAACGAGTTCCTGCTCGGCAACGCGCTCGAGAAGATGCCGCAGGACAAGAAGATCGTCCTGCACTGCAAGACCGGCGTCCGCTCCGCCGAGGTCCTGGCCGTCCTGCACGCGGCCGGCTTCGCCGACGCGGTCCACGTCGGCGGCGGCGTGATCGGCTGGGTCAACCAGATCGAGCCCGAGAAGCCCGTCTACTGAGGCGCGCCCCGGCTCAACGCACAGACCGAAGGGGAGCCCCCGAACCGCAGGGTTCGGGGGCTCCCCGTCGTGCACCTCTCGCAGCGTCCTGCGGCGCGCGCCGCGCGGCCCGCCTCGTGACAGCGCCTTACAGAGCGCCGCGTCGCTGCAGGTAGCTGAAGCAACCCCAGCCCGGCAGGACCGGCAGCCAGAACGTCAGCAGGCGGAACATCAGCACCGCCGGTCCGGCGATCGCGCCCGGCACGCCCGCGGCCGAGCTGAGCAGCAGGATCAGGGCGGCGTCGATGGTGCCGATGCCGCCCGGCACGGGGACGGCGGACCCGGCCGCGTTCCCGGCCAGGTAGACCACGGCGATCGCGGCGAAGCCCGCCGTGCCGCCGAAGGCGAGCACGCAGGTGTAGAGGCAGGCGATGAAGGCGATCGACACCAGGATGATCCCGCCGAAGCCCGTGGCCAGCTTGGACGGGGTGCGCAGCAGGTCCAGCATGCGCGGGATCACGCCGATGAAGAGCGTCCGCAGCTGCTGGAACACCCAGCGCCGCAGCGGCGGGATCGCGGTGACGATCAGCACCACGACCGCCGCCACCAGCAGCACCGTGATCACCGTGCGCGCCGACGGCACGTCCGAGCTGTTGGCGGTCCCGGCGATGAAGCCGAAGCCGAGGAGCAGCAGGATGTGCATGGCCAGGCCGACCAGCTGCGAGGCGCCCACGCTGGCGACGGCCTGACCGGGGCGCACGCCGCAACGCTGCAGGAAGCGCGCGTTCAGCGCGACGCCGCCGACCGCCGCCGGGGCGACCAGCTTCACGAAGGAGCCCGCCACCTGGGCGGCGAAGGTTCGCCAGAACGGCAGCTGCTCGGGCACGAACCCCGCGAGGCTCATGGTCGCACCGACGTAGCTCGCGATCGAGGCGCCCACCGCGATCAGGATCCAGCCCCACTGCGCGTGGGCCAGCTTGGTCAACGGGTTGTTGGTGAGCTGGCCCACCAGCAGGTACGCGGCGAAGGCGCCCGCGACGAGGCTGATCAGGGTCTTCGGCTTGAGCCGCTCCAGCTTGGCGGGCTCGACCGGAGCCTGCGGCACCAGGGCGAGGATCTGCTCGCGGATGAGCGAGAGCAGGTCCGACGGGTCCGGGTGGGCCTCCAGGGCCTCCTCGACCTTGACCCCTGCGGCGATCTTCACGTCCCGCTCCGCCTGGACCGCGGCCTTGGCCTGGCGGTGGTACGCCTTCAGGTCCTGGCGGGTGGAACGGCTCAGCCCGACCGGCTGGAGCATCGGCAGCGCCGCCGCGGTACGGGAGGTGCCCAGCACCTCCGTGGCGGAGGCGACCGCCCGCTCGGGGCCGACCCGCAGGGCGATCGTGGTGAGCAGTTGGGCGACGTCCATGCGCAGCGCCAGGTCGCCGGCGGCGATGTCCCCGCCGGCGAGGTTGACCAGGCAGGTGCCGCCGTCCTCGGTGACCAGCAGCGCCCTGGAGGTGAGCTGCCGGTGTGCGATGCGGCGGTCGTGCAGGATCCGGACGGAGCTCCAGGCGTCGGAGAGGATCTTGTCCGTGATCTCCTCGTCGGCCAGGTCCGCGAATGCGCGCCCCTCGACCCGCTCGTAGACGAGGATCACCGCGTCCGGGCCCAGCTCGGAGGTCGCGATCAGATGCGGGGAGCGGGCCCCGGCCGCGTTGGCGGCGTAGGCGATCAGGGCTTCCTGCTCCAGGGCTTGCCTGAGCGACTGCGGGCTGGAACGGGTGGCCACCGCGCGCAGCCGCAGCCGCCGCCAGAGCCGGTAGAAGAAGCCGGAGGCCTGCTGCTCGCGGTCGATGACATGGACGTCGAGCGGCGGGCCGACCTGCTGGACGACGAGGTAGCGACGGGTGCCTTCCGGGCCGTCCGGGGAGCGGTGCGCGGTGATCGGGTCGAAGCCGACCTTGCGCAGGCCTGCCAGCAGGTGTTCGCCGGTCGGCCGGACGTTGGGGCTGCCGACGGCGTAGAGGGTGCCGTAGGCCACGGTCAGGCCGAGCAGGATGGTGATCGCGATCGACAGCGGGGTGGTGTTCCCGCCCACCAGCTCGGAGAGGCTGTCGAGCAGCACGACCAGCCAGAGCGCGACCCGCCAGCGTGGTCGACTCGACATGCCGACGGCGGTCATGTACGCGATGACCGGGGTCAGATAGCCGTGCACCGGATCCGAGGCGGTGCCGTTGTGGGTGACCACCAGCGCGCCGTAGACGGGCGCTGGCGCGGCCTTGAGGACCCACAGGTCCACCCCGAGCGAGATGCCGTGGGCCAGCACGGCGGCGAGCACGCCGTCGGCCACCCGCAGCCCGTCGCGTTTGATCAGCCGCTCGACGGCGAAGGCGACCGGCACGATCAGGACGGCGGCGGTGGAGAAGAAGCTGGTCAGCGTGACCAGGAAGCTGGGCAGCCGGTTGGCGCCGGAGTTGATGTCGACGGTCAGGCCGCTCGTCGTCGACTGGGCGATGCTGGCCAGGACCAGCACGGCCGCGATGCCGAACAGCCCGAGCAGGAATCGCAGCAGATCGGAGGGCCGGTGCGCCCGAGCGGGCAGCAGCGGCTCGTTGACCGCGACGCTCACGTCGTCCGGCCCGGGTCCGTCGAACCCGTCACCAGCGCCGTCCGCCCCGGACGCTTCCGCGTCGTCGGTCCGGGCTGCTCCTGCGATGTCCGCCGGGGCGGTGCTCGCCGCCGCCTTCGCCGTGTCGGGTGCGTTCGCGGTGTCGGCCGCGTCGCCCGCGGGGCTGTCGCCGCTCGCTTCCGTGGCGGGTGCGACCGGGCCGGAGGAACGCTTCACCAGATCGACCGGCGCGGTCTTCCGGCCCGCCTGCTCCGACCCGCGATCATGCTTGGCTCCTGCTCCTGACCCGGACCCGTCCGGGGACGCCGCTGCGGATTCCGTTCCCGTCTCGGGGCGGCTCTGCTCGGCGGGCTGCGCCGGGGAAGCGGCCTCGGGCGGCTCGGAGGCGTCCGCCGCCGCACCGGGGTCGGATGCGGGCATGCGTCGGGGCGCGTCGGCAGAATCCGCCGCGCTCGTGGCCCTCGGTCCGGTCATCGCTCCCCGTGTGCCTTCTGTCTGTCGTCCGCCCGCCGTCGTCCCTTCATCAGGGCCCCTTCAGGTCATTCAAGGGTGGCATGGTCGGATCGAGCGCGCGGCGGTGAGGTGTCCCCGTGCCGACCCTCGGCGGATGCTACATTCCCCCGGCTGGGTGAGCGAGGATGTTCCCGTCCGTCATACCCCCAGGGTGTCGCGCTTCCGCACGCATTGTCGTAGCCGTGCGACAGAATGCCCGGTGTGAACGAAGGGGCGGCAGAGTCGGAGCTTCCGCAGTACGCCGAGCGCGTCCTCGACGTGGCGGAGGGCATTCCGACTGGACGGGTGATGACCTACGGCGACGTCGCCGAGTACCTCGGCGAGGGCGGTCCGCGCCAGGTCGGACGGGTGATGGCGCTCTACGGCGGAGCCGTGCCGTGGTGGCGGGTGATCCGGGCGGACGGGCGGCTGCTGCCGGGCCACGAGCTGAGCGCGCTGGAGCAGTACCGGGTCGAGGGCACCCCGCTGCGCGAGGTGGCCGGCCAGCACATGCCCCGCGTCGACCTGCGCCGTGCCCGCTGGGACGGGCACTCGCGCTGAGCCCACGCCCGAGCCGGGTTGATATGTGGCCTCCCGGCGACCGGCGACCGGCGACCGGCGACCGGCGACCGGCGACCGGCCGCACGGTACGCGCGGGACGTGGCGTATCCCACGGATCCGGCGATTCGGGGGACAGCAGCGGGGCTGTCGGGGCAGGATCGTAGGCTCGCTACCGGACGGAGTGCCTGAGGCGCACCCCGTCCTCGTGTGCCGCCTCGCTTGCTTCGTTCCTGGATCTGCCCATGACCACCTCCCTGCCCGCCGGCGCCTACCGCCTGGTGCGTGAGCCGGTCGCGCCTGCGGTGCCGCCTGCGCTCGACGCGTACCAGCAGGCGGTGGTGGACCACCGGGGCGGGCCGCTGCTGGTGCTGGCCGGTCCTGGCACGGGCAAGACCACGACGCTGGTGGAGGCGGTCGCCGCCAGGATCGCGCAGGGCGTCCCGGCGGAGGAGATCCTGGTCCTCACTTTCAGCCGCAAGGCGGCTGTGGAACTGCGCGACCGGATCACCGCCCGGGTGAACGGCCCGAACCGCCTGAGCGGTCCGAACGGGCCAGGCGGAAGCATGGCCGTGCCGCAGGCCACGACGTTCCACTCCTTCTGCTACGCGCTGCTCCGCGCCCATCAGGAGCCGGACCTCTATGCCGAGCCGCTGCGCCTGCTCTCCGGTCCCGAGCAGGACGTCCTGGTACGCGAGCTGCTGACGGGCGGCGCGGAGGACGCGACCGCCGGCGCGGCCGGCGGTCCGGGGTGGCCCACGGAGCTGCGGGCCGCCCTCACCACGCGCGGCTTCGCGGACGAGGTCCGGGCCGTGCTCGCGCGCGCCCGGGAGCTGGGCCTGGGCGAGACCGAGCTGGCCCGCTTCGCCACCAGCGTCGGTCGCCCCGACTGGCAGGCGGCCGCGCGCTTCCTCGCGGAGTACCTGGACGTGCTGGACGGCCAGGACCTGCTCGACTACGCCGAGCTGGTGCACCGCGCGGTGCTGCTGGCGGAGCGTCCGGAGGTCGGCGAGCAGCTGCGCCGGACGTTCAAGGTCGTCTTCGTCGACGAGTACCAGGACACGGATCCGTCCCAGGTCCGGCTGCTGCGCGCACTGGCCGGCGGCGGTCGGGAGCTGATCGCCGTCGGAGACCCGGACCAGTCGATCTACGCCTTCCGGGGCGCGGACGTGAACGGCATCCTCGACTTCCCGCACGACTTCCCGCAGGCCGACGGCCGTCCCGCGCCGATCCGGGTGCTGCGCGTCTCGCGCCGGGCCGGGCGTCGGCTGCTTGCCTCCAGCCGGGTCCTGGCCGAGCGCCTGCCCTCCGGACGCCTCCCTGCCGCGGCGCTGGCGGCGCACCGCGACCTCATCCCGGCGCGGGAGGGCGGTTCCGTCGAGGTACTCACCTTCCCCACCCCTGGCGCCGAGCTCGACAACATCGCCGACCTGCTCCGTCGTGCCCATCTGGAGCAGCAGGTCCCCTGGTCGGGCATGGCCGTTCTGGTCCGCGCCGGATCCCGCTCGCTCCCCGGCCTGCGCCGCGCCCTCACCTCGGCCGGCGTCCCGGTCGAGCTCGACGGCGACGACCTTCCCCTGCACGCCGAACCCGCCGTCGCACCGCTCCTCACCGCCCTGCGCGTCTGCGCCCTCGCGGCCGCCCGCTCCCGCCGCCTCATGGCGCAGCGCGAGAACGACCACCCCATCCCGTCCCAGCCCGGTCCCCAGGACGAGTCGCTCGGCCCCGCCTCCCGGACACCGAACGCCCCGGATCCCCTGGACGCCCGGGAAGCACTCGATAGCCAGGAACCACTCGAAGCGCCCGACATGACCGATGGGCCTGGCGGGTCGGATGGGCCTGGCGGGTCGGACGAGCCGGATTCCGCCGAAGGCAGCCCGCACGTCGGCGACCTGCGGTTCCGGTCCGCCGTGCTCGACGCCGAGGAGCCGCTGACCGTCGAGGTCGCCGAACAGCTGCTGACCGGGCCGCTCGGCGGGCTGGACGGGGCGGACCTGCGCCAGCTCGGTCGGGCGCTCAGGGAGGAGGAGCGCGCCGCCCTGCGGGAGGTGCCCGCGGAGGTGCGGCGTGCCGTCCGCGCCGCCGGGGAGCTGATCCGGGAGGCGCTCGCGGAGCCCGAGCGGCTGGTGCTGCTCGCCGGCCCCGTGGCCCGCCGCGCGCGTGAGCTGGGGCTGCTGCTGCGCAAGGCGCAGGACCTGCTCCTCGGCGGCGCCACCGCCGAGGACACGCTGTGGACGCTGTGGGAGGCGAGCAGCCCGTGGCGTGAGCGACTGGAGCGCGCGGCCCTGCGTGGCGGCGCGTCGGGGCGCAACGCCGACCGGGACCTCGACGCGCTGTGCGCGCTCTTCGAGACGGCGGCCCGCGCCGAACTGCGGGCGGGCGGCCCGCGCGGCGCGCTGAACTTCCTCGCCGAGGTCCAGCAGCAGGACATCGCCGCCGACACCCTCTCCGGTCGGGCCGTCCGTGCGGACGCCGTCCGGCTGATGACCGCCCACCGCTCGAAGGGTCTGGAGTGGCGGTTGGTCGTGGTCGCGGGGGTGCAGGAGGGGCTCTGGCCCGACCTGCGGCGCCGCGGCTCGCTGCTGGAGGCGGACCGGATCGGCGTGGACGGGATCGCGGAGCCGATGCCGCAGAGCGCGCTCCTGTCCGAGGAGCGTCGTCTCTTCTACGTCGCGGCGACTCGGGCCAAGGAGCGGCTGGTCGTCACCGCCGTCCAGGCGGCGGCCGAGGATGGCGACGAGCCCTCCCGCTTCCTGCGCGAGCTGTACCGCGAGCGCCCGGACGGCACGCGTGTCCCCGACGTCCGGGTCGAGGACGTGACCCAGCGGCCGCGCCGCGCCCTGTCCGTCGCCGCGCTGGTCGCGGAGCTGCGGGCGACCAGCGTCGACCTGGCCGCGTCGCCGCAGCTGCGCGAGGCCGCCGCCGAGCGGCTCGCCCGGCTGGCCGCGCTGGCGGACGAGGACGGCCTGCCGCTCGTCCCAGCGGCGAACCCGCACCGCTGGTGGGGAATGGCCGATGTGACGGAGAACGAGATCCCCGTGCGGGACCCGGCCCGGCCGGTCGAGCTGTCCGGCAGCGCGTTGGAGTCGGTGAACGCCTGTGCGCTCCAGTGGTTCCTCGGGCGCGAGGTCCGGGCGCAGGAGGTGTCCAGCGGGGCGCAGGGATTCGGCAACGTCGTGCACGTCCTCGCCGAGGAGGTCGGCGCGGGCCGCACCCCGGCGGACTTGGACGTGCTGATGGCCCGTCTGGACCGCGTCTGGGACGCGCTCGCCTTCGACGCGCCGTGGAAGTCCGAGCAGGAGAAGGGCGAGGCGCGCGCCGCGCTGGAGCGGTTCCTGGCCTGGCACAGCACGGAGCGGGGACGGCTTCCCGTGGCCACCGAGCAGCCGTTCGACGTGGAGCTCAAGGCGGGCCCCTATGCCGTGCGCATCCGCGGCACGATGGACCGCGTCGAGCGGGAGAGCACGACGGGCGCCGCCTACGTCGTCGACTTCAAGACCGGGCGGAACGTGCCCACCAAGGCCCAGGTCGAGGAGCATCCGCAGCTCGGCGTCTACCAGCTCGCGGTCCGCGAGGGCGCGGTGGACGACGTCTTCGACGGATCCCGCCCCGAGCCGGGCGGCGCAGAGTTGGTGCAACTGCGCCAGCCTGAGTCGAAGGCGGTCGCCGACGCCCCGAAGGTGCAGCACCAGCCGGGCCTTGCGGAGAGCCCGGCAGGCCCGCAGTGGATCGAGGGCCTGCTGGCCGAGGCGGCGGATCGGGTCCTGCGCGAACGGTTCGTCCCGACGACCGGCGACCAGTGCGGACACTGCTCCTTCCACGCCAGCTGCTCGGCCCGCCCCGAGGGGCGTCAGGTGGTCGAGTAGGCGGACCCGCAGGGGGCCGCGAGGCTGTGCGCAGGACCACGTGCGCCCATGAACGACGCGCTGACCGCTCCCGACGGTTCGGTGATCCTCATCTCCGACACCTCGACGCCTTACCTCGTCTCGATGACCAAGAGCGGCAGCTCCGGCGGCGTCATGCGCTTCGACCACTTCAACCGCCCGGTGGACATCACGCCGCCGCCGGCGTCGCAGGTCGCCGCCATTCCCGGTATGTGACCCGGCGTCCCGGAGCGCGCCGGCGCGCATCGGGGTTCGGGTACGGGCGTGCGCACCGGCGCGCGTCCGCAGCGCTGGAGCGGCGCTGTCGGACGCCCGCGCTACCGTGGCACCCATGCCAGGCCGTCTGACCAGTCCCGAGGAGCTCAAGGAGCTCCTCGGGATTCCGTTCACCGAGGAGCAGCTGCGCGCGATCACCGCGCCGCTCGACCCTGCGGTGATCGTCGCGGGCGCGGGGTCGGGCAAGACGACGGTGATGGCCGCTCGTGTGGTGTGGCTGGTCGGCACCGGTCAGGTCCGGCCGGAGCAGGTGCTCGGCCTGACCTTCACCAACAAGGCTGCCGCGGAGCTCTCCGAGCGCGTCCGCAAGGCGCTGCTGCGCGCCGGGGTCGGTGCCGCGGCCGAGCGTGTCCCGGTCCGGGCCGGCGAGGGCGCCGTGAGCGACACCGAGGGTGGCCTCGGCGAGCCGGAGATCTCGACCTATCACGCCTTCGCGGGGCGGTTGCTCAAGGACCACGGGCTGCGCATCGGGCTGGAGCCCGACGTCCGGCTGCTCGCCGACGCCACCCGCTTCCAGCTCGCCGCCCGGGTCCTGCGGCAGGCGCCGGGGCCTTATCCGGGGCTGAAGGACGGCGTCTCGTCGCTCATCGCCAAGCTGGTGAAGCTCGACGGCGAACTGGCCGAGCACCTCGTCGCCCCCGAGGCCCTCGCCGCGCACGACACCGCCCTGCTGTCCTCCCTGAACGGGGTCAAGCTCAGCAACGAGGCCCTGCGCGCGGTGCCGGTCGCGGCGGAGGCCCGCCGCGAGCTGACCGAGCTCGTGGTCCGCTACCGCGCCCGCAAGCGCGAGGCGCAGTTGATGGACTTCGGCGACCAGATCGCCGCCTGCGCCCGGCTCGCCCAGACCAGGCCGGAGGTCGGCGCGCTGCTGCGCGAGCAGTTCGCCGTCGTGCTGCTGGACGAGTACCAGGACACCTCCGTCGCCCAGCGGCTCATGCTCGCCGGCCTGTTCGGCGACGGCACCGGCCACCCCGTCACCGCCGTCGGCGACCCCTGCCAGGCGATCTACGGCTGGCGCGGCGCCTCCGTGGCCAACCTGGACGAGTTCCCGCACCACTTCCGTGGTGCGGACTCCGACCGTCCCGCCGACAGCGACAGCGACAACGGCGGCGGCGAAGGCCCGCCCGCCGCGCGGTTCTCGCTCAGCGAGAACCGGCGCTCCGGTGGTCGGCTGCTGGCCTTCGCCAACGACCTCGCGACGCCCTTGCGCGCGATGCACGAGGGCGTCGCCGCGCTGCGCCCCGCGCCGGGCGAGGAGCTGGCGGGCGGGCTGCGGTGCGCGCTGCTGGAGACGCACGAGGCCGAGGTCGCCTGGGTCGCCGACAGCATCGCCCACCTGGTGCGCACCGGGACGCCGCCGGGCCGGATCGCCGTGCTGTGCCGCGCCGGGCGGGAGCTCTTTCCCGACGTGCACGCCGCCCTGGTGGCCCGGGACGTGCCGGTCGAGGTCGTCGGCCTGTCCGGCCTGCTGCATCTGCCGGAGATCGCCGACCTGGTCGCCACCTGCGAGGTGCTGCAGGACCCGACGGCCAACGCGGCGCTGGTGCGGCTGCTCACCGGTCCGCGCTGGCGGATCGGGCCGCGCGACCTCGCCCTCCTGGGCCGCCGCGCCCGGGATCTGGTCCGCGTCGCCGCCGGGGACGACGGGCGGCAGGACAAGCTGGAGCAGGCGGTCGCCGAGGCCGATCCGACGGAGATCGTCTCGCTGGCCGACGCGCTGGAGTCCTTCCTCTACCCGGGGCAGGCGGGCGAGGCGGAGCTGCCGTTCTCCGCCGAGGCCGCCACCCGGTTCCAGCGGCTGGCGGCCGAGATCCGCGAGCTGCGGCGGGCGCTGGCCGAGCCGCTGATGGACGTGTTGCACCGGGTCCTGACCGTGACGGGCCTGGAGGTGGAGCTCGCGGCCTCCCCGCACGCCCTCGCCGCACGCCGTCGGGAGACCCTCTCCGCCTTCCTCGACGTCGCGGCCGGCTTCGCCGACCTGGACGGCGACCCGTCCCTCGGCGCCTTCCTCGGTTTCCTTCGCACCGCCCAGGAGTACGACCGCGGACTGGACAACAACCTGCCGAGCGGCGAGGACACCGTGAAGGTGCTCACCGCGCACAAGTCCAAGGGCTTGGAGTGGGACGTCGTGTTCGTTCCCGGCCTGGTCAAGGGCGCGTTCCCGAGCGGCACCGGGCGCGAGCGGTGGACCTCGCGTCCCGAAGTGCTTCCGCACGCCCTGCGCGGTGACGCGTCCGCGCTGCCCGCCGATCCGGCCTGGACCTCGGCCGGGCTCAAGGCGTTCGAAGCCGCGATGAAGGAGCACGCCGCCACCGAGGAGCTGCGCCTCGGCTACGTCGCCTTCACCCGCCCGCGTGCGCGGCTCTACGCCTCCGGCCACTGGTGGGGGCCCACGCAGAAGCGGCCACGCGGACCGTCGGAGTTCCTGACGGCCCTGCGCGAGTTCGGCGAGCAGCGCCCCGAGTCCGGAGTCGAGATCGAGCACTGGGCCGAGCCGCCCGCCGAGGACGAGCAGAACCCGGCGCTGGACGAGACGGTCGAGCACGTCTGGCCGCTGCCGCTGGACGCGGCGGCCCAGGCCGCGCGCCGGAACGCGGGTGCGCGCGTGCTGGCCGGGCCGCGCGGGGACGCGTCCCCCGCGCCGGAGACCGGGGAGGAGCGGCGGCTCGTCGCGTCCTGGGACCGCGATCTGGAACTGCTCTCCGCCGAGTTGCTGCGTGCCCGCTCCCGGGTGCGGGACGTCCCGTTGCCCGCCTCGCTCTCCGCCTCCCAGTTGCTGCGTGTCGCCGCCGATCCGGACGGCTTCGCCCGCGAACTGGCGCGGCCGATGCCCCGCCCTCCGCAGCCCGCCGCCCGGCGCGGCACCCGCTTCCACGCCTGGGTCGAGTCGCGGCTGGCCGTCGAGCCGCTGCTGCTTCTGGGCGAGGACGAACTGCCGGGCCTGGACGACTCCGGCATCGAGGACGAGCGTGACCTGGCCCGGCTGAAAGAGGCATTCCTGCGCAGCGAGTACGCCGCGCGCACCCCGTACCGGATCGAGGAGCCGTTCCAGCTGACGCTCGGCGGCCGGGTGATCCGTGGCCGGATCGATGCCGTCTACCGCACGGGGACAGGCTTCGAGGTCGTGGACTGGAAGACCAACCACCGCGAGACGGCCGACCCGCTGCAGCTGGCCGTCTACCGCTTGGCCTGGGCCGAGCGCGAGGGGGTGGAACTGTCCCGCGTGTCTGCGGCGTTTCTGTATGTTCGTAGCGGAACAGTCGTGAGACCCGAGGGGCTTCCGGACCGTGCCGGGCTGGAGACGCTGCTGGACGGCGTTACTCCGAATGGGGAGCGCGCCCAGGGAGCGACGACAGGGGCTTCGTGAAAGGGCTGTGCAGCCTGTCCAATTCGCGCCTAATGTGGGGACGTTAACCAGTCAACTTCGATCCAACGTTGAACTTTTTCTGGCCGCGGTCGGGATCGCGGTCGGACGCCCTCGGGCCCGCCGGCCCTCGGGGCCGCCCGCTCGCTCACCCACGCACCGCTCACGCACCCTCGCTGCACCTCGTTGCACAGTGCCCGCAGGAGAGACGACGTTGACTGCCGCCGGAAGGTTCCGCCAGCTCAGCCGCAGGGGCCGTTGGGTGCTGTTGCTGCCCTTCCTCGGCGTCGCCCTGGTGTTCGTGCTGGACCGCGCGAGCAACAACCCCGACGTCACCTTCGAGCCGGCCCTCTCGGCCGGTCCGGCGCTGGCCGCGGTCGTCAGCAGCAACGTCTGGTTCCCGCTCATCGTGGGCGGAGTGGCCATCGGGGAGTCCTTCGTCATCGCCGCGGAGGACCGGACCATGTCCGCGTCCGTCCACACCGCCAGCGTCCTCGCGATCGTGCTGATCAGCGCGATCGGCGCGGCCAGCGTCATGCTGCGCAACCGGCAGGAGCGCGCCCTGGCCGACGCCCGGCTGGTGTCCGAGGTGGCCCAGCGCATCCTGCTGCGCTCCATTCCCGAGCGCATCGGCCCGGTCCGCGCCGCCGTCCACTACGCGGCCGCCGCCGCCCACGCCCGCATCGGCGGCGACCTCTACGAGGTGGTGCAGACCCGGTACGGGGTCCGCGCCGTCATCGGCGACGTCCGGGGTAAGGGCCTCGCCGCGGTCGAGACCGCGGCGGCGATCCTCGGCGCGTTCCGTGAGGCCGCGCACCAGGAGCAGGCCCTGGACAAGGTCGCCGCCTGGCTCGCCGACAGCCTCGGGCGGGCCCTGCACGAGAACGGCGCCGAGCACGAGGGCAGCGACGAGGAGTTCGTGACCCTGGTCCTGGTCGGCGTCGGGGCCGACGCGGTCGTCGAGATCGTCAACTGCGGCCACCCCGCACCGCTGCTGCTGCGGCGGGGCACCCCCGTGCGTTTCCTCGACCCGCCGTCCAACGTCCCCCCGCTGGGCGTCCTGGAGCCGGAGGACGTGCACCCGCCGGTCCTGCGCCTGCCGCTCCAGGAGGACGACCGACTCCTGCTCTACACCGACGGCGTCATCGAGGCCCGCAACAGCTGGGGCGTCTTCTACCCCCTCGCCGAGCGCGTGCCCGACTGCGCGACGGCGGACGCCCCGGCCCTGGTCCTGGACCGGATCCACGAGGACGTCCGCCGCCACGTCGGTCACCAGCTCGGGGACGACGCGGCGATGCTCCTGCTCCAGTACACGCCGCTCCCCACGACCGGCGCGGTCGCCCCGAACCACTCCGTCGTCCACCCCCGCGTCTCCACCACGCAGGCCGACCAGCTCCCGCTCCTGGACCGGAGGGACTCCCGGGAGTAACGGGAGCAGCGCGGAGCAGCGGGCGCGCCGCAGAGGATGGCGTGGCCGGGTGACGTCACCCGCCTGCACGGCGCGTCGGTTCGCAGGGCAGTCTCCCGGGCCTTCGACCCCGGGCCGTCAACCCGGTGTTCAACCCGGGAGCGACCGACCCCAGCCTCGACCCCGGAGCGACCGACCCCATCCTTCGACCCCGGGCCGTCAACCCCGGAGCGACAGCTCCACCAGGAGCGGCCGGTGGTCGGAGACCCCCGTCGTCGGCGTCTCGATGTGCTGCACCGCGGTCCGTGGCACGCCGACCGCCAGCACGTGGTCGAACTGCACGGCGGGCCGGTGCGCGGGGTAGGTGGGGGTGCGCGCCAGATCGTGCCAACCCTGCAGCAGTCCGCGCGTCGACGCGGCGCGGCGTGGATGTCGGGGCCGCGGTCGCAGCGGCAGGCGGCCGCGGTCCATCACGGCGGCGCCGCCCAGCACCGTGCGGGGGACCGGACCGATCAGGTTGAAGTCGCCGAGCAGCAGATAGGGCAGCGGCAGGTCGGCGATCCACCGGCGCATGCCGGCCAGCTGGCCCATGTTCCAGCCGGGCACGAAGGACAGATGGGCCGCGACCACCGTGAACGGGCCGGCGGGCCCGTCCAGCACGGCCGCCAGCGCCGCGCGCGGCTCGTCCGGGACGGGGGTGAGCCCGCGACGTCCGGCCACCCGCAGCGGCAGTCCGAACGGCGCCGCGGGAAAGCGCCGGGCCCGCCAGTGCAGCACGGGCAGGCGGGTGAGCAGCGCGGTCCCGTAGGCGGGCTGGTCGGCGTCGCGTCCCGCGTCGTCGGGGCCGTAGACACGGAGCGTGGTCGCGTCGGGTGCGTGCACCCAACCGGCGACGGGAGCCGGGCGGCCCACCACGGCGGCGGCGAAGCGGTAGTCCCGGGCGCCCAGGGCCTTCGCGCCGACGGCGGCCTGGTCGACCCGCCCGGAGCGTTCCTGGAACCGGTCGACCTCCTGGAGTGCGAGCACGTCCGCGTCGAGAGCGGCGATGGCGTCCGCGAGCGGCGTCTCCGGCGCCTCGCCCGGTCCGTGCTCGGCCGAAACCGCCGAAAGCGCCGAAATCGCCGAAAGCGGTCTGCCCGCACGGTCCATGGGCTGGCCGTGCAGGAGGTTGAAGGTCGCGACGCGCAGCTGGCTCACGGGACGAACCTACGCCAGTCGGGCTGGGTCGTAGGAACGGCGGGGGTGGTTCGGCAGCCGCGCCGGCGCACTCCCCGGTCGTGCACGGCGCACGGGCGCTCCGGCGTGCGGGCGTGGTGGGCGTGCGGGCGTGCACCGCTCGGACGCCGTTGGCGTGGGCGGCGCGATACGGGCGCGTGCCGGGGTGTGTCCTGCGTCCTCTCGCGCTCCCTGGGCGGCGCTGTGATCAAACGCGCTTGCCGGGTGGGCGCGGCTTCGAACTAGAGTCGTGCCATGAGCTCTGCCGAAGCCCCGGACAGCGTCGTCCGCGCCTACATCGACCAGCACCGCCCCGCCTTCCTCGACGATCTCGCCGAGTGGCTGCGCATCCCCTCCGTCTCCGCCGACCCGGGCCGGACGGGGGACGTCCGCAGGTCCGCGGAGTGGCTGACGGCCAAGCTCCAGGAGACCGGCTTCCCGGTCGCGGAGGTCTGGGAGACGGAGAACGACGGCCTGCCCGCCGTCTTCGCGGAGTGGCCCTCGGGCGACGCCGGGGCTCCGACCGTCCTCGTCTACGGCCACCACGACGTCCAGCCCGCCGCCCGCGAGGACGGCTGGGCCACCGAGCCCTTCGAGCCGACGATCGTCGGCGACCGGATGTACGCGCGCGGAGCGGCGGACGACAAGGGTCAGGTCTTCTTCCACACGCTCGGCGTGCGCGCGCATCTCGCGGCGACCGGCCGCACCGCTCCGGCCGTCAACCTCAAGCTGCTGATCGAGGGCGAGGAGGAGTCGGGCTCCACGAACTTCCTCGACCTGGTCCGCCGTCAGGCCGAGAGGCTGGCCGCCGATGTGGTGATCGTCTCGGACACGGGCATGTGGGCCGCCTCCACACCAACCGTCTGCACCGGCATGCGCGGCGTGGCCGACGCCGAGATCAGCCTCTACGGTCCGGACACCGACATCCACTCCGGCTCGTTCGGCGGCGCCGTCCCCAACCCCGCCGACGAGGCCGCACGGCTCGTCGCCGCCCTGCACGACGCCGACCGCAGGGTCGCCGTGCCCGGCTTCTACGACGGCGTGCTGGAGCTGACCGAGCGCGAGCGGGAGCTCTTCGCCGAGCTGCCGTTCGACGAGGAGGCGTGGCTGGGCGTCGCCAAGTCCCGTGGCACCCAGGGCGAGGCGGGCTTCACCACGCTCGAGCGCATCTGGGCCCGCCCGACCGCCGAGGTCAACGGGATCTGGGGCGGCTACACCGGCCCTGGCGGCAAGACCATCGTCCCGGCCGAGGCCCACGTCAAGCTCTCCTTCCGGCTGGTGGCCGGCCAGGACGCCGAGAAGGTGCAGCAAGCGGTCGCCGACTGGGTCGCGAGCCAGGTGACGCCGGGTATCCGCCACGAGATCGCTTTTCGCGGGGTCACCCGCCCGTGCCTGACGCCGCTCGACCACCCGGCCCTCCAGTCGCTCACCCGGGCGATGGGACGGGCCTTCGAGCAGAAGATCCTTTTCACCCGCGAGGGTGGCTCCGGACCGGCCGCCGACCTTCAGGACGTGCTCGGCGCGCCCGTGCTCTTCCTGGGCATCTCGGTGCCCTCCGACGGCTGGCACTCGATCAACGAGAAGGTCGAGCTGGACCTGCTGGCCAAGGGAGTGGAGACCTCCGCCTACCTCTGGTCGGAGCTCGCCACCGGCTGGGACCGGTCCGGCGACGGATCCGACACCGTGTCTGCGGACAACTGACCAAGGGGGAGCGAACCGTGACGGTTCAGCAGCAATTCGTCCGCACACTGCCGCTCGCACGGGCAGGCGTGGACCGCGCCGCCGAACGCCGCTTCGACGAGCCGTGGCTCGCCGCGGCCTGGAGCCACCCGAGCACCCGGGTGCTCGCGGTCTCCGAGGGCAAGGCCTTTGTCGTCGACACCGAGAGCGGCACGGACCTGGTGCTGCTCAGCACCTTCGACGCCCCCGACGAGGGCGAGCGCTTCTTCCTCGGCTGCGACGACGACGGCGTCGCGTACTTCGCCGTGGCCTGCGCGCAACTGCCCGGCCGCCTCGACGGCCCCGAGCGCCCGGCCGGCCTGCGGGAGGTCGGCGGCCTGCTCGGCGCCCGCGACGCCGGCCTGCTCGTCCACGCCGTGGCGCTGGAGAACTGGCACAGCTCGCACCGCTTCTGCTCCAAGTGCGGCCACGCGACCGTCGTGGCGGCGGCCGGGCACGTGCGCCGCTGCACGTCCTGCGCGCGCGAGCACTACCCGCGCACCGACGGCGCGGTCATCATGCTCGTCACCGACGAGCAGGACCGCGCCCTGCTGGGCCGCCAGGCGCTGTGGCCCGAGGGCCGCTACTCCACCCTGGCCGGCTTCGTCGAGCCCGGCGAGTCCCTGGAGCAGGCGGTGGCCCGCGAGGTCGCGGAGGAGGCCGGCGTCCGCGTCGACCTCGACACGGTCGAGTACGTCGCGTCCCAGCCCTGGCCCTTCCCGGCCAGCCTGATGCTCGGCTTCACCGCCAAGGTCGACCCTCGCGACGGCGGCGCGGACATCCGCGTCGACGGCGAGGAACTCGACGAGGCCCGCTGGTTCTCCCGCGAGGACCTCGCCGCCGGCATGGCCGCCGGGACCACCCTCCCGCCGTCGGGCATCTCCATCGCCCGCCGCCTCGTCGAACTCTGGTACGGCGGCCCTCTCCCCGAGCCGACCCGGTAGCGGGCCGAAGCCCGAAGCCCAAAGCCGGCGCCGACCCGCGCCCCGTTCCGCCCCGCCAATGCCCCGCCCCGCCAATGCCCCGCCACGGCAGCGCGGTGAGGCGGCGGCGGTCGGGGGAGGGATGCGCGGGGGACCAGCCGCGTCCCGTCCTGGGCCGTCGTTCGGGGCCTTCACCGGGGACGCCTGTCGGGGACCCGCCGTGGTCGGCGCTCGGGGTTCCGCGACTCGGGTCCTCATCCGAGCGCCTGGCTTGGGACGCCCACCTGAGCTCCCGACCTGGGCCGTCACTCGGCCTGCCGCCCTGGTGCGCGCTCCGGGGTCGCTCGCCCTGGGTGGGCGGCGCCCGAGCGCCTTCGTTTCCGGCTCAGACCCGAGCCCGTCGCTTCGGAGTCCTGCCCCGGGCCCCGCCCCGGTCCGCACTGGCGTTCCTCGCCTCCGATCACGGCCCATGCCCCGTCCTGGGCCCGTCCTGGGCCGCCGCCGGGCCCCAGGCCGGGAGGGAGCCGCCGCGAGCCCGCTGGTCCGACCCGTGCCTCCCTGCTCACCCCGGGCCGGCGTGGCCGTCCGCGCCCGCTTCAGGGGAGGGGCGCGCGCCCGGAGTCGGGGTCACGCGCCCGCTTCGCTCGAAAGCGTGATGGCCGGAGTGACTCCCGCGCTTCCGCCGGACGGCGCCGCTGCGGGCCGCCCTGTCGCATGCTCGGTGACGGCGTCCTCGACGCGCTTGGGGTCGAGGGCGAGGACGCAGGTGACCGTCTTACCGGTGAGACGGACGACGACGTCCCAGCTTTCGGCCAGCAGTCGGACGATCTGCAGGCCACGGCCGCCCAGCGCGTCCTCCCCGGCCTCGCGGGCCGACGGCAGCGCCGTGCCCTCGTCCGTCACGGAGACACGGAGCCCCGCATCGGTCAGGGCCAGTGTGAGGTCGACCGGGCCGCTCCCGTACCGCATCGCGTTGGTGACCAGTTCGGAGACGATCATCTCGGCGCTGTCGACGAGATCGGCCGCGCCCCAGGCCGCCAGAGCTGTGCGCGTGATCCGGCGGGCATGCCGGACATTGCGCGGGTGAGGCGGGAAGGAGGCGACAGCCGCCCAGGCTCTCCGGTCGTTCATCGTTCATGCCTCCAGGGGCAGGATCATGAGGGCGCGCAAGTAGTTGGGATAATCCGGATTGAGCCAGCCTTGACCGATGTTGGCTCGTTTCCCTGAGCCCGCGCAAGTGCAATGGCTACATTCTCGGGGTGAACATTTCCCGAGGGGTGGGCCAGGCCCCGAAATATCAGCGGCTGGCCGCGGATCTGCGGCGCCGGATCATGGACGGGGAGTGGCAGGGCGGCATGCCGCTGCCGGTGGAGGGCGAGTTGGAAACCCAGTACGGGGTTGCTCGTAATACTGTCCGACTTGCTGTTGATGTTCTCGTCAATGAAGGGCTTCTGGTCCGCGTCCAGGGAAAAGGGACCTATCTGAAGGACCACACCGTCGTCGATCACCACGCCTATCGTGCACCGACCGTCGCCGTTCCAGGAACCCCCCTTGGTGCGGCTTCTTCCGTATATGCGGAAGAAGCGCAGGCGGCTGGTCGGAAATTGACGTCAGACTTTCAGATGCTGATCGTACGGGCCGCCACTGACATCACCGAACGCCTCCGGCTCGCTCCGGGGGAGGCCGTGGTGCTGCGGCGGGTGCTGCGCTATCTGGACGGTGAACCGTGGTCGGTCGAGGAGAGCCACTATCCGGTCCGGCTCGCCGCAGCGACCGCGCTCATGGATCCGGACCCGGTGCCCGGCGGCGACGAGGCCGCGCTCGCCGAGGCCGGCCATGTCGAGACCGGCTGCGTCGACGAGTTGTGCGCCCGGATGCCGAACCCCGACGAAGCGAGGTGGTTCCAGGCGGGTCCGGGTGTGCCGCTGCTGGTCCAGTTGCGCACGGGCCTGACCCAGGCCGGTCCGGTGCGGGTCACCGAGACCCGGTACTGCGCCGACCGCAACCGGCTGGTCTACTCGCTCGGCTCCGCGGAGCTCGCCGCGCCCCCAGGCCGGGTCCCCGCTCAGACGCAGCGATGATGCGGGCGCGGGGACGCAGAGACGAGCAGGCACGGAGGCACAGACGACGGAGGCACAGGGATGGGCGGATGCAAGACGACCGGCCCCGGGCGAGAGCCCGGGGCCGGTCGGAGGGCGGCCGAGGTCAGGCCAGCGCGGCCTTGACCTGTGCGAGGGACGGGTTGGTCATCACCGTCTCCGCGCCGGCGGAGGAGACCGCCAGCACCGTCGGCACCGTCTGGTTGCCGTTGTTGACCTTCTCCACGAAGGCGGCGGACGCCGGGTCCTGCTCGATGTTGATCTCGGTGTACTCGATGCCCTCGCGGGTCAGCTGCGACTTCAGCCGCTGGCAGTACCCGCACCAGGTCGTGCTGTACATCGTGACTTTGGCGGACATCCGTATCGCTCCTCTTGGGGTCTGTCCCGGCGTTTCCATGCCGGTAGGCCCAACACGGTCGCACGGGGGCGCATTCCCCGCGTCCCTCGTCCGGGCCGGTCCGTCGTATCAGCTGACCGGTCCTGTGGACAACGTGGCCCGGGTTGTCGCTGCGGCTTGAGAGGATGGGCGGCATGCAGGTAGAGCTCCCCGGCACGCTGCCGTCCTTCCCCGGTTCCCACGAAGCCGACCCGGGCGGGCGCCGCGACGCCGACGCCGTGCTCGCCGGGCTCGACCCGGAGCAGCGGGCCGTCGCCACGGCGCTGCAAGGGCCCGTCTGCGTCCTCGCGGGCGCGGGCACGGGCAAGACCCGGGCCATCACCCACCGGATCGCCTACGGCGTGCGCAGCGGCGTGATGCAGCCGCAGCGCGTCCTCGCGGTGACGTTCACGGCGCGCGCTGCCGGGGAGATGCGCGGTCGGCTGCGCCAGCTCGGCGTGGAGGGCGTGCAGGCCCGCACCTTCCACGCGGCCGCCCTGCGCCAGCTGCAGTACTTCTGGCCGCGCGTGGTCGGCGGCGAGCTGCCGCGGCTGCTGGAGCGCAAGGTGCAGTTGGTGGCCGAGGCGGCGGGGCGCTGCCGGATCCGGTTGGAGCGCACCGAGCTGCGCGATCTGACCGCCGAGATCGAGTGGGCCAAGGTCACCCAGACCGTGCCGGAGGACTACCCGGCGGCCGCCGCCAAGTCCGGCCGCGAGACGCCCCGGGACCCGGCCGAGATCCGCCAGGTCTACAAGGTCTACGAGGAGCTGAAGCGCGACCGCGGCGTGATCGACTTCGAGGACGTGCTGCTGCTGGCGGTCGGCGTGCTCGACGATCGGCCCGAGGTCGCCGAGCAGGTCCGTGCCCAGTACCAGCACTTCGTGGTCGACGAGTACCAGGACGTGTCGCCGCTCCAGCAGCGCTTGCTGGACCTGTGGCTCGGCCCGCGCTCCAGCCTGTGCGTGGTCGGCGACGCCAGCCAGACGATCTACTCGTTCACCGGGGCCACACCGGAGTACCTGCTGGGTTTCCGTACCCGGCACCCGGACGCGACCGTGATCAAGCTGGTCCGGGACTACCGCTCCACCCCGCAGGTCGTGCATCTCGCCAACGGCCTGCTGGCGCAGGCGCGCGGTCAGGCCGCGCAACACCGCTTGGAGCTGGTCTCCCAGCGCGACACCGGCCCGGAGCCGGTCTATCTGGAGTATTCGGACGAGCCTGCCGAGGCCGAGGGCACGGCCAGGCGGATCCGGGCCCTGCTCGACTCGGGCGTGCGCGCCAGCGAGATCGCGGTCCTGTTCCGGGTCAACGCGCAGTCCGAGGTCTACGAGCAGGCCCTGGCCGACCAGGGTGTCCCGTACCAGCTGCGCGGTGCGGAGCGCTTCTTCGAGCGCCCCGAGGTCCGCGAAGCCGGCCTGCTGCTGCGCGGCGCCGCCCGCGCGGGCGGCGGCCCGGTCGACCCGCTGCTGGAGGAGACGCCCGAGCGGCTGGCCGACCAGGTGCGTGCCGTGCTGTCCACGCGGGGCTTCACCGCCCAGCCGCCTGCGGGCTCGGGGGCGGTGCGCGAGCGCTGGGAGTCGCTTGCCGCTTTGGTTCGGCTGGCCGAGGAGTTCGAGGCGGCGCAGCACGCCGCGCAGCAGCCGGCCAACCTCGCGGCCTACGTCGCCGAGCTCGACGCCCGTGCGGCCGCCCAGCACGCCCCGGCCGTCGAGGGCGTCACCCTTGCGTCCCTCCACTCCGCCAAGGGTCTGGAGTGGGACGCCGTGTTCCTGGTCGGCCTGACCGAGGGGATGATGCCGATCACGTACGCCAAGACCGACGAGCAGGTCGAGGAGGAGCGGCGGCTGCTGTACGTCGGCGTCACCCGGGCCCGGGTGCACCTGGGGCTGTCCTGGGCGCTGTCCCGTTCGCCGGGTGGTCGTGCCTCGCGCAGCCCCTCCCGTTTCCTCGACGGCCTGCGGCCCGGCTCCTCGCTGCGTGCCGCTGGTGGTGGCCGCAGTGGCGCGGGCGGGCAGGGCGCACAGGGTGGTCGTGCCGCGCGGAGCCGCTCGCCGATCAAGTGCCGGGTCTGCGGCCGGGTGCTCACCGAGGCCGTCGAACGCAAGCTGCGCCGCTGCGAGGACTGCCCGTCCTCGCTGGACGAGGCCCTGTACGAGCGACTGCGGGACTGGCGCGGCCGCACGGCCCGGGAGCAGGGTCTGCCGGGCTACTGCGTCTTCACCGATGCCACGCTCATCGCCATCGCCGAGCAGCAGCCGGGCTCGCTCCCGGAGCTCGGTCAGATCTCCGGGGTGGGCCGCGCCAAGCTGGACAAGTACGGCGAGGCGGTGCTGTCCTTGTGCGCCGGGGCCGATCCGGCCGGGGGCGAGGTGCTGCCCGATCCGCGTTCGGGGGACCGGCCCGAGGGCGCGTCCGAGCAGGGCGATCAGGCGGACATCTCGGACCTCTGGGGCGAGCCGACGCCCGCGGAGATGTCGGCTGAAGACTCGCCGGAAAAATAGTTTGCGCGCGCAGTGCGGACCCTACTAGCGTGCCGAGCACGGTCGAGGAAACGAGGCCGAGCCCACTCAGGCACAACCTGCAGCGGGCGTTACTGCTGCGTGCTGTACAGCTCCCGGGCTGTCCTGCAAGCTATGAGAGAGAAGTGACCACCTGCGGGTCCGCGACACCAGCGGACCCCGAGCGCGCCGAAGGGAGGCGGACATTGTGACCAGGATGACGAAACTGGCTGGCCAGACGGTGACCGCCGCCGACTTCGGCATGCGCAACGCCGCCCTGCCCTGTGTCAAGGCCAGTGGTCTGTCCCTTGCCGGTGCCCGTGTCGTCGCCACTCCGGTGCGCGTCGTCTCCGAGGTCGCCGTCCTGGGTGCCACCGCTGCCGCCCTGGCCGGCAATGGCTTCGGCGCGTGGGATGCCCGTCGTCTCGAGCGACCGCTGTCGGCACCCGTAGCGATCATGGCCGCCCCGGGCGGTTATGGCGACGCGGCGGGTGCCGGAGCCTCCGAGAAGCAGCAGTCCCAGCAGCACCAGCTCCACACGCAGAAGATCGCCGCAGCGGCGATGACGATCCGGGCCCTCCGCGGACCCGACCCTGGGATAGATCGAACCTGAGCCTGCATCAGGTCGGCTTTCCAGGGCCGCGGAACCCGAATCGGGATCCGCGGCCCTTCTGTTTGCCCACAGGCGCACAACAGAACCCAATCGAGCACACCGACTCAGACAGGAAGACGACGCGACCGTGTCACCGGTGACCACCCCGCACGCCCCGTCCGCAGCCAAGGCCGACCACTTCGATGACTCCCACCCCCCGGAGGTTTCCCTGATGCAGCTCACCGCGTTCGAGGAGGCCGACACGCTCGGCGTCCCGATCCCCTGCCGCTCTCTCGACCCCGAGGTCTTCTTCGCCGAGACCCCCGCGGACGTGGAGTACGCCAAGTCCCTCTGCGGCACCTGCCCCGTGAAGGACGCCTGCCTGACCGGTGCGCTCGAGCGCCGGGAGCCCTGGGGGGTCTGGGGCGGCGAGCTCTTCGTCCAGGGTGTCGTCGTGGCCCGGAAGCGGCCGCGTGGTCGCCCGCGCAAGTCCGAGGTCCTGGCGTGACCGCCGTAAGCGCGCTGCGCAGCTCAATCCGCGAGATCGCCGATCCGGTGATCGATCCGAACCCCCTCGACGACAAGCAGGTCCCTTCGATGAACCGTCCCGCCGACGCACGTCCCCGCCCCGCACAGCACACCGAGACTTCCCAGAACAGGACCCTCACCATGCAACTCATGCCCGAAGCCCTGGCCCGTGTCCACATGCAAGAGCGACTGCAGGAGGCCGAGCGCGAACGATTGCTGCGCGCGCTGCAGTTGAGGCGCCGCGCCGAGCGCGCCTCGCTGCGCGCCCGGCGCGCGCTCGCCGCCGTCGTCCTCTGAGCCGACGATCCGTCAGCACGGCAGTGCTGAACAGCAGGACCGAACAGGCGACACCGTACGTGGATCCGTATCGACAGTGATCGGGCCCGTCTCCCCAGGGGGAGGCGGGCCCGAGGGCTTCCCGGGCGGCCGCAGCCGACCGGAAGAGCCTCAGGCGATGGCCTCCTCGTCCGCGAAGCCCGGCAGCCATGCGAGCAACTCGTCGCGGAAGGGAGCGGTGGCGTCCAGCTGACACAGCACACCGATGGTGCTGAGCGTCACTCGGTGGATCAGCAGGTACGACGGGGGCAGGTTGAGCTGACGCCCCAGAGCGTAGGCGGGCGAACGAGGATCGCCGATCCGGGCCGCCTGGGCCCGCATCCAGCTGCGGGTGAACCGGAACTCGTCGACGGCCGCCGGCTCGATGATCGGCAGTACGTAGTCCAGCACCGCGTCAGCGTCCAGCTCGATGGTGGGCTTGACGAAGCCCTCCTGCCGCAGCATCTCCAGAACCCCGTTGGCGTCGCCCTGGAGCGCCATGCGAAGTGCCGTCCCTATCGGCAGCGGCAGCCCTTCGGGCAGGCGGTCGACCGTGCCGAAGTCGAGGACGCCCAACTGCCAGCCCTCCGCCGGGCCGTCGTCGACCAGCAGACGGAAGTTGCCAGGGTGCGGATCCGCGTGGAGCAGCCCGGTGCGCGCCGGGGCGGCGAACAGGAAGCGAGCCAGCAGCCTGCCTGCCCGGTCCCGCTGCTCCTGGGTCCCGGAGGCGATCACCTCCGAGAGCGGGACGCCCTCCATCCACTCGGTGACCAGGACCTGGTCGGCGTAGTGGACCACCGCCGGGACCCGGATCTCCGGGTCGTCCGCGAACTCCTCGGCGTGCACCGACTGGGACTCGGCCTCCAGCTCGTAGTCGAGCTCCTCGGTGATGCGGTTGCGCAGCTCCGCGATCAGCGGCTTGACGTCCAGGCCCGGGATCAGCGGACCGATCAGCCTGGCCACCCGGCTCAGCTGGGTGAGATCCGAGAGCAGGGCGTCGCCCGCGCCCGGGTACTGCACCTTGACGGCCACCTCGCGCCCGTCGTGCCAGACCGCCCGGTGGACCTGGCCGATCGAGGCGGCCGCGGCCGGCTTGTCCTCGAACGAGGCGAAGAGCTCCCGCCAGTCGGGGCCGAGCCGCTCCGCCAGAGCACTGTGCACGGAGGCGGCGGGCATCGGCGGCGCGGCCTCCTGGAGCTTGGTGAGCGCCGCCCGGTACGGGCCCGCCACCTCCTCCGGCAGGGCGGCCTCGAAGACGGACAGCGCCTGCCCGAACTTCATGGCTCCGCCCTTGAGTTCGCCGAGCACCTTGAACAGCTGGTCGGCGGTGCGCTGCTGGAGTTCGGCCGCCACCTCGTCGGCCGGCCGGCCGCCGATGCGCTTGCCCAGACCGAGAGTGGCGCGTCCGGCTATCCCCAGCGGCAGGGCAGCGAGTTTCGCCGTGCGGGTCACTGCCTTGCGTGGAAGATCGCTCACGGATGCCTCCCTGCTCCGTGGACGCGCTTCGGGCCGATCGAGCCCGGGCGGATCCTCGTCCGGTGCGTGTGTGGTGCGTGCGGCTGAGCTCATTGTGCCCCGGGCTGCCAGCAGCAGCCGCAATCGGGGTGCGGATCCAGGGGGCGGCGGCGCATCGAGCCGTCGACCATGGAGATGTCGACCCACCCGCCCAGGCTAGGCGGTGCCGCGCCGTCCAGGTAGATCAGCGCGTGCAGCGCCGCGGTGGACGCGACCGTGGCCGCCAGGGTCGCATCGCAGGCGCCCGGCGCGGCGCGGCCGCTGCAGTGCTGGGCCAGGAGCAGGGGCCAGCTCGGATCCTCCTCGGCGCGTCGGCAGGACAGGCAGCGCCCGCACGGGCTGCTGCCTGGCAGGACCAGCGGCCCCACCGAACCGGTCGTCTCCACCACACCCGCGTACAGGTGGGGGAGCCCGGCCTGCACCAGCGCCTGCCCGTGCTCCGGATCGGGCAGCCCGCGCGGCGCCACCACGACGAGATCCGGAAGCCCCTGGGCGGCGGCCGTCTCGTCCGGCCGCCAGGGCGCGGCGCGGCGGACGGCGGCCTTTGCCGCGTCGGTGCGCAACCGACCGGCGTCGTCGGGGCGCAGCCCCGCCGGCGAGGCGTCCTCGGGCCGGACACGGCCCGCGTCCCGCACGCGGACCCGACCCACCCCGGCTGCGGCGAGCAGCGAGGCGACCGCCGCCCCGACCCGCCCGGCCCCGCGGACCTCGACCCGGGCCTCCCGGCGGGCGAGCAGGGCTGCGGGAGCGGCACCCGGACCGGGCCGGGCGAGCGAGAGCGCGGCCAGATCCGGTGCGAGCCGCGCCCGTTCCTCGGGCGGCAGGGCCAGCAGCGGCCGATGGGCGGCGCTGTCGTCGAGGGCGTTGCAGGCGAGCAGCTCCTCCAGCAGTTCGCCCACGCGCTCCGGGCCGATGCCCAGGCGAGCAGCCTCGCCGGGCAGCGCGGCCAGCTCCCGCGTGCCGTCCAGCAGGTCCAGGAACCGCGCCTCGTCGGGTGCGGTCGCCACCGTGCCGCCGTGCCCGGCGCCTAGGCCGAACTGCAGTGTCTCCCGGTCGCGCCAGGCACGGTGCAGAGCGGGCTTGAGACAGGGGCGCATCGACGTCTCCGTTCCGAGCGGTGGGTCCTGCCGGATCTGACGGGCTCAGCATGCACCCGGGGCGGAAAACGTGCGCAAAGTTATCCACAGGGCTGTGGATATGGTCTGATGATCGCTCAATTCCCGCGTGAGTTGGTCCGGGTTTGTCGCGAATCAGCACTATTCCCGCGGTGGCGATGACCACCCGAAGGGAGAAATTCAGCCAAGGGGTGGGGACTTTTGTCGGTCCTGGCAGGTAGCGTCTCCGGCGTGGCTGCTGGACCGGAGCACCGTCCTGCTGCGCCGCGCAGGCCTGCTCTGGCACCAACCCAGAGCAGGTTGTCGGCGCAGAACGTCGAGGTGCGCAGAAGCGCCCGCCGCAGCCGCACGGTGTCCGCCTATCGCGAGGACGGACGAACCATTGTGCTGATCCCCGCCCGCATGTCCGCGGCCGAGGAGAAGCGCTGGGTGGAACGGATGCTGGATCGGCTCGACGCCCGGGAGAGCCGGCAGATCCGCGGTGACGACGAGCTCGCGGCGCGCGCCTGTGAGCTGTCCAGGAAGTACCTGGGTGGCCGGGCGAAGCCCCGGAGCGTCCGTTGGGTCACCAACCAGAACACCCGCTGGGGCTCCTGCACTCCTTCGGAGGGGACGATACGCCTCTCGCACCGGCTGCAGGGGATGCCCGAATACGTGGTCGACTACGTGCTGCTGCACGAGCTCGCCCACCTCCTGGAGCCGGACCACGGGAGCCGGTTCTGGGCCCTGCTCGACGCCTACCCCCGCACCGAACGGGCGCGAGGCTACCTCGAGGGAGTCGTCGCCGCCCGGCTGCCCTCTCAGCGCGAGAGCCACTGAGGCCGCGCACATCGAGCAGACGGGGCGCGTCGGGCGGCCTTCCGGCCGTTGCGCCGCCGCCCGGCGAACCTGATCCCGGCGCCCCTCATGCCGGCGCACGTCGGCGGCCCGGCATCACCCGACCCGGTCCGCCGCCAGCGCCCCCAGCCGGCTCAGCGCAGCGCGAGTCCGGCCAGCTCGGTCAGCCGCCGAACCGAGGCGTCGGTGTCCACAGGCAGCCCGTCCCACGGGAACCAGCGCAGGTCCAGGGACTCCTCGCTGATCCGGGCCACCGCGTCGGTCGGGGCGAGGACCAGGTACTGGACGTCCAGATGGGTGTTCTCCGGCTGGTCCTTGCCGGCGCAGCGAACCGCATGGCGGTCCAGCTTGGCGGGCCCCTCCCCGATCAGGGTCAGGCCGTCGACGATGCCGGACTCCTCGCGGGCCTCGCGCAGGGCGGCCTCGGCCAGGGTCGGGTCCTCCGGCTCGCAGTGACCGCCGAGCTGGAGCCAGCGGCCGACCTTCGGGTGCAGGGTGAGCAGCACCCGCCTGTTCTCCGCGTCGACGACCAGGGCGCTCGCGGTGATGTGGGCGGGACGGCAGCTGCGCCAGACCCCGTCGACCCGGGCGTCCAGGTGCGCCAGGTAGTCGTGCCGCAGCAGGTCCTGCTCGGGGTCGGGCGCCTTCCAGGCGCTCAGCGTCCGCACGGCGTCGGCGTGGAGGGCGGACAGGGAAATCGTCTCGGGGCGCGAGATCACTGCTCGGTACCCGGCTTTCCCTCGTCCTCGTCACCGTTGCCCGGCTTTCCTTCGCCGGTCTCGTCGGCCGACTGGCCTTCGCCCGCAGGCCCGTCCTTGTCGGAGCCGTCGTCGGGGCCCTTTTCGGCGCCGGGGGCGCCGGGGCGTCGCCCGGCAGCCTCGTTGAGCATCTCGTCCAGCTTGGAGAAGTCGATGCCACCATCGGCGAGATCCGGGGTGGCGGCACCGTGGACGAAGCCGTCCGGGTCGTCCAGGTCGGCCGCGGTCGGCAGCATGTCCGGGTGGCCCCAGAGGGCGTCGCGGCCGTCGGTGCCACGGGCGTCGGCCAGTGAGGCCCACAGGCGGGAGGCGTCGCGGAGACGGCGCGGGCGCAGCTCCAGACCGACCAGGGTGGCGAAGGTCTGCTCGGCCGGGCCGCCCGTCGCGCGGCGGCGGCGCAGGGTCTCGCGGAGGGCCGCGGCGTGCGGAAGGTGCGGGGACGCGGCCGCGTGGACGACGGCGTCCACCCACCCCTCGACGAGGGCGAGGGCGGTCTCCAGCCGGGCCAGCGCGGCCTTCTGCTCGGGGGTGTCCTCGGGCTGGAACAGACCGCCGCCCAGAGCCTCCTGCAGCGACTCGGGGTTGGTCGGGTCGACCTGGCCGACCAGATCCTCCAGGCGGGCGGTGTCGACCTTGATGCCGCGCGCGTATGCCTCGACGGTCCCGAAGAGGTGCTGGCGCAGCCACGGCACGTGGGCGAAGAGGCGCTGGTGGGCGGCCTCGCGCAGGGCGAGGTACAGGCGGACCTCGTCGGCGGGCACGGACAGCCCCTCACCGAAGAGCTCGATGTTCTGCGGCAGCAGCGCGGCCTTGCCGGCCGGGCCCAGCGGCAGGCCGACGTCGCTGGAGCCGAGCACCTCGGCCGCCAGGGCGCCGAGCGCCTGGCCGATCTGGGTGCCGAACATGGCACCGCCCATGCTGCGCATCACGCCGAGCAGCGGGCCGGCCATGGCCTGCATCTCCTCGGGGACCACGCTGCCCATCGCCGAGCCGACCCGCTCGGCGACCGGGTCCACCAGTTGCTGCCAGGTCGGCAGGGTGGCCTCGATCCACTCGGCGCGGCTCCACGCGACGGCGGCGGCCGCACCGGCGGGCAGCGCCGTCACGGAGTCCAACCAGAGCTCGGCGAGGCGCATCGACTCGGACACGGCGGATCGCTCCGACTCCGCGACGGAGCGCTCCTTGGAGCCCTCCTCGCCCGTGCCCTGCACAACCGCCTGGCGGGCGATGTTCTTGGCGAGCTCCCAGTTGACCGGCCCGCCGTCGAAGGAGAGCATCTGGCCGAGCTGCTGGAACGCCGCGCCCAGGTCGTTCTGGCTCAGACCGCCGAAGAGGGCGGCGAAGGGGTTGTCACCGGCGTCGCCGGAGCCGCCCGGACCGCCGGGCAGGCCGGGGAAACCGGGGAAACCGAAACCGAACGGGTTGCCGCCCTGACCGCCACTGCCGGAGCCGCTCCCCGAGCTCCCGCTGTCGCCGCTGTCGGAGCCGCCGCCACCGCCGGCGCCCTTGTCGTTGTGGCCGCCGGAGCCGCCCTGGCTGCCGGAGCCGCCCTGCTTCCCCTCCTTGCCCTCCTCGGGCTCCTCGGGGGGAAGGCCGAAGCCGAAGGGGATGTCGCTCACGAGTCGCCTCGATCTGATAGGCCGGCGCCGGAACACGGCGGGTGCCGGGTGCACCGCCATGCCCTGGCCTCGGGCAGGATGGACCGGTACGTGACACTTACGTACGCATCAAAACTAACCGTGGAGGATAGCCGGTGAGTTCCCCGCCTTCGGACGTTCGCTCTCGGCTGACCGGTGACCAGGTGGGTCCGGCGGGTACGGAGGAGGCCGAGGTGGACCGTGCCGAGTACACAGGACCGCCCTTGGTCGTGGCCGTCACCGGCGCGGCCTCCGGCATGGGCGAGCGGCTGGTCCGCCGCCTGGCCGAGGCCCAGGGGGTGCGGCGGGTGCTGGCGATCGACGAGCGTCGCGGCGAGGCCAAGGGCGTCCAGTGGCGGGTCCTCGACGTCCGGGACCCGGCTGTGGCCGAGCGGCTGGCCGGGGTGGACGTGGTGGTTCACCTGGCACTCGACCTCGGGATGGAGTCGGATCCCAAGGCGCGGTCGGCCTACAACGTGCGGGGCACCCAGACCGTGATCACGGCAGCGGCGGCCGCGGGAGTGCACCGGGTGGTGCTGTGCACCTCGGCCATGGTCTACGGGGCCCTGGCCGACAACGAGGTCCCCATGGCCGAGGACGCGCCGCTTCGCGCCACCGAAGAGGCCACTCTCGTGGGTGACCTGCTGGAGATCGAGCGCCTCGCCCGCAGGGCGCCGCATGTCCATCCGGGGCTCTCGGTGACGGTGCTGCGTCCGGCGGTGCTCGTCGGGCCGGGGGTGGACACGGTGCTGACCCGGCACTTCGAGGCGCCGCGTCTGCTTGTGGTCGCGGGCTCCCGGCCCTGCTGGCAGTTCTGTCATGTCGACGACCTGACCACCGCCCTGGAGTACGCCGCGCTCGGCTTCGTCGAGGGCGAGGTCACCGTGGGCTGCGACGGCTGGCTGGAGCAGGAGGAGGTCGAGCAGATCACCGGCATCCGCCGGATGGAACTGCCCGCCTCGCTCGCGCTGGGGACGGCGGCCCGCCTGCACCGGCTCGGTCTGACTCCGGCGCCGGCGGGCGATCTGGCCTACACGATGTATCCCTGGGTGGTCTCGGGGAGCAGGCTGCACGAGGCGGGTTGGCGGCCGCGTCACAGCAACGAGGACGTGCTGGCGGAGCTGCTGGCCCAGGTCTCCGGGAACCACGCGGTGGCCGGCCGCCGCCTGAGCGGCAAGGACGCCGCGACCAGCCTCGGTGCGGCCGGAGCCACGGTCGCCCTGGTGGGCACGGCGGCGCTGGTGCGTCGGGCCCGCAAGCGGAGGCGCGTCTGAGGGTGAGCGCCTGCGGCGTGCGAGCGCCAGACAGCCGGGCCAACAATGGAAGTTGAATGTCACGATGCGGAATCGATGCTTGAGACGCGTCTCGGATCCGTCATCATGGAGGCCATGAGCCCCAACACGACGGCCGACGACCCGATCCGCCTGCTCGCGCTGCGCGAGACCGCGCTGTCGCTCGACGAGGTCTGTGCCGCGGTGCAGCACGACGCCGCCGGCGGAACCGACGTGTTCATCGGCACCGTCCGCAACCACGACGGCGGCAAGGGCGTCACCGCCCTGGAGTACAGCGCGCACCCGACCGCCGAGGCCGAGCTTCGCCGGGTCGCCGAGAAGGTCTGTGCGGACTTCCCCGTCCTCGCGCTCGCCGCCGTGCACCGGGTCGGACTGCTGGAGATCAACGACGTCGCGGTGATCGTGGCCGTCTCCTGTGCACACCGTGGTGAGGCCTTCGAGGCATGTCGGCGCCTGATCGACACCCTCAAGCACGAGGTGCCGATCTGGAAGCACCAGCGCTTCGTCGACGGCGCCGAGGAGTGGGTCGCCGCCTGCTGAGCGGTCGCTGCAACCCGCCCGGAGCAACCCCTGCCACCCCGCGCGCACACCGGCCCGACGCGGCCGGGACGCCGGAAACTGTCTCGACCACTCGTCGCACGGGTATGGATCGGGTGCGTGACCGGCATGGCCCGGTGATCGTTGTGCCGATCAGCCACTAGTCTGCTGATATCACGATGATCTGGGAGAACGACATGGGTGTGCTCGCCTGGTGGATCATCCCGTTGGTGGGTGGCGTGTTCGCCGGACTCTGGGTGACCTGGTCCTCCCGAACCCGTACGACGGGCGACCGGGACTCGGTCCAGGGCTACGAGCGGTTCCGCGAGGCCATGGAGCGCACGACCGGTCGGCCGGAAGCCTAGTCCGCCGGGCGCGACTGCGCGCGCGTCCCGTACTGTCGTGCCATGCCACGCCGCTCCGCGACGATGCTCGCCGCCACGTTGATGCTCATAGCGCTCTTCTGCGTCGCCCTCGTGGTGCCGGCGCCCTATGCCGAGATGAGCCCCGGGCCGACCTACAACACGCTCGGCGAGCAGAACGGCAAGCCGGTCATCGTCATCACCGGTCACCAGACCTTTCCGACGACCGGCAACCTGAACATGACCACGGTCGAGGTCAGCAGCGCGGACTACCAGCCGAGCCTGGTCTCCGCGCTGATCGGCTGGGTCAAGAGCGACATGGCGATCGTGCCGCACAGCACGCTCTACCCCGACAACCAGACCGAGCAGCAGGCCCAGCAGCAGAACGCCGAGGAGTTCTCCGCCTCGCAGGACAGCGCCAAGGCCGCCGCGCTCAGCAGCCTGGGGTACCCGGTCAAGGCCGAGGTCGTGGTCGCCGCGGTCGTGGAGGGCAGCCCCTCGGTCGGCAAGCTGCACGCCGGCGACGTGATCGTGGCCGTGGACGGCACGCCAGTCACCGACCCGCAGCAGGTCTCCACGCTGGTCACCAAGCACCAGCCGGGCCAGGACGTGGTCTTCACGGTGATCCCCAAGGCGAAGACCTCGGACGTCACCCAGACGCCGGCCCAGCAGGCCGCCGTCGAGCAGAAGGTGACGATCACCACCGCGAAGAACCCGGACACCGGCAAGGCGATGGTGGGCATCCAGCCGGACGTCGAGCACACCTTCCCGTTCGACGTGCAGATCAACCTCGGTGACGTCGGCGGGCCGAGCGCCGGCCTGATGTTCGCGCTGGGCATCGTGGACAAGCTCGACGGCACCAACCTGACCGGCGGCAAGTTCATCGCTGGCACCGGCACCATCGACGCCGACGGAAACGTCGGGCCGATCGGCGGCATCAGCATGAAGCTGATCGCGGCCCGTGACGCCGGGGCGCAGTACTTCTTCACCCCGGCCGACAACTGCGCCGAGGCTGCCGCCTCCACGCCCAAGGGCCTCACCCTCGTCAAGGAGACCAGCCTCAAGGGGGCGCTCCAGGCCCTCTCGGAGATCCGCTCGGGCAACACCTCGGCGCTGCCCTCCTGCACGACCAAGTAAGCTGAGTAGACCGAGTAGGCCCAGGCCAGACAGGCCAGACAGGCCAGACAGGCCAGGAGGCAAGAGGCCCAGCAGGCCAAGAGGCCAGGCGGCCAGGCGGGCGCGGGCGGCCGGCAGGCGGTCGGAGACCAGGGCGGACGCTCGGGTCGGCCCCGGGTCGGTCGGCCCGACCAGGGCCGACTCGCCAGGGCCGCCCGTACGGTCAGCTGAACGTGGTCAGCAGCGCGTCGGCGAGGCCGGGGACTAGGTCCGGACCGGTGAGGACCTCACGGGAGGAGTCCTTTTCGCGCAGGCGCAGCGCGGACTCGCGAGTGCCGTCGCGCAGCACGGCGACCGTCATCCTGACCTCCTGGCGCTCCGGGTGGCTCGCCACGAAGGCCGTCAGTTCGCGCTCGCTCTTGCCCTTGGGCAGCTGCGACTCGGCGGAGGGCGGGAGGATCAGCCGCTCGACGACCAGGGCGCAGCCGGCGACGGCGTCCGGCCAGGCGATGGTGCCCAGGAACTCGTCGAGCTTGGCGTCGCGAGGGAGCTCTTCCTGCTCGATCGGGGTCAGCTCGCCTTCGGCTCCGGGCTCCAGGCCGAGCTGACGGGCCAGGGCGGGTTCGTTCGCCAGGAGCTTGCCCGTGTCCACCAGGGCGAAGAGGCGGGCGGGCTGGTCCCAGCCGAGGCCGGCGACGTACTCGTCGATCTCGAGTGCGGCGCGGGTCAGCGGGCGGGCGGCGGGGGGTGTGGCGTCGGACATGCTCCATATCCTCACATGTAAGCGGGAACTCAAATAATCGTCGTCGGAGTTGGACTAGCGGTCCCTGGAACCCCGCCGGGGCAGGGCCGACCTGCCCAGTCGACGACGAGTTCCCCGAGGACCCGCCTTGGTATTCCAGATGCCGACGCCCGGCCCGACGCGGCGCCGTCCGCGCGTGCTGCCGTTGGCCTCGGCGATCTCGGCTGGCCTGATGCTGGGTGCCCTGGCGGTGCTCGTCGCACCGACCTGGGCGCAGTTCAGCCTGTTCCTGGTCTTCGGCTCCGTCATGGCGCTGCTGGTGGGTGGCAATTGCTGGCTCGCGCACCGGTTGCGCCAGCCGTTGAGCGTGATGTCACCCGAGCAGGTGAGCCTGGACCCGTGCCGTCAGCTTGTCGCGGGGCGCAAACCGGTGCTGCTGGCGACTGTCGCCGGCGTGCCGGGGGTGCTCGCGGGCGCCGCCGCGGCCACGCACGCGGAGCTGTGGCAGGAGACGGTGCGCGGCGCCGAATGGGGCGTGCGGGATCCGATCCTGCACCGGCCTTCGGGCTTCTACCTGACCACGGTCCCCTGGTACCGCTTCCTGGTCGACTTCGGTTTCGCGGCGATGGTCGCCTCGTTGGCGGCCGCAGGCGCGGTGCACTACCTGTACGGCGGGCTGCAACTTCAGGACCGGCGCAGACGGAGCACCGCCGCGGCGCGGGCGCAGTTGTCGGTGCTGTGCGCCGTGCTGCTGGGGCTGAAGGCGGCGGCGTACTGGCTGGACCGGTTCGAGATCGTCGGCCGGGCCGGCGAACTGGGCCCCCGCGAGCTCGGCGCCTGGCTCCAGGCCAAGTCGCTGCTGTGCTGGGTCGCGCTTATCTGCGCGGTGCTCTTCCTGACCGTTCCTCTGCGTCACCGCTGGCTGCCGGCCCTGACGGGGCTCGGGCTGCTGGTGGTCTGCTCGGGCCTGGTGGGCGGGGTCTACCCGCTGCTGGTCCGTTATCTCGGTTGAGGGACTGCTCTGAGCACGTGCTATGGTTGAGACACAACGACGCGGGGTGGAGCAGCTCGGTAGCTCGCTGGGCTCATAACCCAGAGGTCGCAGGTTCAAATCCTGTCCCCGCTACTCAAGACGAAGGCCCGGTGCATACGCACCGGGCCTTCGTCGTCGTCACGTTCGAGAGCTGCTTGTCGGTTCGGTCGCTCCGTCAGCAGTGACCACCGGCACGTTCTGGGCCAGTCCGGCCGCCAGTCGGCCTTCCGCTGGGCGAAGTCGTCAGGGAGGGCCGATGTCGACGAAGATCCCGATCCCACCCGGCCTCGGGACTGCCGTCACCGTTCCCCGGAACCTTTGCCCGAATCGGAGGCCGTGACGGATTCGAATCCACTCCTCAGCGCCGACCACCCGGACAGGTGGCCGGACAGTCGTGACCCAGTTGCGCCAGCCGTGCGAGTTCCGTCAGGGCGTCGAGTGGCTCCATATGGCGGGGCCTGCCAGCTGCCGCGATGGACCGTCGAACGACTTTGGGAGCCTCAGGCCTCCGCTAAAGATCGACCGATACTGCTGACGCAGGCCTGGAGCCTCACCGCTGGTTATATCGATTTGCTCTGATCGGCCGTGCCGTCGTAGAGTAGAAGCACAACGACGCGGGGTGGAGCAGCTCGGTAGCTCGCTGGGCTCATAACCCAGAGGTCGCAGGTTCAAATCCTGTCCCCGCTACTGAAGACAGGCCCGGTGCACACGCACCGGGCCTGTCGCATGTCGGAGATGTTCTGCTCACGCTCGACACCGCCCCCCGGACGCGCCGACACGCGCGGGGCTCTGCCGAACGGGTGCGGAATCTGACGGGCAGTCTTATCGACTCTCCGCAGGGGAAGATGGGGGTCGCGGGAGGTCGGAGCCAGGCTGGGGGCGGGCACTCGCACAGGTGTCGCACGGTAGATGTGTCGCGATATCGACAAAGCGCTGAAGTACCCTCACAAGCTGCGGTATACCAGGTGTACGCGGGTTGCGGATGGTGCGACGATGAGCTCCACAGGGGCGATTGCGTACCAGGGGTGCCCGCATCCCCGGCGGACGCGGGAGTCGACATGTCGGTAATGGCTGGAGGCCCGACAGGGGCCGAGCAGGCGGGGCGGCTGCCTTCGCAGCGCGTCCAGGATGCCCAGTCGAACGGCACGGCTCTGCCCGCTCAGGTGCTCCTCGACTCGCCGCTTCCCGCTCCTGGCCATCGCGACCCTGCGCAACCCGACCACGTGCTTGTCGATCCGGTGCAGCCCGAAGGCATGAGACCGGACGGCGCCCCGGCCGATGCCGGGGCGCCCCCCACCGCGGCGACATTCGCGGGCTCCAGGCTCGACGGGGTGACGGCCGGCCACGCGGCGATCGACGAGGAGGCGATCGACGGCGGGGCCGTCGGCTGCGACCTCGATCCCGTCGCCGCGGGCGAGGCATCGTTCGGCGGGGAGAGCGCGGCGGGCGCGGAGAGCTTCGAAGAGGTGCTGGCGGCGCGCGAGCGGGAGGCGCTGGAGCAGCGTTACCGCGAGGCCGCCGAAGCCGGCGACGCCGGGGCGGCCAGCCTGCTGGGCGCCCTGCTGCTGCGCCGGGGGGACCTGGAGGCAGCCGAGCCCTACCTCCGCCGCGCGGCCGCGGCCGGACTGCGGGCCGGTGCCAACAACCTCGGTGTGCTGCTGCACCAGCGCGGACACCGCGACGAGGCGGGTACATGGTGGCGCGAAGCCGCCGTCGCCGGCAGCGCGCCCGCCGCGCACGCCCTCGGACTGCATCTGCGCGACCGCGGCGACGAGCCCGCCGCTGAGTACTGGCTGCTTCAGGCGGCGGAGCAAGGACACACCGGTGGCGCCTACGCCCTCGGCGACCTGCTGGAGCACCGCCGCGACACGGCCCGCGCCGAGCGGTGGTTCCGCACGGCCGCCGAGGTCGGCCACCGGGAGGCGGCCTACCGGCTCGGGCGGTTGCGCGAAGGCGCCAGAGATTCCGCAGGGGCCGAGCCGTGGTACCGGCAGGCAGCGGCGCGCAGCCACACGGCGGCCTCACTGCGCCTCGGCCACCTGCTCGAGGCGCGCGGCGAACGCGAGGAGGCGGCGCGCTGGTACCGGCAGGCGGCCCAGGCGGGCGAGGCACGCGCGGCCTGCGCGCTGGGCTTCCTGCTGCGTGACCAGGGCGACGCGGTCGGCGCCGCCGACTGGTGGCGTGAGGCCGCCGAGGCCGGCGACGGCACCGCCGCCAACGCGCTCGGCGCACTCCACGACGAGTGGGGCGAGACGGAGATGGCGCAGCAGTGGTACCGCTCCGCCCTCGACGCCGGAGACCACAACGGGGCCTTCAACCTCGGCCTGATGGCGGCGGCCCGTGGCCAGGAAGCGATGGCCGAGCAGTGGTACCGGCGCGCGGCGTACGCGGGACACCGTGAGGCGAGCAACGCGCTGGCGGTGATGCTGCTGCAGCGGGGCGACACGCCGGGCGCGGAGCCGTGGTTCTGCAAGGCGGCCGAGGCGGGTTCCGTCGACGCCGCCTACAACCTCGGCATCCTGCACGCGGAGCGCGGCGAACTGCACTCGGCGCAGGAGTGGTACGCCCGCGCGGCTGCCGAGGGCCACGCGGATGCTGCGTTGCAGCTCGGCGTCGCGAAGGAGCGGCGCGGCGATCTGGCCGCGGCTGCGGCGCGGTACCGCCAGGCCGCCGAGGGTGGCTCGGTCGAGGGTGCGTTCCGTCTCGCGGTGCTGTTGGAGCGGTACGAGGACGAGACCGGCGGGCGCGGTGAGGACCCGGAGCGGTGGTACCGCAAGGCCGCCGAAGCCGGACACGGCCGTGCTCAGGTGCGCATCGGCGTCCGGGCGGCGGAGCGCGGCGAGACCGAGGAGGCGGAGCGTTGGTACCGGGCCGCCGCCGAGGGCGGCAGCCGTAGCGGCGCGTTCAACCTCGGCCTGCTGCTGGCCCGCGAGGGCGGCGAGTCCGAGGCGCTGCGCTGGTACACCGTCGCGGCGGAGGCCGGGCACGGTCGGGCCGCGCTTCGGCTCGCGCTGGTCGCGGCACGTCGTGGCGAGCTGCGGGAGGCGCGGGTCTGGTGCGTCCGGGCGGCGGAGCTCGGGCCCGTCAGCGTCACGGAGCGGGCGGAGCGACTGCTGGAAGCGCTGAGCGCTGAGCTCTCCGCGTAACGCGGGAACGGGCGGCGCGACGGTTCCACCGGCCCCGGCCGCCGCACCAGCGCGACCGGCCCAGCGGCCCGACGAGCCCAGCGGCCCTGATAGCCCAAGGGGCCGCAGCGGCCGCAGCGGTGAGCGCCGCCCTCGCCAGGGCCCTGCTACGCCGTGCCGCAGTCGGGGCAGAGGCCGCGATAGGTGACCTCGACGCCGGAGATGGTGAAGCCGTAGCGCTCGGTGGCCGGAAGCGAGCCGAGGGGGTCGCCCGCGGGGTGGACGTCGCGGATCGTGCCGCAGGCATCGCAGACGAGGTGCTGGTGGGCGTGGCGGGCGTTGGGGTCGTACCGCTTGGCGCGGCCGTCCGTGGAGACTTCCAACACCTCGCCGAGGGAGACGAGTTCGCCGAGCGTGTTGTAGACCGTCGCCCGGCTGATCTCGGGAAGCAGGTTCACCGCGAGGGCGTGGATCTCGTCGGCGGTGTAGTGGACGTGGTCGCCGTCCAGGACCTGTGCGACGACCCGTCGTTGCGCGGTGAGTCGCCATCCGCGATCGCGAAGCCGTTCCAGCAGGTCACTCATAGGGGAGAGGGTAGCAGGGGGCCGGAGAGCGTTCGGTTTTGGACAAGATCCAATTCTGGATCAGGCGCCTCAGACGGCAGAGTTCTCTGCCTCGGCCCCAGCTCCCGCCTCGGCCTCAGCTCCCGCCCCGTCCAGCCAGGCTTCGGCCTTCTTCTCCGCGCGGCGCTTGAGGAGGACGAGGCCGACGACGGCGACGGCGCCGACGCCGACCGCGATCCAACTCGCCACCGACGCGTAGTGCTCGACCCGGTGCCAGCCGGCGCCGGCGAAGTAGCCGAGGAGGACGAAGCCCGTGGCCCAGACCGCGCCGCCGAGCAGGTTCCATCGTGCGAAGGTGCGGTAGGGCATCTCGGAGACGCCGCACAGGCCGGGGACGAGCGCGCGCAGGGCCGCGGCGAAGCGGCCGGCGAAGACGGCCTTGCCTCCGAGGCGTCGGATCAGCTCCTTGCTCTGCCGGATGCTGGCGGGCTTGATCAGGCGTTCCGGCAGCCGGGCGAGGAGCGTGTCGCCCCAGCGCTTGCCGACCGCGTAGCCGATCCCGTCACCGATCACCGCGCCGAGGATCGCCACGAGCAGCACCGCCCACAGCTGGGTGTGGCCGTTGTAGGCGGTGACGCCGCCGATCACCACGGCGGTCTCACCCGGGATCAGGAACCCGAGGAAGACCGAGGACTCCAGAGCGGGGAGCAGGAAGACGGCGATCAGCACCAGCGTGCCATTGAGCGAGAGCAGGTGGTCGCTGATCCACGACATTCGGCGGTCCTCGCGGCAAGGAAAGGGGGACAGGACGGAACGTCAGCGTACCGTCCGCTCGTGTAAGCGCGCGGTCAGTGACCGGCGTCCCGGCCGGCGCGGGCAGGCGGGCACGCGAGCGGACGAGCGGACGATCAGGCACGCGCAGTCAGAGATGTGCCTCAGCCCAAGCGGTGGAGTGCCTCACCGTGCAGCAGGCCGTTGCTGGCGACGGCGTTGCCGCTGCGGACGCCGGGGATGCCGTCGAGGCCGGTGAAGCGGCCGCCCGCCTCCTCGACGATGACGCAGTTGGCGGCCATGTCCCAAAGGCTCAGCTCGGGCTCGGCGGCGATGTCGACCGCGCCCTCGGCGACCATCATGTACGACCAGAAGTCGCCGTAGGCGCGGGTGCGCCAGCAGGCCCGGGTGAGGTCGAGGAAGGCGTCGAGCTTGCCGCGCTCCTCCCAGCCGGTGAGCGAGGAGTAGGAGAACGAGGCGTCCTCGAGGCGGGAGACCTCCGAGACGCGGATGCGGCTGGCGCGGGTGAGGCTGCGCCCTGTGAACGCGCCGGTACCGCGGGCGGCCCACCAGCGGCGGCCGAGTGCGGGCGCGGAGACCAGGCCGACGACCGGCTGCTCACCGCCCGGACCGGCCTCCATCAACGCGATGAGGGTCGCCCAGACCGGGACGCCGCGGATGAAGTTCTTGGTGCCGTCGATGGGGTCGATCACCCAGCGGCGGGGGCTCTGGCCCGTGGTGGTGCCGAACTCCTCGCCGAGGACGGTGTCGCGTGGCCGGGCGCGGGACAGGTCGCTGCGGAGCAGGTCCTCGACGGCCTTGTCCGCGTCGCTGACCGGGGTGAGGTCCGGTTTGGTCTCGACGGCGAGGTCGAGCGCGCGGAAGCGGTCGAGGGTCACCGAGTCGGCGTGGTCCGCGAGGACGTGGGCAAGGCGCAGATCGTCGGAGTAGTCGGCCATGCCTCGAACAGTAACGATCTCGACCGGTCCGGGCCAGCGTCGTCCACCCCGTGCCGCGCGTCGGAGGAGGAGAAAGCCGGAGAAGGACGAATCGGGAGAAGTTCGGCGGGCGGCGGGCAGCGGGCGTCGGGCGTCGGGCGGCGGGAAACGTTCGCCGGGCGGCGGGCGTCGACCCGATCGGTGGAGCGCCGATCCGGTCAGTGGGCGCCGCCGCTGAGCTGGAGGCCGATCACGCCGGCCAGGACGAGCGAGATGGAGACCAGCTTGAGCACGGAGACGGCCTCGCCCAGCCAGACCATCCCGACGATCGCGGTCCCGGCGGCGCCGATCCCGGTCCACACGGCGTAGGCAGGGCCGACCTCGAGGGATTTCAGGGAGAGGGTCAGCAGGCCGAAGCTGCCGAGCGCGAAGGCGGCGAAGCCGACGGTGGGCCAGATCTGGGTGAAGCCGTGACTGAGCTTCAGGCAGACGGCGAATCCCGTCTCCAGGAGTCCCGCGACGATCACCAGTAGCCAGGCCACAGCGTCCTCCCGGGACCGACGATCACTTCTCACCATGATCGACGCGGACCCGGGCTTCGGCATCTCGAGGCGGTTCAACACCCGCGAAAGCCGAGGTCAGTCGCCTTCGTGGGCCTCGCGGGCGGAGAGGAGACGGCGCAGCGAGTAGAGGCGGGCCGGGTCGGCGTGGCCTTCGGCGACCCAGGCGTCGAGGGCGCAGTCGGGCTCGTCGTGGGAGCAGGCGCGTGGGCAGTCGACCGTGCCCGGCTCGAGGTCCGGGAAGGCGAGGATCACGCGGGACGGCTCGATGTGGGAGAGGCCGAAGCTGCGGAATCCGGGGGTGTCGATGACCCAGCCGGACTCCTGGCCCTTCGCCGCGGGCAGCCGCAGCGCCAGCGCGGAGGTCGTGGTGTGCCGGCCGCGGCCGGTGACCGCGTTCACCTGGCCGGTCTGCCGCTGGCGGTCCGGGACGAGCGCGTTCACCAGGGTGGTCTTGCCGACGCCGCTGTGGCCGATGAAGACCGTGGAGAGGCCGCGCAGGAGCTCGCGGACGGCTTCCGCGCCCTCGGAGGCGAGGGTGTCGCGGCTGGTGACGACATGCTGGACACCCAGCGGCGCGTACGTCTCCAGCAGCGACTCGGGGCCGGCGAGGTCGGATTTGGTCAGCACCAGCAGCGGCTCCATGCCTGCGTCGTAGGCGGCGACCAGGCAGCGGTCGATCAGGCGCGGGCGGGGCTCGGGGTCGGCCAGGGCGGTGACGATGGCCAGCTGGTCCGCGTTGGCGACGACGATGCGCTCGTAGGGATCGTCGTCGTCGGCGGTCCGCCGGAGCACGGAGTCGCGCTCCTCGACGCGCACGATGCGGGCGAGGGAGCCCGCCTCGCCGGTGAGGTCGCCGACGAGGGCGACGCGGTCGCCCACGACGACGCCCTTGCGGCCCAGTTCGCGGGCCTTCATGGCGGCGATCTCACGCTCGCGCTTGGTGCCTTCGTCGACCAGGCAGGTGAACCGGCCGCGGTCGACGGTGAGCACCATGCCCTCGGCGGCGTCCTCGTGGGTGGGCCGGATCCGTGTGCGCGGGCGGGATCCGCGCCGGGAGGGGCGCTGGCGGATGTCGTCCTCGTCGGGGTCCTTGCCGTAGCGGCGCATGGCGGTGGCCCTAGCCCTTCCCGCCCGTGGTGGCGGTCGGCAACGGGTCTTCCTTCGACCCGAGCAGTTCGGCCCACAGGTCGGGGAAGTCGGGCAGGGTCTTCGCGGTGGTGGCGATGTTCTCCACCTCGACACCGGGGACGGCCAGGCCGATCACGGCCGCGGCGGTGGCCAGGCGGTGGTCCTCGTAGGTGTGGAAGACGCCGCCGTGCAGCGGTCGCGGCGCGATGCGCAGGCCGTCCTCGGTCTCGGTGACGTCGCCGCCGAGGGCGTTGAACTCGCGGGCGAGGGCGGCCAGCCGGTCCGTCTCGTGCAGGCGCAGGTGCGCGATGCCGCGCAGCGTGGAGGGGGAGTCGGCGAGCAGGGCGACGGCGGCGACCACGGGGGTCAGCTCGCCGACGGCGTGCAGGTCCGCGTCGATGCCGTGGATGCGGCCGGTTCCGGTGAAGCGCAGGCCGTCAGCTGTGAACTCGCAAGCGCCGCCCATCCGTGTGAACAGGTCCCGCAGCTCGTCACCCGGCTGGCTGGTGCGCGCGGGCCAGTCGCGGACGGTGACGGTGCCGCCGGTGACCAGGGCGGCGGCCAGGAACGGAGCGGCGTTGGAGAGGTCGGGCTCGACCACCACGTCCCGGCCGAGCAGGGCGCCGGGTGCGACGCGCCAGACGTCCGGCTCGCCGCCGTCCTCGGGCGCGTCGACCTGGGCCCCGGCGGCGCGGAGCATCTCCACGGTCATCCGGATGTGGGGCAGCGAAGGGACCGGGGCGCCCACGTGCCGCACCTCGACGCCGTGCTGGAAGCGGGCTCCGGAGAGCAGCAGGGCGCTGACGAACTGCGAGGAGCTCGAGGCGTCGACCGTGACCGCGCCGCCGACCAGGCCGCCGGTGCCGTGGACGGTCATCGGCAGCGCGCCGCGGCCGCCGTCCTCGATGCGGGCGCCGAGGGCGCGCAGCGCCTCGATGACGCCGCCGAGCGGGCGCTCGTGCGAGCGCGGGTCGCCGTCGAAGTGGACCGGGCCGTCGGCGAGTGCGGCGACCGGAGGCAGGAACCGCATGACCGTGCCCGCGTTGCCCACGTCGATGGCGGCCGGTCCGCCGAGCGGGGCGGGAAGCACCCGCCACGCCTCACCGCCCCCGCCGACGCCGCTGCTGGAGTTGAGGGTGTCCTCGACGCCGACGCCGAGCGCGCGCAGGCCCTCGGCCATCAGCAGGCTGTCGCGGCTGCGCAGCGGGCGCCTGACGTAGCCGGGCTGGGCGGCGAGGGCGGCCAGCACCAGGGCGCGGTTGGTCGCGGACTTGGAGCCGGGCACGGTGACCACCGCGTCCACGGGATCGGACGCGGTCGGGGCGGGCCAGTGCAGCTCGGTCATGAGCACACAGCTTAGGCCCCGAACCGGTTGGGGCTCGGAACGGCGACTTCGGAACCGAGCACGAGACCGAGCACACGGCCGACCACGAGACCGACGACGGAACCGGCCACGGAACCGTGTCGACGAACCGACGGCGGAGCCGGCGGGAGCCGACGGGAACCGACCGCGGAACGGTCCGGCCCAGGCACGGTGGGCCTGCTACGGGAGGAGCCAGCGGGCGCCGAGGGCCAGGGAGCCGAGGGAGACCACCAGGAAGAGGCCGACCCAGAGGATCCCGGGCAGGCGGGTGAGGCGGGCCAGCTGGTCGGCGTCGGAGTCGCGGGCCTGGCGGCGGGCGCGCTTGCTCTGCAGCTCGATCACCGGCCGGACGCCGCCGAGCAGCAGGAAGAAGACGCTGAGATAGGCGAAGGCGCCCTGGAGCTCCGGGCCGCCGAACCAGGAGACGGAGAAACAGAGCGCGCCGGTTGTGAGCACGGTCAACACACCGAAGGCGTTGCGTACCTCGATCAGCACGCCGAGCAGGAGCGCCACGACCGCCCACAGCAGCGCGGTGGTGTGGCCGGCCGAGAGGAGCCACGCACCGCCGAGACCGAGCAGGGAGGGGGCGACGTAGCCGGCGGCGGCGGTGAGCACCATGCCGGGGCCGTAGGGCTTGCCGGAGGAGACGGTCAGACCGCTGGTGTCCGAGTGCAGGCGGATGCCGTGCAGACGGCGGCGCATCAGCAGCGCGATCAGGGCGTGCCCGCCCTCGTGGGCGATGGTCACCACGTTGCGGGTGAGCTGCCACACGGCCCGCCATCCGACCGCCAGCAGCGCGACCGCGGCCATGGCCCAGACCACGGCGGAGCTCGGCGCGGTCTGGGTGCCGGTCACCTGGTCCCAGACCTGGCTGATGCTGTGCGCCTCCATGTCGTTGTGCCCCTGCTTCCCGGTTCCCGCTGTCGTCGGACGAGGCGTGCAGCCTCGCACAGGTGGACGCCGGAGAGCCACGTCGCGGTTCGGCCGCGACGGGACCCGGCGGAGATCGGGTGGGCCCGGCGGATCCCGCCCCGGCCTGAGCGGTGAGCTGGCAAGGTGGAACTCATGTGCGGTCGGTATGCGTCGAGTCGGAAGCCCGAGGACCTGGTCGAGCTCTTCGAAGTGAGGAGCTGGGACGCCCAGGAGACGCTGCCGGCCGACTACAACGTGGCGCCGACCAAGGACGTGTACGCGGTGCTGGAGCGCCCCGTCCGGGAGCTGGGACCCGACCCGGTGCGGCAGCTTCGGGCGCTGCGCTGGGGCCTGGTCCCGAACTGGGCGAAGGACCCGGGCGTGGGCGTGAAGATGTTCAACGCGCGCGCCGAGACGATCCACGAGAAGCCCGCCTACCGTCGCGCGTTCACGACGCGGCGCTGTCTGCTCCCGGCCGACGGCTATTTCGAGTGGCACACCGCGGAGAAGGAGCCGGGCCGCAGGGGCGCGCCGAGGAAGCAGCCGTACTTCGTGACCCCGAAGGACGGCGCGGAGATGGCCTTCGCCGGGCTCTACGAGTTCTGGCGGGACCGGAACATCCCCGAGGACGACCCGGCGGCATGGCTCACCACCTGCACGGTCATCACGACCGCCGCCGAGCCGGAGCTGGCGGGAGTGCATCCGCGGATGCCGCTCGTCCTGCCGCGCGACCGCTGGGACGACTGGCTGGACCGCTCGCTCACCGACGCGGACGAACTGCAGGCGCTGCTGGCTCCGCCCACGCCCGGCCTGATGGAGTTGCGTCCTGTCGGTGCCGCGGTCGGCAATTTCCGCAACAATGGACCCGAGCTCCTGGAACGGGTCGAGCCGGAGGAGATCGTGGAGACGCTCTTCTGAGCAGTTCTGAGCACTCGAGGGCACCGGCCCGATCACGTGGACGCGGGGACGTCGTGAACGGGAATGTACGGATGGACGCACTGGTTGAGCCCACTGACAGGATCGAGTCAGATCGCACGCGTCAGTGGAAGGCAGCTCATGGTTCCAGCAGCATGCCCCGCCCGTCCGGAGGAGAACGCCCAGTCGTTCCTCGCCTGGGCCGACTGGCCTGTCGCGGGCGATTCCGCGCAGAGCCAGATAGTCTCCATGGCGAGCACGCACGGCATCGCTGAGGAGGTGGGTCCGGTCGCCGAGAAGGACACCGAGGAGACCGAGACGGAGCGCGCACAGCGCTTCGAGCGGGACGCTCTGGGCTACCTGGACCAGCTCTACTCGGCCGCCCTGCGGATGACCCGCAACCCGGCGGACGCCGAGGATCTGCTGCAGGAGACCTTCGTCAAGGCGTTCGCCTCCTTCCACCAGTTCCGTGAGGGCACCAACCTCAAGGCCTGGCTCTACCGCATCCTGACGAACACCTTCATCAACTCCTACCGGAAGAAGCAGCGCGAGCCGCAGCGCACCGGTGCGGACGAGATCGAGGACTGGCAGTTGGCGCGGGCCGAGTCGCACATGTCGACGGGCCTGCGGTCGGCGGAGGCGCAGGCGCTGGACCACCTCCCGGACAGCGACGTGAAGGAAGCCCTGCAGGCGATCCCGGAGGAGTTCCGGATCGCCGTGTATCTCGCCGACGTCGAGGGCTTCGCGTACAAGGAGATTGCCGACATCATGGGGACACCCATCGGTACGGTGATGTCCCGACTGCACCGCGGGCGCCGCCAGCTGCGGTCCCTGCTGGAGGACTACGCCCGTGAGCGCGGGCTGGTCCCGGCCGGTACTGGCACGGGGGATGACCGGAAAGGCGCGGACTCATGAGCTGCGGCAACCACCACGACACTCCGTGCGAGGACGTGCTCGACCACTTGTACGAGTACCTCGACAACGAGATGGGCGCCGCGGAGTGCGCGAAGCTGCGTGAGCATCTCGACGAGTGCAGCCCGTGCCTGGAGAAGTACGGGCTGGAGCAGGCGATCAAGGCGCTGGTGAAGCGCAGCTGCGGCTGCGACACCGCCCCCGCGGACCTGCGCGGCAAGGTCATGGCCCGCATCGAGCGCATCCGCGCCGGACTCCCGGTCGAGGGCGACCTCCTCTCGGAGCACACGGCCGCCCCCGCGGCCGAGTAGGCCCGACCGCAGGACGGGCACGACACGTACGGGACCGGGCCGCGGAGAGCGGCCCTCTGGCCCTCCGACGTGGACCGTTGTGCTTTTTCGGCGCCATGTGGCTTGCCGTTTCCAAGATTTGACGCACCGGACGTTTGAAACCGCGCCTGTGAAGAAATCGTGCTGTCCTGGCCGCATCAAGACCGTGGGCCTGGGTAAGCAGTCACCCGATCGTGGAGTTTTTCGTGGAACGCCCGCTGCTGTGCGGTCGCTGTGCGATGAACTGAGGCTGGGCCTGGGGACCATGGCGAAAGCGGAGCGGAGTCGGTGGCGGAGGCGGGCGGGCAGCCCCTGGCGCGTGGGGGGCGGGCCTACGCGGGGGCGGTGATCGTCGGGGCGTTGGCGTGCGTGACAGCCTGCGGGGTGGGCACGGGCCCCTGGAGTCGGGTCGCGGTCCTGGCCGCGCTGCACTGCGCGTGCGAGTGGCTGGTGCGGCGTCAGACTCGGGCGGGGGCGGTCGCCGGGCCGACGGCCCGCGCTGTCGCCGGGGAGACGACCGCGCGCTGGGCGGCGTTCTTTCCGGTGCTGCTCGCCGCCGCGGCCCTGCTGCGGCCGGGGTCGGCCGCGCTCGTGCCGGTGCTGGGCGCGGTCCTCGCGCCCGCAGCGCCGCCGCGAGCCCTGCGGCGGCTGTGGAACGCGGCCCAGCTCGCGCTCGCGACCTGCGCTGCCGCCGGCGTCTTCCGTGGACTCGACGGGCCCGCAGAGCTGGCGCGGCATCAGTTCCCGGCCGTGCTGGGGCCGACAGTGGCGGCGGCGCTGGCCTTCTGCGTGGTCTCCGGCGTGCTCGCGGCGGGGATCAGGATCACCGCGGAGCGGGCCGATCCGCGCACGGTGTGGGGCGGCGTGCTGCTGCGCTCGCTGGTGCCCTGTCTCGGGTACGGGCTGATCGGGTTGATGATGGCGGTGCTGTGGCAGGGCCGCTACGGCGTCTTCTCGGCTGTGCTGGTGCTGCTGCCGCTGACCGTGTCCTCGTGGGTCTTCGCCCAGTTCCAGCAGGAGGAGGCCGCGCACCAGGCGACGGTCAGCGCGCTGGTGCAGGCGGTGGAGATCAAGGACGAGTACACCCGTGGGCACAGTGAGCGGGTCAGCCGGGCATCGGTGCTGATCGCGCGTGAGCTGCGGATGGCGGAGGAGCGGGTCGCCTCGCTGAGGATCGCCGGCGTGCTCCACGACATCGGCAAGCTCGGCGTGCCGACGCGCGTGCTGCGCAAGAACGGTCCGCTCACGGACGACGAGCACGAAGCGGTGCAGCTGCACCCGACGTTCGGGCACGAGATGGTGCGCGGGATCGGCTTCCTCGGGGAGGCCCGGGAGGGCATCCTGCACCACCACGAGCGGATGGACGGGCGCGGCTACCCGTCCGGGCTGGCGGGCGATCAGATCCCCGAGTTTGCCCGGGTCATCGCGGTCGCGGACGCCTTCGACTCGATGACGTCCACCCGTTCCTACCGGCGGGCTCGACCGGTGGACGAGGCGGTCACGGAGCTGGAGCGGTGCTCGGGCACCCAGTTCGACCCGACGATGGTGACCGCGCTGGTCCGTGCGGTGCGGCGGCACGGCTGGAGCCCGGCCGGGCCGAGGCCGGGCGACGAGGACGCGCCGGACGTGCCGCTGGGCGTCCGGGAGCCGAGTCGCGCGGGCGTCCTCGGATGACGCCCGGAGGCTCAGCCGACGGGCACAGGCCCGCTCCGCAGGCCGCGCAACCCGGT
>NZ_BBPQ01000002.1:506623-531504 GCF_000787855.1 Streptacidiphilus anmyonensis | reverse complement strand
GCCGTGGGCTGCTCCTCCCCGCCCCCCCGCCCGCCGTTCCAGCGCGGTGTTGACCGCGCGGAGGCGGTCGATCGCGCCGTCGGAGGCGAACTGCGCCGCGCCGAGGCCGTCGACCACATAGCCGCGGCGGGTGCGACCGGTGTCCTCGAACGCGGACAGGACCCGGTAGACGCCCGCGAAGCCGCCCGGCGCGCGCTCGGCCTGGACCGCGCCGCGCGTGACGACGCCGTGGCGGTCCAGCAGGGTCTGCGCGAGCGCGTGGGCGCGCTGCGTCGGGTCGGTGACCGCCGTCGGCAGCAGCGACCAGCGGCCCGCCGTCGTCGGGAGCTGGGGGACGCGCGGCATCGGCCGCGCCACGCCGTAGCGGGCGCGCGGGGTCGCCCGCGGCGCGCGGTGGGCCGTGGAGCCGGGCGTGCGGCCGGAGCCGAGGAGCGCGCGGAGCGGGGCCAGGGTGTCGTTGGTGATCCGGCCCGACCACGCCAGATCCCACAGCGCGGTGGCCAGCTCGGCGGGCGGCGTCTCCGTGCCGGGCAGCTGCCGGGCGACCTCGTCCGCCAGCTGACGGAAGAACAGGCCGTACCCGGGCGCCAGCGCCGCCAGGATCGCGTAGTGGAGCGGGGTGAGCTCCAGCGGCAGGGCCTCCGGCAGCAGCAGCGGGGCGGCGTCGGCCGGGTGCAGGGCGACCCAGCCGTCCTTGCCGGGCAGCGCGCCCGCGCCCGCCCAGAAGACCTCGCCCTGCGAGGTCAGCTCGTCGAGCATCGCGGGGCTGTAGTCGGCCACCCGGGAGGGCAGGATCAGCCGCTCCAACGCGGACGCGGGAACGGGCGCGCCCTGGAGCTGCTCGACGGCGCGCAGCAGGCCGTCCACGCCGCGCAGCCGGTTCGCGCCGCCGATGTGCTGCCACTGCGGCAGGAACGCCGCCAGCGCGCGCGGCGGCACCGGTTCGACCTCGTGCCGCAGCGCGGCGAGCGAGCGGCGGCGCAGGCGGCGCAGCACCTCGGCGTCGCACCACTCCGTGCCGGACCCGCCGGGACGGAACTCGCCCTGCACGACCCGGCCCGTCGCGGCGAGGCGTTGCAGGGTGCCGAGCACGACGGCCGGGCCGAGGCCGAGCCGGGCGGCGGCGTCGGCCGCGGTGAACGGGCCGTGCGTACGGGCGTGCCGGGCCAGCAGGTCGGCCAGGGGATCCTTGACCGGCTCGGTGAACGCCTCCGGCACGCCGACCGGGAGGGGGGTGCCGAGCGCGTCCCGCAGGCGGCCCGCGTCCTCGACGGCGGCCCAGCGCTGCTCGCCCGCGACGCGGACGTCGATCACGCGCCGGGCGGCCTGGAGCTCGCGCACCCACGGCGGCTCCGCGCCGCGCTCGGCCAGCTCGGCGTCGGTGAGCGGGCCGAGCAGGCGCAGCGCGTCGGCGACGCCCTCGACGTCCTTGATCCGGCGGTCCGGGGTGAGCCGCTGGAGCTCGGCCTCCAGCTCGGCGAGCACGTTCTCGTCCAGCAGCTCGCGCAGCTCGGCCTGGCCTAGCAGCTCCGCCAGCAGCCGGGAGTCGAGCGCGAGCGCGGACGCGCGGCGCTCGGCGAGCGGCGAGTCGCCCTCGTAGAGGAACTGGGCGACGTAGCCGAAGAGCAGCGAGCGGGCGAAGGGGGAGGGCTCTGGCGTGGTCACCTCGACGATGCGGACCCGGCGCGACTCGATGTCCCGCATCAGCTCGACCAGGCCGGGCACGTCGAAGACGTCCTGAAGGCACTCGCGCACGGCCTCCAGCACGATCGGGAAGGAGCCGAACTCGGCAGCCACGGAGAGCAGTTGCGAGGCGCGCTGGCGCTGCTGCCACAGCGGCGTGCGGCGGCCGGGGTTGCGGCGCGGCAGCAGCAGCGCCCGCGCGGCGCACTCACGGAAGCGCGAGGCGAACAGGGCGGAGCCGCCGACCTGGTCGGTGACGGTCTGTTCGACGGTCGTCGCGTCGAAGACGACGGCCTCGGCGCCGACCGGCGCCTCGTCGGCACCGTTGGCTTTGGGCGGTGCGTCGGGGTCGGGAAAGTCGAGGAGGTCCGCGTCCGGCAGGCGCAGCACGATGCCGTCGTCGGCGTGCATGACCTGCGCGTCCAGCCCGTGACGCTCGCTCAGCCGCGCGGCCAGCGCCAGCGCCCACGGCGCGTGCACCTGCGCGCCGAAGGGGGAGTGGACGGCGATCCGCCAGTCCCCGAGCTCGTCGCGGAAGCGCTCGACGACGATCGTGCGGTCGTCGGGCAGGTGGCCGGTGGCCTGGCGCTGCTCGGACAGGTAGGAGAGCAGGTTGCCCGCCGCCCACTCGTCCAGGCCCGCGGCGGCGAGCCGGGCCGTGGCCTTGTCGGGCGGCAGCGCGGCGAGCTCGCGCAGGAACCCGCCGACGGCGCGGCCGAGCTCCAGCGGCCGGCCGAGCGCGTCGCCGTGCCAGAACGGCAACTTGCCCGGCACACCGGGCGCGGGCGAGACGAGCACCTTGTCGTGGGTGATGTCCTCGATCCGCCAGGAGCTGGTGCCGAGAGTGAAGACGTCGCCCACGCGGGACTCGTAGACCATCTCCTCGTCCAGCTCGCCGACGCGCCCGCCGCCCTTCTTCGGGTCGGCCCCGGCCAGGAAGACGCCGAACAGCCCCCGGTCGGGGATGGTGCCGCCGGAGGTGACGGCGAGCCGCTGCGCGCCGGGACGCCCGGTGACGGTGTTCGCGACGCGGTCCCAGACGATGCGCGGCCGCAGCTCGGCGAAGGCGTCGGACGGGTACCGGCCCGCGAGCATGTCGAGCACGCCCTCGTACGCGGAGCGGGGGAGGGAGGCGAAGGGCGCGGCGCGCTGGACCAGCGCCAGCAGCTCGTCCACGTCCCACTCGTCCATGGACGTCATCGCGACCAGCTGCTGCGCCAGCACGTCCAGCGGGTTGCGCGGGACGCGCAGCGCCTCGATCTGCCCGGCGCGCATCCGCTCCGTCACGACGGCCGACTGGACCAGGTCGCCCCGGTACTTGGGGAAGACGACGCCCGTCGACACCGCGCCCACCTGGTGCCCGGCGCGCCCGACGCGCTGCAGCCCCGAGGCGACCGACGGCGGCGACTCGACCTGCACGACCAGGTCGACCGCGCCCATGTCGATGCCCAACTCCAGGCTGGACGTCGCGACCACGGCCGGGAGGCGGCCCGACTTCAGCTGCTCCTCGACGTCGGCGCGCTGCTCCTTGGAGACCGAGCCGTGGTGCGCGCGGGCGAGGACCGGCGGTGCGGCCTTGTTCGCCCCCGCCTGCGCCATCAGCTGCGCGGGCGCGTGCGCGGCGGGCAGCGCCGCGCCCTGGGCGCGCTCGACGGCGATCTCGTTGAGCCGGTTGCAGAGGCGCTCGGCGAGGCGGCGGGAGTTGGCGAAGACGATCGTGGACCGGTGCGCCTGGACCAGGTCGGTGATCTTCTCCTCGACGTGCGGCCAGATGGAGGCGGCCTGCTGCGGGTCCTCCTCGGGTGTGCCGTGCGTGCCGCGCCCGCCGGAGAGCTCGCCCAGATCCTCGACCGGGACGACGACGGAGAGGTCGAACTGCTTCTCCGAGGGCGGTTGGACGATCGTCACGTTGCGGCTCGGCGAGAGGAAGCGAGCGACCTCCTCGACCGGGCGGACGGTGGCGGACAGCCCGATCCGGCGGGCGGGCTTGGGCAGCAGTTCGTCGAGCCGCTCGAGGGTGAGCGCGAGGTGCGCGCCGCGCTTCGTCCCCGCGACGGCGTGGACCTCGTCGAGGATCACCGTCTCCACGCCGCGCAGCGCGTCCCGGGCGTTGGAGGTGAGCAGGAGGAAGAGCGACTCGGGCGTGGTGATCAGGATGTCCGGCGGGTGGGTGGCGAAGCGCCGCCGCTCGGCCGGCGGGGTGTCACCGGACCGGATCGCCACCTCGATCTCCGGCTCCGGCAGGCCCATCCGCGTCGCTTCCTGCCGCAGGCCGGTGAGCGGCGCGCGGAGGTTGCGCTGCACGTCGACGGCGAGGGCCTTCAGCGGCGAGACGTAGAGGACCCGGCACCGCTTCTTCGCCTCGGCCGGCGGGGGCGTGGACGCGAGCCCGTCCAGCGCGGAGAGGAACGCGGCGAGCGTCTTGCCCGAGCCGGTGGGCGCGACGACCAGCACGTCACTGCCGGCGTCGATGGCCCGCCAGGCCCCCTCCTGCGCCCCGGTGGGCGCGGGAAACGCCCCCTCGAACCACGCCCGCGTGGGCGCGGCGAAGCTCTCCAGGGCTGACCTCTCGGCTTTTGCGCGTGCCATGCGCCCATCGTGCCCTGCGCCACCGACAAACGGGCCAACGCCCGCCGCCCCCACGCGCGCGGAGCCCTTCGACCGCCCGAGCCCTCCCGCCGCCGACGCGGGCCGACCCGGCCCGCACGAGAAGGCAGCCCGGCCCCGGGCCGGGACTCGGAGGCACCTCACCGGAGGGGGTTCCGAGCGTCTGCCCTCGGTCCACCCCGGTCTCCAGCAGCCGAGCTGGGCCGACCCGGCCCGCACGAGAAGGCAGCCCCGGCCCCGGGCCGGGGTTCGGAGGCACCTCACCGGAGGGGGTTCCGCGCGGGCCGGGTCGTGAGGCGGGTTCTCGGCGGGGAGCGGACAGCGGGGTTGTGCCCGGGAGGCGGGGGCGGGCGGCTCGGGTGTGGAGGTGGCCCACTCGGAGGAGCTCAGCGGGCGAAAGCGGAGGAACCGTACATATCGTCGGAATATCCCTCGCCCCGGGCGCCGTCGTGCGCCCCGACCTCTGGAGGCCTGGTGGCGCGTGTCGCGAAGGGCCTGCGATCGGCGACGGCGCGGTGCGCCGTCGTGCTGGCGCTGGTGACGCTGCTGCTCGGTGGCGCCGTGCCCTACGTCGGCGGCACCGGCCGCCTCTACCTGGCCTACCTCGTCGTCGCCGACCACGCCGACGCCGCCGGCGTCACCGCCGCGGACCAGGCGATCAGGGCCGAGCAGGGCCTGGTCGGCCAGGAGTACCCGCAGATCGGCGTCGTCCTCGCCTACGCCTCCGTCGCGGACTTCGGCGCGCACGTGCGCGCGCGCCCCGGGATCGCCGCCGCCGGCGCGAGCCGGACCGCGCCGGTCCCGGACCCGAGGGCGGGCACGCCCTACAGCGGGGCGCAGGGCCGGCCCGCCGTCGTGTCCTCCTCGAAGCGGGCCGGTGACGCCGCACCGAGCGACGACGTGCCGCTGGTCGCCGACCCGCACGGCCGTACGCAGTGGAGCCAGCAGATGGTCGGCGAGAACGACCCGCTGCCCGCGAAGGACACCGCCGCGCTCAGGAACGTCGTGGTCGCCGTGCTGGACTCGGGCGTGGACGACACCCACCCGGATCTGCGCACCGCCGTCGACCCGGGCCTCTCCGCCTCCTGCGCGACCGGGACGCCGGACACCCGTCCGGGAGCCTGGCGGCCGGACCCCAACCTGGGGGAGAGCGGTCACGGGACGCACGTCAGCGGGATCATCGCCGGCGACCGTCCCGGGGACGGCGTGGTCGGCGTCGCGCCGGGCGCGCGCATCGCGGCCGTGCGGCTGCTCGGCGAGCCGGGCCAGTACTACGGCGAGAACATCGTCTGCGGCTTCCTGTGGGCCGCCGACCACGGCGCGTCCGTGATCAACGACAGCTACTTCGCCGACCCGTGGAAGTACAACTGTCCGCAGAACCCGGACCAGGCGGCGATCGTCGCGGCGGTCGGCCGGGCGGTGAAGTACGCGCAGGACAAGGGCGCCGTGGTGGTCGCCTCCGCGGGCAACGACGGGCAGGACCTCGCCGGGCCGCGTATCGACGACCGCAGTCCCAACGACCGGCCCGACGGCGTGAACGCGCCGGTGCGGCATCTGGGCACGGAGTGCATCCGGCTGCCCGGCGGCCTGCCGGGCGTGGTGAACGTGAGCGCCGTCGTCGCGGACGGCAGCCTCGCGGCGTACTCCAACTGGGGTTCCGGCCAGATCGCGCTGGCCGCGCCGGGCGGCGATCCGGACGGCGGCGTGGGGGCCGCGGTCGTCTCCGACTGGCCCGGCGGCCGTTACGCGGCCCTCGCCGGCACCTCGATGGCGGCCGCGACCGTCAGCGGTGTCGCCGCGGTCGAGGCGGCGCGCCACCCCGGTGTGCGCGGGCCCGCGCTGGTCCGGCTGCTGGAGCAGCAGGCGATGCCGCTGGGCTGCCCGTCCCACGATCCGGGCGCGAAGGACTGCCCCGGCGGCCCGTACTACGGCTACGGCCTGGTCGACGTGCGCTGACGCGCTGTGGTGCTGACGGGTTGAGGCGCTGACGCGTTGAGGCGTCGAGCGCGCGGCCCGAGGCGACGGGCCGTCGTGGGTCAATGCATCCAGGGCTGTCTAGGGCTGGAGCAGCCGGCCGAAGTAGCCGAGCAGCAGGTTCCCCAGTTCGCGCGTCAGCGCGGGGACCTGGTCCTCGTCGGCCTCCACGAGCAGCGGCAGCACGCCCTTGTACGCGGCGAGCGTGACGGCGGCGCCCGTCTCCAGCCGGGTGGGCGGCAGGTCGGGCGCGTAGAGGGCCAGCAGCGCCGCGATCCGTGCGTGCGTGCGCGCCATCAGCGGCGCCTGAAGGTCCATCACGTGGCCGGGTGCGTTCCCGCCGATGAAGAGGGCCAGGCAGGCCGGGTTCTCGCGGTGGAACCGGACGATCGGTCCGAGTGAGACGCGGAGCGCCTCCTCCAGTGTGACGGCGGCCGGGTCCACCACCGCGAACGGCGCCAGCAGCTCGTCCAGGCTGTCCGCGTAGAACTCGGCGAGCGCGGCGGCGATGGCGTCCTTGTTCGGGAAGTACTGGTACAGCGAGCCGGGGGAGACGCCCGCCCGTGCCGCGATGGCGTTCGTCGTGGTGGCGGCGTATCCGGACTCCGCGAAGACGTGCCCGGCCGCGTCGAGCAGCTGGGCGATCCGGCGCTCGCCGCGGGCCTGACGCTTCCTGGGCCGTTCGGCCGCTGCGGGCTCGACGGCTGCGGGCTCCCTGGGCTGGGGCTCGGTGGTCGGGGGCGTGGTCTCGGCGGTCACCTTGCCGATGGTAGGGCCGTTGACGAATGCGAGCAATCACTCGTAATCTCCGGAGTGGGAATTGCGAGCAAACACTCGCATTCCTTTCCCGGCTCCTGCCATGCCTTCTTCGCCGGGCTTCACCAGCCATCACCAGTCCAGGGGGACACCCATGTCCGCAACCGTCGACGCCGTCGGCGCGCCCGGCGACGCCACCGTCGACCCGGAAGGCCGGGCCTCGACCCGCGCGCCCGGCCGCGCGTGGACGCTCGCCATCGTGTCGATCGCGACCTTCATGCTGATGCTCGACCTGACCGTCGTGAACGTCGCCCTGCCCGACCTGCGCAACGCGCTGCACGCCGACTTCTCCGGCCTCCAGTGGGTGCTCGACGCCTACGCGCTCACGCTCGCCGCCTTCCTGCTGACGGGCGGCTCGCTCGCGGACCGGCTCGGCCGCAAGCGCGTCTTCATCGCCGGATTCGCGGTCTTCACCGCCGCCTCGCTGCTGTGCGGCGCCGCGACGAACGTGCTCACCCTCAACCTCGCCCGCGGCGTGCAGGGCGTCGGCGCCGCCGTCCTCTTCGCGGTCGGCCCCGCGCTCCTGGGCCACGAGTTCCGCGGCAAGGACCGGGCCATGGCCTTCGGCGTCTTCGGCGGCGTCTCCGGCCTCGCGATCGCCTTCGGGCCCCTCATCGGCGGCGCGCTGACCAGCGGCGTCGGCTGGCGGTGGATCTTCCTGGTGAACGTCCCCATCGGCATCGTCGCGATCGTGCTCAGCGCCCTGCGCATCCGCGAGTCCCGCGAGCCCGGCGCGCACGGGGTCGACTGGGCCGGGCTCACCCTCTTCTCCGTCGCCCTCGCCGCGCTCGTCCTCGCCTTCCTGCGCGGTGAGGCGGAGGGGTGGACCAGCCCGCTGATCCTCTCCCTCTTCGCCGCGTCCGTCGTGCTGCTCGCCGCCTTCCTGCTGGTCGAGCGCAGGCTCGGCGCGGCGGGGATGCTGGACCTCTCGCTCGTCCGCAACCGCACCTTCAACGGGATCTCGGTGGCGACGCTGCTCGGCAACGCGGCCGGCATGTCCTCGATCTTCCTCGAGGTCTCCTACGTGCAGAACGTGCTGGGCGCCTCGCCGTGGCAGGCCGGCCTGCGCTTCCTGCCGCTGACGCTGATGCTCTTCGTCGTCGCGGCGGTCACCGGCAGCCTCACCGTGGCGCTTCCGCCGCGGCTGCTCGTCGGCACCGCGATGACGCTGATGGCCGGCGGCCTGCTGGCGATGCGACTGATCGACGTCCACAGCGGCTGGACCGCGATGCTGCCGAGCATGCTGCTCACCGGCGCGGGAATGGGCATGTTCAACCCGCCGCGCGCCTCGATCTCCATCGGCGTCGCGGAGCCGGCGCGGGCCGGCATGGCGGCCGGGATCGGCGAGACCTTCCAGCAGGTCGGCATCGCCATCGGCATCGCCGGCTTCGGCGCGCTCTTCCAGCACCGCGTCGGCGACGCGTTCGCGGCGGCGGTGCCCGGACTCCCGGAGAGCGCGCGTCAGGCGGTCGCGGCGGGCGCGGGCGACCAGGTCGCCCGCAGCGCGGGCCCCCTCCGCGCCCAGGTCGCCGAGGCGGCGCGGACCGCGTTCGTCCACGGACTCACGGACGTCCTCACCATCTGTGCGGCGGTCGCGGCGGCAGCGGCGGTGGTGGCCTTCGCCACCATCCGCCGCAAGGACCTCCACGAGAGCGCGACGGGCCACTGAGCGCCCCACCGCGCGGCCCCGGCGGGGAGCACCCGCCGGGGCCGCGCGGCGTTGCGGGCAAGCGCCTGCCGTCCCAGCCTCCGGCCGGGAGGCCCTGCCTCCCGCCATGGGGCTGGGAGGTGCCTCCGTCTTCGGTCCTGGCGCTGCCCTCGCGCCTGGCCCTCGAAGGCAGTGCGGCACGGTGCGCGATTCGGCCCAGGGCACGGCTGATGTCCGCCTCCGGGCGGGAGGCGCTCCCGACCGGGCGCCGGCGGGCCCCGTGGGGCTCGGGGGCGGGGGGCTCGGAGGCGAGGCGCCGGGGCCGGTCGCCTCGGACAGCGGCCGGCGCAGCCCCCCAGCAGGCGTCCTGCATGGTGGACCGTCCGCCGCGCGGATTCCGCGTGCGTGGCAGGCTCCCCGCGAGGGAGGCTGGTGTCATGGGCGAGGAACGCGCGCACTACTGGCAGCATCCGGCGCTGCCCGGGGTGGACCTGCTGCGGGCGCACTACGTCCACCACACCTTCGGGAAGCACACCCACGACGGCTACGTCCTGGCCGCGATCACCGACGGCGTGGAGGCGTTCCACTACCGCGGCGGGCTGGAGGTCGCGCCCGCCGGCAGCGTCGCGCTCGTGGAGCCGGACCGGGTGCACACCGGGCACGCGGGGGTGCCGGGCGGGTGGAGCTACCAGGTGCTCTATCCGAGCGTCGACCACGTCGCGGCGGTCGCCGCCGAGTTGGGGGTGCTGCCCGGCTCGCCGGGGTTCGGGACGGCCGTCGTGCACGACGACGAGCTCACCCGCCTGGTGACGCAGACGCACCAGGCCGCCGAACAGAACCAGGGGCTGGCCGCCGGCACCTTCCTGCGCCTCGCGCTCGCCCGTGCCCTGCGCCTGCACTCCTCGCAGCGGCTGACGCGGGACACGCCACGCGCGGGTCGGGACGCCGCCCGCGCCGCCCGGGACCTGCTCGCGGCGCGGCTGGACGAACCGCCCGCCCTGGAGGAGCTCGCCGCGGCGGTGGGGACCGGACCGTTCCCGCTGCTGCGGGCCTTCCGGGACGAGTACGGGCTGCCGCCGCACGCGTGGCTGACCCAGCACCGGGTCCGCGCCGCGCGCAGCCTGCTCGACGCGGGCGTGCGGCCCGCGGACGCGGCCGTGGCCGTCGGGTTCGTCGACCAGGCGCACCTGACCCGGCACTTCCGCCGGATCGTCGGCGTCCCGCCCGGCGCCTACCGGCGGGCGCGCAAGAACGTACAAGATTCGGGCGGTGCGCCCCCGGCAGCATGGCCGGTATGACGGCCCTCTCCGATCCGCCCGCACCGACCATCGCCCCACCCGCCCCCGGAGGCGCCCGGCCCGACCGCGCCGTGATCCGGGACTCCCTCGGCGTCGGCGTGGCGGTCGGGGTCTCGGGGGTCGCCTTCGGGGTCGCCGGGACCACCGCGCACCTGACGGTCTGGCAGACCTGCGCGCTCAGCCTGCTGGTGTTCACCGGCGCCAGCCAGTTCGCGCTGATCGGCGCGCTCGCGGCGGGTGCCGCGCCCCTCGCGGCCGTCGTGGGTGCGCTCCTCCTCGGCGTGCGGAACTCCTTCTACGGCCTGCGCCTGGCCGAACGGATGGAGCTGCCGCGCCGGGTGCGGCCCCTCGCCGCGCAGACGGTGATCGACGAGACGGCGGCCGTGGCCCTGGTCCAGCCCGACCGGCGCTCGACCCGGCTCGGCTTCTTCGTCACCGGGGCCAGCCTCTACCTGGTCTGGAACGCCACCACCCTGGCCGGCGCCCTGGGCGCGGACGCGCTCGGCGACCCGTCGCGCTACGGCTTGGACGTCGCCGGACCCGCCGTCTTTCTGGCGCTGCTGGCCCCGCGGCTGCGCGAGGGCGGCGCGGAGCGGGCCACCGCCCTGCTCGGCGCGGTGCTCGCGCTGGCGGCGGTCCCGCTCGTGCCGCCCGGCGTGCCCGTGCTGATCGCGCTCGCGGCCGTCCCGGCCGTGCTGCTGCTCGGCTCCCGCCGGGACCGGGGCCGGGACCGAAACCAAGACCGGGAGCGGGACGGTGACCGGGCGCAGAACCGGATCCGGACGTCGGTCGAGACGAGCACCGGGACGACGGCCGATCTGCCGAAGGAGGACGGACGATGAACACGACCTGGCTCGCGATCCTGGGCACGGCCGCGGGTTGCTACGGACTCAAGCTGCTGGGGCTCTCCGTGCCCACCGGGCTGCTGGACCGTCCCGTCGTCCGGCGATTCGCCGCGCTCGCGCCGGTCGCGCTGCTGGCGGCGCTCACCGCACTGCAGACCTTCGGTCAGGGCGCGCACGGACTGGTCCTCGACGCCCGCGCGGCGGGTCTGGCCGCGGCGGGGGTCGCGGTGTGGCGCCGGGCGCCGTTCCTCGTCGTGGTGGTCCTCGCGGTGGCGGTGGCCGCCCTGGTCCGGGCGGTCGGCTGAGGCCCGGGCGCCGCGGTCACCCGCCTTCCGCCGCCGGAACGCCGAGCCGCGCGGCGTCGCGCTCGGGGCGCACGACCAGGACCGTGAGCAGGCCCGTCATCCCGACGAGCGCGGCGCTGAGCAGATAGCCGTCGCAGTAGCCGGCGGCGAGGTGGCCACCCGTGGTCAGTGAGCCGACGACCAGCGGCGAGACGACCCCGGCCAGGGAGTAGACGAAGGCCGTCGCGCCCAGCACCACGCCGCGTCGCTCGGGCGGCGCGATCCGGGCGACGGCGGTCTGGGCGAAGACCAGCGGCACGGTGGCGAGCACGCTCGGCCCCACCGCCAGGACGATCTTGAGGGGGACGGAGTCGGTCAGGGCGAAGACCGCTCCCGAGAGCCCGGCCAGCATCGTCGCGACGCCCGTCCAGCGGGCCAGGCCGGTGAGCGTGCCGCCGTGGCGGCGCGAGCGCCGTGAGAGCAGGCCGAAGGCCAGGATCACCACCGCGGAGCTGAGCCCGGTGCCCATGGTGACCAGACCGGCCTGGGTCTCCGTCAGCCCGGCGACGGTGCGCAGGTAGTCCGCGCCCCAGGTCAACGCGGAGACGGTCTGCCAGTAGGAGGCGAAGGCCGCGAGCGCGCAGGCGATCCAGGTGCCGGTGAGCAGGATCCGCCGCACCGGCAGCTCCGGCTGTGTCGGCTGCACCGGCTGCACCGGGCCGTCGCCGCCGGTGGCCGCCGGGCCGGGTGGCGACGGCCGGCCGCGGATCGGCTCGGGGCCTTCACGGCCCGCCCGCAGCCACACCGCCGCCCAGACCAGCCCCGCCAGCCCGACCGCGCCGAAGGCCCACCGCCAGCCCGCACCGCTGATCACCGCCGTCAGCAGCGGTGCGGCCAACGCCACCCCGGCCGCGGAGCCCAGACTGAGCACCGCCGTCGGCAGGCCGCGTTCGCGGTCCGGGAACCAGGTGTAGAGGCTGTGGGTGGCGACCGGGAAGGCCGGTCCTTCGGCCGCGCCCAGCAGCACCCGGGTCGCCAGCAGCGTTCCGAAGCCCGCCGCGCCGAGCAGCATCGGCAACTGCGCGACGGACCACAGCACCGCCAGCACCAGCAGCAGCGTGGTGGTGCTGATCCGCCGGGTCAACGCGGAGACGCCGAACGCGGCCAGGCTGAACAGCGCGAAGAACGCGGCGGCCGCTCGCCCGTACTGGGCATGGGTGATGCCGAGGTCGTGCATCATCGGCGTCGCGGCGAGCCCGAGAACGGTCTTGTCCGCGAAGTTGACCAGCATGAACGCCAGGAGCAGCCAGGTCGCCCGCCAGCCGGAGGCCCGGACGGGCCGGTTCGGGTCGCCTCCGGCCGGGACCGGGGGGCCGTCGGCCGCCTCCGGGGTCAGGCTGGTCACGAAGGAACCTCCACGGGGTGTTCGACGAGATGTCGGCCGACGAAGCCGCCGAGGCCGCGGCGTCGTGTCAGGCGAGCGTGCCCCGCGGCGGGGGACGGCGACAACGGACCGCGTCACACACAGACACCGCGCATACTGTGACGCGTCACAGAGCCTGGAAGGCGTCCGGTGGCAGCGCGGGAGCCAGGAGCAGGGATGACGCAGGAGCACACAGGCGCAGGGATGACGGTGGACGGGGCCCCTCTCCTGCCGCTCTCCGCGCGGGCGCGCGAGCTCGCCGCGCGCTGTGAGCCGCGGGTCAACGAACTCGCCCGGCAGATCACCCGCGAGGACTTCGCCGCGCTCTCCGGCTACGACGGTCTGCCCGAGGACATGAAGCACACCGAGATGGCCGCCACGGTCCGCTACGGTCTGCGCCTGTTCTTCACGATCGTCCGGGAGGGCCGAGTCGGCCGCAGCGAGGAGTTCCGGCTCTTCCGCGAGCGGGCCGCCCAGCGGGCCGACGAGGGCTGGCCGCTGCACCTCCTCCTGCGCACCCACCTGGTGAGCCGCCACGCGCTGTTCCGCGCGCTGCGCGGGGCTGCCCGGCCGGGGGAGGAGCAGGCCCTCGCGGAGCTGGCCGAGCTGCTGCTCGACACGGCGGCGCCGATGGTCGGCGCGGTCGCCGAGACCTACCAGGTCGAGCAGTCCGCACTGGTGGCCGAGCGACGCGAGCAGCGCCGCAGCCTGGCCCGGGCGCTGCTGGCCGGGTTCCCGGTCCTGCCGCCGGGCCGGGCGGAGGAGGCAGGACTGCATCGGGGGGCGCTCGTCCTGGCCTTCGGCCTGGCGGCGGTCGAACGGGAGGGCGACGAGCCGCCGTCCTACCCCGCGTCGGCCCACGCCGCGCCGTCCTCCTCCGCGCCGTCCCCCTCCCTACCGACCGACGAGGTGCCCGGCGCGGAGGCGCCGGCAGTCGTGCTCGGTCGGCGGGCGCGCCGGGTGCAGGGCGTTCTGGAGCGGGCCTTCGGAGCCGAGGTGCTGCTGGTCGCCGAGGCGGAGGGCGGCCGTGCCCTCGTCCCCGCCGACGCGTTCGCTCCCTCCGGCGCGCCCGGCCCCTCCGGTCCGTCGACCGCGTGGGTGCCGGACACCCTGGCGGAACGGCTGGGCCGCGTCTTCGGGGCCGAGGTGTGGTTGGCGGCGACGTCCGCACCCGACGCCGCCGGCATCGCCGCGGCCGGCCGTGCGGCGGACGAGGTGCTCCGCCTCGTCCGCGCGCTGGGCCGCGCCCCCGGGATCTACCGCCTGGACGACGTGCTGCTCGAGTACCACCTCTCCCGCTCCGGTGAGGCGAGCGGCGCGCTCGCCTCGTTGCTGGACCCGCTGGCCGACCGGCCGGAACTGCTGGCCACCCTGCGCGCCTATCTCGCCCGCCAGCAGGATCGGCGCGCCACCGCCCGGGAGCTGGGTCTCCACCCGAACACCGTGGACAACCGCCTCGCGCGCGTGGGCGAGCTCGTCGGCGTCGACGTGACCGGGCCGCGCGGCTACGCCCTCGCCCTCACCGCGCTGACCCTCCGCGATCTCGGCGCCCCCGGCTGACCCTCCGCGACCCCGGCGGCCGGACCCCGGCGACCCTGACCCCGACGGTCCTGACGCCGGAGGGCCCGGCGCGATACTGGGCGCATGCGCCTGACCGAGTTCTGGAAGAGGATGTACGCCCACTTCGGGGAGAGCTACGCGGAGAGCTTCGCCACCGACTACGTCATGTCCGAGCTGGGCGGACGCACCGTCCACCAGGCCCTGGACGCCGGCTGGGAGGCCAAGGACGTCTGGCGGGCCGTCTGCGTGTCGATGGGCGTCCCCGAGTCGAGGCGCTGACCGTCGACACAACACGGACAACACGGATGAGAAGGACGAAAAGCCAGGTGACTGCTTATTCGAACGTGCGTTCCCTATACTGGAGTGCGGCACGTTATCCACAGGCCTGCCCTCGGCGAGGGTCTTTTGTCAGTGGTGCGCGCTAGCGTCTTCGGTGATGAAGCGTTCAGCACAGACCCCCAAGGTGGCACCCATGGCAGCGAACGACCGCGAGCGGGCCCTCGAGACAGCCCTCGCACAGATCGAGCGACAGTTCGGCAAGGGCTCCGTCATGCGTCTCGGCGACGAGGCGCGGGCTCCGATCGAGGTGATCCCCACGGGGTCCATCGCTCTTGACGTGGCGCTCGGCGTCGGCGGCCTGCCGCGCGGCCGTGTCGTCGAGGTCTACGGCCCCGAGTCCAGCGGTAAGACCACGCTGACCCTGCACGCGGTGGCCAACGCGCAGAAGGCCGGCGGCATCGTCGCCTTCGTCGACGCCGAGCACGCGCTCGACCCGGAGTACGCCAAGAAGCTCGGCGTGGACACCGACGCCCTGCTCGTCTCCCAGCCGGACACCGGTGAGCAGGCGCTGGAGATCACGGACATGCTGATCCGCTCCGGCGCGGTCGACCTGATCGTCATCGACTCGGTGGCCGCCCTGGTGCCGCGCGCCGAGATCGAGGGCGAGATGGGTGACTCCCACGTCGGTCTCCAGGCCCGTCTGATGTCCCAGGCGCTGCGCAAGATCACCGGTGCGCTGAACCAGACCAAGTGCACCGCGATCTTCATCAACCAGCTGCGTGAGAAGGTCGGCGTCATGTTCGGCTCGCCCGAGACGACGACGGGTGGCCGCGCGCTCAAGTTCTACGCCTCGGTCCGTCTGGACATCCGCCGCATCGAGACGCTGAAGGACGGCACGGAGGCGGTCGGTAACCGCACCCGCGTCAAGGTCGTCAAGAACAAGGTCGCCTCGCCGTTCAAGCAGGCCGAGTTCGACATCATCTACGGCCAGGGCATCAGCCGCGAGGGCGGCCTGATCGACATGGGCGTCGAGCACGGCTTCATCCGCAAGTCCGGCGCCTGGTACACCTACGAGGGCGACCAGCTGGGCCAGGGCAAGGAGAACGCCCGCAACTTCCTGCGTGACAACCCGGATCTGGCCGACGAGATCGAGAAGAAGATCAAGGAGAAGCTCGGCGTGGGTCCGAAGCTGGACACCCCGGCTGAGGCCGCCGGTCCGGTCGTCGGCGAGGCCCCGGCCGCCGCGACCGCCAAGGCTCCCGCCGCGCGCGGCAGCAAGGCCAAGGCCGCCGAGGCCGCCCCGACGGAGGTCAAGGCCTGAGCGGGGTGACGTCGACGTCGACCGAGAGCGCGTGGGGTCCGCGCGACTGGTCGTCCCACGGGGGCGGCGGCAGCTGGCCGGAACCGCCGGCTGACCGCGCCCCCACCCCGGACGCAGCGGATGCCGCCTGCGACGAGAGCGGCACCGAGGTGGACGACGCCGCTGCGACGCGGGGCGGCGGTGCGTCCGACCGTCGCCGTTCCTCCCGACGGCGCGCGAGACGCGCCGCCGAGGATGCAGGTGGCGAGGATGCAGGCAGTGAGAACGAGGGCGGCGAGGCGGCGCGCGAGCGCGGTAAGGCGCCGACCGATCCCGCCGCGCGGGCGCGGGACATCTGCCTGCGGCTGCTCACCGGCTCCGCCCGCACCCGGAAGCAGCTCGCCGACACCCTACGGCGCAAGGAGATCCCGGACGAGATCGCCGAGCAGGTGCTCGACCGGCTGACCGAGGTCGGGCTGATCGACGACGCCGCCTACGCCCGCTCGTGGGTCGAGCAGCGGCAGCGCAACCGGGGGTTGGCCCGGCGCGCCCTTGCGGGGGAGCTGCGGGCCAAGGGTGTCGACAGCGCTGTGGTCGCCGAGGCCGTGGCCGAGGTCGACCCGGACGACGAGGAGGCCGCCGCGCGGCGGCTGGTGGAGCGCAAGCTCGCCTCCACCCGCGGCCTGGACCGCCAGGTCAGGCTGCGCCGGCTCGCGGGCATGCTGGCCCGTCGCGGCTATCCGGAGGGCCTCGCCCTGCGCCTGGTGCGCGCCGCTCTCGACGCCGAGGACGCGGACGGCTTCGAGGACGGCTTCGCGAGCGGTTTCGGGGACGGGGACGCCTTCCTCGACTCCGGCGAGGACTGAGCGCTGCCGCAGACGCGCTCGCGGGCGCGGTGCGCCTGAGCACGCGAGTGGCCTCCTGGGATGAACGTTGCCTGTGTGTTTGCACTACTCAACGGTCAGGAGCCGTTGCCGTCTTGACCGTTTCGTAACACGCACCTAGCCTCACCATGAGTGATGAGGGGCCGACGCCAGCCTCGCACCGAGATCGCCGTGTGACCACGGCGTGATCCCGCGCCGGACGGGGAGGGCTGATGACGCTGGCTATCACCGCGACCGCGTCCGTGCCGGTGCTTTTGTTGGTCCTCGGCCTGGTCCTGCTTTCCGTCGCCGGCCTCGCGGTGCGTCAACTCCTGCACAGTGCGCGGGAGCGCGCGCTCGAACTGGATCGGCGCGAGCAGCGCAGCGCGGAACGCGAGGCCCGCATCGACGAGGAGCAGCACCGCCTGCTCCAGCGCGAGTTGGACACGGCCCAGGCTCAGGCGGAGCTGCGGCTGCGCTCCGAGGAACTCGGCGCGGAGCGGCGACGCATGCTGGAGGAGGTGGCCGGTCTCAGCGCGGCGGACGCCCGCGCCGAACTGGTCCGCTCGGTCGAGCAGCAGGCCAAGCGCGAGGCGGTGCTGACGGTCCGGGAGATCGAGCGCCAGGCCCGGACGGACGGGGAGACCCGCGCCCGGGAGATCGTGGCCTCCGCGATCCAGCGGGTCGCCGTGCAGGGCACGGCGGACCACGTCGTCACCGCCGTGCGGCTGCCGGGCGAGGAGATGAAGGGCCGGATCATCGGTCGCGAGGGCCGCAACATCCGTTCCTTCGAGGCCGTCACCGGCGTCAACCTCGTCATCGACGAGACCCCGGAGTCGGTGCTGCTCTCCTGCTTCGACCCGGTCCGCCGGGAGGTCGGTCGGCTCACCCTGGAGGAGCTGATCGCCGACGGGCGGATCCATCCGCAGCGCATCGAGGACGCCTACGAGCGCAGCCTCGACCAGGTCGAGCGGCTCTGCCGGGTGGCGGCGGAGGAGGCGGTCGCCGAGGTCGGCCTCGACGAGCTGCACCCGGAACTGATGCGCCTGCTCGGCCGGTTGCGTTACCGCACCTCCTACGGCCAGAACGTGCTGGGCCACGTGGTCGAGTCCGCGCACCTGGCCGGGGCGATGGCGGCGGAGCTGCGGGTGGACCCGAGGCTGGTCAAGCGCTGCACCCTGCTGCACGACATAGGGAAGGCGGTCACCCTTCCTCAGCCCTCCGGTGGCGGCGCCCAGCTCGCCGAGGGCAGCCACGCCCAGATCGGCGCCGAACTCGCCCGCCGCTACGGCGAGTCGGAGGAGGTCGTGCACGCGGTCGCGGCGCACCACAACGAGATCGAGCCGCAGACCGTCGAGGCCGTCCTCACTCAGGCCGCGGACGCCTGCTCCGGCGGCAGGCCCGGCGCGCGCCGGGAGTCGGTGGAACTCCACGCGCGCCGCCTGGAGAAGCTTGAGGAGATCGCCCGCCGGCACGAGGGCGTCCACAAGGTCTACGCGATGCAGGCCGGCCGTGAGGTCCGGGTGATGGTGCTGCCCGAGGCCGTCGACGACGTGCAGGCGCAGGTGTTGGCGAAGGACCTGGCCCGCGAGGTGGAGAGCGAACTCACCTACCCGGGCCAGATCCGGATCACGGTGATCCGGGAGAGCCGCGCGACGAGCTTCGCCCGCTAGCTGTTCGCCCGCTGGCCAGGTGCCATCTGCCCCGGCCCGCCGCTCGACCTGGACACCGGCAACCCCTCCGCGGCCCAGGCCTGGAAGCCGCCGACCAGGTCGGTGGCACGGTGGAGGCCGAGGGCCTGGAGCGACCGCGCGGCGAGTGAGGAGGCGTAGCCCTCGTTGCAGATCACGATGACCAGCCGGTCGTGGTCGGTGGTCTGCTGCGCGCGGTGGGCGCACTGCGGGTCCATGCGCCACTCCAGTTCGTTGCGCTCGACGACCAGCGCTCCCGGGATCAGGCCGTCCCGGTCCCGCAGGGCGGCGTAGCGGATGTCGACCAGCAGCGCGTCCTCCTGCGCGACGGCCTCGGCCGCCTCCTGCGGCGTCACCCGTCGCAGGTGCGCGCGTTCGCGCTCCAGCAGGGCGTCGATGTCGATCCGTGTGCTCACCAGTCCTCCTGGGTCTCGACCGCGGCCACGCTCAGGACGTCCCCGCTGCGCTCGTAGCGGCGCAGCCGCGGCAGCGGCGGGTGGTAGACGTGCACCGAGACGGCATGGTCGGCCGCCGACGGGTTGACGACCTGGTGCACGTGGTGGGGGCCGAAGGCGCGGCCCCGGCCGGAGGGCAGCACCCGCTGCCGGTCGACGCCCTCCTCCAGTTCCAGGCTGCGCCAACCGCTGCTCGGCAGCGGCATCGCGAGCGAGTGCTCGCTCAGCGCGCCGCGCGCGGTGACGAACGCGCCGCTGGAGCCGCCGTGGTCGTGCCAGCCGGTCTCCGAGCCCGGCGGCCAGCCGATCAGCCACGCCTCGCTGCCGCCAGGGCCGTCCAGGCGGATCCAGGTGCGCTCGGTCGGGTGGAGGGCGAGGCGGTCCAACGCGTCCGGATCGGCGGCGACGGCCTGGGCGAAGGAGAGCAGGGTGGTCAGATCGGGGGCGACGGTGACGGTTTCGACGGTCGGGGTGGTTGCGGCGTCGGCGGTCGTGGTCTTGACGGTCGTGGTCCGGGCGGTCGTGGTCATGGTGGCGTCCTGGGAGGCGTCGGGGCGATGACGGGACGCCGCCGGGCGCCGGCCGAGGGTACCCCCGGCCGAAGGCCGGGGGAGGGACCGCGCGGGCGCGTGCGGGCGCGGCTGCGGTCCGGTCGAGTCAGAAGGCGCGGCGGCGTGGGAAGCCGTGTGAAGGGCCGTCCGTGACGGCGGCGAGAAGCGTTCTTCTCCAGCCGGGCGTCAGGTCAGCCCTGGGTACAGAACGACGCGCAGAACGAGGTGCAACACAGGTGGGGGCGCCGGACGGCGTCCGGTCGGCGCGTGCTGCGGATGGCCCGCAAGACGGTGATCCCCATGGCGCGAGTAGAGCACGGCCTCAGATGATCGTCAAGGAACGTCCGCCATCAGGACTGACCGGCCGTCAGCTTTTCGCGCGCGCTCACGCCGGTCGCGGCGCGCGGCACGGGGAGTTCGGACGCCGCGCTGCGGGCCCGGTCCGCGAGGTCGTAGAGCTCCGCGGGGCGGCTTGCCTCGACGGCGGCGACAAGGTGCCCGTCCGGCCTGATCAGCAGGACGCTGTGGGGGGCGGCGCCCGGATAGTTCTCGGTGACGAGCAGCTCGGCGGGGAGCGGAAGCCCCTCCGTCGTCTCCGTGAGCTGCGGCATCAGTCCCGCGCCGAGCCAGTGCTCGGACGCCCACACGCCGGTGCCGGGCGCGACCAGGACGACCAGGAAGCCGCGGCCGAGCCGGGCGCGCAGCCGGTCCTGGGAGCCGTCGACGGTGATCACGGGGAGGTCGGGGACCAGCACGCCCGGGCTGGTCGGGCTGAGCGTGGGCGTGAGCGCCGAGCGGCCGCGGACCTCGGACGCCGGGTAGGCGGGCGCTCCGCCGAGCCGGCCGGTGCCGAGACTGCCGTCGGACAGCAGTCGCGCGTTGCGGCGCAGCGATCCGGACAGGAGGCTGCGGCGCGCCTCCAGCAGCGGGGTGCTGGGCTGGAGCAGCGGCATCGCCTGGTCGACCGCCCGCAGCCGGGCGATCACGGCGTTGCGGCGTTCCGCCTGGTACGTGGTCAGCAGACGCTCGGGCGCGCAGCCCTGCCAGACCAGGCCGAGCTTCCAGGCGAGGTTGTCCACGTCGCGCAGGCCCTCGTCGAGGTTCTGCATCCCGAGGGACCCGAGCAGGTGTGCGGCGTCGCCGGCCAGGAAGGCCCGGCCCACCTGGAACTTGGTGGCCAGGCGCTGCTGCACGACGTAGTCGGCGTTGGAGATCAGCTCGTAGGGCGGGACCTTGCCGCCGTTCCACGCCGCGAGGGTGGCCCGCAGCTGCTCGATCAGTTGGTCCGGACTGAACCCGGGCGCGCGCGGCGGCAGCCGCCAGTCCAGCCGCCAGACGCCGTCCGGCAGCGGACGCGCCGCGACCTCGCGGGCGATCGGCGCGCCGGACTCCCTCGGCTGGTCCCGGTGCAGCAGGGCCTCGCCGGGGAACGGCAGGTCCGCGCGGATCGTCGCCAAGGCGTAGTGGTCGGCGGCGGCGCGCCCGGGGAAGCGCAGCGCGAGCCGCTTGCGGACCGTGGAACGCGGCCCGTCGCACCCCACCAGGAAGCTGCCGCGCAGCCAGGTGTGCTGGGTGTGCACGTTGACCGCGTCCTCGCCGGGTTCCTGCTCCAGCTCCAGCAGCGTGGACTCGGGCAGCAGCTCCACCAGGCCCGTCGCGGAGACGGCGTCCCGCAGACCGCGTAGCAGGCGGTGCTGGGCGAGGTGCAGCACGTCGTCGTGGTGCAGCTCGACGCTGTGCAGCTCGCGGTTGCGCCGCATGGTCCGCCACGCGGTCCAGCCCCGCCCGTCGGCGGTGACCCGGCTGTAGCCGATGCGCTGCAACAGGCCGACGGTGTCGGCGCGCAGCACGGTCGACCGCGAGCTCTCGGGGGCGACCCCGGTGCCCTCGTCCAGCACGATGCTCGGCACCTGGTGGCGGGCCAGCGCGAGGGCGAGGGTGAGACCGATAGGACCGGCGCCGGCGATGATCACAGGGTCGGATCCGGAATGAGCTGGGCCAGTCATAGAAGGAAATGGACCAGATCGCCTGTGCCGCCGTCAAGCAGCGTCAGGCGTACGCCGGTTCACTTCACACGCGCGCGGGAACCGAACGGCCTCGGGCGGACGCCCGTGTGCCTCGCGTGCCCGGGGTCGCCCCGGCCGGAGCCGCGCCTATCTGCGGCGCAACCGGCTGACGAAGTCCCTCGCTCGGGAGGTGCGCGGCGCGGAGAAGAACTGCTCCGGCGGCGCGGACTCCACGATGCGGCCCCCGGACATGAACAGCACCCGGTCGGCCATGGTGTGGGCGAAGCACTGGTCCTCGGTGACGACCAGCATGGTACGCCCGTCGGCTGCCAACTCGCGTGCGAGGCAGTGGAGTTCCTCGGCAGGCTCGTCGAGGACCAGCACCTTGGGGTCGAGGACCAGGGCGCGGGCGAGCGCCACCCGGCCGCGCAGCTCCGGGGTCAGCTGACGGCTGCGCAGGCTCGACTCGTGGTCCGCGTCGACCAGCCGCAGGGCCGCGAGCGCGCGTTCGGCGGCCAGCTCCGGCGCGGTGCCGCGGAGCTCGACCTGGCAGCGGGTCAGCTCCCCGAAGACGGTCCGGCCGAGGCCCAGTGCGCCGAGCGTCGCGACCAGGGCGTGCTCCACGGTCTCCGGCGGCGGCACGAGGCCGACGTCCGCCCGCGCGGTGCGCCGTACGCGCCCGCGCGCGCCGGTGGCCAGGGGTGCGCCGTCCAGCAGGATCTCGCCGGAGTCGATCCGCTCCGCGCCGTGGATGGCCCGGCAGAGCGTCGTCTTGCCCGCGCCTGTCGGGCCGACCAGCGCGACGACCTCGCCCCTGGACAGCTCCAGGTCCACCTCGTGCAACGACTGCACCAGCCCGTGCCGCTTGCTCACGCCCCGCAGTTGCAACAGCCCGGCGCGCGGCGCGGGGGCGGAGGTCACGGTGTCCCACTCCTCGGTACTGGCTGGCTGTGCTGGTTCGGGTCGACTCTACGGTGCCGTTCGCGGGCGCACCGCAGTTCTGAGGGGGATTTGAGGATCATGCGCTGTTCCGACCGCGCACGGCGCCGTGAATCGTCGCAGCTCGGTAACGGTCGCCCCAGGCGTCCCACCTCCCCTTGACCGGACCCGGTCGCATGGGAGTGGATGCGTGCTGGAGAAGTACCGGAAGAAGTCGGGACGGGAGGAGAGACTCATGCGCCTGCTCCTCGTCGAGGACGACGAGCACGTCGCCGCCGCGCTGGTGACCGTGCTGAGCAAACACGGGTTCGAGGTTCGGCATGCCCGTTCCGGGAACGAGGCGCTGGACGCCCTCGTCCCCGACGGACGCCCGCAGTTCCGCGTGGTGCTGCTGGACCTCGGGCTGCCGGACCGGGACGGCTTCGACGTCTGCGACCAGATCCGCCGACGCTGCGGCATCCCGGTGATCATGGTCACCGCGCGCGCCGAGGTCCGCGACCGGATCCACGGCCTGAACATCGGCGCCGACGACTACATCGTCAAGCCCTACGACATGGGCGAGCTGCTGGCCCGCATCCACGCCGTGGCGCGCCGCGACGCCGCCGCCAGGCCGGCCCCCGCGCAGGCGCAGCCGCCCCGCGAGGACTCGGACCAGATGCTCGGCCAGGCCTTCGGGCTCGTGCTCGACCAGGCCTCGCGCCGCGCCACCGTCCACGGCGAGGACGTCGCGCTCACCCGCAAGGAGTACGAGCTGCTGGCGCTGCTCGCTCAGAGCCCCGGCGTCGTCTTCCGCCGCGAGCAGATCATCAGCGAGGTGTGGCGCAGCAGCTGGGACGGCACGGCCCGCTCGCTGGAGGTCCACGTCGCGTCCCTGCGGCGCAAGCTCGGCCTGCCCGGCCTGATCGAGACCGTCCGCGGGATCGGCTACAAGCTGGCCGTGCCGGATCACCTGGTCCGCGACCGGGACTGACACCGAGACGACCGACGCCGACACCGACACCGAGACTGACACCGAGACCGATCCGGACGTAGCCGCATGCGCACCCGCCTCCTCGGCATCCTGCTCGCACTCCTCGCCTGCGTGCTGATCGCCCTCGGTCTGCCGCTGGCCGCCAGCGAGGCCCAGCGCGAGCAGCAGCGCGTCGTGGTCGACCGGATCGACGACACCGCACGCTTCGCCGCGCTCGCCCAGAACCCGTTCGGCCAGCCCGAGTCGTCCGCGGCGAGCGAGCAGCAGCGCACCCTCAGCGCGGAGCTGAGCCGGTACCACAGCGTCTACGGCATCTGGGCGGGCGTTTTCGACCTCAGCGGCCGGGCCCAGCACGCCTACCCCACCACCTGGACCAATGCTCTCGACGGTCCGTCCGCCGAGCCGTTCCGCGAGGCCCTGGACGGGCGCCGCAGCGACGACCCCGCCCAGGTGTGGCCCTGGCAGGGCGACGACGCCCGCCTGGTGGTCGCCTCGCCGGTGGTCTGGGACGGCGACGTGGTGGCGGTGGTCGTCATTGAGTCGCCCACCGACGGGATGCGGGCGCGGGTCTTCAGCGCCTGGCTCTGGCTGATCGGCGGCGAGGCGTTCGCCGTCCTCTTCGCCGTCGGCGTCGCGGTGGCGCTGACGCGCTGGGTGCTGCGGCCCGTTCACGACCTGGACAAGGTCACCCACGACATCGCCACCGGCCGGCTCGCCTCCCGCGTCGCTCCGGCCGGCGGCCCACCGGAGCTGCGGCGGCTGGCACGGTCCTTCAACGAGATGGCCGACCACGTCGAGGAGGTGCTCGACCAGCAGCGGGCCTTCGTCGCGGACGCCTCGCACCAGCTGCGCAACCCCCTGTCGGCACTGATGCTGCGGGTCGAGGTGCTCGGCATGGAACTGCCCGAGGGGCACGACGAGGAGATGGCCGGCGTCCGCGAGGAGGGGCGCCGCCTCGCCCAGGTCCTCGACGACCTGCTCGGTCTCGCCCGTGCGGAGAACGCGCGGCCGGTCGCGGAGCGCTGCGACGTCGGCCGCATCGTCGCCGACCGCGTGGAGGGCTGGCGGGCGTTCGCCCGCGAGCGAGGCGTCGCGCTTGCCTTCACCGCGCCGGACGGCGCGCTGACGGCTCTGGCCGATCCGGTGGGCCTGGGCAGCGCGTTGGACGCGGTGCTGGACAACGCCCTCAAGTTCACCCCCGAGAGCGGCGCGGTCAGCGTCGAGGCGGCGGCGGAGGGCCCGGAGGTGTTCATCCGCGTCACGGACGGCGGACCCGGCCTCGACGAGGACGAACTCGCCCGCATCGGCGACCGCTTCTGGCGCAGCCCGCGCCACCAGAACACCGAGGGCTCCGGCCTCGGCCTCTCCATCGCCCGCGCCCTCCTCACCGCCAACGGCGGCAACATCGCCTTCGATGCCCAGGCCCCCACCGGCCTGACGGTCACCTTCATCCTCCCGGCCGACTGACCCCCGGCCGTCGCCTCCCGCGCCCCGTCAGCGACCTGCTCCCCGGCGTCCTCTCCCGCGCCCCGACCGCCGCGCCGCGCCGTGCCGCGTCCGCAGCTCGCACGACGCCGGGCGACCTGCGCCGCGCCACGCGCGCCGTCCGATCCCTCGCGAGCCCGAGGCTGTGGACGGATCTGAGGCATCCTCGTGCTGTCGGCGGAATTGATCCGCGACCGCCGACCG
>NZ_BBPQ01000002.1:380902-506402 GCF_000787855.1 Streptacidiphilus anmyonensis | reverse complement strand
CCCGCCGCCCGCCGTGCCGCGTCCGCTGCCCGCTGCCCGCCGTGCCGCGTCCGCTGCCCGCACGACGCGGGGCGACCTGCGCCGCGCCACGCGCGCCGTCCGATCCGTGGGCGGGCCTGCGCCCCGGCCGGCGGCCGGTCGGCGCGAGCGTGCACACAGTGCTCCTGCTCCGATCCTCGGCCGGGCCGGGCCGTCCCGTCCGGTCTGCGGGGCGGGCGGCGGCCTGCTGATCGACCCCGTCTCTGTCCGTGCCCCCGCCGGCTCTCGCGTCCGAGCTCCGATTCCCTCCCGGGGGAGGGCACTGCGGCCCTGCCGAGGGAGTTTGTCGTGAGCATTGACCAAGCCATGGGGCACTGGGACATTGGCCGGTGTCATCGTCTGGCTCGGCTCGGCCGGGTGTCTGGGGAGGGCCATTGATCGACGGGGCGCGCGAGCATCGGGTGGTCACCGACGACGGCGTGGAGCTGGCCGTGGTGGAGGCGGGGGATCCGCTGCGGCCCACCGTCTGGTTCCTGCACGGCTACCCGGACTGCCGGGACGTCTGGGCGCCCGTCATGAACCGCCTCAAGGAGCGCTACCACGTCGTCGCCTACGACACCCGCGGCACCGGACGCTCCACCGCGCCCTCCGCACCCACCGGGTCCTCCCGGCCCGCCCGCGCGGCGTACACGCTGGAGCGGCTGGAGGAGGACTTCCTCGCCGTGCTGGACGCCCTCGCGCCGTACGGTCCGGTGCATCTGGTCGGGCACGACTGGGGATCGGTGCAGGGCTGGGAGTTCGCGACCTCGGCGCGCCTGCAGGGCGGGCTCGCGTCGTTCACGAGCATCGGCGGCCCCTGCCTCGACCACGCCGCGCTCTGGGCGCGCTCGCGCCTCCGCCGCCGGACCCCGGCGGATCTGCGCGCCCTGCTCGGGCAGGCGCTGCGCTCCTGGTACATCACGGCCTTTCAGCTGCCTGTTCTGCCGGAGGCGCTCTGGCGCGGGCCGCTCGCGCACGGCGGCTGGGCCGCCGTCTGGCGGGCGCTGGAGCGGACCCGGGTGCCCGGGCATCCCGCGCCCACGCTGGCCCGCGACGCCGTCAACGGCCTGTGGCTCTACCGGGCCAACACCCGTCGCCGCGCCCGCGGGCCGCGTCAGGACCTGGTGGCGCACGTGCCGGTCCAGCTCGTCGTCCCGGAGCGTGACCCGTTCCTGTCCGCGCGGCTCTACGACGACCTCGAGCGGTGGACACCGGTGCTGCGCCGGCACAGCGTCGACGCGGGGCACTGGCTGCCCCTCACCCGCCCGCAGATGCTCGCGGACCTGATCGCGGAGTTCGTGGACGCCGTACGCGTAGGTAGCATCCCGTCGGTGGGTCGCGATCACCGCGCGGACCCTCCCCCAGCCTTCGGCCGGGGGCACCCCCATCCGGCGCTCTGACGGCGCCTGACGGCGCGTCGCATGCAACCGGGCACGCGGCAGGAGTGGAGGAGGAAGCGATGAGCGACGTCATGGGCAGAGTGCCGGGCCCGCGCCGGGAGTACCTCATCGACCACCTGGCCCAGGCCGCCGGCACGACCGTCCGCAACGTCCGCGCCTACCAGGACCGGGGCCTGCTGCCGCGCGCCGACCGGCGCGGCCGCGCCAACGTCTACGACGACACCCACCTGGACCGGCTGCGCCTGATCGCCGGCCTGCTCGACCGCGGCCACACCCTCGCGGGCATCAAGGAGCTGCTCGACGCCTGGGAGGACGGCCGCAGCCTCGGCGGCGTGCTCGGGCTGGTGGCGGAGGTGACCGCGCCCTGGTCGGACGAACGGCCCGAGTACGTGGAGCGCGACGACCTGACCGCGCGCTTCGGCGGAATGCGGGACCCGGAGGCGATCGCGGCGGCTGTCCGCCTCGGCGTGCTGGAGCCCGAACCCGGACCGGAGCAGGCGCAGTTCCCGGACGCACTTGCCGACCGCTACCGCGTGCCCAGTCCCACCCTGCTCGACGCCGCCGCCCGCCTCTACGAGCTCGGCGTGCCCCTCGTGGCGAGCATCGCGCACCTGCAGGAGGTGCGCGCCGACATGGAGCACCTGGCCCGCCGCTTCGTGCACTTCGCCGCTGTCGAGGTCTTCCCGCGCTATGTCGGCTCCGCGCCGCTCGACGACGTCGACGCGGCCCGCGCCGCGGAGGCGGTCCGGCGGATGCGCCCGCTCGCGCAGGCCGTCGTCGACGCGGAGCTGGCGCGCGCGATGCGCCACGAGGCGACGCTGCTGCTGGAGGCGTCCGTCGCCCCGCTGCCGGACCCCGTGCGCGAGGCGGTCGTCGAGGAGCTGTGACGGCGGGGGCCGGACGGGCAGGTCCGCCCGTGGGCCGGCTCAGGGTCCGGACATGCGGGCCGGCTCAGGGTTCGGCTCAGGGTTTGACGGAGACGTAGTAGCGCCGGGCGCCCTCCGCCAGCGGCAGCGGCGAGGTGTAGATCGCGGACCGGACGTCCACCAGCTGCGCCGAGTGCACGCGCTCCCCGATCGCGTCGCGGCTGTTCATCACGACCGATGTCATCCGCTCCACCAGGGACGTCGGCACGTTCGCGCGGGTCACCAGCAGGTTGGCCACGGCCAGCGTGGAGACCGAGGTGTCCGGATAGCTGTCCGGGTAGGCCCAGGCCGGCACGGTCGAGGTGCGGTAGATCTGCGTGTTGCGCGCGCCCACGTCCGTTCGCTGGGCGACCTGGTCCATCGCCGTCGCCAGCCCGCCGAGCGGCACCAGCCGCACCTGCGCGTGCTTGGTGAGGTCGATGACGCCCTCGGTCGGCAGGCCGCCGGACCAGAAGAACGCGTCGATCCTGTGCGCCTCCAGCGCGGCCGGCGCGTCCGCGATGCCGTCGGGGAACTCCTGAAGGTCCCGTCCGGCCTTCAGGCCCGCGATCGCCAGCACCCGGTCGGCGATCAGCTCGACGCCGCTGCCGTGCTGCCCCGTGCCGACCCGCAGCCCCTTCAGATCGGCCACTGTGTGCACGGGGGAGTCGGACGGGACGACCAGCTGCACGTAGTCGTCGTAGAGCTCGGCGACGGCCCGCAGGCCGTCCTTGCCGGGGCCGTCGAAGTGGGCGACGGCGTCCGCCGTGGCGATGCCGAAGTCGTCCCGCCCGTCCGCGACCCGGGCCAGGTTGTCCGGCCCGCCCACGCTCGGGTCCAGGTGCAGCCGCACCCCCGGCAGCTCCTTGTCGACGGCGGCCTGCAGCAGCGACCCGTACAGCGCGTACACGCCGGACGGCGCCCCGCTGGCCATCCGGAACGTCCCCGTCGGATATCCCGGGTCGGCGCTCGCCCCCAGCCACCCGCCCAGCGCGGTCGCGGCCACCAACAGGAACGCGGCGGCGATCCGTACCCGGCGCAGGCCGAGCAGGCGGCGCAGGCGCGGGGGCAGGGTCGGTGGCATGCCGGGATCCTGCCAGGCGTGCGCCGCCCGGGAAAGGGGTCGTCCGCGTCCCGGGCGCCTCGGAGGGCCGGAACCGCGGACGGAAGGCGGCGGAAGGGGGTGCCGGTCTGCCCGTACCCTTGGGGGCGTGGGTACCGCAGACATCTCAGCAGACATCTCCGCTGACACTTCCAAGACGTACGACATCCGCACCTACGGATGCCAGATGAACGTCCACGACTCCGAGCGCCTCTCCGGTCTGCTGGAGGACGCCGGTTACGTCCGCGCCGCCGAGGGCGGCGAGGCGGACGTGGTCGTGTTCAACACCTGTGCCGTGCGGGAGAACGCGGACAACCGCCTCTACGGCAACCTGGGCCGGCTCGCCTCGGTCAAGGCGCAGCACCCCGGCATGCAGATCGCGGTCGGCGGCTGCCTGGCGCAGAAGGACCGCGAGACCATCGTCAAGAAGGCCCCCTGGGTCGACGTCGTCTTCGGCACCCACAACATCGGCCATCTCCCCGCCCTGCTGGAGCGCGCGCGGGTCCAGGAGGAGGCCCAGGTCGAGATCCTGGAGTCGCTGGAGGTCTTCCCCTCCACGCTGCCCACCCGTCGCGAGTCCGCCTACGCCGCGTGGGTCTCCATCTCCGTCGGCTGCAACAACACCTGCACCTTCTGCATCGTCCCCGCGCTGCGCGGCAAGGAGAAGGACCGCCGCAGCGGGGACATCCTCGGCGAGGTCGCGGCGCTGGTGAACGAGGGCGTCATCGAGGTCACCCTGCTCGGCCAGAACGTCAACGCGTACGGCTCCGACATCGGCGACCGCCAGGCGTTCGGCAAGCTGCTGCGCGCCTGCGGCGAGATCGAGGGCCTGGAGCGCGTCCGCTTCACCTCCCCGCACCCCAAGGACTTCACCGACGACGTCATCGCCGCGATGGCCGAGACGCCGAACGTGATGCACCAGCTGCACATGCCGCTCCAGTCCGGCTCCGACGAGGTGCTGCGCGCGATGCGCCGCTCCTACCGGCAGGAGCGCTACCTCGGCATCATCGAGCGGGTGCGGGCCGCCATGCCGGACGCGGCGATCACCACGGACATCATCGTGGGCTTCCCCGGCGAGACCGAGGAGGACTTCGAGCAGACGCTGGAGGTCGTGCGGCGGGCGCGCTTCGCGCAGGCGTTCACCTTCCAGTACTCCAAGCGCCCCGGCACGCCGGCGGCGGACATGGAGAACCAGATCCCGAAGGAGGTCGTCCAGGCCCGCTACGAGCGCCTGGTCGAGCTGCAGGAGCAGATCTCCTGGGAGGAGAACAAGAAGCAGGTCGGCCGGACCCTCGAGGTGCTGGTCGCCGAGGGCGAGGGTCGCAAGGACGAGGCGACGGCCCGGCTGTCCGGCCGCGCCCCCGACAACCGCCTGGTGCACTTCACCCGCCCCGAGGAACCGGTCCGTCCCGGCGACGTGGTGACGGTCGAGATCACCTACGCCGCTCCCCACCACCTGCTCGCCGAGGGCCCGACCCTCGCCGTCCGCCGGACCCGCGCGGGCGACGCGTGGGAGCGCCGTCAGGCGGAGGCGTCCGCGCCGAAGGCGGCGGGCGTCATGCTGGGCCTCCCCAAGATCGGTGTCCCCGCCCCGCTCCCGGCGGCGGAGAGCGGCTGCGCCTGCTGACGGTTGTGCCTGCTGACCGATGAGCCTGCTGACGGCTGCGGCGGCCGAGGGTTGCGCCGGCTGACGGCTGCGCCGGCCGGTGCCGGAGGTCGGCGGCTGGTGTCCGGCGCGGCTTGCGCGTCCGGCGCGTCCGGCGCGGCGCAACTACTTGAGGTAGCGAAGTGTCCTGCCGGTAGGGTCTTGAGCCATGTTCGTTGCCGCCGCAGTCTGCCCCTGCCCGCCGTTGCTGCTGCCTGAGGTCGCCGGCGGAGCCGCGCCAGAGCTGGACCCGTTGCGGGAGGCGTGCGACGAGGCGCTGCGCGGGGTCCTGGCGGCGAGGCCGGACGTGGTGTGGGTCGTGGGCCCGGGCCCGGAGCACCGGCTCTTCGACCGGGGCGGAGTCGGCGGCTTCCAGGGCTTCGGGGTCGATGTGACGGTGGGACTGGGGGAGTGCGCCGAAGACGAGACGCTTCCGCCCGGCCTCGCCGTGGGCGCGTGGCTGCTGGAGCGTGCGGGCTGGGAGGGGCCGGCCAAGGGGCTGGCCGTCCCGGACTACCTCGAGTGGCCCCTGTGCCGGGAGAACGGCGTCGAGCTGCGCGTGTCGGCCGAGCGGGTGGCCCTGCTGGTGATGGGTGAGGGCAGCGCCCGTCGCACCGTGAAGGCGCCCGGCTACCTGGACGAGCGCGCCGAGCCCTTCGACGCGTCCGTCGCCGCCGGTCTCGCGAGCGGCCGGCTGCCGCAGGTCGACGCGGAGCTCGCCTTCGAGCTGATGGCCTCCGGCCGGGCCCCCTGGCAGGTGCTGGCCGGCGCCGCGGACAGCGACGAGCAGCCGGTCGCTTCCGCCCGGCTGCTCTACGACGACGCCCCGTACGGGGTCGGCTACTTCGTCGCCTCCTGGTCGCCCGGGGTCTGACCGGAGGTCGGTCCAGGGGTCTGATCCGAAGCCGCGTCAGCGGGCTTCTCGGTCGCCTCACCCTGGATGGTGTCCTTCGGGCCGCCCATCTTGTGGACGGCGTCCTTCGCCTTGTCCCGTCCCGTCTCGATCCGGGACGTGTACTTGCCCTTGGTCGCCTTGTCGGCCATGTCGCCGACCTTGTCCAGACCTGCGTCGATCTGTGTCTGGTGGCTTCCCGCGTACTCGGAGGCCTTCTCGGAGGCCTTCTTGGTGGCCTGGCTCATCGCGCTCTTGAGGGAGTCCGTGACGCCCATGACCGCTCCGTTCTCGCCGGGGCCCAAGGGCCCAGAATAGGGCATTTCGCTCATCAATACCCATATGGTATTTCCGCCCGGAGGATTTGCCAGACTAGAGAGGTGACCAGTCCCGCCATCGCTTCCCCCGCCCAGGCCGCAGGCCAGGCGCGCGTCGTCGCCGTCGTCGGCGCGACCGCCGTCGGAAAGTCCGACCTCGGCGTCGCCCTCGCCCAGCACCTGGGCGGCGAGGTGGTGAACACCGATTCCATGCAGCTCTACCGGGGCATGGACATCGGCACGGCCAAGCTGACCATGGACGAGCGCGACGGCGTCCCGCACCACCTGCTGGACATCTGGGACGTCACCGAGGCCGCCAGCGTCGCCGAGTACCAGCGACTCGCCCGCGAGCGGATCGACGACCTGCTCGCCCAGGGCCGCACGCCGATCCTCGTCGGCGGCTCCGGCCTCTATGTGCGGGCCGCGATCGACGAGCTGGAGTTCCCCGGCACCGACCCGCAGGTCCGCGCCCGCCTCGAGGCCGAGCTGGAGACGCACGGCTCCGGCGCCCTGCACGCCCGCCTCGCCGCCGTCGACCCGGAGGCCGCGCGGGCGATCCTGCCCAGCAACGGCCGTCGCATCGTCCGGGCGCTGGAGGTCGTGGAGATCACCGGCCTGCCCTTCACCGCCAACCTGCCGGGCCACGAGTCCGTCTACGACGCCCTGCAGATCGGCGTCCGCATGCCGCGCCCGCTGCTCGACGAGCGGATCGCTCTGCGCGTCGACCGGATGTGGGAGGGCGGTCTCCTCGACGAGGTCCGCATGTTGGAGCGGCAGGGCCTGCGCGAGGGGCGCACCGCGTCGCGCGCGCTCGGCTACCAGCAGGCGCTCGCCCAACTGGACGGCGAGTACGACGACACCGAGGCACGGGCCGAGACCGTCCGCGCCACCCGCCGGTTCGCGCGACGGCAGGAGTCCTGGTTCCGCCGCGACCCCCGCGTCCACTGGCTCGACCGCGACCCGGACCTCCCCGGCGAGGAGCTGCTGGAGCGCGCGCTCGCCCTGCTCTGACGCTCGCCCTGCTCTGACGGCGTGCCCGGGTCCGCTGGTCGGAGGGCGTTCCGGCCTGGTCGCGGCGGCCCTCGCCCGGCCTCGTATCCGTCTTCGTCGGCCTTGTGTCGAGCTTCCGTCGGCATGCTGTCGGCGTGCGGACGACCGTCGTTCGCACGTCTGTCGCCGACGATCGGACGCCCGGTCACGACCTGATCACGTCATGGCCACGGATCACCGAGAACGCCATCTGCGGGCGTCGCCGCGACCCCCTGCCGTGCCATCATCGAGCATCGAGAGCATCGGTTGTCCGGTGGAGCTGACTCCCCGGCGTTTCGCACAGGGAGGCCGCGTGTCCATGGATACCGGCCCCGACACGCATCGGCTTCCGGACGATCCCTTCGATTCCGAGGACCAGGAAGCAGTGCACGCACAGGAGCTCCGGGCACGGGAACTGACGCCGCTTCCGTCGCTGCCCGCGCAGGACGAGAACGCCCTGCACCGCCGCGAGCTGCGCCCGGAAGGGCGGTTGCGGGTCTGGCAGGTCCTCCCGATCGCCGCGCTGGCCACTCTCGGTTCGCTGATGTTCGCCTTCCCGCTGGCCTTCGAGGGCGGCGCGGGCGCCTCCGGCGACTCGGCGGGCAGCCTGGTCGGCATGCTCGGCCTCCTGCTGACGGCCGCGTCCGCCGGCTGGGGTGCGATGGCCGCGCGCCGCGCGGGCTACGTCTTCCCCGGCCTGCCCCGCGCCGGCTCCGGCAAGCGCGCCGGCTGGCGTCCCCTGCTCGCCTACACGGCCACGGCGCTGATCCTGCTCGCCCTGGGCCTCTGGCGCGTCGCCCACCTGCACGGCTGACCCCTCGCCGAACGGCCAACGCTCCTCGCGCGGCTGAGCCGTTGCCGTACGGCCAACGCTCCTCGGGCGGCTGACCCCTTGCCGTACGGCCCTAACGCTCCTCGGACGGCTGGGCCTTCGGTCCGCCGGGTGCGCCGCCGCCGAGGGGATGTCGTCCACCGCGAGCCGCGCTGCCGCACGACCCCGCTGGCCGCCGCGCCGATTCCGGGGCGCGCCGGATGCCTCCACGCCGCCTCGCGTCGACGGCGCCGAGCCGCAGTCGTGGGTGCCGCCGCCCCGCCCGTCGGCCGCGCCCCGCGCCTCGTCGGACCCGCCCCGCGAGGCCCGGACGACGAGGCGCGGGGCAGCTCACCCGTACCATGGATCACGTGAACGACATGGTGAAGGGCATCCGCTTCCTCAAGGGCCACGGGACCGAGAACGACTTCGTCATCCTCCCCGACCCCGACGGGCTGTTGGAGCTTTCCCCCGCCCAGGTGGCCCTGCTGTGCGACCGCCGGGCGGGCCTCGGCGCGGACGGGGTGCTGCGCGTGGTGCGCGCCGACGCGCACCCGGAGGTGAAGACTCACGCCGCCGCCGCGACCTGGTTCATGGACTACCGCAACGCCGACGGCAGCGTCGCCGAGATGTGCGGGAACGGCGTGCGCGTCTTCGCCCGCTACCTCGTCGCCGCCGGGCTCGCCGAGCCGGGGGAGCTCGCCGTCGCGACCCGGGCGGGCATCCGACGGGTGCGCGTGCCCGCCGAGGGCGACGTCACCGTGGACATGGGCAAGGCGCTGCTGCCCGGACCGGAGACCGGCATCGAGGTCGCCGTCGGCGACCACCGCTGGCCCGCGCACAACGTGAACATGGGCAACCCGCACGCCGTCGCCTTCGTCGAGGACCTCGCCGACGCCGGCGACCTGTTCACCGCTCCCGAGGTCACGCCCGCCGCCGTCTACCCCGAAGGGGTGAACGTCGAGTTCGTCGTGGACCGCGGCCCACGGCACGTCGCGATGCGTGTGCACGAGCGCGGCTCCGGCGAGACCCGCTCCTGCGGGACCGGCACCTGTGCCGTGATGGTCGCCGCCGCGCGCCGAGACGGCGTGGATCCGGCCGTCACCGGTGAGCCCGCCACGTACACCGTCGACGTGCCCGGCGGACGCCTGGTGATCACCGAGCGTCCGGACGGCGGGATCGAGATGACCGGCCCGGCCCTCATCCTCGCCGAGGGCGAGTTCGACGCCGACTGGCTACTCACCGCCCGCGGCTGAGCGCCGCCTTCCGGTGAACTCTTTATCCTTGCCACTCGCGAGCCGGTTCAAATCCCCCGAATGGGTGATCAAGGTGACGTTCGGAACACGTGGCGTCGCTGTGTGTGTTGCACTCGCTAGCATGGACCATCGGAGCTGCCGCCTGCTCCGGTGATCGCTGCCGGAGGTGCGCATGAATGCCGGTGAAGTCCACGCCGTGCCGGGCGTCCCCGGCGCCCCCCTGGAGGGGTCGCTGGAAGGACGCAGAACCGTCTCTGCAGTCTCGGCCTCAGTGTCGTCCTCTGCGTTCTCCGCAGTCCGCGCACTGCCGGGGCTGCGCCGGGCCGCCCTCGGACGGGCGGGCCTGGGCCGTGCGGGTCTGAGCCGAACGGGGCTGGGCCGTGCGGGGATAGCGGCGCTGCTGGCCGGAGGGCGGCCGCAGTCCGCGAACGCCCTGGAGCCGGTGATCCGCGCGCACCGACTGCACCATCCGCGCTCGGAGTTGGACCTCGCCCTGCTCGACCGCGCCTATCAGGTCGCCGAGGCGTCCCACCGCGGCCAGAAGCGCAAGAGCGGCGAGCCCTACATCACGCACCCGCTCGCCGTCGCCATGATCCTCGCCCAACTCGGCGCCGAGACCACGACGCTGGTGGCCGCGCTGCTCCACGACACCGTCGAGGACACGGCGATGACACTGGATCAGGTGCGCGAGGGTTTCGGCGAGGAGGTGGCCTATCTCGTCGACGGCGTCACCAAGTTGGAGAAGGTCGACTTCGGCGCGGCGGCGGAGGCCGAGACCTTCAGGAAGATGCTGGTCGCCACCGGGCGTGACGTCCGGGTCATGGTGATCAAGCTCGCCGACCGGCTGCACAACATGCGCACGATCCGTCATATGAAGCCCGCCAGTCAGATCCGGATCGCCACCGTCACCCGCGACGTGCTCATCCCGCTGGCCGAACGCCTGGGCATCCAGGTGGTCAAGACGGAGCTCGAGGACATCGTCTTCGCCACCCTCCACCCCGACGAGTACGCCGCCACCAGAGACCTGCTGACGGCCGACGGCGCCCGCCGCGGCCGGTTGGGTCCGCCCGCGGCCGAACCGGGTGCGTCCGCCTCGTCCCTTCCGGCCGCCGGGGGAGCCGCGGGAGCACGGGGAGCAGCCGGAACGGCCGGACCGACCGGACCGGTCGATGAGGCCGGTGCCCACGCCGGTGTCGGCGGAGGCGCAGGCGGAGGCCCGGGCGGCCCTGCCGCCGCTGCCGGTGCCGCCCCGGGTGCGGGCGCCGCGGACGGCCCGGCCGCCGAGCCGTTGGAGGCGTTCGCCGCGCAGCTGCGTCGGCAACTGCGGGACGCCCGCGTCTCCGCCGAGGTCAGCGTCCGTCCGCGCCACTGCGTCTCGCTGCAGCGGGCCAGACTGCGCCGCGGTGCCGAGCTCGGACCGGCCGACTTCGGCCGACTGCTCGTCGTGGTCGAGGAGAACGCCGACTGCTACGCCGTCCTCGGCGAGCTGCACACCTGCTGGACGCCGCTGCCCGGCGAGTTCAAGGACTACATCGCCGCGCCCAAGTTCAACCTCTACCAGTCCCTGCACACCTCCGTGGCGACCGGGCACGGCGAGGTGGTGGAGGTGCTGGTCCGCACCGCGCGGATGCATCAGGTCGCCGAGTTCGGCGTGGTCGCGCTCGGAGCCCCGGGCGCTGCCGCGCTGGGCTCCGGCGAGGCCGGTGCGGAGACCGCCGTGGAGACCCCCGCGAAGTCCGCCGTGAATTCCGCCGTGGACGCCGCCGCTGAGGCCGCCGCGGACGAGGCCGAGGGGCGCGACCCGCTCGACCACACCGATCCGGCGCGTCCCGGCTGGCTGGCCCGGCTGCTGGACTGGCAGCGCGAGACGCCCGACCCGGACACCTTCTGGTCCCAGCTGACCGCCGACCTCGCGGGCGACGGGGAGATCACCGTCCTCGCCGGTGACGTGGGCGAGGGCGGGCGGTCCGCGCGGCTGCAACTGCCGGCGGGCGCCACCGGGGTGGACGCCGCCTACGCTCCGGGCGAGGAAAACGGCCACCGATGTATCGGCATGCGGGTCAACGGCCGTCTCACCGCCCTGTCCACCCCGCTCCAGGACGGGGACACCGTCGAGCTGCTCACCGAGCCGCCCGGTGAGGAGACCGCCGGGCCGGCCCCCGAGTGGCTGGCCCACGCCCGGACGCCGGGCGCCCGGATCGCCATCGAGCGCTGGCTCGCGGGACACCCGGATCAGGAGCAGACCGCGGGGGCGTCCCCCGGGCCGCTGGCCGGGGCGCCGCGCGCCCGGCGTGGGGGCGTCGGAGCACTGCTCGGCGGCGGTCCCGTCGACGCGAGCCGTGCCGTGATCACCGCTCCGGCCATGCCCGACGCACCGGTCCGGCTGGCCCGCTGCTGCACGCCCGTGCCGCCCGACGCGCTGCTCTGCTTCGCGATCCGCGGCGGCGGCCTCGCCGCCCACCGCGACGACTGCCCGACCGGCACGGCCATGCGCGGCGCGGGACGCCCGCCCGTCGTGGCGCACTGGCTGGAGAGTCCCACGCCCACCGGCTACCGGGTGACCATCCAGGCCGATGCTCTGGGGCGCCCGCGGCTCCTCGCGGACCTCACCGCCGCCATGTCCGGCGCGGGCGTCGACATCATCTCCGCCGAGGTCGAGCCCCCTCGCGAGCTACAGGTCCGCCACACGTACACGGTCGAGCTCCCGGCACCGGAGGCACTGCCCGAGCTGATGCGGGCGATGCTGCGCGTCCCGGGGGTGTACGACGTCTACCGCGCCGCGGGAACGGGTGGTCGGGCGTCCGGCCGCGCGGCGGCCCAGGCCGAGGCCGCGTCGTGGGCCGAAGCCGTGTCGCTGGCGGAGGCCGCGTCGTTGGCGGAGGCGGCAGCCGGACGGGAGGCCGTCGGCACGCGAAATGATGGTGACCTGAGCCGGAGGGGCGTGCGACCATCGAGGGGAATGCGCGGCAGACCTGCTGCGTTCTCCTCCTTGGGGGATTCCTCGCAGCACCTGGTCGGCCACTCGCAGGACGAGCGGCCGGAGCCGGAGCTGTCGAGGGAGTAGGGCCCCGACCGACTGCCAAAGGATGCAATGACCTCCACGTTCGAAACCCGCGACGCCGACGCGAACGACAACGGCCGCGGCAACCGCCGCCCGGCCGACCTGCGCGCAGAGGCACTGATGGACGAGGACCTCGCGGGAATCGACGGGGTTCCCGGGCGCCTCTACACCAACGACTACGACGGCGACCAGTACGACCGCTCGGACCGAGCGTCGCTGCGTCGCGTCACCGGGCTCTCCACCGAGCTCGAGGACGTCACCGAGGTCGAGTACCGACAGCTCCGCCTGGAGCGCGTCGTGCTCGTCGGCGTGTGGACGGACGGCACCGCCGAGGAGGCCGAGAACTCGCTCGCCGAGCTCGCCGCCCTCGCCGAGACCGCCGGTTCCCAGGTGCTCGACGGCGTGATCCAGCGCCGCGAACGGCCCGACCCGGCCACCTACATCGGTTCCGGCAAAGCCGCCGAGCTGCGCGACATCGTGCTCTCCACCGGCGCCGACACGGTGGTCTGCGACGGCGAGCTCTCGCCCGCCCAGCTGATCCACCTGGAGGACGTCGTCAAGGTCAAGGTGGTCGACCGGACCGCCCTGATCCTGGACATCTTCGCCCAGCACGCCAAGTCCCGAGAGGGCAAGGCGCAGGTCTCGCTCGCGCAGATGCAGTACATGCTGCCGCGACTGCGAGGCTGGGGTCAGTCCCTGTCCCGGCAGATGGGTGGTGGCGGCTCCGGCTCGTCCGGCGGCGGTATGGCCACCCGTGGTCCCGGTGAGACCAAGATCGAGACGGACCGGCGCCGGATCCGCGAGAAGATGGCGAAGCTGCGCCGGGAGATCGCGGACATGAAGAAGGGCCGCGACACCAAGCGCCAGGAGCGTCGGCGCAACCAGGTGCCGTCGGTGGCCATCGCCGGCTACACCAACGCCGGGAAGTCCTCCCTGCTCAACCGGCTCACCGGCGCCGGTGTGCTGGTGGAGAACGCCCTGTTCGCCACGCTGGACCCGACCGTCCGCCGCGCCGAGACGCCCGGCGGCCGCGTCTACACCCTGGCCGATACGGTCGGTTTCGTCCGGCACCTCCCGCACCACCTGGTCGAGGCGTTCCGCTCGACCATGGAGGAGGTCGCCGAGGCCGACCTGATCCTGCACGTCGTCGACGGCGCGCACCCCGAGCCGGAGGCCCAGCTGGCCGCCGTGCGCGAGGTCATCGTCGAGGTCGGCGCGCAGAACGTGCCGGAGATCGTGGTGATCAACAAGGCGGACGTCGCCGACCCGCTGGTCCTCGCGCGCCTGCTGCGCCGCGAGCCGCACGCGATCGCGGTCTCCGCGCGCTCCGGCGCCGGCATCGAGGAGCTGCTGACGCTCATCGAGTCCGAGCTGCCGCGTCCGTCGATCGAGGTCACCGCGCTCGTTCCGTACACGCGGGGCGACCTGGTGGCCAAGGTCCACCGCGACGGCGAGGTGCTGGGCGAGGAGCACAACGGCGAGGGCACCGTGCTGCGCGCCCGCGTCGGCTCCGAACTGGCCGCCGAGCTCGAGGCGTTCGCGCTCGCGCCGCTGGCACTGGCCGCCGCCGAGAGCTGACGGCTGCGAGCGCCGGCGGCCGAAGGGTCGCAAGCGCTGAGGGCTGAGGGCTGAGGCCCGTGCGCCCGGGATTCGTTCCCGGGTGCGCGGGCCTCAGCCCTTTCGTTTCCGCGTCGTCCCACGTGCAGCTCGTGTGCGGGGTTTGTGCAAGGCCGTTTCTCCGTGGCGCTCATGGTCGTTAGCCCGATGGAACGTCACCCGAAGGGGGTGCGTACCACCGCAACCGGGGCTGCTCGTTCGGGTGGTTGCCCGTCCGCGAGGAGGTACTGAGCCCATGTCCACCAGGGCCCCCATGTCGTCCACGGCACCGACCATCGCCGCGACTTCCCCAAGGAGCGTTGCCGCCGGCACCGCCGGCGGCAACGCCGAGGCGATCCTGGGTCGGCAGGCCGCTCGTGAGTCCTCTGCCCGCACGTACGCGCGGTCCCTGCCGATCGTCCCGGTCCGTGCCCGGGGCATGACCGTCGAGGGCGCCGACGGACGCCGCTACCTCGACTGCCTGGCCGGCGCGGGGACCCTCGCCCTCGGCCACAACCACCCCGTCGTGCTGGAGGCGATCCGCGCGGTCCTGGAGTCCGAAGCCCCCCTGCACGTCCTGGACCTGGCGACGCCGGTGAAGGACGAGTTCACCACCGCGCTGTTCGAGACGCTGCCGCCCTCGCTGGCGCGCGACGGACGCATCCAGTTCTGCGGCCCGGCCGGGACGGACGCGGTCGAGGCCGCGCTGAAGCTGGTCCGCCTCGCCACCGGCCGTCACGGCCTGCTCGCCTTCACCGGCGGCTACCACGGTCAGACCGCCGGCTCGCTCGCGGCCACGGGTGACGTCGCCGTGCGCGCCGGGTTGGGCGAGGGGGGTGGCGCGGGCGCTTCGGTGACCCGTCTGCCTTACCCCTACGCCTATCGCTGCCCGTTCGGCATCGGCGGCTCCGCCGGGGCCCGGCTGGGGACGCGGTGGACCGCCTCCCTGCTCGACGACCCGAAGGGCGGCGTTGAGCGCCCGGCGGGAATGCTCGTCGAGGTCGTCCAGGGGGAGGGTGGCGTCATCCCCGCTCCCGACGAGTGGCTGCGCGAGCAGCGGGAGTTGACCGCCCGCCACGGCATCCCGCTGATCGTGGACGAGGTGCAGACCGGCGTCGGCCGCACCGGCGCCTTCTGGGCCGTCGAGCACTCCGGGGTCGAGCCGGACGTCATGGTCGTCTCCAAGGCGGTCGGCGGCAGCCTGCCGCTGGCTGCGATCGTCTACCGCTCCGACCTCGACGTCTGGTCGCCCGGCGCCCACGCCGGCACCTTCCGGGGCAACCAACTCGCCATGGCGGCGGGCGCGGCGACGCTCCGCTTCGTCCGCGAGCAGGATCTGGCCGCCCGCGCCGCCGAGCTCGGCACCCGCATGCTGGCCCGTCTGCGGGGCATCCAGCGCGAACTCCCCGTCATCGGTGACGTGCGGGGCCGGGGCCTGATGCTGGGCATCGAGCTGGTGGACCACCAAGCCGCCCCCGACGACCTCGGCGCCCGCCCGGCCGCCCCCGAACTGGCCCACGCCGTCCGGGCCGAGGCGCTCCGACGAGGCCTGATCCTCGAACTCGGCGGCCGATACGGCTCGGTGGTCCGCCTGCTGCCACCGCTCACGATGACGGACGAGCAGGCGGAGGCGGTGCTGGAACGCCTCGCCGACGCGATCGACTCAGCCGCGCGCCTGCTCCACGGCCCGGACTGGCTGCCCGCCGCGAGACCGACGCCGGCACTGGCCGCGCGGACGTCGGGACCGACCCCGCTCGCTGCCGCTTCGACCCGCTCGACGGCTTCGACGCCGTCGACTGCTTCGACCCGCGCGACCCTCCCGACGCGGGCCGACCGTGTTCCGGTTGCCCGCTCCGGCGGTGTGGAATGACCCCGGAGGGAGCGCGGGGCAGGCGGTCCGAGCCCCCCGACGCGAGAGGCGCTGCCGCTGTTGCCGCTGGTGGTGTCGGCGCCGGTGCCGGTGCTGCGCCGGGGGGTGGCGCGGACTCCGGGAAGGCGGCAGACGCCGCCGGTTTCGTGGGCGCTGGTGCGGGCGCGGGCCTGGGGCTGGGCGGCGGTGCCAGTGGTGGCCGTGGTCGTGGGCGTGGCGGTGGCGCAGGGAGCAGGGGGCTCGCGCGGGGCGCGGAGCTCGCGGGCGGGTTGGACGGCCCCGAGGCTCTGGCGCCTCTGCTGGCGCAGGTGTTGGGGGCGCTGCGGGTCGGGGCGGAGGCACGGGGCGGGCCGCTGCCCGCCGGCGGTCCGACAGGCGTCGCCCGTCTGCTCCGCGAACTGCTCACCCCCGAGGCCCTGCTCCCCGAGACCGGCGACCCCGAAGCCCTCGTCGAGTTGACCCGTGCGCTGGCGGCCACCGCGGCGGATCCCGCCGATCCCGCGTGCGCCGCCCATCTGCACGTCCCGTCCCTCGCCGTCGCCGCCGCCGCGGACCTGGCCGTGGCCGCGCTGAACCCCTCCCTCGACTCCTGGGACCAGGCCCCCGGCGGCACCGAGATCGAGACGGCCGTGCTGCGGCTCCTCGCCGAGACGGTGGGGTTCGAACGTCCCGACGCCGCACGCGGCGTCTTCACCACCGGCGGGACCGAGTCCAACCTGATGGCCCTGCTGCTCGCTCGGGACGCCGTGCTGGCACGCGAGTTCGCCGTCCAGGGGGGTGGCGCGATCCCCGCTGAGGCGGCAGGACGGCTGCAGGTCTTCTGCTCGGCCGCAGCGCACTTCTCGCTCGCCCGAGCGGCCGGTGTGCTCGGCCTCGGCTCCCAGGCCGTGGTCCCGATCGAGGTGGCCGACGACGGGGCCATGGATCCGCGCCTGCTCGACTGGAGTCTTGCCGACGCCCGTACCGCCGGGAGCATCCCGTGCTGCGTCGTCGCGACGGCCGGGACGACGGACCGCGGTGCAGTCGACCCGCTGCGTTCCGTCGCCGCCGTCGCCCGTCGCCATGGTGTGCCGCTGCACGTGGACGCCGCCTACGGGGGTGGCGCGCTCTTCTCGCGGACCCTCGCGCCGCTGCTCGACGGGTTGGGCCTCGCCGACACCGTCGGTCTCGACCTGCACAAGCTGGGGTGGCAGCCGGTCGCGGCCGGGGTTCTGCTGGCCGCCGACGCGGCGACGCTGAGCCCGCTGGAACAGCGCGTGGCGTACCTCAACGCGGTCGACGACGAGGAGGCCGGGTACACCTCGCTCCTCGGCCGCTCCCTGCGCACGACCCGCCGACCCGACGCCTTCAAGGTGGCCGTGACCCTGCGGAGCCTCGGCCGGACCAGACTCGGCGCCATGGTCGACCGCTGCCACGAGCTCGCACGTCACGCCGCCCGCGTGATCGCCGCCGAGCCGCGCCTGGAGCTCGTCGCGCCACCGGTGCTGACCACGGTCCTCTTCCGTTACCTGCCCGAGCCCGGGTCCGGGCCCGATGCCGCGTCTGCCCGGGTCCGTGACCGCGACGGTGACGGCGGCGTCGTCCTCGGCGTCGGCGGGCTCGGTGTCGACGGGCTCAGCGTCGCGGACCTCGTCAACGCCGAGCTGCGCCGACTGCTGCTCGCCAACGGCACGGCCGTCGTCGGTCGCACCGAACTGCCGGGAGCCGGCGGAGGTGTGCGGCTGAAGCTCACCCTGCTCAACCCTCACACCACAGAGGCGGATCTGGACCGACTGCTCGCTCTGGTCGTCGCGGCGGGAGCCGCGGTCGAGCACGAACGGGCCGGCCGCGCCGGGTCCGACCGGCCTCACCCGAGTAAGACCCAGGAGAAGCCCGCGTGACCACCCTTCCCGCGCAGCAGCCCCTCACGTCCCCGCCCTCGACCGCACCGGCGGGCGGCGTCACCCCGCTCACCGCCCCCGATCCGTTGCACCATCCGGATCCGGTCGCGGTCGCGGACGCCGCCGCGATCGAGAACCTGCTGCGCTGCTGGGTACGTGAGACGGGCACGGAGGTACCCGCCACGGGGCGGTGCCTGGAACTCCCGCTGGAGGACGGCCTGCTGCTGCGCGCGCCCGTGCGCTACCGGTCGCCCGCCGGCTGGCACCGGTTCGGGCCTGCCGAACTGGTGTGCCGAGCGGACGAGGCGGCATCCGCTGCGCCCGCCCAGTCCGGCACGTCCGGCACGTCCGCCCCCTCCGCCATGCCCGCCGCCCCCTCCGTCTCCGGTGTCGTCTCGGCCCGGCCGGCTGACGCCGTGACCGTCGCCGCCCTGCTGGCGCGAACGGCTGGATCCGCGAACCAGGGTGGCGGCGCGGTGGTGACGGCCGAGGGGGAGGCGGCCGGGGTCGGCTCGGAGCACGTCGCCGATCTGGCAGGGCGGGTCGCCGACTCGGTGCGGCGAACCGCGCAGTTCGTCGCCGTGCGGAGAGCCACCGCCGAGCCGGGGCCGAGCCTCACGCCGTTCCTCCGCTCCGAGCAGGCCCTGCTGCTGGGGCATCCGCTCCATCCGACGCCGAAGAGCCGCGAGGGCCTCGGTGACGCCGAAGCCGCCGCCTACTCACCGGAGTTGCGCGGCGCGCTGCACCTGCACTGGTTCGCGGTCGACCGTGCGCTCGTAGCCGCGGGTGAGGGGACGCTGCCGTCCTGGGCCTCGTCCGGCCGACGTGACGACGGCGCGCCGGACGGTCCGTCGGCGGACCTGCTCGGCGTGGCCGGAACGGCCCGGATCACCGCGGCCCTGCGCGGCGCGGACGCCTCTGCGCCGCCGGAGGGAACGGTCCTGCTGCCTGTCCACCCCTGGCAGGCGCGGGAGCTGAGCAACCGTCCGGACGTCCGCGCGCTCCTCGACGCGGGCCGCCTGCGTGACCTGGGTCAGGCGGGCGGGCTCTGGTATCCCACCTCCTCCGTGCGCACCGTCTACCAGCCGGGGACACCCTGGATGCTCAAGCTCTCCCTTGGGCTGCGCATCACCAACTCCCGCCGCGAGAACCTCCGCAAGGAGCTCCTGCGCGGTGCCGAGGTGCACCGGCTGCTGGAGGCCGGGTTGGGCGCCGAGTGGCGCGGCGCCCACCCCGAGTTCGACATCGTCCGCGATCCTGCCTGGATCGGCGTCGACATGCCCGGTGCGGCGGAGGGGGAGGCGGAGTCCGCCGTCGCGAACGGCTTCGACACCGTTCTGCGCCAGAACCCCTTCGGCGCCGAGGAGCGGGCCCACTGCCTGGCCGGCTTGGTGGCCGAACGCCCCTGGGCCGGTGGGTACGCCTCCCACCTCGCCGAACTGATCCACCGGCTGTCCGCCCGAAGCGGCCGCCCCGTGCCCACCGTCGCGGCGGAATGGTTCCTGCGCCACCTCGACGCCGTGGTGCTGCCCATCCTCTGGCTGGACGGGCACGCGGGCATCGCCCTGGAGGCCCACCAGCAGAACAGCCTGGTCGTTCTCGATGCGGACGGCTGGCCCGTCGGCGGCCGCTACCGCGACAACCAGGGCTACTACTTCCGCGACTCCGCGGCCGCGGCACTGGAGCGGCGGCTGCCGGGGATCGGCCGGACCAGCGACACCTTCGTCCCGGACGCCGTGGCGGACGAGCGCTTCGCCTACTATCTGGGCATCAATCACCTCCTCGGTCTGGTGGGCGCGTTCGGCGCCCAGGATCTGGTCGACGAGCGGGTGCTGCTCGCCGCACTGCGAGGCTTCCTGGCGAGGCAGGGCGCGGCCACTGGTTCCCCCCTGTCCGCCCGGCTGCTGGAGACGCCTCTCCTGCGTTGCAAGGCGAACCTGCTGACCCGGTTGCACGGCATGGACGAGCTCGTCGGGCCGGTGGAGACACAGTCGGTGTACGTCCCTTACGCCAACCCGCTCGTGCTCTCCGCTCCGGCGTCGGTGGTGCCTTCTGTGCCTGCACAGCCCGGGCTCGCCTTCTCGGCGGGACCCGCCTCCTCGTCGATGTCCGCCGCGGAGCCGGGGACCGGCGCGCTGGCCGGGGCGGACGCGTGAGCGACCAGCAGCGCGCACGGGGCGTTCACAGTGCCGCCGTGACGTCGACCGTGCAGGCCGTGCAGGCCGTGCAGGCAGCGCAGGCCGCGTCTGCCGCCTCGGCTCCGTCGGGGGTGCCTCCCGGGACGGCGCCCGGGACACCGCCCGGGGCGTCGCCTGGGGAGTCGCCTCGGGCACCTGGGGCGTCGCCGGGGGTTCCGACGCAGCATCGGGCTCCTGGGCAACCGAGGACCGTTCACCCGCCGTGGCAGCGACCGCACTGGGCCCGGCGGGACGATCTCCTCGACGGTGTGACCCGTTGGGGCGTGATGCACACCCGGCACGGCGACTTCCGTCTCCAGCCCGTCCGGCTGCCGCGTGACCTTCCGCTGCTGGTGGACTGGATGAACGATCCGGTGGTGTCGGCGTTCTGGGAGCTGTGCGGACCGCCCGAGCTCACCGAGCACCATGTGCGCGCCCAACTCGACGGGGACGGGCGCAGCCTGCCCTGCCTCGGCCTGCTCGACGAGACGCCCATGAGCTACTGGGAGATCTACCGGGCCGATCTGGATCCGTTGGCCCGGCACTACGCCGCGCGCCCGCACGACACCGGTCTCCACCTGCTCGTCGGCCCGGCGGCCCAGCGTGGTCGCGGCGTCGGGAGCACCCTCCTGGCCGCACTCACCCGGCGCATCCTCCGCGAGAGACAGGCGGCCCGGCGGATCGTCGCCGAACCGGACGTGCGCAACCTGCCGTCCGTGCGCGCCTTCCTACGGGCCGGCTTCCGTTTCGAGTCCGAGCTGCTGCTGCCGGAGAAACACGCCGCGCTGATGGTGTTCGACCGGCCGAGTTGAGCGGCGCAGCCCCGGAGCGTCCCGCGAACGCGCGCCGGACCAGCCCCGTCGGCTCCCCTCGGGTGCTGCCAGGTCTTCTCGCATCGCCGGGGCGCTCGGCGGTTCTCCGTCTGTCTCCTCCTTCCCGTCAGCCCCCCGTCACCCCAACCGCCATGCCCTCCGTCACCCCACCCGTCCCCCTTTCCCGTCACCGTTCGAAGGAGCCAGCCAGTGGATCCCTCACGTTCACCGGGCGGAGCCGCCGCCCGTCGGTCGGCGACGCGCCGCGCGTACACCGACGACAGCCGCGCCCATGAGGTCCACGACCTCGTCGGCGTGGGTCTCGGTCCGTTCAACCTCTCGCTCGCCGCCCTGGCCGATCGCGTGCCGGGCCTGCGGTCCGTCTTCCTCGAAGCCAAGCCGGAGTTCAGCTGGCACCCGGGCCTGATGATCGAAGGCGCCCGCATGCAGGTGCCCTTCCTCGCGGACCTGGTCTCGCTGGTGGACCCGACCAGCCCCTGGTCGTTCCTCGCCTACCTCGGCGACCGGGACCGTCTCTTCCCCTTCTACTTCGCCGAGCAGTGGCACCTGACACGCCGCGAGTACGCGGACTACTGCCTCTGGGCCGCCGAACGCCTGCCGAACTGCCGCTTCGACAGCCCCGTCACGTCCGTCCGCTGGAACGACGACCGCCGCGTCTTCGAGGTGGAGGTGCCGGGCCGGGACCCCTACCTCGCCCGTCATCTCGTGCTCGGAGTCGGTACCGAGCCCGTCATCCCGCCGGCCTTCGCCGAACTGGTCGACGCCGCAGGCCCGGCCGTGCACTCGGGCGAGTACCTCACTTCTCCCCGCTCACCCCTGACGCTAGCGCGGGGCACTGACAACTGCGGTGCGCTCCGTCCGCTCGGGGACGTCACCGTGGTCGGCTCGGGCCAGTCCGGCGCCGAGGTCTTCCTCGACCTGCTGCGCCGTCGCGGGAGGGACGCAGGTCCACACCTGCGCTGGATCACCCGCACCGCCGCATTCGCGCCGATGGAGTACTCCAGGCTCGGTCTGGAGCACTTCACTCCGGACTACACCCGCTACTTCCACTCGCTCCCCGAGCCCACCCGCGACGCTCTCGTCCCGCGTCAGTGGCAGTTGTACAAGGCGGCCAGCGCCGAGACCCTGGCCGCCGTCCACGAGGCCCTGTACGAGCGCACCACGGCCGGCGGCTCGGCGGACGTGGAGATCGTGCCGGGCACGGAGGTGCTGGCGGCCCGCCGCAACCCCGGTGGCGGGCTCGAACTGCGCTGCGGCCACCCGCAGTCGGGTGCCGCCTACGCGCTCCGCACCGATCTCGCCGTCCTGGCCACCGGCTACGCGGCACGTCGGCCGGCGCTGCTCGACCCCGTCCGGGACCTGGTCGACTGGGATGCCAAGGGGCGCTACCGGGTGGGCCTGGACCACCGGGTGGGCCTGCGGGCGGACATCACCGCCGGGCTCTTCGTGCAGAACGCCGAACTCCACACCCACGGCGTCGGCACGCCCGATCTCGGCCTCGGCGCGCACCGTGCCGCCGTGATCCTCAACGCCGTCTGCACCGAGGTGCTCGGCCGCCCCGTGTACCGGCTCCCGGAGGAAACGGCGTGGACCACCTTCGGCCGCCCGCGCAGCGCGCTGGACGTGCCGCCGGACGCCGGCGGCCACTCCGTGACCTGTGCCACCGCCCGTTCCGGCGCCCTGGCCGCCGCCCACACGCGGGCCGCCGATCTCGCCGACGGCCCTGTGCACGTGGCGCACCTCGGCGCCCATGAAAGCCCCGCAGCCCTGGTTCACCCCTGACAATCGGCCGTCCATGACGCTAGGCTCCGCGCCATGGATGATCAACTGTCGCTGCCTGCCGCGCCGCTGACCGTGGCCGCCGGACAGGCCGTCTGCGCTTCGCTCGACCTCGTCGCCAACGCGGCCACCGCCGCCGACCTGGTCCGCCGCGCCGCCGATCGCGGCGCCGACCTGCTCGTCCTGCCGGAGCTCTTCCTCACCGGTTACGAGCTCCCGGGCATCACGGCCGACCCGGGCCGGCACACCACCGGCGCAGACGACTCGCGTCTCGACCCCCTGCGCGAGGCCTGCGCCGCTCATCGCACCGCCCTCGTCGTCGGTGCGCCGACTCGCGCCGAGGACGGCACGCCCCGGATCTCCGCGCTCGCCTTCGACCGCGACGGCAAGCTGGCGGCCACCTACGACAAGCAGCACGCGACGCCGAGCGAGCGCGACGCCGGAATCGCGCCCGGGAGCTGCGGCACCACGTTCGTGCTCGACGGCTGGCGCTTCGGCCTCAGCATCTGCTGGGACTCCTCCTTTCCCGAGCACGCCCGCGCCGCCGCCCTGGACGGCTGCCACGCCTACCTGAACGGCGGCATGTTCAGCCCGGGCTTCTCCGCCAAGGCCAACTCGTTCCTGTTTCCGGCACGGGCCATGGACAACACGTCCTACGCGGTGCTCGCCAACCACTGCGGGCCGAGCGGCCCGTACTCCGGCGGCGGCCACAGCGCGATCTGGGGACCGCTCGGCGAGCTGCTCGCCGACGCCGGCACGGCCGATCCGGGTCTGGCCGTCGCCGAGTTCGCCCCCGAGGTGCTGCGTGCCGCCCGCGCGGAGGAACCCGTGCTGGTGGATCCGAGCCTGACCGCACCGGTCCGGCCGCGATTTGTCGGTGGTGCCCTCTAGGGTGGGAGGGCCATGAGTGACAGCATCCTTGAGCCAGACCCGGCCGATTCCGGCGCCGCCTCCGAGCCCTCCGGCGCAGCGCCCGACGCGCCCTCCGGTGAGGCCGCCCCCGCCGGCGCAGACGCCCCTTCGCGCATTCGCGAGCTGCTCCACGCCGCCGTCACGGCGGTGGGTGGAACCGAGCGTCCCGGCCAGGTGGCGATGGCTGAGGCCGTCGCCGCCGCGGTCGGGAACGGCGAGCAACTGCTCGTCCAGGCCGGCACGGGGACGGGCAAGTCGCTCGCCTATCTGGTCCCCGCCCTCGCCCACGGCGACAAGGTGGTCGTCGCGACGGCCACGCTGGCCCTGCAACGGCAGCTCGTGGAACGCGATCTGCCGCGCACGGTCGACGCGCTGCATCCGCTGCTGCGTCGCAAGCCCACCTTCGCGATGCTCAAGGGTCGCTCCAACTACGTCTGCCTGCATCGGGTCCACGAGGGCGCGCCCAGCGACGACGAGGCCGGCCTGTTCGATCCGGCCGAGGTCCTCGGCGGCCCGAGCAGCAAGCTCGGGCAGGACATCGTCCGCCTGCGCGACTGGGCCGACGAGACGGAGACCGGGGACCGCGACGACCTGTCACCGGGTGTCTCCGACAAGGCGTGGCAGCAGCTCTCGGTCAGCTCCCGGGAGTGTCTCGGCGCGACCAAGTGCCCGTACGGCGGGGAGTGCTTCGCCGAGAAGGCGCGCGAGCGGGCCAAGCTCGCCGACGTGGTGGTCACCAACCACGCCCTGCTCGCCATCGACTCCCTGGAGGGCGCTCCCGTCCTGCCGGAGCACGGGCTGCTGATCGTCGACGAGGCGCACGAGCTGGTCTCCCGGGTCACCGGCATCGCCACCGCCGAGCTCACCACCACGGGCGTGAACCGCGCGGTCAAGCGTGCCGCCAAGCTCGCCAACGAGAAGTCCGTCGACAAGCTCCAGGCGGCGGCGGAGAACTACCACGGCCTGATGGAGATCGCCGACGGAGGACGCGTCGAGGAGCTCCCGGAGAACCTCTACTTCGCCGTCGCGGCGATCCGGGAGGCGGCCCGTGAGGTGATCACCTCGCTCGGCGAGATCCGCGACCGCGGCGTCAGCGACGAGGACGCCGTGCGCAAGCAGGCGATGGCCTCGCTGGAGACCATCCACGACACCACGGACCGGCTGCTGGAGGGCAGCGTCTACGACGTCGTCTGGATCGACCGCAACGACCGGTTCCTGGCCGCTCCCGCCTCCTTGCGGGTGGCTCCGTTGAGCGTCTCCGGGCTGCTGCGGGAGAACCTCTACACGGACCGCTCGGTCGTGCTGACCTCGGCCACTCTCAAGCTGGGCGGCGATTTCACGGGCGTCGCGTCCTCGCTCGGCCTCTCCTCCACGGGGCGTGACGACGTGGGGGAGGCGATCGAGGGCGCCGGCGCCGTTCCGGTCTGGCGCGGCCTGGATGTCGGCTCGCCCTTCGACTACCGCAAGCAGGGCATCCTGTACGTCGCCCGCCATCTGCCCCCGCCGGGTCGCGGTCCGGAGCGTCCGGAGATGCTGGAGGAGCTCGCCGACCTGATCGGCGCGGCGGGCGGCCGCACCCTCGGTCTCTTCTCCTCCATGCGTGCCGCCCAGGCGGCGGCGGAGGCGCTGCGCGAGCGCGTTCCGGGCGAGATCCTGCTCCAGGGCGAGGACACCCTGGGGGAGTTGATCAAGCGCTTCGCCGCCGATGCGGCGTCCTGCCTCTTCGGCACGCTCTCGCTCTGGCAGGGCGTGGACGTGCCGGGCTCGGCCTGCCAACTGGTCGTGATGGACCGCATCCCGTTCCCGCGGCCGGACGACCCGCTGATGAGCGCCCGCCAGAAGGCCGTCGAGGAACACGGCGGCAACGGCTTCATGGCGGTGGCGGCCACGCACGCCGCTCTGCTGATGGCTCAGGGCGCCGGCCGTCTCGTCCGCTCCGGCGACGACCGCGGCGTCGTCGCTGTCCTGGACTCGCGCCTGGCCACGGCTCGTTACGGCGGATTCTTCCGCTCCTCGATGCCGGAGTTCTGGTACACGACGGACCGCAACCAGGTCCGGCGCTCCCTCGCCGCGATCAACGCCTCGGCGCCCCCTGTCCGGGCACGCTAGCCGGGCGGGGCGAGCGGTACCCGCGAGCCGCCGGCGCCAGGAGCGGACCCAAAGACCGACTGCGAAGGCCGGAGTGCGAAGGGCGGAGTGCGAAGTCCGGAGGCTTCGGCGAATGACCGGGCGCAATGGCCGGGCTGGGGGAGCCGGCCCGCGGCGGAGATCCGCCGGCATGCGCCCGTGAAACGGCGGCGGGCGCGGGCGAAATCCGGACCGCCCGGATTTCGGCTGCGCCGCGCGTCCCACGGTGCCCCGGCCGACGCACGGTGTCGCACGGTGTCGGTCGGGGCCCAGGTAGTTCGGGCCCCAGATCAGGAGCCCGGGGTCACAGGCGGCGGAGGACCGCGACGACCTTGCCGAGAATGGTCGCGTTGTCGCCCGGAATGGGCTCGTACGCGGCATTGTGCGGCATCAGCCAGATGTGTCCGTCCTCGCGCTTGAGGCGCTTCACCGTGGCCTCCCCGTCGATCATCGCCGCGACGATGTCGCCGTTCTCGGCGACGGGCTGGCGGCGGACGGTGACCCAGTCGCCGTCGCAGATCGCGGCCTCGATCATCGAATCGCCGCTGACCTTCAGCACGAAGAGCTCACCGTCGCCGACGAGCTGGCGCGGCAGCGGGAAGACGTCCTCGACGGACTGCTCGGCGAGGATCGGACCACCGGCCGCGATCCGGCCGACCAGCGGGACGTAGGACGTGGCCGGGCGGCCGCTGTTGGCCTCGGGGACCGGGCGGGCCACCTCCATGCCGCGCACCTCGTAGGCGCGCGGGCGGTGCGGGTCGCGGCGCAGGAAGCCCTTGCGCTCCAGCGCCATCAGCTGGTGGGCGACGGAGGAGGTGCTGGACAGGCCCACGGCCTGACCGATCTCCCGCATGCTGGGCGGATATCCGCGTCGCTGCACCGAATCCCGGATGACCTCGATGACGCGGCGCTGGCGCTCGGTCAGCCCCGCCTCGTCGGTACGGATGCCCGGCGGGCGCCCTGGGAGCGCGCGACCGGGGCTTTCTTGCATATCCAAGGAGTGTCCCGAGGAGTGCGTGGCGGAAGGGCCGCTAGCCTGGTCCGGAACGAGGCCGGAGGCAAGGTTTCGCGTTTCTTCCTGGGTGGCGAACTGGGAGCGTTCCTGCACCGGGACGGTGCTGCTTTCTGCGATGGTCACGGCGGCCCCTCTCTACCTACGGACGTTCTCCCTTGAATAGGCCAACGGTAGGTCCTATCGAAAGGTTGCGCCAAACACACGTTCGAGTGAATTATTGCCAGAAACCCTGAACTGATCAAGGTTTCGGGTGTATTTCTACTCGCTCGTACGATCGCTTGTTCGAGTCGAATCCTCTCATGGATCACCTCCGAGCGTGCTCGAAACCCCCCTCTTCGACCTGTCCCGCGCGTCGTTCCGCGGGCGGTCGCGAGGGTCCGACGGGTGACCTGCGCCGATCGCGAAGCGTGAACCGATCGACACGACACGCGGTGGCGAGGTGGTGCGTGACACACCAGATCTAGTGGTTAGATAGGGGACCGCAGCCCACAGATTGTGGTCTGCCGCGGAGTGAGCACAGCCACAGTCAGGAGGGGAGCGGGACGTGCACTGCCCCTTCTGCCGTCACGCGGACAGCCGAGTCGTGGACTCCCGTACCACCGAGGACGGCAGCTCGATCCGACGCAGGCGCCAGTGTCCCGACTGCAACCGCCGGTTCACGACGGTGGAGACCGCCGCCTTGACGGTGGTGAAGCGCAGCGGGGTCACCGAGCCCTTCAGCCGCGACAAGGTGATCAACGGGGTCCGCAAGGCCTGCCAGGGCAGGCCCGTCACCGAAGACGCCCTCGCGCTGCTGGGCCAGCGGGTCGAGGAGGCGGTCCGCTCCACCGGGAGCGCCGAGCTGTCGGCCCACGACGTCGGACTGGCCATACTGGGCCCCCTCAAGGAGTTGGACGTCGTGGCCTACCTCCGGTTCGCCTCGGTGTACCGGGCCTACGACTCGCTCGAAGACTTCGAGGCCGCCATCGCCGAGCTCCGTACCGAGCTGCCCGGCGAGCGGCCCCCCGTGCCCGCGCCCACGCCCTGAACCCTCGGCACGTTCCAGGGTGCGCGCGGCACCTACTCAGCACTTCTTCTCTCTATGTGGTGCTGATCAGCAAGACACGAACCAGCAGGCGACCCCGGGAAGCAGCGGGGCGCTCAGGGCGTTTGCCCAGGAGGAGGCGGCAATGACAGACACCACGAGCGGCTCCCGAGCCGGCCGGAGCGGAGCGGCCAAGGGCAAGGCCGACGCCAAGGCCAAGCCGGGCGTCGGGCTGACGGTCGAGCGCATCTTCACCACCCCGGGCGTGCACCCCTACGACGGCGTGACCTGGGAGCGTCGTGACGTCGTCATGACCAACTGGCGCGACGGCTCGATCAACTTCGAGCAGCGCGGCGTCGAGTTCCCCGACTTCTGGTCGGTGAACGCGGTCAACATCGTCACCAGCAAGTACTTCCGCGGCGCGGTCGGCACCCCGCAGCGCGAGTGGAGCCTGAAGCAGATCATCGACCGCGTGGTGAAGACCTACCGCGCCGCCGGTGAGCAGAACGGTTACTTCGCCACCGCCGCCGACGCCGAGGTGTTCGAGCACGAGCTGACCTACGCCCTCCTCCACCAGGTCTTCTCGTTCAACTCGCCGGTCTGGTTCAACGTCGGCACCTCCCAGCCCCAGCAGGTCAGCGCCTGCTTCATCCTGGCCGTCGACGACTCCATGGAGTCGATCCTCGACTGGTACAAGGAAGAGGGCATGATCTTCAAGGGCGGCTCCGGCGCCGGCCTGAACCTCTCCCGCATCCGCTCCTCCAAGGAACTGCTCTCCTCCGGCGGCAACGCCTCCGGCCCGGTCTCCTTCATGCGCGGCGCCGACGCCTCCGCCGGCACCATCAAGTCCGGTGGCGCCACCCGCCGCGCCGCCAAGATGGTCGTGCTCGACGTGGACCACCCGGACGTCGAGGCCTTCATCGAGACCAAGGTCAAGGAGGAGGAGAAGATCCGCGCCCTGCGCGACGCGGGCTTCGACATGGACCTGGGCGGCGACGACATCACGTCGGTGCAGTACCAGAACGCCAACAACTCCGTGCGCGTCTCGGACGAGTTCATGCAGGCCGTGGAGAAGGGCGAGCAGTTCGGTCTGCGCGCCCGCATGAGCGGCGAGGTCATCGAGACCGTCGACGCCAAGGGCCTGTTCCGCAAGATGGCCGAGGCCGCGTGGGCCTGCGCCGACCCGGGCATCCAGTACGACTCGACGATCAACCACTGGCACACCTGCCCCGAGTCCGGCCGCATCAACGCGTCCAACCCCTGCTCGGAGTACATGCACCTGGACAACTCCAGCTGCAACCTCGCCTCGCTGAACCTGATGAAGTTCCTGCGCGACGACGACACCTTCGACGCGGTCACCTTCGCCAAGGTCGTCGAGCTGGTCATCACGGCGATGGACATCTCCATCTGCTTCGCCGACTTCCCGACCGAGAAGATCGGCGAGACCACCCGCGCCTTCCGCCAGCTGGGCATCGGCTACGCCAACCTCGGCGCCCTGCTGATGGCCACCGGCCACGCCTACGACTCCGAGGGCGGCCGCGCGCTCGCCGGCGCCATCAGCTCGCTGATGACCGGTACCGCCTACAAGCGCTCCGCCGAGCTGGCCGGCATCGTCGGCCCGTACGACGGCTACGCCCGCAACGCCGAGCCGCACCAGCGCGTCATGCGCCAGCACGCCGAGGCCAACGACGTCGCCCAGCGCATGGACGACCTGGACACCCCGGTGTGGGCCGCGGCCACCGAGGCATGGCAGGACGTCGTCCGCATCGGCGCGAAGAACGGTTTCCGCAACGCCCAGGCCTCCGTGCTGGCCCCGACCGGCACCATCGGCCTGATGATGGACTGCGACACCACCGGCGTCGAGCCCGACCTGGCCCTGGTCAAGTTCAAGAAGCTGGTCGGCGGCGGCTCGATGCAGATCGTCAACGGCACCGTCCCGCGGGCGCTGAACCGCCTGGGCTACCAGGACGAGCAGGTCGAGGCGATCGTGGCCTTCATCGGCGAGCACGGCAACGTGGTCGACGCCCCGGGCCTCAGGCCCGAGCACTACGAGGTCTTCGACTGCGCCATGGGCGAGCGCTCCATCTCCCCGATGGGCCACGTCCGCATGATGTCCGCGATCCAGCCCTGGATCTCCGGCGCCATCTCCAAGACCGTCAACATGCCGGAGAGCGCGAGCATCGAGGAGGTCGAGGAGATCTACTTCGAGGCCTGGAAGCTCGGCGTCAAGGCGCTCGCGATCTACCGCGACAACTGCAAGGTCGGCCAGCCGCTCTCGGCCAAGAAGAAGGCCTCGACGGAGAGCAAGGCCGTGGAGCCCGCGTCCGCTTCGGCGCCGGCCCCGGTGACCGAGAAGGTCGTCGAGTACCGCCCGGTCCGCAAGCGCCTGCCCAAGGGCCGTCCTGGCATCACCACCTCCTTCACGGTGGGCGGCGCCGAGGGCTACATGACCGCCAACTCCTACCCGGACGACGGCCTCGGCGAGGTCTTCCTGAAGATGTCCAAGCAGGGTTCGACCCTCGCGGGCATGATGGACGCCTTCTCCATCGCCGTCTCGGTGGGCCTCCAGTACGGCGTGCCGCTGGAGACGTACGTCTCGAAGTTCACCAACATGCGCTTCGAGCCGGCCGGTCTGACCGACGACCCGGACGTGCGGATGGCGCAGTCGATCGTCGACTACATCTTCCGCCGCCTGGCTCTGGACTTCCTGCCCTTCGAGACCCGCTCCGCGCTCGGCATCCACTCCGTCGAGGAGCGCCAGCGTCACCTGGAGACCGGCTCCTACGAGCCGACCGACGAGGAGGACGTCGACGTCGAGGGCCTGGCCCAGTCCGCTCCGCGTGCCTCGGCTCCCGTGGTCATCCAGACCACCCCTGCCGTGTCGGCCCCGGCCCCGCACAACACCGCGGAACTGCTGGAGATCCAGCAGGGCGTCAACTCCGACGCCCCGCTCTGCTTCTCCTGCGGCACCAAGATGCGCCGCGCCGGCAGCTGCTACGTCTGCGAGGGCTGCGGCTCGACCAGCGGCTGCAGCTGAAACCGGGCGGTCCCACCGCATCCGCCGCAACGTGCGCGGCGGGCGGGTGAGGTAGGCCGTGCCTGATCAGAGGGGCGTCAGCTTTGCGCTGACGCCCCTCGCTTGTGAGCCGTCCGGTCACGGTGACATGATCAAGGCCATGTTGAAGCGAATCGAGCTTTCCCGCACCTGGTGAGCGTGGTTGGCGGGCATGGGCTGCCCGAGCCACGGACGAGCCTTTTCGATCACGCGATGCGGCTGCATCAGAAGGCTCCCGACAAGCCCCTCCCTCGTGACGGCTCCCCCTACCCGGACGACGGGCTCCACCGTTGTCAGCCTCGGCCGAAACCGCCGAAGAACCCCCGTGCCCGCGGCACTGCCGTCGCCCGCATACTGAGCAGGCACTTCGCTCAACCATCGAGCCAACCCTCTGCCTTGGCCGACGCCTTTCACGACGTCTATGTGCCGGTGCACCCGAACGACGAGATCACCCGGGCGGCGCTCGGGGCCGCCGACGATCGTGTCCGACAGACCGGGAGATGGCTGGTCCGCCATGGGACCGACCGATGTTCGGTCACTGTGGGTCTGGCGTTGACAGCCGCTGTGGGCACGGCGGACGACATTCCGCTGATTCAGACGATCGGGCTTCTCTCGGACCGGTTCGGTCCGTTGGCGTCGCATGCCCTCGAGCGGCTGCCAGGTCGACCTGAATCCCTGCTCTGGCTGGCAGACCGGGTCACCGGCTGGGGCAGGGTCTATGTCGTCGAGGCGATCTGTCGCCTCGACGATCCAAGAGCCCGTCCCTGGTTGCTGCGGAAGGCAGTCGACGGTGACTACCTCAATGGCTACTTCGCGGCCGAAGCGGCCACGGTTGCCCGCCTGCATGAGGCGCTTGCGGAATCCGAGTGCGACAGCGAACTGGTCGACCACTCGGGCCGGCTGCTGCATGTGATGACGTACTGCGGGGGCATGGGAGAGACACTTCATCACTACCCCCATTCCGCGGCGGTCTTGGAAGCCCACGCCCGGCATCTCGGTCGCCTCGCCCCGACTGTCGCGCGCTTCTTCAACGTGGCCGTGCTGGCCCAGCACCTCACCACCGAGCCGCCGGAGAAGGTGGGCTGCACGGAGGCGCAACGGGACGCGGTTCTTGCCGCGTACCTCGCACTCCTTGATCGTGAGGACTGGTGCGAACTCGCCCGCACCGGGCTCGCCGCGAAGGACAGCCGGCTGCAATGGCTTGCGGGCTCGGGGGCGGCTCAGATCCGCGCCCGCCTGCGGGCGTTCGCGGCCCCCGACGCGGCTGCCCAGGAACAGCGCACGACGGGGTGACTGAAAGCGGCGGTGAAGTCGGTCACGGCTGCACCGCCGCCGTCAGCGTCCAGAAGCTCGACGACCGGGCGACTTCGGTCGACCCACGATCATGAAGAAGGTTGGTACCCATGTCTTCGACTGACACCGGCACGGCTCAGGACGTCCCCGGCCCGGTGACGGCGGACGATCTCGCGCTCGGGGTCGGGCTCGCGGTGGCGCTGCTGCGGCAGCCTGCCGCGCTCGCTGCCGACTGGAGCAGGGCTGCGGGATCGCTCAGCTGGGACTGCTGGGAGACTGCGGAGCACCTGGCCGACGACCTGTTCGCGTATGCCGCGGAGCTCGGCTCGTCGGCGCCGACCGGCGAGGAGCCGTCGCCGGTGCCGTTCGTCGTGGTGCGGTCGGCCCCGGGCAAGCCCGCGAGCACGGTCTTCGTCCAGCGGGAGTCGGGGCCGGCGGGGCTGGCCCGGGCGCTGGAGGCGTGCGGGGCGCTGCTGGTCGCCATGGTGCGGACGGCGGCTCCCGAGGTCCGGGCGTTTCATGTCTTCGGCGCCGCCGATGCCGCCGGTTCGGCGGCCATGGGGCTGGTCGAGACCCTGGTGCACGCCGATGACATCGCCCGGGGGCTGGGGTTGGAGTGGGAGCCGCCTGGGGGCCTGTGCGAGCGGGTGCTGCATCGGCTCTTCCCCGATGTGCCGGGCGGCTTCGACCCGTGGGAGACGCTGCTGTGGGCCACGGGACGCGGTGAGCTGCCGGGCCTTGCCCGGCGCGAGCGGTGGCGCTGGGACAGCTCGGTGCGGTGAGACGGCGAGGCTCCTCGGCGCGGCCTGGGTTACGGTGGCCGGTATGGCGCGGCCGAGGCGAATTGTCCTGCTCCGACACGGCGAGTCGGAGGGGAACGCGGACGAGACGATCTACCAGCGTGTCCCGGATCATGCCCTCACTCTCACCGCACGCGGGCGTGAGCAGTCCCGTGCGGCCGGTGTCGAGCTGCGCGAGTTGTTCGGTGGGGAGCGGGTCCAGGTCTACGTCTCCCCCTACACCCGGACCTGGCAGACGCTGGAGTTGCTCGGCCTTGAGGCGGCCCGAATACGGGTGATGGAGGAGCCGCGGCTGCGTGAGCAGGACTGGGGGAACCTCCAGGACGTCGAGGACATCCGCCGGCAGCGCAAGCTGCGGGACGAGTACGGCCACTTCTACTATCGGTTCACCCAGGGGGAGTCCGGCGCTGACGCCTACGACCGCGTCGGTGCCTTCTTCGAGACCCTGCACCGCAATTTCCAGCGGGCCGACTACCCACCGAACGTGCTCCTGGTCTGCCACGGCCTGCTGATGCGCCTGTTCTGCATGCGGTGGTTCCACTGGAGCGTCGACGAGTTCGAGGCGCTCTCGAACCCGGACAACGGGGCGATGAGGACCCTCAACCTCGGTCCGGACGGGCGCTATACGCTTGATCGTCCGTTCGACAGCTGGAGCTGACCTCTGGGTCCGCCCGGGCAAGGAGCCACACCGTGTTCGTCGCCACCCTCTCCTACACCGCGCCGATCGAGCAGGTGGACGCGCTCCTGCTGGAGCACCGGGCCTGGTTGGACGACCAGTACGCCAAGGGCGTCCTGCTCGCCTCCGGCGCGAAGGTGCCGCGGACGGGCGGGGTGGTCTTGGCGGGCGGCCTGGACCGGGCCGCCCTGGACCAGGTGCTCGCGGAGGACCCGTTCGCCAAGGGTGGGGTCGCCCGGTACGACGTGGTCGAGTTCACCGCGACCAAGACGGCGGAGTGCCTGGCCGACTACCGCGAGCAGCCGGCTTCCTGAAGCGCGGCGCGGAGCCGGTCGAGCAGCGCCCGGTCGGCGTCGACCAGCGGTAGCCGGACCGGGCCGGCGGGCAGGCCGGCGTCATTGAGCAAGGCCTTGGCGGTCACGGTGCCCGGTGCCTCGTCCATCATCGCCCGCACGAGGGGGAGCAGCCGCTGGTGCAGGAGCAGTGCCTCGGCGTTGGCCCCTCGCGCATGGGCGTCGAGCACGCCCCGGGTCGTCGTCGGGACGACGTTGGCGACGGTGCTGACCACGCCGACGGCTCCGATGGCGAGCAGCGGCAGGTTCAGTTCGTCCGCGCCGCAGTAGTAGTGCAGGCCCGTCTCGGCGATGACGCGCGCCGCCCCGGCGAGGTCGTAGCTGACGTCCTTGACGCCCACGATGCGGGGGTGCTCGGCCAGCGCGTGCAGGGTCTCGGCCGAGAGCCGGGTTCCGGTGCGGTGCGGGATGTCGTAGAGCATCACCGGCAGTGAGACCGCGTCTGCGACGGCGCGCAGGTGACGCCGCACGCCCTCCTGCTGGGGGCGGCTGTAGTACGGCGTCACCACCAGCAACCCGTCCGCGCCCGCACGCTCCGCCGCCTGGGCGACTCGAGTGGTGTGGGCGGTGTCGCTGCTGCCCGCCCCGGCGACGACCCTGGCCCGTCCGCCGACGGCCTCGACGACGGCCCGGACGAGGCGCTCCTTCTCGGCGTCGCTGGTCGTCGGGGACTCGCCGGTGGTGCCGCTGAGTACCAGACCGTCGCAGCCGGAATCGACCAGGTGGACCGCGAGCTTCTGAGCTCCGTCGGCGTCGAGGGAACCGTCGGGCCGGAACGGGGTGATCATGGCGGCCAGGCAGCGGCCCAAGGGGAGATCGCCCCCGGCATGGGTGTCGTTCATGCACTCCAGCCTGGGCGGCGATCGCCGTGAAGCACTAGCGATGATTGCTGTACTGGACTGTTCACGCCTGCTAACGGATGTGCCTCGGTGTGCCCCAGCGCCCCCTGCTGGTGTGCCCTGGTGGCCGGTGCCCTCAGGCTGCTGTGGCGTGCGGCGGATCCGAGGAGGCCGACGGTTCGCCAGGAGGTGCGGGGGGCGCCGAGGCACCCAGCCGCTGGGGAGGCCTCATGACGAACAGCGCCATCAGCAGCGCGATGCCCGTGAACACCAAGGCCATCTGGAACGCCGTGGTCATCCCGTGCACGAAGACCTGGTTCGGATCGTGGGCAGGCAGGAGCGCCTTGGCCTCGTTGCGTTGTGCGGTGGCGAAGACCGTCACCAGGATGGCCAGGCCGAGAGAGCCGCCGACTTGCTGGGTGGTGTTGAGAAGCCCCGTCGCGGAGCCCGTCTCGTGCGGTGCGACTCCGGATACGGCGGTCAGCATCACCGGGACGAAGATGAAGCCCATGCCGAGCCCGAAGATCACCGTCGGGCCGAAGACGCCTCCGATGTAGCTGCTGTGCACGTCCAGTTGGGTGATCCAGTAGGCCCCCGCATTGACGAGGATCGTTCCGACGATCATGAATGGTCTGGCTCCGAACCGCGTCTGGAACCGTGCGGAGATCTGGGCGGCCAGGATGATGGCCAGGCTCATCGGCAGGAACCCGAGGCCGGCCCGGATGGGACTGAATCCCAGGACGTCCTGGATGAACTGGGTCATGAAGAAGAAGATCCCGAACATCGCGGCGGCCAGGCAGAGCATCAACACGTAGGCGCCGGAGCGGTTCCGGTTGCGGAACATGTGCAGCGGGGTGATCGGTTGCTCCGTCCGCGACTCGATCAGCAGGAAGGAGATCAGCAGGACGACGGCAGCGGCGAACGAGGCCAGTGTCCAGATCTCGGTCCACCCCTTGTCCGCGGCGCGGATGAAGCCGTAGACGAGGCTGACCATGCCGAGCGTCGAGGTCAGTGCGCCTGGGAGGTCGAAGCGTCCGGGGTGGCGCTCGGAGTCGTTGATGTAGAGCGGCGCCAGTGAGGCCAGAGCCAGGCCGATCGGCACGTTGACGAACAGGACCCAGCGCCAGGAGAGCCAGGACGTGAGCATGCCGCCGAGCAGAAGCCCGATCGCGCCGCCTGCGCCTGCCACGGCCGAGTAGACGCCGAAGGCGCGGTTGCGCTCGGGGCCTTCCTTGAAGTTGGTGGCGATCAGTGCGAAGGCGGTCGGGGAGGCGATGGCGCCGCCGATCCCCTGGAGCGCCCGCGCGGCCAGCAGCATCCAGGACGCGGTGGCCAGCCCGCCGAGCAGGGAGGCGCAGCTGAATATCAGCACGCCGGTGATCAGCGTCGGTCTGCGGCCCAGGATGTCGCCGATGCGTCCGCCGAGCAGGAGCAGGCCGCCGAAGGTCAGGGTGTAGGCGTTGAGCACCCACGACAGGCTGGTCGGAGTGAAGTGCAGAGCTGTCGAGATGTGCGGTAGCGCGATGTTGACGATGGTGATGTCCAGCACGACCATCAGCTGCGTGGTCGCGATGACCGCCAGGGAGATCCCCGGGTGCTGGCCACGCCTGGCCTGGGCCGGAACGTTGCGGGTGAGGGTCTTCGAAGTGGCCACGGGTCCCCCTGGGATGTGCGCCACGGTGGCTGGGAAAAGGAAGGGGTTGGAATGAACGGAGGCGTTCACTAGGCTCGACACTAGACCCGGACAAATCGGGACACAACCCTCTGCCGAGCACGCCGTCCGGTCAGGTGGCGCCATGTTCGGGGGTGATCAGGCAATGCGCAGGACGACCTACCCCGTCGTGCTTCGACGCCGTGGCCCGGCACTGGAACGGGCGATCTTCGAGGCGACGCTCGAGCAGTTGATCGTCACCGGCTACGCGCGGTTCAGCATGGAGGCCGTGGCTGCCGCCGCGCAGACCGGCAAGGCGTCCCTGTATCGGCGTTGGGGCAGCAAGGAGCAGCTCGTGCTCGACGCGCTGAGCGCCAGCCTGCCGCCCGCCATGGAACCGCCCGACAACGGAAGCCTGCGCGCCGACCTTCTCGCCGTCATCGGGGCCCTGCGCGCGGCGATGACCTCCCGCACCGGCTGCGCCGCCAGAGCCGTGATCAGCGAACTCGACCACGAGCGGGCTGCCGCCTTCATCGGCCTGGTGCATCAGCAGATCCTCGACCCGGCGCACCTGGTGCTGCTGCAGGTGGTCAAGGCGGCGGCGGAGCGCGGCGAGGCGAACCTGGAGGCCGCGACGCCCACGGTGCTGGACGTCGTGCCCGCGATGATGATGTACCGGCACAAGACCCAGCAGGGCCGATTCACTGAGGAGGATGCGCAGGCCCTGGTCGACCAGGTGCTGCTTCCGGCTCTCCTGCGTCCCTCGCCCAGGGAAGCAGGCTGATCGGAGTCTGGTCGCCGCTGCCGGGCCCGACCGCTGTGTGCCTGAGCCCGATCGGGGGGGCGTTCGGGCCTCACCAGGGCCGTTAGGCTGAGGGTATGGCCGTCGATCCGCCCTCCCATTCCGTCGAGCGCTCCTTGCGCCGCACCGGCGCCCGGTTGGTGGCCGGCGTCGACGAGGTGGGGCGCGGGGCGTGGGCCGGGCCGGTCACCGTCTGCGCCGCGATCACCGGCCTGCGCAAGCCGCCCGCCGGGCTCACCGACTCGAAGCTGCTCACCCAGCGGCGGCGGGAGGAGCTCGAGCCGGTCCTCGCCGGCTGGGTGCACGCCTTCGCTCTCGGGCACGCCAGCCCGCGTGAGTGCGACGAGCTCGGGATGACCGCCGCGCTGAGGCTCGCGGCGGTGCGCGCCCTGGAGGCGCTGCCGGAGCAGCCCGACGCGGTCATCCTCGACGGCAAGCACGACTATCTGGGCGGCCCCTGGCGGGTCCGGACCGTGATCAAGGGCGATCAGTCCTGCGTCGCCGTCGCTGCCGCCTCGGTGATCGCCAAGGTGCGCCGCGACGCCATGATGGCGGATCTGGGAGAGCGCTACCCCGACTTCGCCTTCGCCGACAACGCCGGTTACCCCTCGCCGGTGCACCGCGCCGCGTTGGAGCGACTGGGGCCCACCGACCAGCACCGCCTCTCCTGGGCCTATCTGGACGACCTGCCGGAGTGGCGGCACCTGCGCGTCCACCGCGAGCCGGTCGATGCGGGCGAACAGCTGTCACTGGGCTTCTGACGGCGCGTCGCCGAGCGGTGGCGACGGTTCCGGTATCCGGCTCCGATGTCCGGGAGGCGACCACTGACGGGCCTTCAGGAAGCCGCCCGATGCATGTTCGGCCATCGTCCTGCGCAACGGGTGGTCCCCCCTATCGGCTGCTCACAGGCAACGAGTAAGCTCTGGGGCGCTGTCCGGCGCCGTCGAGTGCGTCGCCAGAAATCGTGCCGAGGAGCTGGAGATCCACAAGACCGACTCGGGCCAGGGCGTTCCATCCACCGACGAGACGGACCCGGTAGCCCGCACCGCCGCGACCACAGTCCCTTCCCCGACCAGCGTGGCCGCCACGCCGCGACCCGGGCCCCGGCCCGGACCGCCCGCCCGGCGACCCGTCCCCGGCCCTCCGGCCGGACCCACGCGCACGGCCAAGCCGGGCGCTCAGGCCCGCAGGGGCGCCGACTCGCTGCCCACGCTGCCCGAACTGCAACTGCTCCCGGCCACGCCGGAAGCCGCGCTCGACCGGGCGGACGAGGCAGTCGACCTGCTGCTCGACGCGGGGCGGGCGCCGGGACAGATCCTGGTGCTCACCACCGCCGAGTCGCACCCCTGGCAGCAGCATGAACAGACCTTCGGGGCTGAGCGCTACTGGGCCCAGCTCGAGGCGGCGGACGACGTGTTCTACGCCGACGCCGCGGACTGCCGACCGGTGCGGCGTGAGGTCGTCGTGCTTGCTGTGAACGGTGGCGACACCGGCGCCGTTCAGGACGCGCTCGCGGTGGCGCTGGCCCGTGCCGGCTCCCTGCTGATCGTCTGCGGCGAGACCCCGCTGCCCGCACAGCGGTAGACGATCGACCGAGGGCGCCCGCGTGGACGCGCCCGACGGGGGCCGGGGTCGGGAGGCACTACGCGAGGCCGTGCTCCCCGACCGGCGGGTCCGGGCCTGGTCGGCTCGGGCCCGGTCGGTTCAAGCCCGGCGGGTCCAGGTGTGACTGGTCCGGGCGCGGCCGACTCGGACCTGGCGCGATGAGCTCAGTGCGCTGCCATCTGCGCCACCGGCGCCGCAGGCAGCAAGGCGGGCCGTGGCCGGCTCTCCGCAGCGGCGGTCAAGGCCGGGAGGTGTTCTCTGCTGGGCAGTTCGCGGACCGTGCTCACCGTCCGCCGGGCCCAGGAACCGGCCTGGGGGCTGCGGCCGTGACGGCTCTCGCCCAGAACCTGCCAGCCGTCCTCGGTCAGGGTGATGTAGGCACCGCAACGCAGACCGTGCAGAACCGACGCGTCCCGCAGCGCCCACATCCAGGCGCCGTCGAGGTCGGTCCAGTCGGCCGGGGTGTCGCGGCACTGCAGGACGACCGCGCTGTGCATCGGAGAACGCCGACGCAGACCGTGCGGCACGACGTGTCGCAGGTGTGCGAGGAGGACGTTTCGCAGGTGCCACCCGTCGGTGATCCGCTCGGGGACCACGAACGAGGCACCGGCCGCGACGCGTCCGTCGGCGGTGAGCACGCCGAGGACGGTGACTCCGGGATGGGGGAGGTGGATCCGGTGCAGCTCTCCCACTACCGATCGAGGGTCGAGTAGCGTCGGGAGCCCGCCGTCGGTCCAGGCAGCCAGGTCGACGGAGCGCCCTGGAGTCGAGGCGTGCGGCTCCCTGGACAACTCGAGGGGATGGCCGATGCTCAAGATCCTCCTTCCCCGTGCCCGTTTTGGGCACCTCGCACACCAGCCATGGACGGACCGTCTGGCCGGGATACCTGCCAATTCTCACCGGCTCCGAGCAGACCGGCAACGGTGATCCCGCCGGAAGTGTCCCTGCTTCTGGTGATCCGACAGATAAGTCCCATCGGCGTGCCGTCCCCTCTCCACCGTTCGGCTCTCGGCCGTTCGGCTGTGCCCGCCCTCCGTCGGGCGTCGGCACGGGTCAGGAGGACTGTGCGAGAACCAGCGGGAGGACCCCCGACGCCCCGGCCCTGCGCAGCAGGCGGGCGGCGACGGCCAGGGTCCAGCCGCTGTCGGAGTAGTCGTCGACCAGCAGCAGCGGTCCGCTGCCCGGCCCCGCCCCGTCGCCACCCGCAGCCAGGGCGGATGCCAACTCGGGTGACAGGGCGAAGGCGTCGTGGAGTTGCTGGAGACGTTGGGCGCTGTTGCCGCGCCCGCCCCGGCGCGGATCGGCCCCGGGGGCGTACTCGATCTGGCCGAGCAGCGGCAGCCTGCCGATTCGGGCGATCCCGGCGGACAGACTACCGATCAGTTCGGGCCTGGTCCGTGAGGCGATGGACACGACGGCTGAGGGGCGCTGCTCCCAGGCGGAGGGACCTCGGGACCAATCCGCCAGAAGGGTGACGACGCCGTCCAGAACCTGTGGCGGGACGGGGGCGTCGGGTGTCTCCGGCGACAGCAGGGCACGCAGCCGGGTGCCCCAGCCGATGTCGGACAGGCGTCCCAACGCCCGGCCGGGGGCGGCCTGTTCGCCCGCCGGAATCCGGCCCTTGAGCTGGACGCCGACCGCCGGCATGCCCGTGGGCCACATGCGCCGAGGCTCGATCTCCAGGCCCGGACGGCCGAGCGCGGCCCGCGCGGCGGCCAGGGTGTCGGCCGAGACCTCCGTGGATCGGTGCCTGCCGGTGCAGTTGTCGCACCGACCGCAGGGCGCCGCCTCCGGGTCGTCCAGTTGGCGACGGAGGAACTCCATCCGGCACGAGCCGGCGGCCGCGTAGTCGAGCATCGCCTGTTGCTCGGCCGCCCGGGTCTCGTTGACCCGGGCGTATCGCGCCGCGTCGTAGGCCCAGGGCTGCCCCGTGGTCACCCAGCCGCCGCGCACGCGACGCACCGCGCCGTCGACGTCCAGGACCTTGAGCATGGTCTCGAGCCTGGTGCGCCGCAGATCGACCCGTGCCTCCAGGGCCGGGGTGGAGAGCGGCAGCGGCTCCCCTGCGGGGGAGGTGTGCGCGGCCAGAGCCTCCAGCGTCGTTCGGACCTGCTCCTCCCGAGGGAAGGCGAGGGAGGCGAAGTAACGCCAGATGGCGGCGTCCTCGGCTCCGGGGAGCAGCAGCACCTCCGCGTGCTTGATACCGCGCCCGGCCCGGCCGACCTGCTGGTAGTAGGCGATCGGGGAGTTGGGCGACCCCAGGTGGACCACGAAACCCAGATCCGGTTTGTCGAACCCCATGCCCAGGGCGGAGGTGGCGACCAGCGCCTTGACCCGGTTGTCGAGCAGGTCCGCCTCGGCGGCCTGCCGCTCGGCGTCCTCGGTGCGGCCCGAGTACGAGGCGACCTGGTGGCCTCGCTGGCGCAGGAACGACGTCACCTCCTCGGCAGCCGCCACCGTCAGGGTGTAGATGATGCCGGAACCGGGGAGCTCGTCCAGCCGGTCGGCGAGCCAGGCGAGGCGGTGTGCCGGGTCGCCCAGGGGGAGGACTGCGAGGCTGAGGCTCTCCCGGTCCAGCGGGCCGCGCAGGACCAGGGCCTCTTCCCGGGCGCCGGACTCCGCGGCGGGGCCGGCGAGGGTGCCGAGCTGTTCGGCGACGTCGGCGGTGACCCTCGCGTTGGCCGTGGCCGTCGTGGCCAGGACCGGGACACCGGCCGGAAGGTCCGCCAGCATGGTGCGCAACCGGCGGTAGTCGGGGCGGAAATCGTGGCCCCAGTCGGAGATGCAGTGTGCCTCGTCCACCACCAGGAGACCCGTGGCGGCGGCGAGCCGGGGCAGTACCTCGTCCCGGAACTCCGGATTGTTCAGCCGCTCCGGGCTGACCAGAAGGACGTCGACCTCTCCGCCGGCGATCTCGGCGTGGACCGACTCCCACTCCTCGGTGTTCGAGGAGTTGATGGTGCGCGCCGTGATCCCCGCCCGGGCGGCGGACTCGACCTGGTTGCGCATCAGGGCGAGCAGCGGCGACACGATGACCGTCGGCCCCGCGCCCGCGGCCCGCAGCAGGGCCGTGGCGACGAAGTAGACGGCGGACTTGCCCCAACCGGTGCGCTGCACGACCAGGGCTCGGCGCCGGTCGACGACGAGCGCCTCGATCGCGCGCCACTGGTCCTCGCGCAGTCGGGCGTCGCCGCCGGCCAACGAGCGCAGCACCGCGTCGGCCTGCGCCCGCACGGCGGTGCGGTCCTGGAGCTGGGTGTCATCCATGCGGTCATTGATAGTCGGCCGCGCCGACAAAGGCGAACCCGTGACGTCAAATCTGTGGAGAAACGATTCGGCCGCTCGCGGCCCACTCGATCGGGTGGCGGGGTTTTCCACACCTCCGGGTTGTCCACAGATTTCCGTCCGACTGGTGCGCGATCTCGCGCTCCTCGCCACGCTCGCCCCATGAACGAGCACAACAGCCCGCCGCCCCCGGCGTCCCCGCAGCCCTCCTCCAACGAACCGGTCCCGGCGTTCTCCGCCTTCGAGCGGCCCGTGGTCCGGATGAAAAGCCCGGCAGACATGGCCGACGCGCTGCCCTACCTGCTCGGCTTCTACCCGAGCGACAGCGTGGTGGCGCTCGGCCTGCAGGGGGCGAGGCGCCGACAGGGCGGCTCCGTCCGGGTCGACATCCCGGTACGGGCAGCCTGGCCCGCGGCGGCACAGGAAGTGGTCGGCTTCCTGCTGGCGCTGTCCGAGCAGCGGGATCGCCCTCCGGACGCGGTGATCCTCTACTTCTGCCAGGATCCGGAGCCCGGCGGCGACGCACGCGAGGTCGCGGAGCGGTTGCGCCCGCTCGCCGCACTGATGGCCGAGGGCTTCAGCGCGGCCGGTGTGCCCGTGCACGAGTCCCTGTGCGTGTCCGACGGGCGGTGGTTCTCCTACACCTGCGCTGACCCGTCCTGCTGTCCGGCGGAGGGCGCGCTGGTCCGGCCACCCGGCAGCACCTCGGCCGTTGCCGCAGCCGCGGCCTTCGCCGGGATCCAGGTCCGCGGCAGCCTGCGCGACCTCCACCGGGAGCTGGAGCCGGTGGCCCGGGAGGCGGCGGCGACGCTGGTGCACGCCTTCGAGCGGGAGATGCCCCTCGTGGCGGCCGAGCTCGAAAGGGAGGGAGGTCGGGAGCGGCTGCGCGAGGCGACGGCCGCGCTGGTCGACGCCGCGGTCCTGCGCTTCGGCCGGGGCGACATCGAATTGGACGACCATGACGCGGCGCGGATCATCCTCGGCCTGCAGGACAGGCTCGCCCGCGACCGGGCAGCTGAATGGCTTGATCCGCCCGACGTCGCGCATGCGGCCAGGCTCTGGCGGTACCTCGCCCGCCGCTGCGTCGGCCCGTTCGAGGCCCACGCCGCCGCGCCGCTCTCGCTGCTCGGCTGGACGGCCTGGGTGACGAGTGACACGGTCACGGCCCGCGTGGCGCTGGGGCGGGCGCTGGCCGTCGACCCGACTTACACCTTCGCGGGTCTCCTCTACGAAGCGATCAACTGCGGAGCGGTGCCGGACACGCTCTGTGCCACGCTTCGGGCCGAACGAGCGGCACGGACCCGCGGGGCCGCGCGCCGCAGACGCGGCAGGCTGCCGCGTTGCCTGGGCCGATCGAGCGATTAGGCCCCGCTGTTTATCGTCACTGAGACGACTATGATGCGGCGCATGTCGCGTTACGATCCGTCGGCCTTCCCCCCTTTCGCGGTCACCGTTGACCTGGTGGTCCTGACCGTGCGCGACCATGCCCTGTGCGCATTGATGGTCCGCCGGGGTGAACCGCCGTTCCAGGGCTTCTGGGCGCTGCCCGGCGGCTTCGTCCGGCCGGACGAAGGGCTCGTCGAGGCGGCCGCCCGCGAGTTGGCCGAGGAGACCGGCCTGCGTGCTCACGGGGCCCCCGGCCAGGGGCCCGGCGTTGGAGCCCACCTGGAGCAACTGGCCACCTACGGGGCTCCGCAGCGCGATCCGCGGCTCCGTGTGGTGAGCGTGGCCTACCTGGCCCTCGCACCGGACCTGCCCACCCCGAGGCCCGGCGGTGACGTCCGCAGCGCCCGCTGGGCACCGGTCGAGGAACTGCTCGGGGGCAAGGACGACGACGGGATGCTGCTCGCGTTCGACCACAGTGCGATCCTGTCGGACGGCGTGGAGCGGGCCCGGTCCAAGATCGAGTACTCGGCGCTGGCCACGGCCTTCTGTCCTGAGGAGTTCACCGTCGGGGAGCTGCGCCGGGTGTACGAGTCCGTCTGGGGCGTGCAACTGGATCCGCGCAACTTCCACCGGAAGGTCACGGGAACGCCGGGGTTCCTGCTTCCCGCGGGCGGCACGACGACCCGTCAGGGCGGCCGACCTGCACAGCTCTTCCGGGCCGGCGGGGCCACCGTGCTCAACCCGCCGATGCTGCGCCCCGAGAGCTGATCGGGGCGGAGTACGGATGCCTACGCGCCGTACGGGTCAATCCCACGCAAAGTAACTATGTCGGTCTATCGTGCTGGCGATGGGGGTGATCAGCGCGGAGGTGCCCGACCGTGGCTCAGACTGTCCAGACCGAGACCGACCAGGCCGTCGGGGATCAGCAGGTGCGGCAGGTCCATCACCCGTTCCAGGCGATCGGCCTGACCAAGGCGGGTAGGCGCGGTCGGACGCCGACGCTGCTCGACCTGTCCTTCGACGCACGCGCGGGCCAGGTCACGGTTCTGCTCGGCCCGGAGGGGTCGGGACGCACCACGGCCCTGCGGCTGGCCCTGGGCCTCGAACGCGGACAGGGGACAGCCCTGTTCCACGGGCGCCCCTACCGGCGGTTGCCGCGTCCGGAGCGTGAGGTCGGCGTCGTCCTCGGCGAGGGCGACCGGCCCGCCGGACACCCGGGGCGGCGGGCGCGGGCACACCTGCGCATGATGGCGGCGGCGGCCGGGGTGCCGGCCCGCCGAGCCGACCAACTGCTGGAGCAGACCCGCCTCGGACCTGCGGCCGAGCACAGGTTGCGCACCTACTCGCCGGGGATGAACCGGCGCCTGCAACTGGCACAGGCGCTGCTGGGAGATCCGCGCACTCTCCTGCTGGACGAGCCCACGGAGGGTCTGTCGCCCAAGAACGTCGAGTGGTTCCATGCCTTCCTGCGCGCTTTCGCGGCAGGCGGCGGGGCGGTCCTGGTGACCTTGCGCAGCCCGCAGCAGGCGGCGCAGCTCGCCGACCGGGTGGTCACCCTCGAGCTCGGCCGACTGCTGGCGGACCAGCCCGTGGAGGAGTTCCGCCACACCCGGCTGCGCGACGAGGTCAGCGTTCGCGGGCCGCAGGTGGCCCGTCTCGCGGACCTGCTTACCGCGGCGGGCGCCACGGTCCGGCACGAGGGCGGCAACGTGATCTCCGTCGAGGGACTGGCCAGGACCGAGATCGGCGAGCTGGCCTTCCGCCACGGCGTCCTGCTCCACGAGCTGGCCGATCGGGTGGTCGAACACGCCCCCGCCCCCGGGCCCAGGCCGCCCGAGCCGGCAGGCGCAACGCTCGCCAGGGCCACTGTCGCCCTCGGGCCGGGGGAGACGGTCACCACGCAGGTGATCGTCCCCACGCCACCTGCGCCCCTTGCCCATGTCCTGCCCGCGCGGCGCGACTCGACGGTCCTGCACCCGCTCTTCTTCGACGAGGACGACTGAGTGGGCGGCCGCCCGCGGTGCGGCGGCTCGTCAGGCACTGAGGGAGCCTGACGCCCCGACGGGTGCGGCCGGCGTCGCCGCAGCGAGGGGCGCCGGTGGCACCGACACTGCACCGGCGCCGGCACGGCACGGCACCGGCGGGCCCGCGTGGTCTCCCCGCCCCCGTCTCGCCGGAAGGCCGTGGTCGGCCCCCGGGCGCGGCGGTGGGCGATCCGGGCCGGGGCGGGCCGGAGCGCCACGAGATGACACCAGCCGCTGGGCCTCACCACAGCCCAGCAGTAGAACCACGACCGCGCGGGAGCGCGGGAACACGAGAGCGAGCGACCCGTGCACGCACTGACCTACGAGCGTCGGCGGCTGACCGGCGTGCGTTCCAGTTGGTTGGTTCCGGTCGTAGTGCTGGGCACCAGCGCCGCGGTGGCGATGCTGACGCTGCGCCAGGGGGCGGCGGCCGGGTCGCCGGCGGCCGACCCGCTCCGGGTGCTGACCGCAGGCCTGCCACTGCTCCCGCTGCCGATCGCCGCCTTGGGGGCCGGGGTGGTCGGGGCGCTGTCGGCCGGACACGAGTTCCGGCATCCCGCACCGCTCGCCCTGCTCCGCCCGCTGCGTCGACGCCTGGCACTGCTGCTGGCCAAGCTGGTCACGGTCGGCGTCTTCGGCGTGCTGCTCGGGGTGGGCACGCTGGTCGTGGACGCGGCGGTGCTCCACGTCGGCGATCACGCGGCGGCGGTCCGGTTGGAGACCGCGGCGCTGCACGGCCACGTGCCGGCCGCGCTGGGCGGCTACCTCGCCCTGGTCGTGGCGGGCGGCTGGATCGGGCTGCTCGGCGCCGTGCTGCTGCGCAGTGCTGCGGCGGGGATGCTCGTCCTGATCACCGTGCCGGTGCTCATCGAGCCGGTCGCCTCCGCTCTGCTCGGCAACGCGGCGCCTGGCGGCAGGACGGGCGCCCTGCGCTGGCACCGGCTGTTCCCGGTGGACGGCACCCACGCCTGGCTGTACGGCGCCCTGTCGGGGCTGCACAGCGGGACCACCGTCTCCGACGCCGGACTCGCGGTCGCGGTGGCGGCGCCCGTGGTGCTCTTGCTGCTCGTGTACCTGGTGCTGCTGCCGCGCCGCAGCGCGTTGTGAGGGCTGCGGGCATCCCGGGGCGGGGGCGCGAGCGCCGGTCGAAAGGCGTGGTCGCACGTCAGGGCCGGGGTGCGTAGGCGGTCGCGCGGGGGCGTGTCGAGGGGACTGTGGGAGCACGGACGGGCGCACCGGAGCGTCAGAGGGGCAATAACAGCCGATATGGCGTCAATTGTGTAGTGATGCGCGATCACCCTTTCGTGTGCTTTTCACGAAATTCCTCAAGGGCACGCGCGCCATCGCCGACAAAGGAGACGTGAGTACCGTTGCGCACCCCACGATGCCCCCCACCCAGATGATGTCCACTCAGCTGGACCGCTTTCCCGTCGGCGCCCCGCACAGCTCGGCCCCTGGTGTGTCCCACACCTCGAGCGGTGTTGCGCTGCACTGGGAGAGCACCGACCCCGAGCTGGGCCGCGTCGGCCGCCGCGCCGCCGGAAGTCGCGGACGCGGACTGCACGGACAGCTGGTCCAGCAGCTCGGACAAATGATCGTCTCCGGTGACCTCGGAGCCGATCGCCCGCTTGTGCCCGAGGAGATCGGGCAGCGGTTCGAGGTCTCCCGAACCGTCGTCCGTGAGTCCCTGCGCGTGCTGGAGGCCAAGGGCCTCGTCAGTGCCCGCCCCAATGTCGGCACCAGGGTCCGCCCGGTGGCGGACTGGAACCTGCTCGACCCGGACATCATCGAGTGGCGTGCCTTCGGGCCGCAGCGCGACGACCAGCGCCGTGAGCTGTTCGAGCTGCGCTGGGCCATCGAGCCGCTGGCCGCCCGGCTCGCCGCCGGACACGGCCGGGACGAGATCCGGCAGCGCATGCACGACATGACCGAGATCATGGGCCACGCCGCCGCCCAGGGTGACGCGCTCACCTACAGCCGGGCGGACGCCGAGTTCCACACGGTGCTGTTGGAGCTCGCCGGCAACAAGATGCTGGAGCACCTCGCCGGGATCGTGGCCTCGGCGCTCCAGGTCTCCGGCGGGCCGGTCATCGCCTGCGACCGGCCCTCGGAGCCCTCGGTCGGTCTGCACGTCCGGCTGGTCGACGCCCTGGCCACGGGCGACGGCACCGCTGCGGAGTCCGCCATGCGCGCCCTGCTCACGGTGCACCCGGACGTCGACCCGCTCGTCCCCGGTCCGCGCGAGCACTGATCCCACGATCGCGCGTCCTGACAGCGATCGGGACCGCTGAGGCAGCCCTGCCTCGCCACCCACTGCACAGGCCGCCGCCGTCATGAGCCGCCACCACGCCATGACTGCGGCGGCCTGCATCGTTCTCCGGCGCGCGACGTCCGAGCGTGCGACGTCCGAACGCCGGGCGCCCGCCGGACGCCCGGAGGGAGCCGCGCGCACGGGGCTCACCGGGTCGCCGGCGCTACCCGATTCAGGCGACACTCGGAATGAGCCCGGATCTGGCATCGTTGAACGGGGTACACCTCCGTTGGCAAGGGTCTCTCGAACTATGTGACCTGCGCCACGTAAGTAGGGCGTAACGCTTTGCCGTGCGGAGCGATGTGTACCAGGGCGGTGACAGATCCGAACTGATCCGCCAGCTCAACAGCATTTGCAGTTTCCAGAGGGCCGCCATGCGGCCGGCCTTCTGTCCACTCACGTCCGAGAGGTTGTTCGTGTCGGCCAGCACATCCCGTTCGCTCCCTCCCGAGATCTCCGAGTCCGCCGCTCTGATGGCGCTCATCGAGCGGGGTAAGGCTCAGGGGCAGATCGCCGGTGATGACGTGCGGCATGCCTTCGAGGTGGACCAGATCCCGGTCACCAAGTGGAAGAACGTCATGCGCAGCCTCAACCAGGTCCTCGATGAGGAGGGTGTGACGCTGATGGTGAGCGCTGCGGAGTCGTCCGCCCCCAAGCGCCCCCGAAAGAGCGTCGCGGCGAAGAGCACTGCCACGAAGACGACGGCCACCAAGCCCGTCGCTCCGCGCCCTGCGGCTGCCGCGAGCACGACCCGTACCGTTGCTCCGCGCGTTGCCGCCGCGGCGCCGGTGACCGCCTCGGTCACCGAGTCCGTGGCATCCGTCGAGGTCGAGGCGACCCTTGTGGCCGCCCCGTCCGAGGCGGCGAGGAAGGCCGTGGCCAAGAAGGCCGTGGTGAAGAAGGCCGCTCCGGCCGCCAAGAAGACCGTCGCCAAGAAGACCGCCGTCAAGGCAGCTCCTGGCAAGGCCAAGGCCGAGGGGGCCGAGGGCGAGGAGGAGCTGCTCGGCGACGAGGAGCTGCTCGAGGACGCCGCCGCTCCGGCCGCGCCCGAGGGCGAGCCTGCCGAGGGCGAGGAGGAGTCCGAGGGCTTCGTGCTCTCCGACGAGGACGAGGACGACGCCCCGGCGCAGCAGGTCGCCGTGGCCGGCGCCACCGCCGACCCGGTCAAGGACTACCTCAAGCAGATCGGTAAGGTCCCGCTGCTCAACGCGGAGCAGGAGGTCGAGCTCGCCAAGCGCATCGAGGCCGGTCTCTTCGCCGAGGACAAGCTGGCCTCCGAGGACAAGCTGGCGCCGCGCCTGCAGCGCGAGCTGGAGATCATCGCCGAGGACGGGCGCCGCGCCAAGAACCACCTGCTGGAGGCCAACCTCCGTCTGGTGGTCTCGCTGGCCAAGCGCTACACCGGTCGCGGCATGCTCTTCCTGGACCTGATCCAGGAGGGCAACCTCGGTCTGATCCGTGCGGTCGAGAAGTTCGACTACACCAAGGGCTACAAGTTCTCCACCTACGCGACCTGGTGGATCCGTCAGGCGATCACCCGCGCGATGGCCGACCAGGCCCGCACCATCCGTATCCCGGTGCACATGGTCGAGGTCATCAACAAGCTGGCCCGCGTCCAGCGCCAGATGCTCCAGGACCTCGGGCGCGAGCCCACTCCGGAGGAGCTGGCCAAGGAGCTGGACATGACGCCTGAGAAGGTCGTCGAGGTCCAGAAGTACGGCCGCGAGCCCATCTCCCTGCACACCCCGCTCGGCGAGGACGGCGACAGCGAGTTCGGTGACCTCATCGAGGACTCCGAGGCCGTGGTCCCGGCCGACGCGGTGAGCTTCACCCTGCTCCAGGAGCAGCTTCACTCGGTGCTGGACACCCTGAGCGAGCGCGAGGCCGGCGTGGTCTCCATGCGTTTCGGTCTGACCGACGGTCAGCCGAAGACGCTGGACGAGATCGGCAAGGTCTACGGGGTCACCCGTGAGCGCATCCGCCAGATCGAGTCCAAGACCATGTCGAAGCTGCGCCACCCGTCGCGTTCGCAGGTCCTGCGCGACTACCTCGACTGAGGCCGACTGCCTCGACTGACGGGACCGCTCAGGCCCCCGACAGGACAGAGAAGGCCCCCGCTCCGCCGTTCCGGCGGGCGGGGGCCTTTCCGCGTTTCCGGACAGCCCCGGGATCGCGGTTCTCGGGAAAGCGGTCCTGGGCTCGTTGGCTTGTCCGACCGAGCGGCGACCGAGCGGCGACCAGGCGGCGACCGCGCGGCGCGCCCGGCGCACCGTCATCTGGATGCGCCGCTCACGTGGACGCGCCGTCACGTGAGCGGCGTCACCCGGGGCACAGATGTGCCCGGGGTGGACTGTGCGCGGCGACTGGGCACACAGGGTGCTCGTCTCGCTACCCTGAGGCGCGACAGGAGTGCGGGTCGCGACGGAAGGATCAGGGTGGGAGCCAGGCTGACAACCCCCGGCAGGCGGACGGGCCCTGGGCGCAGGCGGACGATGATGGTGCTGTTCGCGGCCTTGCCGGCGGCGTTGGCGGTCCCGGCGACACCGGCGGCCGCGATCGTCGGCGGGGTGGCGGCGAGTACGTCCGACCACCCGTGGATGGTCGCGGTGGCGAGCCGGTCGGTGTACGGCGACTCGCGCTCCGGGCAGTTCTGCGGCGGCACGCTGGTGAGCCCGACCAAGGTCCTCACTGCCGCGCACTGTCTCTACGACGAGACGACGGGACAGCGCGTCGACCGGCCCGACCTCTCCGTGGTCCTCGGACGCACCGATCTCGCCGGGTCCGACGGCAGGGAGGTGCCGGTCGTCGACACCTGGGTGGATCCGAAGTACGACCTGTCCACCAATGAGTGGGATGTGGCGGTGCTCACGCTCGCCGAGCCGCAGGATCCGCGCAGTGTGCTGCCGATGGTCGGTCAGGGTGCTACCGCGCCCTACGCCGCGGGGACGGGCGCCACCGTCTTCGGCTGGGGGGATCTGCGCGGCAACGGGAGCTATCCGACCACGCTGCACGAGGTCCAGGTGCCGATGGTGGCCAACGCCACGTGTTCGGCCGACTACCACTCCGGTCCGTCGGGCACCTACGACTCGCACACGATGGTCTGCGCCGGGGAGCAGGCCCTGGGCGGCAGGGATGCCTGCCAGGGGGACAGCGGTGGACCGCTGGTCGTGGCCGGCCGCCTGGTCGGCATCGTGTCCTGGGGCGAAGGCTGCGCCGAACCGGGACACCCCGGCGTCTACGCCCGGCTCGCGGCGATGGTGGACGCGGTCCGCAGCCAGCTCTGACTGGGCGCCGGCCCCCCGCGGTCGTGCCGACGTGACGAAGGCCACAGTGGGTCAGATCGCCGGCGCACGGCGGCGGAGCCAGGGGCAGGAGAGAGAACGACGGTGGGCGGCGAACCCTTCGGTCCGCCGCCCACCGTCTCAGACAGCTCTGTTCTTCAGTTCAGCTCGTCGTCAAGCGAGGCGCTGAACCCGGGCTGCGCACTGGGCGTGCCCGCGTGACCGCACAGGGTCAGCGCTCGTCCGTGGACGCAGTCGCCGCGGTGGCCGTCAGGCGGCCGCTCTCGTCCTGTATCTCAGCGGCGATCTTCTTCAGCTCCGGCTCGAACTTTCGGCCGTGGTGAGCGCAGAAGAGCAGCTCTCCACCGGACACGAGCACGACGCGGAGGTAGGCCTGAGCGCCGCAACGGTCGCAGCGGTCGGCCGCGGTCAGCGGGGTCGCGGGGGTGAGAACGTTAGTAGTCACGTCGCCTCTTCTCTAGCTCGACGAGCTGTCTTACCAGGGTCAACATCCAACCAGGCCGGATTCGTTCCCGCTCGGTCTTTCTTTTTGAGCGGTACCCGGGGCGGGATGGAGACGGCGGTCTTGGTAGCGATGCTGTCGGTGGTGCTTGGTGCGGTGGTGCGTTGCGATGCGTTGTCGTTGTGGAGGACGTGCCCGGAGCGGGAACGGTTCATGCCTGCCGCCGTCGAAGACCGACCTTCACTCGAACGTGTTATCGAACGCTCGTGCGAGGTGCGCGTAGCATAAGCCACGACGAGCGTGGAGCAATAGCCCCAGCCCACGCACCGGTAGCCTGCATCCCGGCAGCATTCCTGCCATGGTGCCTTGGCCCCCGGGTCGGAGGCCAGGGAAGGGGCTCTTGTTCGCAGCCAGCGGAAGTCGGCATGAGTTCCGTCACTCCGAACGCCCAGTCCCGGACCGCAGGCGAGTAACTGAAGTACCTGAAGTAGCTGAAGCAGTGCCAGTAGCCGAAGTGACCGAAATGACCGAAGGTTCAGAAGGTTAAGGAGCAGGACCGCGTGACCGCCGAACAGACCGTGCCCGCCAGTGCCCAGCAGGACGGCTCCAACTACACCGCGCGGCACCTCCTCGTCCTCGAGGGTCTCGAAGCGGTCCGCAAGCGCCCCGGCATGTACATCGGCTCCACCGACAGCCGAGGCCTGACCCACTGCCTGTGGGAGATCATCGACAACGCCGTGGACGAGTCCCTGGCCGGCTTCTGCGACCACATCGACGTGCTGCTGCACGGCGACGGCTCGGTCGAGGTCCGCGACAACGGCCGAGGCATCCCGGTCGACGTCGAGCCGAAGACGGGTCTGTCCGGCGTCGAGGTCGTCATGACCAAGCTGCACGCCGGCGGCAAGTTCGGCGGCGGCTCCTACGCCGCCTCCGGCGGCCTCCACGGCGTCGGCGCGTCCGTCGTCAACGCCCTGTCCTCCCGTCTCGACGTCGAGGTGGATCGCGGCGGCCACGTCCACGCGCTCAGCTTCCGCCGCGGCACGCCCGGCTCGTTCAAGGGCGAGGGCCCGGACGCGGCGTTCACGCCGGGCAGCACGCTGGACAAGAGCCGCAAGGCCCCGCGCGGCAAGACCGGCACCCGCGTCCGCTACTGGGCGGACCGGCAGATCTTCCTCAAGGACGCCAAGCTCTCCCTGGAGAACCTGCACAACCGCGCCCGGCAGACCGCCTTCCTGGTGCCCGGCCTGACGATCGTGGTCCGGGACGAGCGCGGCGTCGACGGCGCGCCCGTGGACGAGCAGGTGTTCCGTTTCGACGGCGGCGTCGCCGAGTTCTGCGACTTCCTGGCGCCCGACAAGCCGGTCTGCGACACGCTGCGCTTCACCGGGCAGGGCACCTTCAAGGAGACCGTGCCCGTCCTCGACGAGCTCGGCCACATGACTCCGACGGAGGTCGTGCGGGAGCTCGGCGTCGACATCGCGCTGCGTTGGGGCACCGGCTACGACAGCACGATCCGCTCCTTCGTCAACATCATCTCCACCCCCAAGGGCGGCACCCACGTCGCCGGCTTCGAGCGCTCGCTGACCAAGACCTTCAACGAGGCGCTGCGCGCCGCCAAGCTGCTGCGCGTCGCCGAGGACGACATCACCAAGGACGACGCGCTCGAGGGCCTGACCGCCGTGGTCACCGTGCGGCTCGCCGAGCCGCAGTTCGAGGGGCAGACCAAGGAGGTGCTCGGCACCTCCGCCGCCCAGCGGATCGTGGCGAACGTGGTGGCCAAGGAGCTCAAGGAGTTCCTGACCTCCACCAAGCGCGACGCCAAGGCCCAGGCCCGCACGGTGATGGACAAGGTGGTCGCCGCCGCGCGCACCCGGGTCGCCGCCCGTCAGCACAAGGACGCACAGCGTCGCAAGACCGCGCTGGAGACCTCGTCGCTCCCGGCCAAGCTGGCCGACTGCCGCAGCGACGACGTCGACCGCAGCGAGCTGTTCATCGTCGAGGGAGACTCGGCGCTGGGCACCGCCAAGGTGGCCCGCAACTCCGAGTTCCAGGCGCTGCTGCCGATCCGCGGCAAGATCCTCAACGTGCAGAAGGCGTCCGTCTCGGACATGCTCAAGAACGCCGAGTGCGCGGCGATCATCCAGGTGATAGGGGCCGGCTCGGGCCGCACCTTCGACATCGACCAGGCGCGTTACGGCAAGGTCATCATGATGGCCGACGCCGACGTCGACGGCTCCCACATCCGCTGCCTGCTGCTGACGCTCTTCCAGCGCTACATGCGGCCGATGGTCGAGGCCGGGCGGGTCTTCGCGGCCGTCCCGCCGCTGCACCGGATCGAGCTGACCAACCCGCGCAAGGGCCAGGAGAAGTACATCTACACCTACTCCGACAGCGAGCTGCGCAACACGCTGCTGGAGCTCCAGCGCAAGGGCCAGCGCTGGAAGGACCCGATCCAGCGCTACAAGGGCCTCGGTGAGATGGACGCCGACCAGCTCGCGGAGACCACCATGGACCCGCGCCACCGCGTCCTGCGCCGGATCAACCTCGGCGACCTGGACGCCGCGGAGAAGGTCTTCGACCTGCTGATGGGCAACGACGTCGCGCCGCGCAAGGAGTTCATCGTCGACTCCGCCGCGCTGCTCGACCGCTCCCGCATCGACGTCTGACCTGCGGCGGAGCGAGGGATCCGGGACGGGTCCACCCGGGGGTGGAGAGGCGGCCGCACCGCTTCTCCACCCCCGTCTCCATCCCTGCTCCGAGGTCCGGCGGGCCGCCGCTCCGTAGCTTCGTAGGTGTCGGCGGAACCCCGCCGGAACGCCCGGAGAAGTCGAAGCAGGAGACGATCGAGATGCCCGCCGTTGCCAACGTAGTGCTCATCATCGCGGTGGTCGGATACGTGCTCTTCCGCCAGTTCCAGGCGCGGCGTTGGAACCCGAACCCGCGCAGGCTGCTGGTGGTCCCGGCGGTGCTCGCCTTCATGGCCCTGCGCGACCCGCACCTGCTGGACGCCCACCACCAGGCGCTGTCGGTGGGCTTCCTGGTCGTCGGCGTCCTGGTCGAGATCGGCCTCGGCGCGGCCTGGGGCTTCACCACCAGGGTCTGGGCCGACGCCGACGGCGTGGTCTGGTCGAAGGGGACCACGGCCAGTTTCTTCGCCTGGATCGGCATGATGGCCGTCCGGATCGGCCTCTACGCGGCGGCCGCCGCACTCGGCGTCGCCCAGGGACAGGCCGGGCTGCTGCTCGCGCTGGCCGCGCTGCTGCTGGTCCGCGGAGCCGTGGTGACGTGGCGGGCACGGGAGTTCGCGCCGGCCCCGGCGTACGGTACCTACGGTGGCCCTGCCGGAACGCTCTGAGGAGCCAGGCGCTCCAGGAGACTCGGGGCAGGCCGTGAGCGGCAGGAGTGACGTGGACAGTTGGACGGACTGGCCCTCCCGGGAGGCTCTCTCCCGGGAGGGCCTCACCGTGGGCCGGCGCTGGGTCGGGTGGGCCGGCCGGATCGGCGGCCTGGTCGGCGGGTTGTGGGCGACATTCGCCAACGAGCAGTTGAACGCCCCGCAGACCGCCGTGGTGCTGGTGAACACCGCTCTGGGCGTCTTCGCCTTCATGGGATTCGTCCGCTCGGCGCCGCGGAAGGATTTGCGGCGCAGCCTCGCCTGGCTGACGTTCGCCGTGGTCGAGGCGATCCTGTGCGGGCTGAACCACGCCCCCGTCATGGGCGTCATCTTCATGTGCGCCATCGCGACCGGGTCGATCCAGCGCCTCCCGGTCATCGCGGCCGCGCCGTTCACGCTGCTGAGCACGACCGTCTTCCTCCTGGTCGTCCCGCACGACGTACGGAACTGGGGCAACGCCGTCACCATCCTCGGGCTCGGCATCCTCGGCTATGTCACCCGCCAGGACTGGGAGGCGCGCGCGCAGACGCAGCGCACGCTCTCCCAGGAGCGGGCGCTGCGCACCGCGGAGGCCGAGTCGGCCGCGCTGGCGGAGCGGGCCAGGATCGCGCGGGAGATCCACGACGTGCTGGCCCACAGCCTCTCCGCGCAGCTCGTCCACCTGGAGGCGGCCCGGCTGATGGTGGACGGCGGAGCGGATCGTGAGCAGATCCGCGAGCGGATCGTGGCCGCGCGGCGGATGGCCCAGGACGGCCTGCTGGAGACCAGGGCCTCCCTCTCGGCGCTGCGCGGCGAGTTCACGCCGATCGGGGAGTACCTGGTGAAGCTGACCGGGGAGGAGTCGGCCCGGCTCGAGGTGAGCGGGACGCCGCGCCCGCTCACCGCGGAGGCGGGCGTCGCCGTCCGGCGCACCGCCCAGGAGGCGCTGACCAACGTCCGCAAGCACGCGCCCGGAGCGGTGTGCAGCGTCCGGTTGTCGTACCTGGACGACAGCGTCGAACTCGAGGTGGTGGACGAGGGCGGCACCGGCGGTGGTGAGCTGGCCTCCTCCGGCAGCGGCCTCGGGCTGCTGGGGATGCGGGAGCGCGCGGAGCTGCTCGGCGGCTCGCTGGAGGCGGGGCCCACGTCGGGCGGGTTCCGGGTGCTGTTGCGGATCAAGGGCTGACCGTCCCGTCGGTCCCCTCCCGTGCCCGTGATGTCGGCGACCTTGATTACGATGGGTCAGATGAACGATCAGCCGGTGCGGGTGGTGGTCGCGGACGACCAGCAGGTCGTGCGTGAGGGAATCGTCATGCTGCTGGGGCTGCTCCCGGGCATCGAGGTGGTCGCGGCGGCCGCGGACGGCGAGGAGGCGGTGGCCCTCGTCGCCCGGCACGCGCCGGAGGTGGTGCTGATGGACCTGCGCATGCCGCGGGTCGACGGGGTCGAGGCCACCCGCCGGATCCGGGCCGAGCACCCGGGCACGGCGGTGATCGTGCTGACCACCTACGCGGACGACGACTCGCTCTTCCCGGCGCTCCAGGCGGGGGCCCGCGGCTATCTGACCAAGGACGCGGGCAGCGAGGAGATCGCCCGCGCGATCCGCGACGTGCGGTCGGGCGCGGCCGGGCTGTCGCCGCAGGTGCAGGCCCGGCTGCTGGAGCGGCTTTCGGCGGGGGAGCCGCCGATGCCTCCGGCATCACCGCCGACATCAGAGTCCGTGGCACAGTCGGCATCGCAGCCCACGTCTCAGCCCACGTCTCAGCCCACGTCTCAGCCGACGTCTCAGCCCGTGTCACGGCCCGCGCCCGGTACGTCGGGTCCGGCGTCGGCGGCGTTGCCCGACGGCCTGACGGCCCGTGAGGCGGAGGTGCTGGGCCTGATCGCGGCGGGGCTGTCCAACCAGGAGATCGCCGCGCGGCTCTTCGTCAGCGTCGCCACGGTGAAGACCCACATCAACAACCTCTTCGCCAAGACGGGGGTGCGCGATCGGGCCCAGGCGGTCGGGTACGCGTACAAGCACGGACTCCATCACCTGATGGGGTGAACGTCCGTACACCGGACCACAAGGGTCGGTTGGGCTCCCCATTCTTGTGACGTGAGTCCTCAAGAACTGGCCGCCGAGTCGTCGGCCGAACAACTGTCGACGGCTGAGCCGTCGAGGGCGCCGGGGGAAGAATCCTTCGACTGGTGGTCGGCGCCCACCGAGGCGCGGGAGAGACAGGAACAGCGGCGGGAGAGCGAGCCCCCAGGCGAGGACGCGGAGGCGGGCGAGGGCGCGGAGCCGGTCGGCCACGCCGAGGAGCTGGGCGTCGACGCCCGGTCGGGCGACGGCATCGCGCGGTCCGAGGCCGGAGTTGCCGACGCCCACGCCGACGCCCGCGCCGACGCCGACGCTCGCACCGCTGCCGATCAGGCCGTCATCTACCGGGCCGTCCACGAGAGCCCGGAGTTCCGGGAGATCCGCACCCGGTACCGGCGGTTCGTGCTGCCCGCCACCGCCGCCTTCCTGCTGTGGTACCTGCTGTACGTCGTCCTGGCCGTCTCCGCGCCGCAGTTGATGGCGCGTCCGATCGCGGGACCGCTCAACACCGCATGGCTGCTGGGGCTGCTCCAGTTCGCCAGCACCTTCCTGCTCGCCTGGCTGTACGCCCGGCACGCCCGCGCCCATCGGGACCGCGCCGCGCTCGGCCTGCGCTGGGAGACCCAGGACCGACTCCGGTGAGGCCGCCGCGGAGCGCGGCAGGCCCCACCAGGGAGGATTGACCATGGCCGCTGGCCTTTTCGTGTTCGTCGTCCTGGTGACGCTGGGCATCACCTTCTGGGCCGGTCGGCGCAGCCGCGCCGCGGAGGACTTCTACGCCGCGGGGCGCGACTTCAGCCCGCTGCAGAACGGTTTCGCCATCAGCGGCGACTACATGTCGGCCGCGTCCTTCCTCGGCGTGACCGGGCTGATCGCGCTGTACGGCTACGACGGGCTGCTCTACACCATCGGCTTCATGGTGGCCTGGCTGCTGGTGCTGATGCTGGTCGCCGAGCTGGTCCGCAACTGCGGCCGCTACACGCTGGCCGACGTGCTGACGATGCGCAGGCGCGAGCGTCCGGTCCGGGTGGCCGCCGGGGTCTCCGGGATCGTGATCTCGCTGCTCTATCTCCTCGGGCAGATGGTGGGCGCGGGAACACTGGTCTCGTTGCTGCTGGACCTGCACTCCTCGGGTGCGCGGGCCGGGTCGATCGTCGGGGTCGGCGTGCTCATGGTCTTCTATGTGACGGTGGGCGGAATGAAGGCCACCACGTGGATCCAGATCGTCAAGTGCGTTCTCCTGCTGAGCGGAACGCTTCTGCTGACGGTCCTGGTGCTGCTCCGCTTCCATGGGGACGTCGGCTCGCTGATGCGCTCCGCCGCCCAGGGCAGCGGCCACGGGGCGGCCTACCTGCTGCCGGGCCTGCGCTTCGGGCACGGGCTGACCGAACAACTCGACTTCGTCAGCCTCGGCCTGGCGTTGGTGCTTGGCACGGCGGGGCTGCCGCACATCCTCTCCCGCTTCTACACCGTCCCGACCGCGCGAGCCGCGCGGCGCTCGGTGATGTGGGCGATCGGCCTGGTCGGGGCGTTCTACCTGATGACGATCGTGCTCGGCCTCGGCGCCTCGGCCGTCATCGGAGCGCCCGCGATCGAGGCGGCCAACAGCGCGGGCAACACAGCCGTCCCGCAACTGGCCGACTCGCTGGGCGGAACGGTGCTCTTCGGTGTGACCTCGGCCGTCGCCTTCGCCACCATCCTCGCGGTGGTGGCCGGGCTGACCATGGCCGCGTCCGCCTCCTTCGCCCATGACCTGTGGGCGCACGCGTTCCACCGTCCGGAGAAGCAGCCGCCGAGCGAGCGGCAGGAGGTGGCGGTGGCCAGGATCGCGGCCGTCGTCATCGGCTGTCTCGCGATAGGACTGAGCCTCTACGCGCAGAAGCTGAACGTGGCGACGCTGGTGGCGCTGGCCTTCGCGGTCGCGGCCTCGGCCAATCTGCCGGCGTTGCTGTTCACGCTGTTCTGGCGGCGGTTCACCACGCGCGGCGCGGCCTGGGCGATCTGGGGCGGGCTGCTCCCGGCGCTGGTACTGGTGGTGCTCTCGCCGGTGGTCTCGGGCAATGCGGCTGCGATCTTCCCCACCGAGCACTTCGACTGGTTCCCCTTGCAGAACCCGGGTCTGGTCTCGGTGCCGTGCGGATTCCTGGCCGGTTGGCTGGGCACGGTGACCTCGCGCGATCGGGCGGAAGCCGATGCCTACGCGGAACTGGAGGTCCGGGCGCTCACCGGTGCCGGCGCTGTCTGATCCCAGGACTGATCCCCAGGACAAAACGCCCGGGACTTTGAGCCCATCCGGACTCCGAGCCCGCGTTCCCAGCCCTCGGGCCTCGGGCTACGGGCCCCGCACCCCGCGCTCCGAGCGGGAACGACGGGGCCCCCGGGCGCGACGGGGGAGGCGCGCCCGGGGGCTGACTTCCAGCGTAGCTCCCACCGGCCCCAGGAGTGTGGGAGTTGTGCATTTCTCGCGTTACCGAGGGTTCTGCGCATTCTGCGCACGGTGACAGGGGTAGGCAAGGGCGGCCCCACCAGGCACAATCGCCGGGACATGGGCGTGGCAACGGGGCTTTCGCCCCAGTTCACCCCGGTCGGAGGCCGACTTGTTCTCGCGTCGCAAGCTCTCCGGCCGGATCCTGGTGAGCCAGCTCGCCATCCTCGCCGTCACCAGCGTCATCGGCTTCGTGCTGCTGGCCTTCGCCCAGCGCTCCCAGATCGACCACGTCAACGAGCAGCGTGCGCTCTCCATCGCCCAGATCGCCGCGGCGGACCCGCAGATCGTGACGGCCATGAGCGCCGGGGACCCGGACAAGGGCGCGCACAGCCCGGTCCAGACCGCCGCGACGAGGATCATGAACGCCACGAAGGCCCGCTACGTCGTGGTGATCGACCGTCGGGGTGTCCGGCACTCCCACCCGATCGTGGGGGAGATCGGTCAGACGGTCACCGAGCCCGTGGTGGCCCTCGACGGGAACGATCACTTCTTCATCGACAACGGCTCGCGCGGGCGGTCGGCCAACGCGCGCGTCCCGCTGAGGGACCCCTCGGGACGGATCGTCGGCGAGGTCTCCGTCGGCATCGACGAGCGGGACGTGGTCCACAGCCTGCTCGGTGAAATGTCCGCCTTCGCCCTCTACATCGGCATCGCGCTGGGCGTCGGCGTGCTCGCCTCCTACGCGCTGGCCTGGCGGCTGAAGCGGACCACGTTCGGGCTGGAGCTGGAGGAGATCGCCGGGCTGCTGCAGGACCGCGAGGCGATGCTGCACGGCATCCGCGAGGGCGTGGTCGCCTTCGACCCGAGCGGCCGGGTGAGCGTGGTCAACGACGAGGCCCGACGCCTGCTCGGCCTCGGCACCGCGCTGGGCTCCCGGCTGGAGGACCTGCTGCCCGAGGGGCGCCTGCGACGAGCCCTGGCGGGCGAGCTCGGGCCGGACGAGATCCACGTCCTCACCGACAGCCACTGCTTGGCGATCAACCGCATGCCGGTGGTGCTCCACGGGCGCGCCCTGGGCGCGGTCGTCACCGTCCGGGACCGGACCGAGATCGTCGGCATGCTGCGCGAGCTCGACTCGGTGCGCGGCCTGACCGACGCGCTGCGCGCGCAGCAGCACGAGTTCGCGAACCGGATGCACACCCTCGCCGGCCTGCTGGAGCTCGGCGAGCAGGACCAGGCGCTTGAGTACGCGGTCGAGCTGGCCTCCGCCGACCGGACGCAGGCGGCGGAGATCCGTGAACGGATCGCCAACTCGCTGATGGTGGGCCTGATCGTGGCCAAGTGCACCGTCGCCGCCGAGCGCGGCGTGCGCCTCGCGCTGGACCCGGCGTCCAAGCTCGGCGCCGAGCCGGGCCATCTGCGGCGACTGCTCACCGTCGTCGGCAACCTGCTCGACAACGCCGTCGACGCCGCTGCCGCCCCCGGCCCGACGGTGAGCGGACCGCCCGAGGTCGAGCTGCTGATCCTGGAGACCGCGGACGAGATCACGGTCCGCGTCGCGGACAACGGGCCGGGAGTCGCGGACGAGGCACGTCCGCATATCTTCGAGGACGGCTGGTCGACCCGACCCGACCGGGGCACCGCCCGGCGCGGGCTCGGCCTGGCCATGGTCCACCGGCTGGTCACCCGGCACGGTGGGGAGATCATGGTGAGCGAGGGGGCAGGGGCGGTGTTCACCGTCCGTCTGCCGCTCCCCGACGCCGACCCGGCCCCGCTCGGGGCGGTGTTCGTCTCCGCGCCCCCGGCGCTCGAACCGGAGCCGGGGACCCCGGCCCGCGGGCCGCACGCGGCCGATGCGGTGGGCGTGGGGACCGCGGGAACGCGCCGCCCCCACGGGGGGACACGCACGAACGCGGGAAGAGACACGACGGCAGGACTGGACTCGGGAAGGACGCGGTGGTGATCAGAACCCTGGTCGTGGACGACGACTTCCGGGTGAGCGGCATCCATGCGGCGTATGTCGCCAAGGTGCCCGGCTTCGAGGTCGCCGGGCAGGTGCCGACCGTCGCGGCGGCCGAGGAGGCCGTCCGCACGCTTCAGCCGGAGCTGCTCCTGCTCGACGTCTACCTGCCCGACGGCACCGGTCTCGACCTGCTGCGCCGCCTCGCCGCGCGGCAGCCCGACCCGTCGCTCCCGCAGGCGGGCCGCCCCGACGCCATCATGATCACGGCCGCGCGCGACCTGCACTCGGTGCGCGAGGCGATGCAACTCGGCGCCATCGGTTACCTGGTCAAACCCTTCGGCTTCACCGCGTTCGAACAACGGCTGGTCGCCTACGCCGAGCTGCGGCAGCGGATGGACGCGCTCGTCGACGCGGAGGAGACCGACCAGGCCGACGTCGACGCCCTGTTCAGCGCGGGTCGCTCCGCGCCGCTCCCGGCGGTCCCGCCCAAGGGTCACTCCGCGCCCACGCTCGCCCTGGTCCGCGACGCCGTCCGCGCCGCACGGCGTGACCTCTCCGCCGCCGAGGTCGCCGAACTCACGGGGGTCTCCCGGGCGACGGCGCAGCGCTACCTCTCCTACCTGGTCCGCGAGGGCATGGCCCGCCTCGAACTCCGCTACGGCTCCACCGGCCGACCGGAGCACCGCTACCGGGCGGCCTGACCGCCGGCCGCCGACCCGTCGTCCGGAGCCGTCCCGGTAGTCGCGATGGTGCCGCCGGCGCCCGTGCTTCCGGTCGTGCCGGTAGCGCCGGTAGCGCCGGTGGTGATGGCTGACGCCGCTTCGGGCTTGCTGTGAAGGATGTCGCGGACCTGCTCGGCTGCGCGGAGCATGGTCTCGCTGATGAAGTCGCTGAAGCGGGCGATGTTCTCCAGCCGGGCGGCGGCCGGGGTGTCGCGGCCGAGGACGGCGACGCCCTGCCGTGCGGTCTGGGCGACTTGGGCGATGCCGTGGGCGCCCGCGATGGTCGACTGGTACCAGACGTCCTCGTCGACGATGTAGCGCTCGCGACGGCGTTCGTCGCGTTCGCGGCGGATGAGGCCCTGCTCTTCGAGGAACGTGATCGCCTTGGAGACGGAAGCCGGGCTGACCTGGAGGTGGCGGGCGAGCTCGGACGCGGTCAGGCTGCCGGTGTCCGCGATGAGCAGGCAGGTCAGCACTCGCGCCGTCATCCTCGGCAGGCCCTGGTGCATCAGCAGGGTGGTGAACGTCTCCTCGTACTCGCGTACGGCCTCGTCGTCGCGTCCGTGTCCCCGCGCCTCCGGCGGGCGGGGCGTGGCGGGCTTGCGTCGGCGGGCGCGCTGTTCGGTGGCGCGGTGGGCCAGGTCGGCGCGGTAGGCGTTGGGGCCGCCGTTGCGGTCCACCTCGCGCGTGATGGTCGAGGTGGGGCGGTCGAGGCGTCGCGCGATCTCCGCGTAGGCGAGGTCGTCGGCCAGGCCCAGCGCGATCTGCTGGCGTTCCTGCTGGGTGAGTCTGCCTCCCGACAACGCGGTCTCCTATTCCCGTGGTTCTTCTCCGTGCTTCCCTGCCGCTCGTCAGCATAGCGTTCACGCTCACCTCAGTGCAACGATCGTCGCCATGCTCATTGCGTTAAATCTATACTCGCTGCAACGAAATATGAGGTATGACCTGCATCGATGCTGGTTAGATGCAACAAGCTTGTTGCCAAATCCATGAACGCAACGTAGCGTTCTCAATGTCAGAAACGACGAGCGCACATCACAGGAGAGAACGATGCAGAAGTTCGCCACCCTCGCCCCGGTCTCCGCCGTCGTCGAGATCGCCGCCGGGCGCATCCAGGTCATCGCAGCCGACCGGGCCGACACCACCGTCGAGGTCCGCGCCTTCGACGCCGCGAAGGGCCGTGACGTGAAGGCGGCCGAACAGACCGTCGTCGAGTTCGCCGACGGCGTCCTGCGGATCCGGGCCGCCGAGCCGAAGAACCAGTACTTCGGTCCGACCGGGGCGGTGGAGGTCACCGTGCAGGTGCCCGCCGGCTCCAGCCTCGAGGCCCGCACCGCCTCCTGCGAGCTCCGCGGGGTCGGTCGCCTCGGCGACATCGTCTTCGAGGGCGCGTACCGACAGATCAAGATCGACGAGGCCGCCGGCGTCCGCCTCACCGCGGTCGACGGCGACGTCGAGGTCGGCCGCCTCGGCGGCCCGGCGCAGATCAGCACCGCCCGGGGCAGCATCAAGATCGGCGAGGCGGCGGGCGGCGCGGTCGTGCTCCACACCCAGATGGGCGACATCTCGGTCGGAGCCGCCGCCGGCGTCTCGGCCTCCCTGGACGCCGGCACCGGCCACGGGCGCGTCAGCAACTCCCTCAAGAACGACGGCACCACCGCACTCGACATCCGCGCCACCACCGGCCACGGCGACATCACCGCCCGCAGCCTCTGACAGAGCGGAACCGGGCCCGTCCGGCCGGGTCCACGGCACGTCGCCGACGACCCGGCCGGCCCTCCGGAGCCCAGCGCCACCCCGCACCACCCCAGCACGACCCCGCTCGACCAGCACGACGAACGCGACCAACACGACCTGGGGGACCACATGACGAACAACAGCACGCCCTCGACCGACGCGACGTGGACCGGCATGGTGCCGGTCGAGGACACGGCCCTGGCCGTCACCGACACCGGCGGCCCCGGCATCCCGGTGGTCTACCTGAACGGCCAGTTCGCCACGCAGGGGTACTGGCGGCGCGTCATCACCGAACTGGGCTCAGGGTGGCGGCACATCACCTACGACGAGCGGGCCCGTGGCCGGAAGTCGCAGCGCTCGAAGGACTACTCCTTCGAGGCCGCCGTCCGCGACGTCGACGCCGTCCTCGCCGCCCGGGGTGTGGACCGGGCGGTGGTGGTGGGCTGGTCCTACGGCGCGCTGGTCGCCGCCCACTGGGCCCGGCGGAACCCCGAGCGCGCTCTGGGCGCGGTCCTGGTCGACGGCGCCTACCCCTACGACTGGCTCGACGAGGCCATGGAGCTGCGGATTCGCAAGCTCTTCCGCCGTATGGGCTGGTTCACCCCGCTGCTGCGCCCGACGGGGATCACGCCGCGGATGACCGCCGAGCAGCAGGCGATGAGCAACATCGAGCTCGGCAGGCTCTCCCGCGAGAGCGAACTCGGCCCCGTGCTCGACGACATCACTGTGCCGGTGCGCTACGTGGTCGCCTCGGGTGCGTCCTTCGGGAGCCATGGGGACGAGCAGGAGCAGATCCGCACCAGCCTTGCCACGGTGACCGCCCGCAACCCGAACATCCGCAGCACGAAGGTCGCGTCCAACCACGGCGCGATCCTGAAGAAGGACTTCGGCGCCGTGAGCGAGGCCGTTCGCGAGGTCGCCGCCTCCGACGGCGGCGGGCGTTGAAGGCAGTAGCCGACGACCCGCAGACCCAGACCCCCGCGCGTGGGCACGCGGGCACGTGACACGTGGGCGCGTGCGCACGTGGCGACGGTCGCGACGCGATCAGGTGGCGGTCGCGGCCAGGGGGCCGAGGGAGACCACGTCGTAGCGGTCGGGGGTGGTGGGCGCCTTCAGGCAGCTCTCCGGGCGGGCCGGGGAGGCGGCGGAGCGGCGGACCTCGGCCTGCCAGGCCCGGCCGTCGGTGTGGCGGACCTGGACGGACCAGGTGTCCGCGGTGACGGGGTCCGGGGTCTGGGTGACCGTCAGCGCCTCGGCCCCGTCGACCGCGTAGTTCTGGCGGACCGCCAGTTCCGCGGCCTGGCCGGGGCGGTCCCAGAAGGAACGGCCGCGGCAGAACTCCGCGACGACGCGGCCGTGGTGGGTCGCCTCCAGGACCTCCTTGGCGTCGGGCGGGGTCAGCCGGCCGTAGGTGAAGCCGTAGGGAAGGACCAGCATGGTCGGGGCGAAGCGGTGGCCGCCGAGGTGGGTGACCTCCCAGACCTGGGCGTGGCCGGCCGCGGCGAGTTCGCTCGCGAGCGGGCGGCCGAGCAGGGCGCAGCAGCGGTCGCGGCGGCCGTTGGTGCAGACGAGGGCGAGCGGGTCCCCTGCGTAGGGGGTCCCGAAGCCGCCGTGCTCGCCCGCGCCGATCGCGGCGAAGTCGAGGTCGCGCAGCGCGTGCGGGTCGGCGAGGTGGGCGGTGCGGACCCAGCTGCGGCCCGGGGCGGTGTGGGCGAGGTAGACGGCGCGCTCACCGGTCGGCGGGCGGTCGGCGTGCTTGCCGGGGCGGCGGATCAACGCGATCTCGACACCTGTGCCGCGGGTGAGCTCCTGCAGTTCGCGCCCGAGCTCGGGGTGGAAGTGGCTCTCGGTGAGCGCGCGCGGCCCCCACGGGCCGGACTGCTCGATCAGCAGCCAGGCGGCGGCCCGCGGTGCACTGCCGGCCAGCGGTTCGGCCAGCTCCTCCGACACTCTCGCACAGATGCTCACCAGGCAAGGTTAGCCTTACCAACATCACCACTGTCCAGCCGAGCGGCACCCACTGAGAGCCGCCTCAGAGCCGGCCCGTACCGGACCGGCCCTGTACCGGACCCAGGGCGGCCAGGATCAGGCCGGGACCGAGCCGGGATCAGGCGAGCGGGTTCGGCACCTCCGTCCACTCGTCCCCGGCCGGTCGGCCGTCCAGCCGCATCAGGGTCAGTGCCTTGACCGGCAGCGGCTCTTCGAGCAGCGCGCGGCGGTCCGCGGGGTCGTGCAGCAGTTCGGCCGCCGCGCGTCGCGCCTCGGCGGCGATCACCCGCCACAGGCGGTCCTCGACCTGGCGGTCGCCTCCGCCGAATCCGGAGACCAGGCCGCCGAAGGCGCTGCCGACCAGTGATCCGAGCAGCTTGCGGCGCAGCACCACCGGGTCGTCGCTGATGACGTGCCCGGTGACGGGCGCGTTCGGCGTGGGGCCGCCGAGCCGGGCGCGACGGGCCAGACGCTCCGGGCTGACCCGGACGTCGTTCAGGTCCCGGTACACCAGCCGGACCGGGCGGTCGCCGAGGTCCAGCACGAGCAGCAGGTTCTGCCCGTGCGCCTCCAGCGCGACGCCGCCGTCCCAGAGCGTCAGCAACGGCGGCCAGGTGAGCCGCGCGAAGACGCCGAGCCAGGCGGCCGGATCCTCCGTCTTCAGCGGATGGGCGGCCAGGGCGGCCAGGGGAACGACGCGCTCGCCGGGCCGCAGGCCGGCCGCCGGGGACTCACGGACGATCGCCGCGAGGTCGGCGCAGGGCTCGCCGTCGACCAGGGCGGCGGCCGCCGCCAGGTTGCGGGTGATCCGCAGGGAGCCGTCCAGGGGCGCGACCACGTGCTCCAGCAGGGCGGAGATCGCGGGCGCGTTGCGCACCGAGCCGCCGGAGATGTCCCGGACGGCCGAGGTCATGCGCAGGGAGAGCGAGGTCTTCAGATGGGGGCCGCCGTCCAGCGGGGCCAGGGTGCGGACGGACATCAGCGGCGCGGCGGAGAGCGTGCGGCCGGTGGGCGTGAAGCCGAGGCCCGGCAGCACCTCCCTAGCCTGCCAGGGATGGACGGGCAGCAGCGTCCCGCCTCGGTCGTCGCGCAGCGAAGCGGGCCAGGCGCCGACGGCGAGCGCCCGCCGCGCCGGCAGCGCGAGTAGTTCCAGCGCGACGTCAGCGCCGTGTTCGGGGGCGAAGGCGAGCTGGTCGGCGACGGTGAAGCCGGGACGGCTGCGGCAGCACGGGTGGTAGGGGTGCCCGTCGACGATCGACCGCTCGGCCGCCTCCAGCGAACCGGCTGCGCCTAGCGAACCGGCTGCGCCTAGCGAACCGGCTGCGCCTAGCGAACCGGCTGCGCCTAGCGAACCGGCTGCGCCTAGCGAACCGGCTGCGCCAGCGAACCGGCTGCGCCTAGCGAACCGGCTGTGCGCAGCGGGCCGGACGCGTCCGCTGGATGATCCGTCGGCAGCGCGCAGGTTCCGGCACGGGAGAGTGCGAGGGAGACCACGCTGTGCTCGATCTCCGCGAGCAGGGTTCCGGCGCCCGGCAGTGACAGGGCCTCCAGCAGCGCGCCCGGGTGGGTGTACGCGGCGCCGTCGAGGTTGACCGTGTAGCCCGCGACCGGCGCGTCGACGTCGTAGAAGCGCCGCTCGGGACCGTTCAGGCTTCGGCGTACGCCGGGCGCGAGCGGCAGCGGCTCGATCTGCAGCGCCCGCCACAGCCGAGCCAGTACCGCCGCGCGGGCGCCGGGCAGGGCGGCGGCGAACGCGGCGTCGAGGTCCGGCCGCACAGAGTGGAGCTCGGCGGCGAAGGCCGACTCGGCGTGGCGGAGTGCGGGCGGCTGCAGGTGGTCCGTGGCGCGCATGAAGGTGAGGTACCCCGAATTGGGAAGGATGCGTCTGGGCAGATCATCATCTGTCGGATTCGCGGTGGACGAACGGTCCGCTGCGGCGATCGGAGCGGCCCGCCACAGCGGGACCGACGGGGTGCGGAGGCAGTTATGCACGGCGGGGCGGCGTACGACCGCACGGGGAACGGCGGGGCGCCGAGCGGCGGCGCGGCCGATCCTGCGTCGGAGGCCGGACGGCGCGGCGAGAACGGGCGGCTTGGCGACACCGGACAGCGTGCCGAGACCGGGCAGCGCGGCGACTCGGGGCAGCCCGGCGCGGCTGGACCGCATGCCGAGGCCGGACCGTGTGCCGAAGCCGGGCGGCGCGGCGCGGCCGGGCGGCGCGGCGGAGTCGGACAACGCGCCGAGCACGGCTCGGGCGGCTCAGGCACTTCGGGCGGCGCGGGCCAGGTGTGGAGCGGCTGGGGGCCGGGGGAGGCGGAAGCGGGGACGGCGCTGCTCAACTGCCTGCTGCGGGAGCTGACCGAGCCGCCGGCCGGCGGTGCGCCGGGGCGTCGGCTCGGCGGGACGGGGCGGACCCTGACCGTGGGTGCGGGCCGGTGGCCCGGGCCGCCGGTGGCCGTCGACGGGGTGGCGATCGGCGGATTCGACGCGCTGGTGGCCCTGGTCGAGGAGGAGCTGCGGGCCCGTACGGGCGTGGACAACGCGACACTCGGGGCGGAGATCCGCGACAGCCGCGACGTCGTCGCCGCGTTGCTCGCCGCGCGCGCGGCCGCCGCGGTGCGGGACGAGAAGCCCGTCGAGGACCTGTACCTGCGCTCCGAACAGGCGCTGCTCGCCGGGCACCGGTACCACCCGGCGCCGAAGACGCGCGGCGGCGGCGTGCCGGAGAGCTGGCTGCCGTACGCGGCGGAGGCCGGGGCCCGCTACCCGCTCACACTGCTCGGCGTGCGCGAGGACCTGCTCGGCGGGGAGGGCGCGACCGGGGCGATCGACGCCCTGTGGGGCGACGCCGCGCCGCCCGGATACCGCGTGCTGCCCGCGCACCCGTGGCAGCTGGCGTTGCTGCGCTCGCACCCGACCCTCGCGCCGGACGCGCTGACCGCGTTCGCCGACGGCCGGTTGCGGATCCTCGGCCGCACCGAGGAGCTCGCGTTCGCGACGTCCTCACTGCGCACCGTCTACCTGCCGGACGCGGACCTCTCGCTCAAGTTCAGCCTGGAGGTGCGGATCACCAATGACATCCGCCGCCTGTGGCTGCGTGATCTGCGCTGGCTTCAGCCGCTCGACGAGGTGCTCGCGGCGCTGCCGACCGCCGCCCACCTGCTGTCCGACCAGGGCTACCGCACGCTGGCCGGACACGGTGGGGAGTGCTGGGAGGCGTACGCGGTGCTGCAGCGCGAGGGCTTCGCGCACCGCGTGCGCCCGGGACTGACGCCGCTGCTGGCGGCGGGTCTGAGCGAGGGCTTCGCGGGCAGCCCGTTGGACGGCCTGACGGATGATCAGGCCTTCGCCTGGTGGCGGCGTTACGTCGAACTCCTGGCGCCGCCCGCGCTGGAGGCGCTGCGGGACCACGGCGTGGTGCTGGAGTGCCACCTGCAGAACGTGCTGGTCGCCGTGGACGGCGACGGCCTGCCGGGCCAGGTCCTCTTCCGCGACCACGAGGGCGTGAAGCTCACCACCGACCGCCACGAGGCCCTGCTCGCACGCTTCGGACCGGACGTCCCCACACCGGGCGTCAGCCCGGCCAAGGGCCGTGACCGGCTGCTGTACTGCCTGGTCGTCAACAACCTGTGGGAGATCGCCGGCGCGATCACCGAACGCCACCCCGCGCTCGCCGCGGAGCTGTGGCCGGCCGCCCGCCGCCTCCTGGCGGACCACGGCGACCTGCTCTCCGTCCCCCACATCCCCGGCAAGACCAACCTGCTGCTGCGCTGGCTCGACGCGGACGGCGGCGACTCGACCTACACCCCACTGCCCAACCCCCTGGCGGGGTAGGTGGCGGCGCTGGTGCGGGAGTTCGGCACCCGCGGCCTGCCGCCGCGGCCTGCTGCCGCGGCTGGAGTCCGCGCCGGACGCCGCGCCCGCCAGCGCATCGACGTTACGGGCGGCCGGGTCCGGGACGGAGGCCGAGCACGAGTACCTGGTCTGCACGCCGCACAGCCTCCTGCCGGTCCCGGGCGACTCGGCTGTGCCTCTCTCGGCCGGTGCGAGCGAGCCCGGAGCCGGGGTTCGGGGGTAGGGGTTTGCCTACCTGAGCTGTAGGTTCCGGTCCATCGCGCCCGGGGGGCGTCCGCCGCAGCATGGTCGGTGTGGGGGCCGCGGCGGGCGGTCCGGGAGTCGAGAGGGGGTGGTGGTGATGCCGCCGGTGCTGGTGGACCGGGAGCCCTGGGTGCTGTTCGTGGTCGTGGCGTTGACCGCGGTCTGCGGCGGGGTGGCCGTCCGGGCGCAGGGGACCAGGGACCGCGGTGAGCGTTCGGCGCGCGCGGAGCGGTTCGGGCGGGCTGTCGGGCGGATCGGGTGGCCCGTGGCGCCCGTGCTGGTCGGGACGGGGGCGTACGCGGCCGTCCAGGCGCTGCTGGTGGACCTGCACAGCGGCGGGGGTTCCGGCACGGTGGTCACCGTGGCGGGCTTGGCCCCGTCCGGCCTGCTCGGGTCGATGCTGCTGCTCACGGGGCTGCTGCTGACGGGACTGCTGCTGACGGGATCGCTGTTCACCGCGCTGCCGCCGCTCACGCCCCCCTGGAGCCGTCACCGTTGGGTCCTGCCGACGATCGCGGTGGTGACCGCCGAACTGCTGATCGGCGTCAATCCGTTCCAGACGCCGCACGGCAGGCCGCTGGGGGACCACCTCGTCGGCGGCGTCGTCGGCCTGGTGCTCGCCCTCGGGGCGTGGGCGGGGCTGCGACGGCTGGCGGAGGCGGAGGCGGTGCGGGCCGTGCCCTGGTCGCTGCTGTTGCCGGGCGTCGTCGCGACGACGGGCGACGTGCTGGGCCTCGATCTGTGGGTGCCCGCGCAGCCCGGGACGGGGGTCCTGCTCTCCGTGGCCGGCCTTGTCGTCGGTGTCGTCGCACTGGTCGGGGCAGGGGTCGTCGTGGTGCGGCGGCCGAGGACCGCGGCCGACGCGGCGGCTCTCGGCCTGGTGGGGATCGGGGCGTACGGCACCGTGCAGGGTGCGTTCGGGCGGACGCTGGTCGTGGTGGGGACGTTCGGGGAGCCGCGCGGGCCGGCGCCGGTGGTGCCGGACGGGTTCGGCCACAACGCGGCGGTGCTGGGCGGGATCCAGGGCGCGCTGCTGCTCGCCCTCGGGCTCTGGCTGCTGCCCCGCACGGTGCTGCCGGACGCGCGGCGGCTCTGGGGTCGGGAACCCGACCCGGCGCTGACCGAGCGGGTGCGGGAGCTGACCACGACCCGGGCGGAGGCCGTCAGCTCGGCGGCGGCGGAGCTGCGTCGGATCGAACGCGACCTGCACGACGGCGCGCAGGGGCGGCTGGTGGCGATCGGGATCAACCTGCGGGCCGCCGAGGACATGGTGGCGAGCAGCCCGCAGGAAGCCACTGCGCTGATCGCGGAGGCACGTCAGGCCTCCGCCGCCGCCCTGGAGGAGTTGCGCGGCCTGGTCCGGGGGATCTGTCCGCCGGTGCTGGCCGACCGCGGTCTGGGCGAGGCGATCCGGGCGCTGGCCATGGACCTGCCGCTGCCCTGCGCGACGGAGATCGACCTGCCGGGCGGACGGCTGGACGCGCCGGTGGAGTCGGCGGTCTACTTCGCGGTCGCCGAGGTGGTGACCAACGCCGTCCGGCACGCGGACGCCCGCGCCGTGCGGATCCGGACGGCCGTCACGGACGGGATGCTGCGCGTCGAGGTGACCGACGACGGTGTGGGCGGCGCGGATCCGGCGGCCGGCAGCGGGCTGGCCGGTGTGGAGCGGCGGCTGGCGGCCTTCGATGGGATTCTGGCGGTCAGCAGCCCGCCCGGGGGACCGACGATCGTGGTGATGGAGGTGCCGTGCCCGTAGGACCTGTCCGGTTGGTCGTCGCGGAGGATCTCTACCTGTTGCGCGAGGGCCTCGTCCGGCTCCTCAAGGCACGCGGGTTCGACGTCGCGGCGGCCACCGACAGTGCGCCGGGCCTGCTCGCCGCGCTGCTGGAGCACCGGCCGGACCTCGCGGTCGTGGACATCCGACTGCCGCCGACCAACACCGACGACGGGCTGCGCGCGGCGCTCGCGGCTCGTGAGCAGCTCCCCGGCCTGCCGATCCTGCTGCTGTCGCAGTACGTCGAGCCGGTGTACGCGCAGGAGTTGCTCGCCGACCAGGCGGGCGGGGTCGGCTATCTGCTCAAGGACCGGGTGTTCAGCGACGATCAGTTCGTCGACGCCATCCGCGCGGTCGCGGCGGGCGGCACGGTGATGGACCCGCAGGTGGTGACGAAGCTGCTGGTGCGGCGCAGCCGCAGCGAACCGCTCGCCCGCCTCTCCGAACGCGAGCGCCAGGTGCTGGAGCTGATGGCCGAGGGGCGGTCCAACAGCGCCATCGCGAGCCGGCTGTTCGTCAGCGAGAAGGCGGTCTCCAAGCACAGCACCAGCATCTTCACCAAGCTGGAGCTCGCGCCCTCCGACGACGACAACCGTCGGGTGCTGGCGGTGCTGGCCTACCTGATGGCGACGCCGAAGCAGGGCTGAGACACGAAGCAGGGCTGAGGGAGGCACGAGGCAGGGCCGAGGGACGCGTGAGGGCGGCCGGGCTTCAAGGCCCGGCCGCCCTCCTCGCTCACCTTCGGGTCACGCCGTGGTGGCGACCGCCGCGATGTCCTTGGCCAGCGGGACGCCGGAGCCGTCGCGGCGCGGGTCGCGGGCCGGGAGCTCGGCGGGGGAGCCGTTGGCGGTGGCGGCGCGGGCGGGGGTGGCGCCGACCCAGGCGAAGACGAGCTTGTCCTCGCCCTTGAGGAAGCGCTGGCAGCGGACGCCGCCGGTGGCGCGGCCCTTGCGCGGGTACTGCTCGAACGGGGTGGCCTTGGCCGTGGCCTGGCCCATGCCGTCGAGCGCGTCCGAGGAGCCCGCGACGGTGACGACGAGGGCGTCCTGCGCCGGGTCCACCGCCGTGAAGGAGATCACCTTCGCGCCGTCGGCGAGCTTGACGCCCGCCATGCCTCCGGCCGGGCGGCCCTGCGGGCGGACCTGGCCGGCCGGGTAGCGCAGCAGTTGGGCGTCGGAGGCGACGAAGACCAGGTCCTCCTCGCCCGTGCGCAGTTCGACCGCGCCGACGATCCGGTCGCCGTCCTTGAGGGCGATGATCTCGAACTCGTCCTTGTTGTCCGGCCAGTCCGGCACGACCCGCTTGACCACGCCCTGCTCGGTGCCGAGTGCCAGGCCGGGGGAGGACTCGTCGAGCGTCGTCAGCGCGAGGACCGACTCGCCCGCCTCCAGCTTCAGGAACTCGGCGACCTTCGCGCCGCCGGCCAGGGCCGGGGTGTGCGCGCTCGGCGGCAGCTGCGGCAGGTCGATGACCGCGAGCCGGAGCACCCGCCCGGCGTCGGTGACGACGCCGATGTGGCCGCGGGCGGTGGCCGGGACCGCCGAGACGATCACGTCGTGCCGGGCGCGCTTGCCGTCGCCCGCGTCGCCGTCACCGTCTCCGTCCGGGACCTGGGTCCCGGCGTCGGCGGTGCGGGCCAGCAGGCCCGTCGAGGAGAGCAGCACGCGGCACGGGTCGTCGGCGACCTCCAGCGGGACCGCGACGGTGGCGACCGAACCGGCCTCCAGCAGCACGGTGCGCCGCTCGGTGCCGAACTTCTTGGCCACGGCCGCGAGTTCGTCGGAGACGACCTTGCGCAGCACGGTGTCCGAATCGAGGATCTCGGTCAGCGCCGCGATCTCGGCGTTGAGCTTCTCCTGCTCCGCCTCCAGCTCGATCCGGTCGAAGCGGGTCAGGCGGCGCAGCGGGGTGTCCAGGATGTACGCGGTCTGCGTCTCGGACAGGCTGAACCGCTCGATCAGGCGCTCCTTGGCCTGCGCCGAGTTGTCGCTCGATCGGATGATCGCGATGACCTCGTCGATGTCGACGAGCGCGACGAGCAGACCCTCGACCAGGTGCAGCCGGTCCTGGCGCTTGCGGCGGCGGAAGTCGCTGCGCCGGCGGACCACCTCGAAGCGGTGGTCGACGTAGACCTCGAGCAGCTCCTTCAGGCCCAGCGTCAGCGGCTGGCCGTCGACCAGGGCGACGTTGTTGATGCCGAAGGTCTCCTCCATCGGCGTCAGCTTGTAGAGCTGCTCCAGCAGCGCCTCGGGCACGAAGCCGTTCTTGACCTCGATGACCAGGCGCAGGCCGTGGGCACGGTCCGTCAGGTCCTTGACGTCGGCGATGCCCTGGATCTTCTTGGCGCCCACCAGATCCTTGATCTTGGCGATCACCTTCTCCGGGCCGACCGTGAACGGCAGTTCGGTGACGACCAGGCCCTTGCGGCGCGGGGTGACGTCCTCGACGGACACCTTGGCGCGGATCTTGAAGGTGCCGCGACCGCTCTCGTAGGCGTCGCGGATGCCGTCCAGGCCGACGACCAGGCCGCCGGTCGGCAGGTCGGGGCCGGGGATGTAGCGCATCAGGGTGTCGAGGTCGGCGCCCGGGTGCTTGATCAGGTGGCGGGCGGCGGCGACGACCTCGGAGAGGTTGTGCGGCGGCATGTTGGTGGCCATGCCGACGGCGATCCCGGAGACGCCGTTGACCAGCAGGTTCGGGAAGGCGGAGGGGAGGACCTCCGGCTCCTGCTCGCTGCCGTCGTAGTTGGGCCGGAAGTCGACGGTCTCCTCGTCGATCGTCTCGACCATGGCCATCGCGGCCTCGGTGAGCCGGGCCTCGGTGTACCGCATGGCGGCCGGCGGGTCGTCGTTGCCGAGCGAGCCAAAGTTGCCGTGGCCGTCGATCAGCGGCAGCCGCATGGAGAACGGCTGGGCCATGCGCACGAGCGTGTCGTAGATGGCGGTGTCGCCGTGCGGGTGCAGGCGGCCCATCACCTCGCCGACGACGCGGGCGCTTTTGACGTGGCCGCGGTCGGGCCGCAGGCCCATCTCGTTGGCCTGGTAGAGGACACGCCGGTGCACGGGCTTGAGGCCGTCCCTGGCGTCGGGGAGCGCCCGGGAGTAGATCACCGAGTAGGCGTACTCCAGGTAGGAGCTCTGCATCTCGTCCACCACGTCGATGTCGAGGATGCGCTCCTCGAAATCCTCGGGCGGAGGGGTCTGCGAACTGCGGCGGGCCATCGCGGCGGCGCTCCCTAGGACGGTATGCACGCCTCCGGTCGGACCGGTCGGTGGGCATGGGTGGGCATGGTCGGGGACCATTCTGGACCAGCGCGCTGACAAACCCGGCCACCGCGTCCCCTGCCGGTGCAGCACAATGGGGTTTTCCGGGGTTCACGTCCCGGCTGATACGAATCTCGATCATGCGGTACACCGGAAGGATCGACGCGGATGGCCCAAGGATTCACCATCAGTGAGCACACTCTGGCCAACGGGCTGCGGGTGGTGCTCTCCGAGGACCACCTCACCCCGGTCGCCGCCGTCTGTCTCTGGTACGACGTCGGCTCCCGGCACGAGGTGGCCGGACGCACCGGTCTCGCCCACCTCTTCGAGCACCTGATGTTCCAGGGCTCCGGGCAGGTCAAGGGCAACGGCCACTTCGAGCTGGTGCAGGGGGCCGGCGGGTCGCTGAACGGCACCACCAGCTTCGAGCGCACCAACTACTTCGAGACCATGCCCGCGCACCAGTTGGAGCTGGCGCTGTGGCTCGAGGCCGACCGGATGGGCAGCCTGCTGGAGGCGCTCGACCAGGAGAGTCTGGACAACCAGCGCGCGGTCGTGAAGAACGAGCGCCGCCAGCGCTACGACAACGTGCCCTACGGCACCGCGTTCGAGCGGCTGACCGCGATGGCCTTCCCGGACGGCCACCCCTACCACCACACGCCCATCGGTTCGATGGAGGACCTGGACGCCGCCACCCTCGGCGACGCGCAGGACTTCTTCCGGACCTACTACGCGCCCAACAACGCGGTGCTGGCCGTGGTCGGCGACATCGACCCGGAGCAGACCCTGGCCTGGGTGCAGAAGTACTTCGGCTCCATCCCGGCGCACGACGGCAAGCGCCCGCCGCGCGACGGCACCACCGTGGTGCGCTCCTCGGACGCGTCGCTGCGCGAGCACGTCGTGGCCGAGGTGCCCTCGCGCGCGGTGATGCAGGCGTACCTGCTGCCGCTGGACGGCACCCGCGAGTCGGACGCGGCCGACCTGGCGCTGACGATCCTCGGCTCGGGCGAGTCCTCCCGCCTCTACAACCGCCTGGTCCGGCACGACCGTCTGGCCGTGACGGCCGGTTTCGGCCTGCTGCGTCTCGCGGGCGCGCCGTCGCTCGGCTGGCTCGACGCGAAGACCTCCGGTGAGGCGACGGTCGAGGCCGTCGAGGCCGCGATCGACCAGGAGCTGGCCCGTTTCGCGGCCGAGGGCCCGACGGCGGAGGAACTCGAGCGCGCGCAGGCGCAGATCGAGCGCGAGTGGCTGGACCGGCTCGACACCGTCAGCGGCCGCGCGGACGAACTGTGCCGCTACGCCGTCCTGTTCGGCGACCCGAAGCTCGCCGACACGGCGCTCTCGCGGGTGCTGGACGTGACGGCCGAGGAGATCCAGGCCGTCGCGCAGAAGTACCTGACGCCGGACAACCGCGCGGTGCTGACCTACGAGCCCACCGCTGCCTCCGCTGCCGACGAAGCCGCCGACGAGACCGCCGACGAGACCGCCGCCCAGGACGAGCAGGACGAGGAGGTGCAGGCATGACCATCGCCTCCACCATGACCTTCCACCCGCGCCCCGAGCCGGGGCAGCCCACTCCGTGGAACTTCCCGGCGCCGACGCGCAGCACGCTGCCGAACGGCCTGACGGTGCTGCGCTGCGACCGTCCGGGCCAGGCGCTGGTCGCGGCCGAGCTGGTGCTGGACGTGCCGCTCGCGGCGGAGCCGCGCGAGCAGGAGGGCGTCTCCACGATCCTGGCGCGTGCCTTCTCCGAGGGCACCGAGTCGCTGACGGCCGAGGAGTTCGCCGCCGAGCTGGAGCGGGCCGGCGCGAACCTGGACGCGCACGCGGACCACACGGTGCTGCGGCTGTCGCTGGAGGTCCCGGCCTCCCGGCTGGAGCGCGGGCTCGCGCTGATGGCGGACGCGGTGCGCGCGCCGGCCTTCCCGGAGCACGAGATCGAGCGGCTGGTCGCCAACCGTCTCGACGAGATCGTCCACGAGCAGGCCAACCCGGCCCGCCGGGCCGCGCTCGCCTTCTACGGCGAGTTGTTCGACCAGTCCGACCGCCTGTCGCGTCCGCGCTCGGGCGGCGCCGAGACGGTCGAGGCCATCGACCGTGACGCGGTGACGGCGTTCTACGCCGCGCACGTGCGCCCGGCGACGGCGACGCTGGTCGTCGTCGGCGACTTCTCCGAGGTCGACTTCGACGCCGTGCTGGCCGCCACGATCGGCCGCTGGACCGGCACCCCGGGCGCGCACGTGCCCGCCGCGCCGGTGCGCGGCGACGACACCGGCCGGGTCGTCATCGTCGACCGACCGGGTTCGGTGCAGACCCAGCTGCTGATCGGCCGGATCGGCCCGGACCGCCACGACGACGCGTGGGCGGCGCAGATCCTCGGCACGTACTGCCTGGGCGGCACCCTCACCTCGCGCCTGGACAAGGTCCTGCGGGAGGAGAAGGGCTACACCTACGGCGTCCGCGCGTTCGCCCAGCCGCTGCGCTCGGGCGCGGACGGCCAGGGCCGGGCGCTGCTGGCCATCTCGGGCTCGGTGGACACCGAGTCGACGGCTCCGGCGCTCGCGGACACCTGGCAGATCCTGCGGACGCTGGCGGCCGAGGGCCTGACCGACGAGGAGCGCGACGTCGCGGTGCAGAACCTGGTCGGCGTGGCCCCGCTGCGCTACGAGACCGCGTCCGCGGTCTGCGCCACCCTGGCCGACCAGGTGGAGCAGGAGCTGCCGGACAACTACCAGGCCGAGGTGTACCGGCAGTTGGCCGAGACCGCCACGGCGGCGGCGACCGACGCGGTGGTGGCGGCGTTCCCGCCGGAGCGGCTGGTGGCGGTGCTGGTCGGCGACGCCTCGGTGATCGCGGCGCCGCTGAAGGACCTGGGGATCGGCGAGGTCACGGTCGTTCCCGCCTGACCCTTCCATCCCTTCTGTAGCGCTCAGGGGCGCGGGGTTTCCCGCGCCCCTGAGTCGTGTCCGGCCCCTGATGAAAAATGTGACGCAGGTCACACTCATGGGAGGGATTTCCGGGGAGTGATTCCCCGTTTAGGTGTTTGAATGGAAAGCGGGGACAGGTTCCCCGCTTCCCGGCCCAGCACATCGGAGAAAGGAGTCGCCGTGGTCCAGGCAGTCGAGACCGAGAAGCCCGCGGGGCTCCGCCGGCGTGCCGACGCGGCCCGGAACCGGGCCCGCATCCTCGACGCCGCGCAGGACGCGTTCATCGAGTACGGCGCGGACGTGCCGCTCGACGAGATCGCCAAGCGCGCCGGGATCGGCAACGCCACCGTCTACCGGCACTTCCCGGACCGTCGCGCGCTGGTGCGCGGCGTCGTCCTGGAGGTCATGGAACGAGCCATCAGCGTGGCCGAGCAGGCCTACGCGGAGGAGAGCGATCCGTTCGAGGCGCTCAGCCGCCTCGTGCACGACGCCGTCAACTGGAAGATCGGCGCCCTGTGCCCGATGCTCTCCGAGTGGACGGACCTGGACGAGGCCGAGGTCTTCTCGACCAAGGAACGCCTGGACGGCGTCGTCCAGACCATCGTCAGCGCTGCCCAGGCGGCCGGGACCCTGCGTGACGACATCGGCAGCAACGACGTCCTGATGGCGGTCGCGCAGCTGGTGCGGCCGTTCCCCGGCGCCACCTACGACAGCCTTCAGCCTTTCGTCCACCGCCACCTGCAGCTGCTGCTCGACGGCCTCCGGGCGCCCGCCCGGACGCCCCTGCCCGGCAGCCCGCAGACGCTGGAGGACGTCCGCCGCGAGTGCATCCTCGCGGCCGCCCGACGCGAGTGCCGGTCGTGACGCCTTCGTGACGCCGCAGCTCCGCTGAGCTCACCGGGCCCGAAGTCCGGTCTCTCAACCCTTACTTCACCAGGTCGACGCCGACCCGCCGATCTCCCGGTCACATTCGTACGTCAACGTTTCACGTCCCGCATACCGAAGTTCGCTCACCGACGACGGCAGCCCTGCCGCGCACCTACGGGGATACCCTCATGTCTGCTTCCGCACCCGCCAAGCCACTTGACCAGGCCCAGCCCGATCCAAGGCGCTGGAAGGCGCTCATCTTCATCGCCATCGCCCAGCTGATGGTCGTCCTCGACGCCACCGTCGTGAACATCGCACTGCCGCACGCCCAGGCGGACCTGCACATCTCCGACGCCAACCGCCAGTGGGTGATCACCGCCTACAGCCTGGCCTTCGGCGGTCTGCTGCTCTTCGGCGGCCGCGTGGCCGACCTGTGGGGGCGCAAGCGGGCCTTCATCGTCGGCCTGATCGGCTTCGCCCTGGCCTCCGCCGTCGGCGGCGCGGCCGTCAACTCGACCATGCTGCTCGGCGCGCGTGCGCTGCAGGGCGTCTTCGGCGCACTGCTGGCCCCGGCGGCCCTGTCGCTGCTGGCCGTCACCTTCACCGAGGCCAAGGAGCGCGCGACCGCGTTCGGCATCTTCGGCGCCATCGCCGGTGCGGGCGGCGCCGTCGGCCTGCTGCTCGGCGGCGCGCTGACCCAGTACGTCAACTGGCGCTGGGCGCTGTACGTCAACATCATCTTCGCGATCATCGCGGTGGCCGGCTCCCTGGTCTTCGTCCACGAGCGCGAGGGCGAGCGCAACCGCAACCGTCTCGACATCCCGGGCGTGCTGCTGGCCACCTCGGGCCTGGTCTCCCTCGTCTACGGCTTCACCAAGGCCGAGGAGTCCGGCTGGGGCGCCGGCATCACCATCGGCCTCTTCGTGGCCTCCGCGGTGCTGCTCGCGCTGTTCGTCCTGGTCGAGTCCCGCACCAAGGCCCCGCTGCTGCCGCTGCGCGTCGTGCTGAACCGCAACCGCGGTGGCGCCTACCTCGGCCTCGGTCTCGCCATCATCGGCATGTTCGGTCTGTTCCTGTTCATGACCTACTACCTGCAGGGCATCAAGCAGTACAGCCCGGTCATGACCGGCGTCGCCTTCCTGCCCATGGTCGTCGGCATGATCACCGGCTCCACGCAGATCGGCGCCCGCCTGATGAACCGCGTCCCGGCGCGCTGGCTGATGGGCCCCGGCCTGCTGCTGGCCTCGATGGGCATGCTGCTGCTCACGCAGATGCACGTGGACAGCAACTACTGGACGCTGATCCTGCCGGCCGAGCTCATGCTGGGCCTGGGCATGGGCACCTCGTTCATGCCGGCCATGAGCCTGTCGACCATCGGCGTCCAGCCGCAGGACGCGGGCGTGGCCTCCGCGATGATCAACACCTCGCAGCAGGTCGGCGGCTCCATCGGCACCGCCCTGCTCAACACCATCGCGGCGAGCGCGACGACCAGCTGGCTGGTCTCGCACCACTCCACCGACCCGCGCAACCCGCTCGCCGCGGTGCACGGCTACGACGTCGCCATCTGGTGGGCCGTGGGCATCATGCTCGTCGCCTCGGCGCTGGTCTTCGTCCTGGTCAACGCCGGCCGCCCGGAGCACCACACCGTCGCCGGCGCCAACGCCGAGTCCGAAGCGGCCGTCCCGGTCGTCATGCACTGACGCTCATCTGACGCATCGTCACCGCCGAAGCCCCCGATCCCTCCAGGGTCGGGGGCTTCGGCGTGTCCTGATCGAAAATCCGTTGCGGCGCCTCCTCGGCGCATGGGTAGATAGGCGCAGCGACCGGACGTGACAGGCCGGTCCCCGAGGTGGTGGAGAGGAGGCAGTCCCATGAGGGTCGAGAAGCAAGGCGTGTGCCACATCAGCACCGCCGCCTCCCCCAGGCGACGCCCCTCCACCGCCTGCGGCCTCCGCCGCTGATCTCCGCGCGACCGCGACGCCCTTCCGCGCCGGTCCGCCCCCACACTTGTAGCCTTGTTCCCAGGAGAACAATCCCATGTCGTACACCGAGATCCCGGGCATCAACGTGCCCATCCGCATGTGGACCGACCCCGCGACGGTCGAGGGCCAGGCCCTCCAGCAGCTGCGCAACATCTCCTCCCTCCCGTGGATCCACGGCCTCGCCGTCATGCCCGACGTCCACCTGGGCAAGGGCGCGACGGTCGGTTCCGTGATCGCCATGAAGGGCGCGGTCTGCCCGGCCGCGGTCGGCGTGGACATCGGCTGCGGGATGAGCGCGGTCAAGACCTCGCTCACCGCCCGCGACCTGCCCGATGACCTCAGCCGACTGCGCTCGAAGATCGAGCAGGCCATCCCCGTCGGTCGGGGCCTGCACGCCCACCCGGTCGCCCCGAGCCGGATCCACGGCTTCGCCACCGGCGGCTGGGACGACTTCTGGTCCCGCTTCGACGACCTCACCCCGGCGGTGAAGGCGCGCCGCGAGCGGGCGCTGCAGCAGATGGGCTCGCTGGGCTCGGGCAACCACTTCATCGAGGTCTGCCTCGACACGTCGGGCGCGGTGTGGCTGATGCTGCACTCGGGCTCGCGCAACATCGGCAAGGAGCTCGCCGAGCACCACATCGGCGTCGCCCGCTCGCTCCCGCACAACCAGAACCTGGTCGACCGCGATCTCGCGGTCTTCATCGCGGCGACCCCGCAGATGCAGGCCTACCGCGCCGACCTGTTCTGGGCGCAGGAGTACGCGAAGCGCAACCGCGCGGTGATGATGGCGCTGTTCCAGGACGCCGTCCGCAAGGAGTTCCGCAAGGCGAACGTCACCTTCGACCAGGTCATCTCCTGCCACCACAACTACGTGGCGGAGGAGACCTACGAGGGGGAGGACCTGCTGGTCACCCGCAAGGGCGCGATCCGCGCCGGCGCGGGCGACTACGGGATCATCCCGGGCTCCATGGGCACCGGCTCGTACATCGTCCGCGGTCTCGGCAACGAGGCGGCGTTCAACTCCGCGTCGCACGGCGCGGGACGCAAGATGTCCCGCTCGGCGGCGAAGCGCAAGTTCGGCGTCCGCGACCTGGTGGAGCAGACGCGGGGCGTGGAGTGCCGCAAGGACTCCGGCGTCGTGGACGAGATCCCGGGCGCGTACAAGCCGATCGAGAAGGTGATGGCCCAGCAGACCGACCTGGTGCAGGTCGTGGCCGAGCTCAAGCAGGTCGTCTGCGTCAAGGGTTGAGGCCGAACGTCACCCCCCGGGTCCTCCGTCACGGGGGACGGAGACCCGGGGCCGCTCGGGGGAGCGATGATGGGCGCTGATGAACAGCAACCGTGACACCGTCGTCGTCCCCATGACCGCCGAGCACGCGTCGGAGGTGCTGGCGATCTATCAGGCCGGGATCGACGAGGGTGATGCCACGTTCGAGACCCGGGCGCCGGCGTGGGAGGAGTTCGACCGGGCCAGGCTTGGCGGGCACCGGTTCGTGGTCGTCGACGGGGGCGGGCGCGTGCTCGGCTGGGTGGCCGTGAGCAGGGTCTCGGACCGGCGTGCCTACGCGGGCGTGGTCGAGCACTCCGTCTACGTCCGTCCGGATGCCCGTGGGCGCGGGGTGGCGCGGGCGTTGCTGGAGGCGTTGATCGCCTCGACCGAGGCGGCGGGGATCTGGACCGTGCAGTCCGGGATCTTCCCGGAGAACGCCGCCAGCCTCGCGCTCCACGAGCGTGCCGGGTTCCGGGTGATCGGGACCCGCGAGCGGGTGGGTCGCCAGCACGGCGTCTGGCGCGATGTCGTGCTGGTCGAGCGTCGCAGCCCCGTCGTCGACTGACGTCGGCTCACGACGACTCACATCGACTCGCGGGGGCGTCAAACGGCCTGTCTGCGTTAAGTGTTGGTGATGTTCGTGTGAAGTCGGCTGGGGCGCGCCCGCGGTGTGCCAGGCTCGCGTCAACTGGGTCTCGTACAAGTGGAAGAGACGCATCCTCATGTCGAGACTGCCGGGCGGACGCTCGGTCGGTTGCCTGTGTGGCCGATGATACGATCACCTCGCTTTGCGGAGCGGGCGGGTCCACCCTGCAGTGGCAGGGACGCGGAGACCGGCTGTCAGACGCCTGAAGAGAGTCTTATGACGGAATACATCGAGAACCCAGCGCTGTGGGCTCTTGTCGTGCTCCTGCTCATCGTGATCGCCGTCGTCGTCCGCCAGCGCAAGGCGGCCATGGCGTTGCGGCAGGAGATAGCGGGGCTCAGGGAGTACTACTCCGATCTGGAGCACCACTACATGCAGTCCGTCGCCTCGGCCCAGGAACAGGCCGAGGAAGCGACGAAGACCGTGCTGAAGTCGGCCATGCGCACCCTTCAGGGTCTGGCCGCCGAGCAGCAGCTGATCCTTTCGCGGCTGCAGACCAAGCACGGTGAGTCGGTCATCCTCCAGGACCTGCTGGAGATCGACCACACCAACTCCCAGTTCGGCCGCCGCGCCCAGTCCATCGCGGTGCTCTGCGACGGCTGGCTCGGCCGCCACCGCGACAACGCCTCGGTCTACGACGTGGTCCGCAGCGCGCAGGGACGCGTGCGGCACTTCCGACGCGTGGAGATCCTCTCCCAGGTGGACTTCGGCATCTCCAGCCGCGCCGTCGAGCCGGTGGCGCTGGCCCTGGCCGAGCTCCTCGACAACGCCACCAGCTACTCCAGCCCGGACACGGTCGTCGAGATCAACATCCGCACCGTGCCCAAGGGCGTGGCGATCGTCGTGGACGACGCCGGTGTCGGCATGAACGACGAGGAACGGGCCCGCGCGGAGCGGCTGCTGAGCAGCGACCGCGTCAAGAGCGTCGCGGGGCTCGGTAATCCGCCGCAGTTCGGTCTCGCCGTCATCGGCGTGCTGAGCGAGCGCTTCGGCTTCGAGGTGTCGGTGGACTCCTCCTCGCCCTACGGCGGCGTGCGGGCGGTGGTCCTGCTGCCGCACGAGTTGCTGACGTCCATGCCCGAGAAGAAGGCACCGGCTGCTCCCATGACGCGCTCCTCCGTGCCACCGCCGCAGCCGAACGGGCCCGAGCCCGTGCCGGCCTCCCCGACGACCACCGACGGACTGCCGCTGAGAAGGCGTAAGCGTCCGATGGCGATCGTGCCGGGCTCCGCGCCCACCCCGATCGCCTCGGCCCGGTCCGGCGCGGAGACCGCGGCGATCATGGGAGCGTTCCAGCGCGGCACCCGGTCGGGCCGGGCCGCCCGTGGGGACGACACGGACCAGTCGATCAGCACACGTGGGTCAAGCAGTGAAGGGCATGAGTTCTCGTGAACGAAGATCTGTCATGGATGCTCGACAGCGCCCTGGAGATTCCCGGGGCCCTGCACGCGGTCCTGATCTCGGCCGACGGGCTCCTCATGGCCCGTACCAAGGACTTCGACAAGGACGACGCGGACCGCGTCGCCGCCGCGATGAGCGGTGTGCAGTCGCTGAGCCGCTCGCTCGGCTTCTTCTGCGAGGACAGCAGCGGGCGCTGGCGCCAGACGCTGGTCGAGTTCGACGGCGGCTGGGTGTTCCTGATCTCCGCCGGTGAGGGCGCCTACCTCGGCGTCTCCGCCGAGGCGGACGTCGACATGCAGGACATCACCTTCCGGATGCAGCAGTTGGTCGGCCAGCTGGGCAAGGTGCTGGTCGCGCCGCCGCGCGAGAACCTCGGAGTGCGCTCATGAACGGGCCCGGCGACTTCGAGCTCGAAGCCACGGAGTTAGTGCGTCCGTACGTCATCACCAAGGGACGCGGGCTGCCCGACGACGACCAGCTCTCGCTGATCACCCTGGTGACGGCCGCGCCCGAGCAGGTGCAGCGGCCGCTGCGGCTGTCGCCGGAGGAACAGCGGCTGCTGGACCTCTGCTCCGCGGGCTACCTCTCGGTGGCCGAGATCGCGGGGCACACGCGGCTGCCGCTGGGCGTGGTGCGGATCATGCTGGCCGGACTCACCGAGGCCGGCTATCTGATCACCCGTCCGCCGGTGGCCCGTGCCCGCCTCGCCGACAAGGAGTTGCTGGAGGAGGTGCTCAGTGGTCTCCGGGCCAAGTTTGGGTGAACGACCGAGCCTGCAGTCGCGGGACTACGTCGCGGGCGGCGCCTCGCAGACGGCCGTCAAGATCCTCGTCGTCGGTCACTTCGCGGTGGGCAAGACCACGTTCATCGGCTCGATCTCCGAGATCGAGCCGTTGTCCACCGAGGAGACGATGACCCGGGCCGCGCAGGACGTGGACGACCTGAAGGGGGTCCGGGGGAAGACCACCACCACCGTGGCCATGGACTTCGGCCGGCTCACCATCAGCGACCGCGTCGTGCTCTACCTGTTCGGCACCCCCGGACAGGTGCGGTTCGTGCAGATGTGGGAGGACATGGCCCGGGGCGCCCTCGGCGCGCTGGTCCTGGTCGACCCGGAGCGGCTGGCCGACTCCTTCGCGGTGATCGACCTGATCGAGCAGTACGGTCTCGACTACGCGATCGCAGTCAACAACTTCGACGGCAACCCGGTGCGCGCCGAGGCCGCGCTGCGGGAGGCCCTCGACCTCCTCGACGACACCCCCGTCGTCACCTGCGACGCGCGCGACGAGCAGTCGTCGGCCGCCGCGCTGACCACGCTCGTCAGCTACCTGCTGGCCCGGGTCGGCTAGAGGTCGGCGACGCTCTCGCGCCCGCGCCGAAGGGGCCGTCCCCGGGAGGGACGGCCCCTTCTGGTTGCCCTGCACGGTGGCAGGCCTGCGCGGTGGCAGGCCGGTGCGGTGGCGGGTCAGTGCGGAGCGCGGGCTTCGGGCCGGTCCAGCAGCCGTGCCCGCCAGTCGCTGAGGCCCTGTGCCAGGTCGCCGTCGGCCGGGGCCAGGCGGGCCAGCCTCGGCAGGCAGCTGTCGATGTAGTACAGGTAGAGCGGCACGAGCTCGGCGTGCAGGAGCCCGGTCAGGTGCTCCGCCGGGTCCGGCTGCCCGTGGCGTGCGCGCGTCGCGGCACGGACGAGTTCCGCGGCCACCGGTGCGGGTTGCGCGAGGTGGTGGCGGATGGCGTCGTCGGTGGAGCCGCAGTCCGCGGCGGCGGCGGTGTAGAGGAACCTGAGGGGGAGCAGCACCGCCTTGGTGAAGCGCCTGGTGTCGGCCGCCAGCCGCGCGGGGTGGTGGAACTCGGCCACCACGGGGTCCGGCGCGAGCATCCGCAGGGCGAAGCGGACGCTGTCGGTCAGCAGCGTGGCCGCGCCCGGCTGCGCCACCTCCGGGCGCACGTCCCCGCCCAGCAGCAGCGCACCGCTGACCTTGAGGTCGAGCCGGTCGACGGCCGGGAACCTGCCGTCCTCCCGGTCCGCGCGCAGGGCCGGCAGGGAGCTCCAGAAGACCGACAGGCGCTGGTATGCGGCGTCCTTCCGGTGGAGCTCGTGGGTGACGCCGCGGACGGTCTCGTCGTCGTCCTGGCGGCGGTCCGTCAGGACGAGGGCGAGGTCGATGTCGCTGACGGCGGGCGCGAACCCCCCGTGGGCGAGGCTGCCGAGGGCGTAGGCCGCGACCAGACGGTCGCCGAGGGTCTGCTGGAACAGCCGGGCGCTGTGCTCGGCGACTCTGGCGGCGGATTCGGCGTCGACGGTCTCCTCGGGGCGTGCGCTCATGCCGGCACCGCGGTGTCGCGGAGCGCCAGTTCGGCGATCCGGTCGGAGACCATGGTGATGATCTGCCAGGCGCGGTCGAGGAGTTCGCTGACCTCGCCGAGCTCCCACTCCTGGCGTTCGGCGAGCAGGCGGTAGCCCATCTCGATGTGCTCCTCGTCCGCCTCGTCGTGCAGGGCGAAGTAGGCGTTGCCGGGGAAGGCCAGGGAGCCGGCGTTGCTGAAGGTGAGGCTGCCGGCCTCCAGCACGAGGTGGGCCAGCACGACCTTGTGCAGGCCGGGCAGGACGCGGAACTGGTCGACGAACCAGGCCGCTCCGGCTTCCACGACGGGGTCCCAGCCGGGTTTCCGGCCGGTGTCGTGGCTGTCCGCCAGGATCCCGTTGTGGCCGAGCTCCTCCTCCTGGTGCTCGACGGCCAGTTCCTTCAGCTGGGGGTCGGTCTCGAACTCCGCCCGGACGCTGATCATCCGCTGGAACGCGTCCGACCACGGCGCGACGTGCGCCATGACGGCGTCCCTGGTGGCCGCCGGCGTCGTGGGGTCCTCCAACAGAGTGATCAGGCTGCTGGCGCGGTATGTGCGGACGTGCTGCTCGTTCCTGTCGGCGACTTCCCGCAGGGGCGCAGGCATGGTGACGGTCATACGGATTCGACCTCCTGGAGGAACACACGGGACTGCCGCGGCACCGGACTCGGCTGGGCGGCGAGCGGGGGGTAGAGCGGAAACCTGAAGTAGACGGACACGTCGCCCTCCGAGCCGCGTGAGCGGTAGCTGACCAGCTCCTGGAGGCCCCGGATCCGGTTCAGGGGCTGTGGGGCCACGGCCTGGAGGAGGGCGTGGTGGCGTCGCGGGTCCAGGTCCTCGTGCGCCATCAGCGCGCCGATCCTGACCGCGGCCTCTGCGTCGGAGGCGGTGAGACTCGACACCCGGAAGTAGGTGGTCGACTCGTCGGCGCGGTTGGCGCCCGACCGGAAGGCCAGGCAGGTCAGCGGGGTGTCTCCGGCGGCGTCGGGCGCAGTGCCGAGCAGGGTCCGGAAGGCGGAGCGGGCTCTGTCCGGTTCGTGGGCGCGGGCGAGCGAGGCCATCTGCTCCAGGACCGCGACGCTGCCGGTGTGGTTGCGGAAGTAGACCTTGGCCCGGGCCTTGGCGCTGGAGTCCAGGTCGAGGGCGAAGAACTCCAGCTCGCGCTCGACTCCGTCCGCCATGGTCGCTCGTGCCACCTCCACGCAGGTGTCGGCCCACGCGGTGCCCATCCCGAGGCGTTCCATCGCCTCGTTGACCGCGGCGTAACGTTTCTGCGGGGCCAGGTCGTAGAGCCCGAAGTAGAGCTTGAAGGCCGGCGGACGCCCGGGGCGCCAAGCCAGTGAGTGCCATACGGGCGTCGGCGCGGTTCCCTGGTCGGCGGCCGGAGCGAACACGTCGGCCACCTTCCGGTACCAGTCCAGGCTGACCAGCGGCTCTGCGGCCAGTCGGTCCGTCAGTTCGGCTGCGGCGGCGAGGTTGGAGGCTGCGGTGACGGGCCGGGAGGCACCCAACGCCTCGAAGAGGATCCGCAGTTCAGGTCTTCCTTGGGACCATTTCACCGACATCTCGGCGGGGAAGCCGTCACCGGCGACGAACGAGGGGAACGGGCAGGTCCGACCGACGGGTATGTCGGCCCATGGTCGCAGCAGATCCACCACCTGCTCCGTCACCGGTCCGGTCATGGAGTGCGGCAGGCCGAGCCCATCGCCCATGTCGGTCCAGCGTTCGCGGAGGAACTCCCCGATGGAACGCCCTTCGGCCGAGAAGATGCTGTCCACTCACCTATCCGATCTCCAAGCGCGCCGTCCCCTCCGCTACCGGCGATTGATCGACCGTCGCATACCGGGCCAGGCCCTCGGTGCCGGGGATGAACAAGACTTCACGGGAAGTCGACGCGATCACCTTCAGTCAACCCCGCTGGCATTCCCAACGGAAAATTGCGCAAACGGATCACGACAGGCGTCCGGAGCGCACCATTGCGCTCACATGCGAACAGTCTTGCGGCACGCCGGAACCACTCCCTCCCCATCGGCCCCATCATTGCCCCACGCCACGAGCGTGCAAACCCGCGGTGCGCGCCCAGCGCTGACGCCGCAAAGCTACTATGTGATGATCTTGGTGGGCTAGTGTCGGCCGATCACCCGTCGGCCGCCGCCCCCGGTCGCACCCTCGGTCGCACCCCCAACGCCCGGCCCTGGAACGGGAAAGGGGGCACCCGCGAACCGGTGATACGATCGCACCGATTTTGCGGAGCAGGTGGGTCCACCCCGCGCGTGCGGGGACGCAGCAGCTGGCCCCTCTGACCAGTCTCGTCAGCTTTCCGCTGGCCCGCCGGCTTAGGAGCCCCAGGCAGACATGGACGTTCGCTCTTCCGCCCCGGTGCCCCCGCCCGGCTGCCCGGCTCACGGCCGTGTGCCGATCTACGGACCGGAGTACGCGGCGGACCCGCAGGCCTACTACTCCTACCTGCGCCACTTCGGGCCGACCGCACCCGTCGAGCTCGCCCCCGGCGTCCCGGCCACGCTGGTCACCGACTACCAGACCGCCCTGCGCCTGCTCCAGGACCCGGCGAACTTCCGTAAGGACTCGCGTCGTTGGCGCGACCTGGCGGAAGGCAACCTGCCCCTCGACAGCCCGGTCGTCCCGACGCTGACGTACCGTCCGAACGCCCTGTTCAGCGACGGCGCCGAGCACCTGCGGCTGCGTCAGGCGATCACGGACACCATGGCCCGCATCGACATGCACCGGCTCGCCCGGAGCACCGAGCAGGTCTCGAACTTCCTCATCTCCCAGTTCGGCCCCCGCGGTTCGGCTGACCTGCTCGGCGACTACGCCAAGCAGGTGTCCCTCATGGTCTTCAACGAGCTCTTCGGCTGCCCCGCGGAGATCGGCGACCGGGTCATGTTCGGCACCCTGGGCATGTTCGAGGGCGTCAACGCCGAGCAGGCGGTCGCCGTGCTGTTCGGCGCCTGCGGCGAACTGGTGGCGCTCAAGCGCAGCCGGCCCGGCGACGACGTCACCTCGTGGCTGCTCCAGCACCACGCCAAACTGACGGACGAGGAGATGGTGTACCAGCTCGCGCTGCTGCTCGCCTCCGGTTCCGAGCCGCTGCGCAACCTCATCGGGAACACCCTGCACCGGGTGCTCACCGACGACGGGTACGCCAACAAGGGCGGGCTGATCGACGAGGCGCTCGACGACACGCTGTGGGAGAACCCGCCCATGGCGAACTTCGCGGCGCACTACTCGGCCAGCGACGTGGAGTTCGCGGGCCAGCACTTCCGGGCGGGCGACCTGTTCCTGGTCGGCATCGCCGCCGCCAACACCAGCCCGGCCCTCGCCACGGCGCGGCAGTCCGGCAGTCGGGCGCACCTGTCGTGGAGCGCCGGCCCGCACGCCTGCCCGTCCAAGGAGCCGGCCCGCCAGATCGCGATCACCGCGATCGAGAACCTCCTGAACCAGCTGCCCGACGTCGTGCTCGCCGTCCCCGAGCAGAGCCTGTCGTGGCGTCCGGGTCCGTTCAGCCGGGGGCTCGCGTCCCTGCCGACCCGCTTCACGCCGGTCGAGATCACCCGCCGTCCCGACGCGACGCGGGTGCCGCGGCCGACCGAGGCGGTCGCCCCCCAGGCCGACAAGGCCGAGCGCGGCGGGCGCTGGAGCCAGTTCCTCACCTGGCTCAAGGGGTAGCCGTCAACGGTGCGCGCGTCGCCGTATGGCCCAACGTGACCGTGTACTGACTTTTAGTAGCATGTCCCGGGTGGAGACCGACGGGGACCTGAGCGGGACCTCGGGCGTGCGGGTGGTCGTCGTCGACGACCACCCGCTGTTCCGGGAGGGGCTGCGCGCCGCCTTGGAGAGCACCGACGACGTGCGGGTGGTCGCCGAGGCCGAGACGGCCGCGGACGCGCTGGAGGCGGTGGCGGCACAGCGGCCCGACGTGGTCGTGATGGACCTGTCACTGCCGGACGCCTCCGGGATCGAGGCCACCAAGCGGTTGGGTCAACTGCACCCCGGCGTCCCGGTGCTGATGCTGACCACCTCCGACGACGACGGCAGCCTGCTCGGCGCGCTCCAGGCGGGGGCGCGCGGCTACCTGGTCAAGGGTGCGGGCCGCGACGAGGTGCTGCACGCGGTCCGGACCGTGGCGCACGGCGGCGCGGTGTTCAGCGCGGACGTCGCCACCCGGATCTCGGCCCTGCTCACCGGCGGCGTCCGCCGCGAGGCCGAGCAGCTCTTCCCGGCCCTGACCTCGCGCGAGGTCGAGGTGCTGGACCTGGTCGCCCGGGGCCTGGACAACCGCCGCATCGCCCGCGAGCTCTACCTCGCGGAGAAGACGGTGCGCAATCACGTCTCGCACATCTTCGACAAACTGCACGTCGCCACCCGGACCGAGGCCGCCGCGCGGGCCCGTGACGCCGGGCTCGGCGAACCCCCGCGCCCGGCCGGCGCGCCGGGCGTGCCGCACGCGCCGCACGCCTCCGGCCCGGCCGGCGCCACGGGGTGACGCATGCGGGACCGCTGCCCCATGCGCCGGGGACGCCCGGCGCACCAGCATGGAACCTTGCCACGGCGGACGGGGGTGGGAGCCGGAAGGGCCGGGGAGTGCGATGGCCGAGCTGACCGCGACCTTGGCGGCACGCGCCGGGAGGCGCGTCGGCCGCCGGATGGGTCCCGCCTACGTCGCCTGCGCCGTCGCGCTCGGCGCGTGCTTCGTCTGGTTGGCGCTGGCCTTCACCGGGCTCGGCGGCTCCCGCCTGGGCGGCCTGGACTTCGGGCCGTTCGGCTCGCGCATCCTCTTCATGCTCGCCTGTGCGCTCGCCGGGACGTTCAGCCTCGCCCACCCGTCCGGGGGAGCGGTCGGCCGACTGCTGCTGGCGGCGAGCACGGCGGAGCTGGTCGGCCACGCCGCGTCCATCGCGGGCGCGGCCCTCGGCGCCGACCACGGCGTCCGCACGGCCGTCGTCCTGGCGGGGCTCGTCGGTGACGTCCTGTATGTCTTCCTCCTGTACGGCCTGCCCTTCTGGCTGCCCGACGGCACGCTGCCCGGACGGTGGTGGGGCCGGGTGCTGGTGAGCGTGATCGCGGTGTGGACCGTCGGCGAGGTCTACCTGGACACCGCGACCCGGGACGAGTGGTACGGCATGCCCAACCCTCTTGCCGTGCAGCGGCCGTGGACGTCGGTCTCGGAGGCGCTGGCGCCGGTGTGGGACACCCCGATGTCGTACGTGCCCGTCACCCTGTCCGCTCTCGGCTTCCTGGTCCTCGCCGTCCGCTCCTGGCAGCAGGCGGGACGGGAGCGCGGACACGCCGCCGAACAGGACGCCGGACAGGACGCGGGAAGGGCCGCGGGACAGGACTCGGGCCCGGGTCCGGGCGTGAGGCACGGGCGGGCACGGCTGCCCGGGGTGCTCCTGGTGCTGCTCGTCCCGTTCCTGCTGCTGACCGCCGGGAGCTACGCGGACTACTTCTTCCCGCTCCACGGCAACGCCCGCCTGGTGCTCTTCTACGGTCCGCTCGCGCTCTGGCCGCTCGGCCTCGCCGTCTTCTTCGCCCGGGACCGGTCCGCGCACCTCGACCGCGCCACGCGCCGGGTGCTGGCCGCCCTGGTCGCCCTCGCCGTGCTGGTGGTCGGTTACTTCGCCCTCGCCGTCGGCCTCTCCGACGTGCTGCCGGGCACCCGCACGCCCGGCGCGCTGGTGCTGGCCGTCGGTTCGCTGGTGATCGGCCTGGCCCTGCGCGCGACGGGCGGCTGGGCGGTGCGCGTCGTCGACCGCTCCTACTACGGCGACCGGGCCCGGCCCTACCACGTCGTGCGCGAGCTGGCCGGCCGGTTGAGCCGGACCGTGACGCCGGGCGAGGCGCCGCGTCTGCTGTGCGAGAGCGTCGTGGAGACGCTGCGCTTCCCGGCGGCGCGGGTGCTGGTCCGCACCAGCGGCGGCAGTCGGCAGACGGCCGCCCTCGGCGAGGCCCACGGCCCCGCCTGGCACGACTTCGAGCTGGTCTTCGAGGGCGAGACCGTCGGCGTGCTGGAGGTCGCCGCCCGCGCCGCCGAGCCGGAGCTCGACCAGCAGGACCACGACGTGCTGCGCTTCCTCGCCGACCAGGCCGCGCCCGCCATCGCCTCGCTCGGCCTCTACGCGGAGCTCCAGTCGAGCCGCGAGCGGATCGTCCTGGCCCGCGAGGAGGCGAGCCGACGGCTCCGCCGCGACCTGCACGACGGCCTCGCCCCGGCCCTGTCCGGCCTGCGCCTGCAGGTCGACACCGCCCGCGCCACCCTGCCCGGCGCTGCCTCCGCAGGCGCCGCCGGGAACCGGCTCGGCGGCGTCTCCGAGGGCATCGCCGACGCCATCGCCGAGCTGCGCCGGATCACCTCCGGGCTGACCCCGGCCGTGCTGGACCGCGACGGCCTCGGGCCGAGCCTGCACGCGCTCGCGACCGGCCTGGCGGGCCGGCTGCTGCTGATCGACGTCGAACTGTGCCCGGAGCCGCTGCCCGGCCTGCCGGCCGCCGTCGAGGTGGCGCTCTACCGGATCGCCTCCGAAGCCCTGCACAACGTGGTCCGGCACTCCGGCGCCCGCCACGCCCGGCTCCGCCTCGATGTCGCGGACGGCGCGGCACGGCTGGAGATCGGGGACGACGGCACCGGTATGGACAGTCCGGTGCGGGGTTCCGTTCGGAGCGGCGGCGGCGTGGGCCTGCGGTCCATGACCGAGCGGGCGCAGGAGCTGGGCGGGTCACTCCAGTTGCTCGGCCGGTCGGAGCAGTCGGGTCTGGTCGTCCGCGCCGAGATCCCGGTGCGGCCCGGTGCGTGAGCGGGCGCGTGGACGGGGTGTCGCGTCGGTGGCCGGACGGGCGGTCCGGTGGGTCGTTGAACATACGACGGACCGGCCTCCGGAGGCCCGGTCGGGACCCCTTCGGGACGCCGGCCCCATGTGCCCGGGACTCCCGGCGGCGGACAGTCGATGTCGGAAGCCGTACCTGCCCCTGAAGCAGGGCACGAACGACAGGAGCAACCGATGAGTACCAATCCTGCTGCCATGGGCCGCGGCGGCGTCGTCCCTGCGACCGAGTGCAAGCACCCGCCGTGCGCGCCGCAGTGCACGCACCCGCCGTGCGCGCCCGACGAGTGCCACCACCACCCCTGCCCGCCGTCGCCGACCCCTCCCCCCGGCCGGTCGGTCGGCAGCTGAGAACCCGCCCACCACCCACGCACGGGAGCACCGCGCCGGCGGATCGAAGGATCCGCCGGCGCGGTGCTCCCCGCTGTGCGTCGCCGCCCGCCGGGCTCACCTGCCGCCCATGGAGCCCCCGCCCATGCCGCCCATGCCGCCCATGCCGCCGACGTCCATGACGGCGCCGGGCATCACCGAGAACTCCCGCATCATCCCGGCGTCCTCGTGCTCCAGGATGTGGCAGTGGTACATGTACCGGCCGGACGCTCCGCGGAACTGGCCCGCCACCGTGACCATCGTGCCCGGCGGCACCCGCATCACGTCCTTCCAGCCCGTCAGGGACGGGTCGATCGGCAGCGACTCCAGATGCGCGACCGGTGCGCCGGGCGCGGTGCCGCCCTGGGCCTGAAGGAACGTGGCGGTGTCGTAGCCGTCGATCGACAGCGGCTGGAACCGGGTCAGGTGGATGTGGATCGGGTGCAGGATCCCGCTCAGGTTGAGGATCTTCCACACCTCCCACCCGTCCTGCCGGGCACGCCAGTTGAGCTGGTCGTCGAAGTGGCGGGCGAGGCGCCGGTAGGTGGTGGTCACCCCGTCCTGGTCGGTGACCTGGATGATGCCGTCCTCGGCCGCGCCGGTCGGCGCCTCGGAGGCCGGGACCTCGCCCAGCTCCCACAGCCCCAGCGTGCCGTCGGCGTCGGCGGCCAGCGCCAGCATCCGGTGCATGTGGTCGGACGGGAGCCGGTCGTGGGTCAGACGGTAGTACGAGAGGGAGAGCGTCTGCGGCAGCCGGAACGTGTCCGTGAGCGGGACGTCGGCGACACGGAACTCCATCACGTCCGGCTCCGGCAGCCGGCTGGCGGGCAGCGGGTCGCCGGGCTTCACCCCAGGCGGCAGCGGGTCGCCGCGGAAGGGCGCCTGCGCGGAGTTGACCAAGCGCAGCGACTGCCCCGGGAACGCGCCGAAGTCCACCAGGACGTCCGCCCGTTCGGCCGGGGCCAGGGTCAGCCCGTCGGCGGGGACGGGCAGCGGCGCGCCGAGCAGCCCGCTGTCCGTGCCGATCAGCCAGGCGGAACCGGTGACGACCGCGCCGCCCGCGTCCAGCAGGTGCAATCGGTACGTGCGCGCGTTGGACGCGTTCAGCACCCGGAAGCGGTACCAGCCGGGCCGCACCTCCAGATAGGGCCAGATGGTGCCGTTGACCAGGGTGTACGGCCCGACGAACGGCAGCGTGCCGGTGGTCTTGTGCAGCAGCCGCCCGGTGAAGCGCCCGGCGGCGTCCGTCTCCAGGTTGCGGTCGCAGACGATCAGCGGGATCTCGCGGTCGCCGCCCGGTAGTCCGAGCGCCTCCTCCTCGTCGTCGCGCAGCAGGTACATCCCGACCAGGCCGGCGAAGACGTTCAGCCGGGTGATGTTCATGGCGTGGTCGTGGTACCAGAGCGTCATGGCGGGCTGGTCGTTGGGGTATTCGGACAGCTGGGCGTCGCCGTGCGGCACGGCGTTCTCCATCCACCCGTCGTTGTTGCCTCCCGTCACCGCGCCGTGCAGGTGGGTCACCTGCCAGGCGGGCAGCGCGGCCACGCCCTTGACGGGCCGGGCGAGCCCGATGCCCGGATCGTTCATCGCCAGGGACGGGTTGCCGGGCGCGTCGGCGAGGAACGCGTCCACCGCCGGGTAGGGCGTCGTCGTGCGGTTCTCCCAGGTCACCCGGGCGCGCTGGCCCCGGTGCAGGTCCAGGACCGGGCCCGGGAAGTGCCCTTCGTACGTCCACAGCGGAGTCGGCGGCAGCTGCGCGTGCAGCCGGAGGCTGACGCCCTCGGTGCGCAGGGTGAACCGGGCCACGGAGTCCGCGCGGTCCGCGCGCAGATGCGGCGGGATCCGCAGCGGGTCGGCGAACTTGGTGAGGACGGTCGTGGTGGTCGGTGCGGCGGTCGCTGTCATGAGGCCTCCTCGGATGCGGCGACGGTGGTCGCCGGTGGCCGTCGCGCGGCGACGGCGACGACGGCCTGGGGGAGCAGGGGCAGCGCGGCGGACGCCGCGCCGAGCAGGCACACGCCGGACCATCCGGCGTGCGTCCAGACGGCGGCGGAGAGCGCGGAGCCCGCCGCACCGCCGGCGAAGTAGCAGGTCATGTAGGCGGTGGTCGCCCTGCTGTGGGTACCGGCGGGCAGCAGGGCGTAGATCTGCTGCTGGTTGGCGGTCTGCACCCCGCGCAGCCCCAGATCCAGCAGGACGGCTCCGACACCCAGCAGCACCAGGTTGCCCCGGCCGAGGGCGAGCGGCAGGAACGCCACGACCATCAGGGCGTTGAAACCGAAGCGCGCGGGGCGCACATGACCGTGGTCGCACCACCGCCCCGCCGGCTGCGCCAGCAGCACCCCGGCGATGCCGGTCAGCCCGAACAGTCCGATGCCGGCCTCGCCGAGCCGGCAGGGCGGACCGGCGAGCAGGTACGCCGTGGGCGTCCAGAACGCCGAGAACGACGCGAAGACGGCGAAGCCGCTCAAACAGCAGGCGGTCAGCAGCGGCTCCCGTAGCAGCAGTTGCCCGATCCGCGGCCCTGCCGCACGGGCGCGACCGGCGGGGGGTCTCGTGTCTGCGGGTGGTTGCGCCGTCCGGGGGCGCGGGGCCGTGTCGATCTGCGGCTCGGCCGCGCGGCCAGGACGGGTCTGTGGGTTCGCTCCCGCAGGGGCGCGCACGGCCCCGAGGCGCGGGGAACTGCTCGACCAGCCACCCGCCCACCTGGTGCGCCGAACGTGCGGGGCTGTCCGCGGCGGGTGGTTGCTCGCGCCGTTCCCCGCGCCCCCGGGTAGTGCGGTCCGTACCAGCACCGCGGCAGCCGCCAGCAGCACGGCCGCCGCCCCGTACACCGCGCGCCAGCCCCAGAGCGCGGCCAGTTGGCCGGAGACCACGCGGGCGAGCAGGATGCCGGCCGTCAGGCCGCCCATCACCGTGCCCACGGCGCGGCCGCGTCGTTCCGGGCCGACCGCGGAGGCCGTGCGGGCGACGAGGACCTGGGCCGCGCTGCCGGTGAGGCCCAGCAGCACGACGGCGACCGCCAGGACCGGCAGGGCGGGCGCCGTCGCGGCCAGCAGCGCCGCCGGGACGGCCGACGCCAGCAGAGCCGTGGCCAGCCGCCCCCGCGACACCCGGTCGCCCAGCGGGACGATGAGCAGCAGCCCTGCCGCGTAACCGAGCTGACCCGCCGACACCACCACCGCCGCGCTCGCGCGGTGAGCGTGGAAGCTCGCGGCGAGCGCGGGCAGCAGTGGCTGGGCGTAGTAGATCCCGGCCACGCCGACGCCGCAGGCGAACGCCGTCACCGCCAGCTCCCCGCGCCGCAGGACGGCGGTCATCGCGGTTCCACGTCCGAGGGGCGGCGTGCGCCCAGCCACTGGCCGTCCGCCGCGCCGAACTCGGCTTCGTCGCGGCCAGGGCCGTCGCCGTCCGGCAGCCGGTAGACGGTCGCGCCGCGTCGGACGGTGTGCCGCACGCGGCCGGTCATCGTCCAGCCCTCGTACGCCGACCAGCCGCACTTGGAGCGGATCGCGCCGGGTTCGAGCATCCACCGCTCGTCCGCGTCGAAGAGCACGAAATCCGCGTCGAGTCCGGGCCGCAGCCGGCCCTTGCGCTCGTCGAGTCCGAACAGTTCGGCCGGGCGTTCGGCGAGCATCCGGACCAGGCAGGAGAGTTGGGCGTCCGGCGAGTCCTGCGGGGCGCGGCGGCGCAGGCCCGTGTGCACGGCCGGGAGCATCTCCTGCACGCCCGGCAGTCCGGGCGGGGCCTCCGCCGGGGAGCGGAGCTTCTCCGCGCGTGTGTGCGGGGCGTGATCGCTGCCCAGCGTCGCGGCGTGGCCGCCGAGGACCGCCTGCCACAGCCGCTGCTGGTCCGGCGCGTCCCGCAGCGCGGGGCTGAGCCGCGCCCGCGCGCCGACCCGCGACGTCTCCTCGGCGGTGAACGACAGGTGATGCGGCGTCACCTCGAAGGTGACCGGAAGGCCCGCGTGGGCGGCGGCCGTCAGCAGGTCGGCCTCCTCCGCGGTCGAGGCGTGCAGCACGTGCACGGACGTGCCGTGGCGGCGGACCAGCTCCACCACCCGCGCCACCGCGACGATCGCGCCGCTGCGCGGCCGGTGCCGCTCGTACTCGGCGTAGCCGGACGGCTCGCCGCGCCACTCGTCCAGCAGCCCGAACACGCCCTCGTCCTCGGCGTGCAGCAGCAGTCGCAGGCCCGACTCGGCGGCGGTGCGGAAGATCTTCTCCAGCTGCACCGGGTCCCGCACGACGTGCGGGGCCGTGTGGTGCCCGGCGAGGAAGACCTTGACGCTGGTCGCCTCGCGCGGCCCGACCGCCCGCAGCGGGGAGGGGTCCTCGCCCGCCACGCCGAGATGGAAGCGGTAGTCCACCAGGGAGGTGCCGTCGATGAGTTCGGCCTTGCGGTGCGCCTCCTCGCCGGTGCGCAGCGGCGGGAGGGTGTTGGGCATGTCGATCACCGTGGTGATCCCTCCCGCGACAGCGGCCCGGCCGGCGTGCGCCCAGTCCTCCTTGTGTGTCAACCCCGGCGTGCGGAAGTGCACATGGGAGTCGATCAGGCCGGGGAGCAGGTGGCGTCCGCCGCCGTCGAGCGTCCGCCGCGCGGGCGGACGCTCGTTCGGCCCGAGCAGGCAGGCGATCCGGCCGCCCGACACGGCCAGCCCGCCCGTCACCACCCCGTCCCCGCTCACCAGCCGCACGCCGGTGACGACCAGGTCGTACGGCTGCTCACGGAGGTCGGTCCCCGGTTCACTCATCGCCGACACCCACCGCGACCGCGCCGAGCGCCTGCGTCTCCTTGCCGCCGACGCTCACCCACAGCAGCTCGTCGTCCTGCGTGTCGCCGGTCGCGGCGTAGGAGGCGACGACCTGCCGGGCGGGCGTGTCGATGACGAGCCGTCCGGGGGCGGCCGAGCTCGCGTCGGCGTCCCCTGCGGCCAGCAGGCGGTTGGGGATCGTGCCGCGCAGGGCCGAGGCCGCCGCGAGGCAGACCGCGCCCGTCAGCGCCAGCTCGGGATGCCAGCCGCCGACCGTCAGCGCCCGTACGGCCAGGTGCCCGGGAGCGACCGGGACCACGGCCGCGACCTTCGGGAACGCGCCGTTCAGCGGCCAGCCCAGCCGGGCGGCCTGGCGTCGGCGCATCCGCTCCAACGTCGCGTACAACTCGGGCTGGTCCCCCCGGAACAGCGCCTCACGGTCGCGTACGCCCAGCCGAGCGCCGTCGACGAACAGGTAGGGGTTGGCCATCCGCACGACCCGGCCGCCGTCGCGCAGCAGGCTGCCCAGCCTGGTGCCGGGCGGCGCGATGAAGTGGGCGGTGAAGACGGTGTGCCGGGACGAGGCGTGGTCGACCTGGCACACCACCTGGTCCCCGTTGTTGAGCACCCGCGCGCGGATCCGGTCTCCCGCGCGCAGCGCGGGCAGCCGTCCGGCCTGCGCGGCCGCCGTGACGGCGGCCAGCAGCGAGTGGCCGCAGTTGCCGGTCAGGTCGAAGTGGTCGGGCGCGTCCGGCATCGCCTGGACGAAGCGGTAGTCCACGTCGAACAGCGGGTGGGCGGAGGGCGCGATCAGCGCCCACTTGAGCACCTCGCCCCGGCCGCCGGCGGCCGCCGCGTCGCCGTCCGCCGCGTTGCTGCCCGCCGCGTTGCCGTCCGCCAGACGGCGGCGGATGCGGGTCAGGGCGGGCACGAGGCCCTCGCTGTCGCGGGGGAGGGCGTCGGCGTCCAGGACCAGGGTCGGTCCCGGAGCGCCGATCGCGCGGGCGAGGGCGGCGAAACCCACGTCGCCGGAGGGAGCGGTCAGGGTGGCGGGCGCCGTCAGGGTCGTGGCCGCGGTCGGGGTCGTACGTGCGGTCCGGGTGGTCAGTGCGGTCAGGGTCGTGGCGGTCATGACGCCACCTCCAGGAGTTCTCGTGCCTCGGCCGGGCGGGAGGCGGCGCGGCGCACCGCGAACTCCTCGCGCCACAGCTCGAACATCAGCAGCGACCAGGTCGCCAGGGCCAGGCAGTCGGCCGGCCGGGTCTGCTGTGCGCGCAGCAGCCGCTCGACGGCCGTGGGGTCCAGCTGTCCTCCGGTGCGCAGCCGGGCGGGGGAGAGCACCTCGCGCGTGTACGCCCACAGCGGTGTCCCCGGCGCGAGCATCGCCGTGATCGGCAGGGTGAAGGGCTGCTTGGGCCGCTCCAGCACGCTGCGCGGCAGCAGTCCGTGCGCGGCCGCGTACAGGGCGACCTTGCCGCGTCCGCCCTCCGGCGACAGCCGGTGGTGCTGCGGCAGTGCGCGGGCGAGCTCGCGCACCGACCGTTGGCAGAACGGCAGTCGGACCTCGACGGCGTGAGCCATGCTCAGGTGGTCCACTCGGCGCAGGTGGTAGGCGGGCAGGCGGACCTGGGTCTCGAAGTCGGTCAGGACGTCGAGCCGGGAGCGGTGCGCGGCCTCCTGCCGCAGCCGTTCCGTGATCGCGTCCGAGGCGCTACCCCGGTCGGCGACGAACGCCCGGTAGTCGACGCTGTAGAGGCGGGGCCGGGCCTCGGCCGGGATCGCCGCGAGCGCGTCCACGTACTCGGGCAGCCAGGTGCCGTGCGTGGTGACGGCGGCGTGGATCCGGCCGTACCCGGCGAACACCTCGTCCGCCGCGTCGCCGGTCAGCGCCACCTTGAACCCGGCCTGGTGCACGGCCTCGAACAGACCGTAGGTGCTGAGCGTGATCGGGTCGGCGTTGGGCTGGCCCAGGTGCCAGGCCACGGCCGGCAGCAGCTCGGGGAAGCGGGCCACGTCCAGCTCGACCTGGTGGTGTACGGTCCCAGCGCGCTGCGCCACCTCGCGGGCGAAGTGCCGTTCGTCGTGCGGCCATTCACCGCGGTAGGCGATGTTGAACGAGTGCACGCCAGGTGACGGCGCGCCGTCCGCCATCAGCGCGGTGACCAGGCTGGAGTCCAGGCCGCCGCTGGTGATCGCGCACACCCTCGCGTCCGCGACCGTCAGCCGCCGCACCTCCTCGGCCAGGACCTCCCGCACCTGCTCGCCCGGCTCCCCTCCGGTGACGGCCGGGCGCTCCGGCGCGGGTCGGCGGTACAGCCGCAGCCCGCGCGAACGCGAGCAGACGGCGGTGGTGCCGGGCGGCAGCACCTGCACGCCCTCGACCAGGGTGTGCTCGCCGAACGGCGTCTTGGTCGCCAGATAGCTGTCCAGCCCCGGCTCCCACAGCGTCGGCCGTTCCCGTCCCATGGCCAGCAGCGCGGGCAGCTCGGAGGCGAAGTGCAGCCTGCGGCCGTCCCAGCGGTAGTAGATCGGCTTCATCCCGGCGTCGTCCGTGGCCAGGACGAGCGTCGGCTCGGAGCGCAGGTCGATCAGCGCGACGGCGAACATCCCGTCGAGCCGTTCGGCGAACGCCCGGCCGTGCTCCTGGTAGAGCGCGGGCAGCACCGCGCCGTCGCAGCGGTCCGCGAAGCGGTGGCCGCGCGCCCGGAGCTGCGCGCGCAGCTCGACGTGGTTGTAGATCTCGCCGTTGAAGACGGCTTTGACGCGTCCGTCGTCGCCCTCGTAGGGCTGCCGCCCGCCGGCCGGGTCGGTGATCGCGAGCCGGTTGCTGCCCAGCGCCCACCCGGCGCCGTGGGCGAGCCGGGCCTCGTCGGGCCCGCCGTGCCGCTGGAGCGCCCCGGCCGCGCGCATGTCGTGCGGTGAGAGATCGGCGTCGAAGTGGCCGTGGATTCTGCACATGATCGCTCGTGCCTTCTGCTCGGGGTCTCGATGCCTCCACGTTCGGCGGCCCGCTGTCCCGCCCGCCTGAGCCCGCTGTCCCGTCCCGGGCCCGCCGCAGTCCCGGGGCCGAGCCGCGCTCCCCCGCGGACCTGAGTGCGGACCGGAGTGCGGGCGGGTGGTGCGCAGGGGGCCGGGCTGTGTCACCATGTGCCGCGTGGTCGAGGTTGACAATTTGTTGAAGCCGCCGCGCCTGGGGAGGCGGCTGGGCGCGGAGTTCGTCGGGACGCTCGCGCTCGTGGCGGTGGTGGTCGGGTCCGGCGTCCAGGCGCAGCGGCTCACGTCGGACGTGGGCGTGCAGTTGCTGGCGAACGCGTCGGTGAGCGCGCTCGGGCTGGGGGTGCTGATCGCGCTGCTCGGGCCGGTGTCGGGCGCGCACCTGAACCCCGTCGTCACGTTGGCGGCGTGGTGGACGGGCCGTCGTGACGGCGGCGGGATCCGGCCCGGTGAGCTGGCCGCGTACGCGGTCGCGCAGGTCACGGGGGCGATCAGCGGCGCGCTGCTCGCGGACGCGATGTTCGGCGGGCCGGTGCTGCGGATCTCCCGGCAGGGCCACGGCGGCGTGCACGTCTGGCTCGGCGAGGTCGTGGCCACCGCCGGGTTGGTGCTGCTGGTCGTCGGGTTGGGCCGGATCGGGCGGGAGGCGTTCGCGCCCCTGCTCGTCGCCGCCTACATCGGCGCGGCGATCTGGTTCACCTCCTCGGGCAGCTTCGCCAACCCCGCCGCGACGGTCGGGCGTTCCTTCACCGACAGTTTCACCGGGATCGCGCCGCGCGACGTGCCGCCCTTCCTCCTTGCCCAACTCCTCGGCGCGGCGGCCGGACTGGCGCTCGCGTCCGGGCTGTTCGGCGGCGCCGTCGGGGCCCCGGAGAGACGAAGCCGCGCCGGCATCGATGCCGATCCGTGCTGTCCCGCGCCGCGCCCGACTCCGGACAATCGGGCGGTGTGAACCGCGACCGTTACCTGGACTTCCTGCGCGCGCTCGCCATCTGCTGCGTGGTGACGGGCCATTGGCTCATCACAGCACTGACACACCGTGACGGCGCCTTGGCCGCACCCGAGTTGTTGGCCACCCTCCCGTGGACGCAGTGGCTCACGCTGCTCTTCCAGATCATGCCGCTGTTCTTCCTGGCGGGCGGCTGCGCGGCGGCGGGGTCCTGGACGCGGGCGCAGGGACGCGCGCTGCCGTGGATCCGGCAGCGGACGGTCAGGCTGCTGCTGCCGACGGGCGTCTACGCAGGCCTCGCGCTCGTCGCCGTGGCGGTCTGTTCGGCGGTCGGCGTGGACCCCGGCCTCCTGGCCATGGTCGGCTGGGCGCTGGCCATGCAGTTCTGGTTCCTGCCGGTCTACTTGCTGGTCACCGCGCTCACCCCGGTCCTGCACGCGGCGCACCGCCGGTTCGGCCTCGCCGCTCCGGCCGTGCTCGGGCTGGCGGCGGTGACGGTCGACGTGGTGGTGCTGCGGGCGCACCCGCCCGTGCTGGGTTCGCTCAACTACGTGCTCGTCTGGGCGGTCGCCTACCAGCTGGGCTTCTGCTGGGCCGACGGCCTGCTGACCCGGCGTCCGCTGCTGCCCTGGGCCCTGGCGGCCGCCGGGGGTCTCGGCTTCGGCCTGCTGGTGGCCTTCGGCCCGTTCCCGGTCAGCCTCATCCTCGTGTCGACGGAGACGGTCTCCAACACGAATCCGCCGTCGGCGGCGATGCTGGCCTGGGTCGTCGCCCAGTGCGGTCTCTGCGTCGCCCTCGCGCCCGCGGCGCGGCGGCTGCTGCGCGGCGAGCGGCTGTGGCGGGTGGTCCGGCCGGTGGGCCGGGCGTCGATGTCCGTCTACCTCTGGCACATGGTGCCGGTCCTGGCGGCGGCCGGGCTGTTCTACCTCACCCGGCTGGCGCCGGAACCGGCCGTGGGCTCGGGGGTCTGGTGGGCGCTGCGCCTGCCCTGGCTGGCGATCCTGACCGGACTGCTCCTTGCCCTGCTCGCGGCGTTGGCCCCGCTCGAACGTGCCCTGCGCACGCTGGCGGACCGGCTGCGGCCGGAGGGGGAGGTACGGTGGCCGGGGCTCTTCGCCCTGGGGTTCGCGGCAGCCGTCTACGCGCTCTCCGTCTTCGCGAGCCACGGGTTCGCCTTCGGCGGCCGCTTCCCGGTCCCGGCCGCCGGGTTCCTGGCTGTCGGCCTGCTGTTCACGCTCGGGGCCGCCGGGGAACGTCCCGCCCGGGAACGGCCGCTCCCGGACCGGGCCGGGACGGACGCGGCAGACCCGGCAGGCCCGGCAGACCTGGCGGTGCCGGCAGGCCCGTCGGAACCGGCACCCCCGCCACTCCCCGCAGACGCGGCGGATGCGGCCGGGCCGGCGGACCCGGCGCGGTCGGCGGACGCGGCGAGGACCGGGGCGGCGGCGCGCGTCACCAGCGATGGGCGGTGAAGTCCACCGGCTGCGGCCGCAGCCGACGGGCGTGCGCGGTCAGCTTCCGTAGCTGCTCGGCCATCTCCTGCGGGGCCAGTCGCTTGCGGTCGCCGTGGCCCGGCAGCACCCAGGCGAAGTGCAGCAGTGGCGCGGTCCGGGCCAGGGAGGCGGCCAGGGCCTCGATCGAGTACCAGGTGACGTGTTCGGCGACGGCCAGGGCGTCCTCGGCCCGGGACCAGTAGAGGCTGTCGCCGCTGAAGCAGTACCGCCGGTCGGCGACGTACAGGACGCTGCCGAGGGTGTGGCCCGGCAGCGGGTAGGCGGTCACGCCCTCGGCGATCGCGGTGGGCCCGGTGCCGCGCAGCACGTGGTCGGCGTCGGGCGCGGCGGACAGGTCGCCCTCGTGGATCCACAGCCGGGCGCCGAACCGGTCCGCGTACCGCCGCCCGTGCGCGGCGTGGTCCCGGTGGGTCAGCAGGACGTCGGTGATGGGCCCGAGGGCCTCGTACCGGTCCGCCAGCCCCGCCGACCAGCGCGGCGTGTCGACCATCATCAGCGTGCCGGACGGGCGTCGCAGCAGGTAGGCGTTGGCCGCGGCGGTCTGCCGGGAGTTGTGGCCGCAGAGCAGCACGTTCTCGTCCAGGGCCAGCGGGAACGGGTCCGCGGCCGCGTCGAGCGGGCCGGAGCGTCGGCGGATCGAGCGGGTGTGGCAGGCGAACGCGGCGGCGTTCAGGGTGGCGAGCTCGGCCGCGTCACGCGGCTCGCGCACCACCTCGGAGCGTCCGCCGACCTCCTCGATCAGCTCCGGCGCGAGCTGCCGGGCCACGTCGCAGTTGGTGCACCGGTCGTCCACGTACCAGTCGTCGTCCACGGCCGCCCTGCCCTTGGGATTCATGGGTGGTTGGAGTACGGACCTGGCGGGGTCCGTACTCCAGGAGTAACCCCGGCGCAGGGCAAAGGGGAAGGGGGATCGGATCTTGCGGTTCGGCGCGGGGGCTGCTCTCGGCCGGCGGCGAGGGGAGGCGGCCGCGTCGACCTGCTACGGCAGGCCGACCCGGTCGGCCATGCGTTGCAGGGCCTCGCCGAGCGCCGCGCGCTGATCCTCGGTCAGTTCCGCGGTCAGCTCGGCGTCCAGCTCGCGGCTCGCGGCCTCGCAGCGGTCGAGGAGGCGCCGCCCGTCGTCCGTCAGCGTCAGCACCTGGCGCCGGCGGTCCTGCGGATCGCGGACCCGCTGGACGGCGTGGAGCTGCTCCAGGTGGTCGGCGAGGGAGACGACCAGGCTGGGGGCGACGCCCATGCGCGCGGCCAGCTCCTGCTGGGACGCCGCCGCGCCCGCGCCGAGGGCGACGAGCAGTCCGACGTGCTTGGGCTTGAGGCCGAGGTCGAAGGTCTCCAGTGCGCGGGTGAACCGGTCGGTGGCCACGGTTCCGAGGGTGCCGAGCTTGAAGACCACGGTCGTGCTGAGGCCGGGGAGCCCCGGGGGCGTCGTGCCGATGCCATCGCTCATGCGGAGAACGATACCCCGCCGGTATCGTTCAAGATTCAAACGAAGCGGTGCTCGCGAATGAGAGCACTGCTCTTGACTGTGACTGCCGCTCTCGCACACACTGTTCTCAAGCGAGAGCGGTGCTCTCGAAAGGGTTCCCGCATCGAGGAGCGCGTCATGATCCCCAAGCCGCTGCACCACGCCAACGAGCTGCTCGCGTTCCTTCTCGAACTCGTCGCCCTGGGCGGCCTCGCCTGGTGGGGTTTCCGCACCGGCCAGAACGCCGCCGTCCACGTCCTCCTGGGCGTCGGCGCGCCGCTGGCCATGGCCGTCCTCTGGGGCATGTTCGCCGCGCCCCGGGCCAGGCACCCGCTGCCGGTCCCGGCGCTGCTCGTCTTCAAACTGGTGGTTTTCGGCCTGGCCGCCGCCGCGCTGTACGCGGTCGGCGCCCACGCCTTCGGCATCGTCTTCGCCGTCGTCGCGGTGGCCAACACCGTGCTGGCCACCGCCGACCGCGAGTCTCTCGCCCGTCGCACCCACTGAGTCGCACCCACTGAGGCCCGTCCGTGAGGTCCGTTCGTGAGGGCCGTCTCCTGAGGCCGTCCGGGTTCGGCCGTCCCGGTTGAGTCGTCCGGCCCCGGCCCTCTCAGCCGCGCGGGAAGTCCTCCTCCCAGAACTCCAGCTTCCCGCGCACCGGGGTCTCCTCCCCGCCGGTCAGTCCGCTGCCGCCGTGCAGCTCCTGCTCCCGGCCGCGCAGTTCGACTCGCCGGATCTTGCCGGAGACGGTCTTCGGCAGCTCCGCGAACTCCAGCCGCCGCACCCGCTTGTACGGTGCCAGTCGGCCCCGTGCGAACTCCAGGATCGACTGCGCCGTCTCCGCGTCCGGCGCGGCTCCGGGGACCAGCACCACGTACGCCTTCGGCACCGAGAGCCGGACCGGGTCCGGCGACGGCACCACGGCCGCCTCCGCCACCTGCGGGTGCTCGATCAGGACGCTCTCCAGCTCGAACGGCGAGATCCGGTAGTCCGAGGACTTGAAGACGTCGTCGGTCCGCCCGACGTAGGTCAGGTAGCCGTCGGCGTCGCGGAACGCGACATCACCGGTGTGGTAGAAACCGCCGGCCGTCGCCTCCGCCTGACGCTCCGGGTCCTGCTGGTAGCCCGTCATCAGGCCCAGTGGGGCGCTGTCCAGCGGCAGGCAGAGCTCCCCTTCCGCGCCGGGCTCGGTGACCACCTCGCCGCTCACGGCGTCGACCAGCGCCACCTCGTAGCCCGGCAGCGGCACGCCCATCGAGCCGGGTTTGACCACCAGGCCGGGCGGGTTGCCGACCTGCGCCGTGGTCTCGGTCTGCCCGAAGCCGTCGCGCAGCGTCACGCCCCAGGCGGCCTGCACCCGCTGGATGATCTCCGGGTTCAACGGCTCGCCCGCGCCGACCAGTTCGCGCAGCGGGGGACGCCACTGGGTCAGGTCCTCCAGCACCAGCATCCGCCACACCGTCGGCGGGGCGCAGAACGAGGTGACCCCGTGGCGCACCATGGCGTCCAGCAGCGGGCGTGCGGCGAACCGCGGCTGGTTGACGATCAGGATCTCCGCCCCGGCGTTCCAGGGCGCGAAGAAGTTGCTCCACGCGTGCTTGGCCCACCCGGGCGAGGAGACGTTCAGGTGCACGTCGCCCGGCCGCAGGCCGATCCAGTACATCGTCGACAGGTGGCCCACGGGGTAGGTGCGGTGGGTGTGCTGCACGAGCTTGGGGCGGCTGGTGGTGCCGGAGGTGAAGTAGAGCAGCATCGGGTCGTCGGCGCGGGTCGGCCCGTCGGGGACGAAGCCCTCGGGCGCGGCGGCGGAGTCCGCGTAGGCGAGCCATCCCGGTACGGGCTCGCCGACGGCGATTCTGGTCCAGCCCCCGCCGATCCCCGCGAAGCCGCCGGTCAGTCCGGATTCGGCGATCACGTGGCGCACCTCGCCGCGCGTCACCCGGTCGGCGAGGTCCTCGGGCGAGAGCAGCGTGCTGGCGGGGATGACGACCGCGCCGAGCTTGATCGCGGCCAGCATCACCTCCCACAGCGGGACCTGGTTGCCGAGGAGCAGCAGCACCCGGTCGCCGCGCGCCACGCCGAGGCTGCGCAGCCAGTTCGCGACCTGGGCGGAGCGGGCGCTCAGGGCGGCGAAGCTCAACGCGGTCTCGGCGCGGACCTGGCCGTCCGCGGTGAGGTCCACGACGCGGAGCGCGATGTCGTCGTTGCCGTGCGCCTCGGGGTCGAACCAGTCCAGGGCCCAGTTGAAGTGGGTGGCCTGCGGGCGCGGGAGCCGCCGGGCGCCCTCGATGTCGCCCCGGTGTCGCAGCAGATGGTCGCGCGCGGCGCGGAATTCGGCTGTCGCCTCCATCGGGGGCGTGCTGTCCGGTGCCATCGCGATCTCCTCCCGCGCGGGGCGCACAGCGGCGTGCGCCGAACGGATCACACCGTTTCAGCAGCGTCGGGAAGGGTCAAGGAGGCGTCCCGTCGCGTGCCCGGAGGCTGCGACGGGACGCCTGCGAAAGGCTCAGGCGGCGGGCAGCTCGTCCAGGCCCTCGCCGACGAGCTTGGCCAGGCGGTCGAGTGCGGCGTCCGCGCCGTCCGCGTCGGAGGCGAGGACGACCTCCTCGCCGCCCTGGGCGCCGAGGCCCAGCAGCGCGAGCATGGACGCGGCGTTGACGGGGGCGCCGCCGTCCTTGGAGATGGTCACCGGTACGCCCACCGCGCCGGCGGCGCGGACGAAGACGGAGGCGGGACGGGCGTGCAGGCCCTCGGGCCAGCCGATGGTGACACGGCGCTCAGCCATGGTGCGTGCCTTTCGCGTGGTGCGTGGTGCGTGGTGCATGGTGCGGACAACTGGGACAACTCAGGATATTCGTAGCATTCGAATCCAGTGACGGATCCCCAGTCCCCTATGGTTGTCTAGACCATTCTGACACGCTTCCGCACGGGACGGGCGAGGCCCCGGGTGAGGCCGCTGCGCGACCGCTTCTGCGTCGCACGGTACCCACGCCGATTCCGCGGTTAACCTGAGCGAGTGAGCGAGAGCTACCCGGCCTACTGGGAGGCCGACATCGTGCTGCGCGACGGCGGCACGGCCCGGATCCGCCCGATCGTCCCCGACGACGCGGACCGTCTCGTCGCCTTCTACCAGCGCGTCTCCGACCAGTCGAAGTACTACCGCTTCTTCGCTCCGTACCCGCGGCTGTCCGCCAAGGACGTCCGGCACTTCACCCATCACGACTTCGTCGACCGGGTGGGCCTGGCCGCACTGGTCAACGACCAGTTCATCGCGACCGTCCGCTACGACCGCATCGACGCCTCCGGCCGCCCCTCCGGCTCCGGCACCGAGGCCGAGGTGGCCTTCCTCGTGCAGGACGCGCACCAGGGCCGGGGCCTCGCCTCCGCGCTGCTGGAGCACATCGCCGCGACCGCCCGCGAGCGCGGCATCCGCCGCTTCGTGGCCGAGGTGCTGCCTGAGAACCGCAAGATGGCCAAGGTCTTCACCGAGGCCGGCTACACCCAGCAGCGCAGCTTCACCGACGGCGTGCTGCACTTCGAGTTCGACCTCGCGCCCACTGAGGAGTCCCTCGCGGTCATGCGCGCCCGCGAGCACCGGGCCGAGGCGCGCTCCATGCAGCGGCTGCTCGCGCCGCGCTCCGTCGCCGTGATCGGCGCGGGACGCAACCCCGTCGGAGTCGGCCGCACGCTGCTGCGCAACCTGCTGGCCGGCGGATTCACCGGACCCCTCTACGCGATCAACCCGGCCGCCGCCGATCCCGCGACGGGCCTTCGCGAGCTCGACGGCGTGCCCGTCCACGCCTCCATCGCCGACGTGGCGGACCCGGTCGACCTGGCCGTGGTCGCCGTCCCCGCCGAGCAGGTCCCCGACGTGGTGGCCGACTGCGGCGCGGCCGGGGTGCGCGGGCTCGTCGTGATCACCGCCGGGTACGCCGAGACCGGTCTCGACGGCCGGGCCCGCCAGCGCGAACTGGTCCGGCAGGCGCGGGCGGCGGGCATGCGCGTGCTCGGGCCCAACGCCTTCGGGGTGATCAACACCGATCCGGAGGTCCGGCTCGACGCCTCCCTCTCCCCGCAGCTGCCCCGGCGCGGGCCGCTCGGGATCTTCACGCAGTCCGGCGCGATCGGCGCGGCCCTGCTGGAGGCCGCGCACCGGCGCGGCCTCGGCATCTCCGCGTTCGCCTCCGTGGGCAACCGCGCGGACGTCTCAGGGAACGACCTGCTCCAGTTCTTCGAGGAGGACGAAGCCACCGGCGTCGCCCTGCTCTACCTGGAGTCCTTCGGCAACCCGCGCAAGTTCAGCCGCCTGGCGCGGCGGGTGGCCGCGCGCAAGCCGCTGGTGGTGGTGAAGGGCGGCCGCGACACCCGCAGCATCCCCGCCGGACACGCGGCGGCGATCACCCGCATCGCCGACTCGACGGTCGACACGCTCTTCGAGCAGGCCGGGGTGATCCGCGTCGACACCATCACCGAGCTGTACGACGCCGCCGACCTGCTCGCCCACCAGCCGCTTCCCGCGGGGCCGCGCATCGCGATCGTCGGCAACTCCGACTCCCTCGGCCTGCTCACCCACGACGTGGCGCTGGGCATCGGCCTTCGGCCGCTGCTGCCGCACGACCTCACCACGAGCGCCACCCCCGACGACTTCCGCCGCGGCCTGCGCGCCGCGATCGATCGCCCGGACAGCGACGCCGTCGTCGCCGTCGTCATCCCCCCGATCGGCGCGGGGGGCTTCCCCAGCTTCCCGGGCTCCGGGCTGATCAGCCGCACCAACCCGTCCCCGCTGGCCGTTACCCCGCCCCTCGACCTCGGCCCCCTCGCCGCCGCCCTCCGCGACAGCGCCGACCGCGCCCGCAGGGCGGCCAAGCCGCTGATCATCGTCCACCTCGCCCTCCCCGCCCTCGTCGACCAGGTCAACACCCCCTCCGGCGACAGCCCGAGCGACCCCGCCGCCGGGGGCGCGGGTAACAGGGTTGGTGTGCCGGGCGTCGGAGCGGCAGCCGCTCCCAGCCCTGGCGGCTCCGCCGGCGACAGCCCGAGCGATGCCAGCGTTGGGGGAACGGCGGGCGTGGGCGTGCCGTCGGGTGCCACCTCCCCGGCACCGACGCCCGGCGGCTCGGCCGCCGCAGGTGAGGGTGTTGCTGACGGCCGTGCGCCGGGCGCGGGATCGGCAGCCGCTTCTGACTCCGGCGGCTCCGCCGCAGCGCCGAGCGACGCCGGCGGTGCGAGGGCGGCCGGCGCGGGGATGCCCCAGGGCTCCGCCGGCGACAGCCCGAGCGAGGCCGGCGTTGGGGGAACGGCGGATGGCGGTGCGGGGGACGTCCCCGGAGTCGTCTTCGGCGGGACCGCCGAAGGGCGGGTGCCCGGGTATCCGAGGCCGGAGCGGGCGGTGCGGGCGTTGGCGCACGCGACGCGGTACGCCCAGTGGCGGGCGCGGAGCGCCGAGCCGCGGACGATCCCCGAGTTCGAGGACGTCGCCGCGCAGCAGGCGCGGGTGATCGTCGCCGAGGCGCTCGGCCGGGGCAGGGACGCCGTGCTCGACGCGGCCACCGTCGCCCGGCTGCTCGCCTGCTACGGGGTGCACGTCGAGGCCGGGGCGCAGGACGATGCCGACGCCCGGCAGCCGCACGACGGCGTCTTCGTGGACACGACCGTGTCCGCCTCCGTCGATCCGGCCGTCGGCGCGATCCTCTCCTTCGGGCTCGCGGGCGTCGCCTCCGAGCTGCTCGGGGACGTCGCGCACCGGTTGATTCCGGCCACGGAGCCCGAGGCCGCCTCGCTGATCCGGGAGATCAAGGCCGCGCCGCTCCTCTTCGGCTGGCGCGGGTCGGAGCCGGTCGACACCGCTGCCCTGGAGCAGCTCCTGCTGCGCGTCTCACAGCTCGTGGACGACCTGCCGGAGGTGGCCTCGCTCACGATGGAACCGGTGCGAGTGGGGCGCAAGGGCCTCGCGGTGCTGGCTGCGGACGTCCGTCTGGCCCGGCTGCCCGCGCGGACCGATCTCGGACCGCGCGCGCTGGCGTGAGCCGGGCCCGGGTCATGCCAGGATGGTAGGTATGGCGAAGACCGGTACGACGACCACCACCCAGGGGCTGCGCTCCGCGATCGAGCGCAGCGGCTACTACCCGACCCTCGTTTCCGAGGCCGTCGAGCAGGCCGTGGGCAGCGAGAGCGTCGAGGCCTTCCTGGTGCACCAGGAGACCACCTTCGACGCCAACGAGGTCCGCCGCCACGTGACCGTGCTGGTGCTGACCGACACCCGCTTCATCGTCAGCCACACCGACGAGCAGGGGGCCGACGACTCCTCCCCGGTGCCGTACGCGACGACCTCCACCGAGAGCGTCAAGATCGGCCGGATCTCGTCGGTCGTCGTCAGCCGTGTCGTCGCCAACCCGGAGACCTACGTGCGCGGCTCGCTGCCGCGCGAGGTGGTGCTCACCATCGGCTGGGGCGCGGTCTCCCGGATCGACCTGGAGCCGGCCGCCTGCGGCGACCCGAACTGCGACGCCGACCACGGCTACACCGGCTCGACCACCGCCGACGACCTCTCGCTGCGGGTCAGCGAGGCGGGCGACGGCCCGGAGACGGTCGCCCAGGCGCTCGCCTTCGCCCGGGCCCTGTCCGAGGCCACGGCGAGCACCGCGGACTGACGACCCCGACCGCCGCCCTGCCGCCGTCCGTCCGCGCCCGCCCGCGACTGTCCGCGCCTGTCCGCGTCCCGTAGAAACGACTTGATGACTCTCCCTCACACCGCCGCGCCGGTCCCCGCCTACGGCTCGGCCGCCCTCGCGGACGTCCTGCCCGCGGTCGCGGCCGGTCTCGGGCTGACCGAGGCCGACGGCGTGCCCACGACCGGCCTGCGGCTGCCCGCCGCCGACCGCGTCTGCGTCTTCCTGATCGACGGCCTGGGCTGGGAGCTGCTGCGCAGCCACCCGGACGAGGCGCCGTTCCTCACCTCGCTGCTGCCGAGCTCGCTCGCGGGCAGCGGGCGTCCGCTGACCGCGGGGTTCCCGGCGACCACCGCGACCAGCCTGGCGTCCTTCGGCACCGGCCGTCCGCCCGGCGAGCACGGCCTGGCCGGCTACCTGGTCCGCATTCCGGGCGAGCGGCGGCTGATGAACCAGCTGCGCTGGCAGCCGCACGTGACCCCGCGCACCTGGCAGCCGTACCCGACGGTCTTCCAGCGGACCCACGCGCACGGCGTGGCGACCAGCCAGGTCTCCTCGCCGACCTTCGAGTTCACCCCGCTCACCGAGGTCGCGCTCTCGGGCGGCGAGTTCGTCGGCCGGCTCACCGGCGAGGAGCGGATGGACCTGGCCGCCGAGCGCCTGGCCGCCGCCGACCGGGCGCTCGTCTACACCTACTACAGCGAGCTCGACGGCATGGGGCACCGCCACGGCGCCGCCTCCGACGCCTGGCGCGGCCAGCTGATGGCCGTCGACCGGCTCGCCCAGCGCCTCGCCGAGCAACTGCCGCCGCGCTCCGCGCTCTACATCACCGCCGACCACGGCATGGTCGACGTGCCGACGGACCCGGCCGCCGGAGCGCGCATCGACATGGACGCGCCGGAGCAGGAGGACCTGCGCGCGGGCATGCTGCTGCTCGGCGGCGAGGGCCGCGCCCGGCACCTCTACGCCCAGCCCGGCGCCGAGGCCGACCTGCTCGCCGCCTGGCGCGAGCGGCTCGGGGACCGCTTCTGGATCGCCTCCCGCGAGGAGGCGATCGAAGCCGGCTGGTTCGGCCCCGTCGTCGAGGACCGGGTTCGCGGACGCATCGGCGACGTCGTCGCCGTCGCCGCGTCCGACGCCGCCGTCACCGCGACCCGCCGCGAGCCGGGGGAGTCGTCGATGGTCGGCATGCACGGCTCGCTGCTCGACTCCGAACTGCTGGTGCCGCTGCTGGAGGTGCGCCGTGCCTGAGTTGGTCTTCTTCTCCGGGACCATGGACTGCGGCAAGTCCACGCTGGCGCTGCAGATGGACCACAACCACCGCGCCCGCGGGCGCCGGGGCGTCATCTTCACCCGCAACGACCGCGCCGGCTCGGCCACCCTGTCCAGCAGGCTCGGCCTCAGCACCCAGGCCGTCGAGGTCCGCGACGGACTCGACTTCCACCACTACGTGGTCAAGCTGCTCTCGGCCGGCGAGCGGATCGACTACCTGATCTGCGACGAGGCCCAGTTCTTCGAGTCGCACCAGGTCGACCAGCTGGCCCGCGTCGTGGACGACCTCGCGATCGACGTCTACACCTTCGGCATCACCACGGACTTCCGCACCCGGCTCTTCCCCGGCTCGGCGCGGCTGATCGAACTCGCCGACCGGGTCGAGGTGCTCCAGGTCGAGGCCCTGTGCTGGTGCGGCGCGCGGGCGACGCACAACGCGCGCACGGTGGGCGGCGTGATGGTGGTCGAGGGCGCGCAGGTCGTCGTCGGCGACGTGGTCGTCAACGAGGACCAGATCGGCTACGAGGTGCTGTGCCGTAGACACCACCGCAAGCGCATGACCTCCGCGACGGCCCGCGCCGGCGCCCTCTCCCCGGACGTGCTGCCCTTCGACGGCGTGTCACCGATCCCGGGGCAGCAGCACAGCTGAGGCTGCCGCCCCTGGGAGACGCCGGAAACGCTGCACAAACGCGGCTCGGATCGGAGGCTCCGCCGCGCGGTCGCGTCCTGCCTCGAGCCCTCGCCCCGCCCCACGCCTTGCCGGTCGGCCGCGGCGCTCGTCTCAGCCCGCGGCTACGGGGCGTTCCCATGGAGCCCGCCCCGCACCCTGACCGGCGGTCAGATCAGCTCGACGAGCTCCTCCTTGGTGGCCCGCGCGGCCGACGCCGCGAACGGCAGGCCGTCCAGGGTCCAGTGGCGGTCCGGGGTGAGGCCGAGGGAGGCGAAGACCTGCGGGACGACGTCGACGTGGCGCAGCGGGGCGGTGATCGCGCCGGGGGTGAACTCCGGTCCGCTGCAGGCGATCCAGGCCGTGCGCTCGAGCACGCTGTCGCCGCCGTGGCCGCCCTCGTCGACGTGCCCGTGGTCGGTGACGACGATGACGGTCCAGTCCTCCTCGGCGTAGGCGGGCCGGGAGCGGACCGCGTCGAGGAGACGTCCGAGGCGCTCGTCCGCGCGCAGGACCGCGTCGCGGTAGTCCGCGCCGCAGCCGCGCAGGTGCGCGGTCTCGTCGACGGCGCCCAGATAGACGAAGGACGCCTCCGGGTCCTCCTCGCGCAGGACGGTCACCGCGTCGCGGACCATCCGCTCGTCGACGGCCTCCCAGTCCTCGCACGTCTCCGCGGCCGGGGCGACGAAGCTCAGGCGGCCGGGCCCGTTGAACAGCGGGCCGCCGCTGCGCGCCAGCACCAGCGGCTCCCAGGCGGCCGCGACGTACGTGCGGCGGCCGAAGCCGTGGCTGAGACGGGTGAGGAAGTCGGGGAAGACGGCCAGGCGGTGGCCGGTGAAGTCGTTGTTCCACACCGCGTGCTTGGTGACGTGGACGCCGGTGGCGATCGTGGCCCAGCAGGGGCCGGACATGGTCGGGGTACCGGCGTCGATCACGACCGGCGCCAGGAAGCCGGCGTCGGCGACCTCGTCCAGGCGGGGCGTGTCCAGTTCGGCCAGGACGTCGAGGCGGACGCCGTCGATGCCGACGACGAGGACCCGGCGGGCGCGCTCGTGGCGGTCGGACTGGTGCGGAAGTGGCATGCGGTGCCCCTGAGCTGGGTCGTGCGAACGGTTCCCGTCACCCTAACGGGGGACGTGGTCGCGTGTGGGCGCGTACCACACCTCAGCGCCGATGAACTTGTCGGGACAAGTCGGTGAACACCCAGGGCCGCCGCGCCCGTTCAGACCTCCGAGAGCCGCACGAGCGCGAACGGACCGCCCTGCGGGTCGCGCAGGAACGCGACCTCGCCGTAGCGCGCCGGCGGAAACGACCGCTCCAGGCTGCCGCCGAGTTCCAGCGCCGACTTGACCGCCATGCCGAGGTCGGCGACGGCGAAGTAGACGCGCCAGCGCGGACGCGGGTCCTCCGGGTCGGCCGCGCGGATGCCCGCGACGCGGTGGCCGCCGTAGCGCAGCAGTATGGCGTCCTCGTCGCGGCCGATCTGGGCGCGGCCCTCCTCGACGGCCGCCAGCCCGAAGACCTTGGCGTAGAAGTCGGCCGCGTCCAGGACCGAGGGCGTGCGCAGCTCGCTCCAGACCACCGCGCCCGGCACGCGCCGCACCTGCCAACCGTCGTGCCCGCGGGGCTCCCACGCGCCGAAGACGGCGCCGCCGGGATCCGCGGCGACCACGAGGCGTCCGGCGTCGGCCGAGTCCAGCGGGCCGAGCGCGACCGTGCCGCCGCAGTCACGGATCCGGTTCGCCACCTCGTCCGCGCTGTCCACGGAGAAGTAGGTGATCCAGTCGACCGGGAAGCCGGCTGTCTCCTCGAACTGCCCGATCCCGGCGACGAGGAGCCCGTCCAGCGTCGCCCGCACGTAGGGGCCGAGCCGGTCGGGGCCGCCCTGGTACTCCCAGCCGAGCAGGGCCGAGTAGTACGCGCAGGCCGCGTGGAGGTCATGTGCCATCAGGCTCACCCAGCAGGGGGTCCCCTGCGGCTGCCGCAAGCTCTCACTCACGCCCCCGATGCTCCCACCCTTGGCCCGTCCGCGCTGGCGTTGGCACGACAATGTCCCTATGAATGAGCCTGCCACCACTCTGGTCTCCCCGGCCGGTCTCGCGGACCTGCTCGCCGGGGAGCAGCCGCCGACGCTGCTCGACGTCCGCTGGAGCCTCGGCGGTCCGCCGGGGGACGAGGAGTACGCCAAGGGGCATCTGCCGGGTGCGCACTACGTCGACCTCGACCGCGAACTGGCCGCCGCGCCGGGCGTGGCGGGCCGTCATCCGCTGCCCTCGCCCGAGGTGCTCCAGACCGCGCTGCGTCGCGCCGGCGTCCGCGCGGACCGGGAGGTCGTCGTGTACGACGCGGCCACCTCGATGTCGGCGGCCCGCGCCTGGTGGCTGCTGCGCTGGGCCGGGCACCCGCGCGTGCGCGTGCTGGACGGCGGCCTCCAGGCGTGGACCGAGGCCGGCCTCGCGCTGTCGACGGCGGAGCCGTCGCACGGGGAGGGCGACTTCACCGTCGTGCCGGGCGGGCTCCCGACGATCGACGCCGACGGCGCGGCGGGCTGGCCCGAGAGCGACGCCGCGCGCGTCCTGCTCGACGCGCGCGCGGGCGAGCGCTACCGCGGCGAGACCGAACCCGTCGACCCCCGGGCCGGCCACATCCCCGGTGCGCTGTCCGCCCCGACGTCGGACAACGTGGACGCCTCCGGCCGCTTCCTGCCCACGGCGGACCTCGCCGCGCGCTTCCGCACGCTGGGCGCGACGCCGGACACGGACATCGCGGTCTACTGCGGCTCGGGCGTGACGGCGGCTCACACCGTCCTCGCCCTCGCACTCGCGGGCCTGCCCGCCACGCTCTACCCGGGCAGCTGGAGCGAATGGTCCAACGACCCCGCCCGCCCGGCCGCTGTCGGCCCGGACCCGCGCTGACGCGCCTTCAGGAGCTGTCCAGGGGGTGCGAGGCTTCGCCGAGCTGTGGCTCTTCCCCGGCCTCCGGCCGGGAGGCGCCCCCGGTGTGGGCGCGAGCAGCCAACCGATGAGCGGGACCCCGTACGGCGTGGACCACCTGCTCGTCAGTGGTGGCTCACGCGCATGCGGCGGAGCCTCGCGCCCCTGGACCGTGCAACGACCCGAAGGGACGGACGGCCGCCGCCTGTGAAGCCGGTCAGTCCTGCTTCTTGCGGCGGGTGCCGAAGACGATCTCGTCCCAGCTCGGCACGGCCGCCCTGCGGCCGGGGCGGACGCCGTCCGCCTCGGCCTGGCGGTCGGTGGAGCCGATGAGGCGGTCGCGGTGGGGCGTGGCCATGCGGGGCATGAGGACGTCGGCGTAGGCCGCGCCCGCGCCCGCGGCGGCCGCAGCGGGCGGCACCTCCGTCTCCTCGGCCAGCGAGGACTCGTCCGGCAGCGCGGACGGCAGCGCGGACGGCAGCGCCGTCGGCACGGCGTCGAGGTCGAGGAAGTCCACGGAGTCCAGCTGGTCCGCGACGCTCGACGCGGAGGCGGACGCCGAGGCAGCCGCCGGCGCGCTCGGCTCGGGGGCGCGCTCGACGCGCTCCACCCGCTCGACGCGCTCCACCCGCTCCACGCGGTCGAGCGACGGGCGCTCCAGCGAGAGCCGCTCCAGCGGCGGACGCTCCGGGGCGAGCGGGCGCATGCCCATGCCCCGGTCGGCTCCGGGGAGGCGGGCGATGCGGGGGACGAACGGGTGCGTCGGCTCGGCCGCCAGCGCGGGCGACTCGCCGATCAGCGCGCGCGCCTCGTCGTCGCAGGGCTGCACCAGGCGGCGCGGCGGGTCGTAGGTCCACCGGGCCTGCCGGTTGGCCGAGTCCGCGCGGAAGCTGAGGATGATCTCCCAGGTGCCGTCGTCGCGACGGTACGAGTCCCAGACCGTGCTGTCCTTGTCCGCGCCGCGCAGCAGCAGACGCTCGGCGACGGCGTCGCCGAGCTGCGGGCCGGTGGACTCGCCGGCGCGGCGCACCGGGGTCTTCCGGGCGCGCTCGGCCATGAACGCGCGCTCGGCGAGGACGGGACCCTCGAAGCGGCGGACGCGCTCGACGGAGATGCCGGCCTGCTGCGCGACCTCCTCGGCCGTCGCACCGGCGCGGATGCGCGCCTGGATGTCGCGGGGGCGGAGGTGGCTCTCGACGTCGATCTGACCGAGGCGCGGCCGGTCGCCGCGGACGGCGGCGCGCAGCCGCTCGTCGATCGGAAGGAAGTATTCCGTCGAATCGGCAGCCTTGAGCACCAGCCGTGAGCCGTCATTGCTGACGGCTACGACGCGCAGTTCGGGCACGGTTACCTCCCGGGTGGTGCCTGCCGACGTCACCTGCGTCGCTGCTCCCGTAACGAGTGTGGCGTGCCGACGTCCCGGCGGACCACAACATTGCAGAGTTACCCGGCGGGTCAGCCTCGGTCCGCGACTCACCGTTATGGCACAGTTACTTCTTTTGACTGCCTGTCACTGTTCCATTGTTCCGACTCCCGGATCCGCGCCTTTCGCGGCGAGCACCCCGGGACGAGCCTCGCCGACTGCGCGCAGCCGGGCTTCACGCCACACTACTCCAAACGTGGCCCCCGGATGGTGCGGCTCGCGGCTCAAGTCTGCCCCGAATCGCTGGATTCTCAAGGGTCGCCACTCCGATGGCGGTCGTCCGCGCGGCTTACGGTGATCATCTTCACACATTTCGGCCATCCGGAACTGTGGGGTCCTTCGAACGGTCGTACCTGGTGCACTATGGACAAAGGCTGCATCGAGGGGCATTGATGGAGGATCTGGAAAATCAGGGCGGAAAGCCCGAGCGCAGGACCCTCGATCTGAGTCTCGCCCAGGTGGCCGCGAGCGCGCTCGCGGCGGTGGTCGGCGCGGTCCTCGCGTCCCAGTTGGGCGTCTACGGGACGATCCTGGGCGCGGCCGTGGTCAGCGTCGGCGCGACCACCGGGACGGCCGTGTTCCAGCACCTGTTCCGGCGCACCGGCGAGCAGTTGCGGGAGATGGCGACGACGCCGACGCCGATCGAACACGCGCTTCCGGCGGCGGGACCCGCCGGGGCGGAGGAGACGCAGGTCTTCGACCCGTTCGACCCGGGCGGCGAACACACGCGGATGATGGCGCGAATCAGCCCCCCTGACCAGGCCGAGGCCGTCGCCGTCTACCGTGGGCGCGCCAATCTCAAACCCAAGAGCTGGAGGGTCTACGCCGTCACGGCCGCGATCGTCTTCGCGCTCGCGATGGGCACCGTCGGCGTGATCGAACTGGCTTCCGGCAAGCCCGCGGCGAACCTCTTCGGGGGGACCGACGCGGGCGACGCCAAGCCGAAGGGCGGCACCTCGGCTCCTGTCGACCCGTCACCCGGCGCGTCCACCGGCCGCAGCGGCGGCGGACTCGGCGGCGGTGACGCGGAGAAGAGCGACAGCCGCACCGCGCCCGGCCCGGGCGTCTCGACGAGCCCGGACCCGAGCACCAGCAGCAGCACCGGCCCGCAGCCGGACCCGGCGACCCCGACGCCCACCCCGCACGACTCGACCGGCACGGGGGCCGGAGACTCGGGAGCCTCCGGCGGCTCCGGCGCGAGCCCGCAGCCCACGTCGTCGTCCTGAGCCGTCGGCTCTCTCCGCCCGCGTGCGGGGCTCAGTCGCCCAGGACGCGCCGCAGGTAGTCGTTGGCGAAGCGCCGGTCCGGGTCGACGCGGTCGCGCAGCGCGGTGAAGTCGCCGAAGCGCGGGTAGACGCCCGCGAGGTACTCCGCGTCGCGGGTGTGCAGCTTGCCCCAGTGCGGACGGCCCTGGTGGGCCGTCATGATCCGTTCCACCTCCGCGAAGTAACCCGGCTGCTCCGTGCCCCGGTACAGGTGCACGGCGATGTACGCCGTGTCGCGGCCGCTCGCGGTCGAGAGCCAGAGGTCGTCGGCGGGGGCGACGCGGACCTCGACGGGGAAGGAGATCTTCCAGTCCGAGCGCTCGATCCTGCCCTTGAGCTCGCGCAGCACCGTCGTGGCGGCCTCGCGCGGGACGGCGTACTCCATCTCGACGAAGCGGACCCGGCGCGGGCTGGTGAAGACCTTGTAGGAGGCGTCGGTGTAGGTCCGCTCCGACCAGGCCCGGCTGGAGATCTTCGCTATCGCGGGGATGGTCCTCGGGAAGGCCCGGCCGACCCGGCAGGCGCCCTCCCAGACGGTGTTGGAGACGAAGTCGTCGTCCAGCCAGCGCCGGAACTCCGGCAGCGGCGCGGCCGGGCCCGTGCTGCGGTTGTTGCGCTTGGTGGTGCAGCCCTCGGTGTGCGGGAACCAGTAGAACTCGAAGTGCTCGTTGTCGTCCGCCAGTTCGTCGAAGCGGCCGAGCACCTCGTCGAAGCGCATCGGCGCCTCCTGCGCCGTCAGCAGGAAGGCCGGTTCGACGCCGAAGGTGATCGCGCTGACGACGCCCAGCGCGCCGAGCCCCAGCCGCGCGCCCTGGAACAGCTCCGGGTTCTCCTCGGGGGAGCACCGCGCGACCGTGCCGTCGGCGAGGACGATCTCCAGTGCCCGGATCTGGGCGGCGATCGATCCGGAGGCGCGTCCGGTGCCGTGCGTGCCGGTGCCGGTCGCCCCGGCGACCGTCTGCACCATGATGTCGCCCATGTTGGTCAGGGCCAGGCCGGCCCGGTGCAGCAGCAGGTTCAGCCGCTCCAGCGGCAGGCCGGACTCGACGGTGACGGTGCCGTCCTCGCGGTCGATCCCGCGGACGGCGGTCAGGCCCTCCGGCCGGACCAGGACGCCGTCGGTCACGGCGATCGGGGTGAACGAGTGGCCGCTGCCGACGGCCTTGACCGGGAGCCCGTCGGCCGCGGCGGCGGTGACCGCCTCGGCCAGTTCCGCGACGGAGCCGGGTGTCACCACCCGGCTCGGGCGCGCGCTCTGGTTACCGGCCCAGTTGCTCCACAGGCTCGGCTGGGTCGTCCGACTCGACACGTGCACCCTCCCGCTGCTCCGGCGCCGACCGCAGTCGGCGGGACCCGAGGAACGCCGTGGCGACCGAGAGCCCCGCCGCGGCCACGGTCACCCAGTAGCCGCTGGAGGCGCCCGCGGCGTCCACCGTCCAGCCCGCGGCCGAGGAGCCAAAGGCCACCCCCACGGCCAGCCCGGTGGTGGTCCAGGTCATGCCCTCGGTCAGCTTGGCCGTCGGCACGATCCGTTCCACCAGCCCCATGGTGGTGACCATGGTGGGGGAGATGGACAGCCCGGCGACGAACAGCGCCACCGCCAGGGCCACGAGGTTCTTCACGAATAGGAGCGGCAGCATACTCACCGCCAGCGTGACGATCCCCACCAGGAACCGGCGCGAAAGCGGCCCCTTCAGCTTGAGGGCGCCGAAGACGATGCCGGCGACGCAGGAGCCGAGCGCGTAGATCGCCAGCACGACGGAGGAGAGCGCCTTGTGGTGCAGGTGGTCGGCGAAGGCCACGGTGACCACCTCGACGCTGCCGAAGACGGCGCCGACCCCGACGAAGGTGAGCACCAGCACCAGCAGTCCGCGCGTCCGCAGCGCGGACGTGCCGGCCGTCGCGTGGGCGTGCGGGTGGACGGGCGGCTCGGTGCGGCCCTGGGTGCAGAACAGCAGGGTGCCGACGGCCAGCAGGATCATCGCCGCCAGCGGCCCGGCCTCGGGGAACCAGGAGGTGGACAGGCCCACCGCCAGGATCGGCCCGACGATGAAGACGATCTCGTCGACGACCGACTCGAAGGAGTACGCGGTGTGCAGCAGCGGCGAGCCCTGGTAGAGGTTGGCCCAGCGGGCGCGCACCAGGGAGCCCATCGCGGGCATGCAGCCGACCACGGCGGCGCAGACGAAGAGCGTCCAGTCCGGTGCGCCGAGGCCGGCGCAGAGCAGCAGCGCGCCCATCGCGGCGACGGTGACGCCGGTGGCGCGCAGCGCGATCCGGCTCTGCCCGTAGCGGTCGACCAGCCGCGCCACCTGCGGTCCGAGCAGGGCCGCCGCGAGCGCGATGGTCGCCGAGACCGCGCCGCCGAGGGCGTAGTCGCCGCGCAGCGAGGACAGCATGGTCACCATGCCGATGCCCATCATCGACATGGGCATCCGCGCGATGAACCCGGCGGCGGAGAACGCGAGGCTGCCGGGAGCCTCGACGAAGATCCGCCGGTAGGCGGAGAGCGCGGACAACGCGGCGGGCACAGGATCTCCGTAAGGGATATGGGTGGTTTAGACAGCTTACGTGGCTCCCGGCGGGCCACGTAAGCGGATATCTCAGGGGTTGGGCAGGTTCTCGGCCGTGTAAAGATCGGGGCATGTCCGACGCGCATGCTCCGTACGACGCACTGCTCCTGCTCTCCTTCGGCGGCCCGGAGGGCCCCGAGGACGTCGTGCCCTTCCTGGAGAACGTGACCCGGGGACGCGGCATCCCCAAGGAGCGCCTGGCCGAGGTCGGGCAGCACTACTTCCTGTTCGGCGGCGTCAGCCCGATCAACGCCCAGAACCGCGAGCTGCTGGCGGCGCTGCGCGCCGACTTCGCCGACCACGGCCTGGACCTGCCGGTCTACTGGGGCAACCGGAACTGGGCCCCCTACCTGGTCGACACCCTGCGCGAGATGGCCGCCGACGGCCACCGCCGCGTCCTGGTCCTGGCCACCAGCGCCTACGCCAACTACTCCGGCTGCCGCCAGTACCGGGAGAACCTCGCCGCGGCGCTCACCGCGCTGCGCGAGGAGGGCGCGCCCGGCGCGGCCGAGCTGCGGGTGGACAAGCTGCGGCTCTTCTACAACCACCGGGGCTTCGTCGAGCCGATGACCGAGTCCACGCTGGCCGCGCTCGACTCCCTCCCCGAGGCGGTCCGCGCCGGCGCGCGCCTGGCCTTCACCACCCACTCCATCCCCGACGCGCTGGCCGACTCCTCGGGCGCCCCCGGCGACCCGGCGCGCGGCGCCCACGGCGGCGCCTACGTCGCCCAGCACCTCGAGGTCGCCCGCCTGATCGCCGAGGCCGTCGCCGGGGCGACCGGCGTGGCCGACCGCCCCTGGGAGCTCGTCTACCAGAGCCGCAGCGGCGCCCCGCACATCCCGTGGCTGGAACCCGACATCTGCGACCACCTGGAGGCCCAGCACGCGGACGGCGCGGCGGCGGTCGTCATGGTCCCGATCGGCTTCGTCTCCGACCACATGGAGGTCAAGTACGACCTCGACACCCAGGCCCGCGAGAAGGCCGAGGAGCTCGGCCTGCCCGTCGTCCGCGCCGCCACCGTCGGCGCGGACCCGCGCTTCGCCGCGGCGGTCCGCGACCTCGTCCTGGAGCGCGCCGCACGGACCCGCGGCGAGGCCGTGACGCCCTGCGCCCTCGGCGCCCTGGGCGCGTCCCACGACGTCTGCCCGGTCGGCTGCTGCCCGGCGGTCCGCGGCGCGTCCCCGGCCGCGGCGGGCGAGGACTGGACCGACTGACCCGGCGTCCGCTCCAGTCCGCTCCACCTCCCGTGTTTCTCGAAGGGGAACGCACCATGAGCACCATGACGGACCATCAACATCTGTACGCCGAACTCCTCGACGTCGCGGTCGAGGCCGCGTCCCGGGCCGGCGCGCTGCTGCGCGACGGCCGCCCGGCCGACCTCGGCGTCGCCGCGACGAAGAGCAGCGCGGTCGACGTGGTGACCGAGATGGACCTCGCCGCGGAGAAGCTGATCACCGAGCTGCTCGCCGAACGCCGCCCGGACGACGGGCTGTTGGGGGAGGAGGGCGCGTCCAGGGAGGGGACCAGTGGGGTCCGCTGGGTCATCGACCCGCTGGACGGGACGGTCAACTACCTCTACGGACTGCCCGCGTGGGCGGTCAGTATCGCCGCCGAGCTGGACGGCGAGGTGGTCGTCGGCGTCGTCGAGGTCCCGCCGCGCGGCGAGCGCGTGCACGCGGTGCGCGGCCAGGGCGCGCACCTGAACGGGCGCGCCCTCAGGGTCCGTACCGCGCCCCCGATGGACCGTGCGCTCATCGGCACGGGCTTCGGCTACCTCCAGCAGCGCCGCGCCCGCCAGGCGGAGGTGCTGGCCACCCTGCTGCCCCGGGTCCGCGACATCCGCCGCGGCGGGTCCGCGGCGGTGGACCTCTGCGACGTCGCCGCGGGACGCCTCGACGGCTACTACGAGCGCGGCCTCAACCCCTGGGACTACAGCGCGGGCGCGCTCATCGCCGCGGAGGCCGGCGCGCTGGTCTCCGGCCGACCGGGCCAGCCCGCCAGCCCCGAACTCACCGTCTCGGCCCCCACCGGCCTCTTCGAGCCCCTCCAAGCCGCCCTGGAGGCTCTCGGCGCCTGGCACGACTGAGCGGGCGCTCTGACGCGAGCCCGAAGCTCCAGCGCAGCCCCGGACCGAACCGCAGCCCAATCCGCACGACCCCGTGCCACCCCCCCGCCCCACCGACTCCGGCCCGAGGCGGGGCGACCGCCCCTTGGGCCCCCTGGGGCGCGCTTCCCGCGCCCGCGCGGCGGCTTGCGGCGGCTTGGGGCGGTGGTCGGGGCTCGCTCGGGGTTTCCGGGGCCGTGCGGGTCAGCGGTTCCGGGCTTCGGGCTGGGCGGCGGGACCTTGGGTCCCACGGGGCGTGCTTCCCGTGCCCGCGCAGCGGCCTGCGGCGATGGTCGGGTTCCCTCGGGGTTTCCGGGGTTGCGCCCGCGCAGTGCAGCGACTTGCGGCGACTTCCTGGCCGCGCAGCGCACTGCGCTCCCAGGGGGCGTGCTTCCCGTGCCGCGCAGCGGCTTGCGGCGGTGGTCGGGCTCGCTCGGGGCCAAGGCCATGCCCGCGCGGCGGAGCGGCTTGGGGCGGTGGTCGGGGCTCGCTTGGGGTTTCCGGGGCCGTGCGGGGCAGTGGTTTCGGGCTCCGGGCTGGGCGGCCGACCGTTGGGTCTCAGGAGGCGTGCTTCCCGTGCCCGCGCTGCGGCCTGCGTCGGCGGTCGGGCTCGCTCGGGGCCAGGGCCGCGCCCGCGCAGCGGCTCGCGGCGGCTTCCCTGGCCGCGCAGCGCACTGCGGCTCCGGGGCCCCTTGGGCGGGGCGGCCAGCCCTCGGCTTTCGCCGGGCGGGGGCCGCAAGCCCAAGGCCTCGAAGCCCCCTCGGCCCGCACACGAAGGCGCCCCGGACAGGGTCCGGGGCGGCGGCGGGGCGAGGGGTTGAGGTGGGCGAGGGCGGGTGGGTGGGTGGGCCGGGAAGGGTCAGGCCGCGGTGCGCGGAGCGGTCGGCATCAGTTCGATGCCGTGCTCCGCCGCGAGACGACGCAGGTCGTCAAGCTCGGACTGCTCGACCTCGGCCAGGAAGTCGTCCCCCGACTCCAGGGCCCGGTGCAGGTCCTGCTCGGCGTTGCGGATGCGCTGGAGGATGCCGGCGGTGAAGGCGTCCATAGGTTGACCCCCTTGATGGTGTCGTGGCGGCCCCGGGTTGCGGGGGGACCCGGCGCGGATGGCCGCACGGCGGGCGGGTGCGAAACACATGACACGCATGTGCCTGCAGCGCACATTGCGCTGGTGCATCGCGGGTGTAATCAGCGTCCTGCCCATGCGCCTGAGCGGGGAAACCTCGCCCGGGAAGCGATTTGCGTCACATCGGGGGCCAGACCGGTCACGCCCCGCTTACCAGTGCTTTACGGCGGGTCGAGGCAGGATGGAAGCCTGCCGGACACGGCGGGATGACTCCGTGCGCGCGCCCCATTCGGCGTGCGCCCCCCCCGAAAGG
>NZ_BBPQ01000002.1:211348-380678 GCF_000787855.1 Streptacidiphilus anmyonensis | reverse complement strand
GGATGACTCCGTGCGCGCGCCCCATTCGGCGTGCGCCCGCCCCGAAAGGACCTTTGGTGCGAGTTCTCGTGGTCGAGGACGAGCAGTTGCTCGCCGATGCTGTCGCCACCGGTCTGCGTCGCGAGGCCATGGCCGTGGACGTGGTCTACGACGGCCAGGCAGCGCTGGACCGGATCGCGCTCAACGAGTACGACGTCGTGGTGCTCGACCGCGATCTGCCGCTGGTCCACGGCGACGACGTGTGCCGCAAGCTGGTCGAGGAGGCGCTGCCGACGCGCGTCCTGATGCTGACGGCCGCCGGCGACATCAGCGACCGGGTGGAGGGCCTGGAGCTGGGCGCCGACGACTACCTGCCCAAGCCGTTCGCCTTCAGCGAACTCGTCGCCCGCGTGCGGGCGCTGGGCCGCCGGGCGACGACCCCGCTGCCGCCGGTGCTGGAGCGGGCCGGGATCACGCTGGACCCGGGCCGCCGCGAGGTGCTGCGCGAGGGCAAGCCGATCTCCCTCGCGCCGAAGGAGTTCGCCGTGCTGGAGGTGCTGATGCGGGCCGGCGGGGCCGTGGTCTCCGCCGAGCAGCTGCTGGAGAAGGCCTGGGACGAGCACACCGATCCGTTCACCAACGTCGTCCGGGTCACCGTGATGACGCTGCGGCGGAAGCTCGGCGAGCCGCCGGTGATCATCACCGTGCCGGGCTCGGGATACCGGATCTGAGTCGTGGCCACCACCGAGACCAGAGGCGTGCGGAGCAGCGGCGACGGCAGCCGCTCCGACCACGGCAACCACATCGACATCAGGGAGTCGCTGCTCCCGTTCCGGCCCACCCTGCGCATCCGGCTGACCATGTTCTACGGCGGGATGTTCCTGCTTGCCGGGCTGATCATGGTGCTGGCGATGTACCTCTTCGTGAACCAGGCGTTCAGCAGCGCCACCCGGATCCCGCCGATCAACGTGGGCCCGAACGTCACCATCACGCAGAACGGCCAGCCCCTCACCGGCGCGGAGTTCCGGGCCTGGCTCTACGCCTACCAGCACCAGGAGGCGTCGGACGCCCTGCACGTGCTGGTCTGGAAGTCCCTGGCGGCGCTGCTCGCGCTGCTGATCCTGGCGGTCTTCTTCGGCTACGCGATGGCCGGCCGGGTGCTCAGCCCGCTCGGCCGGATCACCCGGACCGCTCGTCAGGTGGCCTCCTCCGACCTGCACCGGCGGATCGAGCTGGACGGCCCGGACGACGAGCTCAAGGAGCTGGCGGACACGTTCGACGACATGCTCGACCGGCTCGACAGATCGTTCGAGTCGCAGCAGAAGTTCGTCGCCAACGCCTCGCACGAGCTGCGCACGCCGCTGGCGATCAACCGCACGCTGCTGGAGGTCCAGCTCTCCGACCCGGCGGCGCCGCCGGAGCTGGTCCAGCTGGGCAAGACGCTGCTGGCCACCAACGAGCGCAGCGAGCAGCTCGTCGAGGGCCTGCTGCTGCTCGCCCGCAGCGACAACGAGCTGGCCGAGCGCAAACCGGTCGACCTCGGCGAGGTGGCCCGTCAGGCGCTGGAGCAGACCCGTAGCGAGGCGCAGGAGCGCGGAGTCCGGCTCCGCTCGACGCTGCCGCAGGCGGGCGAGGTCGTGGTCGCCGGCAACGGCGTGCTGCTGGAGCGGGTGGCGCTGAACCTGGTGCAGAACGCGGTGAAGTACAACCTGCCCGCGGACGGCTGGGTGGACGTCCAGGTCCACGCCGCCGTGAACGGGGGCGGCGAGCTCGTGGTGGTCAACAGCGGCCCGGTCGTGCCCGGCTACGAGGTGGAGAACATATTCGAACCGTTCCGGCGCGGAAAGGGCCGGGAACGGACGCACAGCGACAAGGGCGTCGGGCTCGGCCTCTCGATCGTCCGCTCGGTCGTGCGCGCCCACAACGGCTCCATCGAGGCCGTTCCGCGCGCCGAGGGCGGTCTGCTCATCCGCGTCCGGATCCCGGCCGCCAAGGCGCCGGTTCTGCCGCCGTTGCCACCCCGGGGCGCCATCGGCTGATCCCCCGTGTCTCCCCGCCACCACGCCGCCCACCTGCGGCGCGGCGGAACCGGCTGTTCCGAAACGGCGCTGATCAGGCTCTTTGACGACCGGCAAGTAACCGAATATCCGACTTGTGACGTGCGCCCGTGGCCTTGCCACCGGGCGCTTCGTCAACCTACGGTGGCGTAACCTACGGAACCGTAGGTGAGAGTGCTCCGAGAGTTGGATTGCCGTGACGATCGCCCCCGACCGCCCCGCCGGCCGCACCCACTGGACCGACGCGCAGCTCCTCCACGCCCTGGAGGAGGTCGTCGAGCGCGAGCTCGACCGACACCAGGGTGTGGCCAAGGAGTGGATGCCGCACGAGTACGTGCCGTGGAGCATGGGCCGCGACTTCGACGGCCTGATGGGCGGCGAGGCCTGGTCGGTCGAGCAGTCCCAGGTGACCGACGTCGCGCGGGTCTCCCTCGTGGTGAACCTGCTGACCGAGGACAACCTGCCGAGCTACCACCACGAGATCGCGTCGATGTTCGGCCGCGACGGTGCCTGGGGCACCTGGGTGCACCAGTGGACGGCCGAGGAGGGCCGCCACTCGATCGTCATGCGCGACTACCTGCTGACCACCCGCGCGGTCGACCCGGTCGCCCTGGAGCGGGCGCGGATGACGCACATGGCCGAGGGCTTCGAGTCGGACAACAGCCACTCGATGCTGCACTCGGTGGCCTACGTCTCGTTCCAGGAGCTCGCCACGCGCATCTCGCACCGGAACACCGGCCACAACTCCGGCGACCCGATGTGCGACCGCATGCTGGCCCGCATCGCCACCGACGAGAACCTGCACATGGTCTTCTACCGGAACCTGCTGAAGGCCGCCCTGGAGATCGCGCCGGACCAGGCGATGCGCGCCATCGCCGACGTGGTGATCAACTTCCGGATGCCGGGCCACAGCATGCCGGGCTTCGAGCGCGCGGCGGTCCAGATCGCCGTCGGCGGGATCTACAACCTGCGCATCCACCACGACGACGTGCTCCAGCCGGTGCTGCGCCACCTCAAGGTCATGGAGATCGGCGGACTGGGTCCTGAGGGCCTCCAGGCCCAGCAGGAGCTCGGTTTCTTCCTCGATGGTCTCGATGCCCAGGCGACCCGGTTCGACGAGCGCCAGGCGGCCATTCTGGCCCGTCGACAGGCCGCGCAGGAGCGCCGCGCCGGCTAGGCGTGCCGTTTCGTCCCGGCTGCGTCCGGGGTGGGCGGAGAAGTCCGGACTTTCCAGAACCGTGACGAACGTCACAAACTGGTATGTCACTGTGGGTGTGCGCACATTTTCAGCCAAAGTGACGTCGAACACCTGATGACGGACAGTGATCGTGCGGGTGGCCGCGGAGCCTTGCGGTTCCGGGGTTTCCGCTCGCCATGATCACGGTAAGTGGTCAATGAAGGATAGCCGTCCGGCCCCCACTGACCTCCCCGAACAGACCCGGCGATCACCTCTTCGGGGGTCTGATCGGGTGTCGATTGAGTAACGGACCTTGAAGTAAGGCAAAATCTCGCCCTCGGGTCGGGCACAAGTCCGGCCCCCTGCGCGTTACGTGCGCTGGAGACAACCGCAACACGCCCAAAGGGGGAGAGTGATATGGCGACTGACTACGACACCCCACGCAAGACCGATGACGACCTCGAATCGGACAGCATCGAGGAACTCAAGGCACGCCGGAACGAGAAGACGACCAGTTCGGTCGATGTCGACGAGTTCGAGGCTGCCGAGGGTCTGGAGCTGCCCGGAGCAGACCTCAGCAACGAGGAACTGTCTGTCCGGGTGCTTCCGCGCCAGGCCGACGAGTTCACGTGCTCGAGCTGCTTCCTGGTGCACCACCGGAGCCAGCTGGCCAACGAGAAGAACGGCCAGCCGATCTGCCGGGACTGCGCCGCCTGATCGAGCGGTGTAGGAAGGGGACTCATGGGACCGTTCCGCAAGCCGCAGAGATCCTCAGGCGCCGGGAAGGACCCGGCCGGACCGTCAGCGAACGAACCTAGTGTGGCGCTCGACGAGACGACGGCCGACCTCGCCCGGATCGCCGACGAGATGGAGGTCTGGGACGGGTCCGCAGGAGCGGACTCCGTCCCCGCCGAGCCTGGCCGGATGGCCTCGCTCGCGCGGAAACTGGGGCGAAGCCTCAGCAGGGGTGCCAAGGGCAGCGCGGTCGGCCTGGCCGACCGCCTGATGGCGGCGGCACCCCGCATCAAGGTGCGCGACGTTGCGACGCTCCGCGCGCACCACTCCGACGCGCGCAGCGCGGAGGAGTTGGCCGACCGCATCGCGGCCGCCGGCACCCGCGCCGCCGGCGCGGTGGGGGCGGGCGCGGGCGCGGCGGCGATGATGCCGGTGCCGTTCGCGATGCCCGTCGAGATCGCTGCGGAGCTGCTCGCCGTGGCGGCGGTGGAGTTCAAGATGATCGCGGAACTCTACGAGGCCTACGGCCAGCCCGCGCAGGGCAACCTGAAGCAGCGCTCGCTGGCGTACCTCTCGGTCTGGTCCGAGCGCCGCGGCCTGGACGTCGCCTCTCCGGCCACGATCCTGGCCCTCGGCAAGAGCGCGGCGCTGCGGAAGTCGATCCGCCGGCGCCTCACCCTCTCGGGCTTCCGCAAGCTCCCGACGCTGACGCCCTTCATGATCGGCGCCGCGGCGGGCGCCTACGTCAACCGCCGCGACACGGCCCGACTCGCCGCGGACATCCGCCGCAGCCTCCGCGAGCGCCAGCCCGCCGACCCCAACTACTGGCTCGCCGCCAGACCACCCCTCCGCGAGCCGTAGCCCTCCCGGGCGCCGGATCGTCGCACCACGCCCAGGGGCGCGGGGCTGTGCCGCTCTGCGGCGTGGGTGCGAGGGGCTGGGGGTCTTGCTCCCGCGGTCGGTTGCAGCACCTTAAGGGGCGCGAGGCTGTGCCGTTGTGCCGCTCTGCGGCGTGGGCGCGAGGGGCTCGGGTCTTGCTCCCGCGGTCGGTCGCAGCACCTTCAGGGGCGCGGGGCTGTGCCGATGTGCCGCTCTGCGGCGTGGGCGCGAGGGGCTCGGGTCTTGCTCCCGCAGGCGGTCGCAGCACCTTAAGGGGCGCGAGGCTGTGCCGTTGTGCCGCTCTGCGGCGTGGGCGCGACGGGCTGGGGTCGGTCTTGCTCCCGCGGTCGGTTGCAGCACCTTCAGGGGCGCGGGGAGCCGCGCGACAAGCCGACGATGCGCGGATGGTCCTCATTGAGCAGCGTCATCCGCAGCGTGTGGTTCTCGCGCAGTTCCCCGGGCCCCTGGAGGTGGTGTCAGGTGCCCCGGGGCACGCCTAGCGCGCGGCGTCCAGCGCAGCGGCGAGGCGGTCCGGGGTGCGGGTGGAGAGGTAGAGGTACGGCGTCGGGTCGTCCGGGTCGGTGACCTCGACCCGGAGCGCCGTGTGGATGTAGCCGCGCAGCAGCATGAACGCGCGGGCGTCCGCCTTGCGCGTGCGCCAGGCGAAGGCCTCGTCCCGGTCCAGGATCTCGGCCTTGCCGAGCGCCGAGACGGGGATCTTCGCCTCGCCGGCGAGGAGGTGGCCCTGGGTGACCCGGATCCGGGGCGACCCGTAGCTGCTCAGCAGCACCGCGCCGCCGACACCGCCCGCGACCAGGCCCAGCAGGGCCGCGATCGGGCTGAAGATCAGCAGGACCAGCATGAAGGAGATGCCCAGGCCCGCCGGCAGCAGCCACAGGACCGCCGGGGCGGAGAGGCGTTCGTCGTACATGGCCTCCATTGTGCGCCGCGCGGGCGGCGCGCCCGACCGCGGGGCCCTGGTGCGGGCCGCTCCCTGTAGGGTCGCGGGGTGACCGATGCAGCACGCCCCAGCCTGACGCCCCCGCCCGAGGCGGAACCTCCCGTCCGCCACCCGGAGGCCCCGGCGCCGGGTGAGTCGATCGGATCGCACTACGACTTCTGCTTCGCCTGCGGCCCGGCCCAGCCGTCCGGTCTGCACCTGGAGGCGCGGGCCGGGGAGGGCGTGGAGGTCTTCGCCGAGTTCACCGTCGCCCCGACGCACCAGGGCGGCCCCGGGCTCGCCCACGGCGGCGTGCTGGTGACGGCGATGGACGACGCGCTCGGCACGCTCAACTGGCTGCTGCACACCGCCTCGGTCACAGCACGGCTGGAAACCGACTTCCGCCGCCCGGTCCCGGTCGACTCGACCCTCTACCTGCACACCTGGGTGGAGGCCGTGGCCGGTCGCAAGATCTACTGCAGCGGCGAGGCCCGTCTCGACGCCCCGGACGGCCCGGTCGCGCTGACCGCGCGGGCGCTGTTCATCCAGGTCCCGCTGGAGCACTTCGTCAACCACGGCCGTCCCGAGGACATCAAGGCGGCCATGGACAACCCCGACCTGCACAAGCGCGTCCGCGCCTTCGAGGTGAACCCGTGAGTTCCGACCTGCGCCCCGTCGACGTCCTGATCCGCAGGATCGACGAGGACCTGCCCGTCCCCGCCTACGAGCACCCCGGCGACGCCGGCGCGGACCTGCGCACCACCGTCGACGCCGTCCTGGAGCCCGGCGAGCGGGCCGTGCTGCCGACCGGCATCGCGGTCGCGCTGCCGGACGGGTACGCGGCCTTCGTACACGCGCGCTCCGGCCTGGCCGCACGGTGTGGCATCGCCCTCGTCAATGCCCCTGGAACGGTCGATGCCGGGTACCGTGGTGAGATCAAGGTGATCGTCGTCAACCTCGACCCGCGCGAGCGGGTGGTCTTCCACCGCGGGGACCGGATCGCCCAGCTGGTGGTCCAGCGGGTGGAGAAGGTCCGCTTCCACGAGGTGGCGGAACTGCCGGGGTCGGCGCGCGCCGCAGGAGGCTTCGGGTCGACGGGGGGCCACGCCGCGGTTAGCATTCCCGCGGCCGGGCAGAAAGACTCTTCGGTACCCGACCGGGAAGGACAGTGACCGTGTTCCGTCGTCGCGCCAAGGGCGAGGACGCTGGCAATCAGCTCGACGAGCTGGCCGACGCCGACAGCAACGAGTTCGAGGACGCCTCCGAGCTGGAGGACGGTGAGACGGGGGAGCGTGTCGGCCTGCCGCCGGCGCCGCGCCCCGAGGGCCCGTACGACATCTCCGAGGTCGACGACGCCAAGGACGGCCGGGTGGACCTGGGCGGTCTGCTGGTCCCCGGTGTCGACGGCATGGAGCTGCGGGTCGAGGTCGCGGGTGACGCGATCGTCGCGGCCACGCTCGTGCTCGGCAACAGCGCGATCCAGCTGCAGGGCTTCGCCGCGCCGAAGTCCGAGGGGATCTGGGGCGAGGTCCGCCAGGAGATCGCCGACGGCATCGAGCAGCAGGGCGGCGCGATCGACGAGGAGGAGACCGCGCTGGGCTGGGGCCTGCGCGCTCGCGTCCCCGTGCAGCTGCCCGACGGCACGCAGGGGGTCCAGGTCGTCCGTTTCGTCGGCTGCGACGGCCCGCGGTGGTTCCTGCGCGGCGTGATCAGCGGCCAGGCGGCTATGCAGGATGACGCGGCGGCGGTCCTGGAGCAGGTCTTCCGCCAGACGGTCGTCGTCCGCGGCGAGGGCCCGATGGCCCCGCGCGACCCGATCGTGCTGCGCCTGCCCGAGGACGCGCAGATGGTCCCGGACGGCATGCCGCAGCAGGGGCGTCCCGCCTCGGCGGGCGACCTCAACCCGTTCGAGCGCGGCCCGGAGATCACCGAAGTCCGCTAGCTGTCGCTCCCGCAGGTCGTTGCACTACCAGGGGCGCGAGGAACTGCGCGACAAGCCACCGCAGGTGGTGAGTCGCTCAGCGAGCAGGGCCATCCGCACAGGGTGGTTGCTCGCGCAGTTCCTCGCGCCCCTTGGCATGCCGCAGCTGGCGGTGGGCGAAGTCCTGCCGGCTCGCGCCCGGGCGGCGGAGCCGCGTGTCGGCACAGCCCCGCGCCCCTGGGCGTTGCAGCTACCTGTGAGTCACCAGAGGCTGGGCTTGCGCGTCGCCCAGGGCCGGGCGGACTCCAGTTGGGCGGACAGGGAGATGAGCGTGCTCTCCTCGCCGTAGCGCGCGCCCAGCATGACGCCGATGGGGAGGCCGTCGGCCGTCCAGTGCAACGGCAGGTTCACCGACGGCTGGCCCGTGGCGTTGTACAGCGGGGTGAACGGCGTGAACGCCGCGAGCGCGTCGAACTCCGCGGCCGGGTCCGCGTCGTTGCGGAGGCTGCCGACGAGCGCGGGGGGCTGGGCGAGGGTGGGGGAGAGGATGACGTCGTACGCCTCCTGGAGCTGGGCGACCAGCAGGCCGAGCGCGCGGAACGCGTAGAGCGCCGTCGCGAAGTCGGGGCCGGAGACCCGCGCGCCCTGCGCGCGCAGGTGGCGCGTGAGGGGCATCAGCTTGTCCTCGTCCTCCGGGGCGACCGGCGTCTGCGTGGCCATGACGGCCCAGACCTGGCCGAAGACGTTGCGCAGGGTGTCGTCCGCCGGAAGGTCCAGCCTCTCGACGTGGTGGCCGAGGGACGCCAGCAGCTCGGCGGCGGACTCCGTCGCCGCCCGGCAGTCCGCGTGCACATCGACGCCCGGCACGGGCGCCTGCGTCAGGACGGCCACGCGCAGCGTGCCGGGGTCGCGGTCCGCGAACCCGCGGAACGTCTCGCCGGGGGCGAGGGACGGCGCGGCGTAGGGCTCGCCGGGCATGCTGCCCGCGAGGACGTCCAGCAGGGCGGCCGCGTCGCGCACGGTGCGCGCCAGCGGGCCGGAGGTGGAGAGGCCGGAGACGTCGTAGAAGGTCGGGCCGGAGGCCACCCGTCCCCGGCTCGGCTTGATGCCGAACAGGCCGCAGACGGACGCGGGGATGCGGATGGAGCCGCCGCCGTCGCTGCCGTGGGCGAGGGGGGCGAGGCCGGAGGCCACCGCCGCGCCCGCGCCGCCGCTGGAGCCGCCGGCGGAGCGCTCCAGGTCCCAGGGGGTACGGGCCGGGGGCGCGACGAGGTTCTCGGAGTAGCACGGCAGACCGAACTCGGGCGTCTGCGTCTTGCCGAGCAGCACCGTCCCGGCGGCCCGAAGCCGGGTGACGACGTGGTCGTCGACGGCGGGCACGTTCTCCGCGTACGCGGCGGAGCCCAGGGTCGCCCGCACCCCCGCGACGAAGTTGAGGTCCTTGACGGGCACGGGGACGCCGTGGAGTGGCGGGAGCGGGCGGTCCTCGCGGCGGGCCTCGGCGGCGTCCGTCTCGGCCTGGCGGGCCTGCTCCAGGGCGATGTCCCCGGTCACGGTGACGTAGGCGCCGACCGTCTCGTTGAGCCGGTCGATCCGCTCCAGGTAGTGCTCGGTCAGTTCGACGGGGGAGAGCTTCCCCGCCGCGATCAGCTCGCCCTGCTCCAGCGCGGTCAGGTCGTGCAGTTGGGTCATGTCCCAGCCTCCTGGCGTTCCGTCCTACCAACGGGTAGCTCCCGGCGCGATCCTCGCACCGGGAGCCGGAGACCCGCCAGGGTCAGGGGTGAGGTCGGGACTGAAAGCTGCTACAGGCCCTGCCAGTGCGGCTTGGCCGCGTAGGTGGCGCGGAAGTAGTCCGCCAGCTTCAGGCCCTTCGCGGCGGCCTCGTCGACGACGACGGTGGCGTGCCGGTGCAGTTGCAGCGCCGAGGCCGGGACCAGAGCGGAGACGGGGCCCTCGACGGTGGCGGCCACGGCGTCCGCCTTGCCGGCCCCGGTGGCCAGCAGGACCAGGTGGCGGGCGTCGAGGATGGTGCCGATGCCCTGGGTGATGACGTGGTGCGGCACCTGGTCGATGTCGTCGTCGAAGAAGCGCGCGTTGTCGATCCGGGTCTGCTCGGTGAGCGTCTTGATCCGGGTCCGCGAGGCGAGCGAGGAGCAGGGCTCGTTGAAGCCGATGTGGCCGTCGGTGCCGATGCCGAGCAGCTGCAGGTCGACGCCGCCGGCGTCGGCCAGGGCCTGGTCGTACGCGGCGCAGGCGGCGGTGATGTCGGCGGCGTTGCCGTCGGGGCCGATGAAGGAGGACTCGCCGAGCCCCAGCGGCTCGACGACCTCGCGCAGCACGGTGGAGCGGTAGGACTCCGGGTGCCCGGCCCGCAGGCCGACGTACTCGTCGAGCTGGCAGATCCGCGCCCGGGAGGCGTCCACGTCGCCGGAGCGCACCTTCGCGGCGAGCGCGTCGTAGATCGGCAGCGGGGTCGAGCCGGTGGCCACGCCCAGCAGCGCGTCGGGCTTGCGGGCCAGCAGGTCGGCGATCGCCGTGGCGATGAGCTCGCCGCCCGCCGCGGCGTCAGGAACGATCACAACTTCCACGCTGGCCTACCTACCGATCTGGAGAGCTCAAGAGGAGAGGTATAGACCAATCTACCAGCAGGGAGGCCGGCGGCGCGCCCCCGACTTTCACGTACCCTCGCAGTCGGGTCGACACCGGGTCGGCAAGGAGAATGGTCGACATGGGACGCGGCAGGCTGCGCATCTATCTGGGGGCGGCCCCTGGCGTGGGCAAGACCTACGCCATGCTCGGCGAGGGCAGGCGCCGCGCCGAACGCGGCACCGACGTGGTCGTCGGCTTCGTCGAGACCCACGGACGGGCCAACACCGCCGAGCAGATCGAGGGCCTGGAGGTCGTGCCGCGCCGGACCATGACCCACCGCGGCGCGGAGTTCACCGAGATGGACCTCGACGCGGTGCTGGCGCGCCGACCCGCCGTCGCCCTGGTCGACGAGCTCGCCCACACCAACGTGCCCGGCTCGCGTCACCACAAGCGCTGGCAGGACGTCGAGGAACTGCTCGACGCCGGGATCGACGTCATATCCACGGTCAACATCCAGCACCTGGAGTCGCTGGGCGACGCCGTCGAGGGCATCACCGGCGTGCGCCAGCAGGAGACGGTGCCGGACGAGGTGGTGCGCCGGGCCGACCAGATCGAGCTGGTCGACATGGCCCCGGAGGCACTGCGCCGCCGCCTCGCCCACGGCAACGTCTACGCGCCCGAGAAGATCGACGCCGCGCTCGCGCACTACTTCCGGCCCGGCAACCTCACCGCACTGCGCGAGCTGGCGCTGCTCTGGGTCGCCGACCGCGTCGACGAGTACCTCCAGCGGTACCGCGCCGAGAACCACATCGCCAACACCTGGCAGGCCCGCGAGCGCATCGTGGTCGGCCTCACCGGCGGCCCCGAGGGCCGCACGCTGATCCGGCGCGCCGCCCGGATCGCCGCGAAGGGCTCCGGCAGCGAGATCCTCGCCGTCTACGTCTCCCGCAGCGACGGACTGACCAGCGCCTCGCCCAAGGAGCTCACCGTCCAGCGGGCGCTGGTCGAGGACCTCGGCGGCACCTTCCACCACGTGCTCGGCGACGACGCCGCCGAGGCGCTGCTGGACTTCGCCCGCGGGGTCAACGCCACGCAGATCGTGCTCGGCTCCAGCCGCCGCAAGCCCTGGCAGTGGATCTTCGGCCCCGGCGTCGGTGCCACCGTCGCCCGCGAGGCCGGCGACATCGACGTGCACATCGTCACCCACGAGCAGGTCGCGCGCGGCCGGGTGCGACCGATCCGGCGGATCGCCAACCTCGGCATGCCGCGCACCGTGGCCGGCTGGCTGGTCGGCGTCGGCGGGCCGCTGCTGCTGACCTGGGTGCTCAGCTTCGTCCCCTCCACCAGCGACAACCACACCGAGATGCTGCTCTACCTGGGCCTCACGGTGGGCGCGGCGCTGCTCGGCGGGCTCTTCCCGGCCCTGGCCTCGGCGGCGGTCGGCTCGCTGCTGATCAACTGGTTCTACACCCCGCCGCTGCACACGCTGACCATCAGCTCGGTGCAGAACGTCATCGCCGTCGCGGTCTTCCTGGCCGTGGCGCTGTCGGTCGCGTACGTCGTCGACCTCGCCGCCCGTCGGACGGCCGAGGCCGCCCGCAGCCGCGCCGAGGCGGAGACGCTGAGCTTCCTCGCGGGCAGCGTGCTGGGCGGCACCCGAGGGCTCCCCGCGCTGCTGGAGCGGGTCCGGGAGACCTTCCAGATGGAGTCGGTCGCGCTGCTGGAGCGCACCGACGAGTTCACCCCCTGGCGCACCGCCGGCAGCCTCGGCCCCGACCCGGTCAGCCGGCCCGAGGACGCCGACGTGGACGTGCCCGTCGGCGACCACCTCGCGCTGGCGCTCAGCGGCCGGGTGCTGCCCGCCGGGGACCGCCGCGTGCTGGTCGCCTTCGCCGCCCAGGCCGCCGTGCTGCTGGAGAAGCGCCGGCTGGAGGAGGACGCGGCCGAGGCCCGCCGCCTGGCCGAGGGCAACCGGATCCGCACCGCGCTGCTCGCCGCGGTCTCCCACGACCTGCGCACCCCGCTGGCCGGGATCAAGGCGTCCGTCAGCTCGCTGCGCTCCGACGACGTCTCCTGGGAGCCGGAGGACGAGGCCGAGCTGCTGGCCGGGATCGAGGCCGGCGCCGACCGGCTGGACCACCTGATCGGCAACCTGCTCGACATGAGCCGGCTGCAGACCGGCACGGTCGTGCCGATCGTCCGCGAGATCGACCTCGACGAGGTCGTCCCGCTCGCCCTGCTCGGCGTCGCCCCGGACGCGGTGCGCACCGATATCCCCGAGACGCTGCCGATGATCTCCGCCGACCCTGGTCTGCTGGAGCGGGCGCTCGGCAACGTGATCGAGAACGCGGTCAAGTACAACGCGGGCAACCACGTCGGCCCCGGCGGCGTGCCCTGCCGGGTCGGCGTCTCCGCGAGCGAGCTGAACGGCCGCGTCGAGGTGCGGGTCGCCGACCACGGCCCCGGCATCCCCGACGTGGCCAAGGAACGGGTCTTCGAGCCCTTCCAGCGCTACGGCGACGCCCCGCGCGGGGCGGGCGTCGGGCTCGGCCTCGCCGTCGCCCGCGGCTTCGTCGAGGCGACCGGCGGCACGCTGACCGCCGAGGACACGCCCGGCGGCGGCCTGACCATGGTGTTCACTCTTCCGTGTGCGGCACAGGCCGCAGCTCCACTGGTCGCCCACGAAAGGCAGCAGCTCACATGACCCGGGTCCTGGTCGTCGACGACGAACCGCAGATCGTCCGCGCCCTGGTGATCAACCTCAAGGCCCGGCACTACGAGGTGGACGCGGCCCACGACGGCGCCTCCGCGCTGGAGCTGGCCGCCGCCCGCCACCCCGACGTGGTCCTGCTCGACCTCGGCCTGCCGGACATGGACGGCACCGAGGTGATCCGCGGACTGCGCGGCTGGACCAAGGTGCCGATCATCATCCTGTCCGCCCGGCAGAACTCCGACGAGAAGGTCCAGGCGCTGGACGCGGGCGCGGACGACTACGTCACCAAGCCCTTCGGCATGGACGAGCTGCTCGCCCGCCTGCGCGCGGCGGTCCGCCGCGGCGCACCGGTCGGGCCGGAGGCCGAGAGCGCGACGGTGACGACGGCGACCTTCACCGTCGACCTGGCCGCGAAGCGGGTCGTCCGCGACGGCAAGGACATCCGGCTGACCCCGACCGAGTGGCACCTGCTGGAGGTGCTGGTCCGCAACAGCGGACGCCTCGTCAGCCAGAAGCAGCTGCTCCAGGAGGTCTGGGGCCCCGCCTACGGCACCGAGAGCAACTACCTGCGGGTCTACATGGCCCAGTTGCGGCGCAAGCTGGAGGTCGACCCGAGCGCTCCGCGGCACTTCGTCACCGAGCCGGGCATGGGTTACCGCTTCGAGTTGTGATCCGCCCGGGCGGGCCCTTCGGGCCGGGTCCGGGCTGTACCCTTCGGGCATGAGCAGTGAGACCTCCAGCGCGCGCCCGCAGGGGCGCCTGCGCCGCATGTTCACCAAGCTGAGCAGCAGCAACGAGGAGCTGAACGCGGAGCAGCTGCGGCAGGACGTCGAGCAGACGGGCGCCATCCCCATCGTGTCCTGCGGCGACCGCCAGGAGGTCACCGTCAGCGGCACGCTGCGCGCGGTCACGCTGCGCCCCCGCGCCGGCGTCCCGGCGCTGGAGGCCGAGCTCTTCGACGGCACCGACGCGCTGGACGTGGTCTGGCTCGGCCGTCGCTCGATCGTGGGAATCGAGCCGGGGCGCAAGCTCATCGCCCACGGCCGCATCAGCCATGCACGGGGGCGCCGGGTCCTTTTCAACCCGCGCTACGAACTGCGTCCCCACGGACAGGAGTGACCGCGTGAGCCACCGCGCACCGTCGGCGGAGACCACCCCCGCCGCCCCCTCGGCCGACGCCGGAGGCGCCTCCTTGATCGAGGCGTTCGGCGGCGTCCGCGGCATGATCGACATGACCGTGCCCGGTCTGGTCTTCGTGGTCGTCTACACGATCACGAAGAGCGTCCCGGTCTCGTCCTGGTCCGCCGTGGGCGTCACCCTGATCCCGGTCGCCTGGCGGCTGTGGCACAAGGAGACGCTGAAGCACGCGCTGGGCGGGCTGCTGGGCGTCGGGATCGGCGCGTTCATCGCGATCGAGTCCGGCAAGCCGCAGAACTTCTACCTGTCGTCGATGATCTACGGCCTGGTGCTGCTGGTCGTCTACACGATCTCGGCCCTGATCCGCTGGCCGCTCATCGGCGTCATGCTCGGCCCGGTCCTGGGCGAGAACATGACCTGGCGGACGCAGAACCCGGGGCGTCTCTCCGCCTACACCAAGGCGACGTGGGTCTGGGTGGCGCTGTTCGCCCTGCGGGCGGCGATCCTCTTCCCGCTCTACTGGGCGGGCCAGGTGACCTGGCTCGGCGTCGCCAAGATCGGCCTCGGCGTGCCGCCGTGGCTGGTCGCGATCTACCTGAACTGGCTGATCCTCTCCAAGGCCCCGGCGCCGATCAAGGTGAACGTCGAGGAGCCGGAGGAGTCGGGCACCCCGGAGCAGCAGGCCGCACGCGCGGTCGACGAGGCCGTCGACGGAGCGCTCCACGACTTCGCGAACAGCCCGATGCCGCAGTCGCACTCCGAGAGGTAGCCGCGGACAGCCCAGGGGCGCGGGGCCGCCGCATTCCAGCGGAGGCCCCGCGCCCCTGGTTCGTGCCCCTGCCCGCGTGAGCGGACGCTCAGCCCTCGCGGGGAGCGAACAGCGCCTGGAGCTCCGACTCCTTCTCCGCCGTCGCGACGAACAGCAGCTCGTCGCCGCCCTCGAGGACGTCGCTGCCGGACGGCACCAGCACGCGGCCCTCGCGGATGATGGTGACCAGCGCCGTGTCCTCCGGCCAGTCGATCGACTTGACCTGGGTGCCGACGACAGGCGCGTCCGCGCCGAGGGTGAGCTCGACGAGGTTCGCGTCGCCCTGGCTGAACCGCATCAGGGTGACCAGGTCGCCGACGCTGACGGCCTCCTCGACCAGCGCGGACATCAGGCGCGGCGTCGAGACGGCGACGTCCACGCCCCACGCCTCGTTGAAGAGCCACTCGTTCTTAGGGTTGTTCACCCGGGCGACCACGCGCGGCACCCCGTACTCGGTCTTGGCCAGCAGCGAGACGACCAGGTTGACCTTGTCGTCGCCGGTGGCGGCGATCACGACGTTGCAGCGCTGGAGCGCCGCCTCGTCGAGAGCGGTGATCTCGCACGCGTCGGCCAGCAGCCACTCCGCCTGCGGGACCCGCTCGACCGAGATGGACTTCGGGTTCTTGTCGACGAGGAGCACCTCGTGACCGTTCTCCAGGAGCTCGCCCGCGATGGAACGACCCACCGCGCCCGCTCCGGCGATTGCAACGCGCATCAGTGCTCCTCCGGGCCCTTCGCGAAGACGGCCTCGACGGCCTCCAGATCGGCTGTGCGCACCATCACGTGCACCAGGTCGCCCTCCTGCAGCACCATGTCGGGCGCCGGCAGGACGCCCTGGCCGAGACGGGTCACGAAGGCGACCCGGACCTCCGCCTCCTGCTCCAGCTTGGAGACGCGGAGGCCGATCCAGGCGGGGGAGTAGGGGACCTCGGCCAGCTGCACGGCGCCGCTCGGGTCCTGCCAGTTCGGCTCGGAGCCGGACGGGAGGAGACGGCGCAGCATCTGGTCGGCGGTCCAGCGGACGGTGGCGACGGTCGGGATGCCGAGGCGCTGGTAGACCTCGGCGCGACGCGGGTCGTAGATGCGGGCCGCGACGTTCTCGACGCCGAAGTTCTCCCGGGCCACCCGGGCCGCGATGATGTTGGAGTTGTCACCGCTGCTGACCGCGGCGAACGCCCCCGCCTCCTCGATCCCGGCCTCGCGAAGCGTGTCCTGGTCGAAGCCGACCCCGGTCACGCGCTTGCCGCTGAAGTCCGACCCGAGACGGCGGAACGCCGTGGGGTCCTGGTCGACGACAGCGACCGAGTGACCCTGCTTCTCGAGGGTGCGCGCGAGGGTGGATCCCACGCGTCCGCAGCCCATGATGACGATGTGCACGATCGTCCTTCCCGTGTCGGTGTTCGAGGTCGATGGTGACACCCTCTTAACGCGCTCTTGTCACCAGGGTGGCACTCCCGGAAGGATTTGGTACCCAGAGCGCGGGAGTTGGACAACCTTCCTCGCGGAACCCTCACAGGAGGTCACGGCCCCTCTCCGCCTGCGAAGCCGCCGTTTTGGACCCCTACTACCTGGGAACCTTCGGCAGCATCTACGATCCTCTGCGTGCCAAAACTCACGGACCTGTCTAAGCGCATCCTTATCGGTCGCGCGTTGCAGAGCGACAAGCTCGGCGAGACCCTGCTGCCCAAGCGGATCGCTCTGCCGGTCTTCGCCTCCGACGCGCTCTCCTCGGTCGCCTACGCCCCCGAGCAGATCTTCCTGTCCCTGTCGGTGGCGGGCATCGCGACGATCCACTTCTCCTGGTGGGTCGGCGCGATCGTCGCGCTGGTGATGCTGGTCGTTGTGGCGTCCTACCGCCAGAACGTCCACGCCTACCCCAGCGGCGGCGGCGACTACGAGGTCGCCACGGTGAACCTCGGCGGCAACGCGGGCCTCACCGTGGCCGCCGCGCTGCTCGTCGACTACGTGCTGACCGTGGCGGTGTCGACGACCTCCGGCGTCGCCAACATCGTCTCCGCCGTGCCGTCCCTGCACGGGCACGAGGTGGCCATCTCGGTCACCCTCGTGCTGCTGCTGATGGCGATGAACCTGCGCGGGGTGCGCGAGTCCGGCACCGCCTTCGCGATCCCGACCTACGCCTTCATGGGCGGCATCTTCGTGATGATGTTCTGGGCCGCGATCCGCAACGTCGGGTTCGGCACCCACATGCACGCGGCCAGCGCCGGCTTCTCGCTGGTGCCGCAGCCCGGGCATGTGGACCCGACGGGCATCGCCATGATCCTGCTGCTGCTCAAGACCTTCTCCTCCGGCTGTGCCGCGCTGACCGGTGTCGAGGCGATCTCCAACGGCGTCCCGGCCTTCCGCAAGCCCAAGAGCAAGAACGCCGCCACCACGCTGCTGATGATGGCGCTGATCGCCGTCACGATGCTCATCGGCATCATCTGGATGGGCAACCTGACCGGCCTGAAGATGGCCGAGGACACCAGCCAGCTGCACGGCGCCCCGGCCGGCTACCAGCAGAAGACGGCGATCGCGCAGATCTCCGAGGCGGTCTTCTCCAACTTCCACCTGGGCTTCTACTTCATCGCCACGGTCACCGGCCTGATCCTGGTGCTGGCCGCCAACACGGCCTTCAACGGCTTCCCGGTGCTCGGCTCGATCCTCGCCCAGGACCGCTACCTGCCGCGCCAGCTGCACACCCGCGGCGACCGGCTCGCCTTCTCCAACGGCATCATCCTGCTGGCGGGCGTGGCGATCGTCTTCATCGTCGGCTACGGCGCCGACCCGAACCGCCTGATCCAGCTCTACATCATCGGCGTCTTCGTCTCCTTCAACATGAGCCAGACCGGCATGATCCGGCACTGGACCCGCCTGCTGAAGACCGAGACCGACCCGGCCGTGCGTCGCAAGATGATGCGCAGCCGCGTGATCAACGCGATCGGCCTGTCCTGCACCGCCTGCGTGCTCGTGGTCGTCCTGGCGACCAAGTTCATGTCCGGCGCCTGGATGTCCTGCCTGCTGATGGTGGTGTTCTTCATCACCATGAAGGGGATCAACAAGCACTACACCCGGGTCTCCGCCGAGCTCGCCCTCGACGACGCCGAGGCCGAGGCGGAGGCGCTTCCGGCTCGGGTCCACGGTGTGGTGCTGGTCTCCAAGCTGCACAAGCCGACCCTGCGGGCGATCGCCTACGCGCAGCTGTCCTCGCGCGGCAGCGCGCGGCTGGAGGCGGTCACCGTGGACGTCGACCCGGTCGACACCAAGAACCTGCAGGAGGAGTGGGAGCGCCGCGGGATCGAGGTGCCGCTCAAGGTGCTGCACTCGCCCTACCGGGAGATCACCGGCCCGGTCGTGGAGTACGTGCGCCAGCTGCGCAGCAGCAACCCGCGCGACGTGGTCACGGTCTTCATCCCCGAGTACGTCGTCGGCCACTGGTACGAGCACCTGCTGCACAACCAGAGCGCGCTGCGCCTCAAGGGCCGCCTGCTGTTCAAGCCCGGTGTGATGGTGACCTCGGTACCCTGGCAGCTGGAGTCCTCCGAGCGCCGCCGCAAGCAGCGCCCGTGGAACGCGCCGGGGCAGATCCGGCGCGGCGACGTCGGACGCCGCGAGGAGCGGCCGTCGGCGGTCGGCTCCGTACCCGCTCCCGCATCTGCTCCCGCCACTCCAGCCGCTAAGGACACCCAGGCGTGACCTCCCGCCGCAGCACCGCCACCACCCGCCGTACCGCCCCTTCGGACGCGCCGTCGCTCGTCGGCGAACGCTACGAGGTCGAGGTGGGCCCGGTGGCCCACGGCGGCCACTGCGTCGCCCGCCACGAGGGCCGGGTCCTCTTCGTCCGGCACACGCTGCCGGGCGAACTGGTGATCGCCGAGGTGACGGACGGCACCGCGTCCTCGCGCTTCCTGCGCGCGGACGCGGTGGAGGTGCTGCGGCCCGCCAAGGAGCGCGTCGCGCCGCCCTGCCCCTACGCGGGGCCGGGGCAGTGCGGCGGCTGCGACTGGCAGCACGTCACGCCGGGCGGGCAGCGCAAGCTGAAGGTCGCGGTGCTGACCGAGCAGCTGCGCAATCTCGCCGGGCTCACGCCGGAGGAGGCGGGCTGGGACGGCAGCGTCGAGCCCGCCCCGGGCGACAAGCTCCCGGCCGGTCAGGTGCCGGCCTGGCGCACCCGGGTGCAGTACGCGGTCGACCCGGCCACCGGTCGCGCCGGGCTGCGCCGCCACCGCTCGCACGAGGTGGTGCCGGTCGAGCAGTGTCTGATCGCGGCGCCGGGCGTGCAGGAGCTCGGGATCGAGCGGCGCGAGTGGCCGCAGATCGCGAGCGTCGAGGCGATCGCCGCCTCCGGCTCCTCCGACCGGGCCGTGATCCTGGTCCCGACGCCGGGCGGCCGGCTGCCGATCGTCGAGCTGGACAAGCCCGTCTCGGTGCAGCGGATCGACGACCAGGGCGGCCACCACCGCGTCCACGGCCGCACCTTCGTGCGCGAGCGCGCCGCGGGCCGGACCTGGCGGGTCAGCAACGGCGGCTTCTGGCAGATCCACCCGGCCTCGGCCGACACGCTCGTGGACGCCGTGCTGGACGGCCTGCAGCCGCGCGAGGGCGAGAACGCGCTCGACCTGTACTGCGGCGTGGGCCTCTTCGCGGGCGCGCTCGCGGACCGGCTCGGCGAGGACGGCGCGGTGCTCGGCATCGAGTCGAGCAAGCAGGCCGTCGCCGACGCCCGTCACAACCTGGCCGACCTGATCGGCGAGCAGCGGGTGCGGATCGAGGCCGGCCAGGTCGAGAAGCTGCTGCCGCGTACGGGGATCGCGGAGACCGACCTGATCGTCCTGGACCCGCCGCGCTCCGGCGCGGGCCGGGAGACGGTCGCGCATCTGGCCGGTCTCGGCGCCCGTCGCATCGCGTACGTCGCCTGCGACCCGGCGGCGCTCGGCCGCGATCTCGCCTTCTTCGCCGACGCCGGCTACCGGCCGGTCAAGCTGCGCGCCTTCGACCTGTTCCCGATGACGCACCACTTCGAGTGTGTGGCGATTCTGGAGCCCCGCAGCGGGGAATGAGATCCCTACTGGCCAGAATCCCGTTGTCTCAAACTGACCCCTTCCTGTGCTAGCAGAATCGCGCTAGCTTCAACGTATGAGTAAAAAGCAGTTGAATGTCCGGGTTGATGCCACCACGGCGGAGATCGCGCGGACCAGGGCGGAACAGGAGGGGATCAGCATGAACCAGTACATCGAGAAGCTGGTCCAGCAGGACATGGGCGAGACAGGGCGGGCCTTCGTGGATGCCGCGGCGCAGTTCATGAAGGAGTACGAGGCGGTCTTCCTCGCGGAGTTCGGTGGAGATCGAGAGGTCACGGCACAGCGTCGCTGAGGGGGCTCCGTCGTTGAACGTCAATGTCGAGATCGACCTGTCCTGGCTGCTCATGGTCGCCGAGCAGTACACACCGGGCGACCCCCGGGTCACCGACTACGGCTCCCTGGTCGCGGCGGTGACCCGGCATCAGGCTGAGATCTTCGACGTGCTCGTCTACCCCGAGCCCGAGGACCGCGCCGCGGCGCTGATGCACCAGCTCATCCGCGTGCCCGCGCTGGAGCGCAACAACGAACTGTTCGCGACGGCCGTGGCCTTCGCCTACCTGGTCGCCGGCGGCGCCACGGTGGCCACCACGACCCGCGAGATGCGCGCCCTCTCCCGGGCCGTCCGGGAGGGGCGCCTGGGTGTCGGCGGCACGGCGCAGCGGTTGGCGGGCTGGGTCGTCGACCAGACCCCGGAGGGCGCGGGGGCCGAACGCGCCGAGGACGACTCCGAGGACCCCGACGAGGAGTCGGGCGAGGAAGGCTCCGGCGAGGACTGAACGGCGAAGACTTGAACGGCGAAGACTTGATCGGCGAGGACTGAACGGCGAGGACTGAACGGCGAGGACTGACCGCACCATGCTCCACGACATCGTCCCCTGGCTGCGCTGCCCCGTCTGCCGCGCCGAGTTGACGCTCGACCAGAACTCCCTGCGCTGCCCCGCGCGCCACTCCTTCGACGTGGCCAAGCAGGGCTACGCCAACCTGCTCCCCGGCGGCGCCCACACCGGCACCGGCGACACCGCGGCCATGGTCGCCGCCCGCGTCGACTTCCTCGGCGCCGGCCACTACGCGCCGATCGCCGCCGCGCTCGCCGCCGCCGTCCCGGTCGGGACGGAACGCGTCGTCGACCTCGGGGCGGGCACCGGCTCCTACCTCGCGCACGCGCTCGACGCGGCGCCCGAGGCGCACGGACTGGCCCTGGACATCTCCAAGTTCGCCCTGCGCCGGGCCGCGAAGGCCCACCCGCGCGCGGGCGCCGTCGTCTGCGACGCCTGGCAGCCCCTGCCGCTGCGGGACGGCGTGGCGGACGTGGTGCTGAACGTCTTCGCACCAAGGCGCGGCGAGGAGATCCGGCGCGTGCTGCGACCGGGCGGCCTGCTGCTGGTCGTCACCCCGACCCCGCGCCATCTGACCGAACTGGTCCGGGAACTGGGCCTGCTCGGCGTCGACGACCGCAAGGAGGAACGCCTCGCCAAGGCCCTGGAGCCGCACCTCGCTCCGTCCGGCACGAGCGAGCACACCTTCCCGATGAAGCTCACCCACACCGAGGTCGCCACCGTCGTCGGCATGGGCCCCAGCGCCTGGCACACGGACGCCGAGTCCCTCGCGCACCGCATCGCGGCCCTGCCGGACCCGGTGACGGTGACAGCCTCGGTGACCCTCTCCCGCTTCACGGCTCCCGCCTGAGGGATCGGGAGCTGATCGGGAGCCGCGGGGCCTCGTGTGGAGGGCGCGGCGCCGGGGCACTCCTGGTGCTTCCCGCGCCCCCGGCGTGCCCCAACGTCCCCCGGCGTGCCTCCACGTCCCCCGGCGGGGTGGATCAACGGCTGCCGAGACGTTTCCGCAGGTCACCCCTGCCATAGGCTCGTCCCCGTGCCTCTCCGCCCCGTGCTGACCGAGCTGCGAACGACCGCCTTCAAGTCCTTCCGCGACGCCGTCCTCCCGCTCGACGCGGTGACCCTGCTGCACGGCTCGCCGGGAGCGGGGAAGTCCAACGCCCTGGAGGCGCTGGTCGTGCTCGCCGCCCTGGCGGAGGGCGAGGAGGCGGGCACGGCGCTGGCCGCCGCACGCGGCGGAGCGGCCGGCTGCGTGCCGTTCGGGGAGGACGCGATCCGCCTGGGCTGCTCCGTCGACGGGCCGCAGGGCGAGGCGCGTCTGGACGTCACCGTGCGGGTCGAGGGCGACACCGCCCTCGTCGTCGCGGAGCGCCTCACCCTCGGCGGGCGGCTGCTGGTGACCACGGGCGCGGTCGGCCGGAGCGGCGGGCGGATCGACGTGGCCTGGCACAGCGACGGGCGGCAGGGCGACATCCGCGCGCCGCTCTCGGCCTCCGCGCTGGTCACCGCCCAACTGCCGCTGCGCGTCGCGGGAGCGACGGCGGGGGAGCGGTTGGTGCTCGGCGCCGCCGAGCAGGTGCTCACCGCGCTGCGCGAGACCTTCGCGCTCGACCCCGCGCCCGCGCGCATGCGGGCGTGGGTGCGGGCCGACGACGACGCCCGCCTGCGCGGCTCCGCCGAGAACCTCTCGGCGGTGATCGCCCGGATCGAGGGCGAGTGCCGGATCCGCTTCGGCCGACTCGTGCAGGCGGCCCGGGAGATGAGCGCCGTCCCGGCCAACGGCCTCGGCGCGCTGCGCCGCGGCGAGACCGACGGGGCCGCGTGGGTCTGCGCCGCACTCGACGAGCCGGGCGGACGCCGCGTCGCCGCGGACGCGCTGCCTTCGGGCGCGCTGCGCCAACTGGCGTTCGCCACGGCGCTGCTGACCGGCCCGGGGGTCCTCCAGATGAGTCCCGCCGCCGAGATCCCGGACGCGGAGCGCCTGTTGCAGATCCTCGCGGACGGTCTCGACCTCGGTCTGCCGCCGGAGCGCACCGCCGCGCTGCTCTCGCTCGCGACGGAGGTCGCCGCGCGCGGCCACGTCCGCCTGCTGGCCACCTCCGGGGCGGCGGTGACCGTGCCGGGCGTGCGCACGGTGCTGTGCCGCCGCGACGAGGCGGGGCACAGCGTGTTTCGGGGAGAATGATCCTCATGGACGCATCCACGCCGCAGGGCGAGCAGCCGCAGGGCGCGCAGGGACCGGCCGAGGGCGAGCAGGACGGGCGGGACGAGCGGGGTCTGACCGTCGAGGTGCTCATGGACCGGCTGCGGGCCTTCGCCGCGGCGCGGAAGTGGCAGCCGTACCACACGCCGAAGAACCTGGCCGCGGCACTGAGCGTGGAGGCGGCCGAACTCCTGGAGATCTTCCAGTGGTTGACCCCGGAGCAGGCCGCCGAGGTGATGAGCCACCCGAAGCGCGCGCACCAGGTCGAGGACGAGGTCGCGGACGTCCTCGCCTACCTGCTCCAGTTCTGCGGCGTGCTCGGCGTCGATCCGTTGGCCGCCCTGGCCGCGAAGATCGAGCGCAACGAGCTGCGCTTCCCGGCGGCGGAGCCGCAGCCGCTGGACTGATCCCACCGTCGCTCACCCTCGCGGGTGGCGTCGTTTTCCACACCCCCCGGGTTGTCCACAGATCGCGGACGGTCCGGGACGGGCGTCGGCGTTCGGGCGGAGTCTGGGTCCACCAGAAGGCGGGCGCGGACGCCGAGTCCGTCGCCCCGGACCCGAGGGTGGGGTGGCGTCATGGACGCACTGCGACTGATCAAGACGACCCGGCACGCGCTGGTGGAGGCGCGCTCCGCGACGGACGTGACGGTGGAGGCATGGCAGGCGTGCCGTGTCACCGAGGCCGTGGCGCAGATGGCGGCGCTCGCGCTGACGGGCCGGGCGCTCGAGGGCGGCCCGGGCTGCGGGCCCGTGGAGATCGCACGGGCCCTGGCCGAGGCGGGCGCCCACGCGGCCGAGTGCATCGGCCGGCCACCGGACGAGCCGGTGACGGGCGACCGGGCCGCCAGGCTCAGCGAGCTGGCGGATCCGGTGGCGACGGTGCGGGAGCTGCGTGTGCTGCTGCGGGAGGTCTGCCAGTCGCTGCTGGTGGTCGCGCTCGGGGCGGACGAGCAGAGCCTCTACTGGTCCTGCGTCGACGGCGTCGACGCCGCCTTCGAGGCCCGCGAACTGGCCACCGAGCTGATGCGCGCGCTCGGCGAGGAGCCGCCGGACCCGGCGGCGGCCCAGATGGCCGAGGCGGGCGAGCTGACCGAGACGGCCGAGGCGGCCGAGGCGGGAGAAGGGCCGGGCGAGGAGAGGCTGGCGCGCGTCGGCGTCAGGCTCGATCCGCCTCCGGGGTGAAGGAGCCGCCCTCCCGGTCCTCCTGGTCGGCGTGGGCCGTCGACGGCTGCAGTTCGGCGTCGAGCTGGACCAGGTCGGCGCTGAGCGCGGCCAGCATCTGCTCCATCTGCGCCAGCAGATTCTGCGGGCTGGGGCTCGGTGGTTCGGACATGGCGGGGCTGACCTCCTCGGAGCGGGGACGGAACCCGGCGTCCAGTAGTGCCGGTCCCGTGCGGCCAACGATCCGACCAACCGGCCGGTCACTCCCCGTCACACCCAAGAGCGCACCGGCCAGCGGCAGTTCACCCCCTAGCGGGACGCCGTTTGAAGGGGGGCGTCCCCGCCTGCTAGAGCCCCGTCAGGGGCGCGGGGGCACTGCCCCGCGCCCCCGACGGGCCCCACCACTGAGCGTCCGCAGCCGGAGGCCGCCTCAGTTGTGCGCGTGCAGGTCGGCGTTCAGGCCGCCCCAGCTGCCGCTGCGCGCGATGACCTCGACCGCGCCCGACTGCGAGTTGCGGCGGAACAGGAGGTTCGACTGACCGGACAGCTCGACGGCCTTGGCCACGCTGCCGTCGGGGGTGGTGACCCGGGTGCCCGCGGTCACGTAGAGGCCGGCCTCGACCACGCAGTCGTCGCCGAGGGAGATGCCGATACCGGCGTTCGCGCCGAGCAGGCAGCGCTGGCCCACCGAGACCACCTGCTTGCCGCCGCCGGACAGCGTGCCCATGATCGACGCGCCGCCGCCGATGTCGCTGTGGTCGCCGACGACCACACCGGCCGAGATGCGGCCCTCGACCATCGAGGTGCCGAGGGTCCCGGCGTTGAAGTTGACGAAGCCCTCGTGCATCACGGTGGTGCCCTCGGCCAGGTGCGCGCCGAGGCGGACCCGGTCGGCGTGGGCGATCCGGACGCCCGTGGGGGCGACGTAGTCGGTCATGCGCGGGAACTTGTCGATCCCGTAGACGGCCAGCTGGCCGCCCTCCGCGCGCACCGCGAGGCGCGCGGCCTCGACCTGGGCGACGGGGACGGGCCCGATGCTGGTCCAGGCGACGTTGGCCAGCAGGCCGAAGATCCCGTCGAGGTTCTGGCCGTGCGGCCGCACCAGGCGGTGGCTCAGCAGGTGGAGGCGCAGGTACACGTCGTGGGTGTCCAGCGGCTTGTCGTCGAGCGAGCCGATCACCGTGCGGACCGCGATCACCTCGACCCCGCGGCGCGGGTCCACCCGGAGGGCGGCTGTCGCGCCGGCGCCCAGCTCCGCCTCGGCCTGCTCGGCGGTCAGGCGGACGGACCCGGCCGGGCCGGACTCCTCCGACCCCGCCGCGACCAGCTTCGGCGCGGGGAACCAGGTGTCGAGGACGGTGCCGTCGGCGGCGACGGTGGCCAGGCCGACGCCGACGGCGCCGCCCGTGGGAGCGGTGGTGGTGGAGGTCTCAGTAGTCACGCCTGAACGCTAACCAATCGGGTGGGCGGATGCCGAACCCGTCCCGCTGGACGGACCGCGTGTCCGCTGCGCGGCAGCCTCGTCCGGTGGTGACCGGATCGTTCCGGAGGCAGACCCGATGCGGCCTTATCCGGAGACATCGTACGAGGCCAGACTAGGTCTCATGAGTCGCGCACTGATCGTCATCGATGTCCAGGAATCGTTCCGCGCCCGTGCCGAGGGGCCCGGCGGGTGGGCGGGGATCGACAACCCCAAGATCGCCGAGCCGGTCAACCGGCTAGTCCGGCTGGCCCGGGAACAGGGCGACACCGTCGTCTGGGTGCTCCACTCGGAGCCCGGCACCGACACGGTCTTCGATCCCGCCCAGGGCTACGTCCGCCTGCTGGAGGAGCTGGAGAGCCCGCTCCCCGGCGAGATCACGGTCCACAAGACCAGCCACAACGCGTTCACGACCACCAACCTGCAGCAGCAGCTGACCGAGCGGGGGGTCACCGAGCTGGTCCTCTGCGGGATCCGCACCGAGCAGTGCGTGGAGACCACCACGCGGGTGGGCAGTGACTTCGGCTACCGCTGCGTCTTCGTCACCGACGCCACCACCACGCACCCGATCGGCTCGCTGAGCGCCGCCGCCATCATCGAGCGCACCGAGGCGGTGCTGCGGGACCGCTTCGCCGAGATCGCCACCGTCGACGAACTGGTCGCCGCAGCCGGACGATGAGGCCGGCCATGGGGGGAGCCGGCCACGGGGGAGTCGGCGATGGGGCTGGGCGACGGGGCCGGTCATGGGGCCTGGGCGATGATGTGCGGGTGACGTGCCGCATCGCCTTCCTCCTGGTGCCCGGGGTCCATCTGCTGGACCTGGCCGGTCCCGCCCAGGTCTTCGGGACCGCGGCCGCCTTCGGGTATCCCTACGAACTCCACTACGTCGCGGAGCGGGAGTCGGTGCCCAGTGCGCAGGGCCTCCCGCTCCAGGCCGGGACGGTCTGGCCGGAGCTCGGGGTGGACGACCTGCTGGTGGTGCCGGGCTGGCATGTGCCGGACGGCCCGGACCCCGACCTGCCGCTGCCGCTCGGACCGGCCTCGCTGGAGGCGCTGCGGGCGCACCACGCCGTGGGCGGCACCGTCGCCAGCGTCTGCGCGGGGGCGCAGGCGCTCGGCGCCGCCGGACTGCTGGACGGGCGGCGCTGCACCACCCACCACGACCTCCAGGACGAGCTGGCGCGCCGTCACCCGCGGGCGCACGTGGTGAGGGACGTGCTGTTCACCACCGACGACCGGGTGGTGACCTCGGCGGGCATCGCGTCGGGGATCGACCTCGCGTTGCACCTGGTCGCCGGACGGCACGGACCTGCGGCGGCCGCGCAGGTGGCGCGGGACATGGTGGTCTACGCCCGGCGCAACGGCCACGAGCCGCAGGCGAGCGCGATGCTGCGGTACCGCTCGCATCTCGACGACAGCGTCCACCGGGTGCAGGACCTGATCGACACCCGGTTCGCCGAGGCGCTGCCGCTCGCCCGGCTGGCTGCGGCGGGCGGGGTCAGCGAGCGCACGCTGACCCGCGCCTTCACCCGGGCGACCGGCGGGCTGACGCCGCTGCGCTACCAGCAGGCGCTGCGGCTCGAGCGGGCGGAGCATCTGATCAGCCACGGTGCCACGGTCGAGGCGGCGGCGCGTGACGTCGGCTTCGACGACGCCAGGATGCTGCGCCGGCTGCGCTCGCGCGGCTGAGCGCCGCCGGGGCCCGCCGGGCCGCCGACGCTGCTCACAGAGAATTCACAGCTCTTGCTCAGCTCTCACCCTCATTTCCCTTGTTGTCACCCCGAAACGGGGTGTGTGATGTGGACTCGTCAGAACTCCCTTCCCCAACCAGGAGGTATGAGGATGTTCCGGATACGACGCGGTGTCACCGCGTCCCTGGCCACCGCGTGTGGCCTCGCCTTAGCAGCCCTCTTCGCCGGCGCCCCCTCCGGGGTCGCGGCCGCGAAGACCACCGCCCCGCAGGCGATCACGCGGACGGGCGACGTCCAGCTGGTCCGCTCCCACGGCCACCTCTACCGGGTGGAGATCCACGGCCGCCACGGCGTGATCCCCATGGTCGGCGCGCGCGGCGACGCCGTGCGGCGGCAGGTGGGCCGGGCTCCCGCCGACAGCACGCTGATCTACAACGGCGGTCCGGTCCAGCACCAGGTGAGCGTCTACCTGGTCTTCTGGGGCAACCAGTGGGACAGCGACGGCAACGGCGTGGAGCAGTACCAGACCAACCTCTTCAGCGGTCTCGGCACGTCGTCGGACAGCTGGTCCACCGTCACCTCGCAGTACACCGACAGCAGCGGCCAGGGCCCGTCGTTCGGCGGCCCGGTGCTCGGCGGCACCTGGGTGGACGACTCCGCGCCCGCCCCGGCCAACGCCCAGCAGGCCGACATCGCCGCCGAGGCGGACGCCGCCGCGTCCCACTTCGGCGTCTCCGGCCCGGACGTGCAGATCGTCGTGATGAGCCCGAGCGGCACCTCGCCCGACGGCTTCCCGAACAGCGGTTTCTGCGCCTGGCACGACTACGACGGCACGGTCTCCTACACCAACATGCCGTACGTCCTCGACGCCGGTTCGAGCTGCGGCGCGAACTCGGTGGCGAACCAGCTGGACGGCTTCAGCATCGTCGGCGGTCACGAGTACGCCGAGTCGCTGACGGACCCGCAGCCCTCCAGCGGCTGGGTCGCCTCCGACGGCGAGGAGGACGGCGACCTGTGCGCCTGGCAGAACCTGGGCACGGTCTCCCTGCCCACCGGCGACTTCGCCATGCAGCCGACGTGGAGCAACGCGGCCGGCGGCTGCGCGATGTCGGGCTGAGCCCGCTCCGCTGAACCACCAGGTGGCGGGCCGTGGGTGGCCACACACGACCCGCCACCGACACGAACCACCCGCCACCCACACGAACGAGGCGTGGGACGGAACCCTCAGGCCAGCAGGAGTTCGGCGGCGACCTGCCCGTAGATCATCTCTCCGGTCGGGCGGAAGCCCAGGTTCAGATAGAAGTACTCCGGGCCGTCTCGGCCCGGCAGCCACAGCACGCTGACCCGGCGCTCCCCGCGACTGCGGGCCTCGGAGCAGATGGCGGCGACCGCGAAGCGCCCGTAACCCCGCCGCTGGTACTCGGCGGCGATGTTCAGCCGCCAGATCCCGCAGCGGAACGCCTCGACGGGGCTGCTCGGATCGAAACTGCCCATGACGAAGCCCACCAGTTGATCCCGGTCGAAGATCAGTCGCGGCCAGGCGTGGGTCCCATGGACGTACGCCTCGGCCAGCGACTTCACCACCGGGGCGACGAAGCCGTTCTGCTCCGGGCGGACCAGCAGCGCACAGGCCGCGTCGACGTTCGCGGCCGTGACCTGTTCCAGCCGCAGCCAGGGGGAGACGTGCGTCATGGCGGCACGATACGTATCCGGACGCCCGAGCAGAAGACGTACGCGGGCCGGCTGATGCCCTCCCCGCCACGAACCGCCAGGTGGCAGGCCTACCGCGAGGAGAAAACTCCGTGGGCGAAAGTCGAACACCTGGTCATACTCGTCCCTGTGTTCCTGACGATCAGCACCACCGGTACCGACCAGCGGCCCGCCACCGATCTGGGCTTCCTGCTGCACAAACACCCGGACAAGGCCCAGTCCTTCAGCACGGCCCACGGTCGCGCGCACGTCTTCTACCCGGAGGCGAGCGCCGACCGCTGCACGGCCGCGCTGCTGCTGGAGGTCGACCCGATCGCCCTGGTCCGCCGGGGTCGCGGCGCGAAGGGGCGCGGGGGCTCGCCCGACTTCGCCCTGGCCCAGTACGTCAACGACCGCCCCTACGCGGCCTCCTCGCTGCTCGCGGTGGCCATGAGCGCCGTCTTCAAGAGCGCCATGAAGGGCGACTGCAAGGCGCGACCCGAGCTGGCCGTCGAGGCACAGCCGCTGACGGTCGAGCTGCCCGCCGTCCCCGCCAAGGGCGGAGCGGAGCTGGTGCGCCGTCTGTTCGAGCCGCTCGGCTGGCTGGTCGAGGCCGAGCCGCTGCCGCTGGACGCGACCTTCCCGGAGTGGGGCGACTCCCGCTACGTCGGGCTGCGCCTGACCGGCACACTGCGGCTGGCCGAGGCGCTCAGCCAGCTCTATGTGCTGCTGCCCGTCCTCGACGACGCGAAGCACTACTGGGTCGCTCCGGACGAGGTCGACAAGCTGCTCGCCCGCGGCGAGGGCTGGCTGGCCGCGCACCCCGAGCGCCAGCTGATCGTGCGCCGCTACTTCTCCCGCCGCTGGTCGCTGGCGCGTGCCGCGAACGAGCGTCTGGAGCTGGCCCGGCTGGCCGAGGCGGACGACCGCGAGCCGGAGGAGCTCGACAACGCCGTCCCGGAGGAGACAGCCGTCTCCGACGGGGAGCCGGGGGAACCGGAGGAGACGGGCGAGCCAGGTGAGCCGGGCACGACAGGGGTGCCGGGCGAGCAGGGGGAGCCGGGTGAGCCGAAGGCGACCCCGCTGGCGGTCCTCCGTCGCGCCGCGATCGTCGACCAGCTCCGCGCGGCGGGCGCCAAGCGCGTGCTCGACCTGGGCTGCGGCGAGGCCGCCCTCGTCGCCGAACTGCTGAAGGACCGCACCTTCACCGAGATCGTCGGCGTCGAGGTCTCCGCCCGCGCCCTCATGATCGCCGCGCGCCGCCTCCGCCTGGACCGGATGAACGAGCGGCAGGCCGCCCGCGTGAAGCTGGTCCAGGGCGCGCTGACCTACACCGACGCGCGCCTGACCGGCTACGACGCGGCCGTCCTCTCCGAGGTGATCGAGCACGTCGACGAGGAGCGCCTGCCGGCGCTGGAGTACGCCGTCTTCGGCGCGGCCCGCCCGGGCACGGTCGTGGTCACCACGCCCAACGCGGAGTACAACGTGCGGTGGGAGTCGCTGCCCGCCGGTCACGTGCGCCACGCCGACCACCGCTTCGAGTGGGACCGGGCGCAGTTCCGTGCCTGGGCGGAGCGGACCGCCGAGACCTACGGCTACGCCGTCGCCTACGGTCCCGTCGGCGACGAGGACCCGGAGGTCGGCCCGCCCACCCAGCTCGCCGCCTTCACCCGCACTGACGAGACCACCACCCCGAAGGGAGCGTGACCCGATGACCGACACCGAAGCACCGCGACGCGAGCTCGCCGTCCCGGACCTCTCCCTGGTCGTGCTCGTCGGCACCACCGGCTCCGGCAAGTCCAGCTTCGCCGCCAAGCACTTCCTGCCGACCCAGGTCGTCTCCTCCGACGCCTGCCGCGGCCTCGTCTCGGACGACCCCAACGACCAGGCGGCCACCGGCGACGCCTTCGACGTGCTCCACTACATCGCCGGCAAGCGCCTGGCCGCCGGTCGCGTCACCGTCGTCGACGCGACCAACGTGCAGCAGGAGTCGCGCCGCAAGCTCGTCGAGCTGGCACGCGAGTACGACGTCCTGCCCGTCGCCATCGTGCTGGACCTGCCGTCGCAGCTGTGCGCGGAGCGCAACTCCCGCAAGCCGGACCGGGCGCACTTCCCGCCGCGCGTGCTGCAGCGCCAGCAGAGCGAGCTGCGCCGTTCGCTGCGCCACCTGGAGCGGGAGGGCTTCCGCAAGGTGCACGTGCTGCGCACGGAGGCCGAGGTCGACGCGGCCGAGGTGGTCTACGAGAAGCGCTACAACGACCTCAGGCACCTCACCGGCCCGTTCGACGTCGTCGGCGACATCCACGGCTGCCGCTCCGAACTGGTCACCCTGCTGGGCAGGCTCGGCTACGCGGTGACCCGCGACGCCGAGGGCCGCGCGGTCGACGCCGCGCACCCGGACGGCCGCACCGCCGTCTTCGTCGGCGACCTGGTCGACCGCGGGCCGGACACGCCGGGCGTGCTGCGCCTGGTGATGGGCATGGTCGCGGCCGGGCACGCGCTCTGCGTGCCGGGCAACCACGAGAACAAGCTCGGCCGCGCGCTCGCGGGCCGCAAGGTGACGGTCAGCCACGGCCTCAAGGAGTCGCTGGACCAGCTGGCCGCCGAGCCGCCGGAGTTCGTCGCGCAGGTGCGGGAGTTCATCGACGGCCTGGTCAGCCACTACCTGCTGGACGACGGCCGGCTGGTGGTCTGCCACGCCGGTCTGCCGGAGAAGTACCACGGCCGTACCAGCGGGCGGGTGCGCTCGCACGCCCTCTACGGGGACACCACCGGCGAGACCGACGAGTACGGCCTGCCCGTCCGCTACCCGTGGGCGGAGGAGTACCGAGGCCAGGCGCTGGTCGTCTACGGTCACACCCCGACGCCGACCGCGAGCTTCCTCAACAACACGATCTGCCTGGACACCGGCTGCGTCTTCGGCGGGACGATGACGGCGCTGCGCTACCCGGAGCGGGAGCTGGTCGAGGTCGACGCCGAGCAGGTCTGGTACGAGCCGGTGCGGCCGCTGATCAGCGACGCGCCCGGCGCGCGCGAGGGACGCCCGCTGGCGCTCACGGACGTCGCGGGCAAGCGCATCGTGGAGACCCGCCACCACGGCCGGGTCGCCGTCCGCGAGGAGAACGCGGCCGCCGCGCTGGAGGTGATGAGCCGCTTCGCCATCGACCCGCGCCTGCTCGCCTACCTGCCGCCGACCATGGCCCCCGTGGGCACCTCCCAGCGCGAGGGCTACCTGGAGCACCCGGACGAGGCGTTCGCCTCCTACCGGGCGGACGGGGTGCGCCAGGTCGTGTGCGAGGAGAAGCACATGGGCTCGCGCGCGGTCGTCCTGGTCTGCCGCGATCCGGAGGGCTCGGCGGGGGAGAAGCGCTTCGGCGTGCCGACCGGCGGGCAGATCTGGACCCGCACCGGCCGGGCCTTCCTCGACGACCTCACCGTGCCCGGCCTCCCCGCCGAGCACGGCGCGCTGACCCGCGCGGTGCTGGACCGGCTGCGCGCCGCGGCGGAGTCCGCCGGGCTCTTCGCGGAGCTGGAGAGCGACTGGCTGCTGCTCGACGCCGAGCTGCTGCCGTGGTCGCTGAAGGCCGAGAGCCTGCTGCGCCGCCAGTACGCGGCGGTCGGTGCGGCCTCCGGCGCGGCGCTGGCCGCCGCGCGCTCCGCGCTGGCGTCGGCGTCGGCGCGTGGCGCGGCGGCGCTCGACGGCGCCGCGCTCGACGCTGAGGGGCTGGCCGCGCTCGCGGAGCTGGCGCAGCGTCAGGAGCTGCGTGCGCAGGACGCCGCCGCGTTCACCGAGGCGTACCGGCGCTACTGCTGGACGGTCGAGGGGCTGGACTCGGTGCGTCTCGCGCCGTTCCAGCTGCTGGCGGCCGAGGGCGCGAACCTGGCCGTGCGTCCGCACGACCGGCACCTCGCCTGGATCGACCGCCTGGTCGACGCGGACGTCTCGCCGCTGCTGCGCCCGACGCGGCGGCTCGTCGTCGACACCGAGGACCCGGACTCCTGCGCGGCCGGCGCGGCCTGGTGGGAGGAGATGACCGGGCGCGGCGGCGAGGGCATGGTGGTCAAGCCGATGGCCTCGCTGGTCCGCTCGGAGGCCGGCGGCGGCCGCCTGGTCCAGCCGGGGGTGAAGGTCCGCGGTCGCGAGTACCTGCGGATCATCTACGGCCCCGACTACACCCGCCCGGAGCACCTGACCCGTCTGCGCTCCCGCGCCCTCGGCCACAAGCGCTCGCTCGCGCTGCGCGAGTACGCGCTCGGCGTCGAGGCGCTGGACCGGCTGGCGGCGGGCGAACCGCTGTGGCGCGTGCACGAGGCCGTCTTCGCGGTGCTGGCCCTGGAGTCGGAACCGGTCGACCCCCGGCTGTAGTCGCAGTCCTGGAGGCGTGGGGCAGCCCTCCTCGGACGGTCGGAGCACGCAGGACCGACCGCTGAGGGAGGATGGCCCCACGCCCCGGGGAGTTGCCAACGAACCGTCACGGAAACCGGAAAGCAGCAGGGAACAGCACATGACCTACCGCATCCACCGCGTCCGGCCCGAGGACTGGGAGCGCGTCCGGGACATCCGTCTGCGGATGACCAAGGACACGCCCATGGCGTACCTGGAGTCCCACGAGACGGCGCTCGCCCACGACGAGGACACCTGGCGTTTCCGCGCGGCGCGCAACACGCAGCCCGGCAACACCGGTTACGCCGCCGTCCTGGAGGAGACCGGGGAGTGGGTCGGCGTCATGAACGCCTACGTTCCGGCCGCGGACCCCGGGCAGGCGCCGGAGCGGGCATGGCTGGTGGGCGTGTGGGTGGACCCGGCCCACCGGGGCCGGGGGACCGGCCTGACGGACGCCCTGCTGGACACCTGCATCGCCTGGGCCCGCGACGAGGCGGGCGCGCCGGCACTCTACCTGGAGGTGCACGAGCACAACGCCCGCGCGCTGCGCTTCTACGAGCGCCGCGGTTTCGTGCGGACCGGCCACAGCCAGCCCTACGACCTCGATCCGGAGACGATGGAGCTGGAGATGAAGCTCACGCTCCAAACTGCATAACCATCCATGGGTATGCACGTATATGCTGGACGCCGGTCCTCACCGACACTTCCGTCCGCCCACGTCTGCCAGGAGCCCGGCATGGCCTTCAATCTGCGCAACCGGCACTTCCTCAAGGAGTCGGACTTCGCCGCCCAGGAGTTCCGCTTCCTGGTCGACCTGTCGGCCCAGCTCAAGGCGGCCAAGTACGCCGGGACGGAGCAGCCGCGCCTGCGGGGCAGGAACATCGCCCTGGTCTTCGAGAAGGGCTCCACCCGCACCCGCTGCGCCTTCGAGGTCGCCGCGGCCGACCAGGGCGCGCACACCGTCTACCTGGACCCGTCCGGCTCGCATCTCGGCAGCAAGGAGTCCGTCAAGGACAGCGCCCGGGTGCTGGGCCGGATGTTCGACGGCATCGAGTACCGCGGCCACGGCCAGGAGATCGTCGAGGAGTTGGCGCAGTACGCGGGCGTCCCGGTCTGGAACGGCCTCACCGACGAGTGGCACCCCACGCAGATGCTGGCGGACGTCCTCACCGTCCAGGAGCACAGCACCAAGCCGCTGGGCGAGGTCGCCCTCGCCTACCTCGGTGACGCCCGCAACAACATGGGCAACTCCCTCCTCGTCACCGGCGCGCTCCTCGGCATGGACATCCGCATCGTCGCGCCGAAGGCGCTCTGGCCGACCGACGACGTCCAGTCCGAGGCCCGCCGCCTCGCGGCGGAGAGCGGCGCGCGCATCACCCTCACCGACGACGTGGCGGCCGGCGTCGCGGGCGCGGACTTCCTCTACACGGACGTCTGGGTCTCCATGGGCGAGCCCAAGGAGGTCTGGACCGAGCGCATCGCGCTGCTCACCCCGTACCAGGTCTCCATGGACACCGTCCGCGCCACCGGCAACCCGGACGTCAAGTTCCTCCACTGCCTCCCGGCCTTCCACGACCTCGGCACCGAGGTCGGCCGCCAGATGCACGCGGCCACCGGGATGTCCGAGCTCGAGTGCACGGACGAACTCTTCGAGTCCAAGCACTCCATCGTCTTCGACCAGGCAGAGAACCGCCTCCACACCATCAAGGCCGTCATGGTCGCGACGCTGGGAGACTGACGCCCCGTCGCCACCGCCGCCGGTCGCCACCGCCGAGCCGCCCCCGCGAAAACCGGATGACGCCCCGTCAGCCGGGGGCCAAGCTGGTTGCCATGACTGTCTGGGACGGCATGGTGAAGGTGCGCGGCGGCGAGGTCTGGGCGCGGGATACCGGCGGGGACGGCCCGCCGCTGGTCCTGCTGCACCCCGGGATCGGCCATTCGGCCATCTGGGACGAGCTGGTGCCCCCGCTCGCCGAGCGGTTCCGGGTGATCCGCTACGACATGCGCGGCTACGGGCGGTCCCCTCGGGCGACCGCCCCATACGCGTTGGTCGATGACCTGGAGGCGGTGCTCGACCACTTCGGGGTCCGTCGTGCCTCCCTGGTCGGGTGCAGCATGGGTGGCGGGACGGCGATGACGCTGGCGCTCGCCGCGCCGGAGCGGGTGGCCTCCATGGTGCTGCTCTGTCCGAGCGTGCCCGGGTATCCCTGGCCGGAGGAGCCGGAGCTGGAGGCCGAGTACGACGCGCTGAAGCGATCGGGCGCCCCCGACGTCCGGCTGACCTTCGCCCTGCGGGTCTGGGCGGCGGCTGGCGCGGACGAGCGGGTCTTCGCGCTGATGCGCTCCTCCGTGGCGACCTGGGAGGCGGGGGAGTTCGAGCAGGAGGACGAGACCGTCTTCGAGCGGCTCGGTCAGGTCGAGGTGCCCTCGGTCCTGCTGGTGGGCGACCTCGATCGCGCCGCGCTGGTGGCCGCGAACCAGGAGGCGGCCCGGCGCATCCCCGGATGCGAGCTCACCCTCCTGCCCGGCGTGGACCACTACCTCCCGCTGCGGGCACCGGAGCTGGTCGTCGAGGCGGTGATCCGCCACTGCCTGGGCCGGCCGTCAGGATCCGACTGACCGCGTCGCCCGCTCCCCGATCGCGCGGACCTGCTCCACCAGTGCGGGCGGCGACTGGACCGTGAAGGGCAGGTCCAGCATCAGCAGGCGGACCGCCGTCCAGTCGAGGCGGTCCGCCTCGGCGCTCCAGCGGGCGCGGCCGTCGGGGAGTTCGGTGACCTCGCCCGGGGCCTGGCCGAGCTTGGACCTGAGCAGTTCGGGGTCGGCGTCGAAGTCCACCACCACCGGCGAGGACGGCCACAGCCGCCTCAGCTTGTCCTGCACGAACGCCGCCGCGTCGGCGGCGGGCAGGTCGCGGGCCGTTGCCCGCGCGCCCGTGGCCGTCGGGGTGACGAGCCGGTCGACGCGGAAGAGGCGCCAGTCGTCGCGGTCGAGGTCCCAGGCGACGAGGTACCAGCGGCGGCCGGTCGCCACCAGGCGCTGCGGCTCGACATGGCGTCGCGACTCCGCGCCGTCCGCCGCGCGGTAGGCGAAGCGGACCCGTTCGTGATTGGTGATCGCGCCCGCGATCACCGTCAGCACGGCCGGTTCGACGCGCGGGCCGCCGCCCGTCATGGTGACCACGGCGGAGCCCAGCGCGCCCACGCGGTAGCGCAGGCGCGAGGGCAGCACCTGCTCCAGCTTGGTCAACGCCCGCAGCGACGCGTCCTCGATGCCGTCGACGGCGCTGCCCGCTGCGGCGCGCAGGCCGACCGCGATGGCGACGGCCTCCTCGTCGTCGAGCAGCAGCGGCGGCAGAGCGCGGCCCGCGACCAGGCGGTAGCCGCCGATGGAGCCCATGGTGGCCTCGACCGGGTAGCCGAGGTCGCGCAGGCGGTCGACGTCGCGGCGGATGGTGCGGGTGCTGACCTCGAGCCGGTCGGCGAGTTCCGTGCCCGACCACTCCCGCGGGGTCTGCAGCAAGGAGAGCAGATTCAACAGTCGTGCCGAGGTGTCCATCACGTCTTCCAGAATCCGCGCCCACTAGGACAAGACCTGTCCTACATCCCTCATAGCTTAGGTCCTGTCAACGAGAGAGCAGCAGGAAGCCGCAGGGGAGAAGGACAGATGAGCAGCACGGATCGCAGGCGGTGGATCGCCCTGGCCGTCGTCATGACGGCCAGCTTCATGGACCTGGTCGACGCGACGATCGTCAACATCGCCATTCCGAGCATCCAACGCGACACCGGCGCGGGCTTCAGCGCGATCCAGTGGATCACCGCCGGTTACGCGCTCGCCTTCGCGGTCGGTCTGATCACCGGCGGGCGCCTCGGCGACATCTACGGCCGCAAGCGCGTCTTCCTGATCGGCACGGCCGGCTTCACCGCCGCCTCACTGCTGTGCGGCCTCGCCGCCAACCCGGAGATGCTGGTCGCCACGCGCATGCTGCAGGGCGCGACAGCGGCGCTGATGGTGCCCCAGGTGCTCTCGATCATCCATGCGACCTTCAGCGGTGAGGAGCGCGGCAAGGTCTTCGGGATGTTCGGAGCGATCATCGGGCTCGCCGCCGTCACCGGCCCGCTGCTGGGTGCGCTGCTGACGACGTGGAACGTGTTCGGCCTGGAGTGGCGGCCGATCTTCCTGATCAACCTGCCCTTCGGCATCGCCGGCCTGGTCCTCGGCCGCCGCTTCATCGACGAGTCCAGGGCGCCGCACGCCCTGAAGCTGGACCTGGTCGGCGTCGCGCTGGCCACCGCCGGTCTGCTGATGGTGATGTACCCGCTGGTCCAGGGCCGGGAGAACGGCTGGCCGGTGTGGGGCTGGGCGCTGATGGCGGCCGGTCTCGCCGCGCTCGGCGGCTTCGTCCGCTACGAGCGGTTCAAGGGCGCGAAGGACGGGTCCCCGCTGGTCGAGCTGACCCTCTTCAAGGCGCGCAGCTTCGCCGCCGGGATCGGCGTCCAGCTGGTCTTCGGCGCCGGGATGGGCATCTTCTTCCTGGTCTGGACGCTGTACATGCAGATCGGCCTCGGCTGGACCCCGCTGCACGCCGGCCTGACCGGCCTTCCGTTCACCGTCGCCTGCTCGGCCGCCGCCGGAATGTCGGTGCAGCTGCTGGTGCCGCGCCTGGGGAGCCGCTCGGTGCTCCAGCTCGGTGCGCTGACCACCGCCGCGGGCGCGCTGCTCTACATCGGCGAGGCCTACCGCTACGGCCAGGGCATCCACTCCTGGCAGATGGCGCTGCCGCTGCTGGTGATGGGCGCCGGGATGGGCATGGTCTTCTCCCCGCTGACGGACGCGGTGCTCTCGGAGGTCCCCAAGCAGCACGCGGGCTCGGCCTCGGGCCTGATCAACACCACCAACCAGCTCGGCAACGCCTTCGGCCTGGCGCTGGTCTCGGTCGCCTTCACCGGTTCGACGGTGGTCCGCTCCTTCGGTCACGCGATGTTCTGGATGGTCGGCGCGCTGGCGGTGGTGACGCTCCTGCTGGCCGCCCTGCCCAAGCGCGGCGCGCACGCCCCGAAGGCGGCGGCCGACACCACGGGCACCCCTGCCGACCAGCGGGTTCTTGTGAACTGACGGTGGCCTGAGCCCGGCTCGACATCTGCTTCCGCACCGGGCGGGCGGACCGCGCGCGACACGTCGCGCGCGGTCCGGCCGCCCGGTTTCGCGCGATGACCCGGCGTGTATTAGGGTGGTATCTCGACATCAAGATATCTGCCGCTACACTCGACTTGGATCGCGTGAGCAGCGCGCCCGGAAGACCCAGAACACAGGGAGAAGTCGTGTCCGCGAACAGCTTCGACGCCCGCAGCACGCTGCAGGTGGGCGACGAGTCGTACGAGATCTTCAAGCTCGACCAGGTCGAGGGCGCCGCCCGCCTTCCCTACAGCCTGAAGATCCTCCTGGAGAACCTGCTCCGCACCGAGGACGGCGCCAACATCACCGCCGACCACATCCGGGCGCTCGGCGGCTGGGACCCGAACGCGGAGCCCTCCGAGGAGATCCAGTTCACCCCCGCCCGCGTGATCATGCAGGACTTCACCGGCGTGCCCTGTGTCGTCGACCTCGCCACCATGCGTGAGGCCGTCAAGGAGCTCGGCGGCGACCCCTCCCGGATCAACCCGCTGGCGCCGGCCGAGATGGTCATCGACCACTCGGTCATCGCCGACAAGTTCGGCACCAAGGACGCGTTCACCCAGAACGTCGAGATCGAGTACGGCCGCAACAAGGAGCGCTACCAGTTCCTGCGCTGGGGCCAGACCGCGTTCGACGAGTTCAAGGTCGTCCCGCCGGGCACCGGCATCGTGCACCAGGTCAACATCGAGTACCTGGCCCGCACCGTCATGGTCCGCAACGGCCAGGCCTACCCCGACACCTGCGTCGGCACCGACTCGCACACCACCATGGTCAACGGCCTGGGCGTGCTGGGCTGGGGCGTCGGCGGCATCGAGGCCGAGGCCGCGATGCTGGGCCAGCCGGTCTCCATGCTGATCCCGCGCGTGGTCGGCTTCAAGCTCACCGGCGCGCTGCCGGACGGCGCCACCGCCACCGACCTGGTGCTCACCATCACCGAGATGCTGCGCAAGCACGGCGTCGTCGGCAAGTTCGTCGAGTTCTACGGTGACGGCGTCGGCTCGGTGCCGCTGGCCAACCGCGCCACCCTCGGCAACATGTCGCCGGAGTTCGGCTCGACCTGCGCGATCTTCCCGATCGACGGCGAGACCATCAACTACCTGCGCCTGACCGGCCGCAGCGAGCAGCAGCTGGCGCTCGTCGAGGCCTACGCCAAGGAGCAGGGCCTGTGGCACAACCCGGCGCAGGAGCCGGTCTACTCCGAGTACCTGGAGCTGGACCTGGCCACCGTCGTGCCGTCGATCGCCGGCCCGAAGCGCCCGCAGGACCGCGTGATCCTGGCCGAGGCCGCCACCAAGTTCCGCTCCGCCGTGCGTGACTACATCTCCACCTCGGACGAGTCGGGCGAGGAGTCCTTCCCGGCCTCCGACGCCCCGGCCGCCGCCAACGGCATCCACAACCCCTCCGTGGTCACCGCCCCCGACGGCTCGACCTACGAGATCGACAACGGCGCGGTCGTGATCGCCTCGATCACCTCCTGCACCAACACCTCCAACCCCTCGGTCATGCTGGGCGCCGCCCTGCTGGCCAAGAAGGCCGTGGAGAAGGGCCTGACCGTCAAGCCGTGGGTCAAGACCACGCTGGCGCCGGGCTCCAAGGTCGTCATGGACTACTACGAGAAGGCCGGCCTGCTCCCGTACATGGAGAAGCTGGGCTTCAACCTGGTCGGCTACGGCTGCGTCACCTGCATCGGCAACTCGGGCCCGCTGCCCGAGGAGGTCTCCAAGACCGTCAACGACCACGACCTGGCCGTCGTCTCGGTCCTGTCCGGCAACCGCAACTTCGAGGGCCGGATCAACCCCGACGTCAAGATGAACTACCTGGCCTCGCCGCCGCTGGTGGTCGCCTACGCCATCGCGGGCAACATGAACGTCGACATCACCCGCGACGCGCTGGGCGCCGACGCCGAGGGCAACCCGGTCTACCTGCACGACATCTGGCCGACCGAGCAGGAGGTCGCCGACGTCATCGCGACCTCGATCGACCAGGACATGTTCACCAAGGACTACGCGGACGTCTTCGCGGGCGACCACCGCTGGCAGTCCCTCCAGGTGCCGACCGGCAACACCTTCGAGTGGGACGCCGAGTCCACCTACGTCCGCAAGCCCCCGTACTTCGAGGGCATGGCGCACGAGCCGGCTCCGGTCACCGACATCGCCGGCGCCCGCGTCCTGGCCAAGCTGGGCGACTCGGTCACCACCGACCACATCTCCCCGGCCGGCAACATCAAGGACGGCACCCCGGCGGCCGAGTACCTCAAGGCCCACGGCGTCGAGAAGCGCGACTTCAACTCCTACGGCTCGCGCCGTGGCAACCACGAGGTCATGATCCGCGGCACCTTCGCCAACATCCGCCTGCGCAACCAGATCGCGCCGGGCACCGAGGGCGGCTACACCCGCGACTTCACCCAGGCCGACGGCCCGGTGTCGTTCATCTACGACGCCTCGCAGAACTACCAGGCCGCAGGCACCCCGCTCGTCGTCCTGGCGGGCAAGGAGTACGGCTCCGGCTCGTCCCGCGACTGGGCGGCCAAGGGCACCGCGCTGCTCGGCGTCAAGGCCGTCATCGCCGAGTCCTACGAGCGCATCCACCGCTCCAACCTGATCGGCATGGGCGTCCTGCCGCTCCAGTTCCCGGAGGGCCACACGGCCGACTCCCTCGGCCTGACCGGCGAGGAGACCTTCTCCTTCGCGGGCGTCACCGAGCTGAACGAGGGCCGCACGCCGAAGACGGTCAAGGTCACCACGGACTCCGGCATCTCCTTCGACGCCAAGGTCCGGATCGACACCCCCGGCGAGGCGGACTACTACCGCAACGGCGGCATCCTGCAGTACGTGCTGCGCTCGCTGATCAAGTAATCCGCGACCGGTCGGCGACGGCCCCGCTCCCCTTCCGGGAGCGGGGCCGTTCCCGTTTTCGGCGAAGCCGTTGACGAGATGTACCCCCATGAATAACCCTAAGAGGGGTTAGAGATGCCCGCAGAGGAGGCAGCATGCCGAAGATCAACGTCTATCTGCCCGACGACCTCGCCGCCGCGGTGAAGGCCGCCGAGATCCCCGTCTCGGCCGTGTGCCAGAAGGCACTGGCCGACGCCGTCCAGGCGGTGACGCTGGCCCGCAAGGGCGTCGCCCTGCTGCGCGACCCGGCGTTCGACCCGGACGCCCGTCCCGAACTGGCCGCGCGTCTCGCCGGTCGGATGACGGACCGGCTCAAGGCGTCGGTCGAACTCGCCCACCAGGCCGCGGGGGAGGGGCCCGTCGGCACCCGGCACCTGCTCGTCGGCCTGATCGACGAGGGCGGCAACCTCGCCGTCCGGCTGCTCCCGGCGCTCGGCGAGGAGCCCGACGCGCTGCGCGAGGCCGCACTGGCGAGCACGGCGGACGAGCCGCTGCCGAACGCGACGGGGGCGGCGGGCGGCTTCTGGACCGGGCTGACCATGCCCGCTCGCAGCGCGATCGGCGCGGCCCTGGAGGCGGCGCTCGAGCTCGGCCACAACTACATCGGCTGCGAGCACCTCCTCCTCGGCCTGCTCGCCGAGGAGGAGAGCGGCGCGGGACGGATCCTGCACGCCGCCGGCCTGGACGCCACCGCGGTCCGCCGCGCCATCGCCACCGCGATGGCGGGCTTCGCCCAGGCCCGCCAGAACGCGACCCCGCCCGGCACCGAGTCGCTGCTGCGGCAACTCGCCCAGCGCCTCGACGCGATCGAAGGCCGCCTCGGCGCGGCGGGGCTGTGACGGGAGCCCGGACCGTACGAGGGCTCGGCTGACGGGGGCTCAGCCCAGCGCGGCCCTGGCGACGCCGAGGACGAACGGGTTCGTGTTCGCCGACTCGCTGGTGGGCGTGAACGCGTAGACCAGGATCCGCCGGCCGTCCCTGGTCGCGAACACGCCGTCGGTGTAGCCCGGTCGCGAGCCCGTCTTCCCCCAGACCGTGACGCCGTCGATCGTCGCGCTCATCAGGCCCATGCCGAAGCAGGCGCGTCCGGGGTCGCCCAGCCGGCACTGGTTGGTGCCCAGGTAGGCGACGTCCGGGACGGTGAACATGTCGTCGAGTTCCGCGCTCGGCAGCAGCCGTCCGGCGAGCAGGCCCTTCATCAGCGTGTCCAGGTCGCGGGCCGACGAGATCATGCCGCCCTCGGCCCACGGGTAGGGGCTCTGCCGCGTCACGTCCACGAGTCGCGTGGTGCCGTTCGTGTCGACGGCCAGGTATCCGTGCAGCCGCGGGCCGTGGATGCGGTAGTCGGTCGCGGCCGGGACCTCCGTGTCGCTCAGCCCCAGCGGGCGGATGACGCGACGGGCGACCTCGGACGCGTAGCTGTGCCCGGTGACCTTCTCGACGAGCGAGCCGAGCAGGTAGTAGTTGATGCCGTTGTACTGCTGCTCGGCGCCCGGCGCGAAGCTCATCCGCAGCCCGCCGAGCGCGGCCTCGACCTGGGCGGGCGTGGGGTGGTCGAACCGGTGCGCGACGAAGCCGGCCGGGTCGTCCTCGTCGTCGCCGACGTCCACGCCCGGCAGGCCGCTGGTGTGGTCGAGCAGCTGGGCGACGGTGATCGGCGGGAATCCGGCCGGCAGCACGCCGGGCAGGTAGTGCTGGATGCTCTGGTCGAGCGAGATCCGGTGTTCGGCGACCAGTTGCAGGGTGACGATCGCGGTGAACACCTTCGTCACGCTGCCGATCCGGAACCGCGAGTCCGGCGCGGGAGCGGTGCCCCTGGCCACGTCGCCGAGACCGGAGACGCCGTTCCAGCTGCCGTCCGTGCCGTCGACGTCGACCAGTGATCCGGTGATGACCGGGTTCGGAAGGCCGCTGATCGAGGCCTGGAGCGCAGCAGCATCCGGCGGACCGAAGCCGGTCGCGGCGTCGCCGGTCGCCGCCACGGTCGGAGTCGCCACAGCCGCGGGAGCCACCGCAGCGGCCACGGCCACGGCCACAGCCGCCGCGGTGGCGACCGATACCGCCCGGCCACCTGCCCGTGAAGCTCCCCTGAACGTCAGCACATGCCCTCCCGATGCCCTCGTGCCGTCCCCTTCGGACGCCGACCAGCCTTCCGGACCCGGGGGCGCACGTCGCTGGCGTCCGGACCCGACTTCGGGGTGGTGCAGGCACCACCCCCGGGAGTCGGCGTGGCGAGCGGGTGATCTACTGGCTCGAAAATCGAAAATCTGTTCCTATACTGGTGGAGTGAACACCTCGCCCGTCCCTCCCGGCTGGCCGGAGCGCGTGCAGCCCCCCGGCAGCCCTGGCTGGGAGGAGTCTGCGCGCAGGTGGCTCTACGACCAGGTCCCGGGGGAGTGGCGGCGGTACCACGTGCTCTACAAGCACCCGCTGATGCTCGCCCGGGACGTCCGCTACCTCACCGACGGGTCCCTTCAGGTCGCCCGGTCCGCGTACTCGCGTGCGCGCGTGGAGCTCGCGGACCACTTCGAGCCGCACGCCATCGAGGAGCGCCTGCGCGCCTATGCGGAGGAGGGCGCCCGCCTGAGCGTCCTGGCCCGGCAGGTGCAGCTGGTGGAGGACGCGTTGTCGGGCGTGCGCTGGGTTCCCAAGCTCTGACGGCGGGGCCGTACTGACGCTTGTTCTCTCGTGCGGGCGGTGGTACCCATGCCGGGAGCGAGAGCTGACGCCGTGTCAGCTGTCGGCGCCGGAAGGGACGAGCCCGTGACGGTCACCACGCTGCGCTTCAACCAGGTCGCGCCCGGCCTGGATCGCAAGGACGTCGCCGCCCGCTACCGTGCCACCGTCGAGATGGCCGTCCATGCCGAGGCGCACGGCTTCGACCTGGTCACGCTGGAGGAGCACCACGGCGTGGCCGACGGCTGGAGTCCCGCGCCGATCGCCACCGCGGCGGCGATCGCGGGGGCCACCAGCCGCATCCCGCTGATGCTGTGCGCGCTGATCACGCCGCTGTACGACCCGTTGCGGCTGGCCGAGGAGCTCGTCGTGCTGGACCACCTCAGCGGCGGGCGGGTCACCACGGTCGCCGGGCTCGGCTACCGGCCGGCCGAGTACGAGCTGATGGGCGTCGAGTGGAAGCAGCGCGGGCGGATCCAGGACGAGGTGCTGGCCGCACTGGTCGCCGCCTGGTCCGGGGAGGAGTTCGAGTACCGGGGCCGCACGGTGCGACTGACTCCGCCGCCGCTGACCGCGCCGCAGCCGCCGCTGATCGTCGGCGGCTCGTCCAAGGCCGCGGCGCGGCGCGCCGTGCGGCTGCGGCTGCCGCTGTTCACGGCCGCCTACCTTCCCGAGTTGGTCGACTACTACGAGTCGTTGGCCGCCGCGGCGGACTGGCACGAGGGCTTCGTCCTGCTGCCGCCGGAGCGCACCCGCATGGTCCACTGCACCGAGGACCCGGACCGCGCCTGGGCGCGGTACGGCGAGCACTTCCTGCACGAGGCCCGAACCTACGCCTCCTGGCAGACGCCCGACATCCGCTCGGCGGTCGCGACGCAGGCGCTGACGGTCGACCAGCTCCGCGCGGAGGGCGTCTACTGCTGCCTGACCCCGGACGAGTGCGTGGCCGTCGCCGCCGCGGAGGGCCCGATGGGCACCCTGCTGCTGCATCCGATGTGCGGTGGTATGCCGGTGGAGGCGGGCTGGGAGAGCCTGCGCCTGTTCACGGACGAGGTGATGCCGCGGATCCGCCCCTGAGCGACGCGCCGCGACGTGCCGCGACGCGACACGACGCGCTCGAGCGGTCAGTCCGGCTCGGTCAGGTAGCCGCGCAGGAGCTTCTTGCATTCGGCGATGAGCACCGGGTCGCCCTCCGCGTCCTGGCGGAAGGCCAGGCGCAGGACCGCGTCCGCGCACTCCAGGGCGACCTGGAGGGAGATCCGCGCGGCCGCGCGGTCCTCGCCGCCGATGAGGTCGCCGAGGAGGGCCCAGAGGCGGTCCGCGACCGCGGCGTTGTTCTCCAGGACGGAGTCGAGCAGGTGCACGCTCTGCGCGTCCTCGCGGCCGACCGCGCCGAAGTCGACGACGCCGAAGCCGGGCACGGCGCGGTGCATGGCCACGTACTCCTCGACCGCGAGGTCGACCATGGTCGCGATGTCGGAGGGCCGCTCGGCCTCCATGCGCCGGGTCAGCCGGTCCATGAAGTGTTCGAGGTTGCGTTCGGCGAGCGCGCCCAGCAGTCCGTCGATGCCGGGGAAGAACTGGTAGAGCGTGCCGATCGGGACCTCCGCGCGCCGGGCGACCTCCTTGGTGGTCAGCGCGGTGTAGCCGACCTCGTCGAGCAGGCGCGCGGTGGCGTCCAGGATGCGGTCGAAGCGTTCCTGACTGCGCCGCTGCACGGGCCGGCGACGGACGCTGCCTTCGGATGGCGCGGGAACGTGCATGGCCTCACTCTGCCCGATCGGGTGCGGCCTTGGCGAGTCACTAACGTGAGTTCTTCTCACGTTGTCTGGACGGCCACCTCGGCCACCCCGGCTGCCCCGGCTGCCGCGGCGTAGTCGTGGAAGCCGCGGCCGGACTTGCGGCCCAGCAGACCCGCCTGCACCATCCGCGCCAGCAGCGGCGGCGGCGAGTACAGCGGCTCCTTGTACTCCTGGTACATCGACTCGGCGATCGCCTGCACCGTGTCGAGCCCGATCAGGTCGGCGAGGGCCAGCGGGCCCAGCGGGTGGGCGCAGCCCTGCACCATGCCCTGGTCGATGTCCGCCGCGGAGGCGAAGCCGGACTCCAGCATCCGGATCGCCGAGAGCAGGTAGGGCACGAGCAGCGCGTTGACCACGAAACCCGCCCGGTCGCCGGCGCGGATCACGCGCTTGCCGAGGACGCCGGTGACGAACGCCTCGGCGCGCTCAGCCGTCCGCTCCGCGGTGAGGAGCGAGGGCACGAGCTCGACCAGCGGCAGGACCGGCACGGGATTGAAGAAGTGGACGCCGATCACCCGGTCCGGCCGGGAGGTCGCCGTCGCGAGCTTGACCATGGGAATGGAGGAGCTGTTCGAGGCGAGGATCGCGTCCGGATCCTCGACCACGCGGTCCAGCCGCGCGAAGACCTCGGTCTTGATCCGCTCGGACTCGGCGACCGCCTCGAGCACCAGCTCCCGGTCGGCGAAGTCGGACAGGTCCGTGGTCCAGCGCAGGCGGCCGAGCGCCTTGTCCCGCTCCGGCCCGCCGAGCCTGCCCCCGCGGACCGCGCGGGCGAGCGAACGCTCGACGCGCTCGCGTCCGGCGGCCAGCGCCTGCGCGTCGATCTCGAAGACCAGGACGTCGAGCCCGGCGCGGGCGCAGACCTCGGCGATGCCGGAGCCCATCAGTCCGGCGCCGACGACTCCGACGCGGTGGACGGGTTGGTTCATCTCAGGCCTCCGAGCGAACGAGTCTCTGTCTGGCTGATGCGTCTGACTGATGCGTCAGTTAGCCCTCTTCGGGCCGTCAGCGTCAAGGTCTTGTCTCTGACTGATGCGTCAGTAGGATGACCTCCATGACGGACGAGGACCGGCGCGGAGCGATCCTGGAGGCCACCTGGCAGCTGATCGCCGAGCGCGGCTTCCACGCCGTGCGGATCAGCGACATCGCCAAGGTGTGCGGCACCAGCACGGGCACGGTGCACTACTACTTCCCCGGCAAGGACGACGTGCTGACGCAGGCGCTGAAGTACTGCGTCGAGCAGGCGTTCGTCCGGCAGAGCCGGGAGCTGCGCGGCATCGACGACGCCCACGAGCGGCTGCTCAAGCTGATCGACATGCAGCTGCCCCGGATGGGCCGGGTGCGCGACGAGTGGTCGATCTGGCTCCAGTACTGGGCGGAGGCCGTGGTGCGGCCCGAGTTCCGGCCCGCGCACAACGAGTTCTACGCCCGCTGGCACGAGACCGTGGTGCGGATCGTCCGGCGCGGCCAGCGGCAGGGCGTCTTCCGGACCGACGTGTCGCCCGAGGAGCTGGCCGTGCACCTGACCGCGCTCACGGACGGCGCGGCGATCCAGGTGCTGACCGGTCGCCCCGGCATGACCGTCTCGGTGATGCGGGAGCTGCTGATCGGCTACGTCCAGCGCGAGCTGCTCGTCGAGCGGCGCACCTCCCCGGAACCCGCGTGAGCCCGGACGCCACCACGCCGCCGCTGCCGCCGCAGCCGGGCGTCGACCACGACACGATCCGCCGCAACCTGGCCGCCTTCCCGCGCCGTTCGGCCGTGACCGCGGGCGGGCGTGCGGCGGCCGTCGCGGTCTGTGTGCTGCCGTCGCCGACCGGCCCGCAGCTGCTGATGATCAAACGTGCGGCCAAGGGCCGCAACGCCGGGCAGTGGGCGCTGCCCGGCGGCAGGGTCGAGCCGGGGGAGGGCTCCGCGGAGACCGCCCTGCGCGAACTGGCCGAGGAGACCGGCGTCGAGGCCCCTGCCTCCGCCGTGGCCGGCCTGCTGGACGACTACGTCGCGGGCACGGGCTTCGTGATCACCCCGGTCGTGGTCCTGCTCGACGCGCCGCCCGCGCGGCTGCGCCGCTGCCCGCGCGAGGTGCACTCGCTGCACCGCGTCCCGCTCGCCCGGCTCTGCGACCCGGACGTGCCGCGCTGGCGGGAGACGCCCGACGGCGGTCGGCTGCTCCAGATGCCGCTGCGCCGCACCATGGTCGTGCACGCGCCGACCGGCGCGCTGTTGTGGCAGTTCCGGGAGGTGGCGCTGCTCGGGCGGCCCACCCGGGTGAGCGGTCTGGACGAGCCGGACTTCGCCCGCTCCTGACGGCCGTCCTGACCGGCCGCCCGAAGGCAGCGCTTGCCTTCGCCCTCGCTCGTGCCGCTCGGGTCAGCGCCGACGCGCTTCCGCAACGTTTCGGGCATCTCTTTCCCTTCAGCCTTGACACGACTTCATCCCATTGGCTCTGCTTGAAGTTCAGAAGTTGTATTCAAGGCCGAAACCAGGCCGCGAACGGGTCTCCGCCGCAAGGGCGCGGGGAGGATGGATCGATCATGTCCGTGGAAACGCCGGGTTCACAGTCGTCGCTGCACCGGGCCAACCTGGAGCGTGTGCTCCGGGCTGTCCGGATGGCCGGATCGCTGACCCAGGCCGAGATCGCGCGGAGCACGGGGCTCTCCGCCGCGACGGTCTCCAACATCGTCCGTGAGCTCAGCGAGGCGGGGACGGTGGTGGTCACGCCCACCTCCTCGGGCGGGCGCCGCGCCCGCAGCGTGTCGCTCAGCGCGGACGCGGGCATCGTCGTCGGCGTCGACTTCGGTCACTCCCACCTGCGGGTGGCCATCGGCAACCTGGCCCACCGGGTGCTGGCGGAGGAGAGCGAGCCGATCGACACCGACGCCTCCGCCGACCAGGGCTTCGGCCGCGCGGAGCAGTTGGTCGCGCGGCTGCTGGAGCAGACCGGATTCCCCGCCGAGAAGGTCATCGGCGTCGGCCTCGGCGTCCCCGGCCCGATCGACGTGGAGACCGGCGCGCTCGGCTCGACCGCGATCCTGCCGGGCTGGACGGGCATCGCGCCGGCGCAGGAGCTCTCCCGTCGCCTCGGCATGGCGGTGCTCGTCGACAACGACGCGAACCTGGGCGCGCTGGGCGAGCTGGTCTGGGGCGCCGGCCGCGGGCTCTCGGACCTCGCCTACATCAAGGTGTCCAGCGGTGTCGGCGCCGGTCTGGTGATCGCCGGGCAGATCTACCGGGGGCCCGGCGGCACGGCGGGCGAGATCGGGCACATCACCCTGGACGAGGCGGGCCCGGTCTGCCGCTGCGGCAACCGCGGCTGCCTGGAGACGTTCGTCAGCGCCCGCCACATCCTGGCGCTGCTGCAGCAGAGCCACGGCGCGGACCTCAGCATGCCCAAGGTGGTGCAGCTGGCCCAGCGCGGCGACCTCGGCTGCCGCCGGGTGATCGCGGACGCCGGCCGGCAGATCGGCACCGGCGTCGCCAACCTCTGCAACCTGCTGAACCCGCGCCGGGTCATCCTCGGTGGCGATCTGGCCGAGGCGGGGGACCTGGTGCTCGACCCGATAAGGGAGTCCGTGGCCCGCTACGCCATCCCGAGCGCCGCGCGGCAACTGTCGGTCGTGCCCGGAACGCTGGGCGGAAGGGCCGAGGTTCTTGGAGCCTTGGCGTTGGTCATGTCCGAAATGGGCGATTCCAACGCATTGCCCACGGGGTGATGTCCGCATTCCGGGGGCTTGGTTGCCGCCATGCCTTCAGGAAGATAACGAATGGATTCGGATCGCCTGTTCATCGACTTTAATTATTGACGCCAGCTGGGAGTGCGGGGTTGACTCCTCACACCTCGGTCGCAGTGTGGCGACCGCGTCAGGGAGGCACCCCAAACGATGAACAGCACTCTGCGCCGCACGGTCGTGGTAACCACCGCCGTTTCCATCGCGCTCGGCCTGGCCGCTTGTGGCAAGGCCGGCAGCAGCAACGCCAGCTCTTCTTCTTCCAGCTCCGCCGCAGGCGGCTCCCAGGCCATCGGCCTGCTGCTCCCCGAGAACACCACCACCCGGTACGAGCAGTTCGACAAGCCGCTGTTCGAGGCCAAGGTCAAGGCCCTGGCCCCGAACGTCACCGTCGACTACGCCAACGCCGCCGGCAGCGCCCAGACCCAGGCGCAGCAGGTCCAGACGATGATCAACCAGGGCGTCAAGGTCATCGTGGTCGACGCCCAGGACTCGGCCCAGATCAAGTCCTCCGTGCAGGCCGCGCACGACAAGGGCATCAAGGTCGTCGCCTACGACCGCCTGGCCCAGGGCCCGGTCGACGCCTACGTCTCGTTCGACAACGAGAAGGTCGGTGAGCTCCAGGGCCAGGGCCTGCTCACCGCCATGGGCTCCGCCGCCACCCCGTCCGCCAAGGTCGTGGAGATCGACGGCGACTCGGCCGACCCGAACGCCGCCGACTTCAAGAAGGGCTTCACCACCGCCGTCGCCGGCAAGGTGGACATCGCCTACGACGCCTCGGGCCTGTGGAAGCCCGACGTCGCCGCGCAGAAGGCCACCGCCGCCTTCAACCAGCTCGGTGCGAAGAACGTCGCGGGCGTCTACTCCGCCAACGACGGCATGGCCGCCGGTATCGTCACCTCGATGAAGAACGCGGGCGTCAACGCCCCGATCGGTGGCCAGGACGCCCAGCTCGACGCGGTGCAGCGCATCGTGGCCGGCACCCAGGCGTACACGGTCTACAAGGCGTACAAGCCGGAGGCCGAGGCGGCCGCCACGCTGGCCGTCGACCTGCTGAACGGCCAGTCCATCAGCTCGGTCGCCACCGCCACCAAGACCAGCCTCTCCGGCAACACGGTCCCGTCCGACCTGCTCACCCCGGTCCTGCTGACCAAGGCGAACATCAAGGACACCGTCATCACCGACGGCCTCTACACCGTCGCGCAGATCTGCACCTCGGACTTCGCCACCGCCTGCAAGGCCGCCGGCCTGCAGTAGTCCGGACGCAGTCCAGACGGTCCGTCAGATATCCGCCCGCACACGGGATTCCCGTGTGCGGGCGGACGCGGGACATTCCATTCAAGGCTTTACGCACGACCTCGCAGGCGCCAGGGCTGGCGCGGCATCCCGTCCGAGGCACCGGACGGGGAGAAGGAGTTGGTTCACGTGACAAGCGCGCCCGTACTGGCGTTGCGCGGAGTCTCCAAGCGGTTCGGCGCCGTCCAGGCGCTGACCGACGTCGAGCTGGAGGTCCACGCCGGAGAGGTGGTGGCGCTGGTCGGTGACAACGGCGCCGGTAAGTCCACCCTGGTCAAGACGATCGCCGGAGTGCACCCCATCGATGACGGCCAGATCGAGTGGGAGGGACGCCCGGTCCAGATCAACCGGCCGCAGGACGCCCAGCACCTCGGCGTCGCGACCGTCTACCAGGACCTCGCCCTCTGCGACAACCTGGACGTCGTCAACAACCTGTTCCTGGGGCGTGAGTTGAAGCGCCGCGGCACCCTCGACGAGGTGGCCATGGAGCAGAGGGCGCGGGAGCTGCTGGACACCCTGTCCATCCGCATCCCGTCCGTCCGCATCCCGATCGCCTCGCTGTCGGGTGGTCAGCGCCAGGTCGTGGCGATCGCCCGCTCGCTGATCGGCGAGCCGAAGGTCGTCATCCTGGACGAGCCGACCGCCGCCCTCGGCGTCGAGCAGACCGCCCAGGTCCTCGACCTGGTCGAGCGGCTGCGTGAGCGCGGCCTCGGCGTCATCCTGATCAGCCACAACATGGCCGACGTCCGCGCCGTCGCGGACACCGTCGCGGTCCTGCGCCTCGGAAGGAACAACGGAACCTTCCCGGTGCAGCAGACCACGCAGGAGACCATCATCGCCGCCATCACCGGCGCCACCGAGAACGCGGTGACCCGGCGCGCGGCGCGCACGGCGGAGGCCGCGAAGTGAGCAACGACACCAAGACCACCCCGCCCCCCGCGTCGAGCCCGGCCGTCGACCCGCGGCTGCTCCAGCGCGAGTCCGGCCTTTCCGGCTACGTCAGCGAGTTCGTGCGCAAGGTCCGCGGCGGCGACCTCGGCTCGCTGCCGGTCGTCGTCGGTCTGATCGTCATCTGGGCCGTCTTCAGCCTCAACGACGGCAAGTACTTCGCCGCGTCGACGGCCGAGTTCATCGCCTACTACATGGTCGGCATCGGTCTGCTGGCCGTCGGCCTGGTCTTCGTGCTGCTGCTGGGCGAGATCGACCTCTCGGTCGGCGCCGTCAGCGGCCTGGCCGCCGCCGTCTACGCCGTGCTCTCGGTCAACGAGCACGTCGACCCGTGGCTGTCGGTGCTGCTCACGCTGCTGACCGGCGCCGCCATCGGCGCGCTGCACGGCTTCATCTTCGCCAAGATCGGCGTGCCCGCCTTCGTCGTCACCCTCGCCGGCTTCCTGGCCTGGCAGGGCGTGATGCTGTGGCTCCTCGGCTCCACCGGCACCATCAACCTGGACGACAAGGGCCTGAACCACTTCCTGTCCGGGAACTCCTACTTCCTCGGCGGGGACATCTCCGGCGGCTACGTCCTGGCCGTGCTCGCGGTCGCCTCGCTGCTGTTCGGCAGCCTCAGCGAGCAGGCGCGCCGCCGCAAGGCCGGCGTCCCGTTCCGCCCGACCAGCGAGATCGTGCTGCGCGCGGTGCTGCTGGCCATCGGCGCCTTCGGCGCGGCCTACGTGCTGAACCAGGCCAGCGGCGTGCCGAACGCGCTGGTGATCTTCCTGGCGCTGCTGATCGTCTGTGACTTCGTGCTGCGCCGCACCTCCTACGGCCGCAAGATCTTCGCCGTCGGTGGCAACATCGAGGCGAGCCGCCGCGCCGGCATCTCCGTCCCGGCCATCCGGATCTCGGTCTACGCCATCTCCGGCACCTTCGCCGCGCTCGGCGGTCTGGCCATCGCCGGCACCACCAACGCGGCCGGCCAGGCCGGTGCGGACCCGAACAACCTGATGATGGCCATCGCCGCGGCCGTCATCGGCGGCACCTCGCTGTTCGGCGGGCGCGGCCGCGTCTGGTCCGCGCTGCTCGGCATGCTGGTGATCGAGTCGATCAACGCCGGTCTCTACATGCTCGGCCTGACCCTGGACATCCAGTACATGATCACCGGTGGCGTGCTGCTCGCCGCCGTGGTCGTGGACTCGCTGTCCCGGCGCACCCAGAAGTCCTCGGGACGCGCCTGACGCGTCCCGCCCGGGGGATCGCCCGCACGGCGGGCATCCCCCGAAAGGACGCGCGAAACGCCGTCGGCCCTCCGCAACGTGGTCGGCTCTCTTGAGGGGGAGAGCCGGTCACGGGGCTGACGGAACGCAAAATGACCGCCCGGCACCGATACCGCTCCGGTGCCGGGCGGTCGCGCGCGTGCAGAGGACAACTAGACTGAGCGGACTTGGGCGTCCACGGCCGCCCGGGTGGGAGAGGGCGCCGGGCGAAGACGCCTGGCGCCGGACAGAGATTGAGGAGGAACGGGTGGCCCTGCTGACCCGCATTCGGGGACCGCGCGATCTGGACCGTCTCAGCCCGGGACAGCTGGCCGTGCTGGCCGAGGAGATCCGGGGCTTCCTGGTCGAGGAGGTCTCGAAGACGGGTGGCCACCTCGGCCCCAACCTCGGCGTCGTCGAGCTGACGATCGCGCTGCACCGCGTCTTCGAGTCGCCGAAGGACCGGATCCTCTTCGACACCGGGCACCAGTCCTACGTCCACAAGATCCTCACCGGTCGTCAGGACTTCAGCCGGCTGCGCAGCAAGGGCGGCCTGTCCGGCTACCCGTCGCGCGCCGAGTCCGAGCACGACGTGATCGAGAACTCGCACGCCTCCACGGTCCTCGGCTACGCCGACGGCCTGGCCAAGGCCAACCAGCAGCTCGGCCACGACGACCGCACGGTCGTCGCCGTCATCGGCGACGGCGCGCTGACCGGCGGCATGGCCTGGGAGGCGCTCAACAACATCGCCGAGAGCGACCGGCCGGTCATCATCGTCGTCAACGACAACGAGCGCTCCTACTCGCCCACCATCGGCGGCCTGGCCAACCACCTCGCCACGCTGCGCACCACCCAGGGCTACGAGCGCTTCCTGTCCTGGGGCAAGGACGCGCTCCAGCGCACCCCGGTGGTGGGCCAGTCGCTGTTCGAGACGCTGCACGGCGCCAAGAAGGGCCTGAAGGACTTCATCGCCCCGCAGGGCATGTTCGAGGATCTGGGCCTGAAGTACGTCGGCCCGATCGACGGCCACGACGTCTCGGCGCTGGAGTCGGCGCTCAAGCGGGCCAAGGGCTTCGGCGGGCCGGTCATCGTGCACTGCCTCACCCAGAAGGGCCGCGGCTACCGCGCCGCCGAGCAGAACGAGGAGGACCGCTTCCACGCGGTCCCCGTCATCCACCCCGACACCGGCCTCCCGGTGAAGACGGCGGGTCAGGACTGGACCTCCGTCTTCGGCGAGGAGATGGTCGCCATCGGCCGCGAGCGCAAGGACGTGGTCGGCATCACCGCCGCCATGCTCCACCCGGTCGGCCTGGCGCCCTTCGCCAAGGAGTTCCCGGACCGCATCTACGACGTCGGCATCGCCGAGCAGCACGCCGCGGTCTCGGCCGCCGGCCTCGCCACGGGCGGCCTGCACCCGGTCGTCGCCGTCTACGCGACCTTCCTCAACCGGGCCTTCGACCAGGTGCTGATGGACGTCGCGCTGCACAAGTGCGGCGTGACGTTCGTACTCGACCGAGCCGGTGTGACCGGCTCGGACGGCGCCTCCCACAACGGCATGTGGGACATGTCGATCCTTCAGGTCGTCCCCGGCCTGCGCCTGGCCGCTCCGCGCGACGCGGACCAGCTGCGCGCACAACTGCGCGAGGCCGTCGCCGTCGAGGACGCGCCCACGGTCGTCCGCTACAGCAAGGGCAACGTCGGCCCCGCGGTCGCCGCTGTCGCCCGGGTCGGCGGCATGGACGTGCTGCGCGACGGCAGCGTCGACGGCGCCGACGCGGACGTCCTCATCGTCTCGGTCGGCGCGATGGCGCAGACCTGCCTCGACGCGGCGGAGAAGCTCGCCGCGCAGGGCATCGCCGCGACGGTGGTCGACCCCCGCTGGGTCAAGCCCGTCGACCCCGAGCTCGCGCCGCTCGCGGCCCGGCACCGGGCCGTGGTGACGGTCGAGGACAACGGCCGCGTCGGCGGAGTCGGCGCGACGATCGCGCAGGCCCTGCGCGACGCGGGCGTGGACGTCCCGCTGCGGGATCTGGGGATCCCGCAGGAGTTCCTGGACCACGCGACCCGGGACGAGATCCTGAACGCGATCGGCCTCACCGCCGACGGCGTCGCCGAGAAGGCCGCCGCCCTGGTCGCCAAGGTCTCCCTGGACCCCGCGACGGTGTTGTAGGTGTTGTAGTTGCACCGTCAGGGGCGCGAGGCGGAGCCGATCAGCGGCTCCGCCGCGGGGCACGAGCAACCACCCGGTGCGGATGGCCCTGTTCGTTCGGGGACCCACCACCCTGCGTGGCTTGTCGCGCGGTTCCCCGCGCCCCTGACGTGGGTGCCACTCGCCCTGGTCGCCCTCCTGGTCCATCTGCCGTCGTTCCTCCGACCCTTCTGGAACCCCGACGAGGGCTACCTCGCCACCGAGGCGCGGATGCTGGCGCACGGCGGGACGCTCTACGTCGACGTCGTGGACCGCAAGCCGCCGCTGCTGCCGTGGCTCTACCAGGGCGCGTTCGCGCTGCTCGGCTCGGACTCGCTGTGGCCGCTGCGGGTGCTCGCGGTCCTGGCCTGCCTCGCGACAGCGCTGTTCACCGCCGCCGTCGCCCGCCGCCGCTGGGGCGGCGCCGCGGGGACGGTCGCGGGGCTGTTCACGGTCCTGCTCAGCGTCGCGCTCGCGCCGGAGGACACCCAGGCGGCGACCTTCGAGGTCTTCATGCTGCCCGCCACGGCCGCCGCGTTCTGGTGCGCCGACCGCAAGCGGTGGGCCGGTGCGGGGCTCGCCGCCGCCCTCGCCGCGATGGTCAAGCAGACCGGGGGAGTGGTCCTGCTCCCGGCGCTCTACCTGCTGTGGCGCGACGACCGGCGCCCCGGCGCGGTCCTGCGGCTGCTTGCCGGTTTCGTCGTTCCGGTGGCCGCCCTCGCCCTGCTGACGGGGCCGCGGGACTTCCTCTTCTGGGTCGTCTCCGGCTCCGGCGACTACGCCTCGCTCGACGGGGCCTGGGCCACCGCGCTCGGACGGGCCGCCGGAAACGCCGGGATCATGCTCGCCGCCGCCGTCCCCGCGCTGGTCCTGCTCGCCCGCCATCTGCGCGTCTCGCTCCGCGAGGACGCCGACGTGTGGCTGTGGCTCGCCGGGTCCGCCGTCGGCGTCGCCGTCGGCTTCCACTTCTTCGGGCACTACTACCTCCAGCTCGTCCCGCCGCTGGCGCTGCTGTGCGCGGGGGCCCTGCACCGCACGGCCGAACCGCGCCGGGCCCGGTTCGCCCTCGCCTGGACGGCGGTCGCCGCCGCCGTCTTCGTCGCCCTCGGCCTGACGGCCTCCACGCAGCCGGTGACGCGCGTGCGGACCGTCGCGCAGGCCGTCGACGCCGACACCAGCGCCGGGCAGCGCGTGCTGGTCTGGGGCATGCACCCGGAGATCTACTGGCTCGCCGACCGGGCCCCCGCGAGCCGTTACCTGACCGCGGGACTGCTCACCAACTTCGCCGGCGGCCGGGGCGGCAAGGGCGTGGGCGTGCAGAAGGCCGTGGCGGGCTCCTGGACGACGTTCGAACGGGAGGTGGAGGAGCACCCGCCGGCCCTCGTCGTGGACGACTCCCAGGGCGCTCCGTACGCCCCTGCGGCCGTCCCGCCGATCCGGGATCTGCTCGCGGCCCGCTACGAACGGGTCGGGACCTCGGGCGGCGCTGTGATCTACCGGTTGCGAGGGCGTTGACCCATGATCCAGTTGAAGCCTTCACACGTTCGCATGAGAGGCTGACCCCCGTCCGCCGAACTGGGCAGTAGGCCAGTCGGATACACAGCACGGACCGAGTAGTCGAGGACAGGTGGAAGTGAAGAGCTCCACGGACAACAACCCGCAGCAGGCGGGAGCGTCTGTTCGCAAGACGCCGTGGCGACGCTGGCTCGTGGCCGGCGGTGTGGTCGTCGCGATCTTCGTGGTCGCGGGCCTGATCGGATCCGTGGTGCGGGCCGACAAGGCCACGCAGCTGGCGCCTCCGGCCGGTGCGGTCGGCACCCCCGCGCTGGCCGTTCCCGAGTACGGCCACGCGGCCGTCACCCTGACCGTCTACGAGGACCTGCGCGACCCCGCGACGCTGGCCTTCGAGAACACCTACGGCGCGACGCTGCGCCAGCTCGTCTCCTCCGGCGTGGCCAACGTCTACTACCACGAGACCGCCGGTGTGGACGCCACCCAGGGCGGCAGCGGCTCGCTCGACGCGGGCAACGCGCTCGGCTGCGCGCTGGACGACAAGAAGTTCGCCGACTACCGCGCGGTCCTGCTGAACCACCAGCCGGCCGAGTCGGACGACGCGTTCGCGTCGAAGAGCGGCCTCATCCTGCTGGCCAAGAAGGTCAAGGGCCTGGACACCGACGTGTTCCGCGCCTGCGTGAACAACGGCGACCACAACGTCTGGGTGCAGGACTCCACGAAGGCGTTCACCGCGCTGAACCTGGGCGCGGCCCCGGTCCTGCAGATGCAGAGCGCGGCTGACGCCGCGGCCGGCAACGCGAACGCGACGACGATCGTCTCCGCGTCGCAGTCGCTGACCCCGCAGCAGCTGCAGGACCGCGTCCTGGCCGCGGCGGTCTCGGCCACGCCGGTCTCGGGCGACCTGCCGTCCATCGCCGTCACCAACGGCGCGACCCCGACGCCGACGGCGCCGCTGACCCCGAGCGCCTCGGCGAGCCCGAAGGCGAAGGCGGCGAAGGACAAGAAGAAGCCGACGGCCACCACCTCCCCGTCGGCCTCGGTCACCCCCTGACCCGAGCGCCCCACGCCCCCTCCCGGGGGCACACCGGCCTCCGCAGGCCCCGGCCCTCCCGGCCGGGGCCTGCGCCGTCCCAGGCCACCAGCCCACCCCGCCCCCGGCCGAAGCACCTCACCCTGCGGCTCTCGACCGGCGTCCCCCGAGCCGAGCCGCCCTCCGGGCTCTCCGCCCGGCCCAGGACAAGGGATCCCCTCCTCGGCCGGGCCGCCCGCGTGTCTCCGGCCCCTCCGGGGCTGGTGGCTGGCCACGGGCCTCCCGTACCGCGCATGGCGCGGCTCCTGCGGAGCGTGCCGGCCGGTCGAGGCCCTGCGGGGCGCTCGCGGCCGTCGCGGGCCGGGCTCGCTCACGTCTTGCGCGCGTGTCTGGCCCTTCCGGGGGTGGTGGTCAGCCGTGGCTGCCGTCCGGCCCGCGGATCGACTTCTGCGGAGCGTGCCGGTGAGTCGAGGCCTTGCGGGGCGCTCGTGGCCGTCGGCGGGACTCCCGACCCCGCGCGGACCCTGCCCGTCCACAACTCGCCTGCGCTAGCAGGCCCCTGCAGGGCTGGTGGCGAGTCACGTCCATCCCGTCCGGCGCGCGTCGCGGCTGCTGCGGAGCACGGCGTCCGTCCGGTGCGGAGCCCTGCGGGGCGCTCGCGGCCGTCGCGGGCCGGGCTCGCTCACGTCTTGCGCGCGTGTCTGGCCCTTCCGGGGGTGGTGGTCAGCCGTGGCTGCCGTCCGGCCCGCGGAGCGACTCCTGCGGAGGCGTGCCGGCGGGTCGAGGCCCTGCGGGCCGGGCGCGGACGCGCCTCGTGCGCGCGGTGCCCGGCCTCCCGTCCGGCGCGTGGCGCGGCTCCTGCGGAGCACGGCGTCCGTGCGGTGCGGAGCCCTGCGGGGCTTGGGGCCCTCCCGGAGGCGGGCGGCGGGCGGGTGGTGGGTCGGTGGGAGGGAAAGCGAAAGGGCGGCTTCCCCGAGAGGAGATCTCGGGGAAGCCGCCCTTCTGCGTCAGCTACTGCCTCACGCCGGGACGCTCGCGACGCCCTGGGCGAGGAAGCGCTTGCCGTTGACGCGCTCGGAGACGCCCTCGCGGTCCAGGTACGGGGTGATGCCGCCCAGGTGGAACGGCCAGCCCGCGCCCGTGATCAGGCAGAGGTCGATGTCCTGCGCCTCGGCGACGACGCCCTCGTCCAGCATGAGCTGGATCTCCTGGGCGACGGCGTCCAGCGCCCGGTCGCGGACCTGCTCCTCGGTGAGGACCTTGTCGCCGACCTGGAGCAGCGCGACGACCTCGGGGTCCAGCTCCTGCTGGCCCGAGGCCCAGGTGTAGAAGCCGCGCTTGCCGGCCTGGACCACGCGGGCCAGGTTCTCGGAGACGAAGAAGCGCTCCGGGAAGGCGGTGTGCAGGGTCTCCGACACGTGCAGGGCGATGGCCGGGCCGACCAGCTCCAGCAGCACGATCGGGGACATCGGCAGGCCGAGCGGCTCGACGCCCTTCTCGGCGACGGCGATCGGGGTGCCCTCGTCGATGATCTGCTGGATCTCACCCATGAAGCGGGTGAGAATCCGGTTCACGACGAACGCCGGGGCGTCCTTCACGAGAACCGCGGTCTTCTTCAGCTTCTTCGCGACGCCGAACGCGGTCGCGAGCGACGCGTCGTCCGTCTTCTCGCCGCGGACGATCTCCAGCAGCGGCAGGACCGCGACCGGGTTGAAGAAGTGGAAGCCGACGACCCGCTCGGGGTGCTCCAGCTTCGACGCCATCTCGCTGACGGACAGCGAGGAGGTGTTGGTCGCCAGGATGCAGGTGGGCGAGACCACGGCCTCGACCTCGGCGAAGACCTGCTGCTTGACGCCCATCTCCTCGAAGACGGCCTCGATGACGAAGTCCGCGTCGCCGAAGGCGGCGGCCTTGTCGAGCGAGCCGGTGACGAGGGCCTTGAGGCGGTTCGCGTTGTCGCCGTTGACGCGGCCCTTGGCGAGCAGCTTGTCGATCTCGCCGTGGACGTAGCCGACGCCCTTGTCGATGCGCTCCTGGTCGATGTCCGTGAGGACGACCGGCACCTGGAGACGACGGGCGAAGAGCAGCGCCAGCTGCGAGGCCATCAGGCCCGCGCCGACGACGCCGACCTTGGTGACCGGGCGGGCCAGCGACTTGTCCGGCGCGCCTGCCGGGCGCTTGCCGCGCTTCTGGACCAGGTTGAAGGCGTAGATGCCGGACCGCAGCTCGCCGCCCATGATCAGGTCGGCCAGCGCCGCGTCCTCGGCGTCGAAGCCGGCCTGCAGGTCGCCGTCCTTGACCTGGGCGATGATGTCCAGCGCCCGGTAGGGGGCCGGAGCCGCGCCGTGGACCTTGCCGTCGACGACCGCGCGGCCCCAGGCCACGGCGTCGTCCCAGGCCTGGCCGCGGTCGATCTCCGGACGCTCGACCGTCACCGCACCCGTCAGGACCTTGGCGGTCCACAGCAGCGACTGCTCGACGAAGTCGGCCGGCTCGAAGATCGCGTCGGCGATGCCCAGCTCGAAGACCTGCTTGCCCTTGAGCTGCTTGTTCTGGGCCATCGAGTTCTCGATGATGACCTGGACGGCCTTGCCCGCGCCGATCAGGTTCGGCAGCAGCGTGCAGCCGCCCCAGCCCGGGACCAGGCCCAGGAAGCACTCCGGCAGCGAGAAGGCCGGCAGGCCCGAGCTGACGGTGCGGTAGGTGCAGTGCAGGCCGACCTCGACGCCGCCGCCCATCGCCGCGCCGTTGTAGAAGGCGAAGGACGGGACGGGCAGGGCCGCGATCCGCTTGAAGACGTCGTGGCCGCCCTTGCCGATGGCCAGCGCGTCGCTGTGCTCCTTCAGCACCTCGACGCCCTTGAGGTCGGCGCCGACCGCGAAGATGAACGGCTTGCCGGTGATGCCGACGGCGACGATCTCGCCGGCCGCGGCCTCACGCTCGACCTGGTCCAGCGCCTCGTTCAGCTTGGCCAGCGAGCCGGGGCCGAAGGTGGTCGGCTTGGTGTGGTCGAAGCCGTTGTCCAGGGTGATCAGCGCGAAGCGGCCGGCGCCCAGCGGCAGGTCGAGGTGACGCACGTGAGCGGTCGTCACGACCTCGTCCGGGAACAGCTCGTGAGCCTTGAGCAGCATCTCGGTGGTGGTGGTCATCACTTGGCCTCGTTACCGTCGAAGTGCGGGTTCTCCCAGATGACCGTCGCGCCCATGCCCATGCCGATGCACATGGAGGTGAGGCCGTAACGGACGTCCGGACGCTGCTCGAAGCGGCGGGCCAGCTGCGTCATCAGGCGCACGCCGGAGGAGGCCAGCGGGTGGCCGAAGGCGATCGCGCCGCCGTACGGGTTGACCCGCTCGTCGTCGTCCGCGATGCCGAAGTGGTCCAGCATGGACAGGACCTGGATGGCGAAGGCCTCGTTGATCTCGAACGCGCCGATGTCGTCGATCGTCAGACCGGCCTTGGCCAGCGCCTTCTCGGTCGCCGGGACCGGGCCGATGCCCATGACCTCGGGCTCCACGCCGACGAAGGCGTAGGAGACCATGCGCATCTTGACCGGCAGGCCCAGCTCGCGCGCGACGTCCTCGGCGGCGATCAGGGAGGCGGTGGCGCCGTCGTTGAGACCGGCCGCGTTGCCGGCGGTGATCCGGCCGTGCGGGCGGAACGGGGTCTTCAGGCCCGTCAGCGACTCCAGCGTGGTGCCCGGGCGCATCGGCTCGTCGGCGGTGGCCAGGCCCCAGCCGGTCTCGCCGCCGTCAGGGTTGGTGCGGCGGACGGCGACCGGCACCAGGTCGGGCTGGATGTTGTTGTCGGCGTAGGCCTTGGCGGCCTTCTCCTGGCTGCGGACGGCGTAGGCGTCGCAGCGCTCCTTGGTCAGGTGCGGGAACCGGTCGTGCAGGTTCTCCGCCGTCATGCCCATGAACAGGGCGGACTCGTCGACCAGCTTCTCGGAGAGGAAGCGCGGGTTGGGGTCGACGCCCTCACCCATGGGGTGGCGGCCCATGTGCTCGACGCCGCCGGCGACGGCGATGTCGAGGGCGCCCATGGCGATGCCGCCGGCGACGGACGTCACGGCGGTCATCGCGCCGGCGCACATGCGGTCGATGGAGTAGCCCGGGACGGTCTTGGGCAGGCCCGCCAGCAGCGACGCGGAGCGGCCCAGGGTCAGGCCCTGGTCGCCGATCTGCGTGGTGGCGGCGATGGCGACCTCGTCCACGAGGGCCGGGTCCAGGTTCGGGTTCCGGCGCAGCAGCTCCCGGATCGCCTTGATCACCAGGTCGTCGGCGCGGGTCTCGGCGTAGATGCCCTTGGGGCCGGCCTTGCCGAAGGGGGTGCGGACGCCGTCGACGAAGACGACGTCCCTCGCGGTACGAGGCACGGTGGCTCTCCTCCCAAGCGCCCGTTCGCAGCGGGCACGGTGTGGTCACAGGGGAACGGGGCAGCCGACGGCGGCAGAGGCTCACGACAAGCTCACGACTGCGGCTCGCGACTGCGACGTCCCGAGAGTGATGCTACCCGCCGGTAACCAACGCGCCAAGGAGGGGAGGGATGAGCCGTGGGTCACTCCGCCGCGGCGGCACTCGCGGAGGCGTTCGCGGTGGGGCCCGTGGCGGGGTCTGTGGCGGGGTCTGTGGTGGGGCTCGCGGTGGCGCCGTTCGGGCTCACCCGGGCGGTCACGAAGGCGCGGGCGATGACCGGCGAGACCTGCTCTATCTGCCAGGGACGCGCGCCCAGCGCGGCGAGCGCGTCCGCGACCGATCCGTCGGTGACCCGGGACGGGGGCGTCCACGCGAGGCGTCGCACCAGCTCGGGGGTGACCAGGTTCTCCTGCGGCAGGTGCAGCCGCTCCGCGAGCGAGGTCACGGCGGCGCGGGCGGCGGAGAGCCGGGCGGCGGCCAGCGGGTCCTTGTCGGCCCAGGCGCGCGGCGGCGGCGGTCCCTCGTGCGCGGCGGTGGCCGTCGGCAGTTGGAGCTCGGGCAGCGTGCGGGCGACCTCGATCGCGGCTATCCACTGCTCCAGCGCCCGGCGGTGCATGCGCGGACCGAAACCCGGTACGGCCTGCAGCCCGGCGATGGACGAGGGCATCGCGAGCGCGGCCGCGACGATCGCGGCGTCGGAGAGGACGCGCCCGGGGGAGACGTCGCGCTCGCGCGCCAGCCGGTCCCGCAGCTGCCACAGCTCCCGGACGGCCGCCAGCTGACGACGCCTGCGGATCTTGTGCACGCCGGACGTCCGCCGCCACGGATCGACCCGCGGTGCGGGCGGGGGAGCGGCGACGATGGCGGCGAACTCCTGCCGCCCCCACTCGAGCTTGCCCTGGTCGCTCAGCTCCTGCTCCAGCGCGTCACGCAGCTCGACCAGCACCTCGACGTCGAGCGCGGCGTAGCGCAGCCACGGCTCGGGGAGGGGGCGGGTCGACCAGTCGACGGCGGAGTGGCCCTTCTCCAGGCTCAGCCCGAGCACGTTCTCCACCATCGGCCCGAGGCCCACCCGCGGGAAGCCCGCGAGGCGTCCGGCGAGCTCGGTGTCGAAGAGCCGGGCCGGCCGCATGCCGAGCTCGGCGAGGCAGGGGAGGTCCTGGTTGGCGGCGTGCAGCACCCACTCGGTGTCGGCCAGCACGGCCCCGAGCGCGGAGAGGTCCGGACAGGCGATCGGATCGATCAGCGTGCTGCCGGAACCCTCGCGGCGCAGCTGCACGAGGTACGCCCGCTGCCCGTACCGGTAGCCCGAGGCCCGCTCGGCGTCGATCGCCACGGGCCCGTGCCCGCGCGCGAAGCGGGCGACGACGTCCGCGAGCGCGTCGGCGTCCGCGATGACGGGCGGGATGCCCTCGCTCGGTTCGAGCAGGGGAACGGCGACCGTCGGCCCGGGGGCATCGCTGCTTGCTTGGTCGATGGCGTCTTCGCGGGCGTCGGTCACGAACAAAGACTACGCCCGTAGGTGGGTGATGACCTTCCGGTGCGAGGCAACAGGGGCACGGGCGACTGCGCGACAAGCCACCGTGGGCGGGGGGTCCCGAAACAGCGGGCCATCCGCACATCAGTGGTTTCTCGCGCAGTTCCCCGCGCCCCTGGAGGGTGCGGCCTGAGCCTCGCCGAAACGTTCCCTCCGGGGAGGGGCGGTCTCAGCGGATGTCTCAGTGGATGATGCCGGTCCGGAGCGCCACCGCGACCATGCCCGCGCGGTCGCCCGTGCCGAGCTTGCGGGCGATGCGGGCCAGGTGGGACTTGACCGTCAGGGCCGAGAGCCCCATCGCGACGCCGATCGCCTTGTTGGACTGCCCCTCCGCGACGAGACGCAGCACCTCGACCTCGCGGCCGGAGAGCTCGCGGTACGCCTGCGGCGCGGGCTGGCCCTGGGTCGGGGCGGAGCCCGGGACGCCTCCGGCGCCGGGCGGCATCTGCATGCCGGGGCGCCGCAGGTGCGACGCCGAGCCCGGCAGGCCCGGACGCAGCGCGGGGACGCCGTTCATGCCGGGGCGCTGCGGGACGCCGTTGCCGACGCGGGTGCCGGTCACGACGTAGCCCTTGACCCCGCTGGCGAGCGCGCTGCGGACCGCGCCGATGTCGTCGGCGGCGGAGAGCGCGAGGCCGTTGGGCCAGCCCGCGGCGCGGGTCTCGGCCAGGATGGCGAGGCCGGAGCCGTCCGGGAGGTGGACGTCGGCGACACAGATGTCACGGGGGGTGCCGACCCGTGGCCGGGCCTCGGCGAGAGAGGAGGCCTCGATCACGTCGCGCACGCCGAGGGCCCAGAGGTGCCGGGTGACCGTGGAGCGAACGCGCGGGTCCGCGATGACCACCATGGCGGTGGGCTTCGTCGGACGGTAGGCGACCAGGTTTGCGGGGTGCTCAAGGAGAACGGACACCAGGCCTCCTGTATGAGGTGCCGGGAAAGGGTCACTGTCTGCTTCGGCACCATCGGTGCCCGGCTTTAGCGAATGATCACGATTGAGTGAGGGGCAAATCGGGCAGTTCGGATACTTTGTTCAGCCTGATTGAGCCTAAGTCACCCGAAAGTGATCAAAAGCGGTCGACACGCCGAACATGTGACCCAAATGTCCGAAATCGGATACCCCAGCGTACGCCGAAGCTGACGAACCTTCACCTGATCGGCGCGAGTAAACGACGGGCGGACCGGGTGCCGTCTCACGCCCCGCCGCGCGGCTGGCGGCGCGTCGGCATCGGCACGACGCTGCTCACCTGCGAGGGCGCGGTCGGTGACGGTGCGCCCGGAGCCGGCAGCGGCAGCGGTGACGGCGGCAGGCCCGCGCACTGGCACAGCAGCTCGCCCCACGCACGCAGGTGCGCGCCCAGGTCGAGCGAGCCGTCACCGTGCGGGACCGGCGTCCAGGACGCACGGATCTCGATCTCCGTACTGGAGGGACGCTCCGCGATCGCGCCGAAGTACTGCGAGTAGGCGCGCGAGACCGTGCCGCTGGGCTCGGTGTAGCCGCAGCCGAACTGCTCCAGCGCGTCCGTCAGCCAGGACCAGCCGACCTCGGCGAGCAGCGGGTCGTCCGCGATCTCGCGCTCCAGCTCCGACTGCGTCAGCGAGACCAGCCGGAACTCGCCCCGCCAGGCCTCGTGCCCGGCCGGGTCGTGCAGCAGCACCAGCCGGCCGTCGGCCAGCTCCTCGCCGTCGGACTCCACGGTCGCGGTCAGCGCGTAGGCGTAGGGCGCGAGACGGCGCGGCGCAGGGGTGTTCCCCAGCGTGATCTCCGGGCGCATCCGGGTGCCGAGCAGCTCGGTCACGGCCGCACGGAACGGCTCGGGGAACGAGTGCTCCCCCGACGCCCCGTCACCGAACCCGGAACCGCCCTCGTACCTCGGCTTTCCGCCGCTCACCCCAGCCATGCCGGAAGACTATGCGCCCGTGGTGTCCGCGCAGCGCAGACACCACGGAAGACGCCCGCTTCGAGCGTGCGAAGATTTCAGGGTGACCCAGAGCGAGAGCGGCCCGATCGGCCAGAGCAGCCCCACGTACGACTCCGCGTTCATGCGCGCCTGCCGTGGGGAGGAGGTTCCGCACACCCCGGTCTGGTTCATGCGCCAGGCGGGCCGTTCGCTCCCGGAGTTCCGCAAGGTCCGCGAGGGCATCGCGATGCTGGACTCCTGCATGATGCCGGAGCTGGTCAAGGAGATCACCCTGCAGCCGGTCCGCCGGCACGGCGTGGACGCGGCCGTCTACTACAGCGACATTGTGGTGCCGCTCAAGGCCATCGGCGTCGACCTCGACATCAAGCCCGGCGTCGGCCCCGTCATCGCCCACCCCGTGCGCACCCGCGAGGACCTCGCGCAGCTGCGCCCGCTGGAGCCCTCCGACGTCCCCTACGTCACCGAGGCCGTCGGCATGCTCGTCGCCGAGCTCGGCAGCACCCCGCTGATCGGCTTCGCCGGCGCGCCGTACACGCTGGCCAGCTACCTCGTCGAGGGCGGCCCGTCGCGCACGTACGAGAACACCAAGGCCATCATGTACGGCGACCCGGAGCTCTGGGCCGAGCTGGTCGACCGCCTCGCGGTCATCACGGCGGGCTTCCTCAAGGTGCAGATCGAGGCTGGGGCCTCGGCCGTCCAGCTCTTCGACTCCTGGGCGGGCGGGCTGGCGCCGGACGACTACCGGCGCTCGGTGATGCCGGCCTCGCAGAAGGTCTTCGCGGAGGTCGCCTCGTACGGCGTCCCGCGGATCCACTTCGGCGTGGGCACCGGCGAGCTGCTGGGCCTGATGGGCGAGGCCGGTGCGGACGTGGTCGGCGTGGACTGGCGCGTCCCGCTGGAGGAGGCGGCCCGCCGGGTCGCCGGCGGCAAGGCGCTGCAGGGCAATCTGGACCCGACGGTCCTGTTCGCCCCCGAGTTCGCCGTCCGCGCGAAGACGGACGAGGTCCTCGCCTCCGCGAAGGCCTCCGGCCGCGGCCACATCTTCAACCTCGGCCACGGCGTCCACCCGACCACCAACCCGGACGCCCTCACCCGCCTCACGGCCTACGTGCACGAGCAGACGCAGCGGTAGCTGCGGGATCCGCGGGCGAGGGGAACGGCGCGACAAGCCACCGTGTGTGGGGAGTCTCCGCGCGAGCAGGGCCATCCCGGCCGGGTGGTTGCCCGCGCCCCGCGGCGCAGCCGCATGTCGGCACAGCCCCGCGTCGCTGGGCTGTGCCACTCCTCGTCTGTCTCCTACTCTTCGTGCTCTTCGTGTGCCTGGGCCTTCCGGCGGCGGCGCGAGAGCCGGTAGACGGCGTAGCCGACCAGGGCGAGCGGCAGCAGGAAGGGGAGGCTGGCCGAGACGGCCACCAGCAGGCCCCGGCCCACGAGATAGAGGCCGTGCCAGCCCGCGGCCAGTGCGTGGCCGGCCGCGCCCCACGCGCCGGAGGGCTTCGGCTTGGCCGCCGGCGGGGCCGCCGTCTGGAAGAGCTCGACCGTCACGGTCGACATCGCGACCTGGCTCTGCAGGGACGCGACCTGGGATTCCAGGGAGTTGAGATCGGACTCCCGCTGGGTCACCGCCTGCTCCAGGGTGAGCATGTCGTTCAGCGAGCCGGCCTGCTTCATCAACGCGTCGAGCCGGTCGAGGCTGGCCTTCTCGCTGGTGACGCGGGCGTTCAGGTCGACGACCTGCTCGGTGACGTCCTGGCTGGAGCGCTCGCGCGCCAGCACCGTGCCCAGCGCGGAGAGCTGGGTGAAGACCGCGTCGTAGGACGCGGACGGGACGCGCAGCTCCAGGACCGCCGCCTCGCCCGACGCCGCGGACGGCGGGGCGAGCGGCGCGGGCTGGGGTGTCCCGGAGTCGGCGGCCACGCCGCCGTTCCACGGCATCGTCGTGGCGTCTCCGACCTGCTCGGAGTCGATGTAGCCGCCGACCGACCGGACCAGCGTCTGCGTCTGTTGGACCGCCGCGTCGACGTGCGCGGACCGCAGCTGGATCTCGCCGCTGTAGATCACCGACCGGTTCGCCGCCGCCGCGCCCGTCGCTCCGGGCGAGGGCGCGGAGGACGGTGCGCTTCCCGCCGTGCCGCTCTTCGGTTGGGCCTGCGACCCGCCTGCCCCCGATCCCGCCGCCCCCGCCGCGGCGCGCGGCGCGCCCGCCGCACTGCTGTCGCTGCCGCTGGACGCCGAACAGCCGGTCAGTGCCAGGCCCGCCGCCAGGAATCCGGTGGCCACGGAGATCCCGAGCCTGCGTCTGTGGTCCCTCGTTCGCATGTGTCCGCTCCCCTCGTCACGTACTCGCGCATTGGATGCCCCGGACAGCCCGCGGGTTCCCGACTCTGTGTCAACAAGGCGGTAACGAAAGGGTTGAGACCCGGCCGCGGTCGGCGGCGCGGACGGGGTGTGCGAGAGTGAGGGACATGCACAGCACGACGCCCGCCCCCTCCGGCAGCCCGACCGGAGCCCTTCCGCACGTCCTGGTGATCGGCGGCGGGATCGCCGGCCTCGCGGCCGCCGCGCGGCTGCGCGGGATCGTCGACGGGACGGAGCGGGCGCGCGTCACCCTGCTGGAGGCCTCGCCGCGGTTCGGCGGCAAACTGCTCTCGGGTGAGGTCGGCGGGGTCGGCGTGGACCTGGGTGCGGAGTCGATGCTGGCCCGCCGCCCGGAGGCGATCACGCTGGCGCGGGCCGTCGGCCTCGGCGACGCGCTGCAGCCGCCGACCACCGCCAAGGCGTCGATCTGGACCCGCGGCGAGCTGCGCCCGATGCCCACGGGCCACCTGATGGGCGTCCCCGGCGATCTCGACGCGCTCGCCGCCACCGGCGTGCTCTCGCCCGAGGGCCTGGCCCGTGCCGCCGAGGACGAGACGCTGCCGCGCACCGAGATCGGCGAGGACATCGGCGTCGGGGAGTACGTGGCCGCGCGGCTGGGCCGCGAGGTCGTGGACCGGCTGGTCGAGCCGCTGCTCGGCGGCGTCTACGCCGGCCACGCCGACGCGATCTCGTTGAGCGCGGCCGTGCCGCAGTTGCTGGCCATCGCCCGGCGCGAGCGTTCCGCGATCGAGGGCGTGCACGCCGCCCTGGCGGCCGTGGCGAAGAACCCCGACCCCGCCCCCGTCTTCACCGGCATCGACGGCGGCATCGGGCGCCTGCCCGGCGCGGTCGCGGACGCCTGCCGTGCCGCCGGGGCCGAGCTGCGCACCGACACGCCCGTCGCCGCACTGCGCCGCACCGCGGACGGTTGGACCGTCGTCACCGAGGGAGGCGGGGTGCTGACCGCCGACGCCGTGGTGCTGGCCGTCCCCGCGCCGGTCGCGGCGCGGCTGCTCGCCGAGCTCGCGCCCGGCGCGGCCGCGGAGCTCGGCGAGGTCGAGTACGCGGGGATGGCGCTGGTCACCCTCGCCTACCGCCGCGCCGATCTCGGTCCGCTGCCCGGCAGCGGCTTCCTGGTCCCGCCGGTCGACGGCCGCGCGATCAAGGCGTCCACCTTCTCCAGCAACAAGTGGGGTTGGCTCGACAAGGCCGCCCCCGACCGTTTCGTGCTGCGCACCTCGCTGGGCCGCCAGGGCGAGGAGGCGGTGCTGGACCTCGACGACGCCGAACTCGTCGCCCTCTCCCGCGCGGACCTGCGCGAGGCGGCGGGCATCACAGCGACGCCGTACGCGCACGCGGTGACCCGCTGGCGTGCGGGACTGCCGCAGTACCCCGTCGGACACCCGCAGCGCGTCGCCCGCATCGAGGCGGCCGTCGCCGCGCTGCCCGGCCTGGCGCTGTGCGGCGCGGCCTACCACGGCGTCGGCATCCCGGCCTGCGTCGCGGACGGCTGGCGTGCGGCGGCCGCGGTGACGAAGGACCTGGTGTCCGGAGCCGAGTGAGCAAGGGAGACAATGACCCCATGAGTGACCAGCACACTGACACCGATAAGGCGAAGCCGAAGGCTCGCGAGCTGAACGACGTCATCCGCTACACCCTGTGGTCGGTCTTCCGCCTCAAGGACGCGCTGCCGGACGACCGCGCCGCGATGGCCACCGAGGTCGAGGAGCTGTTCGCGCAGCTCGCCGAGAAGGACGTCACCGTGCGCGGCACCTACGACGTCTCCGGCCTGCGCGCCGACGCCGACCTCATGATCTGGTGGCACTCCGGCGACAGCGACAACCTGCAGGAGGCGTACAACCTCTTCCGTCGCACGGAGCTCGGCCGCCGCATGGAGCCGGTCTGGTCGAACATGGCCCTGCACCGCCCGGCGGAGTTCAACAAGTCGCACATCCCGGCGTTCCTCGCGGACGAGACGCCGCGCGGCTACATCTGCGTGTACCCCTTCGTGCGCTCGTACGACTGGTACCTGCTGGAGGACGCCGAGCGCCGCGAGATGCTGGCCGAGCACGGCAAGATGGCGCGCGGCTACCCGGACGTCCGCGCCAACACGGTCGCGTCCTTCGCCCTGGGCGACTACGAGTGGCTGCTCGCCTTCGAGGCGGACGAGCTGTACCGCATCGTCGACCTCATGCGCCACCTGCGCGCGAGCCGCGCCCGCCTGCACGTCCGCGAGGAGGTCCCGTTCTACACGGGCCGCCGTCGCCCGATCGGCGAGCTCGTCGCCGGTCTCGCCTGACGGTCCGCTCCGACGGTCCGCTCTGACGGTCCCGCCTGACGGGCCCGTCCGGCGGCATCACTCGCCTCAGGGGCGCGGGGTCTCCCCGCGCCCCTGACGCGTCCGTGGACGCACCGTCAGCGCGGCACGCAGCCGCGGGTCACGGATGGCCGCGGGCCCGCGCAGGACGACCGCCGACAGCGGGTCCGCCGCGTGGTGGAGTGCCCGGCGGCGCGGGCGGAGCGCGTGCAGGAGCTCCTGACCGGCCGGGGCCGCCCAGGGCGTGACCGGGGCGAACTCGGCGCGGGCCATCAGCAGCGTGCCGCCGGTCAGCACCAGCGGCAGCACGAACCAGGCCGCCGGGGTCAGCAGGCCCTCGTGTGCCCCGGACACGAGGTCGCGGGCGCCGATGAGGGCCAGTGCCGTGGCCCCGAGGCCGAGCGTGGCCAGGAACGCGAACCGCACGCCCGCGACCGCCTCGGCGAGCGCCGCCCGTGCGCCGGGAGGGACGGCGAGCCCGAGGTCGGCCAGGGAGCGGGCGAGCGCGGCGACGGCCGGACCGGCGGCGACCTCGCCGCGGACCTCGTCGGTGCGGCGCTGGCCCTCGGGGCCGAGCGCGGCGAGGACCTCCGACTCCAGTTCCGTGTCGGGGAGCGGACGGGCCACCGAGGTCCAGCCGGTGTGGGCGAGGTGGAGCAGGCCGCGCCCGGTCATGTCGATCAGCGTCACGTCCACGACCCGGCGCGGTCCGCCCGCCAGGTACGCCGCCTCGACGGGCGCGGGCGGGCGCGGCGCCGACGGGCGCAGCTCACGCAGGAACGACTCAGACGGCGTGCTCGGCGCCGACGCGCCGGGCGGCAGCAGGAGCGCCTCCGGGCCGAGGCCCGGGAGCGGGTCGCTCGCCGCGGCCAGGCGGCACAGGCGGAGCGACGACAGGGCCGCGAGCAGCACCGCGGGCACCAGGAACAGGTACGGCATGTCCGCCAACCAACCCGAGTGGCGTCTGTTGCTCAAGATGCGCAGGTCGACGGATATGCAACCGTGATCCGACGTCATGCCGTCGGCGCGCGGCCACGACCCGCGCGACCCCGGCCAGCGCGGCCAAGGCGACGAAGCCGGCCAGCGGCGGCACCCCGGCAGCGGGCCCGGGTGCGCCCGGCAGCGGCACGCTCGCACCGGTCGTGGTCGCGCCCATCGTGGCGTCCGACCAGCGGAAGGTGGCGACCGCCGCCAGCAGCAGCGTCAGCAGCACCGAGCCGCCGAGCAGCCGCCTGGCGGCGCGAAAGGCTCGGGCGCTGCCCCTGGATCGGGAGCTGGTCCACAGGAGCAGCCCGGCCGCCGGACCGACGACGACCGCCGCGGCGACCAACAGTGGATCGAGGCTCATCCGGACACCTCCTCCAAAGAAAGAGGGAAGGAGCCAGGTCCCCCGCACCTGGCTCCATGGGGAGAGCATGTCGGCTGGGCCGTTCGCCGGGAAGAGCCGGACCTCATTCTCAGAGCTAGATTTGAGCTTTCCTCACCTGTGCGGAAATGGTCCGGCGCCGAACTCCTCCGGCCCCGAACTTGTTCGGTGCAGGTGGCGGCCCGTCTCCGTCATCCGGTGCAGCAGTTCGTGGGCCTCGGCGGGGGTGACCAGCCGCTCGCGGACGGCTGCGGCGACGAGATCGTAGGTCTCCAGGGTGGTGATGCCGCGGCGGCGGGCGTAGCGCGCGGCGTCGCGGTCGTCGGAGATCCACACGGAGCGGCGGAACTCCGGATCCCTGGTGATCAGCGCGAGCGTCTCGGCCTCGCCGAGATGCTGGGTGGGACGACGTCGGTCGCCGCCGAAGACGGCCCGGCGCAGGCGTTCCACCTCGGCGCGGACGTCCATGTCGGTGACCTCGATCGGCTCGCCCAGGGAGCCGCGGTCGACCAGGCCGGTCAGCGGCGGCAGCCGGCGGGCGGAGAGCCCGGACTCCCGGGCGACCGCCTCGGACCAGCGGCCTCTCCCGTCGAGCACCTTCTCCAGCAGCGGCAGTCGGTCGACGGCCGCGAAGTTGCAGAGCACCGTGTTGTCGGGGAACCACCACTGGGTCCGGCCGGTCATGGTTGGTAGACCAACTCCCCCTCGTCGGCGCGGGGTTCCGAGGGGTTCGGCCCGGCGTCGGACGTCGCCAGCCGGCCCTCCAGCTCGCCGGGGGCCATGCCGAGCAGGGCGGCGAGCGGACGCAGTGTCGTCTCGCCCGCCTCGAAGGCGGACCAGAGGCCGTCGGCGAGACGCGCCGGCGGGCGTTCCGCGGCGGCGAGGGCGGCCTCCCGCAGGTAGGCGTCCATGGCGGCGGCCGCCAGGTGGCAGGCGGCGGTGGTGCGCCGCCGGAGCCTGGCCTGCTCGGTCGGGCCGATCATGCCGAGCCGGCGCAGCCGCGCGGCGAGCGCGCTGGGCGAGACCCGGAAGCGGACCACCAGCTCGGCGAAGTCGAGCGTGGCGGCGGCCTCGCGGACCTCCGCTTCGGGCAGCAGCAGTGCCGCGGCGAAGGCGTTGGCGCGCACCTCGTCCGGTTCCGCCTGGCGGCCCGGCGCCACGGGGGACTCGGCCAGCGGCTCGACGGCGTCCCCGGCGAGCAGGTGGCCGAGCTCGTGGGCGAGGGTGAAGCGCTGCCTGGTCCAGCGCTCGTCGCGCCGGGCCAGGGCTAGCCGGAAGCCCTCCTCCTGCCAGGCGAATCCGTCGACGGCGGCGGGCAGTTCGGTCACGGCGAAGTCCACGCCGAAGGTGTGTTCGCAGACCGAGAGCAGGTCGCCGGTGGCGAGCAGGGCGGGCTCCGCATCGGCCTCCGCGCGGATCCGGGCGCCCGCGTCGGCCGCGAGCAGTTCGCCCTGCTCGTCCGGGTCGCCGACCGGGGGCACCACCGGCAGCGCGGGCAAAGCGGGTGCGCGGCCCAGTAGTTCGAGCACGTCGTAGGCGGCGGTGAACCGCTCGGCGCGTTCGCTGAGGCTCGGGCCGTGTGCGCCGGCGTCGCCGCGCGCGGCGACGCCGGCCGGGGGCTGCCGCCGACCGGTGAGCAGCCAGTCGACGCTGACCTCGGCCGTCTCCGCGATGAGCGCGAGGTCGAGCGAGCTGAAGCGGCGGACGCCGCCGAGGGACTTGGAGAGCTTGTCGGGCGTGATTCCCGTGCGCGCGGCGAAGGCGGCCTGGCTCAGGCCTGCCGCCCGGATCACCTCGCGTACCCGCCCGGAGACGGATTCGTCCATACCCCCACGGTACGGCCGTATTGCGAGAATCGCAACGCTGCTACCGTTCCCCCGAAGGGCCGCGCCGAGGCCCGTGACCGAAGGGGGAGGCGGCCATGAGCACGCCCGGGTATCAGCAGGTCCAGGTCTCCGAGATCGCACGCGGCCGTCTCGACGGCTCGCGGCAGGGCCGTCCCTGCTTCACCTCCGACCTGTCGGTCAACGAGTTCGTGCTGGTCACCGAGTCCGGCTTCGAGCCGCTGGGCATGGTGATGGGCACCAGCGTCTACCACGTCGGCGTCCAGTACGGGAACTGGAAGGTCAGCCAGGAGCTGGGGGTCCTCACCCAGGCCATGTACAACGTGCGCGAACTGGCCATGGCCCGCATGGAGGCGGAGGCCGCCCAGCTCGGCGCGGACGGGGTCATCGGCGTCGAGCTGCGCCCGATGAACTACGGATTCCTCGCGGACGTCGTCGAGTTCATCGCGGTGGGCACCGCGGTCAAGGCCACCGACGGCGCCAACTACCGCGCCCCGAACGGAAAGCCGTTCACCACCAGCCTCTCCGGCCAGGACTTCTGGACGCTCTGGGAGCACGGCTGGCTGCCGCGCCGGCTCGTGCTCGGCAACTGCGTCTACCACGTGGCCCACCAGACCCTGCGGCAGACGCTCTCCCAGGTCGGGCAGAACGCGGAGATGCCGCAGTTCACGCAGGCCCTCTACGACGCGCGCGAGCTGGCGATGGCCCGGATGCAGTACGAGGGCCAGCAGCTGGGCGCGGACGGCATCGTCGGGACCTTCGTCGACGACTTCCGCTACTGGGGCGAGCACGGGGTCGAGTTCTTCGCGCTCGGCACGGCGGTCAGCAAGGTCCGGCCGGACGCCAACCCGGTCAAGCCGACGATGACCATGCCGCTCAGCCGCTGACCCTCGGGCGGGTTGCCGAGCTGTGTCGACCCTGTGAATGCATGGTTCCGCATATGGATTATCGGACAGGTGTCTGGGTAGGGTCGCCGGGCAGTGTTCCCCACCGAAAAGACCGTCGTGACCAGCACCCTCCTGGACCAGCCGACCGCCACTGCCGCACCGAAGGCCGCCACCCCAGGCCCCGGTACGGCACGTCCCCGCCTCGCCGTTCTGGACGGGCTACGCCTCGTCGCGGCCCTCGCCGTCCTCTCCTGGCACTGGATGGGAGTCCAGCACTGGCCGCAGATATGGCACGGCAAGACCGGTCGGCTGATGCCGGTGGGCTCCGCGATCGGCGCCTACGGCTGGCTGGGGGTCGAACTCTTCTTCCTGATCAGCGGCTTCGTCATCTGCATGACCTGCTGGGGCCGCTCGGTCGGTGAGTTCGTCACCTCACGGGTGACCCGGCTCTTCCCGGCCTTCTGGGTCGCCGTGCTGCTGACCTCGGCCGTGCTCTACTTCGCACCCCAGCGCTGGGGCGTCGACCCGCACAAGCCGACGCTGGTGCGGGTGCTGACCAACCTGACGATGGTGCCGTCCCCCGTCGGCCAGTCCAACATCGACCAGGTCTACTGGACGCTCTGGATCGAGCTCTGCTTCTACGTGCTCTTCGGCGTCCTGGCCGCCTTCGGCCTGACCTACCGCCGGGTGCTCGCCTTCTGCGGCATCTGGGGCTTCGCCTCGATCATCGCGATCGGCTCGAACTTCCCGCTGCTGAGCAACCTCGTCCAGGCCGACTACTCCTGGTACTTCATCGCCGGGATCGCGTTCTTCCTGATCCACAAGTACGGTCCCAACCTGCTGCTCTTCGGCATGGTCGGGTTCTGCTGGCTGATGTCGCTGGACCGGATCCAGTCGATGGTCCAGACGAACTCGGGCGGCGCGGAGCGTCCGCTGTCGTGGCGGGTCGCGGCCGTGGTGATCACCCTCTCCTTCGCCCTGGTCGGGGCGATAGCGCTGGGTGCCATGAACGGGGTGCGGTGGCGCTGGCTCACCGTGGCGGGCACCCTCACCTACCCCCTCTACCTGGTGCACCAGGAGATCGGGTTCGAGATCATCAACCGGCTCAGCCCGCACCTGCCGCCCTACGCGACGGTGGCCGTCTCGCTCGGCGTCATGCTGGTGACGGCGTGGCTGCTGCACCGGCTGGTGGAGCGCCCGCTCGGCCCGCTGCTCAAGCGCGGCATGGCGCGCTCCTTCGCCCAGGTCCGCGCGAACGGCCATCTCGGCAGCGGCTCCTGAGCCCCCCGGGCTCGCGCCCGGGGACTCACCCGGCGGGCTCGGCCCGCCGGGTCTCGGCCGTCACGCGTCCGCGGGGCGGAGCTTCAGCGAGATGGAGTTGATGCAGTACCGCTGGTCGGTCGGGGTGCCGTAGCCCTCGCCCTCGAAGACGTGGCCCAGGTGCGAGCCGCACTTCGCGCAGCGCACCTCGACCCGGTTCATCCCGTGGCTGTCGTCCTGGATGTACTGCACCCGGTCCTCGGCCAGCGGCGCGAAGTAGCTGGGCCAGCCGCAGTGCGAGTCGAACTTGGTCTCCGAGCTGAACAGCTCGTTGCCGCAGGCGCGGCAGGAGTAGACGCCCACCGTCTTGGTGTCGGTGTACTCACCCACGAAGGGGCGCTCGGTGCCGGCCTCGCGCAGCACCGCGTACTCGGCGGGCGTCAGCTCGCCGCGCCACTCCGCGTCGGTCTTCTCGATCTCGTAGCCCATGATCGCGCTCCTTCGGTCAGCCGAGGGTGTCCAGGCGGGAGAGGATCTCCGGACCGAGGAAGGTGACGTCCCCGGCGCCCATGGTGAGAACGAGGTCACCCGGCTTCGCGATTCCCGCGACGAGGTCCGGGACCGCCGCGAGCGAGTGGGAGCCCTGGACGTCCGTGCCCTTGGCGCGGGCCGCCTCGATGACGATCTCGCTGGTGATGCCCGGGATCGGGTCCTCGCGGGCCGGGTAGACGTCCAGCACCACGACCTGGTCGGCCAGCGACAGCGCCTCGCCCATCTCCAGACCGAGCTCCCGCGTGCGGCTGAAGAGGTGCGGCTGGAAGACCACGACGACCCGGCCCTCGCCCGCGGCCTCACGGATCGCCTGGAGGTCGGCCGCGATCTCGGTCGGGTGGTGCGCGTAGGAGTCGATCACCTGGACGCCGGCGGACTCGCCCTTCAGCTGGAGGCGACGGCGCACGCCCTGGTAGGTGCTGAGCGCCGGGGCCAGCTCCGCCGCCGGGACGCCGAGCTTGACGCCCGCGGCCAGCGCGGCGACGGCGTTGTGCGCGTAGTGACGGCCCGGGACGTTGACGGTGAAGGTGTACTCGTGCCCGCCGTCGAACTCGACGGTGACCTCGCTGGTCATCCCGCGCGGAGTGATCTTGCGGATCCAGAAGTCCGCGGGCTCGGCCTCGCCGACCTTCACGATGTCGAAGTGGCGCCCGGAGACCCGCGAGGCCAGCTCGGCCGCACCCGCGTGGTCGATGTCGACGACCAGCGTGCCGCCCGGCGTGATCCGGTCGCAGAAGGCCTCGAAGGACTCGTAGATCTCGTCCATGGAGGCGTAGTTGGCGTGGTGGTCCAGCTCCACGTTGAGGACGATGGCGACCTCGGGCGTGTACTTCTGGAAGCTGCGGTCGCTCTCGTCCGCCTCGGCGACGAAGATCTCGCCGGCGCCGTGGTGGGCGTTGCTGCCGGGCTCGTTCAGGTCGCCGCCGATGGCGAAGGACGGGTCGAGGCCGAGGGCGGTGAGGCTGACCGCCAGCATGCTCGTCGTCGTGGTCTTGCCGTGCGTGCCGGCGACGGCCAGCGCCCGGCGGCCCTCCATCAACGCGGCCAGCGCGTCGGAGCGGTGCACGATCGGCAGGCCGCGACGGCGGGCCTCGGCGATCTCCGGGTTGTCCTCGCGGATCGCGCTGGAGACGACGATGGCACTGGCGCCGGCCGGCACGTTCTCGGCGGCGTGGCCGACGTGCACCTCCGCGCCGAGCTGGCGCAGGGCCAGCACGACGGTCGACTCCTTGGCGTCGCTGCCGGAGACCTGCGCCCCGCGCAGCGCGAGGATCTTGGCGAGCCCGGACATGCCGGCGCCCCCGATGCCGATGAAGTGCGGGGCGCCTAGGGGCGCGGACGAGGCGTTCATGGTGTCGGGCTCCGATTGCTCGCGTCGACGACGGGCGGTCGCCTCGATTCTGCCGCATCCAGGGCGAGGCGCCCGCCAGGCACTTCAGCTGCGCGGCGGAGCCGCCGATGTGCGGCTCCCCCCGGCCTTCGGCCGGGAGGCGCGCCCAGCGCGGGCCCGACAAGCCGGGCCCTGGGCGGTCGGATCCCGGGCGGACGAGGCCGTCCTCCTCGATCGGCCGTCCTCCTCGGTCGGGTTGCCCACGCGGGGCGCGGCACTAGTCCTGCTGGGAGAAGAGCTGGAGCACCGGGACGCCCACCTTGTGCCGGGCCTGTGAGGCCCAGTCGCGGTGGAAGAGGCCCTCGACCCAGTGCGGAGCGGCCAGCACGATCACCTCGTCCGCGGAGACCTCCTTGACCAGGTCCTGGAGGCCCTCCAGCGGGTTGTGGTCCACCACCGCGCCCTCCGCGCCGGCCGCCCCGGCGTGCCGCAGCGCGCGCAACGTGTGCTCGAGCGCCGCGTCGGCGGCGCTCAGCGCCGCCTGCCCGTGCGGCTCCTCCCGCTCCTTGGCCGCCTGTTCCAGGTAGCCGAACGCCACGTCGTCGATCGCGCGCAGAAACTCGTCCTGCTTGCCGCGCGGCTGCATCACCACGTGGAAGAAGACGTTCTCGTCGGCATGGAGCGTGGTGACCAGCTCGACGTCGGCGTCCGACAGCGCCTTCTCGATCAACAGAACGGTAGTGAACACGTGAGTCCTTCTTCCCTCGTCAGCCGGAGAACCTGTCGTCCAACCGCCACGGCCCGCCATGGCGTGCTGCCCGGCGTGCCGCTGTGCGCTGCTTCTGCATCCTCCCGCAATATCCGGAGGCAATCCCTCCGTTATTGCGCAATCTTCACGCTACGGGTGTAGCGAGCGAAGAGGAAACCTTTCTCCTCCAGCAGCCCGACCAGCTCCATGCGCTGGGCGATCGACTTCGCGCCGTGGGCGATCCGGGGTGCGTCACCGGCCGCGAGCAGGGGTGCGAGGGTCAGACAGAGTTCGTCGAGACGGTCCGCCTCGGCGAGCTGACCCAGGAGTCGGGGGCCGCCCTCGGTCAGCTGCCGCGTCCAGCCCCGCTCGGCGAGCGCGGCGGTGGCCCGGCCGATGTCGACCTGCTCCTCCCCGGCGACCACGACGTCCGAGACCCGCCGCGTCGCGGCCAACGCGTCGGCCGGCGCCGCCTCCGCCGTCACCACGACGGTCGGCACCCGCGGCGAGGTGAAGAGCGGCAGATCGAGGTCCAACTCCAGGCTCCGGCTGACCACCGCGATCACCGGCGCCGGCCCCTGGCCGCGCGCCGCGCGCTCCGCGGCGAACTCGGCGCGGGCCATGGCCGGGCGGTAGCCCTCCGCCCGGACGGTCTGCGCGCCGACCAGGACGACGTCCGCGAGCGCCCGCAGCACGCCGAAGATCCGCTTGTCGGCGGGGGAGGAGAGGCCCTCCGAGAGCCCGTCCAGCCGGGCGGCGCCGTCGAGGCTGCTGACCATGTTCGCCCGCAGCCACGGGCGGCCGGCGTCGACGACCTCGGCGGGGTACGCGTACGCGTCGGCGAGCGCCGCGAGGCTCCACCGGTCCGCGTCGGCACCGGCCGGTGCGGTCTCGTTCTGGCCCGGTCTGGAGGTGAAGTCCGTCACATCCGGGGCGTACGGAAGCAGTCTGCGCACATGGGGCAGTCTTCCACGCCCCCGAGGACCGTACCCTTGGGACTCGTGTCGCCTGTGCCTCCCATAGCCCTTGCCGAGCGTCGACCCGTCGTCGCCGCGGAGCGGCTGATCGCCGAGATGGTCCCGCCGCCCCGCTTCCAGCAGGCGCGCTTCAGCACCTACATCCCGGACCAGCGGCAGCCCAGCCAGGCCGAGGCCGTCCGGGTGCTGGAGACCTTCGCCTCGGGCCTCACCGCACGGGACGGCGCCTCCGCCAAGCCCGCGAAGAAGCGCTGGTTCGGCCGCTCCGCGCAGCCTGCGACGCCCGCCGGCCCGGGCGGGGTCTACCTCGACGGCGGCTACGGCGTCGGCAAGACCCACCTGCTCGCGTCCCTGTGGCACGCCACCCCCGGTCCCAAGGCGTTCGGCACCTTCGTCGAGCTCACCAACCTCGTCGGCGCGCTGGGCTTCCAGCAGGCCGTGCAGGCGCTCTCCGGGCACACGCTGCTGTGCATAGACGAGTTCGAACTCGACGACCCGGGCGACACCGTCCTGGTCTCCACCCTGCTGACCCGCCTCGCCGAGGCCGGCGTCAAGCTCGCGGCCACCTCCAACACCCTGCCCGGCAAGCTCGGCGAGGGCCGGTTCGCCGCCTCCGACTTCATGCGCGAGATCCAGGGCCTGGCCTCCCGCTTCCGCAGCCTGCGCATCGACGGCCAGGACTACCGCCACCGCGGCCTCCCCGAGGCCCCGCCGCCGTACAGCGACAGCCAGGTCACCGACCTGGCCGGCTCCTACGGCGCCGGCGCGTCCCTGGACGACTTCGACCGGCTGCTGACCCACCTCTCCGAGGTCCACCCCTCCCGCTACGGCGCGCTCCTCGACGGCGTCGACGCCGTCTTCCTGCGCGACGTCACGGCCGTCCCGGACCAGAGCACGGCGCTGCGCCTGGTGGTCCTGGCGGACCGGATGTACGACCGCGAGCTGCCGGTCGTCGCCTCCGGCACCGCGTTCGACTCCATATTCAGCGAGGAGATGCTGAACGGGGGGTACAAGAAGAAGTACTTCCGCGCCATCTCCCGCCTGGTCGCGCTCGCGCGCGACAGCCGGCAGATAGCCGCCGCGAGTTGATCCACCCGCTGCTGGCCGCGCGCTTCAGCCCGGACAAGTTCGATCCCGCCTGTGCGGTCGACGACGAGGCGCTGGAGCTGCTGCTCGAAGCGGCACGGTGGGCGCCGTCCGCCGGGAACGCCCAGCCGTGGGGCTTCCTCCCGGCCCGGCCGGGGGAGCTCGACCACGACCGGATGGTCCCCCACCTCGCGCGCAGCTCCGCGCGCTGGGCACTCGACGCCGGTCTGCTGGTCGTGACCTGACCCGGCGCTGGGTCGACGAGCCGGGGATCGCGTACTCCGAGTTCGCCGACTACGACCTGGGCCAGGCCGTCGCCCACCTCACCGTCCAGGCGCAGGCGCTGGGTCTCGCCGCCCACCAGTTCCGGGCCTTCGACCTGGACGGGCTCACCGCCGAGCTGCGGCCGGCACCCGGCTGGGAGATCGTCTCGATGCTCGCCGTCGGCCGCGCGGTCGACGAGCCGTCCGTGGCACGGGGGCGTCGCAGCGTCGCCGATCTGGTCACGGCGCCCTTCCGGGCGGTCACGGAAGGCTAGATCCGGCCCACGGCCATGATGTGGGCGCTCGACGCGATCATCTCCGGGTCCTGCTCCGTGACCCGGGCGGTGCGGATCGCGGTCGCGACGAGGTCGTCGCGGTCCTCGACCAGCCCCGAGACCAGCAGCGGCCAGAGCGGCCCCTCGATGCCGTACAACGATGCCTCGCCGAGTCCCGCGTCCCGCCACTCCTCGCGCAGCTCCGCCGCCGTGTGGAAGTAGGCGACGGTGAAGCCCGACCGCGGGTCGTTGACGCCGGTCTCAGCCAGCTCCGCGGCAAGCTCCTGCGCCCGCTCGTCGGTCGTGATCCGGCCGCGCGCGGACAGGTCCAGCAGCGGGGCGTGGCGGGAGATCACCGCGGCCATGATCACGCCGCCTGGTCGGACGACGCGATGCGCCTCCCGCAGCGCCCTGATCCGGTCCGACCGCTCCGTCAGGTGGTAGAGCGGGCCGAGCAGCAGCGCCGCGTCGCACGAGTCCTCGTCCTGCGGCAGCGCCCGCGCGTCTCCGGGCAACGCGGTGAAGGACCCGTGGCGGGAGGCCTGGTCGACATGGCGGGGGACCGGGTCCAGCAGCGTCACCCGGTAGCCGCGCGCGGCCAGCTCCGCCGCGTGCACGCCGGGGCCGCCGCCGATGTCGAGGACGCGGGCCGGGGCCGGCGGCAGATGGCGGGCCAGCAGCTCGAGCGTCCGCAGCCGCTCGGCGCGTCCGGCCGCGCTGCGATGGAGACGGTCCGACTCGTCGTAGGCGTCGGTGTAGAACTCGATGATGTCGGGATGCACACTCATGACGGGATGCTGCCAGCGCTGTCGAGGGGGCCGCCTCCCCATTTCGCGGCCGTTTGTCAGTGGCGGGTCGTACGGTTGGTGGCGTGAGACCCATCACCGAGCTTCAGCGGTCCGTGGCGCCCTTCGAGGTCGTCAGTCCCTACCAGCCCAACGGCGACCAGCCCACCGCCATCGCGGAGCTGGAGCGCCGAATCCGCGCGGGCGAGAAGGACGTGGTCCTGCTCGGCGCGACGGGCACGGGCAAGTCCGCCACCGCGGCGTGGATGATCGAGAAGCTGCAGCGCCCCACGCTCGTCATGGCGCCGAACAAGACGCTCGCCGCCCAGCTGGCGAACGAGTTCCGCGAGCTGCTGCCGAACAACGCGGTCGAGTACTTCGTCTCGTACTACGACTACTACCAGCCCGAGGCGTACATCGCGCAGACGGACACCTACATCGAGAAGGACTCCTCGATCAACGAGGAGGTCGAGCGGCTGCGCCACTCGGCCACCAACTCGCTGCTCACCCGGCGCGACGTGGTCGTGGTCGCCTCCGTCTCCTGCATCTACGGCCTCGGTACGCCGCAGGAGTACGCGGACCGCATGGTCCAGCTCAAGGTCGGCGACGAGATCGACCGGGACGCGCTGCTGCGCCGGTTCGTCGAGATCCAGTACAACCGCAACGACGTGGCCTTCACTCGCGGCACCTTCCGCGTCCGCGGGGACACGATCGAGATCTTCCCGGTCTACGAGGAGCTCGCGATCCGGATCGAGATGTTCGGCGACGAGATCGAGGCCCTCTCCACCCTGCACCCGCTCACCGGCGAGGTGATCAGCGAGGACGAGACGGTCCACGTCTTCCCGGCCTCCCACTACGTCGCCGGCCCGGAGCGGATGGAACGCGCCATCGCCGGGATCGAGACGGAGCTGGAGGAGACCCTCGCCAGGCTGGAGAAGCAGGGCAAGCTGCTGGAGGCCCAGCGGCTGCGCATGCGCACGACGTACGACATCGAGATGATGCGTCAGATCGGCACCTGCTCCGGCATCGAGAACTACTCCCGCCACATCGACGGCCGTACCGCCGGCAGCGCGCCGAACACCCTGATGGACTTCTTCCCGGAGGACTTCCTCCTGGTCATCGACGAGTCGCACGTGACCGTGCCGCAGATCGGCGCGATGTACGAGGGCGACGCCTCGCGCAAGCGCTCGCTGGTCGAGCACGGCTTCCGGCTGCCGTCGGCGATGGACAACCGGCCGCTGAAGTGGGAGGAGTTCGTCCGGCGCATCGGGCAGACGGTCTACCTCTCCGCCACGCCGGGCGAGTACGAGCTCTCCCGCGGCGACGGCCACGTCGAGCAGATCATCCGCCCGACGGGTCTGATCGACCCGGAGATCGTGGTCAAGCCCACCGAGGGCCAGATCGACGACCTGGTCCACGAGATCCGGCTGCGCACGGAGAAGGACGAGCGCGTCCTGGTCACCACGCTGACCAAGAAGATGGCCGAGGACCTGACGGACTACCTCCTCGAGCTCGGCATCCGGGTCCGCTACCTGCACAGCGACGTCGACACGCTGCGCCGCGTGGAGCTGCTGCGCCAGCTGCGCGCGGGCGACTACGACGTGCTGATCGGCATCAACCTGCTGCGTGAGGGCCTCGACCTGCCCGAGGTCTCCCTCGTCGCGATCCTGGACGCGGACAAGGAGGGCTTCCTGCGCTCGCCCCGGTCCCTGATCCAGACGATCGGCCGCGCCGCGCGTAACGTCTCCGGCCAGGTGCACATGTACGCGGACCGGATCACCCCGGCCATGGAGCACGCGATCTCGGAGACCAACCGCCGCCGCGAGATCCAGCAGGCGTACAACGCGGAGCGCGGCATCGACCCGCAGCCGCTGCGCAAGAAGATCGGCGACATCCTGGACACCCTCGCCCGCGAGGACATGGACACCGCCGAGCTGCTCAGCACGGGCTACCGCGGCAGCGGGGGCGGAGGCGGCGGTCGCGGCCAGAAGGCCGCGGTGCCGGTGCTCGGACTCAAGGCGGACGTCAAGGGGGCGAAGAGCCTCCCGGCCGCCGAGCTGGCCGAACTGATCGGCGAGCTGACGGAGCGTATGCACACGGCGGCGGCCGAATTGCAGTTCGAGGTGGCCGCGCGGCTGCGCGACGAGGTGAACGAACTGAAGAAGGAGTTGCGCCAGATGCGCGAAGCCGGGATCGCCTGAGTGACGGAGGCCCGTTTACTCCACCCCAAGCTCCGACCGAGCGCCTATGGTGCTCGATAGAAGCTGCATGGAACGGACACAGGTCCACGGGCGTCCGACAAAGGGGAGGGCCGAGCCATGTCGGTGAGTCTGAGCACGGGCCAGAGCATCCGCCTCGACCGCGCGGACCCGGGGGGCGGCCCGCCGGTGATCCGGCTCCATCTCGACTGGCAGGGCGCGCCGCGCCGGGGCATCTTCGGATCGCGTCGGCGCGATCCGAAGGTGGACCTCGACGCGTCCGCGGTGCTCTTCGCCGACGGCACCCTGGCCGATGTCGTCTTCTTCCAGCACCTGGTCAGCAACGACGGCTCGGTGCGGCACACGGGCGAGAGCGAGTCGATCACGGTGGACCTGGGCCGGGTCCCCGACCGGATCACGCAGATCGTCTTCACGGTGAACTCCTACAGCGGCCAGAGTTTCGCCGAGGTCCAGCACTTCCGCTGCGAGCTGGTGGACGACGGCACCGGGGCCGAGCTCGCCCGCTTCACGCTGAGCGGCGGCGGTGAGCACCGCGGCCAGGTGCTGGCCAAGGTCGGCCGGGACGAGGGGGGCGCGTGGGAGCTCACCGCGATTGGCGTGCCGACCCACGGGCAGACCTTCCGGGAGATGCTGCCCGTGATTGAGAAGCACTTGTGAGTGTGAGCACGCCCATGTCGACGCTTCGCCCCACCCCGTCGTCCACTCCCGCCACCCCGCCCGCGCCGATCTGGGCGGAGGAGTTCAGCAGTCCCCTGACATGGGGCCGCCGTTGGGTCGGTGACACCACCTCGGCGTACGAGTACGGCAACCACAACCCGAACGACAACAAGCTCGACTGGTTGGACCCGAGCGCGGTCTCCGTCGCCGACGGCGTCGCCACTTTCACCGCTCGGCCCGGCTCGCACACCCTGCGGAACGGTCGGCGCGCCTGGACCACCGGCCTGCTCACCACCGAGGGTTCCCAGGAGGGGTTCCAGGTCACGACCGGCGACCACATCGAGACCCGGGTGCAACTGCCGACCGGTCAGGGCGCCTGGCCGGCGCTGTGGACCTGGAAGGACGGCGACGGTGAGATCGACTCCTTCGAGTACCACCCGGACAACCCGAACCTGCTGGAGCTGAGCAACCACGTGGGCGGCGGTGGCACCTACTACACCGACGCGAACCTGATCAAGCCGGGCGGCTGGGTCACCGTCGGCACCACCTACGGTGAGGAGTCGGTCGACTGGTACGTGGGCGGCGTCAAGGTCTTCTCGGACGACACCGGCGTCGGCGTGGACTGGTCCGCCTACCTGATCCTGAACCTGTCCGTCTGCGCCGGTCGGTACCACCCGGCGCCGAGCGGCAGCACGCCGATCACCTTCGCGGTCGACTACCTCCGCGTCTACAGGGCCGCCGACCCGTTTGTTACCCTGGACGGGCCAGCGGAGGGGAGTACTCCCTGAAACGGCGCTCCCGTCATCACGACGGTCCTCGGACCGTCCGGGTGCGTCGACCCGGCTCGTGACGAGCGGGTGGAGGAGACCTCCGGCAGACACACGTGTCTTCTGCCGGAGGAGCAACCGTCCATGGACGTTTCCCTGACCATGTGGGTCACCACGATCGTGGTGCTCGTCGTCCTGATCGCCGTCGACTTCTTCGTCGGCGCGCGCAAACCCCACGAGGTCTCACTGCGCGAGGCGGCCACTTGGTCCGCGGTGTGGATCGCCCTCGCCGGGCTCTTCGCCGGCTTCCTGTGGTGGCACTCCGGCTCGGCCCCGGCCGGGCAGTTCATGGCCGGGTGGATCACCGAGAAGTCGCTCAGTGTCGACAACCTCTTCGTCTTCGTGCTGATCATGGCGAAGTTCGCCGTCCCGCGCGTTCTCCAGCAGCGGGTGCTGATGATCGGCGTGCTGATAGCCCTGGTGCTGCGGGCCGTCTTCATCGCCGCGGGCGCGGCCGTCATCGCCTCCTTCTCGTGGATCTTCTTCCTCTTCGGCGCCTTCCTGATCTGGACCGCCTGGAAGCTGATCAAGGAGACCCGGTCAGGCAAGGAGGACGACGAGTACAAGGAGAGCAAGCTGCTCCGCGCCGTCGAACGCCGCTTCCCGACCACGGACGGCTACCGGGGCACCCGGTTCACCGTCGTGGAGGGCGGCCGCCGGCTGATCACCCCGATGCTGCTGGTGATCCTGGCGATCGGCACGACGGACGTGCTCTTCGCGATGGACTCGATCCCCGCCATCTTCGGGCTGACGCAGGACGCCTACATCGTGTTCGCGGCCAACGCCTTCGCGCTGATGGGCCTGCGCCAGCTCTACTTCCTCATCGGCGGCCTGCTGGACCGCCTGGTGCACCTCTCCTACGGTCTGTCCGTGATCCTCGGCTTCATCGGCGTGAAGCTGCTGCTGCACGCCCTCCACGAGGCGGGCGTCCACGGCGCGCCGGAGATCGGCACGCCGCTCTCGCTCGCCGTCGTGGTCGGGGTGCTGGCCGTCACGACCGTCACCTCGCTGATCGCCTCGCGCCGGACGGCGCGTGCGACCGAGGCGAAGGAGGACGAGCAGGGGAAGGCCGAGCAGGAACTGTCAGGCGCGCGGGAGCGCTAGCTGCTCCAGCTCGGCGGCCGGCACGATCCCGGCGACGCGCGGCGGATCGGCGGGCTCCAGCAGTCGGCTGGGCTGCCCGTCGACGCCGACCGGGACGTCTCCGTCGAGGGTGATCCGGCGGACCAGGCGCGGCTCGTCGCCGTAGTCGTTGACGGCGTAGTGCTGGGTGGCGCGGTTGTCCCAGATCGCGACGTCGCCGACCTCCCACCGCCAGCGGACGGTGTGCTCGGGCTTCTCGACGAAGCGCTGGAACAGCGCGATCAGCTCCCGGCTGTCGTCGCTGGAGAAGCCGACCAGGCTCTGCGTGAAGGCGCCGAGCAGGATCGTCTTCTCGCCGGTCACCGGGTGGACCCGCACCACCGGGTGCTCGGTCTTGAACGCCGTCGCGACGAACACCTGCCGGAACAGCTCGGCCACCTCGCGATTCTCGGCGAGCTCCGGGCGCAGCCCGAGCCGGGCGGCGTAGTCGAAGTCGTTGGTGTGGACGGCGCGCAGGTGCTCGGCGAAGACCTTCAGTGCGGGCGGCAGCGACCGGTAGGCGGCGGCCGTGTTGGCCCAGACGGTCTCGCCGCCGTAGGGCGGCAGCTCGATCGCCCGCAGGATGGAGGCGGCTGGGTAGGCGGGGACGAAGGTGACGTCCGTGTGCCAGTTGTTGGCCCGCACGCCCTTGGTCGCGTCGAGCTCGAACACGTAGCGCCCGTCGGCGGCGGGCACGGTCGGGTGGCCGACCGGCTGACCGAGCAGCCGGGCGAAGTCCTCGTGGCTCGCGTCGTCCAGGTGCTGCTGGTTCTTGAAGAAGATCACCTTGTGGGTGTGGAGCGCGGCCCGGATCGCCTCGACGGTCGGGCCGGACAGCTCGCCGCCGAGCCTGACGCCGTGCAGGAGGGCACCGATGCGACCGCCGAGTCGGGTGATCTGCAAGTGGGTTGGCGCCGTTGCCATGGCTTTCGTCCTTCCAACGAGAACGTGTTTCAGCACATCGTGGACCCGTCCTGTTGCAGAGTCATGGCCCGTGCATGAAGGATCATCCGACGGCTTCGGCGAGGATGTTCAGCGAGGATGTTCGGAGAGGATGGGGGCATGAGCGAGAAGGAAGAGGCATCCCTGCCCGCCGCGGCCCCCAGACCTGCCGCGGCCCGCCGGACCGGCCGGCGGCCGGGCGGCGCGGACACCCGTGGCGCGGTGCTGGAGGCCGCTCGGGCGGAGTTCGGCGCGCGCGGCTACGACAAGGCGAGCATGCGCGGCATCGCGCGGGTGGCCGGGGTGGACGCGGCCCTGCTGCACCACTACTTCGGCTCCAAGGAGCGGTTGTTCCTCGCCGCGCTCGACTTCCCGATCGACCCGGCCACCGTCGTCCCGTTGATCACCTCCGGCGATCCGGAGCAGATGGGCGAGCGGCTCGTGCGCTTCCTGCTCACGATCTGGGGTCAGCCGGAGATCCTCGACCGGCTGTTGGCCGTGCTGCGGACCGCTGTCGGCAGCGAGCAGATCGCCGCGCTGCTGCGGGACTTCATGGTCCGCGAGCTGGTGACCCGGCTGGCGGCCGAGCTGGACCTCGAACACCCCGAGCTCCGGGCCGAGTTGGTGCTCTCCCAGATCATCGGGCTGGCGGTGGCCCGCTACGTGATCCGTGCGGAGCCGATCGCCTCCGCGACGGAGGAGGAGCTGGTGCCGCTGCTGGCTCCCACGTTCCAGAGGTATCTGGCCGGGCCGGTGGGTTGACGGCGGTCCTTGTGCGCGCAAAACTCAACACATGATGAATTCATCTCCCGCCGTCGACGTGCGCGCGCTGTGCGTCGTGCGGGGCGGCAGACCCGTGCTGCAGCGGATCGATCTGACGGTCGCGCGGGGGTCGGTCACCGGACTCCTCGGGCCGAGCGGCTGCGGGAAGACGACGCTGCTGCGCAGCGTCGTCGGGGTGCAGCGGATCGAGAGCGGGGAGGTGCGGGTGCTCGGGCTGCCGGCCGGGTCGCCCGCCCTGCGGAACCGGGTCGGCTACGTGACCCAGGCGCCGTCCGTCTACGCCGACCTCTCCGTGCTCGCGAACCTGCGCTACTTCGCCGAGGTGCTCGGCGCCCCGCGCACCGACCCCGACCGCGTGCTGGACGAGGTCGGGCTGAGTCCGCACGCGAAGGACCTGGTCGGGCGGCTCTCCGGAGGGCAGCGCGCACGGGTCTCCCTCGCGGCGGCGCTCCTCGGCGCGCCGGAGCTGCTGGTGCTCGACGAGCCGACCGTCGGGCTCGACCCGGTGCTGCGGCAGGAACTGTGGCAGCTGTTCCACCGGCTCGCCGCGGGCGGCGCGACACTGCTGGTCTCCAGCCACGTCATGGACGAGGCCGCACGCTGCACCGCGCTCCTGCTGATGCGCGAGGGGCGGCTTCTGGCCCACGACACCCCGCAGGCCCTGCTCGACGCGACCGGCGCCGCGGACATCGAGGGCGCGTTCCTGTCGCTGGTCGCGGACGCCGATACGGACGCCCACGCGGAGGCTCACATGGACGCACGTGCGGACGAAGACGCCGAGGCCGCCTCGGAGGGCACACGATGAACATCCGCCGGACCCTCGCCACCGCCCGCCGCGTGCTGCTCCAACTGCGCAGCGACCCGCGGACCGTCGCCATGCTGCTGCTGGTGCCGTGCCTGCTCATCGTGCTGCTGAAGTACGCCTTCGACGGCCGGCAGGAGGTCTTCGACAGCCTCGGCGCGCCGCTGCTCGGGATCTTCCCGATGGTCGTGATGTTCCTGGTGACGGCCGTCGCGACACTGCGCGAACGCACCACCGGGACGCTGGAGCGGCTGCTGACGATGCCGCTCGGCAGGCTGGACCTGCTCCTTGGTTACGCGCTCGCCTTCGGGCTGGTCGCGCTGCTCCAGGGGCTGCTGGCGTTCGGGCTGACGGTGGGCCTGCTGGGGCTCGACATCGCGGGGCCGAGTTGGGCGCTGCTCGCGGTCGCGGTCGCGGACGGGCTGCTGGGCATGGCGCTCGGTCTCTTCGTCTCGGCCTTCGCCGCTACCGAGTTCCAGGCGGTCCAGTTCATGCCGGCCTTCCTGCTGCCGCAGTTGCTGCTCTGCGGCCTGTTCACGCCGCGCGACACCATGGCGGGCTGGCTGCACGCGGTCTCGGACGTGCTGCCGCTCAGCTATGCGGTCGACGCGATGAACCGGCTCACCTCCGAGGCGGGCTTCGGCGGGGCGGTCGCGGTGGACCTGGTCGTCGTCCTGGGCTGCACCCTGCTCGCGCTGGGACTGGGAGCGGTGACGCTGCGGCGGCGCACAGCCTGAAGCGCCTGCCTGAAGCGGACGGCTGAAGGGCCCGCCTGAAGCGGACGGCTTGAATCGGACTGGCCATGCCGTCCCGGGTGTCCTATGGTCCGAAGAGACCACAGGGACGAAAGGGGCGAAACGTGAAGATCCTCGAGATGATCGCATTCTCGATCGGCGTCATGGCCTTCTCCGTCGGGCTGTTGATCTTCATGATGGGTGGCCTGAAGTACCAGGGCGACGTCAGGTCGAAGGGCAAGCCCAGCCACTGAGCGCCTGAGCGACACGACAGAGCCCCGCACCGGGCAGGCCGGAGCGGGGCTCTGTTGCGCGTGCTGCTGAGGTCAGCTCTGCGGGACGATGTTCTCGGCCTGCGGGCCCTTCGGGCCCTGGGTGACCTCGAACTCGACCTTCTGGCCCTCGAAGAGCTCGCGGTAGCCCTGGGAGTTGATGTTCGAGTAGTGGGCGAAGACGTCGGCGCCGCCGCCGTCCTGCTCGATGAAGCCGTAGCCCTTTTCGGCGTTGAACCACTTCACGGTACCGGTGGCCATAGGTTTCCCCATTCTCCAGAGTTGGTCGGCCCACGCAGGAGCGCGCTGGCCGGGTCGCCGGAATGATCACCCTGGTCGGAGAGACCTTAGAAAGCACGAACGCCCGTGATCGGGACCACGGGCGGTGAAGCTTAGGGAACCACGACTGCAACTGCGGCAAGCCTACAGGATGGGTCTGAATCACTCTTCGGCGTGGCGTAGGGCGTGCTTCGTGGTGACGTGATCGCCAAGCGTGTACGGTCGTGGCTTGCAAGACCGCAGAACGGAGAAAGACACAATCATGGCGACCGGTACCGTCAAGTGGTTCAACGCCGAGAAGGGCTTCGGCTTCATCGAGCAGGACGGCGGTGGCGCCGACGTCTTCGCTCACTACTCGAACATCAACGCCCAGGGCTTCCGCGAGCTGCTGGAGGGCCAGAAGGTCGAGTTCGACGTCACCCAGGGCCAGAAGGGCCCGCAGGCCGAGAACATCACGATCATCAACGTCTGAACCGTCTGCTGACGGTCCCGGCTCGCACGACGCCCCGCCCCGGTTCGCCCGGGGCGGGGCGTCGTCGTTTCCCGCCTCACGCCTCCCGCCTTTCCGCTTCCCCGGCGTCGTCGGCTCAGACCGCGTAGCGCAGGAACCCGCTGGTCGCGCGCTTCGGCAGGGCCGGGTCGGGGAGGATCGCCAGGGCCTCCAGGTCGGGCTGCCGCCCGGTCCAGGCCAGGCCCTGCTCCGCACCCATCGCGAAGGCTGCCGTCGCGCACGCGTCGGTGCGGGCCAGGCGCGCCGGGCCGGAGCTGACCAGCGTCAGCGAGAGCAGTCCGGTGGGAGCCTCGCCGGTGCGCGGGTCGAGGATGTGCGCGCCGCGTTCGGCCGTGCCGGAGGTGGCCACGACCAGGTCCCGGCCGGCCAGCACGGCCGCCAGCGCGCCCGGCCGGAACGGATCGGCCACGCCGATCCGCCACGGCCCGCCGACGGACTGCACGTCGCCGCCGCCGTTGACGCAGTGCTCCGTCGACCCGGCCTCGCACAGCAGTGCGCAGACTTGTTCGACGGCCCAGCCCTTGACCCAGCCGCTCGGGTCCAGCCGGCCCTCGGGGTAGGGGCTGAACCAGCCGTCCGTCAGCGCCTCGATCTCCGCGCAGCGCTCCAGCACCTCGGCCAGCTCCGGGCTCGCGTCAGCGAGCTCCGACTCGCCGTGCGCGATCCGGCTGACCTCGCTGTCCGCCCGGTAGGGGGAGAAGCGCGCGTCGATCGCGTGCAGCCGGGCGACCGCCGCGTGCAGCGCCTCGTCGACGGCGGGGCTCGGGTCGCGCACCACGAAGGAGAAGACCGTGCCCATCACCTGCTCGGCGTGGCGGGTGATCACTTGAGGCCCGCCTGGTCGAGCGCGCTCTGCAACGACTGCGTGTACCCGTCGCTGGTGTAGGTCGCGCCGGAGACCGCGTCGATCTGGGCACTCTGCGCGGAGAGCGCCTCCTGGTTGAGGACGGGCAGCGCGTAGCTGTTGATGTCCTGGTCGCGCTGCATCCCGTCCGGGTACTGGAGCACGTCGATCTTGCTGATCTTCCCGCCGCTGACGTCGATGCGGACCTGCACCGGCCCGTAGCGGGTGTCCACGGCCTGGCCGGTGTAACTGCTGCTCTTCGACGTGCTCGAGGAGCTCCCGCCCGCCTTGCCGGAGGGAGCGGCGGACGGCGCGGTGGTGGACGAAGCGTCGCCGTTGCCGGCGCTGCCTGTGCCGCCGGTGTCGCTCGTGCCGCTGGTGCTGCTCGTGTCGCTCCCGGAGCTGATGACGGGCGCCTGGGCGGACGCGGACTGCCCGCCGTGGGGCTTGAGGGACAGCAGCAGGACCACGCCGGCCGCCGTGGCGGTGGTGGTGACGATGGCGCGGCGCATGGGGCCTCCCGGAGAGCGCAGGGGCAGAGCAGAAGCTGGCGGATCAGAAGCTGAAGGACTCGTGGTGGATGTGGTGGCGCGGCACCCGCGCCTGGCGCAGCGCCGTGACGGCCTGCTCCATGAACGCCTCCGGCCCGCAGACGTACACGTCGTGACCGGCCAGGCCGGGGACCAGGTTGCGCAGCACCGTGGGCTGGATCGGATCGCCCACCTCGCTGCGGCGTCCGACCAGGAACTGGAGGCGGGCGCCGCGCGCCTCGGCGATCGCTGTCAGCTCGCGTCGGAAGAGCAGCTCCTGCTCGGCGCTCGCCCGGTAGAGCAGGGTCAGCTCGCCGGGCGCGGCCGGCAGGGTCTCGAAGAGGGCGCGCAGCGGGGTGATGCCGACCCCCGCCGCCAGCAGCAGCACCTGCCGCGAGCGACGCCGACGCGCGGTGAACGCCCCGTACGGGCCCTCGGCGCGGACCTTGGTCCCGGGCCTGAGCCCGGCGACGGCGGCGCTGTGACCGCCCAGGTCCTTGACCGTGAAGCGCAGGTAGTCGCGGGTCGGCGGAGCCGAGAGCGAGTAGGGGTTGGCGGCGAAGCGCAGGCCCTTGGCCTGGAACTGGAGCCGGAAGAACTGGCCCGCCTCCGCGCCCAGCTCGTCCAGGTGGCGGCCGGTCAGGAAGAGCGAGACGGTGCCCGGTCCCTCCGGGCGGACCTCGGCGACGCGCAGCTGGTGGCGTCGGTCGAGCTGCCACGGGCGCAGCAGCCGGAACCAGGCGATCAGTCCGGCGGTGCCGAGGTACAACCCGTACCAGAGCAGCCGCTCGGGGCCCTCGCCCAGGTCGGCGCCGTTGCTGAGCTGGTGGGCGAAGCCGAGGGTGACCGCCAGGTAGGTGGCGAGATGCAGGTAGTACCAGGTCTCGTAACCGAGCCGCTTGCGGGCGGCGCGCGCGGAGAAGAAGCCGGTGGCGAGGAGGATCAGCGTGCCGAAGGTGGCCTTCAGCATGTCCGGGTAGGTGAGCACCATGGTGACGCCCTCGCCGACCACGTTCTTGTGGGCGGTCAGCGCGTAGCCCCAGATGATCGTGGTCACGTGCGCGGCCACCAGGCCGACCAGGTACCGGCCGCCCATGGCGTGCCAGCGGGCCAGCCGGTCCGCGCCGACCTCGCGCTCCAGCAGCGGGATCCGGGCCATCAACACCAGCAGGACCGGCGCCGCGTACCCGGCGAGCAGGCCGGTGATCCGGCCCGCGTTGGTGAGCCACTGGTCGAGGCCGACGACGCCGAGGGTGTTCTTCCACCAGATCGCGATCACCGCGAGGGCGCCGAGGCCGATCGCGGCCAGCACCAGCCGGGGCACGGTGTCCACCGGGGCCTGTGAGCCGGAGGGGGCGCCGCGGTGCGCGCCGGTGCGTGCGGCGCGCTGCTGCGTGACAGCGCTCATGGTGCGGCTCCCTCTGTCCCTGACTGTCCCGGTTGGTACGGCAGCAACCCTGACAGCGCAGGTTCAGAATTCCCTATGAGTAAGACGTGACCAAGGGGCCGATCATGTGATATCGCTGCAGGTCAGCAGCCTGTTCGTGTGGAATTCGGCAGGCTCGGCAGCCGGAGTGATCTCATTGCATTCTCATGGCAGCTCGTCCGACTGCACCACAATGGCCCCCATGTCCCAGGAGACTCTCATGTCGACCCCGGCCCGACGCATCCTCGTCGTCGACGACGAGCCCGACCTCGTCGAGGTGCTGTGCGGAGCCCTGCACTACGAGGGCTGGGAGACGCGCGCGGCCGGCAGCGGCGAGGAGGCCGTGGCCATCGCGGGCCGGTGGCGTCCCGACGCGATCGTCCTGGACGTGATGCTGCCCGACTTCGACGGCCTGGAGGTGCTGCGTCGCGTCCACGCCGAGCAGCCCGAGGTGCGCGTGCTCTTCCTGACCGCGCGCGACGCGGTCGAGGACCGCATCGGTGGGATCGCGGCCGGCGGCGACGACTACGTGACCAAGCCGTTCAGCCTGGCGGAGGTCGTCGTCCGGCTGCGCGGTCTGCTGCGGCGGGCCCAGCCCGCGTCCGGGGCGGCGGGCGCCGGCTCCGAGCCCGGCTCCGACCAGCCCGGGGAGACCGAGGACGTGCTCACGCTGGCCGACCTCGTCCTCGACGAGCGCGCCCACGAGGTGGTGCGGGGCGGCGAACTGATCGAACTCAGCCCGACCGAGTACGCGCTGCTGCGCTACCTGCTGCGGCACCCGCGCCGGGTGCTGAGCAAGGCGCAGATCCTGGACGCGGTCTGGTCCTACGACTTCGGCGGCCAGGCCCATGTGGTCGAGCTCTACATCAGCTACCTGCGCAAGAAGATCGACCACGGGCGCGAACCCCTGATCCACACCGTCCGCGGGGCGGGCTACCTGATCAAGGCCCCGCACTCGTGAGCCCCGTGAGCGTCGCGTGACCGCCCGGGCGCGCCTGAGGCCCACGCTCCCGAGGCCGAGGCGTCCGCGGTTCCTGCGGCTGCCGCGCACGCTGCGCGGTCGCCTCGTCGCGGGCCTGCTCGCGCTGCTCGTGCTGGCCGGCACCGCGATCGGCCTGGTCACCGTGTCGGAGCTGCACCGCTTCCTGGTCGACAAGCTCGACCAGCAGCTCGCCCAGACCGGCGGCCGCTACGCCGTGAGCCTCCAGACGGACCCGCACGGCGACACCCGGGCCCAGGCCGTCGGCACCCTCGGGGTCGCCCTGCGGGGCGGGCGGATAGAGGCCGACGGGGTCGTCGACGGGGACGCGGACGACGCCGTCGGCGGCAGCGCCCGCGACCATCCCGTCCTCGACGCGCACGTGCAGGCCGTCCTCGCGGCCCTCCCGGTCGGCGGCGGGCCCACCACGAGACGCCTCGGGCCGCTGGGGGACTACCGCGTCGTCGCCCAGCGCGGCGAGGGCGGCGGCACGCTCGTCACGGGCCTGCCGCTGAGCCAGGTCGAGAGCACGGTCCGCCGACTGGTCCTGGTCGAACTCCTGGTCTTCGCCGGGCTGTTCGCCCTCACCGCGGCGGCGGGCACGTTCTGGGTCCGGTTGGCGCTGCGCCCCCTGGAGCGGGTCACCCGCACCGCCGAGCAGGTCAGCGCGCTGCCGCTGGCCAGTGGCGAGGTGGAACTGCGCGAGCGGGTCCCCGACGAGAACCCGCAGACCGAGGTCGGGCGCGTCGGCGTCGCGCTCAACCTGATGCTCGGTCACGTCGAGGACGCCCTCGCCCAGCGGCAGGCCGTCGAGGAGCGCCTGCGCGAGTTCGCCGCCGACGCCAGCCACGAGCTGCGCACGCCCGTGGCCGCGATCCGCGGTCACGCGGAGCTGGCGCTGCGCAGCCCCGAGCCGACGCCCGAGTCGGTGCGGCACTCGCTGCGCCGGATCGAGGCGGAGTCGCAGCGCATGGGCGCGATCGTCGAGGACCTGCTGCTGCTCGCCCGCCTGGACGCGGGCCGCCCGCTCGCCTCCGCCGAGGTCGACCTCACCCGCGTCGCCCTCGACTGCGTGACGGACGCCCGCGCCGTCGGCCCCGAACACAAGTGGCAGCTGGAACTCCCCGAGCACCCGCTCGTCGTGCGCGGCGACGCGGACCGCCTCCGCCAGGTCGTGGCCAACCTCCTCGCCAACGCGCGCGTCCACACCCCGCCGGGCACCCAGGTGGTGCTCGCCCTCCAAGCCGTCCCGGGCAGCGGCGCGGGCAGCGCCACGGGCACTGGCACGGGCACCGTCCGGGACGCCGTCCCGGAGGCGGTCCGTCTCACCGTCACCGACACCGGCCCCGGCATTCCGGCCCACCTCACCGGCCACGTCTTCGAGCGCTTCGTCCGCGGGGACCGCGCCCGTTCCCGCGCCACCGGCTCCACCGGTCTCGGCCTCGCCATCGTGCACGCGGTGACCACGGCCCACGGCGGGACGGTCTCGGTCGAGTCCGTCCCGGGCCGCACCGCCTTCGAGGTCCGCCTGCCGGTCCAGCCGGCCTGGTCGGTCCAGTCCGCCTAGCCGGTCCGGCCCGTCCAGTCCGCCTAGCCGGTCCGGCCCGTCCGGCCCGTCCGGCCCGTCCGGCCGGTCCGGCGGCACCGGGCGGCCGACGGCGGGAAAGTCACAGCGGGGAGCCGCTGAGTTCCGCCCGTCCCAGCAGGGATCGGAGTTCGCGGAGGCGCACGTGCTGCGCGCCGAGGGACTGTTCGGTCTGCGGCAGCACGGCGCGGAGCACCTGGACGGCCTCCTCGCGCCTGCCCTGCGCGAGCAGCGCGCGGGCCTGCGTGATCGCGGTGGCCGCAGCCGTCTCCGCGGTGAGGCGCGGGGGACGCGGCGCGACCGCGAGCAGGTCGAGGGCCTCCTGGTGGCGTCCCTGCGCGTTCAGCGCGTCGGCGAGGTTCACGTGGAGGACGTGGGCGTTGGTCGTGGCGGCGAACCCGCTCTCCGACATGGCGATCACCAGGCCCTGGCGGGCCGCCGACTCCGCCTCCATCGCGCGGCCCTGACCGGTCAGGGCGACGGAGAGCAGGATCAGCCCCGAGAGCCGGACGGACACGCCCGCCGGACCCGTCTGGGCCGCGGCGGACTGGAGCAGCCGGTGGCCCTCCGCCTCCGCCTCGGCGAAGCGCTCGGCGTGACACAGGGCGGCGGCGCGCTGCGCGCCGCAGATCCGGACCAGGTCACCGCGTTCGATGAGGTTCCTGGCCAGCTGGCCGAGCGCGCCCCAGGCCTCGGCGGCCTCGTCGTGGTGGCCCTGGTTGTCGAGCGCGTCGGCGTGCAGCACCCATGCCTGCTGAAGCGTCTGGCTGGTGCCGAGCCGCTCGCGGGCGGCCACGACGGCGGCGGCCTGCCGACCCGACTCCGCGAGGTCCCCCGTCGCGCGCAGTGCGGCGGCGAGGCGGTAGCGCAGCTCCAGCGTCACGTCGTGCTCGGCGCCCAGCCCGGCCACGGCCTGGTCCAGCCACGCCCGCATGGGGTGGACCATCTCGGCCTGTCGCCCGGCGTCGAAGTACGGCTGTGTCCCCAGCACCTTCGCCGCCAGGTCGGACGCCAACCGCTGCCGCGCCCGCCAGTCCTGCAAACGTCCCATCCCCCACCCCTCCTTGATCCTCGGCGCGTCATTGTGCCAGTTCCCGGCCGACAGGAGCCCAGGAGTTCGCGGGAGGTCGAGGGGCGCGCGGACGACCCGTCAGGGAAGACAGCGCCGCCCGTCCGCGGCAACGGGGGAATGGCGCGGACGGGCAGGCGGGAGCAATCCTGCACGGTGGATGATCATTTGTCGAGAGCCTGCGGAGCCTGATCTTCCGCCGCCGCGAAGCCGTGACATTCGCGCACCGGAAGCCGCGGATAACGCGGCAGCCCCGGGTCGGTCGCCGCACGGCCGCAGCGCAGGTAGGCCGTCCCGCGCCTGGTCTCGTTCAGCAGCCTGTGCGCGCAGCCCAGGCACAGGCCCGGGTGCGCGCCGAGCTTGGCGAGGGCGCTCGCGGCGTCGCTCGCGTCGCTCACCAGCCCCGGGCCTCCCACTCGGGCAGGTGGGGGCGCTCCGCGCCGAGCGTGGTGTCGTCGCCGTGGCCGGGGTAGACCCAGGTCTCGTCCGGGAGCGGCTCGAAGAGCTTGGTGCTGACGTCGTGGAAGAGGCTGCGGAACGCGGCCGGGTCGCCCCAGGTGTTGCCGACGCCGCCCGGGAAGAGGCAGTCGCCGGTGAACAGGTGGGGGTGTCCCTGCGGGTCGTCGTAGAGCAGGACGATCGCACCCGGGGTGTGGCCGACCAGGTGGCGGACGGTCAGCGGGACCTCGCCGACGCGCAGCGTGTCGCCGTCGTCCAGCAGCAGGTCGGTCGGGACCGGGATGCCGTCGGCGTCGATGCGGCCGGCCGCCGTCCGCGCGCCGGTGGCGCGGACGACGTCGGCGAGGGCGTTCCAGTGGTCCTGGTGCCGATGCGTGGTGACCACGGTGGCGAGGCTGTCCCCGATCGTCTCCTGGAGCACCGGCGCGTCCGCGGCGGCGTCGATCAGCAGCTGCTCGTCGGTGGCGCGGCAGCGCAGCAGGTAGGCGTTGTTGTTCATGGGACCGACGGCGATCTTGGTGATCACCAGGTGGGCCAACTCCCGGACGTCGGGCGTCCCGCCGACCTTCACCGCTCCGTGGTACGTCATGGGATCAGCCTAGCGGCGGGAGGGGCGGCAGGACGGTCTTCGGGTCCACGTCGAGGTCGTGCCCGTCGGAGCGGCCGGTCAGCCAGGCCAGCAGGGCCGGGCCCGTGCCGCGCACGGTGAGTTCGCGTGCGGCGGAGCCGCGTTCCGCGCCGGACGCGTGCGCCCCGCCCGTCGCGGAGTCGACCAGGACCAGGTGCGGCAGGTCCGGATGCCCGGCGAACTGCGCGCTCACCCGCGTCAGCTGCTCCCGCACGAAGGCCTCCGGCCAGTCGTCCGGCGCGTAGGCGTCCGGCAGGCCGAGGTCGACGTGGTGGTACTCGACCTCCTGGATCCGCCGGGCCGGCACCCCGGCCGCGGGGAACGCGCCGAGCCGGTGCGGGACCTCGACTGCCCAGGCGGCCTCCGGCATCGCGGCGACCGCCGCGTCGAAGCGCGCCGCGCTCGCGCGCAGGTCGGCGGCGTGCTCGGCGAGCGAGCGCTTCGCGCCCGCCTCGATGTCGTGCTCGCGGGCCTCCGGGCTCGCGTACATCGGCGTCGGCACACCCGTGCGGGCGCCGGTGAGCAGGTTCAGCAGTCCGTCCGCGTTGCGGGCGAGGTGGGCCAGGACGTGGCCCCGCGTCCAGCCCGGGAGCAGCGAGGGTTCGGCCAGCTGCTCCTCGCGCATGCCGTCGACGGTGGCCAGCAGTCGGGCCGTCGCGGCGGCCAGGACGGGAATGTCAGTGGCGGGTGCGATGCTCAAAGGATGTCCCCCAGAACCGGTTCGGTCGTGACTCGGAGCACTTGTCCGTCGTTCCCACGAGCGGAGTGTTCCACGCGCTAGCGTTTCATCCGTTCGGGCGAACACGGTCGATTGCCTGAAAAATCGAACACGTGATCCCATTACCCTTGTCTTGACTGGTTCCCCCCGTTCATCCGCTTTTGAAGGGCGCAGTAGCGTGGCAGACCGCCTCATCGTCCGCGGTGCTCGCGAGCACAACCTCAAGAACGTCTCGCTCGACCTGCCGCGTGACTCGCTGATCGTCTTCACCGGCCTCTCCGGCTCCGGCAAGTCCTCCCTCGCGTTCGACACGATCTTCGCCGAGGGGCAGCGCCGGTACGTCGAGTCGTTGTCCTCCTATGCCCGGCAGTTCCTCGGGCAGATGGACAAGCCCGACGTGGACTTCATCGAGGGCCTCTCCCCGGCCGTCTCGATCGACCAGAAGTCGACCTCGCGCAACCCGCGCTCCACGGTCGGCACGATCACGGAGGTCTACGACTACCTCCGCCTCCTCTTCGCCCGCATCGGGCACCCGCACTGCCCGGAGTGCGGCCGTCCGATCTCGCGGCAGTCGCCGCAGCAGATCGTCGACAAGGTGCTGGAGCTCCCCGAGGGCACCCGGTTCCAGCTGCTCAGCCCGCTGGTCAAGGGCCGCAAGGGCGAGTTCGTCGACCTCTTCGCCGATCTCCAGACCAAGGGCTTCTCCCGCGCCCGGGTCGACGGCAAAACGATCCAGCTGAGCGAGCCGCCGACGCTCAAGAAGCAGGAGAAGCACACCATCGAGGTGGTCGTCGACCGCCTCACGGTCAAGAAGAGCGCCCAGCGCCGCCTGACCGACTCGGTGGAGACCGCGCTGGTCCTCTCCGGCGGCACGGTCGTGCTCGACTTCGTCGACCTCCCGGAGGACGACCCGGAGCGCGAGCGCATGTACTCCGAGCACCTCTACTGCGTCTACGACGACCTGTCCTTCGAGGAGCTGGAGCCGCGCTCCTTCTCCTTCAACTCGCCCTTCGGCGCCTGCCCGGAGTGCACCGGCATCGGCACCCGGATGGAGGTCGACCCGGAGCTGATCGTCCCCGACGAGGAGAAGAGTCTCGACGAGGGCGCCATCCACCCCTGGTCGCACGGGCACATCAAGGACTACCACCTGCGCCTGATCAAGGCGCTGGGCAAGGAGCTCGGCTTCCGCACCGACATCCCGTGGGCGGGCCTGCCGGCGCGCGCCAAGAAGGCGCTGCTGTACGGGCACAAGACGCAGATCGAGGTCACCTTCACCAACCGCTACGGCCGCGAGCGCTCGTACACCACGGGCTTCGAGGGCGCGGTGCCGTTCGTGCAGCGCCGCCACGCCGACGCGGAGAGCGACAGCGCGCGCGAGCGCTTCGAGGGCTACATGCGCGAGACGGCCTGCCCGGCCTGTCGCGGGGCGCGCCTGAAGCCCGTGGTCCTCGCCGTCCGCATGGCCGGCAAGTCGATCGCCGACGTCTCCTCCATGTCGATCGCCGACTGCGCCGAGTTCCTCGGCGCGATGGAGCTGTCCGACCGCGAGAAGACGATCGCCGAGCGGGTGCTGAAGGAGGTCAACGAGCGGCTGAGGTTCCTGGTCGACGTCGGCCTGGACTACCTCTCGCTCGACCGCGCCGCCGGCACGCTCTCCGGCGGCGAGGCCCAGCGCATCCGCCTGGCCACGCAGATCGGCTCGGGCCTGGTCGGCGTGCTCTACGTGCTGGACGAGCCCTCCATCGGCCTGCACCAGCGTGACAACCACCGCCTGATCGAGACCCTGGTCCGGCTGCGCGATCTCGGCAACACCCTGATCGTCGTCGAGCACGACGAGGACACCATCCGCACCGCGGACTGGGTCGTCGACATCGGCCCCGGCGCGGGCGAGCACGGCGGCAAGGTCGTCCACTCCGGCTCCCGCGAGGGCCTGCTGAAGAACAAGGAGTCGCTGACCGGCGCCTACCTCTCCGGCCGCAGGGCGATCCCGCTGCCGGAGGTGCGCCGCCCGCTGGACGCCAAGCGGCAGATCACCGTCCACGGCGCCCGCGAGCACAACCTGCGCGACGTCGACGTCTCCTTCCCGCTCGGCCTGTTCACCGCCGTCACGGGCGTCTCCGGCTCGGGCAAGTCGACGCTGGTCAACGACATCCTCTACACGCATCTGGCGCGTGAGCTGAACGGCGCGCGCAGCGTGCCGGGTCGGCACACCCGCGTCACGGGAACGGATCTGGTCGACAAGGTCGTCCACGTCGACCAGTCGCCGATCGGCCGCACCCCGCGGTCCAACCCGGCCACGTACACCGGTGTCTTCGACCACGTCCGCAAGCTCTTCGCGGAGACGACGGAGGCGAAGATCCGGGGTTACCTGCCCGGCCGCTTCTCCTTCAACGTCAAGGGCGGCCGGTGCGAGAACTGCGCGGGCGACGGCACGATCAAGATCGAGATGAACTTCCTGCCGGACGTCTACGTCCCCTGCGAGGTCTGCCACGGCGCCCGCTACAACCGGGAGACGCTGGACGTCCACTACAAGGGCAAGTCCATCGCCGAGGTCCTGGACATGCCGATCGAGGAGGCGCTGAGCTTCTTCGAGGCGGTCCCGGCGATCGCGCGCTACCTGAAGACGCTGTCCGAGGTCGGTCTCGGGTACGTGCGCCTCGGCCAGTCCGCGACGACGCTCTCCGGCGGCGAGGCGCAGCGCGTCAAGCTCGCCTCGGAGCTGCAGAAGCGCAGCAACGGTCGGACGATCTACGTCCTGGACGAGCCGACCACGGGTCTGCACTTCGAGGACATCAGCAAGCTGATCAAGATGCTGACGGGCCTGGTCGACAAGGGCAACACGGTCATCGTCATCGAGCACAACCTCGACGTCATCAAGACCGCGGACTGGGTCATCGACATGGGCCCCGAGGGCGGCGCCGGCGGCGGCATGGTCGTCGCCGAGGGCACGCCGGAGGCGGTCGCGGCCGTGGGGGAGAGCCACACCGGCAAGTTCCTCCGCGACATCCTCGGCGAGGAGCGGGTCTTCGACTCCGTCCCCAAGCCGCGGAAGAAGCCGGCCGCGCGGAAGAAGGCCGCGGCGGCGGCGAAGGCGTAGCCGAGGGCACACCGGAGGCGGGTGCCGGCGGCGGGGCCCTGAGCTTGTTCACAGCCCTGCCGCATAGGGTGGTGGGCGGTTCCCCGCGAGGGCGGGGGCCGTCCGAGCCTGAGGAGACCCCGCCGCCGTGAACAGTGAGTCTGCAAACCCCGCGACGGGCACCGAGACGGCGGGTTGCTGCCGTCGCCAGCTGCTGCGCGGCGCGGCGGCCGTCGGGATCGCGGGCGCCGGAGTGGCCGTGCTGTCCGCCTGCGGCGGGTCGTCCTCGGCGTCGGCCCAGAAGGGCCCGGTCACCCTCGGCCCGACCAGCGACGTGCCGGTCGGCGGCGGCAAGGTCTACCGCGACCAGCAGGTCGTCGTCACCCAGCCGAGCGCGGGCACGTTCAAGGCGTTCAGCGCGATCTGCACCCACGCGGGCTGCGTGGTCGACGGCGTCGACAACGGCCTGATCACCTGCCCCTGCCACGGCAGCCAGTTCAAGACCACCGACGGCTCGGTCGCCCAGGGCCCGGCCCAGACGGCCCTCCCCTCCATTCCGGTCGCCGTCCAGAACGGCAAGCTCGTCGCGACCCTGAGCTGAGGCCCCGCAGAGGCGCGTCCGGGCGCCGTGGGGCGTCGCCGGTTCGACAGCCTCCGCCTTCGGCGCTGGGGGCACCGCCTCCGCAGGGCGGGTCGGCCACACGCGGCTGGGGCCGCGGGCCGCGCTTGGAAGCCTGCCCCCGAGGACGTGCCTGCCGCCCGCACGCGGTTGCGTCGCGGGACGGGTCGGAGCCTCGGGTCTGTGGGGTGGCCGAGGCGGTGCGCCTGCTCCTGCGCGCCTACAGCGCGGGCAGCGTGGCGAACAGCGTCTCCGCCGCTTCCGCCGCCTCCGTCGCGCCGATGCGTCGGTAGAGCGCGGCGGCCTCCCGCAGCTCCGCGGCCGCCTCGGACGGACCGCCCAGCGCGGCGTGCGCGCGGCCCAGGCCCTCCAGGGCGCGGGCCTCCTCCAGGGGGCTGGGGACGCGGCGGGCCAGGCGTCGCGCCTCCTCGTAGCAGGGCAGGGCCGCCTCCGGGCCGGAGACGTCGGAGCGCAGCGCGCCCGTGCTGTTGAGGACCTCCGCCTCGCCGTGCGGGTCGCCGAGGTCCTGGAAGAGGGCCCGCGCCTGGGTCAGCAGGTCCGCCGCCTCCGTCGTGCGGCCCAGCGCGTGCCGGGCCCGGCCGAGGTCGTGGCGGGCGTTGGCCTGTCCGTTGCGGTTGCCCGTGGTCTGGAAGATGGCCAGGGACTGCTCCTGCAACGCGGCCGCGGACTCGAAGTCGCCGGCGGCGAAGCGGACCCGGCCGAGGTCCCACTGCGAGCGGGCGACCGCCGACTCCACCGCCATGGCCCGGAACAGGCGCAGCGCCCGTTCGAAGAGGTCCGTCGCCGCCGCCAGCTCACCGAGGTCCCGGTGGACACGTCCGAGCGTCTGGCACGCGATGGCCTCGCCGAGCTGGTTGTCGATCGCGCGGAACGCGGCGAGGGCCTGCTCGCCCAGGTCGACCGCCGCGCGCATCTCGCCGCTCAGCTGGCGTACGCGCGCCAGATCGCACAGGACGTGACCCTCGCCCCAGCGCTTGCCCAGGGCGGCGTAGAGCCGCAGGGCGCGTTCGCCGCGCTCGCCGCCCCGCGCGAGGTCGCCGGTGAGGCGGTAGGCGCGGCCGAGCTGGAAGAGCGTGTTGGCCTGGCCCAGCTCGCTGCCGATCTCGCGGTAGAGCCCGAGGCACTGCTCCAGCAGCGGGGCGGCGGCCGCGTAGTCGCCACGGTAGATGTGCACCGAGCCGCTCTCGTAGATCGCGTTCGCCTCGCCCAACTGCGAACCCAGGGCGCGGTAGAGGGCGAGCGACTCCTGGTGGGCCCGCCGCGCGTCGGCGAAGTCGCCGCGCTGCATGTGGATGCGGCCCAGCTCGGTGAGGCACTCGGCCTGGCCGAGCCGGTCACCCGAGGCGTGCGCGGCTTCCGCGCACTGCCGCAGCAGCTCCGCGGCGTCGGGCAGCGGGCCCTCCTGGTGCAGCAGCGGCGCCAGGGCCAGGGCCAGGGCGATGCCGCCGCCGCGACGGCGGACCGACCGGCCGTCGACGACGGGGTCGGCGGCGTCGCCTGCGACGGCGGACCGCGCCGAGGCCAGCAGGTTCTCGCGCTCGGCGCGCATCCAGGCCAGGGCCGACTCCTCGTCCCACTCCGGTGCGCCCCCGATGCCCCCGACGTCCCCGCCGGTCGCCGCCACCGCGCGGGGCGAGCGGCGCAGCAGCACGGCGGCCCGCTCGGCGCTGCGCACGTAGTGGGCGAGCAGTCGGTCGAGCGCCGCCTGGTGTTCGTCCGCCTCCCACCGGCGCGGCTCGCGGCAGTACAGCCGGATCAGGTCGTGGAAGCCGTAGCGGCCGGGGACGTGCTGGATCAGCAGGTTCTGGTCGAGCAGCGAGTCGAGTGACTGCTCGGTGGCGAAGGCGTCCTCGCCGAGCAGGGCCCCGGCCGCGGTGGCGTCGACGTCGGCGCCGGGAATGAGGGCGAGCAGCGTGAGGAGACGCTGTTCGGCGGCGGGCAGGGCGGTGAACGAGGTCGCGAACACCGCGCTGAGCCCCCGGTCCTCCGGCGCCTCCGAGGCGTCCGCCGCCGCGGAAAGGTCCGACGGGACGGGCAAGGCCGAGGGGACGGGGTCGTCCGCAGCGGGGCGGTCCACGGCGGGGCGGTCCACGGCCGGGCCGTCCGCGGCCGGGCTGTCCGCGGCCGGGCCGTCCGGGGCCGGCCCGTCCGCGTCGGAGCCGTCCAGCTGGTCGAGCCGGGGGAGTCGGTGGTGTTCGTCGCGCAGGCGCTCCACCAGGTCCGTCAGCCGCAGGGAGCGGCGTCGGCGCAGCTGCGCGGCGGCGATCCGCAGGGCCAGCGGCACGAAGCCGCAGAGCTCGGCCAGTTCTCGCGCCTCGGGCTGCTCCGCCGGTACCCGCTGCGCTCCGGCGACGCGGCGCAGCAGCGTCAACGCGTCGGGTTCGCTCAGCACGCGCAGCGACACGGCGTGCGAGTCGTCCAGCCCGGTGAGTCGTTTGCGGCTGGTCACCAGCACCAGGCAGCGGGAGGAGGCCGGGAGCAGGGGCCGGATCTGGGCGCTGCTGAGCGCGTTGTCGAGGACGATCAGCGTCCGGGTCCCGGCGAGGCGGTCGCGGAGCTGGACGGCGCGCTCGGCCGGGTCCTTGGAGATCGTCTGCGGCGGCACGTCGAGCGAGCGCAGCAGCGCGTCGAGGGCCTCCGCGGTGCTCATCGGCGCGGCGTTGGGGGTCCAGCCGCGCAGGTCGAGGAAGAGCTGGCCGTCGGGGAAGTCCGCGCGCACCTGCTGTGCGACGTGGACGGCCAGGGCCGACTTGCCGACCCCGGCCATGCCGTCGACGGCGGCGACCACGGCCCAGCCGGTCTCGTCCCCGTCCACGGCCTGGCGCGCGCAGTCGAGGAGCCGCTCGACCTCCGCCTCACGTCCGGTGAACGCGCGGGCCTCGGCGGGGAGTTGGCACCTCGCGGGAGGGGTCGCCGGAGGCCGGTCGGTCTTCGCCGCGGAGGCCGTCGGCGTGTCCGGAGCAGCCGGGGCGTCCTCGGCGAGGGCCTGGAGGTAGACCTCCTGCACGGCCGCGCCCGGGTCGACGCCCAACTCCTCGCTCAGGCGCAGCCGCAGGCGGCCGTACACGTCGAGCGACTCCGGCCGGCGGCCGTCGCGCAGCAGCGCGGTCATCAGGTGGCGTTGGAGCTCCTCCGCCAGCGGGTGCTCCGCGGCCCAGCTGGTCAGTTCCGGGATGAGGTCGTGGTGGCGGCCCGAGCGCAGCTCGGCGGCGGCCCGCCAGGAGCGCAGCTGGAGCCGGGAGTTCTCCAGCGCGTGCTGGAAGGTGTCGGCGGCCTCCGCCTCGGCGAGCGACGGGAGGTCCTCCAACAGCCGTCCGCGCCACAGCCGCAGGGCGGCCGCGGCCTCGCGGCTGACGGCCTCCCAGTCGCGGTCGAGCCGGGCCAGGCGGGCGCCCTCGGCGCGGCGTTGGAACTCCTCGAGGTCCAACTCGCCCCGCTCGACCCGGATCAGGTAGCCGGAGGCGGTGGTGCGGACGCGGTCCTGCTCGGCCGGGCCGAACAGGCCGCGCAGCCGGGCGACGTGGTTCTGCAGCGAGGCGCGCGCGGTCGGCGGCACGGCGTCGCCCCACAGCGCGTCGAGCAGGCCGTGCGTCGGCACTGTCTCGTTGGCGCGCAGCAGCAGCGCGCCGAGCAGCAGCCTCCCCTTGGGCGAGGTCAGCGGCACTGTGCCCGCCGCACCCTCGACCATGAGCGGCCCGAGCAGCCCGAATCGCATCTCCCACCCCTCACCTCGCCCGGCGACCTGGTGCGCGCAACGGGAGGCGCGAAGGATGCTAACAGTCCGGTTCGACTGCGGCCGACCCGCGCCCAACTGCGGTTTCGCATCCGGGCGTGTGGGCTGTTGGTGATCCGTTGGCGTGTGCGGGGAATATTGCGTCATCGGCCCGGCCGACGGTCCGGGGGGAGCGTCGGCCGGCCAGACGGGGGCATGGGCGTGCCCCGACGTCGCCATGGCACCGAGGCGGGGGATCGCCGGAAGCTCGGTGCACGCTCCGGGGCGTCGGAACGCCGCCGCACGGGCTCGGATCGGGGGATACGAGCCCGTGCGGCCGAGTGCTCCGTGCAGGCCGGACAGCGCTGTTCGCACTGTCCGGCCTGCACGTGCGTGACGCGCCCTTCGAGCCGCGCTACTCGACGATCTCCGCGACCGCGCCCGCGGCGACGGTGCGGCCGCCCTCGCGGACCGCGAAGCCGAGCCCCGGCTCCAGCGGCACGGCCTGACCGAGCGTCACCGTCAGCTCCACCGTCTCGCCCGGCAGCGCGACCCCGACGCCGTCCGGCAGCAGCACGTCGCCGACGACGTCACCGGTCCGCAGGTAGAACTGCGGGCGGTAGCCGCTGGTGATGGGCGTGCGGCGGCCGCCGTCCGCCCCGGAGAGCAGGTGCACGCGGGCGGTGAACACCCGGTGCACCGAGGCGCTCCCGGCCGAGGCGACGACCATCCCGCGCCGGACCTGGCCGCGCTGGACGCCGCGCAGCAGCAGGGCGACGTTGTCGCCCGCCTCCGCGCTCTCCATGGTGCGGCCGAAGGTCTCCACCCCGGTGACGACGGAGGACAGCTCCGAGCCGTAGCCGAGGACGTCGACCCGGTCGCCCATCCGCACGGTGCCGCGCTCGACCGCGCCGGTCACCACCGTGCCGCGGCCGGTGATGGTCAGCACGTTCTCGACCGGCATCAGGAACGGCGCGTCGGTGTACCGGACGGGCGTGGGCACGTACGCGTCCACGGCGTCCAGCAGCTCCAGCAGCGCCGCCGACCAGACCGGGTCGCCCTCCAGCGCCCGCAGCCCGGACACCCGCACGACCGGCAGCCCCGCGCCGTCGTAGCCGTGGGCGGTGAGCAGCTCGCGCACCTCCAGCTCGACCAGGTCCAGCAGCTCCGGGTCGCCGGCGTCGGCCTTGTTCAGCGCGACGACGACGTGCTCGACGCCGACCTGGCGGGCCAGCAGCACGTGCTCGGACGTCTGCGGCATCACGCCGTCCTGCGCGGAGACCACGAGGATGGCGCCGTCCAGCTGGGCCGCGCCGGTGATCATGTTCTTCACGAAGTCGGCGTGGCCGGGCATGTCGACGTGGGCGTAGTGCCGGGTGGCCGTCTCGTACTCGACGTGCGCGATGTTGATGGTGATGCCGCGGGCGGCCTCCTCCGGGGCGCGGTCGATCCGGTCGAACGGCACGAAGGCCGCGCCGCCGTGCTCGGCGAGCACCTTGGTGATGGCGGCGGTGAGGGTGGTCTTGCCGTGGTCGACGTGACCCATGGTGCCGATGTTGAGGTGCGGCTTGGTCCGCACGAAGGCCTGCTTGGCCATGACGTTTCTCTTCTCCGGGAGTTCGCTCCTGACGGGACCTCAAGGGCGGGGCCGACCTTCCCCGGCAGAGGTCCCGGGGAGACGGCCCGGGGAAGGTCAGCTTCGCGCGCCGCCGAAGGCGGCTGCGGCTGCGGTGGCAGCGGTGAGCGCTGCGCCCGCCTGCGTCAGGGCAGCAGCCATCGCGCCCGCGACTGCGGGGAACTGGGCGATGGCGTACCGGAACATGCGCACCATCGTGCCGTCCGGCCAGTGCCGGACGCCAACGGTTTTCGGCGTGGCTATTCTGAGGACATGACCTACCAGGGCGACGAGGAGCGGGAGATCCTGCGCCTGTGGGACGAGCTGGAACTGCCGGGCGGCGCCTGGGCGGAGCTGCTCGACTCGCAGATCGTGATGCAGGCGAACCCCACGCACCTGCACGACGTCCCTGGCCGGGTCTTCGTACGCACGACCCCCGAGCCGTTCCAGGCGTTCTCGGAACGCGGGATCGACATCGGCCCCACCGACAAGCCCCGGCCCGACGTAGCGATCGCCCACGGCGACGACATCCCGGAGGACGTTCGCGACTGGCCGGCCGCGATCGTCCGGGCGGTGGTCGAGACGGTGAGTGCGGGGCGCGGCGCGGCCAAGCGCGACTACGAGGACAAGCGTGCGGCGTACGAGCGCGCGGGCATCCCGGTCTATGTGATCGTCGACCCGCGCGACGGCACCTGGCTGGTCCTGCATCTCGTCGACGGCGTCTACACCGAGCACGCCCAGGGCGTCTTCGGGCAGCCCATCCCGCTGCCCGAACCGCTCGGCTTCCCCATTCCCACAGTGGCCTTCCACCCGTATCCGGCCTGAGGACTCCTGGCGCCCGGACCAAACCCGGACCAGTCCCGGACGAAGCCGGGACAGAGATCGCACACGGGACGCGACTCCGTCGTCACTCCTGGTCGGTACGGTAGGGGCATGGCCGACCCGTCCACCTACCGTCCCGCGCCCGGGCAGATTCCGGACTCGCCCGGGGTCTACAAGTTCCGCGACGCCGACTCGCGCGTGATCTACGTCGGCAAGGCGAAGAGCCTGCGCCAGCGGCTGGCGAGCTACTTCCAGGATCTGGCGAACCTGCACCCGCGGACGCGGCAGATGGTGACGACGGCCGCGTCCGTCGAGTGGACGGTGGTCGGCACCGAGGTCGAGGCGCTCCAGCTGGAGTACACCTGGATCAAGGAGTTCGACCCGCGCTTCAACGTGAAGTACCGGGACGACAAGAGCTACCCCTTCCTCGCCGTCACGCTGAACGAGGAGTTCCCGCGCGCCCAGGTGATGCGCGGGTCCAAGAAGAAGGGCGTGCGGTACTTCGGGCCCTACGGGCACGCCTGGGCGATCCGCGAGACGCTCGACCTGATGCTGCGCGTCTTCCCCGTCCGCACCTGCTCCGCCGGGGTGTTCAAGCGGGCCGAGCAGATCGGGCGGCCGTGCCTGCTCGGCTACATCGGCAAGTGCTCCGCGCCCTGCGTCGGGCGGATCTCCCCCGAGGAGCACCGCGAACTCGCGGAGGAGTTCTGCGACTTCATGGCCGGCCACGCCGGCACCTACGTCAAGCGCCTGGAGGCCCAGATGCGCGAGGCGGCCATGGAGATGGAGTACGAGAAGGCCGCCCGGCTGCGCGACGACATAGAGGCGCTCAAGCGCGCGATGGAGAAGAACGCCGTCGTCCTCGGCGACGGCACCGACGCCGACCTGTTCGCCCTCGCCGAGGACGAGCTGGAGGCGGCCGTGCAGATCTTCCACGTGCGCGGGGGCCGGGTGCGCGGGCAGCGCGGCTGGGTGACGGACAAGGTCGAGCAGATCGACACCGCGTCCCTGGTCGAGCACGCGCTGCTCCAGCTCTACGGCGAGGAGCGCGGCGAGGGCGTCCCGCGCGAGGTGCTGGTGCCCGCGCTGCCGGAGCCGGTCGAGCCGGTACTGACGTGGCTCGCGGAGCGGCGCGGCAGCCGGGTGGATCTGCGGGTCCCGCAGCGCGGCGACAAGCGCGAGCTGATGACGACGGTGGAGCGCAACGCGGCGCAGGCGCTGGCCCTGCACAAGACCAAGCGCGCCGCCGATCTCACCACCCGCAGCGTCGCCCTCCAGGAGATCGCCGACGCGCTCGGGCTGGAGAGCGCGCCGCTGCGCATCGAGTGCTACGACATCTCGCATCTCCAGGGCCAGGACGTGGTCGCGTCCATGGTCGTCTTCGAGGACGGGCTCGCGCGCAAGTCCGAGTACCGGCGCTTCTCGATCAAGAGCTTCGAAGGCCAGGACGACGTCCGCTCCATGCGCGAGGTGATCACCCGCCGCTTCAAGCACCAGGAGCAGGCGCCGGCCAAGGACGAAGAGACGGGCAGGGCCCGGCGCTTCGCCTACCCGCCGCAGCTGATCGTCGTCGACGGCGGCCAGCCGCAGGTCGCCGCCGCGCAGCAGGCGCTGATGGAGGTCGGCGTCACCGATGTGGCACTCTGTGGCCTGGCCAAGCGCCTGGAGGAGGTCTGGCTGCCGGACGACGACGACCCGGTGGTCCTGCCCCGCTCCAGCGAGGGGCTCTACCTGTTGCAGCGCGTGCGCGACGAGGCGCACCGCTTCGCCATCGCCTACCAGCGCCAGAAGCGGGGCAAGCGCGCCACGAGCAGCGCTCTCGACTCCGTTCCCGGTCTCGGGGAGACCAGGCGTCAGGCCCTGCTGAAGCACTTCGGCTCGCTGAAGAAGCTGAGGGCGGCGACGATCGACGAGATCTGCGACGTTCCCGGCGTGGGACGCCGTACGGCGGAGGCCGTTGCCGCAGCGTTGGCCTCACGTACACCGGGCGCTCCGGCGGTGAACATGGCGACGGGCGAGATTATGGAAGAGTCGGACATCATGGGCGTCACTCCTGAGAGTCTGGTCACTCCGGAGAGTGATAAGGGGAAGCCCTAGGCGACCGCGCGCGTTGTTTGTACTGATGTGACCGAAAGCGGGGAGAAAGAAGTGAGTACGCCTGAGAGGCTGGTGCAGACCGAGCCACAGGACAGTTCCGAGGTGCCCGAGCTGGTGATCATCTCGGGGATGTCGGGGGCCGGCCGCAGCACGGCCGCGAAGTGCCTGGAGGACCTCGGCTGGTTCGTGGTCGACAACCTGCCGCCGGCGTTGATACCGACCATGGTCGACCTCGGTGCGCGCTCCCAGGGCGCGGTGGCCCGGATAAGCGCCGTCGTGGACGTGCGCGGACGCAGCTTCTTCGACGACCTGCGCACCGCCCTGGACGATCTGGAGAAGGGCGGCGTGCGCCTGCGCGTCGTCTTCCTGGAGGCGTCCGACGAGGCGCTGGTGCGCCGCTTCGAGAACGTCCGCCGCCCGCACCCGCTCCAGGGCGAGGGCCGGATCGTCGACGGCATCGAGCGCGAGCGCGAGCTGCTGCGCGAGCTGCGCGGCGAGGCCGACCTCGTGATCGACACCTCCAACCTCAACGTGCACGAGCTGCGCGCCAAGATGGACGCGCACTTCGCCGACGACGAGGAGCCGGAGCTGCGGGCCACGGTGATGTCCTTCGGCTTCAAGTACGGCCTGCCGGTCGACGCCGACCTGGTCGTGGACTGCCGCTTCCTGCCGAACCCGCACTGGGTCCCGGAGCTGCGCGCCCACACCGGCACCGACGAGGAGGTCGCCCGCTACGTCTTCGACCAGCCGGGCGCCAAGGAGTTCCTCAACGGCTACGCGGAACTGCTGCGGATCGTCACCGAGGGCTATCGCCGCGAGGGCAAGCGCTATATGACGATTGCCGTAGGCTGCACCGGAGGAAAGCACCGCAGTGTGGCGATGTCGGAACGGCTGGCCAAGCGCCTGATCGCCGACGGCCTGGAGACGGTGCTCGTCCACCGGGACATGGGGCGTGAGTGACGAGGCGGCGGCACGGGCGGTAACCGGGCCGCGTCTCGCCACGCTGAGGCGATAGGGGCGCGGGTTGGCGGGAAGCTACAGCGGCGCGGCCGGCGGGCCGGGCGGAGCGTTCCGAGCGGCGCGTCGTCGTGACAGACGCGCCCCGCGGATCGTGGCGCTCGGCGGCGGCCAAGGGCTCTCCGCCTCCCTGCGCGCCCTGCGGCGGCTCACCGACGAGCTGACCGCCGTGGTCACCGTCGCGGACGACGGCGGCTCCAGCGGCCGGCTCCGCGACGAGCTGGGGGTCCTCCCGCCCGGCGACCTGCGCAAGGCGCTCGCCGCGCTCTGCGGCGACGACGAGTGGGGCCGCACCTGGTCCGAGGTGATCCAGCACCGCTTCCAGAGCGACGGCGAGCTGCACGGCCACGCGCTGGGCAACCTGCTGATCGTCGCGCTGTGGGAGAAGCTCGGGGACCCGGTCGCCGCGCTGGAGTGGGTCGGCCGGCTGCTGGGCGCGCACGGGCGCGTCCTGCCGATGTCGGCCGTCCCGCTGCACATCGAGGCGGCCGTGCGCGGGCTGGACCCGGCGGAGCCCGACGAGCTGAGCATCGTCCACGGCCAGGCCGAGGTGGCCGTGACGCCGGGTACCGTGGAGGCGATCAGGCTGCTGCCCGAGGATCCGCCCGCGGTCCCCGAGGCGGTGCAGGCGGTGCACGCCGCGGACTGGGTCGTGCTCGGCCCCGGTTCCTGGTTCACGAGCGTCCTTCCGCATCTGATGGTCCCTCAGCTGCGCGACGCGGTGGCCGGGACGCCGGCCCGCAAGGTGCTGGCGCTCAACCTGGTCGCCCAGCCCGGCGAGACCGAGGGCTTCTCGCCGCAGCGGCACCTGGAGGTCTTCCTGGAGCACGCCCGCGGCGTCGAGCTGGACTTCGTCCTCGCGGACTCCGCGGCGGTGGGCGCCGTCGCGGACTGCGAGGCCCTGCGGGACGCGGCGAAGCGCCTCGGCGCCGAGCTCGTCCTCGCGCCCGTCGCGGCGAGCGACGGCGCGCGACACGACCCGGAGCTTCTGGCCGCAGCGTACGACCGGATCTTCAGAACGCATGGAAGGATCGCGCCATGGCGATGACGGCAGCTGTGAAGGACGAAATCAGTCGGCTTCCCGTCACCCGGGCTTGCTGCCGCAAGGCAGAGGTGTCGGCGATCCTCCGCTTCGCGGGCGGTCTGCACATCGTGAGCGGACGCATCGTGATCGAGGCCGAGCTGGACACCGGGGTAGCGGCAAGGCGGCTGCGCAAGGACCTGCTGGAGATCTTCGGACACTCCTCGGACCTGGTGGTGATGGCCCCCGGCGGGCTGCGCCGCGGCAGCCGGTACGTGGTGCGGGTGGTCAAGGACGGCGATCTGCTGGCCCGGCAGACGGGTCTGGTGGACGGGCGCGGACGCCCGATCCGGGGTCTGCCCCCGGCGGTTGTCTCCGGCGCGACGTGCGACGCGGAGGCGGCCTGGCGGGGAGCGTTCCTCGCGCACGGCTCCCTGACGGAGCCGGGCCGCTCCTCCTCACTGGAGATCACCTGCCCGGGTTCGGAGGCGGCGCTCGCGCTGGTCGGCGCGGCCCGTCGGCTCGGCATCCCGGCGAAGGCCCGGGAGGTCCGCGGCGTGGACCGGGTGGTCATCCGTGACGGTGATGCGATCGGCGCGTTGTTGACGCGCCTGGGTGCGCACGAGTCCGTGCTCGCCTGGGAGGAGCGGCGCATGCGCCGCGAGGTCCGGGCGACGGCGAACCGGCTGGCCAACTTCGACGACGCGAACCTGCGCCGTTCGGCGCGGGCCGCGGTCGCGGCGGGCGCGCGGGTGCAGCGGGCGCTGGAGATCCTCGGCGACGACGTGCCGGAGCATCTGGCCGCCGCCGGGCGGTTGCGCATGGAGCACAAGCAGGCGTCGCTGGAGGAGCTGGGCTCCCTCGCCGACCCGCCGCTGACGAAGGACGCCGTCGCCGGCCGCATCCGTCGCCTGCTGGCGATGGCGGACAAGCGCGCGAGCGAACTCGGGCTGCCGAACACCGAGCAGAGCCTGACGGAGGAAATGGTCGCCGGCTGAGGGTTCGCTCCCGCAGGTCGTTGCACTACCCAGGGGCGCGGGGAACTGCGCGACAAGCCACGGCGTGCGGACGGTCCCGCAGCAACAGGGCCATCCGCACGTCACTGGTTTCTCGCGCCGTTCCTCGCGCCCCTTGGGTTTGCAACTGTCTTTACTGCCAAAAGTGCGGTGTCCACAAGCCGGGCGGATGTGCTCAAGAACACCTTGCGGAGGTAGGGTCGTAAGCGGTCGGGGACATCCCAAAATTTCCAGCTCGTCGGCCGGCGAAGGCCGACGTACCAGCGAGGAGATCGGTTCGTGACGATCCGGGTAGGCATCAACGGTTTTGGCCGAATCGGCCGCAACTACTTCCGAGCGATCGCGTCCCAGGGCGCCGACATCGAGATCGTCGGTGTCAACGACCTGACCGACACCAAGACCCTGGCGCACCTGCTGAAGTACGACTCGACCCTGGGTACCTTCCACGCCGAGGTCACCCACACGGATGACACCATCACCGTCGACGGCAAGACCTTCAAGGTCACCGCCGAGCGCGACCCCGCCAACCTGCCCTGGCGCGAGCTGGGCGCGGACATCGTGATCGAGTCCACCGGCCACTTCACCAGTGCCGACGGTGCGAAGAAGCACCTGGAGGCCGGCGCCAAGAAGGTCCTCATCTCCGCCCCGGCCTCGGGCGAGGACATCACCATCGTCATGGGCGTCAACGACGACAAGCTCGACGTGGCGACGCAGAGCATCATCTCCAACGCCTCCTGCACCACCAACTGCGTGGCGCCGCTGGCGAAGGTGCTGCACGAGGCGTTCGGGATCGTCACCGGCTTCATGACGACCGTGCACGCGTACACCAACGACCAGGTCACGCTGGACTTCCCGCACAAGGACCTGCGTCGTGCGCGCGCCGCCGCGCTCAGCATCATCCCGACGTCGACCGGCGCCGCCAAGGCCACCGCGCTGGTGCTGCCGGAGCTGAAGGGCAAGCTGGACGGCACCTCGCTGCGCGTCCCGGTGCCGACCGGTTCGATCACCGACCTGGTGGTGACCCTGCAGCGCGAGGTCACCAAGGACGAGGTCAACGCCGCCTACCAGAAGGCCGCCGAGGGGCAGTTGAAGGGCATCCTCGCCTACAACGAGGACCCGATCGTCTCCCGGGACATCGTCAACTCGCCCTACTCCTGCATCTTCGACGCGCCGCTGACCATGGTCCAGGGCAACCAGGTCAAGGTCTTCGGCTGGTACGACAACGAGTGGGGCTACTCCAACCGCCTCGTCGACCTGACCGTCGCGGTCGGCGACCAGCTCTGACGAGCGAGGACGACGGGTAAGCCGGTGTGAGGCAGGCAGGGTCCGGGCGATATCGTCCGGACCCTGTGTGCGTGCGCTGCACCCATCGACCGAGTTGACCGAGTTGACCGAGAAACGCCCACGCCCCCGAGAACCAGAAGAGGGATTCAGCCCGACCATGCAGACCATCGACGACCTGATCGCCGGCCCCGGTGTCGCCGGCAAGCGCGTGTTCGTCCGCGCCGACCTGAACGTGCCGATGTCGGACGGCCTGATCACCGACGACGGCCGCATCCGCGCCGTGCTGCCCACCATCGTGAAGCTGGTCGAGGCCGACGCCAAGGTGATCGTCGCCTCGCACCTGGGCCGCCCGAAGGGTGCGCCGGACCCGGCGTTCTCGCTGCTCCAGGCGGCCGAGCGGCTCGCCGAGCTGCTGGGCAAGCCGGTCGCGTTCGCCCAGGACACCGTCGGCCCGGCCGCCCACGACGCCGTGAAGGGCCTGGAGCCCGGCCAGGTGGCCGTGATCGAGAACCTGCGCTTCAACCCCGGCGAGACCAGCAAGGACGACGCCGAGCGCGGCGAGTTCGCCGACCAGCTCGCGGCCCTCGCCGACCTCTACGTCGGCGACGGCTTCGGTGCGGTGCACCGCAAGCACGCCTCCGTCTACGACCTGCCCGCGCGCCTGCCGCACGCGGCCGGCCTGCTGATCGGCACCGAGGTGGGCGTGCTCAAGCGCCTCACCGAGAACGTCGAGCGGCCCTACGTCGTCGTCCTCGGCGGCGCCAAGGTCTCCGACAAGCTGGCCGTGATCGACAACCTGCTCGGCAAGGCCGACCGGATCCTGGTCGGCGGCGGCATGATGTTCACCTTCCTCGCGGCCCAGGGCCACGAGGTCGGCAGCTCGCTGCTGCAGGAGGACCAGATCCCGGTGGTCCGGGAGTACCTGGCCCGCGCCGAGCGCGAGGGCGTGGAGTTCGTGCTCCCCGTCGACGCGCGCGTCTCGGGGAGCTTCCCCGACCTCAAGACCAAGGCCCCGGTCGACGACGTCGAGGTCGTCGGCGTGGACGCCATGCCGGCGGGCAAGATGGGCCTGGACGTCGGCCCGAAGACCGAGGAGCTGTTCGCGGCGAAGCTCGCGGACGCGAAGACGGTCTTCTGGAACGGCCCGATGGGCGTCTTCGAGCACCCCGCCTTCGCCGACGGCACCCGCGCCGTCGCGCAGGGCCTGCTCGACTCGGACGCCTTCACCGTCGTCGGCGGCGGCGACTCGGCCGCGGCCGTGCGCACGCTCGGCTTCGACGAGTCGAAGTTCGGCCACATCTCCACGGGTGGCGGCGCCAGCCTGGAGTACCTCGAAGGCAAGACCCTGCCGGGTCTGGCCGCACTGGAGAAGTGAGCAGCCACGACATGACCGACGCCAACGTGACCCGCAAGCCGCTGATGGCCGGCAACTGGAAGATGAACCTCAACCACCTCGAGGCCATCGCCCACACCCAGAAGCTCGCCTTCGCCCTGAACGACAAGGACTACGACGCGGTGGAGGTGGCGGTGCTGACGCCGTTCACCGACCTGCGTTCGGTGCAGACCCTGGTCGACGGCGACAAGCTGAAGATCAAGTACGGCTCCCAGGACATCTCCGCGCACGACTCCGGCGCCTACACGGGCGAGATCTCCGGCCCGATGCTGGCCAAGCTGAAGTGCGCCTTCGCGGTGATCGGCCACTCGGAGCGGCGCCAGTACCACGGCGAGAACGAGGAGATCGTGAACGCCAAGGTCAAGGCCGCGTTCCGGAACGGCATCACGCCGATCCTGTGCGTGGGCGAGGGCCTGGACGTCCGCAAGGCCGGTGACCAGGTCGCCTACACCCTGGCCCAGCTCGACGGCGCCCTCGCGGACGTCCCGGCCGAGCAGGTCGCCACGATCGTCGTCGCCTACGAGCCCGTCTGGGCGATCGGCACCGGCGAGGTGGCCACCCCCGAGGACGCGCAGGAGGTCTGCGGCGCGATCCGGGCCCGTCTGGCCGAGCTCTACAGCCAGGAGGTCGCGGACGCCGTCCGCGTCCTGTACGGCGGCTCCGTCAAGGGCTCCAACGCGGCCGGGATCATGGTCCAGCCCGACGTGGACGGTGCGCTCGTCGGCGGCGCCTCGCTCGACGCGGAGGAGTTCGTCCGCATCGTCCGCTACCGTGACCAGGCGACTTCCTGAGTCCGACCCGAGGCTGTGAAGTGAGCGGCTTTCCCCGTAGGCTGTCGCCTGCCTAAGGTGGTAGGGCTCGACCGTATAGGCTCGAGCCCTGCTGCCAGCAGTCCCGCATCGACAAGATAGGTCCGGCTGTGATCCTCGGTTTCTCCATCGCGCTGATCTTCTTCAGCGTGATGATGGTCATCCTGGTCCTGCTCCACAAGGGCAAGGGCGGCGGCCTGTCCGACATGTTCGGCGGAGGCATGTCCTCCACCGGTGGTGGTTCCGCGGTGGCCGAGCGCAACCTGGACCGCATCACCATCTTCATGGGCGTCGGCTGGTTCGTCTGCATCATCGTTCTCTCGCTGCTGATGAAGGCCAAGAACGGCTGAGTTCCAGCAGCTCAGCGGGGTGAAGTCAGGAGTTCTGACGGAGCGTCGCCTCCACGCCTATCATGGGTGACAGTCGTCACCGACGCGGGTGTGGGGCGACGCTTATGCGTTCCGTACACTAGGACGACCTTCGCCCGGGGCGAGTCGCCGGGACGACTTTCGCAGTACCGCACCATCACGCAGGGAGTCAGACCGTGGCAAGTGGCAATGCCATCCGTGGCAGCAGGGTCGGTGCCGGCCCGATGGGAGAGGCCGAGCGCGGCGAGTCCGCCCCGCGCCTGCGTATCTCCTTCTGGTGCGCCAACGGGCACGAGACGAAGCCGAGCTTCGCCTCCGACGCCCAGATCCCGGACACCTGGGACTGCCCGCGCTGCGGCTTCCCGGCCGGCCAGGACGAGGAGAACCCTCCCGCGCCGCCGCGTACGGAGCCCTACAAGACCCACCTCGCCTACGTGCGCGAGCGCCGTAGCGACGCCGACGGCGAGGCGATCCTGGCCGAGGCGCTGGCCAAGCTCCGCGGCGAGATCTGAGCGGTGCTCCTGCGGAGGCCTGCTCGGACGGGACGTCACGTCCTTCGGGCAGAGGGCCTCTTGTCGGTGCACATACGATTCTCTGGTGGATGCTGAGTCGCTGCCGACGTCGTCGTGGGCCGTGCTCGGTCTGCTCTCCTTCGGGCGGGAGTTGACGGGCTACGAGATGAAGAAGTGGGCTGAGCAGACGCTGTCTCACTTCTACTGGAGCCCCTCGTCCAGCGACATCTACCGGGAGTTGTTCCGCCTCGAGGCGGCGGGCTACGTCGCCGTCGACACCCTCCCGGGTGAGTTGGGCGCCAAGCGGCGCTACCGGCTCACCCTCTCCGGCGAGGACGCCCTGCGCGGATGGGTCTCCCGTGCGCCGCTCCCGGCCGCGTTCCGACTCTGGCTGGGCCACCTCCAGGACCCCGCCCGCCTGCGCGAGTCGCTTCGCGCCGCCCGCGCCGTCGCGGACAAGCTCCGCGCCCACGCGGAGGCGGACGCGCTCAGCCTGACCGACAGCCCCGAACTGTCCCACGCCGCCTGCGCGCTCCGCCTCGCGGCCCGCGCCCACGCCGCCGAACGCGACCGCCTCGACGCCGCCCTGCGGGAGTTGGACGCGCACAGCGACCGCTCGGACTGAGCCGGTCCCTTCCCCTGCCCCGCGTACGGCACTTGAGCCCCCGGGCGGAGATCCCTAGCGTAGGCGCCATGCTTTCTGACGCCACCTCCACCGCCGTGGCGGCCGCGCGGCGGCTCCTGCTGACCGGTGCCTGGGATCTCGCGCTCGCCCTGCTGGAGGGTGTCGACACAGCCGAGGGAGCCGACGGAACCGAGGGAGCCGACGGAGCCGGCGGAGCCGGCGGGGACGGCGTGGCCGCGTTGCGGGCACAGATCCTGGTCGAGCGGCACTGGTGGCGTCTCGACGATCCGGCCGCGGCGCTGGCGGCGGTCGGGGCGCTGCCGGAGGGCTCGCCGCAGGCGTCGTTTCTGCGCGCCCAACTCGCCTACACCTGGCTGCTGTTCGGTGTGGAGGCAGGAGCGGCGGCCGGTGCGGGCGCGGGCGCGGAGGAGGGGACGGCCGAGGCGGGGTTCCGGGCCGCCGCGGAGGGGCCGGCGACGGCCGGGTGGGGGACGTTCTGGCTCGGCGTGCTGCGGCAGAACATCGCCGACGACGACGCGGCCGCGCGCCCGTACTTCGACGAGAGCCTGCGACTCTGCCGCGCGGAGGGCGACCCGCTGCTGGAGTCCTACGTCGTGCGCCACCTCTCCGGCTACGAGCCGGACCCGGTGCCCCTGCTCCGTCGTTCGCTGCACCTGCGGGCGGCGCTCGGCGCCCGCCCACAGCTGGCGGCGGCGCAGATGTCGCTCTGGCAGGAGCTGCCCGAGGGCCCCGAGGGCGACCTGCTGCGGGAGGCGGCGCTGTCGACGGCTCGGGAGCTCGGGCTGACCTGGATGCTGAAGTTCCTCGCGTGACCGGTGGTCAGAGCGCCACCGTCTCCGGCTCCCTCGCGTCCGCCGTCGCGGTGGCGGACGCCGGCCCGGCCGTCGTGTTGCGCCGCCTGCGCCAGGCCAGCGGGAAGTAGAGCAGCGTCGACGCGCCCACGGCGAAGAGGCAGTACGTCACCGCCTGCGTGCCGTTCTGCGCGTACTGCTGCCAGGCCGCCCACGCGCACACGCCGGTCAGGCTCAGCGTGATGAGGGTCAGTGAGAGCGCGCCGCCCGGGATCCGGTACGGGCGCTCCAGCTCCGGCTCCCGGACGCGCAGCGCGATCAGCGCCGCGACCTGGAGCAGCAGGGAGATGTTGGTCAGGAAGACGTCCACGATGATCAGGTTGCTGAAGCTGCTGAGGCAGAACAGGGCGTAGATCACCGAGGAGCCCACGATGGAGACCACCGGCACCTGCCGCCGTGCGCTGCGCTTCGCGACCCACTGCGGGAAGTAGCCGTCCTCCGCCAGGACGAAGGGCAGGCGGGCGTTGGAGGCGAGGAGCGCGGAGAACATCGCCACCGAGGCGAACATGCCGCCGACGGTGACGGTGATCTGGAGCCAGGGCCCGGCGAGGGCCTTGGCGACGTCGGAGAAGGATCCGCTGTCCCAGTTCCGCCACCCGGCCGGGCCGTTCGCGCCGACGGCGAGGGAGGCGAGGGCGGGCAGCAGGTAGCCGACGGCGATGAGGACGACGGAGACGGCGAGGGCCTTGGGCAGGTGCCTGCGCGGGTCCTCCATCTCGCCGGCGACGGTCGACACGCTGTCCCAGCCGCTGTAGTTCCACATGGCGAGGAAGAGCCCGGCGCCGAAGGCGTTCCACATCGACTGGTCCGGGGCGCTGGTCATCGTGCTGACCGGGTCGGTGCCGTGGGTCAGCAGGTGCGCGAAGCCGACGACGCTGAGCAGCAGCATCGGGGTGAGGCAGACGATCGCGAACAGGACGGAGGAGTCGCCGACCCAGGCCGCGCCCATCAGGTTCACCAGGGTGAAGACGGCGATGACGGCGAGGCAGATGAACCAGTTCAGGTCGAAGGCGAAATGGCCGACGGTGAACAGCACGTGCTGGCCGGGGGCGACCCAGGCGGCCATGGACTGGAGGTAGCTGGTGAACAGCACCGGATAGACCGCCATGTCGACAAAGCTGCACAGCCAGCGCAGCACGCCCTGCTGGAAGCCCCAGAAGTCGCCGAGTCCGCGGCGGACCCAGTGGTAGAAGCCGCCGTCGACGGGGATCGCGGTGCCGAGCTCGGCGCAGACGAGCGCGTGCGGGATGCTGTAGATCAGCGGCGTGACCAGGATCAGCAGCAGGCCCATGCCGGGGCCGGAGGTGGAGAAGAGTCCCTCGATGCCGTAGGCGCCGCCCGAGACGCTGAAGAAGATCAGCGCCACCAGCGGCATCAGCTTCACCCGGCGGGGTGAGGGCAGAGACGTCACGGCCGGAACTGCGGCGGTCGGTGGCATTCCCACCCCGATCTAGCAAGTGTCGAACTAAGGAGCGGAAGGATTATCTCCGTGTTTCCGCTGGTCGGGGCAGTTGGCAGCCCGTCAGTCGTCCGTACACATGCGTGACACGTTGTCGGCCGGACGCCACATGGTCGGGATCTCGGGCGCCTCGGGCGGGAGGGCGAGCCGCCCCGTGACACGGAAGCCGAAGTGCTCGTAGAGCGGCACGTTCGCGAGGTTGCTGGACTCGAGGTAGGCGGGCAGTCCGGCCGCGTCCGAGCGTTCCAGCCCGGCTCGCAGCAGCGCGGCGCCGACGCCGCGGCCCTGGAGGTCCGGTTCCACGCCGAGGATGTAGAGGTACCAGTGCGGCTCGCGCGGGTGCGCCTGCCAGCAGGCGCTCTGGAACGCGCTGCCGTACCCGATCCGCCGCCCGTACCCGCGCAGGAAGCCGGGCGCGGTGATCAGCTGCCGGCTCAGCGGATCCCGCCAGTGGTGCGGCGGCAGCCAGACGGCACCGCCGACGACGGCCCCCTGACCGTCCTCGGCGAGCTGCACGCCGCCGTGCCTCAGCGCCTCGTACCGCAGGATGGTGTCGAAGATCCGCTCGATCCGCCGCAGCCGGTCCCGCTGGTCCGGCAGCGACCACAGGAACTGCGGGTCCTCGTAGAACGCCCGCGCGAGCACGCCCACGAGCTCGACCAGGTCCGCATCCGTCGCCTGACGCACCGTCACTTCTCCCATGGGGGAGGAGTCTAGGCCGTTCAGAGGCCGTCGGGCAGCACGCGGAAGGACGGGTGTGCGGTGAGCGGGCGGATGGCCCGGAAGTCACGCCGGTCCAGGGTGAGCACGGCGTCCGTCCGGAACTCGGCGGCGAGGGCCGCGTTGACGGCGTCGGCGAGATCGAGGTCGAGGTCCGCGTACCGGCGCATCACCTGGCGGGCGGTAGCCAGCAGTTCCACCGTCACCTCCGGAACGAGGAAGCGACCGCGCTGGGCCTGGTCGACGATGCGGTCGAGGAGCGCGTCACGGAACTGCGGGCCGCCGATCCGGCGGGCCAGGTGGTCGGCCTCGGCGACGATCAGTGGCGAGATGACGACGAGTCCGGCACTCTCCAGCGCCTTCAGGGCCGCCCCCTGCTCCGGGTGGCTGCGGTCGGACGCGGCGAGGAGCGCGGAGGTGTCGGCGACGACGAGGATCACGAAGGGCTCCGCTTGCTCCGCTCGTACGCGGCCGCCTTCTCGCCCCATACGTCGGAGGCGGTCGCGGCCGGGGCCTCACCGCTGATCATGGGCCAGTCCAACGGCTCGGCCCAGACGCGCTTGGAGAGCGCGGCGAGGTGGATCGCCTCGCGGATTATCTCGGCCTCGGGCACGCCTTCACGAGCGGCGGCCTCCTTGATGACGGCCAGATCCTCGGCCTCGGCGTAGACGGTCGTGCGCTTGAGAACCATATGTGTATGGTAACGCACGCATACATCCGAGGGTCCAAGAAGGCCGCCTCCCGGGATCGGGAGGCGGCCTCTGCTGCCGGAGCCCTACGCGACGTCCGGCGGGTAGAGCTGGGGCGGGATCTTGGATGCCGCCGCGCGGTCGAGGAGCCAGAGGGTGCGCCGGCGGCCGACCGCGCCCGAGGCCGGGGCCTGGATCGGGCCGGGGCCCGAGAGGGCCATGGCGACGGCGTCGGCCTTGTCGTCGCCGGCGGCCAGCAGCCAGACCTCGCGGGCGTGGCGGATCGCCGGGAGGGTGAGCGAGACGCGGATCGGCGGCGGCTTGGGCGAGCCGTAGACGCCGACCACGGTCAGCTCGGTCTCCCGCACGCCCGGGTGCTCCGGGAAGAGCGAGGCCACGTGCGTGTCCGGCCCGACGCCCAGCAGCAGCACGTCGAAGCTCGGCACCGCCACCCGGTCGGTCGGCGACGCCGCCTTGGCCAGCTCCGCCGCGTAGGCGGCGGCCGCCGCGCCCGCGTCGTTGCCGAACAGGCCGCCGGAGGCCGGCATCGGGTGCACCCGCGCCGGGTCCAGCGGGACCGAGTCGAGCAGCTCGGCGCGCGCCTGGGTGTCGTTGCGCTCCGGGTCGCCCTCCGGCAGGAACCGCTCGTCGCCCCACCACAGGTCCAGCCGGGACCAGTCGATGGCGTCCCGGGCGGGGGAGGAGGCGACGGCGGCGAGCAGCGCGTTGCCGTTCCGGCCGCCCGTCAGCACCACCGAGGCGGAGCCGCGCGCGGACTGCGCGTCCACGATCCGGGTGATCAGCCGCGCCGCCGCGGCAAGGGCCATCAGCTCCTTGTCGCGGTGGACGACCAGCTGCGGCGTCACTTCTGCGTCCGCGAGGGCGAAGCGGTCTTCTTCGCCGTCTTGGACGCGACAGGAGCGGCGGCCGCCTCCGGGGCGTCGACGACCTCGCGGGTGGACGAGGAGGAGTGCAGGTTCTCCACGCCGTACCGCACCGCCGACGCGTAGATCAGGTCCGGGTCCAGACGGCGCAGCTCCTCGGCGATGAGCTCCGAGGTCTCGCGCCGCTTGAGCGCGACCATCCGGTCCGGCTGGCCGGGCATGGACAGCTTGGCCAGCAGGCCGTCGGGACGGTCCAGGCAGACGTCGCCGTCCACGGTGTGCATCCGCACGGCCGTGATGCCGGGGCCCTCGCTGACCTTGCGCTCGACCTTGATCTTCAGCCGCTCCGCCAGCCACAGGGCCAGCAGCTCGGTGGAGGGGTTGTCGGACTCGCCCTCGACCGTCGCCGAGTCGACCCGGACGTGCTTCTGGTCCAGGGCCGCGGCGAGCATCGAACGCCACGGGGTGATCCGGGTCCAGGCCAGGTCGGTGTCGCCGGGCGCGTAGGAGGCGGCCCGGGTGGCCAGCTGCTCGACCGGGCTCTCCGCCGCGACGGCGTCGGTGATCCGGCGCTGGGCCAGTGTGCCCAGCGGGTCCTTCGACGGGTTGACCGGCGCGTTCTCCGGCCACCAGACGACGACCGGGGCGTCCGGCAGCAGCAGCGGCAGCACGACCGACTGCGCCTGCGTGGCCAGCTCGCCGTGGAGCCGCAGCACGACCGTCTCGCCGGTGCCCGAGTCGGAGCCGACCCGGACCTCGGCGTCCAGGCGTGCCTGGGACCGCGCCCGGGGCGAGCGCCCCGGACGGCGGATGACGGCCAGGATGCGCGAGGGGTGCTCGCGCGAGGCGTCGGAGGCGGCCTTGAGCGCGTCGTAGGCGCTGCCCTCGTCGGTGACGATGACGAGGGTGAGCACCATGCCGACGGTCGCCGTGCCGATGGCCCGGCGGGCGTCGATCAACGCCGCGTTGATCTTGCTGGAGGTGGTGTCCGTGAGATCGATCTTCATGGCCGGCGCCAGCTCCTGCCGTCTCGTGCGAGCATCTCGTCCGCCTCGGCCGGGCCCCAGGTGCCGGCCTCGTACTGTGCGGGCTTGCCGTGGGCGTCCCAGTACTTCTCGATCGGGTCCAGGATCCGCCAGGACTCCTCGACCTCCTGGTGGCGCGGGAACAGGTTCGCGTCCCCGAGCAGCACGTCCAGGATCAGGCGCTCGTAGGCCTCCGGGCTGGACTCGGTGAAGGACTCGCCGTAGGCGAAGTCCATCGTCACGTCCCGCACCTCCATGGAGGTGCCCGGAACCTTCGAGCCGAAGCGCACCGTCACTCCCTCGTCCGGCTGGACGCGGATGACCAGCGCGTTCTGGCCCAGCTCCTCCGTCGCCGCGGCGTCGAAGGGCAGGTAGGGGGCCCGCTGGAAGACCACCGCGATCTCGGTGACGCGGCGGCCCAGCCGCTTGCCGGTGCGCAGGTAGAACGGCACACCCGCCCAGCGGCGGTTGTTGATCTCCAGCTTGATGGCGGCGAAGGTGTCGGTCTTGGACTTGGGGTTGATCCCCTCCTCCTCGAGGTAGCCCGGCACCTCCTCGCCGCCCTGCCAGCCGTGCGCGTACTGCGCCCGCACGGTGTGCTTGCCCAGGTCGTCGGGGATCTTGACCGAGGTCAGCACCTTGAGCTTCTCCGCCACCAGCGCCTTGGGGTGGAAGGAGGCGGGCTCCTCCATCGCGGTCAGCGCCATCAGCTGGAGCAGGTGGTTCTGGATGACGTCACGGGCGGCGCCGATGCCGTCGTAGTACCCGGCGCGACCGCCGATGCCGATGTCCTCGGCCATGGTGATCTGCACGTGGTCGACGTAGCCGCGGTTCCAGATCGGCTCGAACATCGCGTTGGCGAAGCGCAGCGCCAGGATGTTCTGGACCGTCTCCTTGCCGAGGTAGTGGTCGATCCGGAAGACCTCGTCACGCGGGAAGACCTCGTGCACGACCTTGTTGAGCTCCTGCGCGGAGGCGAGGTCGTGACCGAACGGCTTCTCGATGACGGCGCGGCGCCAGGAGCCCTTCGGAGGGTCCGCCAGGCCGTGGGCCTTCAGCTGCTGCACCACCTGCGGGAAGAACTTCGGCGGGACGGAGAGGTAGAAGGCGAAGTTGCCGCCCGTGCCCTGCTCCTTGTCCAGCTCCTCGATCGTCGCGCGCAGCTTGTCGAAGGCGGCGTCGTCCACGAACTCGCCCTGGACGAAGCGCATGCCCTTGGCGAGCTGCTGCCAGACCTCCTCGCGGAAGGGCGTGCGCGAGTGCTCCTTGACGGAGTCGTGCACGACCTGGGCGAAGTCCTCGTCCTCCCAGTCGCGGCGGGCGAAGCCGACGAGCGAGAAGCCCGGCGGCAGCAGGCCGCGGTTGGCCAGGTCGTAGATCGCCGGCATCAGCTTCTTGCGCGACAGGTCGCCGGTGACCCCGAAGATGACCAGGCCCGACGGCCCCGCGATACGCGGGAGCCGTCGGTCCGCCGGGTCACGCAGCGGGTTGATCCACACATTGGTCTCGCCGAAGTTCTCCGGCGCCACGTCGTCCAGGACGGGGTCGTCGGACACCGCTGCGGGGTCGGTCACTTCGTCGCGCCACCCTTCGCGTCCAGGGACTGCTGCACCGTCTCCAGCAGCTCCTTCCAGGAGATCTCGAACTTCTCGACGCCCTCGTCCTCGAGCACCTGGACGACGTCGTCGTAGGAGATGCCGAGCGCGGCCACCTGGTCCAGGACCGCCTTGGCGTCGGCGTAGTTGGGGGTCACGGTGTCGCCGCGGACCACGCCGTGGTCGGCGACGGCGTCGAGGGTGGCCTCCGGCATGGTGTTGACCGTGCCCGGGGCGACCAGGTCCACGACGTACATGGTGTCGTCGTAGTTCGGGTCCTTGACGCCGGTGGAGGCCCACAGCGGACGCTGCGGCTTGGCGCCCGCGGCGGCCAGCGCCTTCCAGCGGTCGCTGCTGAACACCTCTTCGTACGCCTGGTAGGCGAGGCGGGCGTTGGCGATGGCGGACTTGCCCTTGAGCGCCAGCGCCTCCTCGGTGCCGATCTTCGTCAGGCGCTTGTCGATCTCCGTGTCCACGCGGGAGACGAAGAAGGAGGCGACCGACTCGATCGTGGACAGGCTGTGGCCGTTCGCCTTGGCCTGCTCCAGACCGGTCAGGAAGGCGTCCATGACGGCCTTGTAGCGCTCCAGCGAGAAGATCAGCGTCACGTTGACGCTGATGCCCTCGCCCAGCACCGCGCTGATGGCCGGCAGGCCCGCCTCGGTGGCCGGGATCTTGATGAAGGTGTTCGGACGGTCGACCAGCCACCACAGCTGCTTGGCCTCGGCGATCGTCGGCGCGGTCTCGTGCGCCAGACGCGGGTCCACCTCGATGGAGACCCGGCCGTCGCGGCCGTTGCTCGCGTCGTAGACCGGGCGCAGCACGTCGGCCGCGTCGCGGACGTCGGCGGAGGTCATCATCCGCACGGCCTCGTCGACGGTGACACCGCGCACGGCCAGGTCGGCCAGCTGGGCCTCGTAGCCGTCGCCGGAGCCGATCGCCTTCTGGAAGATCGACGGGTTGGTGGTCACGCCCACCACGTGCTTGTCGCGGACCAGCTCGGCCAGGTTGCCGGAGGTGAGCCGCTTGCGGGACAGGTCGTCCAGCCAGATCGCCACGCCTTCGTCGCTGAGGCGCGCCAGGGAGTCAGTCATTTTGAAGCTCTTTCCTCTGCGATACGTACGGTTCAGCGACCGGCTGCGGCGATGGATTCCTTCGCTGCGGCGACCACGTGCTCGGGGGTGAAGCCGAACTCGTGGAAGAGCACCTTGGCGTCGGCGCTGGCGCCGAAGTGCTCCAGGGAGACGATGCGGCCGGCGTCGCCGACGAAGCGGTACCAGGTGAGCGCGATGCCGGCCTCGACCGCCACGCGCGCCTTGACCGACGACGGCAGCACGCTGTCGCGGTACTCCTTGGTCTGCTCGTCGAACCACTCGACGCACGGCATGGAGACCACGCGGGTCGGGATGCCCTCGGCCTGGAGCGTCTCGCGGGCCGCGACGGCCAGCTGGAGCTCCGAGCCGGTGCCGATGAGGATCACCTGCGGGCTTGCCGCGTTCCCGTCGGCGTCCACGGCCTCGCTGTGGACGTAGCCGCCCTTGGCCGCGTCCTCGTTGCGGACGTAGGTGGGGACGCCCTGACGGGTCAGCGCCAGGCCGTGCGGGGCCGGGTTCGCGGTGTGGCGGCGCGTGATCTCCTCCCACGCCACCGCGGTCTCGTTGGCGTCGGCCGGACGGACCATGTTCAGGCCCGGGATCGCACGCAGCGCGGCCATGTGCTCGACCGGCTGGTGGGTCGGGCCGTCCTCGCCCAGGCCGATGGAGTCGTGCGTCCACACGTAGGTGACCGGCAGCTTCATCAGCGCGGCCAGGCGGACCGCACCGCGCATGTAGTCCGAGAAGGTCAGGAACGTGCCGCCGTAGACGCGGGTGCCGCCGTGCAGCGCGATGCCGTTCATCGCCGAGCCCATGGCGTGCTCGCGGATGCCGAAGTGGATCGTGCGGCCGTACGGGCTCGCCTCCGGCAGCGGGTTGCCGACCGGGAGGAAGGACGAGGAGGCGTCGATGGTGGTGTTGTTCGAGCCGGCCAGGTCGGCCGAGCCGCCCCACAGCTCGGGCAGCACCTTGCCGAGGCCCTGGAGCACCTTGCCGGAGGCGGCGCGGGTGGCCACGGAGGAGCCGACCTCGAAGCCGGGGACGGACTGCTCCCAGCCCTCCGGCAGCGCGCCGGCCTGGATGCGGTCGAACAGGGCGGCGCGCTCCGGGTTGGCGGTGCGCCAGTCGGCCAGCTGCTTCTCCCACTCGGCGTGGGTCTCGGCGCCGCGATCGCCGACCTTGCGGGCGTGCGCGAGCACCTCCGGCTCGACGACGAAGGACTGCTCCGGGTCGAAGCCGAGGACGCGCTTGGTGGCGGCCACCTCGTCCGCGCCGAGCGCGGAGCCGTGGGCGGCCTCGGTGTTCTGCTTGGTCGGGGCCGGCCAGGCGATGATCGTGCGCATCGCGATGATGGACGGCTTGCCGGTCTCGTTCCGGGCGGCGGTCAGCGCGGTGTTGAGCGCGTGCACGTCGATGTCGCCGCTCTCGGCGGGCTCGATGCGCTGGATGTGCCAGCCGTACGCCTCGTAGCGCTGGAGGACGTCCTCGGAGAAGGCCGTCTCGGTGTCGCCCTCGATGGAGATGTGGTTGTCGTCGTAGAGGAAGACGAGGTTGCCGAGCTTCTGGTGGCCGGCCAGCGAGGAGGCCTCGGAGGCGATGCCCTCCTCCAGGTCGCCGTCGGAGACGATCGCCCAGATGGTCTGGTCGAACGGGGAGGCGCCCTCGGGCGCCTCCGGGTCGAACAGGCCGCGCTCGTAGCGGCTGGCCATGGCCATGCCGACCGCGTTGCCGACGCCCTGGCCCAGCGGGCCGGTGGTGGTCTCGACGCCGACGGTGTGGCCGTGCTCGGGGTGACCCGGCGTCAGCGAGCCCCAGGTACGGAAGGACTCCAGGTCCGCAAGGGTCAGGCCGTAGCCGGACAGGTAGAGCTGGATGTACAGCGTGAGCGAGGTGTGGCCGGGGGACAGCACGAAGCGGTCACGGCCGACCCACTGCGCGTCCGCCGGGTCGTGGCGCAGAAAGCGCTGGTAGATCAGGTACGCGGCGGGGGCCAGGCTCATCGCCGTGCCGGGGTGACCGTTTCCGACCTTCTGGACCGCGTCCGCCGCCAGAACGCGCACGGTGTCCACCGCGCGCTGGTCGAGTTCGGTCCATTCGAAGGTGTTACTCGGCGTCGTGCTCACCCTGAATCAGGGCTCCTTCCGTAACGTCTTCCGACTCGCGCCAAGACCGACGACGGCGGCGGTTACTTGTCACAGTGCGTTGACCCTCTTTACAGACGCGAGCCTACCGCTGATGGATGCGTGCGTTCCCGCTGAACGAGGCAGACCGGTTACGGGCCGCGAGCGCTGTTCGCTCCGCGTTCACCCTGCTGAACACGGCGTTTGTCCCGACACGGCCCCCCGCCGCAATAGCGGAGATATGGAGCGTCTAAGGTGGCGTGGTACTGCTGAGCTTCATCAACCAGGGGTGTTCGTGACCGCCGTCGAATCCCGTCCGGCCGGTCTGGTCGAGGGGACCCCCGGGCATCGGCCGCTGACGGCCCGCCTCGGGGCCTTCATCGCACTGACCAAGCCGCGGATCATCGAGCTGCTGCTGATCACCACCGTTCCGGTGATGTTCCTGGCCCAGCGCGGTGTCCCGGACCTGCTGCTGGTGCTGGAGGTCGTCGTCGGCGGCTACCTGTCCGCCGGTGGCGCCAACGCCCTCAACATGTACATCGACCGCGACATCGACGCGCTGATGACGCGCACCGAGCGCCGCCCGCTGGTGACCGGCATGGTCTCCCCCCGTGAGGCGCTGGTCTTCGGCATCGCGCTGGCGATCGGCTCGACGCTGTGGTTCTGGGCCCTGGTCAACCCGCTGAGCGCGGCGCTCTCGCTGGCGGCGCTCCTTTTCTATGTCGTCGTCTACACGATGGGCCTCAAGCGCCGGACGGCGCAGAACATCGTCTGGGGCGGGATCGCCGGCTGCATGCCGGTCTTCATCGGCTGGTCCGCCGTCACGAACTCGCTGTCCTGGCCGCCGGTCGTGCTCTTCCTGGTCATCTTCTTCTGGACGCCGCCGCACTACTGGCCGCTGTCGATGAAGGTCAAGGACGACTACGCGAACGCCGGCGTGCCTATGCTGCCCGTCCTCGCCACGAACGAGGCCGTGGCCAAGCAGATCGTCGCCTACAGCTGGGTCATGGTCGCGGTCTCGCTGGCGCTGTGGCCGCTGGGCCACACCAGCGTGGTCTACCCGGTCACCGCGGTGGTGCTCGGCGCGCTGTGGCTGAAGGAGGCGCACGGGCTGCTGTCCCGCGCGAAGGCCGGGATCGTGGGCGCGAAGCTCAAGGAGATGCGGCTGTTCCACTGGTCGATCACCTATCTGACGCTGCTGTTCGTCGAGATCGCGATCGACCCGTTCCTGAAGTAGTTCTTCCCCCTGGGCCCCGATGTGCAATAACGCACATCGGGGCCCAGTCGTGTGTCGGCATACCGCTGAGTAATCTGCTGTCTATGACCACCGAAGAGACCACCGCCGTCCTGTCTCCCAGGGACGAGAAGCGCGCGCAGCGCATCGCCAAGAACGTCAAGGCCTTCGCCGCCGCGCACGGTGGCAGCGCGGACGGCGTCGTCGAGTACGTCGGCAAGATCGCGACCCGGATCGCGCTCGTCGGCGCGGACGGTCAGTGGGGCGACCAGGTCGCCCCGTCCATGGCCGTGGCGGAGCGCGCGGTGGAGCTCGCGGGCGTCACCAAGCACGACAGCTTCGAGGGCGAGCTGGGCCTGAAGGTCAAGACCGGCGAGTACGAGTGGCGCCGCATGGCCGGCATCCAGATCTGAGAGTCCCCGGACACGCGAGAGCCCCCCGGCCAGCGGTCGGGGGGCTCTCGCGTATCCGGTCGTATCCGGTCGTATCCGGCTGTCAGGCGGTCGCCACCAGCGCCTCGATGTCGGCGGGCCGGTCCAGCGAGCCGACGTGGGGCCGCACGCGCAGCGAGAGGTGCAGCCGCAGCACGGCGACCCAGCACAGCGCCGCGCCGAGCATGTGGATGCCCACCAGCAGCTCCGGCACGTGGGTGAAGTACTGGACGAAGCCGAGCACGCCCTGCGCCAGCAGCACGACGAGGAAGCCCTTGGCCAGGCGGCGCGGAGCGGCCGGGGCGTCCACCGCCATCAGCACGAAGATGAGGGCGACGGCCAGGCCGACGGAGATCATGGCGAAGTCGGCGTGGAACTGGGTGATCTTGTCCCAGTTGAACGGCATCCGCTTGACGTCGCTGCTGTCGCCCGGGTGCGGGCCGGAGCCGGTGACCAGGGTGCCGGCGGCGATCAGCAGCGCCGTCACGGCGACGGTGACGCGGGACAGGTGGATGATCGGGCGGCCGACCGTGCGTACCGGCTCGCCGTCGCCCTCCCGGGTGCGCTGCCACATCGCCAGCGAGGCGAGGATCTGCAGCATCGACAGCAGGAAGTGGCAGGAGACCACGTAGGGGTTCAGGTGCGTCAGGACCGTGATCCCGCCGACGACCGCGTCGCCGACGATGATCCAGAACTGGAACCACCCGAGGCGCGTGACCTCCCTGCGCCACGGCTTGGCGCACCGCGAGGCCAGGATCGCGAGGCCGACCACGATGCAGATGACGTCGGTCAGCATGCGGTTGCTGAACTCGATGACACCGTGGACGCCCATGGCGGACGTCGGCGCGAGCGTCGTCGAGGTGCAGGTCGGCCATGTCGGGCAGCCGAGGCCCGAGCCCGTGAGGCGGACCGCGCCGCCCGTCACGATGATCAGCACGCTGCACACCAGCGTGGCCAGCGCCGCGCGGCGGACCCACTGGTCCGGCACGGTCACCCGCTCGGCGAGGTAGGAGAAGGGGGTACGCACGACGTCCATCGTAGGTGTCGCTTTTCGAGAACTTTGCCCGGGGTGACGCGTCCCACGAAAGCCGATGTCAGGCCGTCGTGGGACGCGTCACGCGCGGGGCGCCCCGCCGGGCCGTCAGGCCGTGTGGCGACCGCGGCGCTTGCGCACCACCAGGACCGCCGCGCCGCCGAGCAGGACGCAGCCCGCGCCGACGCCCGCGATCACCGGGGTCGCGCTGCTGGCGCCGGTCTCGGCCAGCGGCGGGTGCGAGGGCGAGGAGGACGGGGTGGGCGCGGGCGACGGCAGGTGGCTGCCGCCGGTGGGCCGGCAGGTCAGCGCGCCGGTGAAGGTCCTGCTGAAGTTCGGGCCGGTCACGGTGATCGTGTACTTCTGGCCCTCCTTCTCCTTGACCAGCACGGTCCTGGTCGCACCCGGCGCGACGGTCACCGAGGTGGCGCCGACCTTCGCGGTCCAGGGCTGGTCGCCGCCGTTGGTCAGGGTGACGTCGACGCCGCCCTGCCCGCAGTTCTCCTCCGCGCTCGCGGCCGGGACGGATCCCTGCGGGGCCCACTGCGCCTGCGCCGACGCCGTGACCGAGACCGGCGCGGTGCCCGCGAGGATCATCGTCTGGCTGGAGCCGTCGACGGCCTTGAAGGCGCGGCCGACCGGCAGGGCGGTGGTGGTCGACGCGTCCAGCTCGGCGGAGCCGGCCGCGGCGCCCTTGGGCACGTCGACGTAGAGCTTCTCGCCGTTGACCGCGCCGGTGACGGGCTTGCCTGCGCCGTCGACCAGCTTCACGCCGGCCGGGCCGCTGAGCGCGACGTCGACGGAGGAGCCGCTGGTGGTGACGGTCACCGGGCCGAGCATCCCGCTGCGGCCGGCGACGGAGGCGGGGGAGAGGGCCAGCGAGGGGGCCGGCTCGGCGGTGTCCTGGGCGTGCTGCTCCAGCCAGGCGGTCAGCTCGGCGGCGTCGTGGTTCTCCGGCTGCGCGTCGACGTGGTCGGAGTAGTGCCAGATCGCGGCCTGGGTCCCGGCGGCGGCCTGGTCGTCCGTCAGGCCCGGCACGCCGATGTCGCCGCCCAGCACCGAGGGGGAGAGCACCGGGTAGGAGTGCTGCAGGATCCACTGGATCTTGCCGCGGTCCGGGTTCTGCGAGAGCGTCGACTGCGCCCAGCCGGTCTCCCGGTACTGGACCCCGTCCTGCGTGTCGTGGTGCAGGTCGATGCAGTAGACGGCGAGCTGCCGGCCGCCGTCCTGGAGGGCGACCGTGCCGCCGTAGGCGACGCCGCCGTCCACGTCGACCTTGCCGGCGTGCAGGAAGCCGCCGAGCACCGCGGTGGCGCCGCCGTCCTGGTCGGCGTGCGCCGTGCCCGCGACCGCCGGCGACGAACCGAGCGCGAAGACCCCCGCGGTCAGCAGGCCCGCTGCGACGCGGACCGCCCCTCCACGGGCCGAGAATCCCAACATCCTGTTACGTACCTCTCCCCTTGCGCGGACCGAGGCGCCGACCGCTCGGTCCACGCCATGCCCAGGAAGCGTTCTTGGACATGTCAAATCCGGCGGGATGCGGCTGGGCCGTCACAGCGCTCTCGGTGATGGCGGGATCGTAGTGACTCCTGAGTAGTCGTGCGAGCGGTTCGGCAGCTTTTCTGAGGGACTGTTACATGCGTGCCGAAGACGCCCGATCTGACGGGTTGTCCGCCGGCGTGAAGATAACAAATGGACTCAATCGTTCCGGACAAAAGGGATATCCCACGACGATTGCGACCGCAGAACGTTGACACTTCGTTCACATCTTCCTTACGTTCCAAGCTCGCGGTGGTGCGTGTGAGGCTGCCGTTGCACCTGAGCACGACAAGGGGAGGCGCGGTCATGCGCGTACTGGTCACCGGCGGGGCAGGATTCATCGGCTCGCATCTGTGCGAGCGACTGATCGCGCGCGGGGACCAGGTGGTCTGCGTGGACGACCTCTCCTCCGGCCGTCACGACAACATCGCCGACCTGCTCGGCTCGGACCGCTTCGAGTTCCTGCACCAGGACATCACCGAACGGCTCGACGTCGAGGGCTCGGTGGACGCGGTGATGCACCTGGCCAGCCCCGCCTCCCCGCCGGACTACCTGCGCCGGCCCCTGGAGACCCTCGCCGTCGGCAGCCGCGGCACCGAGAACGCCCTGCGCCTGGCCCACCGCCACGGCGCGCGCTTCGTGCTCGCCTCCACCAGCGAGGTCTACGGCGACCCGGCGATCCACCCGCAGTGCGAGGACTACTGGGGCAACGTCAACCCCGTCGGCCCGCGCAGCGTCTACGACGAGGCGAAGCGCTACGCCGAGGCGGTCACCTTCGCCTACCGGCGCGCCCTCGGCGTGGACACCGGCATCGTCCGCATCTTCAACACCTACGGTCCGCGCATGCGCGCCGACGACGGCCGCGTCGTCTCCAGCTTCCTGGTGCAGGCGCTCAGCGGCGAGCCGCTGACCATCTACGGCGACGGCAGCCAGACCCGCAGCTTCTGCTACGTCGACGACCTGGTCACCGCCCTGCTCGCGATGATGGAGAGCGGCGAGGCCGGTCCCATCAACTGCGGCAACCCGCAGGAGCGCACGGTGGCCGAGCTGGCCACGCTGGTCGGCGAGATCGCCGGATGCCCGGTGGTGACCGAGCATCACGACCTGCCGCAGGACGACCCGACGCGCCGCCGCCCCGACATCGCCCTGGCCCGCACCCGCCTCGGCTGGTCCCCGCAGATCGAGATCGAGGACGGACTGCGGCGCACCGCCGCCTGGTTCGCTTCCCGCCCCGAGGAGGTCGCGGCCGCCGCCGCCGACCTGCGCGGCGGTCAGCTGGGCGCGCCGCACGACGCCCAGCCCGGCGGGCACGACCAGCACGCCGCCCTGCTGGCCGGCTGAGCCGGGGCCGTCCGTGGTGATGTCGTCGCCTTCGCGACAGGACGAGAGCCGCCGGTCCGCGTCCGACCCGCTGGCCCTGGAGATCCGCGAGCTGTCCGGCGGCAACGTCAGCGACATCCGGCCCAGCGGCCCCACCTTCGGCGACAAGCTGGAGCTCCGGGCCCTGGACGCCGGCCTGATGACGCCCGCGCTGCGGCGCGGCGACCGGATCCAGATCGCGCTGATGTCCGTCGGCTGGATGGTCTGCTTCGTCTTCTTCTGGCAGTGGTGGCTCCAGCCGCAGAACCGCAGCAGCTGGACCGGCATGGTGCTGAACAGCGCCGTGCTGCTCTACGTCACCGCGATCCCGCTCTACTTCCTGCTGTCGGTGGCCTGGCTGCGCAAGCCGGACCCGAAGTCGCCGGTGCCGGAGCTGCGGGTGGCGTTCGTGGTGACCAAGGCGCCGTCGGAGCCCTGGGAGACCGCGCGCCGCACGCTCGAGTGCATGCTGGCGCAGGACTACCCGCACGCCTACCACGTCTGGCTGGCCGACGAGGACCCCACCGACGAGGTCGTCCAGTGGTGCCGGGACCACTACGTGGGCATCTCCACCCGCAAGGGCGTCGAGGCGTACCACCGTGCCACCTGGCCGCGGCGCACCCGCTGCAAGGAGGGCAACCTCGCCTACTTCTACGACGGCTACGGCTACGAGTACTACGACGTGGTCGCCCAGCTCGACTGCGACCACGTGCCCGAGCCCGGCTACCTCGCCGCGATGGTGCGCCCGTTCGCCGACCCCGCCGTCGGCTACGTCGCGGCGCCCAGCATGTGCGACGCGAACGCGGACGTCTCCTGGGCCGCGCGCGGCCGCCTCTACCGCGAGGCCGTCTGGCACGGTCCGGTGCAGCTCGGCCACAACGGCGGTCTCGCGCCGATGTGCATCGGCTCCCACTACGCGGTGCGGACCCAGGCGCTGCGCGAGATCGGCGGCATCGGTCCCGAGCTCGCCGAGGACTTCTCCACCACCTTCCTGCTCAACTCGGCGGGCTGGCAGGGCGCCTTCGCCATCGACGCGGAGGCGCACGGCGACGGTCCGCTGACCCTCGCGGACGCGCTGACCCAGGAGTTCCAGTGGTCGCGCAGCCTCACCACCGTGCTGTTCGGCCTGCTGCCGCGGCATCTGCCGCGGATGCGCGGCGCGCTGAAGGTGCGGTTCGGCTTCTCGCTGGTCTACTACCCGCTCAACGCCACGGTGCTGACGTCCGGGCTGCTGCTGGCGCCGGTCGCGGTGCTGCTGGGCATCCAGTGGGTGCACATCGACTACCTGTCCTTCGTGCTGCACATGGCCTCGGTCTCGGTCTGGCTGCTGCTGCTGGTCCGGCTGCTTAGGCGGCGCGGCCTGCTGCGGCCGGCCTCGGCGCCCGTGCTCAGCTGGGAGAACTGGCTGTTCACGCTGACCGGTTGGCCGTACGTGGTGCGCGGCGTGGTGGCGGGGGCGATGAGCGTGATCCGCCCGAAGCAGATCACCTTCAAGGTCACCCCCAAGGGGTTCGACGGCATGCCCGAGCTGCCCGCCAAACTGCTCACCCCCTACCTGGCCTTCACGCTGTTCCTCTCGTCGGTGGCCCTCTACGGCGAGTACCGCGGCCACGTCCTCGGCTACGTGCTGCTGTGCATCTTCGCCGCGACCTCCTACAGCGCGGTCAGCGTCCTGGTGCCGCTGCTGCACATCCGCGAGGCGGCGCGGGCCGCCGGGGCGCGGTGGAGCAAGGCGCTGCGCACCGCGCGGCTGCCGCTCGCCCTGGGCCTCGCCACCCTGGTTCCGCTCGGCTTCGCGGTGGCGCACTACGTGCCCCACATCGCGGCCGTGCTGAACGTGCACCTGCCCTAGTCGATCCCACCGGCCAGAACTCCGAGAGGCCAGACCAGAGATGTCAACGCGTTCCGAGTCCGCCCCCACGGTGCTGGTCACCGGCGGGGCCGGTTTCATCGGCAGCCACACCTGCGTGGAGCTGCTGCAGCACGGCTACCGGGTCGTCGTCGTGGACGACCACTCCAACAGCTCGCCCGAGGCGCTGCTGCGGATCGAGAAGACCGCCGGCCGGTCCCTGGACGCGGTGCACATCCTCGACATGCGCGACGCCCGGGCCCTCGCCGAGGTCTTCACGGCGCACCGGATCGACGCGGTGGTGCACTTCGCCGCGAAGAAGGCGGTCGGCGAGTCGGTGCAGATCCCGCTCGACTACTACGAGGTCAACGTCGGCGCGACCGTCTCGCTGCTACGGGTGATGCGGGAGCACGGCGTGGAGCGCCTGGTCTTCTCCTCGTCCTGCTCCATCTACGGCGACGCCCGTCCGGTGCCGCTGGACGAGAACGAGCCGGCGCGCCCCACCAACCCGTACGCCCGCTCGAAGTGGATGTGCGAGCAGGTCCTCGCCGACACCTGCCGGGCCTGGCCTGAGCTCTCCGCGCTGGCGCTGCGCTACTTCAACCCCGTCGGGGCCCACCCGTCCGGCCTGCTCGGGGAGGACCCGCGCGGCGTCCCCAACAACGTCATGCCCTTCGCCATGCAGGTGGCGGTCGGACGCCGGGAGCTCCTGAGCGTCTTCGGCGGCGACTACCCGACCGAGGACGGCACCGCGGTGCGCGACTACATCCACGTCGTGGACGTCGCCGACGGTCACCGGGTGGCGCTGGAGCAGTTGGGCGTCCGGCCCGACGGGGACGGCACGTCCGGCACGTCCGGCACGTCCGGCGCGTCCGGCCCGGCCGGAGCGGCCGGCGCCGGCCTGCGGGTGCTGAACCTCGGCACCGGCGTGGGCACGTCGGTGCTGGAGCTGGTCGCGGCCGTCGGCCGCGCCTGCGGACAGCCGATCCCGCACGAGATCGTCGGACGCCGCGAGGGCGACGTCACCCGCCTGGTCGCCGACCCCGGCGCGGTCGCCGCCGCATGGGGCTGGCGGACCACGCGCACCCTCGACGACATGTGCGCCGACGCCTGGCGCTTCCAGCAGGCGAACCCCATGGGCTACGGCGCCTAGCACCGCGCCCGCCTCTCTGCGAACCATCCGCCTGAACCACCGGCTGAGGAGAACAACCATGCGGATCACCGTCATCGGGACCGGCTACCTGGGCGCGGTGCACGCGGTCTGCATGGCCCAGGCCGGTCACGAGGTGCTGGGCCTCGACCTGGACGCCGCGAAGATCGACGCCCTGTCGTCCGGGCGGGCGCCGTTCTTCGAGCCCGGCCTGCCGGAGCTGCTCGCCGAGGGGCTGGCCTCCGGCCGCCTGGCCTTCACCACGGACCCGGCCGAGGCCGCCGCCTTCGGCGAGGTGCACTTCCTCTGCGTCGGCACCCCGCAGCAGCCGGGCTCGAACGCCGCCGACCTGCGCTACCTGCACGCCGCGGTCGAGTCGCTCGCGCCGCACCTGCACCGGCCCTGCCTGGTCGTCGGCAAGTCCACCGTCCCCGTCGGCACGGCCGCGGCCCTCGCGGCGAAGCTCGCCGAGCTCGCTCCGGTCGGAGCCGAGGCCGAACTGGCCTGGAACCCGGAGTTCCTGCGCGAGGGCTTCGCCGTGGAGGACACCCTGCGGCCGGACCGGCTCGTGGTCGGCGTCACCGGCGAGCACGCCGAGGCGGTGCTGCGCGAGGTGTACGCCCCGGTCCTGGCGCTCGGCACGCCGTGGATCAGCACCGACCTGGCCACCGCCGAGCTGGTCAAGACGGCCGCCAACTCCTTCCTGGCCACGAAGATCTCCTTCATCAACGCGATGGCGGAGATCTGCGACGCCACCGGCGCCGACGTCACCACGCTGGCGGACGCCATCGGCCACGACGCCCGCATCGGCCGCCGCTTCCTGGACGCCGGGCTCGGCTTCGGCGGCGGCTGCCTGCCCAAGGACATCCGCGCCTTCCACGCGCGGGCGCAGGAGCTCGGCGTCGGCTCGGCGCTGGACTTCCTGGGCCATGTCGACACGATCAACCTGCGGCAGCGCACGCGTACCGTCGACGCCGCCCGCGAGCTGCTGGGCGGCGGGTTCGCCGGTCGGCAGGTCACCGTCCTCGGCGTCACCTTCAAGCCGGACAGCGACGACATCCGTGACTCGCCGTCCCTGCACGTCGCCCGGATGATCGCGGCCGAGGGCGCGGAGGTGCGCGTGCACGACCCCGAGGGTCTGGCCAACGCCAAGTCCGCGCACCCCGAGCTGGAGTGCGTCGACTCGGTCGAGGACGCGTGCGCGGGCGCCGACCTGCTGCTGCACCTGACGCCGTGGCGTCAGTACCGCGAGCTGGACCCGGCCGAGGTCGCGACCTGGGTACGCGCCCCGCGTCTGCTGGACGGCCGCAACGCCCTGGACGCCTCCCGCTGGGCCGCGGCCGGCTGGACCCTCCGCCTCCTCGGCAAGCCCGCCCCGTCCCCGGTCGGCTGACCCCGCCTCAGCACCGACCTCGGCCCGGCCCCCGCCTCCCGGCGGGACGCCGGGCCGTGTCGCGTCCGCCAGGCGGCGATTCGCGCCGGGCCGGAGTCGGCCGGTGGGGGAGACGGCCCTGTGGGAGACGCTCCGCCGAATCCGAGGGCCCCGGATTGCGGCTTCGCCGCGCCGCGGCCCCCGTCGCCCCAGCCCCTCGTCGCCTCGTGGCGGGGGCCGGGGCCTCGGCAGGTGGTCCGCCCGTCAGGGCGTCAGCTCGTGGGCTGGGCCGCGCCGACCGCGGTGGCCTCGGTGATCGGGGTGCCGAAGTAGTCGGACGGGCCCGGGTCCTGCTCGAAGAGGGCCTTCAGGTCCAGGCCGGCCGTGCCGAGGGCGGAGCCGGCGGGGAGCTCGGGGGCCAGGGTGCGGGTCGGGTCCCAGGACGCCGCGCGGGTCCACAGCAGCTTGGCCGGGGCGATCGTCGCGGAGGGCTTGCCCTGGGCGAGTTCCTGGCCGTTCGCGGCGCGCCAGGCCGTCAGCGAGGCGTAGGTCTGCGCGCCCCAGGTGACCTTCCAGGACGCGGCCGGGGTGTCGTACTCGTTGCCCTGGAGCACCAGTTCCGACGTGGTGTACGCCTGGTGCGAGTCGGCGACCTCGCCGCCGCGCGGTGAGAGCAGGTTGTCCCGGACGGTGGACTGCGTGATGTGCAGGCCGAACTTGAGCAGCGGGGCCCTGGAGCCGGCCTTCGTCTGGACCACGGTGTTGTGGTGGACGTCGATCCCGCTCAGCCAGCCGGACAGGTCGACGGAGCCGTAGCCGGCGAACTTGCGGGAGTCGTCCTTGCTCACGTTGTAGCGGATCGTGTTGCGCAGTGACGGCTGGGTTTTCACCGCCGAGAAGTCCATGTAGCCGGGGCCGTCGTTGTCGAAGGAGAGGTTGGCCTGGACGACGGAGTCGGTGGTGTTGCGGTCCAGGTCGAAGCCGCCGCCGTCGGCGCTGCCACCGGTGTGGTTGTCGTGCGCGACGTTGTGCTGCATCACGACGTGCGTCGCGTCGTAGGCCCAGATGCCCACCGGGCCGTTCGCGGCCACGCCGTGGGTGCCGTTGCCGTAGGCGACGCAGCCCTGGACGGTCGCGCCGTCGGCGCTGCCGACGGCGATGCCGCTGCCGGAGTTGCTGGTTTTGTTGTGCGGGTCGCCGAGGTTCGCGTACGCCTGGACGCCGGTGATCCGCAGGTCCTGCACCGCGTACCGCGGCGCGGCGGGATCCAGCGGGGCGCCGTAGCTGACCAGTCCGTTGTCACGGTTGGCGTGCAGGGTGCTGTCGCTCACCTCGACGTCGCGGAAGCCGACCGCGTCGGTCCCGGCGCTGACGGCGATCCCGTCGCGGAAACCGGAGACGTCGACGCGCGCGACGGCGACATGGGCCAGCCGCTGACCGGTGGTCAGGTCGGAGAAGACGTCGATGCCGGCCGCCAGGCTCGTGCCGACCCCGGGGCCGGTCAGCACCAGGTCGTGGATCTCCACGCCGGCGGTGTCGAAGACCGACACGGCAGGGGTGTCCGTCCCCACGACGGTGGCGCGGCCGCTCCCGTACGAGCCGACCTCGACGGGCTTGGCGGCCTGGCCGGCCTCCCCGGCCTTGAGCGTCAGATGGCCGGTGAACCGGTCCCCGCCGTGCAGCAGCAGTCGCTCGCCGGGTTTGAAGTCGTGCTGGTCGACGCGGGACAGCGTGCGCCAGGCGGTCGCGGGAGAGGTGCCCGCAGCGTCGTCGCTGCCGGTCGCGCTGACGTAGTACGTCGGCTCCTGCGGCCCGGTGGACGCGGCGCTGGCGTCGCCGTGGTTCTCGATGGCGAGGTTCACGCCGAGGACGGCCAGTCCCGTGCCGACCAGCAGCACCAGCGTGCGACGGCGGGGATTGCCGCGAAAGGGTTGGAACCAGGCGTGCCGACCCGACGGTCTCGGACCGTCCTGGGTGCCACCGCGCTCCGGGTGAGAGGACTCGGTCACCGGTGCCACCCTCCTGAACGTGCTCCGGGCGCGGGCAGTTTTTCAGGTCACCGCAGCGGCCGTCAACGCGGGTCCGAACGCCGGTCCATATGACGTGAGCACGGCTTTTGCCGTGAGGGCCGTCCTACTCCCAGCGGAAGAAGCGCGCCGCCGCAGCCAGTCCGACGACGGCCCAGACGGCCAGGATGCCGAGGTCCCCCCAGGGCATCGCCGCGCCCTGCTGGAGGACGGCGCGCAGGCCGTCCGAGAGGGCGCTGATGGGCAGCGCCTCCAGGACCGGGCGGACGGCGGAGGGGAACTTCGACAGCGGGACGATCACGCCGCCCGCGAGGAGCAGCAGGATGAAGACCAGGTTCGCGGCGGCGAGGGTCGCCTCCGCCTTCAGGGTGCCCGCCATGAGCAGGCCGAGGCCGGAGAAGGCCGCGGTGCCGGCGACCAGCAGCAGCAGGACCGCGAGAGGGTTGCCCTGCGGGCTCCAGCCCAGGGCGAAGGCGATGGCCGTCAGCAGGACGACCTGGAGCACCTCGGTGACCAGCACGCTGCCGGTCTTCGCCGTCATCAGCGCCCAGCGCGGCAGCGGGCTGGCGCCGAGGCGCTTGAGGACGCCGTAGCGGCGCTCGAAGCCGGTCGCGATGGCCTGGCCGGTGAAGGCGGTGGACATCACGGCCAGCGCCAGCAGGCCCGGCGCGAGGAAGTCGACGCGCTTGCCGGGGCCGGTGGTGGTGACGATGTCCACGGCGCTGAACAGCACCAGCAGCACGCTCGGGATCACGACGGTGAGCAGCAGCTGCTCGCCGTTGCGCAGCAGCAGCTTGGTCTCCAGCGCGGTCTGCGCGCGCAGCATGCGGCCCAGCGGGGCCGCGCCCGGGGCGGGGGTGTAGGTCGTCACGCGCGCAGGTCCCGTCCGGTGAGTTCGAGGAAGACGTCTTCGAGGGTGCGGCGCTCGACCGAGAGGTTCTCCGGGAGCACGCCGGCCTGGGCGCACCAGCTGGTCACCGTGGCGAGCAGCTGCGGGTCCACCGGGCCCTCGATCAGGTAGCTGCCGGGGGTGAGCTCGGCGGCGGAGGAGCCGTCCGGCAGGGCCTTCAGCAGCGCGCCGAGGTCCAGGCCCGAGCGGCCCTGGAAGCGCAGGGTGTTCGCGGCTCCGCCGCGGCAGAGCTGCTCCGGGCTGCCCTGCGCGATGACCTTGCCGCCGTCGACGATCGCGACGTCGTCGGCGAGCTGCTCGGCCTCGTCCATGTGGTGCGTGGTGAGCACGATGCTGACGCCGTCGCGGCGCAGGTCGCGGACCAGATCCCAGGTCGCGCGTCTGGCCTGCGGGTCGAGCCCGGCGGTCGGCTCGTCCAGGAAGACCAGCTCCGGGCGTCCGACGACGGCCATCGCCAGCGCGAGCCGCTGCTGCTGGCCGCCGGAGAGCCGCCGATAGACGGTCCGCCCGCAGGAGCCGAGGCCGAGGCGCTCGGCGAGTTCGTCGACGTCGAGGGGGTCCGCGTGCAGCGTGGCGGTGTGCCGCAGCATCTCCATCGCCCGCGCGCCGGGGTAGACGCCACCCGACTGGAGCATCACGCCGATCCGAGGCCTCAGCTGCGACGCCTGGGCCACCGGGTCGAGACCGAGCACGCGGACGGTGCCCGCGTCGGGGCGGCGGTAGCCCTCGCAGGTCTCGATGGTGGTGGTCTTCCCCGCGCCGTTCGGCCCGAGGACGGCGGTGAGGCTGCCACGGGCGACGGTGAGGTCCAGCCCGTCGACGGCGGTCTTGGCGCCGTAGCGCTTGGTGAGACCCCGGATCTCGACGGCGGGGGCGTGGTCAGGCATGGGGACGAGTCTACGAACCGCCGGGCCGCGTCCGGCAGATTAGGTAACCCTTAGTGACGGAGTGCACTTTCCGCGCCGACCAGCGCCGCTTGTCTGTCCTGAAGGAATTACGCAACAATGGTGTTGTGAAAAACGTGCGCGAGATGGCTGAGGGGCACGAGGCGGTCGATGCGACCGCCCGCGTCACGTCGTCGCGCGAACGTGTGGCCCGGTCCATCCTCGACCACGGCCCCTCCAGCGCCGCCGACCTCGCGGAGCGCCTCGGCCTCACCCAGGCCGCCGTCCGCAGGCACCTCGACGCGCTGACCGCGGCCGGCCTCGTCACGTCGCGCGAGCAGAAGGTGTACGGCCACCGCGGTCGCGGACGCCCCGCGCGGGTGTTCCTGCTGACCGACTCCGGCCGCAGCACCTTCTACCAGGCCTACGACCAGCTCGCCGCCGACGCCCTCGGCTTCCTCGCGGAGGCGGCCGGCGGCGGCGAGAAGGGCAAGGAGGCCCTCGCCGCCTTCGCCCGCGCGCGGCTCGCCCGCGACGCCGAGCGCTACCGCAGCACCCTCGGGGACTGCGGGGACGCCGAGGCCAAGGCCCAGGCCCTGGCAGGCGCGCTCACCGAGGACGGTTACGCTGCCACGGTGCGCAGCGCGCCGCTCGGGGAGCAGCTCTGCCAGCACCACTGCCCGGTCGCGCACATCGCCGAGCAGTTCCCGCAGTTCTGCGAGGCCGAGACGGAGCTGTTCTCGCAGCTGCTGGGCACCCACGTGCAACGCCTGGCGACGATCGCCCACGGCGACGGGGTCTGTACGACCTTCGTCCCCAGGGCGGCCCCGCCACCGCATACCGAGACCACTACGACGAACGACGCAACCGCCGCTCCCGGGAGGAACCCCGCATGACCACCACCGCTCACCCGGAGCTCGATGGCCTGGGCAAGTACGAGTTCGGCTGGGCCGACTCCGACGCGGCTGGCGCCGCTGCCAAGCGCGGTCTGAACGAGGACGTCGTCCGGGACATCTCGGAGAAGAAGAACGAGCCCGAGTGGATGCTGAAGCTCCGCCTCAAGGGCCTGAAGCTCTTCGACAAGAAGCCCATGCCGACCTGGGGCTCCGACCTCACCGGCATCGACTTCGACAACATCAAGTACTTCGTGCGCTCCACGGAGAAGCAGGCGGAGTCCTGGGAGGACCTGCCCGAGGACATCAAGAACACCTACGACAAGCTGGGCATCCCGGAGGCGGAGAAGCAGCGCCTGGTCGCCGGTGTCGCAGCCCAGTACGAGTCCGAGGTGGTCTACCACCAGATCAACCAGGAGCTCGAGGCGCAGGGTGTCATCTTCATGGACACCGACACCGCGCTGAAGGAGCACCCGGAGCTGTTCCAGGAGTACTTCGGCACGGTCATCCCGGTCGGCGACAACAAGTTCGCCTCGCTGAACACGGCCGTGTGGTCCGGCGGATCGTTCATCTACGTGCCGAAGGGCGTGCACGTCGAGATCCCGCTGCAGGCCTACTTCCGGATCAACACCGAGAACATGGGCCAGTTCGAGCGGACGCTGATCATCGTCGACGAGGACGCCTACGTCCACTACGTCGAGGGCTGCACCGCCCCGATCTACTCCTCGGACTCGCTGCACAGCGCCGTCGTCGAGATCATCGTCAAGAAGGGCGGCCGCTGCCGCTACACGACGATCCAGAACTGGTCGAACAACGTCTACAACCTGGTCACCAAGCGCGCAGTGGCGTACGAGGGCGCGACCATGGAGTGGATCGACGGCAACATCGGTTCCAAGGTCACCATGAAGTACCCGGCCGTGTACCTGATGGGCGAGCACGCCAAGGGCGAGACGCTCTCCATCGCGTTCGCGGGCGAGGGCCAGCACCAGGACGCCGGCGCCAAGATGGTGCACATGGCGCCCAACACCTCCTCCAACATCGTCTCCAAGTCGGTGGCGCGAGGCGGCGGCCGCACCTCCTACCGCGGCCTGATCGAGATCGGCGAGGGCTCCAAGGGCGCCAAGTCCAACGTGCTCTGCGACGCCCTGCTGGTGGACACGATCTCCCGCTCCGACACCTACCCGTACGTCGACGTCCGCGAGGACGACGTCTCCATGGGTCACGAGGCGACGGTCTCCAAGGTCTCCGAGGACCAGCTCTTCTACCTGATGAGCCGCGGCCTGACGGAGTTCGAGGCGATGGCGATGATCGTCCGCGGCTTCGTGGAGCCGATCGCCAAGGAGCTGCCGATGGAGTACGCGCTGGAGCTCAACCGGCTGATCGAGCTGCAGATGGAGGGGGCTGTCGGGTAACGGCCTGACGTCTCCGATCTGCCCTTAGTCCTTTCCAGAAAGCGAGTAGCACGACAGCCATGGCTGACGTCACCACCACCCCCGGAGGGTCCACCACCTCCGGCTCGATCCAGGTCGCCGGTGTGCCCGGCGAGTTCTCCACCTCCCAGCCGGGCGACGCCCGCAACGAGGCCGTCGCCTCGTACGACGTCGCCGACTTCCCGGTCCCCGGCGGCCGTGAGGAGAACTGGCGCTTCACGCCGCTGCACCGCCTGGGCGGCCTGCACGACGGCACCGCGGAGGCGACCTCCGGCGCGATCAAGGTCGACGTGACCGCCCCCGAGGGCGTCCTCGTCACCGCGGTCGAGCGCGACGACGCCCGGGTGGGCGCCGCCGGCAAGCCGGTGGACCGCGTCGCGGCGCAGGCGTTCTCCAGCTTCGGCAAGGCCGGCCTGGTCTCCATCCCGAAGGACGCGCAGCTCACCGAGCCGGTCCGGATCACCATCCACGGCCAGGGCGGCGTCGCCTACGGCCACCAGGTGATCGAGGTCGGCGCGTTCGCCGAGGCCGTGGTCGTGATCGAGCACACCGGCGACGCCGTGCTCGCCGCCAACGTCGAGTACCTGATCGGCGACGGCGCCAAGCTGACCGTCGTCTCCGTCCAGGACTGGGAGGACACCGCCGTCCACGTCGCCCAGCACACCGCGCTGGTCGGCCGCGACGCGACCTTCAAGTCCGTCGTCGTCACCTTCGGCGGCGACTTGGTGCGCCTGCACCCGCGCGTGGTCTACAACGGCACCGGCGGCGAGGCCGAGCTCTACGGCCTGTACTTCGCCGACGCCGGCCAGCACCTGGAGCACCGCCTCTTCGTCGACCACGACACGCCGCACTGCCGCTCCAACGTCGCCTACAAGGGCGCGCTGCAGGGCCAGGACGCGCACGCGGTGTGGGTCGGCGACGTGCTGATCCGCGCCGAGGCCGAGGGCACGGACACCTACGAGCTCAACCGCAACCTGCTGCTCACCGACGGCGCGCGGGTCGACTCGATCCCGAACCTGGAGATCGAGACCGGCGAGATCGTCGGCGCCGGCCACGCCTCCGCGACCGGCCGCTTCGACGACGAGCAGCTGTTCTACCTGCAGTCGCGCGGCATCCCGGCCGACGAGGCGCGCCGCTTGGTGGTCCGCGGCTTCTTCGCCGAGCTGGTCCAGCAGATCGGCCTGCCGGAGCTCCAGGAGCGCCTGATCGAGAAGATCGACGCCGAGCTGGAGGCCACGGTCGGATGAGCAGCAACGGCTTCGTGCGCGTCGCCGCGCTGAGCGAGCTGGAGGAGGACACCCCGAAGCGGGTCGAGATCGACGGCGTCCCCGTCTCGATCGTCGCCGCCGAGGGCGAGGTCTTCGCCGTCAACGACATCTGCTCGCACGCCAACGTGTCGCTGTCCGAGGGCGAGGTGGAGGACTGCATGATCGAGTGCTGGCTCCACGGCTCGCGCTTCGACCTGCGCACCGGCAAGCCCTCGGGCCTCCCCGCGACCCGGCCCGTCCCCGTGTACCCCGTAAAGATCGAAGGGGACGATGTGCTCGTCTCCGTCACCCAGGAGTCCTGAGTCCATGGCAACGCTTGAAATCCGCGACCTGCACGTCTCCGTCGACGCCGAGAACGGCCCGCGCGAGATCCTCAAGGGCGTCGACCTGGTCGTGAAGCAGGGCGAGACCCACGCGATCATGGGCCCGAACGGCTCCGGCAAGTCGACCCTGGCCTACTCGCTGGCCGGCCACCCGAAGTACACCATCACCTCCGGCGAGGTGCTGCTGGACGGCGAGGACGTGCTGGCCATGTCCGTGGACGAGCGCGCCCGCGCCGGCGTCTTCCTGGCCATGCAGTACCCGGTCGAGGTCCCCGGCGTCTCGGTCTCCAACTTCCTGCGCACCTCCGCCACCGCGATCCGCGGCGAGGCCCCCAAGCTCCGCACCTGGGTCAAGGAGGTCAAGGAGGCCATGGCCGACCTCCAGATGGACCCGGCGTTCGCCGAGCGCAACGTCAACGAGGGCTTCTCCGGCGGTGAGAAGAAGCGCCACGAGATCCTGCAGATGGAGCTCCTCAAGCCGAAGATCGCGATCCTCGACGAGACCGACTCCGGCCTCGACGTCGACGCGCTGCGCATCGTCTCCGAGGGCGTGAACCGCGTCCGCGAGACCGGCGAGGTCGGCACCCTGCTGATCACCCACTACACGCGCATCCTGCGCTACATCAAGCCGGACTTCGTCCACGTCTTCGCCGGCGGCAAGATCGTCGCCTCCGGTGGCCCCGAGCTGGCCGACCAGCTGGAGGAGAACGGCTACGAGCAGTACGTGAAGGGCGGTGCAGCCGAGTGATCCCCACCTCTCGAACGCTGGACGTGGACGCGATCCGCAAGGACTTCCCCGTCCTGTCGCGGATCCTGCCGAACGGCAAGCCTCTGGTCTACCTGGACAACGCGGCCACCTCGCAGAAGCCCAGGCAGGTCCTCGACGCGCTGACGGCCTACTACGAGCTGCACAACGCCAACGTCCACCGCGGCGTGCACACGCTCGCCGAGGAGGCCACGGCGCTGTACGAGGGCGCGCGTGACGCCGTCGCGTCCTTCATCAACGCGCCGAGCCGCGACGAGGTCGTGTTCACCAAGAACGCGTCCGAGTCGCTGAACCTGGTCGCCAACATGCTCGGCTGGGCCGAGGAGCCGTACAAGGTCGACGCCGACTCCGAGATCGTCATCACGGAGATGGAGCACCACTCCAACATCGTGCCGTGGCAGCTGCTGGCGCAGCGCACCGGCGCGAAGCTGAAGTGGTTCGGTCTGACCGACGACGGCCGCCTCGACCTGTCCCACATCGACGAGATCATCACCGAGAAGACCAAGGTCGTCTCGTTCGTGCTGGTCTCCAACATCCTGGGCACCGTCAACCCGGTCGAGGCGATCGTCCGCCGCGCCCAGGACGTGGGCGCGCTGGTCGTGATCGACGCCTCGCAGGCCGCCCCGCACATGGTGCTGGACGTGCAGGCGCTGGAGGCCGACTTCGTCGCCTTCACCGGCCACAAGATGCTGGCCCCGACCGGCATCGGCGTGCTGTGGGGTCGCCAGGAGCTGCTGGAGGACCTCCCGCCGTTCCTGGGCGGCGGCGAGATGATCGAGACCGTCTCCATGCAGTCCTCGACCTACGCCCCCGCGCCGCACAAGTTCGAGGCGGGCACCCCGCCGATCGCGCAGGCGGTCGGGCTGGGCGCGGCCATCGAGTACCTGAACGGCGTCGGCATGGACGCGATCTGGGCGCACGAGCACCGGATCACCGAGTACGCCCTGCAGCGCCTCCAGGAGGTCCCGGACCTGCGGATCATTGGCCCGACCACGGCCGAGGACCGCGCTGCCGCGATCTCCTTCACCCTGGGCGACATCCACCCGCACGACGTGGGCCAGGTGCTGGACGAGCAGGGCATCGCCGTGCGTGTCGGCCACCACTGCGCGCGCCCGGTCTGCCTGCGCTACGGAATTCCGGCGACCACGCGAGCGTCGTTCTATCTGTACTCCACCGAGGCGGAGGTGGACGCCCTGATCGACGGGCTGCACCACGTCCGCGCCTTCTTCGGTTAGTCGGCTGGTCAGTCGGATGAGGAGCGGCGGTCGATGAAGCTCGACTCGATGTACCAGGACATCATCCTGGACCACTACAAGCACCCGCACGGCCGTGGCCTGCGCGACGGCGACGCCGAGGTGCACCACGTCAACCCGACCTGCGGCGACGAGATCACGCTGCGGGTCAAGCTCGACGGGAACGTCCTCGCGGACGTCTCCTACGAGGGCCAGGGGTGCTCGATCAGCCAGGCCAGCGCCTCGGTGCTGAACGACCTGCTGGTCGGCAAGGAGCTGGGCGAGGCCCAGCAGATCCAGGAGGCGTTCCTGGAGCTGATGCAGTCCAAGGGCCAGATGGAGGGCGACGAGGAGGTGCTGGAGGACGCGATCGCGTTCGCCGGCGTCTCCAAGTACCCGGCGCGCGTCAAGTGCGCCCTGCTGAGCTGGATGGCTTGGAAGGACGCCACGGCTCAGGCCCTGGCCGGAGCGCCCGTCAAGGAGAGCGCATGAGCGAGACCACCGACACGTCTGCCGCTCCGGAGGAGACGGCGGCCGAGTCCTTCGAGAGCGTCAGCAAGGGCTCCGTCGCGGTCGACGACCTGATGGAGGCCCTGATGGACGTCGTCGACCCGGAGCTGGGCATCGACGTCGTCAACCTGGGCCTGATCTACGGTGTCCACATCGACGAGGGCGACGTCGCCACCGTCGACATGACGCTCACGTCCGCGGCGTGCCCGCTGACCGACGTCATCGAGGACCAGGCGCGGACGGCGACGGACGGCCTGGTCAAGGACCTGCGGATCAACTGGGTCTGGATGCCGCCGTGGGGCCCGGACAAGATCACCGACGACGGCCGCGACCAGCTGCGGGCCCTCGGCTTCAACGTCTGAGGTTCGTCAGCGGTTTGTCGTACCGAAACGGGCGTGGGGCTCTGCGGAGTCCCACGCCCGTGGCGTTTGCAACACAATGTGACTCATGAGGTCTCTCTCCGTCGTCCTCGGCGTCGTGCTGCTCGCCACCGTGATCAGCAGCGTGCTGCGGACGCTGGTGGTGCCCCGGGGCCTGTACTCGGCCCTGGTCTTCCGCCTCACGAAGTCGCTGCGCACCGTCCTGCGCTGGACCGCCGCCCCGCTCGGCACCTTCCGGGCCATGGACCGCGCGCAGGCGTGGCTCGCGCCGCTGGTCCTGCTCGGCATGCTGACCGCCTGGCTCGGCGGGATGCTCGTCGCCTACTCGCTGCTGCTGTACGGCGCGTCCGGGCTGAGCCTCGGCACGGCCTTCCAGGAGGCGGGGTCGAGCCTGTTCACCCTCGGCTTCGCCAGCGGGGCCCGGCTCAAGCTCTCCGGGCTGGACTTCCTCGCCTCGGCCAGCGGTCCGCTGGTCATCGCGCTCCAGATCGCCTACCTGCCGACCCTGTACAGCGCCTACAACCGCCGCGAGACGGAGGTGACGCTGCTGGAGTCCCGGGCCGGCGAGCCCGCCTGGGGCCCCGAGCTGCTGGCGCGGCAGTGGCTCGTCGACACCCAGACGGCCCTGCCCAGCCTCTACCGCGACTGGGAGCGGCTCGCCGCCGACATCGGCGAAAGCCACTCCAACTACCCGCTGCTGCTCTCCTTCCGCTCGCCGAGGCCCGCCCGCAGCTGGGTCGTCGCACTGCTGGCGGTGATGGACGCGGCGGCGATCCAGCTCTCCATCGCGCCCAAGTCCGCGCCACCCGAGGCCCGGCTCGTCCTGCGCGCGGGCTTCAGCTCGCTGCGCGACATCGCCCGGACGATGCGGGTCCCGTTCGACCCGGACCCGGAGCCGTCCGCGCCGATCCGGCTCACCTTCACCGAGTTCGACGCGGCCGTCGCGATGATCGTCGCGACGGGCTTCGCCAAGGAGCGCACCGTCGACGAGGCCTGGCAGCACTTCCGCGGCTGGCGGATCAACTACGAGGGCATCGTCTACGAGCTCGCCCGGTGGACCGACGCGGTCCCCGCGCTCTGGAGCGGCCCGCGCGACTTCCCGGCCACGCCGATCCCGCCGCGCCGCCCGCAGGACCGCCGCCCGGTCGAGCGGTACTGAGGGCTCCGCTCCTGAGGGTGTTCGAGCCCCGGTCCGGCGGGTAGGGGCTCGGAGGAGGAGGCGGCCATGCACTTCGCTCTCGGCCGAGTCCACCACGGCGGTCCCGGTCGCCCCGCGCTCACCCCCGCTGGGGTGCAGCCCACGCCTGCGCGTGGGACCCACGTCCGGACCCACCGCCGCTGGCTCGCCCGCACGGGCAGCGAGCCGAGCACGGCGCTCAGCGATCTTCCCGCGCGGCGGATGCTGGCCGGCATCTTCGGCCCCGTCTACGCGGCGGGCGCGGTGCTGTTCTCCTGGATGGCGGCGGTCGCCAAGCCGGGCGATGTCGCGGCGCGGAACACCTGGATCGGCTTTGCCGCGGTCTGCGCCGTGCTGGCGCTGATCGCGGCGGTGGACCTGCTGGTCATCCACGCCCGCATGGCGGCGGAACGCCGCGCGGGCCTCGCCTGGCGTCACGACCGGCCCTGGGTCGTCCGCGGCGACGTCGTGCGACGCCGGGAGGACCGGTCGGACCGGTCGTGAGGGGCGCGCTGCTCTTCCGCCGTGCGGCGCCTCCCCCAGCCTTCGGCCGGGAGGCGCCCCATCCCACGCGAGGTAGAACCCGCACGCGCAGGGCCGTCCGCATAGCGTTGGTTGCTCGCGCAGTTCCCCGCGCCCCTCAAGCGCGCTGCGCGCGCAGCGTCGCCGCGCCGAGGGTGAGGCAGGCGGTGGCCGCCACCGCGGCGAACGTGGCGAACGCGGGCAGGATCCCGTAGGCGCGGGCCAGGAAGCCCACCCCGATGATCGGCAGGGAGCTGCCCAGGTAGACGACCACCCACAGGGTGCTCAGCTGGGAGGCGCGCAGGTCCGGTTCCAACGCCGCCGACGCCCGCGTGAACAACGCGCGGAAGGCGAGACCCTGCGACGCGCCCGCGAGCACGCTGCCCGCGAACAGCAGGGCCGGGACGTGCGCGAAGCCCGCGAGGACGACCAGGCCGAGGCCGAGGGCCAGGCCCGTCATGCCCAGCGCCGGGACGGCGCGTGCGCGGGTGGGACGGGCGAGCAGCTGCGCCGCGGCCGAGCTGCCGAGCAGCAGGGCCGCCACGCCCGCGCCCGCGAGTGGCGCGCGGGTGTGCAGGAGTGATGCCGCGTAGCTCGGGGCCAGGCTGAGGTACACGCCGAAGACCGCGTAGGAGACGAAGCCCGTCGCCGCCGCCAACAGGAAGACGCCGCGGCTCTGCCGCGGCAGGCTCAGCGCGCGCGGGCGCAGGCTGGTGCGGGAGACGGCGGGCGCCGCGACCGTGTCGTGGCCCGGGGAGCGCGGGTGCAGCAGGGCCAGCGGCACGCACAGCGCCAACAGGGCGATCGCGTGCAGCAGGAACGGGGTGACGACCGGGTCCTTGCCGCCCGCCAGCGCCGCGCCCAGCAGCGGGCCGAGGGCGACGCCGCCGGCGGACGCGGCCAGCGTCAGCTTCGCGGCGACGGAGGGGCGGTCGGGCAGCAGGTCGGCGAGGGCCGCGCCCGCCGCGCCGGTGGCGAGGCCGACGGCGATGCCCTGGACGGCCCGGCCGAGCGCCAGCTCGCCGAGGCTCGAGGCGGAGGCGAAGACCAGGTCGCCGGCGGAGGCCAGCACGACGGCGGGCAGCACCAGGGCCCGTCGGCCCAGCTGGTCGGACCAGTGGCCGACGGCGGCGAGGACGGGGACGAGCGCGAAGACGTAGACCGTGAACAGGACGGTCGTGTCCACCGGGGTCAGGCCGAGGCGGGCCTGGAGCGCGGGGTAGAGGGGCGTCGCCAGGTTCGCGCCGATGAGCAGGAGCAGCAGGACGGCGACGGTCAGACCGACACGGACGCCGCGCAGTGCGTTCCAGCGGCTCAGCGAGCGGAGGCGCAGGCGTTCGCGCGGGGCGAGTTCGAGAGGGAGCAGGGCCTCGGTCAGACGCGTGCCGACCGGGGTCAGGTCCGCCATGGCAGGGTTCTCCTGGCGTCGGGGCTCCGGGCGGCTGCGGCGGGGTGTGCCGGTCACCGTCCGGTTGGAGCGGGCGTGCGGGGGCGTGCGGGTCGTCAGCGCGTGGGTGTGCGCTTCAGCCCAGCGGAGGATACGTGCTGGTCACACGTCAAGGGAAACGACGCCCGGCCGCGCCAGGGACTACCCTCGGCGTCAGGAGCGGTGTTTGTGCGTCACCAGGTGCGAAGGACGGTCGGGAAGATGGCAACGCGCAGTCGTAAGGACGGCCCCGTCGGCGAGGGTGTGCCCCTGCCCGCCGACCTCGATCTGGAGACCCTGTACGGCGCCGGTGCGGTGGCGGAGTACGCCGACGAGACGGACCCGGACGCGACGGACGAGGAGGATCTCGTCCTCGTGCCGCCGGTGCGGTTGGCCCCCTCCGAGCAGCTGGCCGCGTCCGCGCTGGCGGCGCCGCTGGTCGGGCACACCCTGAAGCTGGCGCGCTGGGTCGGCGACGGCAAGCCGGTGGACGAGTGGGGCGAGCTGTCCGAGGAGCAGGCGGCCGAGGCGGCCGCCGCGATGGGCGTGGAGCCGGACGACGTCGCCGAGGTCGAGCGGGCCTGGGCGCTCGCCGTCGACCTGGAGCTGATCGTGCTGGAGTCCGGCGCGGACTCGGCCGAGGACGCCCCCGAGCGCGCGCTCGCCGGTCCGGAGCTGGCGCGGCTGGAGGCGGGCGAGCCGGACGCCGTCCTCGACGCCTGGTTGACCGCCGCGTCGGTGATCGCGCAGACGGCGGTCGAGGCCGCCATCGAGGACATCGAGGCCGCGCAGCGCGAGGACGAGGACGAGGACGACGAGGAGGCGGGGGCCTCCGTCGAGGAGACGGGCGAGGCGGACGAGGCCGACGCGGCGTCCGCGGCCGACGAGCTGGAGGCCGAGGACGAGTCGGAGGAGGAGTACGCGCGCCTGGAGGAGGCCCGCGAGGAGGCTCAGGGTCTCCTCGACGACGCCCTCCAGGTGCTCTACGAGACGCGGGCGCTGGCTCCCACCCCGGTCGAGCAGACGCTGCCGCTCGGTGTGCTGGCCGCGCTGCTCGTCGTCCCTGAGGGCGAGGACCCGACTGAGGAGCTGCTCGGCGAGATCACCGAGACGATGGTGCTGCTCGACCCGATGCTCCAGGAGCTGGCCGACCTCGGCATGCTCGACTACCGCCCGATCGACCCCAGCCTCTTCGAGGAGAGCGAGGAGGACGGCGCGGCCGAGGGTGTGGAGCTGGAGGAGCTGGACCCGGAGGAGGTCGACCGGTTCGGCCACGTCCGGCTGACCGACCTCGGTCTCTTCGGCGTCCGCGAGTGGCTGCTGGAGGACGGCATCGACGCCCCGCTGGTGGGCGCGCACGCCCAGGGCGACGCCGCGGAGTTGCTGCGCGGCATCTGCGAGTCGGCGAACGTGCTGCCGGAGGAGGAGATCGTCGAGTGGCTCGAGGGCAAGGAGCCGCAGGCGGCCGCCGCCGAGCTGCTGGCGGCGGCGCGCGGTGACGACCTCGTCGCGCCGGTCCGCCGGCTGTACTGCCAGGTGGCGCTGCGCCGCCTCGGCGAGCCCGCGGTGCCCGCGGTGCGGGAGGTGCTGGGCGACCCGGAGCTGGTCGGCATCGCCGGTGCGTGGCTCACCGAGCTGGGCGCGACGGACCTGCCCCAGCCCGAGCGGGCCACCGTCCTGTGGACCACGGTGGACGCGCTGGCCGCGCAGCTGATCGACACCGGTGGCCAGGCGGAGGCGATGCGCGAGCTCGTCGAGATGCTGCCTGGCCCGGACGGCCCGGACCGCTTCTTCGAGGACCTGTGGCGCGTCGACCACACCTACACCCGCGCCGTTCTCGAGGCGGTGGGGGAGCTGCATCCGGACAAGTCGGTGGCGAAGATGGCGCGCAAGGCGGCGTACAAGGCCAAGTCCCAGGGCAGGTAGTCGCGTTCGACGCGTGGCCGGCCGCTGGGAGCCCGCTGTGAAGAGGTTCGTTACCGCGTAGTAATATGCCGGGGTCGAGTAGGAAGAGAGCGCTTTGCCCCGGTCTGCCGTCGTCGAAGAGCCGCCCGCGACGCCCGTCGTCGCCCCCTCGACCCCGCGGATCGTGCTCGGGGCGAGACGGCCGCGGCTCTACGCGCTCGACGGGCTGCGTCTGGTCGCCGCGCTGATGGTGGTGGTGTTCCACTACGCCGGTTACGACCACGCCGGGTCGAACGGCGCCTGGGGGCAGGACGTGGCGTCGGTCTTTCCGACGCTGCACCCGATCGCCTCCTACGGCTGGCTCGGGGTCGAGTTCTTCTTCCTGCTCAGCGGTTTCGTCATCTGCATGTCCTGCTGGGGCCGTTCCGTGCGGGACTTCGCGGTCTCCCGCGTGGTGCGGCTCTATCCGGCGTTCTGGTGCTGCGTCCTGCTGACGGCCGCCGTGCTGTGGGCGACCGGCGACCGCACCATGACGGGGGACCGGATCCTGACGAACCTGACGATGCTTCACGAGCCGTTGGGCGTCCCGCACGTGGATCCGGTCTACTGGTCGCTCTGGGCGGAGGCGCGGTTCTATCTGCTCTTCTCCGTCGTGGTGCTGATGGGGCTGACCTACCAGCGGGTGCTCGCCTTCTGCGCGATCTGGCTGCTGGCCTCGGTGCTGGCGCCGGCCTCCGGCGTCCCGCTGCTGGTGACGCTCTGCCAGCCGGACTACGCGCCGTACTTCGTCGGCGGGATCGTCGTCTTCCTGATGTACCGCTTCCGGCCGAGCCCGCTGCTGTGGCTGATGCTGGCGATGTCCTGGCTGCTGGCACAGCATCAGCTCGTCGGGCTGCTGCGCGAGGAGGGCAGCTGGTCCGCGCACATGACCCTGACCTGGCCGGTGGGCGTCACGGTCATGACCGCCTGCTACGGCGTGCTGCTGGCGGTCGCCCTGGGCCGGTTGGGCTTCCTCAACCGCCGCTGGCTGGTCACCGCCGGTGCGCTGACCTACCCGCTCTACCTGCTGCACGAGGAGATCGGCTGGACGGTCATCGAGCGGCTGCACGGCCGGGTCCCGGCCGCGGTGCTGCTGCCGGCGCTCGTCGCGGTGATGCTGGTGGCCGCCTGGCTGGTGCACCGACTGGTCGAGCGTCCGCTCAGCCGACGGCTGCGGCTGTGGCTTGCGCCCTCGCGCCCGCCAGCGCCCGCCCGTTGACGTCCGCAGCCGCCTGGTCAGGTGGTTTCCGCGCGAACGGAACTGGCCCCCGTCCGAGCGCGTGTGCCACAGTGTGCGCCGGTTCAGTGGAGGGGGCGAACAGGGATGAACGGCCAGAACTCGCCGGGCGAGATCTACTTCAGCAACAACTACCACGACCTGTGCCAGCAGTACGGCACCGGTGCGGGCTTCCAGTTCGAGTTCGGCTGCTCACGCTGCCATGACACCTGGCGTTCCGCGTTCCAGCCGTACGCCAGCGGCCGGGTCTCCGGCTGGCTGGACAAGGCCGTGGGCAGCGCCTGGGGCGCGCTCGGCCGGGCCGGCAGCGAGGCGTCCGCGGCGCTGGACGGGCTGGTCGGCGCCAACTGGGGTCCGGCGAAGGACGCCGCCTTCCGGCGGGCCATCGCGGACGCCCAGGGGCACTTCAACCGCTGCGCCCGGTGCACGAGTTACGTCTGCGAGCGGTGCTTCAGCACGGCCCAGGGCCTGTGCCACGGCTGTGCGCCCGACACCGCCGCCGAGGTCGCGGCGGCCCAGCAGCGCGGGCTGAACGACGCGGCCACCTCACGCGCGTACGACCTGGGCGGCAGCCAGGGCGCACAGTACGACCTGGACCGCCCGTTCCAACTGGTCTGCCCGCAGTGCCACACCGAGACCCACGGCGCCAACTTCTGTCCCGCCTGCGGCCACCGGCTCGGCGGGCAGGACGCCTGCGCGTCCTGCCACGGCGACGTGCCTCAGGGCGCCGCGTTCTGCCCCCACTGCGGCACACGACGCTGACGGGGCCGGCCCTTCCGGTGGACTACAGCACGGCGGGGGCCAACTCGTCGCCCAGGGGGCGGTCCTGGTCCCCGTCGCGCATGCGGCGGTCGGGGCGGCGTGCCAGCAGGTAGGCGCCGCCCGCGAGGGCGACCGTGCCGACGCCGAGGACGGCGGCCCAGATCTGGTACCAGGGCGCTCCCGCCGGAGCGAGGATGCTGCGCGGCCAGCAGATGTTGACCACCTCGAATCCCGTCCACAGCACCGCGAGCAGGTTGAGCGGGGTGCCGAGGCGTCCGTAGCCGACCGCGCCGGCCGGCTTCCACACCCCGCGCAGCCGCGCGACCAGCGCGACGAGGCTGAGCAGGAAGAACGGCACGAAGGTGGCCGCGCTGCCGAAGGTGATCAGGCTGCCCATGGCCGAGGTGCTCAGGCCCAGCGGCAGCGCGGCGCAACTGATCAGCGTCGCGGCGACCAGGCCGCCGATCGGCGCCTTGTGCCTGTTGACCTTGCGGACGTGGCGCGAGAACGGGAAGACGTCGTCGCGGGCGAGGGAGTAGAGCCCGCGCGCGGCCCCGCCCTGGGAGGCCATCAGACAGGCGGTGAAGCTGACCAGGACGACCACGACGAAAGGCTTGTCGGCCCAGCCGCCGAACGCGTGGGTGACGGCCGTGGTCACCGGGTCGAGGTCCTTGCCGGAGACGACGTCGGCCGGGTCCGGATGGGCCAGCTCGACCGAGATCGCGTTGAGGATCACCACCAGTCCGACGCTGAGCAGCGACCACCACATCGCCTTCGGCACCTGCCGGGCCGCGTCCTTGGTCTCCTCGGCCGTCGAGACGCAGGCGTCGAAGCCGATGAACGCCCAGCCCGCGACGGCCACGGCGGCGAGCAGCGCGCCGGTGTCGCTGACGCCGAGCCCGGCCGGGGCGTGCAGGAAGTCGGTCAGCAGCGAGAAGCCGTGCTGCCGGAAGACCAGCAGCAGGGTGAACCCGACCACGACGGACGCGACCGCCTCGGCGGCGATGCCGAGGCTGACGAACCAGCGCAGGAAGTCGATGCCGTAGGCGTTGACGAAGGTGCAGAAGAGCATGAAGCCGACCGAGGCCAGCACCTGCTCGGTGGGCGTCGGGACGGCCCCGAAGAGCGAGAAGAGCCAGGGCGAGGCGAGGTAGGCGACGGTGGTGTTGCCGAACATCACCGCGAACTGCCACATCCAGCCGCTCAGCCAGGCGACGGCCGGGCTCGCCAGCCGCCGGCTCCACTGGTAGGCCCCTCCCGCCAGCGGCCACTGCGAGGCGAGCTCCGAGTACACGGCCACCACCAGGCACTGCCCGAGCAGGCACAGCGGCAGCGCCCAGATCCACGCCCCGCCCGCGATGCTCATCCCGACCTGCGCGGCGGCGTAGAGCCCGACGACGGGCGAGACCACGGCGAAGCCCATGGAGATGTTGCCGAGCACGCTCAGGCTGCGTCTCAGCTCCTGGCGGTAGCCGAGGGCGGCCAGCCGGTCGGCATCGGTGGGGTCGTGCTCGTGGTCGGCCATGCGCGGCGCCTCCTGAAAAACTAACTTAGTTAGTCACTGGTGTTGAGGTGGGACGATAGCCGCCGAAAGCGGAGAGCGGAAGAGGGGGTTTCGGCGTGGGCCGACCGAGCAGGGCGTTGCTGACCCGCGAGCGGATCGCGCTGGCCGCGCTCGCGGTGGTGGACGAAGCGGGCCCGGACGGCCTCACCATGCGCGCGCTCGCCGAGCGGCTCGGGGTGAAGGCCGCGTCGCTCTACAACCACGTCGAGAGCAAGGACGCGCTGGTCGACGCGGTCTCGGAGCTGGTCAACGAGGAGATCGACCACACCCCGCTGGCCGACCCCGACTGGCGCGCCGGTCTCGCCGCGTACGCGCGCGGCTACCGTGCGGTCTTCCTGCGGCACCCCAACACCATCGCCCTGCTCGCCCGCCGCCGCGTCGAGGCCGCCCGCGCCCTGCGCGGCTACGACGCCCTGCTCGCCCTGCTCGGGCGCGCCGGGCTGGACGCGGCCGACGCGGCGGAGGTCGCGGCGGCGCTGGACTACCTGGTGCTGGGTTCCGCACTGGAGACGTTCACCGCCGGCTTCACCCGCGCGCCGGACGTCTACCGACCGGAGTACCCCGCCCTGGCGGACGCCCTGGACGCGTCCTTCACCCGGGGCGGCGGCGCTGCGGGCCTGGACGACCGGGGGTTCGAACTGGGCCTGCGGCTCCTGCTGGACGGCGTCGGAGGGCGCACGGCATGACCGCCCGCCGCCGCTCGGCACCCGCGGCACCCGCGGCACCGGCGGCGCGAGTCGCGCTGACGCGGCGGCGGCCGACGTGCGGAGACGCCGGCGTGCGTCAGCCGATCGGGGGAGGGGTATCGAAGAGCATGGTGCGCACGGGGCCTGAAGGTCCCTAGGGTGGACCGCGCGGACGAAGGGGAGGCACGGTGAGGTATCGCAGCGGCGGGTCCGGCCCGGTCGACGGTCCGGACGACCTGTGGCGTCAGGCCGCCGGGCGGGACGAGGAACTGCTGGCCGACGCCGCGTTCCCGCTCTACGCTCCCGCCGCGCCGCCGCTGTCGCCCGCGGCCCTGACCGAGTACCAGCTGACCAACGGCGAGTTGGTGAAGGTGCAGCTCTGCCGGGGCGACTGGTTCGCCGCCGCGGGGCCGGTGGTCCAGGTCGCCACGATCCGTGCGGTCGACCCGGGCGTGCCCGACGTCTGGGCGGCGCTGGAGCACCTGGTCGCCGCCGAGCGCGAGCGGCTGCGGACCTGGGACACGGAGCCCGGCGGAGCCGCCGAGGCTCCGGCGGAGCTGGTCGTGGACGGCGCCGCGCTCCCGGCCGAGCTGCGGCGCGAGGGGCGGCTCTGGGTGGCGCGGCTGCGCCCGCCGGGAGGCCGGGTCGTGCTGGTGGTCACCGCCCGGGGCGTCGCCCCCGCGGACGTCGAGCTGGAGGCGGTCACCGACCTCGCGCCGTACACGCAGGGGCGTCAACTCCTGCTCAACGAGATGGCGCTGCGACGTGCGGCGCAGCGGAAGCGGCAGGACGAGACGGGTGGTCCGGCGGCCGAGGAGCCGCTCGGGCTGGCGGACCACCGCCGCCTGGTCGACTACTCCGTCGCCGAGGCGCTCCGCCTCGAGGCGGACGTCCGCACCCACGGGTACCCCGTTCCGCGTCCCGAGCCGACGGGCGCGGAACGCCGCGCCCTGTGGGACAAGGCGGTGCAGCAGCAGATGCGTCTGGCCGGGGAGGAGCGCAACGAGGCGGAGGAGTCGGTGAGCGCCCTGGTCAACCAGATGGTCGCGCTCGCCCAGGCCGCCGACTGGTTCGCCGCTCCGGCCACGGGCGGTTCGCCGGAGGCGGCGGAGGCGGCCGTCGAGGAGAGCATCCGCTTCACCGCGCTGGCCAGCGAGGTCGCCAGTGCCCCGGCCCAGCGGGCGTGGCTGCGTCAGTGGCACCGCCTCGACGAGCCGCCCTTCCCGGAGTCCCCGCAGGCCACCCCGGAGGAGCTCCGGCTTCGCCGCGAGCTGACCCTCCAGGCCCGCGCGAGCTGGCTCGACCTGTGGCGGGTGTGGTTCTCCCAGCGGTGAAAGGCTGCTGACGCTACGTCGGCCGCGTCCACAGGGGGCATGATGCGGCGCCTCGACCACCTCGCCGTTCGTGCCGCGGCAGCGGGATCTGCGCTCCCGCGCCGGGGCCGCTTCGTTCGTGACCGCGCCGTCCGGGAGCCGCCTGCTCAGGCCCGCGCGCGGATAGCCCCGTCAGGCGCCCGGCGCGAAGCGGGCCACGCCGCAGGCGACCAGTTCCTCGTCCGAGAGTTCGCCGTCCGAGAGTTCGTCGTTGATGTAGGCCTGCGTGTCGGCCTGGGCGGCCGGACTGGGCTCGAGGCCCTCGGCGCAGTGAGCCGGCTACCGACGCCGCGGCGTCGCGCCCGGCCGTCCCGACGAGGCGCTCGCACCGCTCGACGCAGAGCGGGACGGCGGCGGACTGGGCTTGCCGGTGGGCATCCGTCCGCTCACGCGTCCGGCGGCAGGCGCAGCTGGAGCATGGCGAGCAGGCGTTCCTCCGGGCGGGAGAGGTCGAGGGAGGTGAGCTGTTCGGCGCGGCGGACGCGGTAGCGGAGGGTGTTGGGGTGGATGTGGAGCGCCGCGGCCGCCGCGCGGACGTCGCCGATGGCGTCGAGCCAGGCGAGGACGGAGGCGGCGAGGTGGCCGCCGTGCTCGGCGTCGTGGGCGAGCAGCGCCGTCAGGCGCGGGTCGCGGACGGTCGGGGCGTCGGCCAGCAGGCCGAGGGTCTCCGCGAGCAGCACCTGCGCGCGGACCTGCGTGAGGTCGGCGACCTGCGCGTCGACCCGCCCGGAGACCATCGCGTCGAGGATCCGGTCCGCCTCGCGGCGCGACGCCGCGGCGCCGGAGAGCGCGGGGGTGACCTCGCCGACCGCGCCGCGGACCAGGACGGGCGGTGAGCCGGCCGTGGAGAGGTGGCGGGTCGCCGCCTCGGCCAGCTCGTTCGCCCAGCCGAGCAGCGTCGTCGGGGCCAGACCGCGCGGGAGCTCCGGCAGCAGCACGTAGACGCGCTCGTCGACCGCGGCCGTCAACGCGCTGTGGTGGCGCGCGGCCGCGTGGACGGCCATCAGGCTCAGCGTCTCCTCGCGGTGCAGTTCGTCCGAACCGGGCCCGGAGCCCGGCAGGGCGAAGCCCAGCACGGCCGCGGCGCGCTTGGCGTCCAGGCCGAGGTGTCCCGCGAGCGACTGCGCGCCGGTGGTGCCCTCCAGCACGCCGGAGAGCAGGCTCTGGGTGAGCCGCAGTTCGGAGCTGACCGAGCGCCGCCGCCGCATCAGCTGCAGCGCCGCGACCCGCGCCGCGCCGAGCAGCGCCTGGTCGGCGCGTTCGGCGAGGGGCGTCGCGCCCTCCTGCACCCAGATCGTCCCCAGCTGCCGTTCCCCGGAGCGGATGGCGACGACGAGGCGGCGGCGCAGGCCGTACTCGGGGTGCTCGTCGATGGAGACGACGGAGTCGCCCGCCCGCAGCTGCTGGAAGACGCCCCACTCGCGCAGCTTCGACAGGTACGGCTCGGGCCCCTGCCAGCCCAGGATGGTGAGCCGGCGCAGGTCGTCGATCTCGTCGGAGTCCGCCGAGCGGGAGTAGGCGAGGATCCGGTTGGCGGTGTCCTCGATGCTGACGATGCCGCCGGTCAGCACGGCCGTGGTCTGGGCGAGGGCGAACAGGTCGCCCTCCTCCGCGCCGCCCTCGGCGGGCAGCGGACGGCCGCTGCCGAGCGCGGCGCGCGCCAGCGCGTCGAGGTGCTCCCAGCGGACCTCGCGGCGCACCGACAGCAGGGCGATGCCCGCCCGTTCGGCGAAGTCGCGCAGCGTGTCGCGCTGGGCGGGGGAGTCGATCCGCACCGCGACGGCCGCGGCCCCGGCTGCCGCCGCGGCCCGCAGCGCCGGGATCGCCGCGCGTCCGCGCACGCCGATGGCCAGCACCAGCTCGCCCGGCCGGGCCGCCGGAGGATCCTCCGGGTCCAGCAGCCCGACGTCGACGGCCTCCACGTCGAGCCCGGCCGGCGCGCACTGGAGCTCGACCACCGGCTCGCCCAGCGACATCAGCAACTGCCGCAGGGTGATCCCCGCGGCGGCCGGTCCCGGGAGGGGGAGGTCGTCCCCGGCGTCAGCGGGGCCGTCTGCGCCATCGCCGGCAGCGCCGCCCGTGTGGTTGTCCGATCCGACATGCTCCATGTCTGGATGCTATGCGACCGGACAAAGAGCAGCCGTGGGTGTCGGGCTTAGCGTGAGCATCGACGCGGGAACCGCGTCGTCCAGATCCGTCCGCGGACGTCCACCGCATGCACCACGACTGCATGCGGAGGACATCCGGGGGTCCGATCCTGAGGACAACTCGACACCTCCCGACCCGATGAGGAGCACGCGCGTGTTGGACGCTGTGACCCAGATTCCGACGCCGGTCAACGAGCCGGTGCACAGTTACGCTCCGGGCTCCGCCGAGCGTGCCCGCCTGGAGGCGGAGCTGAAGCGTCTGGGCGGTCAGGCGCCGGTCGAGCTCACCATGACCATCGGGGGCGTCAAGCGCCTCGGTGGCGGCGAGCCGATCGACGTGGTCCAGCCGCACCGTCACGCCGCCGTCCTCGGCACCATGCGCAACGCGACCAAGGACGACGCCCGCGACGCCGTCGAGGCGGCCCTCGCGGCCGGCCCGGCCTGGCGCGCCCTCTCCTTCGACGACCGCGCCGCCGTCTTCCTGCGCGCCGCCGACCTGCTGTCCGGCCCCTGGCGCGAGACGCTGGCCGCCGCGACCATGCTCGGTCAGTCCAAGACCGCGCAGCAGGCCGAGATCGACACCCCGTGCGAGCTCGTCGACTTCTGGCGCTTCAACGTCCACTTCGCCCGCCAGATCCTGGCCGAGCAGCCGATCTCCTCGCCCGGCGTGTGGAACCGCACCGACCACCGCCCGCTCGAGGGTTTCGTCTACGCGATCACGCCGTTCAACTTCACCGCCATCGCCGGCAACCTGCCGACCGCCCCGGCCCTGATGGGCAACACGGTGGTCTGGAAGCCGTCCCCGACGCAGCAGTTCGCCGCGCACCTGCTGATGCAGCTGCTGGAGGAGGCAGGCCTGCCCAAGGGCGTCATCAACATGGTGACCGGCGACGGCCTGGCCGTCTCCGAGGTCGTGCTGCCCCACCGCGACCTGGCCGGCATCCACTTCACCGGCTCGACCGCGACCTTCCAGCACCTGTGGAAGTCGGTCGGCGAGAACATCGCCTCGTACCGGACCTACCCGCGCCTGGTCGGCGAGACCGGCGGCAAGGACTTCCTGATCGCCCACCCGTCCGCCGACCCGGCCGCGCTCGCCACCGCGCTGGTCCGCGGCGCGTTCGAGTTCCAGGGCCAGAAGTGCTCGGCGCTGTCCCGCGCCTACGTCCCGGCCTCGCTCTGGGCGCAGATCAAGGACGACGTCAAGGCCACCACCGAGTCCCTGACCATGGGCGACGTCGCGGACCTGTCCAACTTCATGGGCGCGGTCATCGACGCCCGCTCGTTCGCCAAGAACGCCGCCGCGCTGGAGCGCGCCGCCGCCGACCCGCAGGTCGAGGTCCTGGCCGGCGGCACCGCCGACGACTCGGTGGGCTACTTCGTCCGTCCGACCGTCCTGGTCTGCGCCGACCCGGAGGCGGAGTACTTCCGCGACGAGTACTTCGGCCCGATCCTCGCCGTCCACGTCTACGAGGACGACGCGTGGGCGGCGACGCTCGCGCAGATGGAGTCGGTCTCCGCCTACGGCCTGACCGGCGCCGTCTTCGCCACCGACCGCGCGGCGGTCGCCGAGGCCGCCTCGGTGCTGCGCTTCGCGGCGGGCAACTTCTACGTCAACGACAAGCCCACCGGCGCCGTCGTCGGCCAGCAGCCCTTCGGCGGCGGGCGCGCCTCCGGCACCAACGACAAGGCCGGCGCCGCGCAGAACCTGCTGCGCTGGACCTCGGCGCGCTCCATCAAGGAGACCTTCGTCCCGCCGACGGACCACCGCTACCCCCACATGGGCTGACGCCCCGCCGGGTCACCCCCGCCGGGTCACCCGCGTCGCGTCACCCGCCCCTCGTCGCCTGACGGCGACCCCTGAGCCGCCGCGCCCCCTCAACTCCCCCCGTGGAGGGGGCGCGGCATCCAGGCCCCCACCTGCTACTTTCTCCCCCGCGCCATGGAGTTCTTGACATGCTCCGTTCCACCCTGCTCGCGGCCTCCCGCTCCCCGCGCTCCCGCAAGCTCATCGAGCAGCTGCCCCCCACCCGCGCCATCGTCAACCGCTTCGTCGCGGGCGAGACCCTGGTCGACGGCGTCTCCGTGACCCGTGACCTGGTCGCCACCGGCCGCCGGATCACCCTCGACCACCTCGGCGAGGACACCTCCGACGCGACCCAGGCCGCCGCCACCGCCGAGGCCTACGAGAAGCTGCTCGCGGCGCTGGCCGAGAGCGGCCTCGCCGACCGTGCCGAGGTCTCCGTCAAGCTGTCGGCGGTCGGTCAGTTCCTGCCCAAGGACGGCGAGAAGGTCGCCCTCGACAACGCCCGCCGCATCTGCGAGGCGGCCGAGGCGGTCGGCACCACGGTGACCCTCGACATGGAGGACCACACCACCACCGACTCCACCCTGGGCATCGCCCGCGAACTGCGCGCGGACTTCCCCTGGCTGGGCGTCGTCCTCCAGGCCTACCTGCACCGCACCGAGGCCGACTGCCGCGAGTTCAGCGGCCCCGGCAGCCGCGTCCGCCTGTGCAAGGGCGCCTACCAGGAGCCGGCGACGGTCGCCCACCAGAAGAAGTCCGAGGTCGACCTCGCGTACGTCCGCTGCCTCAAGATCCTGATGGCGGGCGAGGGCTACCCGATGATCGCCTCCCACGACCCGCGCCTCATCCGCATCGCGGGCGAGCTGGCCGCAGCCGCCGGCCGCGCGGCGGACTCCTTCGAGTACCAGATGCTCTACGGCATCCGCCCGGAGGAGCAGGAGCGCCTCATCGCCGAGGGCAACACCATGCGTGTCTACCTGCCCTACGGCAACGAGTGGTACGGCTACTTCATGCGCCGCCTCGCGGAGCGCCCGGCCAACCTCACCTTCTTCCTGCGCGCGCTGGCGACCAAGAGCTGACCGTCAGTGTGCTGTTGCGACCTGCGGCGGAGTCGGATTCGACTCCGCCGCAGTCGCGTGTGACCGGTCGGGCAGTTTGCAGAGCGCTTCCCATCAGCGCCTGCGGGCCTCACGCTTCCGAGTGAGTCGAAGGCCGTCATCACCACGCCGGGGCCGGGGTTGCGCGACGATGACGTCCTCCGGGTACGAACGGCGTTGACGGGAGATCACCATGACGAATCCGCCCGACTGGAGACGCCTGGTCGACCATGTCGAGTCGATCCCCGAGCGGGTCTACGAGCACTGGGTGCCCGGGACGGGGTGGGACAACATCACGCAGTTCGGCGCCGAGTACGGGTGGAACGGCGTGCCGTGGTGCGCGATCTTCGAGTGGTGCATGTTCCATGACGTGGGGCTGGATGCGATCGTGCCGAAGACGGCCGCCGTCGCGGAGTTGGCGTCGTGGGCGCAGGCCCGCGGGCAGTGGTCGGAGTATCCGTCGGTCGGGGCGCTGACGGTCTTCGGCGGGGACGTGCACACCGAGATCGTGACGGGGTTCGACGCCGACGACGTCTACACCAAGGGCGGCAACTCCGTGCAGGCCGGGGCCACGGACAATGGCCAGGGGAACGGGGTGTGGTCGCACCAGCACGCGCGGCGGGATCCGTATGTGACCGGCTATCTCGCGCCGCGTTTCCCCGACGGGGTGTGCCCGCCGACCGCGGACCCCGCGGACCCGCGGGGTGGGCGGGCCGTGGCGGCCTGGCGGTGGAGTCCGCTTCCCGCGCCGACGCCGACGCCGACGCCGACGCCGGCACCGGCGCCGGTCCCCGCGCCGCAGGCCGCGCCCGGGTATGCGGAGGAGACGGTGCTGGCGTACCTGCCGCCGATTCCGGCCGGTGCCGACACCGACGTGCCGGTCGAGCCGGCGGGGACGGAGGCGGCGCCGGGCGGCGGATCGCGGAACGGGCCGATGTGGCTGTGCGTCACCCCGCAGGGAGCGGACGGCAGCGTCGCGGTGTCGATGCGGACGGGCGGCACCTGGGGTCCGCCGGTGGCGCATTCCGTGGCCGTCGCGGCAGGCAAGCTGGTGCTCCCGCTGCCCACGGACGGCTCGGTCGACGTGGTGCGGTTGCGTCCGACGGTGCCGCTGCAGGGGTACGTGACCGGGCGTCAGGTGGTCTGACCGCCCGGCGGGCTCACGGGGTCATCCATGCAGGGCTGCGGTGAGGAACCGTGCGGAGGCGGTGTCGAGCTCCCGGGCGCCGGTGTTGCCGGGCAGGGCGGCCCTCAGCAGCCCCATGTCCTTCAGCAGGTTGGACGCATCATGGGCGAAGGCCTGCGGCGACGGGAGGGTCGAGAAGATCTCGAAGCCGAGACTGCGGCCGACGCTCACCCCGACCACGTCGATCAGCTGTGCGCGGTCGAGATCCAGCGCGGCGCCTGCCTCGAGCGCTGCCATGGCGACGCCCATGTGGGCCGAGAGCATGGCGTTGGTAATGATCTTGGCGCATTGCCCCGAGCCGACAGGCCCGAGCAGCAGGATCGATCGACCGAAGGTGCGGAACACCGGCAGTGCCGCGTCGAGGGCTTCCTGTCGCCCGCCGCACATGAGGGTGAGCTCGCCCGCCTCCGCTGCGGAAGGGCCACCGCTGACCGGCGCGTCGATCAGCATGATCCCCTTCTCGGCGCAGCGGCGTTCCAGGTCGATGACGGTTGCGGGCAGCACCGTCGAATGGACCGCGATGCGACTGCCGGATCTCATCGCCGGGATCAGTGCGTCGGCCACCTGCACGACGTCCGAGTCGTCGACCACGCAGATGCCGACGTGTTCGGAGAGTGCGCCGAGCTCGGTGATGTCGGCGGCGATGCCTGCGCCCTTGGCGACGTAGGGGCCGAGTGCTTCGGGGTGCCGCGCCCAGAGCGTCAACGGCAGGCCGGCATCCACGATGCGATGCGCCATGGGGCCGCCCTGGCTGCCGACGCCGATGAAGCCGATCATTTCGGGCATACCAGATCGTAGCCTCGGCCCCGCGAGCCGTGCGTCCGGCGCGGCCGGGGGGTGAGGGGGTGTCAGCCGGCCAGTTGGGCCGTCGTGCCGAGCCAGATCTGGGCGGCGGTCTGGATCGGGAGCTGGAGCGCCTCGCAGAGGCCGACGACCGTGCCGAAGCCGGGGCTCGGCATGCGGCCCGCCTCGATCTTGCGCAGGGTCTCCGGTGAGATGCCCGCGGTCCGGGCGATCAGCTCCGGATCGCGGCCCGCGCGGGCCTCGCGCAGCAGCGCGCCGAGTCGGCGGCCTGCTTCGACCTGCTCGGGGGTGAGGGGGATGCGGACCATGTCCCCAGTCTAGTCGGTATTAAAGTACCGGGCCTGTGCTACGCTCGAGGCTAGCGAGGTATTTAAATACCGAACCCAGCTGCGAGCACGAAGAGGGGGCTCGATGATCGAGCTGAAGTCCGCCGAGGCGATCGACAAGATGGCGGTCACCGGCCGATTCGTCGCCGACACGCTGGCGGAGCTGTCCGCCCTGGCCCGCCCCGGCGTGAACCTGCTCGACCTGGAGCGTCGCGCACGCCGTCGCGTCGAGGAGCGAGGTGCGGTCTCCTGCTACTGGGACTACGCGCCCTCCTTCGGCCGGGGGCCGTTCCGCAACGTCATCTGCCTGTCGGTCAACGACGCCGTGCTCCACGGCCGTCCGCGCGACCAGGTGCTGCGCGACGGCGACGTGCTGAGCCTGGACTTCGCCGTCTCCGTCGACGGCTGGGTCGCGGACTCGGCGGTGACCGTCCTCGTCGGCACGGCCCGCCCCGAGGACGTGCGGCTCGTCGAGTCGACGCGGGCGGCACTCGACGCCGGCATCGCGGCCGCGGTTCCCGGCGCGCGCATCGGGGACGTGTCGGCGGCGATCGGCGCGGTGGCCGCGGCGCACGGCTACCCCGTCAACCTGCAGTTCGGCGGCCACGGGCTCGGCCGGACCATGCACGAGGACCCGCACGTCCCCAACGCGGGCCGTCCCGGGCGCGGTCTGAAGCTCCAGCCCGGCATGACGCTCGCCCTCGAACCGTGGTGGTCGGCCGACACGGACGAGCTCCGCGTCGACGAGGACGGCTGGACCCTCCGCTTCGCGGACGGCTCGCGCGGCGCGCACTCCGAGCACACCGTCGCGATCACGGAGGACGGGCCCCGGGTCCTGACCGGGACGACGCGGTAGCAGGAAGCGCGGTCGTGGGAACACCGGGCGCGGGGAACCGGCGGGGGTGGGGAACCAGTGGGGGCGGCCGGGAATGTCCTGGCTCCGGGGGGCCGGACGGGATCCTC
>NZ_BBPQ01000002.1:189079-210894 GCF_000787855.1 Streptacidiphilus anmyonensis | reverse complement strand
GGCGGGGGTGGGGAACAGTGGGGGCGGCCGGGAATGTCCTGGCTCCGGGGGGCCGGACGGGATCCTCGGGTCCCCGGGGCCAGGACGGGTGGTCGGACGTCAGGAGCCCGCCGGCCAGGCGATCTGTGTGGAGTGGTAGTAGTTCACCCCCATCGCCTTCCAGCGCGGGCCCTGCGCGCCGAGGCGCGCGTCGAACGCGGTCTGGTCATGGGTGGACCACGGCGACCAGCCGAGCTCGGCGAGGGCCGGGAGGCGAGGGAAGGCCATGTAGTCGATGTCGGCGGAGGTGACGATCGTCTCCGTCCACAGCGGGCCCTCCACGCCCGCGACCTCGGAGCCGGTGACGCCGGTGAGGTAGTCGCCCGGGTCCCAGGCGTAGGCGGTGTTGACGTCGACCAGGCCCGCCCAGGTCTGGCCGAGCTTGGTGCGGTGGTTGTACTTCATGTCCAGATAGGCGTGGTTGGCCGGGGACATCACCACCTTGGTGCCGTTCGCCGCCGCTGCGGCGAGGTTGGGAGCGCTGGTCGTGGTGTCCCAGAACTGGGCCAGCGCGCCCGCGGGCGGGGTGCCCGCGTTGGCGATGTCGTGCCAGCCCATCACCGACTTGCCGTGCGCGGTGACGAGCTGTTCGACCTTGCCGACGAACGTCGTGTAGTCCGACGCCGAGGTCGAGCCGGCCTCGTCCCCGCCGATGTGGAGGTAGGGGCCGGGGGTCAGCGCGGCCAGTTCGCCCAGCACCTGGTCCACGAAGGTGTAGGTGAGCGGCAGGGACACGCACAGCGAACTGAAGCCCACATTGGTGCCGGTGTAGAGCCCGGGGGCCGTGCCGTCGCAGTTGAGCTGCGCGTAGGAGGCCAGAGCGGCGTTGGTGTGACCCGGCATGTCGATCTCCGGGACGACGGTCATGAAGCGGGACGCGGCGTAGGCGACAACGGCCGAGTAGTCGGCCTGGGTCCAGTAGCCGCCCGCGCCGCCGCCGACCTCGGTGCTGCCGCCGTAGGCGGCCAGGTTGGGCCAGCTGTTGATCGCGATGCGCCAGCCCTGGTCGTCGCTCAGGTGCAGGTGCAGATAGTTGATCTTGTAGAGGGCCAACTCGTCGATGTAGCGCTCGACCTGGGCCACCGTGAAGAAGTGGCGGGCGAGGTCGAGCATCGCCCCCCGGTACCCGAAGCGCGGGTAGTCGAGGATCGTGCCGCCGGCGAGCGTCCACGGGCCCGGCTGCACCGTCGGGCTCATCACCTTGCCGGGCAGCAGTTGCAGCAGCGTCTGCACGCCGTGGAAGAGCCCGGCGGCCTGCTGTGCCTGGATCAGTACGCCCGCGCCGCCCACCGTCAGCCGGTAGCCCTCGGGCCCGACGGACGCCGGGGCGCCGGAGAGGGACAGGGCGATCGTGCCGGGCGTGCCGGCCCCCACGGTGAGGGGCAGCGCGTATCCGGTGGACGCGCGCAGGATTCCGGCGAGGTAGCCGCCGGTGTCGGCGTCGTCCGAGGTGACGGTGGCGCCGGAGGGCAGGGTGAACGTCGTGCCGTCGGCCGTCTCGCTGACCGGCGCGGGCACGACCGTGTCGGGGAAGGCGCTCGCCGCCGTGGCCCGGCCCGCGCCGGCCCCGAGGCCGGCGCAGACCAGTCCGAGAGCGGTCAGCACCACGACGAGCAGGCGACGCGGGCCGGAGCGCGCCATGCCGGCGCTCACCCCGCCACCGTGTCGGTCTTGGCGACGTTCCAGCCCGAGAGGCTGACGACCGGCGTCGCGCCTTGCAGGTCTGCCGAGTTGTAGCTCGCCGTGAGCGTCTCCGACTCGCCCGGCCACAGGGTGACGTCGTTGTCGCTCCAGATCGAGGACTGGAGCTCGTTGTCGCCCGGCAGCTCCGTCCCGGTCGCCGTCCCGCGGCGCAGGTCGGCACGGAGGAAGAAGCCGACGGCGGGCGTCGTGGAGGTGTTCGTGACGGTGACCGTCACCAGCTTGTCGGAGCCGTTCGGGCCGGCCTGGGCGCTCGTGGCGGCGGTGACGGAGACCGTCGCCGGGGCCAGGCCGCGCAGCGCGGTCAGGTTGGCGTAGGAGGACATGGACGCCTGCGGCTGCCCGATGGTCTTGTTCCAGTTGACGACGTCGGACGTGGTGTTGTTCCAGTAGACGTTGCGGTCCACCAGCACTCCGTTCTGACGCAGCAGCAGTTCGACGAGGTACACCGTGCCCGCGGCCGTCGGGATCTTCGGCGTGAGCACCTTGTTCTGGACCTGCTGCGAGGCGAGGGTGAGCGACCCGCTGGTCCGGTCGTCGAGCAGGGAACCGGCGGTGTCGTAGACCTTCGCCTCGACGGTCAGTCCACTCCGGGCCGCGCCGCCGAGGTTGTCCACGGTCACGGTGTCGTTGTCGAGGGCGTACAGGGCGTGCAGCGGACGGTTGGCCTTCTGCGCGCCGAAGTAGGCGCCGGCCTGGTCGCCGTCGTTGTTCCACAGCGACCACAGCAGCGTCGGCCAGCCCTTGTCGAGCTGCCAGTACACGGTGCCGGTCGAGGGTGCGGCGGCGTTGGTGGAGTGGTCGACGAACGCCTCGAACTGGGCGCGGGTGTCCTCGTAGTTCTGGACCTGTGCCTCCTCGACGTACTGGGCGAGGCTGGTGGGCGCGCCGTAGCGGTCCGTGACCGCCTGGTCGAGGTTGTCGTCGGTGCCGAAGTGGTAGCCGGTGTGGCGGGTGCCCTCGTAGTTGTCGTGGTACTGGTTGGCGCCGGGGCTCTGCCACAGCGCCGTCTGGTCGGCGGCGGACAGGAAGCGGTTGATCGAGTCGAGGGTCGGGATCGTGTTCCCCTCGCTCTGCTCGCTGTCGTAGCCCCAACTGCCGCCCGCGTTGGTGAGAGTGGAGTCACCGCTGTTCTCGTGGCTGGTGTCGTACCAGTAGCTCGGCGGCACCCAGTCGTACGGGCCCTCCTTCTCGCCCGAAGCGCCGAGCTGGGGGCTGGAGTTGTACTCGGCGGAGGAGATGAACGGGCCGGTGTAGTCGGCGGCAGCGAAGCCCTTGAGGGCCAGGCTCTCCTGCGTCGCGGTGGGCGCGTTGTCACTCCACTGGAAGCTGAACACCGAGGGGTGGTTGCGCAGGACTTGCCCGACCGACTTGGCCGTCAGCTGGTAGTTCGCCTGCTGGGCGCTGGTGTAGCTGGTGTTCTCCCAGAAGTCGCAGCACTGGTAGCCGGCGTTGACGAGGATGCCGGCGGCGTCCATCTGCTGGTACCAGTCGGCGGGCATCAGGTGGCCCTCCAGGCGGACGGTGTTGACGCCCATCGCCTTGAACAGGCCGATCTGCTTGGCGGTGTCGGCCGGGTCGTAGCGCAGGAAGAGATCGGGGTCCCAGCCGCCGCCGCGGATCACCAGCGGCACGTTGTCGATGGTGAACGCGCGGACGCCGCTCGGCGCCATCGTGCCGGCGCCGGTCAGGTAGGAGGAGACGGTGCGGATGCCGAAGGTCTCGCTGGTCGAGTCGAGCGTGGCGCCGTTCTGGGCGACGGAGGTGGAGAGCGTGTAGAGCGGCTGCCCGCCCAGCTGGTACGGCCACCAGATCTGCGGGGAGGCGAGGGTGAGGGAGGGGAAGGCAGTGGGCGTGAAGCTCACCGTCTGCGCGCTGTCGGCCGGGACCGTCACGCTCTGGCTGACGGTGACGGGCGTGCCGCCCGTGCCGGGCGGGGTGACGGTCGCTTCGACCGTCCCGGTCTGCGCGGTGCCAGTGGTGTTGGTGACGGTGGCCTTGACGGTGAGCGCGGAGCTGGAGAGGTCGGCGGCGGTGTTCTGGTCGACGTGGGCGTCGCCGACGAGCAGCGGGCCGCCGGTCTGGAGCTGGACCGGGAACTGGATGCCGGTGTTGTTGTCCGGCGGGATCTGCGTCCAGTCGACGTCGTCGAGGGTCGGCATCGTGGTCGGGTTGTTCGGATAGACCTCGATGGCGACGGAGTTGGCGCCCGAGCGGAGCAGCTTCGTCACGTCGATCGTGTTGCGGGCGTAGTCGCCGCTGATGGTGGCGGAGGTGGCGACCTCGGTGCCGTTGACCCACACGTCCGCCTGGCCGACGACGCCACCCAGGATCAGCGTGGCGTCCTGCCCGGCGGGCGGCGCGGTGAAGTCGGTGCGGTACCACCACGGGACGGAGAACTGCGCGATGGTGTCCGCGCCCACCTTGGTCATCTGGCCGAAGCAGGTCTTCATGGTGGTGGAGTAGAAGACGTTCGGGCAGGAGCCGTTCTGCAGCAGGGCGTTGATCTCGGTGCCGGGCGCGCCGCCGCCGTCGTTGCCGACGGAGAGCCAGCCCGTGGTGCTGAAGCCGGGGGTGGAGATGGCCGCTCCACCCCGCGTCGCGGTGGCGGAGGTGAGGACCTTCCAGCCGCCGCCGGCGCCGAGGTCGGTGACGGCGGTGGACCCGGTGGGGGGATCGGCGAAGGCGGCGGGTGCCGCAGGGGCAGGGGCCTTGTGGACGCCGGGGGAGGCATGCGCGGCGGGGGAGGCGCTGGGTGCGGTGAGGGAGACGGCGGCGAGGCAGGCCGCTGCGGCGAGGACTCCAATGCGTGGGGCACGTGCTAAGGCCATGGTGCACACTCCTCTCTGGTTAAGTTAGTTAACTTAACTATGCAGGGGAGGGGAGGGCAAGAGGTCGTTCGGACGGGGTCAGGCCGCGGCGGCTATCTCCTTCACGCGCGCCCGGCTCTCCGCGCTGCGCGCGGAGAGGTAGGCGTCGAGGAGCAGCGCGTAGCGCTCGCGCTCGGAGGGCGTGAGCGCGCGGCCGCGCGCGCCCGAGACGAGGGCGCGGATACGGGCGTTGGCCACCTCCACAGGGGAGAGCGGCGTGAGGACGTGCGCGTTCAACATGGGGAGAATCTATCGGTCGGGACTGACAACGCGCCTGCGAGATTCTCGATACGGGGTTGAAGGCGGCCTGGGCGGGGAAAAGCAGTTGGCCTCGAACGCCCGGGATGATCGGATCGCAGGGTGGAGACCCTCACGATCCTGTGGACCGGGCGGCTGTGGCTGCGGCGCTTCACCGCGACGGCGCGGGACCTGGACGCGCTCGCCTCCTTGCACGGGGACCCCGAGGTGATGCGGCGCATCGATGACGGACGCCCCCAGCCGCGCGAGACCGTCGCCGCGCGCACCCTCCCCGGCATCCTGCGTCAGTACGACGAACTGCCGCCCGGCACGGGCTGTTTCGCGGTCGAGAGCCGGACCGACGGCCGGTTCCTCGGCTGGCTCTCACTGCGGCCCCCGTCCAGCGTCGGCCTGGCCGCCGCACCCGCGGTCGGGCGCGGCGCCGTCCTCGAGCTCGGCTACCGCCTGCTGCCCGGGGCGTGGGGCCACGGCTACGCGACCGAGGGCGCCCGCGCCCTCGTCCGGCACGCCTTCACCGTGCTGGGCGCCGAGCAGGTCGTCGCGACGACGATGACGGTCAACTCCGCGTCCCGTCGGGTGCTGGAGAAGGCCGGCCTGACGCTGGTGCGGACCTTCTTCGAGGAGTGGCCGGAGTACATCGAGGGCGCGGAACGCGGCGACGTGGAGTACGCCGTGTCCCGGGCCGAGTGGGCGCAGGGCCCCGCCGCACCGTCGGCGTGAGCGCCCGCGGCGCGCCGGGCGGACTCCTTCCCGTCCTCGGTGTGCGGCGGTGGCTACCCCGGGGGCGGAGGCGGCTGACGCTCGTTCAGCTGGCGGCGGCATTCGCCCGAGAGGTGCGGGTAGGCCGCGCCGATGGCCTCGTAGACGCGGCGGCGGAGCAGGTGTTCGGCCGCGGCGCGGCCGGTGGTGCCGTGGAGCCCGTCGAGGACCGTGTCGTACTCGGTGAGCGCGTGGCGCAGGTAGTTGACCTGCCAGCGGCGCAGCGCGCCGGGCTCGGCGGCGTCGATGCGGGCGGGGGCAGGGTGACGGTCGCCGTGACGGCACGCCCGTTGTGCGTCGCGCTCGTTGCGGTGTGCGACCGCGCGGTGGGTGAGGGATTCCGGCGCGAGGCGGGGAACGCGGATGTGCAGGCCCTCGACCTCGGCCAGGACGGCCCGTCGGCGGCGCTCCGACGCCGCGCGGGAGCAGGCCGCCCGGCGCGAGGCGGCGCTCGCGAGCGCGGCGAAGGCGTCGGACGCCTCGGCGGACTCGACGCGTGCGGCGGAGTAGCGTCGGGAGGGTGCCGCGCCGCGGAAGCGCTGGTTGCGCACGGTCAGGTCGGGCGCGCCGAGCAGCTTGGCGACCATGCTGGGCGTCCAACCGCGGTGGCGCAGGTCCGCGAGCGAGAGATGGCGCGGCTCGTGGCCGGACACGACGGCTTGGAAGGGCTTGACGGGCTTGACGGGCGGGCCGGGCTGCCCAGGCGGGACGGGCGCGGGCGGCGTCGAAGGGTTCGGGGGAGTGTGGGCGTTCATGGCGACCCCGACGGGTTGGTGCGGTTGCGTGCGAGGTCCGGTCTAGCGGTGCCCACTGACAGCGTCCGCGCCAGCGACTAGAGTCGGGACCGTCAGGAGTCATGTGACATTGCATTCGCGCGCAGGGCATTGCATTCGTCCGCATGGCGCTGCATTCGCATGGCATGGCATTCGCAGCAGTTCCGGCAAGCGGTTCTGGCAAGCAATTCCGGCAGGAGGCACGACGGTGGGCGCTGAGTCGGTGTGGAGTGTGGACCCTCGTACGGGTGAGCCGCGCGGGGGCGGACCCGTGGCCGAGGTCTCCGGTCCGGCCGCGGTCGACGCGGCCGTGCGCGCCGCCCATGCGGCGCTCCCGGCGCTCGCTGAGCGCGCGCGCCGGGCGGCGCTCCTGCGCGCCGCAGCCGAGCGGCTGCACGCCGCCGGTCCCGAGCTGATCGCCGCGGCCGACGCGGAGACCGCACTGGGGACCGCCCGGCTGACCGGCGAACTCGCCCGGACCGTCTTCCAACTGCGCTACTTCGCCGATCTCGTCGACCACGCCGCCGAGCCGGGCGGCTTCCTCGACGTCCGCCGCGACAGCGCGGACCCGGGCCTCACCCCGCCCCGTCCCGACCTGTACCGGGTCAAGCTGCCGCTCGGCGTCGTCGGCGTGTTCGCGGCGAGCAACTTCCCCTTCGCGTTCAGCGTCCCGGGCGGCGACACGGCGAGCGCGCTCGCCGCCGGCTGCCCGGTGGTCGTCAAGGCGCACCCCGACCATCCGGAGACCTCCGAGCGGGTGGCCGCCGTGCTCCGGGAGGCGGTGCGCGAGGTGGGCCTGCCGGAGGGCACGATCGGGCTGGTCCACGGCTTCGAGGCCGGGCCCGGGCTGGTCCGGCACCCGCTGCTGGCGGGCGTCGGCTTCACCGGCTCCGCGCGCGGCGGGCGCGCGCTGTTCGACGTGGCGGCGGCCCGGCCGCGCCCGATCCCGTTCCACGGAGAGCTCGGCAGCGTCAACCCCGTCCTGGTCACCGAGGCGGCGCTCACGGGGACCGGCGCCGACCCGGGCCCGGGCACGGGCACGGGCACGGGCGCGGCGGAGGAGCTGGCGCGTGGGCTCGTCGGCTCGTTCACGTTGGGGATGGGCCAGTTCTGCACCAAGCCGGGCCTCGTGCTGGTGCCCGCCGGGGCGGCCGGGGACGCGTTCGAGAAGGCGGTGGCCGACGCCGCCGCGCAGGTCCCGGCCGGGGTCCTGCTGGACGCGCGGATGCGCGAGGCGTTCCTGGACGGCTTCGCCCGCCGGGCCGGCCTCGGCGACGTGCAGACGGTCGCCCCCGCCGGTTCCGTCCCCACTCCCGAGACCCCGCTCGCTGTCCGCGCCGGCGTGCTGAGCGTTCCCGCCGCGAGCGCCCTGCGCGGCTCGCACGAGGCGTTGCTGGAGGAGTGCTTCGGTCCGGCCACCGTCCTGGTCCGCTACGCGGACCCGGCCGAGGCCGAGGCGATCCTCGCCCGACTCGACGGCTGCCTCACCGCCACCCTGCACACCCCCGCCGCCGACCCCGACGCCCCGGCCCTCCTCGCCGCCCTCGCCCGCTTCGCGGGCCGGGTCCTCTTCGGCGGCTGGCCCACGGGCGTCGCCGTCGCCGACGCCATGCACCACGGCGGTCCGTACCCGGCCTCCACCTCGGCGGCCACCTCCGTCGGCGCCACCTCCGTCGAACGCTGGCTCCGACCGGTCTCCTTCCAGACCGTCCCCGAGGCGCTGCTCCCGCGCTGAGCCGAGGTCGCGCGCTGCCTCCGGAGCCCGTAGCCGGAGTCCGTCGCCGGAGCCCGTCGCCGGTGCGGCCCTGTCGGCGGCGGGCCCGCGCGCTCCCCGGAGGCCCTCACGCCGGGGCCGACCCGGCGGGGAGCGCACCTCGGGGGCCGCACCCGGCGCGTGCGGCCGGGTGCGTGCGGACCGAGCAATTCAGGTGCCCGGTGTGACTCCGGAACCGGCCCGGCCGGGAATAGCATGATCCCCATGTCTGCCCTCACTCGCGCCGAAGCGGAAGGACGTCGACGGCTGGTCGACGTCCGCGCCGTGTCCGTGGACCTCGACCTGACCGTCGGGGCCGAGGTGTTCCGGTCGGTCACGGTCATCGCATTCGGGTGCCGGACGCCGGGAGCCGGGACGTTCGTGGACGTGAAGCCCGCCGCGCTGCGGCGGGTCGTGCTGAACGGGCGGGAGCTGGACCCGCGGGCGCTCGAGGACGGGCGGTTCCCGCTGGAGGGGCTGGCCGCCGACAACGAGCTGCTGGTCGAGGCGGACATGGCGTACTCGCGTACCGGCGAGGGCATGCACCGCTACGTGGACCCGGCCGACGGCGAGGTCTACGTCTACACCCAGGCCTTCCTCGACGAGGGCCCGCGGATCTTCGCCGCCTTCGACCAGCCGGATCTCAAGGCCCCCTACCAGGTCGGCGTGACCGCGCCCGCCGAGTGGACCGTCGTCGGGAACGCCGGCGCCGTGGGCGAGCGCGAGTCCGTGCCGGGCCGCGGTGACGCGGCGGTGACGCGGTTCGCGCCGACCGCGCCGATCAGCAGCTACCTGGTGTGCGTGGTGGCCGGACCGCTGCACTCGGTGCGCTCCGAGCACGACGGCATCCCGCTCGGCCTGCACTGCCGCCGCTCGCTCGCCCCCTACCTCGACGCGGACGCCGAGGAGTTGCTCGCCGTCACCCGGCAGTGCTTCGACGCCTACCACGCGCTGTTCCGCCAGCGGTACCCGTTCGGCGGCTACGACCAGTGCTTCGTGCCGGAGTTCAACGTCGGCGCGATGGAGAACCCCGGCTGTGTCACGCTCCGCGACACCTTCCTCTTCCGTTCCGCCGTGCCGGACACCGAGCGTGAGCACCGCGCCATCGTCGTCGCCCACGAGATGGCGCACATGTGGTTCGGCGACCTGGTCACCATGCGCTGGTGGGACGACCTCTGGCTGAACGAGTCGTTCGCCGAGTACATGGGCTTCCGGGTCGTCGCCGACGCCACCCGCTACGGCGACGCTTGGACCGGGTTCGCCTCCACCAAGGCGTGGGGACGCGACGCCGACCAGCGGCCGTCCACCCACCCCGTCGCGCCGGAGGCCGTCGCCGACACCGCCGCCGCGTTGCAGAACTTCGACGGCATCTCCTACGCCAAGGGCGCGGCCGCGCTCCGGCAACTCGTCGCCTGGCTCGGTGACGAGGCCTTCTTCGAGGGCGTGAACCGTCACTTCGAGGCGCACGCCTTCGGCAACGCCACCCTGGACGACCTGCTCCAGTCCCTCGCCGCCTCGGGGGGACGCGACGTCCACGCCTGGGCCGAGCAGTGGCTGCGCACCACCGGACTGGACACCCTGCAGGCCGTCGAGGGCGCGCTGCGCCAGACCTCCGCGGACGGCGTGCTCCGGCCGCACCGCATCAGCGTGGGCAGCTACGACCGCATGGCCGAAGGTGTCGTGATGCTGCGTCAGCGCACGCCCGTGGAGCTCCAGGGCGGCAAGGAGGAGGCGCTGCCGGAGCCGCGCGGCGAGCTGATCGTGCCGGACGACACCGACCTCGCCTTCGCCAAGATCCGCCTGGACGAGCAGTCCTGGGCCGTCGTCAGGGAGTCGCTCGGACGCGTCCCCGACGAGCTCGCGCGCGTGGTGATCTGGAACAGCGCCCGCGACCTGGTCCGCGACGGCGAACTGCCCGCCGAGGAGTACCTCGAGCTCGTCGCCGCGCATCTGCCGGGCGAGTCCTCGGTCCACCTCGTGCAGGACGTCCTGGCGTTCGCCCGCCGGGTCGTCACGGACCAGTACCTGGCCCCGGGGCAGCGCCCGCCGGCGCTGGCCCGCCTCGGCGAGGTGTGCCGCAGCCTGCTGCGCCGCACCGAGGGGGACGCGAGGGACGCGGGCCTGCGACTGGTGGCCGTGCGCGGTCTGATCGACGCGGCGTTCGCACCGGTCGAGCAGGCGGAGCTGGTGGAGTGGCTGACCGAGGGCGCGGTCCCCGGCGGCCCGGAGCTGGATCCGGCGCTGCGGTGGCAGCTGCTGCTGCGCCTGTGCGTCCTCGGAGCGGCCGGCGAGGCCGAGATCGCCGCCGAGGCCGAACACGACCCGAGCGCGACCAGCGCGGAGGGAGCGGCCCGCTGCCGCGCCGCCCGGCCGGACCGCGACGCCAAACGGTCCGCCTGGGAGGCGGCCTTCGGCGGGGAGCTCTCCAACTACCTGCTGGCGGCGACCATCGACGGTCTCTGGCAGCCGGAGCAGTACGAGCTGCTCGACGGACTCGGCCTGCCGGAACGCTTCTTCCCGGCGGCGAGCGAGGCCGCGGCGCTGCGCGGCGCGGCCGTGGCCCGGCTGCTGACCTCCGCCGGAGGTTTCCCGACCTACGCCGCCACCGCGGAGGTGCTGGCCGCGGGCGACCGCGAACTCGCCCGTGAGGACCTGAGCGTCGCGCTGCGGCGCGGGCTGACGGACCGCCTGGACGACCTGCGCCGCGCCGTGCGCGCCCGGGCGCAGGCGGACCCGGCGGCGGACGCCGCGGTGTCCGCAGCCGAAAAGGGGGAGCGATGAGCACGGTTCTGCATGTGAGCGGGCGGGTCCTGGTCGGGCCCGAGGACGTCCGCGACGAGCTGTGGGTGGTCGACGGCCGGATCAGCTTCACCGCGCCGACGGGCGGCGAGGTGCGGACCGTGCACGGCTGGGTGCTGCCCGGCCTGACCGACGCCCACTGCCATGTCGGCCTCGACGCGCACGGCGCCGTCGACCGGGCGACCAGCGAGAAGCAGGCCCTCGCCGACCGCGACGCCGGCGCCCTGCTGCTGCGGGACGCCGGCTCCCCGGCGGACACCCGCTGGGTCGACGAGCGCGACGACCTGCCGCGGATCGTCCGGGCCGGCCGCCACATCGCCCGGACCCGCCGCTACATCCGCAACTACGCGCACGAGATCGAGCCCGATCAGCTCGCGGACTACGCCCGCCAGGAGGCGCGGCGGGGCGACGGCTGGGTCAAGCTCGTCGGAGACTGGATCGACCGCGACCTCGGCGATCTCGGCCCCTGCTGGCCGCGCGAGGCCCTGGAGGCCGCGATGACGGCCGCGCACGAGGAGGGCGCGCGCGTCACCGCCCACGTCTTCGGCGAGGACTCGCTGCGCGACCTGGTCGAGGCGGGCATCGACTGCATCGAACACGCGACCGGCCTCACGGAGGACCTCATCCCGCTGTTCGCGGAGCGGGGCGTGGCCATCGTCCCGACGCTGGTCAACATCGCCGGATTCCCCGAGCACGCGAAGGCGGGCGAGGCGAAGTTCCCCGCGTACGCACGCCACATGCGGGCGCTGCACGCACGCCGCTACGACACCGTCGCGGCGGCGTACGAGGCGGGCATCCCGATCTACACGGGCACGGACGCGGGCGGCTCCCTGCCGCACGGGCTCATCGCCCAGGAGGTCGCGGAGCTGGTCCGGGCAGGCCTGCCGGCGTCGGCGGCGCTCTCGGCGACGACCTGGGGCGCGCATGCCTGGCTCGGCAGGCCGGGCCTGGAGGAGGGCGCGCGGGCGGACTTCGTGGTGTACGAGGACGATCCGCGCAAGGACGTGCGGGTGCTGGCGGACCCTCAGCAGATCGTCCTGAACGGGCGCGCCCTGCGAGCGTGACGGGAGCGGCTCCCGCCGCCTCGGGGGCTGTGGACGGATGAGCCGTGGACGGATGGGGGGCGCGTCGACCCCGGGGGCGCGAGAGCTGCGGGTGCGCCCGGCGGTCGGCACGTCGGTGGCTCCCCGCGCCCTTGACGTGTGCAAGTGCATGCGGCGGCGGTGGGCGCGGGACTACGCTCGAACGCGAAGCTTGGGAGGTCTGGCGTGCTGGGGCTGCTCGAACGCGAACATGAACTCGACGCCGTGCGCGCGGCGGTCGCGACCTTGCGCGCGGAGCGCGCGGGCGGGCTGCTGGCCGTGACCGGAGCGGCGGGGCTGGGCAAGACCAGCGTGCTCGCGGCCGTGCGCGAGGCCGCGCTCGACGAGGGACTGCTGGTGCTCGCCTCCCGAGGCGGCGAGCAGGAGCAGGGCTCGGCGTTCACCGTCGTGCGCGGGCTGCTCCGACCGCTGCTGGAGGGCGTCGGGGACGAGCAGCGCCAGGCGCTCCTCGGCGGCTGGAATGACATCGTCGGCGCCGCGTTGGGTGTCGCGCCGAGCGCCGGGGCGGCACCCGACCCCCAGGGCGTGCGGGACGGCCTGGACTGGGTCGTCACCAACCTCGCGTTCTCCCGTGGTCCGTTGGTGATGGTCGTCGACGACGCGCACTGGGCCGACGCCCAGTCGCTCGCCTGGTTGGCGGCGTTCGCAGGCCGTGTCGCGGACCTGCCGGTGCTGCTCGTCGTCGCCTACCGGCCGGACGAGCTGCCCGACTGGGCGGACGCCTTCCGTGCCATGGCCGGCGACAGCGGGGTCACCCCGCTGGGGCTCTCCGCGCTCACGCCGGAGGCGGTGGACGCGCTCGTGCGCTCCCTCTACGCGGAGGCGGACGCAGGGGCGAATCCGGACACGGAAGCCGAGGCGGAGCCCGGGGGCGCCGGCGAGCGCCTCGGCGAGGTCGACGGCGCCGTGGACGGCGAGGTCGACGACCCGGACGCGGCCGACGCCATCGGCGCGTTCGCCCGTGACGTCTGGGCGGTCACCGGCGGAAACCCCTTCGAGACGGTCCAGTTGGCCGCCATGGCGCGCGAGCGCGGCATCGTTCCGAGCGAGGACTCCTGGGTCCGGCTGCGCGAGCTGGCCGCGGAGAGCACCGGCAGCGGGCTCATCTCCCGCCTGCGACGCCTCGGTTCCGGCCCGGTGCGACTGGCCCGCGCCGTCGCCGTGCTCGGCATCGCGACGCCGGTGGAGCACGCCGCGCAGGTCGCCGGCCTCGGTCCGGCCGAAGCGGACGCGGCGGCGGAGCGGCTGCGTCACGAACGCGTGCTGGCGGGACGTCAGGTCCTGGAGTTCGTCCACCCGTTGATCGCCACGTCCGTCTACCGGAGCATTCCGGAGGGCGAGCGCACCGACCTGCACGCCCGCGCGGCCATGACGGTCCTGGAGGCGGGGCGCAGCCCCATGGTCGCGGCCCGGCACTGGCTGGAGGTGCCGCCGGCCGGGGACGCCCGCGTCGTCGAGCAACTGCGGGACGCGGCCCAGCTGTTCATGCAGTCTGGTGCGCCGGAGACCGCGCAGCGCTGCCTCGCGCGCGCTGTCGAGGAGCCGCCGCCGGTGTCCGAGCGGGCGCACGTGCTCTTCGAGCTCGGCTGCTCCACCCTCCTCTACGATCCGGCCGCCACCGCCGACCAACTGCGGATGGCGCTCGCCCAGCCGGTGATCCCGGACCTGCTGCGCCACGAGATCAGCGTCCGGCTGGCGCAGTCGCTGGCCCACAGCAACAACCTCGCCGAGGCCGCGGAGACCATGGCAGCGGAGGTGCAGCGCGTCGAGGACGAGGCCTTGCGCCTCAAGATGCAGGTGTGGCAGTTCATGTGGGGCGCCTTCGACGCCTGGGAGCAGGGCTCGGAGGAGCGCTCCAAACGCCTGGCCGACCTGGCCGAACGTCTGGACGTCGAGGGCGACCGCTCCATCGCCGCCCGCTACGTGCTGGGCCTGCGCGCCTGGGACGCGACGGTGCGCGGCGAGCCCGTCGACGTGGCGCTGCACTACAGCGATCGCGCCCTGGAGGGCGAACTGCGGTGGGCGCACTCGGAGTGGGGCTTCGAGGTGCCCGTGCTGGTCGCGCTCACCTACATGTACGGGGACCGGCGCGAGCGGGCGCTCGAGCTCTTCGCGAAGGGCATCGAGGAGTACGAGCAGGCCGGCTGGCGCGGCGCCCACCTCTCCTTCGGGCACACCATCCTCGGCTACGTCCACTACCGCACGGGCGACTTGGCCGAGGCGGAGAAGGAGGCCCGGTACGGCCTGGAGCTGGCCAACCGCGTGGGCGAGGGCACTCCCGTCCACTGGTACGCGGTCGGCACCCTCGTGGCGGTCCTGACGGCGCGCGGCGCGACGGCGGAGGCGCGCACGCTGACCGAGCGCTACAGCTTCCGTGCGCCGTACTCCAACGCCGTGGTCTTCCCGGACGCGCAGACCGTCCGGGGCGTGTTCCTGCTGGGGCTCGGCGAGTTCGTGGACGCCGAGGCGGAACTGTCCCAGGCGGGCGCCCGCCTGGACGCCCGCGGGATGCGCAACCCCGGCTGGTGCGGCTGGCAGCGCGGCCTCGCAGCGGCCTGCGCGGGCCTCGGCGACCTGGACCGCGCCCGCGAGTTGGCCGCGGACCAGTTGGGGCGGGCCGAGCGCTACGGCACGCTCTCCGCGATCGGCACGGCCATGCGCGCCTCGGCCGAGCTCGATCCCGACCCGCAGGCACGCCTCGATCGCCTCCGCCTCGCCGTGCAGCTCCTGGACGGCGCGCACGCCCCGTACGAACGCGCCCGCGCCCTGCACGAGTTGGCCGTCGCCGTGGCCGCGTCCGGCCAGGACGCGAGGGAGGCGTTCCGCGACGCGACCGAGGCGGCGGAGTCCTGCTCCGCGGACGCCCTGGCGCACAGCGCGCGGGAGCGCGTCCGCGCGTAGCCGTGCGCGTCCGCGCGTGGCGGCGCGCTCGGGCGGTTCGGCGCTGCCGCTCCTGCTGCCGGGGCCGGGGCCCGTCGTCGCGTGTCGGCGGGGGCCACTAGGCTTTCCGTGTGGCAGCGCGTCCTTTGCATGAGATCGTCGAGTCCGGTTGGGCCCAGGCCCTCGCCCCCGTCGCGGGCGACGTGGCGGTGATGGGGGATTTCCTCCGCGGAGAGAACGCCGCCGGACGCGGCTACCTCCCCGCAGGCGCGAACGTGCTGCGCGCGTTCCAGCAGCCGCTCGCGGACGTCCGCGTGCTGATCGTCGGACAGGACCCGTACCCGACCCCCGGCCACGCGGTGGGCCTCTCCTTCTCGGTCGCGCCGGAGGTGCGGCCGCTGCCGGGCAGCCTGGTCAACATCTTCACCGAGTACCAGCGCGACCTCCAACTCCCCGCGCCCGCCAACGGCGACCTCACGCCCTGGACCCGCCAGGGTGTGCTGCTGCTCAACAGGGTGCTCACCACCGCGCCGCGCAAGCCCCGCGCCCACAGCGGCAAGGGCTGGGAGGCCGTCACCGACCAGGCCATCCGCGGCCTCGTCGCCCGCAACGCGCCCCTGGTGGCCATCCTCTGGGGCAAGGACGCCCGCGGCCTCAAGCCGCTGCTGGGCGAGGTGCCCTGCATCGAGTCCTCCCACCCGAGCCCCTACTCGGCGGACTACGGCTTCTTCGGCTCCCGCCCCTTCTCCCGCGCCAACGACCTCCTCGTCAAGCAGGGCGCCCAGCCCGTCGACTGGCGCCTGCCGTAACGCTGGGGCTTCACACCGTCGTGCCGATGCCGCCGTCGACGGGGATCACCGCGCCGGTGACGTAGGAGCCCGCGCGGCTGGAGAGGTAGACGGCGACGCCGGCCATGTCGTCGGGGCGGCCGATGCGGCGCAAGGGGGCGGACGCGGCGATCTGGTCGCCGACGGCGGCCAGGGTGGCGGCCATCATCTTCGACTCGAACGGGCCCGGGGCGATGGCGTTGACGGTGATGTGCTGCGGCCCCAGCTCCTTCGCCAGGACGCGGGTCAGGTGGTGCAGGCCCGCCTTGCTCGCGGCGTAGGAGTAAGTGGGCAGCGGGCTGACGTGGAGGCCGTCGATGGAGCCGACGTTGATGATCCGGGCGGGGGAGTCCGGCGTGCCGGCGGCGCGGAGGAGGGGCAGCAGGGCCTGGGTGAGCAGGAAGGGGCTGCGCAGGTTGAGGTCCATGACCTTGTCCCAGCCGCTGACGGGGAAGTCGTCGAGGGTCGCGCCCCAGGTGGCGCCCGCGTTGTTGACCAGGATGTCCAGGCTCTCCTCGCGCGAGGCCAGCTCCTCGGCGAGCCGGGCGATCTCCGACTCCTCGGAGAGGTCGGCGGGCAGCGGGACCGCCTCGCCGTGCTGCTTCAGCTCGGCCGCGGCGGCCTCGCAGGCCTCCGGCTTCCGGGAGCTCACGTAGACCTTGGCGCCCGCCTGGACCAGGCCGCGGGCGATCATCAGACCGATGCCCCTCGTCCCGCCGGTGACCAGGGCCGTCCGGCCGGAGACGGAGAAGAGATCACTCACAGCTGCTCCCGGAGGTTCGCGTGGTTGGGAGCACCACGCTAGTCCAGCCCCGAACGGCTGGGGCGGTTGGTGATCGTGGGGATCTGTCACTCTAAAGAGTGAACTGACTGCGTGTGCTGACTCGGTGACACACGGTTCGCAAGAATAAGCGGGTCCGATTCCGTGCATCGCCCAGCCGTTCCCGGCATGTACGTACGTTCCCAGGTGGGGGTTACACCGTGCTGTCCCTGTCCCGTCGTCGTCGCTTCGCCACACCCTTCGCCTTGTCCGGCGCACTCGCCGCGGTCTCGCTGATGGGGGTGGCCGAACCCGCGCACGCGACCACGGGGTCGGGCACCGCGTCCGCCACCACGGCGGAGGTCGCGCTGGACGTCCGGCTGCTGAGCGCGGCCGACATCCCGGTCGACGTCTCGCTCAACAAGATCTCCGCGCCCGCCTCGCGCAGCGGCGCCGCGCTGAGCACCGTGGTCGGCAGCGGCGTCGAGAACGACCAGCCGGTCAACCTGGTGATGGCGCAGGTCGGTCAGACCGACGCCGTCGTCGACGCCCACGGCTCGCGCGCCTCCGTCACCCTCGCCGACGCGCACCTGCACCTGCCCGGCCTGCCGCTCACCGAGCTGGTGGGCCTCAAAGCCGTCAGCGCCGAGGCGGACTGCCCCGTCGACGGCGCGCCGAGCGCGAGCGCGGAGGCCCTGGGGGAGATCACGATCCTCGGCGTCCACGTACGCCTGAGCGCGCACGGCGACACGGTGGTCCGGGTCCCTGCCCTGGGCGTGGTGGACCTCAAGCTCTCCCAGCACACCACGACGTCGGACTCGGCGGCGGCGACGGCGGTCGAGCTGGACGTCGACGTGAACCCGCTGGCGCTGAACGTCGCAGCCGTGCGGGGGAAGATCGTGCTCGCCGACGTCTCCTGCACGAAGGGCTCGGGTCACGGCGGCTCCGACGGCGGCTCCAACGGTGGCGGGGTCAACGGCGGAGGCTCCAACGGCGGAGGTTCCAACGGCGGCGCGACGGGCGGGGGTTCGGGCGACTCGGGCGGCGGCACGCCGTCGAGCGGGCCGTCGCAGGGCATGAGCGGCGGCTCCGGTGGCACGGGCGGCGTCGGCGCGGCGGGCGGCAGCGGGACCGGCGGCGCGGGCGGTGCGAGCCCGGTGGCCGACGTGTCCACCCCGCCGACCGCGCCGAGCGGCTCGACGCACCTGGCGGAGACGGGGAGCAGCAGCGCCACGCCGGTGATCGCGGGCGCGGCCCTGGTCGTGCTCGGCGCGGGCGGCGGCGTGGTCGCGCTGACGCGCCGTCGGCGCCGCGGCTGAGTCGCTGCCGGAGCCGAATCGCTGCCGAGTCGCTGCCGGAGCCTGAGTCGGAGCCGGGCTGAGTCGGTGCCGCGGCTGAGTCGACGCCGTCGGCGAGCCGGTCCGTTCGGTCGTGCACTGGACGCCGGCCGCGCGGGCCTCAGCGGCCGCAGCTGAGCCGCAGCGCGTCGCAGAAGGCGTCCGTCGTGGCGCGGTCGCGGACCGCGATGCGGAGCCAGTCCGGGCCGAGGCCCGGGAAGGTGTCCCCGCGGCGGACGGCGAAGCCGGCCTCGCGGAGGCGGAGGCGCACCTTGTCCGCGTCGGGGAGTTCGACCAGCACGAAGGAGCTGGCCGGGACGCCGTGGACGCGGACGCCCGGGATCTCGGCGAGCCGGGTCAGCAGGTGCGCGCGGTCGACGGCGGTGGCCCGCGCGGCTGCCTCCGCCTCCGCGAGCGCGGCCGGGGCGGAGGTCGCGACGGCGGCGGCGAGCGCGGGGGAGGAGACCGGCCACAGCGGTTGCGCGGCCTCCAGCCGCGCGATCAGTTCCGGTGCGGCCAGCACGTAACCGATGCGCAGCCCGGCCAGACCCCAGGTCTTGGTCAGGCTGCGCAGCACGACCAGACCCGGCAGGTCGCGGCGGCCGGCGAGGCTCTCGGGCTCGCCGGGCACCGTGTCCGCGAACGCCTCGTCCACCACCAGGACGCGGCCGGGACGGGTCAGCCCGGCCAGGGTCTCGGCCGGGTGCAGGACGGAGGTGGGGTTGGTGGGGTTGCCGACCACGACCAGATCGGCAGTGGAGGGGAGCGCCGAGGGGTCGAGGCGGAAACCCGCCTCCGGAGGGAGCACCAAGCGGTCCACCGGGTGCCCGGCGTCGCGCAGCGCGGCCTCGGGCTCGGTGAACTGAGGGTGCACCACGACGGCGTGGCGGGGGCGCAGGGCTCGTGCGAGGAGCACGAAGGCCTCCGCCGCGCCGGACGTGAGCAGGACCTCCTCGGGCGCGCGCCCGTGCCGCGCGGCGACCGCCGCGCGTGCGGCGGTGCCGTCGGGGTAGGCGGCGAGGCTGCCGAGGCTGTCGGCGAGGATCTCGCGCAGCCAGGTGGGCGGCGTGCCCGTCCGCACGTTGACCGCGAGGTCGACCAGGCCGCCGCCGACCTCGCGGTCGCCGTGGTGGCGCAGCAGGTCGCGGCCGTCGCCGGGATCTGCGTCGTCAGTGTGCATGGCTCTGGTCGTGGTGGTGACCGTGCTGCCCGTGCCCGTGGTCGCCGTGCCCGTGGCCGCCGTGCCCGTGGTCGTGGGTCGGGTCGTCCGGGTGGTGGTGCGGGCGCTGCGGCGCGCCGACCTTGGCCTCGAAGCCCGGCATGGCGATGCGGTAGACGCAGGTGTCGCAGTTCATCCGCAGGTCGCCCTGCTCGGTCTCGCGGTAGCGCTCCAGGACCAGTTCGGCCAGCTCCTCGGTCGCGCCGAGCACACCCGCCTGCCGCACGTCCACGTCCGGGTGCGCCTCGGCCCACTCGCGCGCCTGCTCGGCGACGCGGTCCGGCAGGATGCCGGTGAAGAGGAAGTACGGCAGCACCACGACACGCTTCGCGCCCAGCAGCGCGCAGCGGGTCAGGCCGTCGGGGACGTTCGGCGCGGCCAGCGAGACGAAGGCCGTCTCGACGCCGGCGAGGCCCCGGCCCTCCCAGAACAGCCGTGCCACCTTCGCGACTTCGGCGTTCGCGTCCGGGTCCGTCGAGCCGCGGCCGACGAGCAGGACGGTCGTCTCGGCGCGCTCCTCGGGCGTGACGACCTCGTCGAGGCGGCGCTCCAGGACGGTCAGCAGGGACGGGTGCGGGCCGAGCGGTCGGCCGTAGCGGAAGCTGGTGCCCGCGTGGCGTTCGCGCTCGCGTACCAGCGCGGCCGGGATGTCGCCCTTGGCGTGCCCGGCGGAGACCAGCACCAGCGGCACGGCCGCGAATCGGCGCGCGCCCTGCTCGACCAGCTCGGCCACGGCGTCGGCGAGCGGCGGCGGGGACAGCTCGATGAAGCCGCCGCCGACCGGGGTCTGCGGCAGGCGTGCCTTCAGCAGCTCGACGAACTCGCGGAAGGCCTCCGCGCCGTCCTCGTCACGGGTGCCGTGGCCGACCAGCAGCAGCGCGGGGGAGGTCACAGGTTCTCCTCGGGAGTCGTGGTGATGTCGTACAGGTCCGGGTAGAGCAGGGCGTTGACGGCCGCGGCGGCCACGGCCGAGCCGCCCTTCTCCGAGATGTTGCTCACGCCGGGCAGTCCCGACGCGCGCAGGGCGGCCTTGGACTCGGCGGCGCCGACGAAGCCGACGGGCAGACCGATCACGAGCGCCGGGCGCGCGTCGAGGACGAGCAGCTCCTCCAGGGCGGTCGGCGCGCAGCCGATGACCCAGACCGCGCCGTGGCCGACCTCCGCCAGGGCCATCCGCACGGCTGCCGCCGAGCGGGTCAGCCCGGCGTCGGGGTCGGCCTTGGCCTGCCGCACGCGGCAGACCGACTCGCGCGCGGTGATCCCCGCCGCGACCATCTCCACGTCCGCGACGATCGGGGCGCCCGCGGCGAGCGCGTCCGCGGCGGCGCGCAGGACGGACTCGTCGGCGAGGACGAGGTCGTCGAAGTACTCCAGGTCCGCGCTGGCGTGGACGACCCGCTCCGCCACGGCCCGGGTGAGCGGCGGCAGGTGGGAGGCGTCGTGCCGGGCACGCAGGCGGCGGTACGACTCCGCCTCGATGGGATGGACCTGACGGTGGATCATGAGGCGTGCTCCTGAAGGGGATCGACGGGCAGCAGGTCGATCGCGTCGACCGGGCAGACGTCCAGGCACTTCACCCCTGCCACCGGTACCCGCGCGGGGTGACGAAGCGTCCGGCGACCTCGCGCGAGGCGGTGTTGCCGACGGTGACCACGGTGAACATGTCCACCTCGGTCGGGTCGAGGGCCGCCAGCGTCGTCACCCTGTGCCACTCGTCCGGGCGGGAGACGCTGCGGGCGATGCCGACCGGGGTCGCGGGGGCGTCGCGGTGCTCCGCGAGGATGGACAGCGCCTTGGGCAGCTGCCAGTCGCGGGCGCGGCTGCGCGGGTTGTAGAAGGTGACGACCAGGTCGGCCTCGGCGGCGGCGCGGACGCGGCGCTCGATGACCTCCCACGGGGTGTGCAGGTCGGACAGGCTGATCGAGACGTGGTCGTGGCCCAGCGGCGCGCCCAGCAGCGAGGCCGCCGCCATCGCGGCGGTCACGCCGGGGACGCCGACGACGTCGATGTCCGCGCCGGCCTCGGCCAGGGCCGGGGAGGCCATCGCGTAGACGCCGGCGTCGCCGCTGCCGATCAGCGCGACGGCCAGGCCCTGCTGGGCCAGGCGGACCGCGCTGCGGGCGCGCTCCTCCTCCGCGCCCAGCCCGGTGGCTTCGATGCGCACACCGGGCCGGAGCAGGTCGCGGATCTGGTCGACGTACTGGTCCAGGCCCACGATGACCGAGGCGCGCCGCAGTTCGGTGCGGGCGCGGTCGGTGAGCAGGTCGCGCGCGCCGGGGCCGAGGCCCACGATCGCGAGGCGGCCGCGCAGCGGGCGGCGGGCGACGGCGACGGTCGCCATCGCGGCGCGGCCCTCGGGCGCCGACTTCCGCTTGGGGACCAGGAGTTCGGTGGTCTCCGCGCCGAGCAGGGCGGCGGCCTCGGCGACGCTCGGGGTGCCGACGGCGGCCAGCGGCGCCTCCGAGGGGTTGGGCACGGTGACGGCGGCCAGCTCGTCGGCGGTGAAGAACCGCGCCGGGACGCCGAGTTCGGCGGCGGCCGCGAGCAGGCCCGGCTCGTCCGCCTTGGCGTCGACGCTGGCGAGGCTGTGCAGTGAGCGGGCGTCCAGGCCCGCGTCGGCGAGTGCCGTGCGGAGCAGCTCCAGGATCTCCGAGGCCGGCGCGCCCTTGCTGGCTCCGACGCCGACGACCAGGCTCGGCGGGAACAGCCGCACGGTCGGCACCGCCGTAGCGGAGGC
>NZ_BBPQ01000002.1:169486-189059 GCF_000787855.1 Streptacidiphilus anmyonensis | reverse complement strand
CAGCCGCACGGTCGGCACCGCCGTAGCGGAGGCGGCTTCGTCGCCGACGGCGATCGTCGGCGCGTCGGCGGGCGCGTCCGCCGAGACGTTGGCGGGCAGGGCCGGGAGCGGGAAGCGGTCCGCGCCGACCAGTCGGACCGGCGCGCCGTCGAGCAGCGCGCGGCTGACGGCGGCGAGGTCGCCGGCGACGGGCACGCCGAGGGTGTCCAGGCCGGGGACGTCGGTCGCGTCGGTGGCCGTGGTCACCACGGCCTGCGCGTCCAGGGCGGCGGCCACCCGCGCGGCGAGCGCGTTCGCGCCGCCCTCGTGGCCGCCGACGAGTGCGACGGCGAAGCGGCGGGCTTCGTCCACGCAGACGACGCCCGGGTCGGTGTGCTTGTCGGAGCCCTCGGCGGCCAGCAGCGGCGCGAGCAGGCGGACGGTGGCGCCCGTGGCGAGGAAGCAGACGAGCTGCTCGCACTCGGCGTAGGCGGCGGGGACGGCTTCGCGGACCGTCCCCCCGTACAGGCGGCAGTCGTCGGCCCCGAGGGCCTCGGCGAGCTGCGCGGCGGCCTGACGGCCTGCGGCGGTGGCGGCGATCAGGCCGATCACGTCTGAACTCCCTGCGAGACGGCGGTTGGTGCGGCGGGGCGGGTGCCCCACAGGACGAAGACGGGGTTGGTCGCGGCGAGCCGGGTGACCTCGCCGGGCAGTGGCGCCAGCCGGTTGGCCTGCAACTGCACGCCCTCGACGGCCAGTCCGGCGTCCAGCAGGGCGCGGCGCGCCTCCGGTACGCGGTCGAGTGCGGCGAGGGTGACCACGACGGTGCGGCGGGCGCGCGCGGCGGCGAGGGCGACGAGCCGGGCGAGGTCCGCGCCGCCGCCGCCGACGAACACGGCGTCGGGGTCCGGCAGTTCGGCCAGCGCCTCGGGCGCGCGGCCGTGCACGACGGCCACGGCGTGCGCGACGCCGTGGGCGGCGGCGTTGGCGCGGATGCGCTCCACGCCGTCGGCGTCGCGTTCGACCGCGACGGCCGCCGCGCCCAGGCGGGCGCACTCGACCGCGACCGAGCCGCTGCCCGCGCCGACGTCCCAGACCAGCTCGCCCAGGCGCGGACCGAGCCTGGCCAGCGCGAAGGCGCGCACCTCGGCCTTGGTGAGCATCGCGTCGCGGTGCGCGAAGGCCTCCTCGGGCAGGGCCCAGCCGCCCTCCGGCGGGCCCTCGTACCCGGCGACGGCGCGCATGGCGTCGGCGACGGGCGGCGCGGTGTCGGCGAGGCTCAGCACGACGTTGACGGCGGGCCAGTCGCGGGCGGCGGCCTCGGCGGGTGTCAGCTCGACGAGGCTCTCGTCCGGTCCGCCGAGGTCGGCGGCGACGACCAGGCGGCGGCGCAGGCCGGGCACGGCGGCGAGGGCGGCGCCGATCTCGGCGGGTCCGGCGCCGGGTGCGGTCAGAACGGCGACCTTGCGCTGCGAGCGGCAGATGTTGAACGCCCGGCGCGGGTCGCGTCCGTGGGCGCTGACGGTGACGGCGTCGTCCCAGGGCACGCCGAGCCGGGCGAAGGCGCGGGCGATGCTGCTGATGCCGGGGCGCACGTCGAGCGCGTCCGCGCCGAAGCGCCGGGCGAGCACGCGCACGATTCCGAAGAAACCGGGGTCTCCGGAGGCGAGCACGACGACGCGCGCGTCCGGGTCCTTCTCGCGCAGCAGGGCGACGGCGTCGAGCGCGGGCGCGAGCGGCCCGAGCGCGAGCGCGCGGTCGGCGGGCACGCGCGCGGCGTCGAGGTGGCGCCGGGCGCCGACGACGAGCGCGGCCTCAGCGACGAGAGCGCTGCTCTCGTCCGTGACCCCTGCTCCGAACTGCGTCTGCCCCAGGACGGTGATCAGCGCGGCGGAACTCCGCCCGGCGGGCGGCGTCTGACGCACCATCGCGGTGCGCGGAGGTTCCGGCTCCCGCAGCTCAGGCATGACCGTGGCCGGAGTCGGCCGCCGCGCTCGCCTCGCCGCCGCCGGCCGCGCCGCTTCCAGCCTCGTTGGCGCCGACAGCCCGCAGCTGCCGGCGTGCCGTGCGGTCCGCCTTGCGGAACGTGTGGAAGTGGCCGGGGTGGTAGAGGTGCGAACGGGTGCCGTGGGCGCCGAGCGCCGGGCCGACCAGGAAGAGCGTGTGCTTCCAGAGCCTGTGCTCCTTGACCGTCGCCTCCAGCGTGGCGACGGTGCAGGTCAGCAGCAGCTCCTCGGGCCAGGTCGCCTGGTAGGCGACCACGACCGGCGTCTCGGGGGCGTAGCCGCCCTCCAGCAGCTCCTCGACCAGCTGCTTGCTGCGGGCCGCGGAGAGGAAGATCGCCATGGTGGTGCCGTGGCACGCGAACTCGCGCACCTCCTCGCCGGGCGGCATGGGCGTCTTGCCGCCGCCGAGGCGCGTGAGGATCACGCTCTGGGCGACCTCCGGAATCGTCAGCTCCCGCTGTGCGAGGGCGGCGACGGCCGAGAAGGAGGAGACGCCGGGGATGATCTCGGTCTCCAGGCCCAGCGTGCGGCAGCGCTCCAACTGCTCCTGCACCGCGCCCCACAGGGACGGGTCGCCGGAGTGGATCCTGGCCACCCGCGTGCCGTCCTGCGCGGCCCGCTCGTAGACCGCGAGGACGTCCTCCATCGGCACGAGGGAGGAGTCGAGGATCTCGGCGCCTTCGCGGGCGTGCTGGAGCACCTCCTCCTGGACCAGGCTCGCGGCCCAGATGACCACGTCCGCCTCGGCGATGGCGCGGGCGGCGCGGAAGGTCAGCAGGTCGGCGGCGCCGGGGCCGGCGCCGACGAAGGTGACCTTGCCCGGCTTCGTCTGCTCGTCGGTCGTCATCGTCACAGCTCTCCCCGTCGTCACAGCTTTCCCCCTCGGCCTTCGCGACGCACCGGGGCGATCAGCGTGGACAGATACGGCAGTTCGGCGGGCAGCGGCGTCCCGGGCGCGCTCAGCCGCTCGGCCTCCAGGCCGAGCGCGGCGCCCCAGACGGCGTCGCCCTCGCGGCCCGACTCCCGCAGCGCGGCGGCGACCTGCTCGGCGAAGCGGCCGAACTTGTAGGCGACGACGGTGCCGGGGCCGGCGAGGGCTTCCTTCAGCACCTCGGCCCCGGCGGTCACGGGCACCAGCGTCAGCGGCTCGGTGCCCTCGGCGAGGACGGTGCCGCTGCGGGCGGCGAGATCCTGCATCGCGGTGATCCCGGGGACGGTCTCCACCGTGAGGCCGGCGACGAGGCCGCGCAGCGTGTGGGCCAGATACGTGAAGGTGGAGTAGACGTTCGGGTCGCCGATGGTCGCGAACGCGACTGTCCGCGCGTCACCCTCCCGGAGCAGCTCGGCCACTCGCGCGCCCGCCGCGTCCCAGGCGGCCTCGCGCCGGGCGCGGTCCTCACGCTCGTTCAGGGCGAACACCACCCGGACGATCTTCGCGGAGTCGGCGTGGTGCAGCACCGTGGCCTCGGCCCGCCCGACCTCGCCGGTGTCCATCACCGGCACGACGACCGCGTCCGCCTCACGCAGCACGCGTACGGCCTTCACGGTGACGAGCTCCGGATCACCCGGGCCCATGCCCACGCCGACCAGGCGCGGGCCAGACGCGCGTTCGCGCACGGCAGCAGTCCTCACTCGGGGGTCCGCGCCCCGGCTCGTGGTGACGGCGGCCAGAGTTCCTGGCTCACGGGGAGAGCGATGCGGCTCCCCGCTGACAGTGGCGGGACCGCGCCGGATTCGCACCGGACTTCCTCGACATTGCCGCCGTGTTCAGTTGTCTCTCAGGTCGTGAAATCCCACCATGGTGCGCGTATGGCAGTCAACCGGACCCGTTGTGTGCTGAGCCACGTCAGGCTGAGCCACGTCCGGCTGAGTTACGTCGGGCTGAGCCACGTCAGGTGGAGTCACATCAAGACGCGGCCCGTGCGGCGACCGCGGCGGCGATCCGGGCGGAGGCGAACTCCGTTCCGCAGACGAACCGCATGAAGGGGCCGAAGCTCGCCGCAGCGGGGAGACCGGTGAACCACAGGCCCGGCGCCGAACTGCCCATACCGGCGTCCAGCGCGGGGAAGCCGCCCAGGACCGCGACGCGGGCGCGCAGTTCGGGGGAGAGGAAGGAGAGCCCGCCGAGATCGACCCGGTAGCCGGTGGCGGCGAGCACGTGGTCGACGGCGAACTCGCGCGTGCCGCCGTCGGACGCCTCCGTCGTGACGACGGCCTGGTCCCCCTCCCGGCGGACGGTGCGCAGCGGGCTGCCGGAGTGAAGGGGCAGGACGCCGTCCGCGCGGGGCCGCAGCCACCAGGCGCCGCTGGGGCCGAGCACCTCCTTGACCAGGCGCAGCCGGACCTGGTCCGGCAGCGACCGGAAGGCCTGCGGATACCGGGCCATGGCCCACAGCGACCAGGCCGGACCCATCGGCGACTCCGGTTGCCAGCGCGGGCCGCTGGCCGGGGCCGCTCCGAAGCGGATCCGGCCGCGGGAGACCACCTCCACCAGCCCGCCCGCCTCGTGCAGCAGCGCCGCGCCTTCGAGCGCGGACTGACCGGCGCCCACGACCAGCACCGAGCGCCCCTTGAGCGCCGCCATGTCGGCGTGCTGGGAGCTGTGGGAGAGGAGTCCCTCGGCGGACGGCCCGTCGGGCGCGAGGACGCGCAGCCGCCCGGGGACGTGCGCGAACCCCGTGAGGCCGCTGGCGACGACGACGGCGGCGCTGGAGAAGACCTCGCCCGAGGACAGTTCGAGGTCGAAGGCGTTGCCGGACGGTTTCTGACGGATGTTCACCACTTGGTCGCGCTCCAGGAACGGGACCAGCTCCTGCTGGAACCACTCGCCGTAGCGGGTGAACAGCTCGACGGGCACCCGGTCGTGGCCGCGCGGGGCGGTCTCGCCGACGGTGCGGCAGTAGTCCGCCAGGCCGTGTCCGCGGCGCGGGGCGGAGAGGTTGGAGGCGTCGGGCGTGGACTTGAGCAGCATGCCGACCGGCATGGTGTCGCGCCAGCTGTGCATCGGGTCGCCGAAGGCGCGCACCGACAGGCCGGCGGCCCGCAGATGGGCCGCGACGGACAGACCGTAGGGACCGGCGCCGATGACGACGACGGTGCGGCGGTGCGGACTGCCGGGCGAGGGAAAGGACATGGAGCAGGCTCCCCTTCATGTGGACGGTCGGGCACGTGGACGGTAGGCACGTGGACGGTCGGGCACGTGGACGGTCGGGCGTGTAGGGCGGTCGGGCAGGTAGGCGGCCGGGCTCAGGCAGCCGGTCAGCCGGAGCGGCGGGCGGCGTGCCGGGCCCGGCGGTCGCGGGTGTCGGCGAGGAACCTGAGGCCGGGCCGGACGGAACGCAGCAGCATCGCGGGGAAGGGCAGCGGGTCGTCCGCGGCCCACCAGCCGAGCTCCCGTTCGGTCCATCGCGAGGCCGGCCACGCGGAGGGCGTCCGGTAGTCCGTCCGCCGGTAGAAAAGGCGCGCCGGAAGATCGATGTTCTCCACGACGATTCGACGTCCGTGGATCTGCGGCGCGGCGGGAATCGGACGCCCGGTCAGATGCAGGTGCAGGGCGCGCACGAGATCGACCCTGGCCTCGGTTTCGAAGAGCCGGAACTGCGCGCCGATCCGCGGATTGAAATCCAGGAGTTTGTAGCGGCCGTCGCGACGGTCGAATCTCCAGTCGAGATCGCACGCGCCCGCGAATCCGATCTCCTTGCAGAAGTCGGCGGACGCCTGGGCGAGTTCCTCGTTGGGCGTGGTCACCGCCATCGCCGTCATTCCGGCGTGCGGCGGCCAGGAGCGGACTTTCACCGCGGTGAAGGGAACTCTGGCGTCCTCCTCGGCGCTGGTGTGCAGGTGCACGATCCAGTCCTCGGCGTCGGCGCGGGGCAGGTACTCCTGGAGGACCACGCCCGGCTGGTCGCCCCACGCGTCGGCGAGCGCCACCAGCTCCTCGGGCGAGTCGATCCGGGTGGTGCCGGGCACGGCCGGGTGGGAGCGGCGGGTGAACGGGTCGCGGTTCTTCGCCACCAGCGGATAGGTCGCGGCGGAGGCGAAGGCGAGCACCTCGGCCCGGCTCCGCGGGGCCGCGGTGCGGGCCGTGCCGACGCCGTGGCGCAGGCACAGCTCGTGCAGGCCCTGTTTACTGGCCAGAGCTCTGACCAGGCCCTTCGGTGTCCGAGGGAAGAGGAACCGGCCGTCGAGCCCGTCCTGGTGCTCGGCCACCAGGACCGCCGCCTCCTCGTCGGTCGGGATGAGCAGCGCGGGCCGGCCGATGCGGTCGCCGATCCGCAGCAGGCCCTGCAACAGCTCCTCGTCGGGCTCCGCCCCGGTGGTGGGCCACGGGTGCGCCCGCCGGGTGTAGCGCGAGACCGCGGCCGGGGTGAGCCGGTCCTCGGTCACGGCGTGGACGGGGATGCCGAGGCGGCCGAGCGAACGGATCGCGCCAACTCCGCCGTGATGGACCGGATAGTGGCCGAATTTGAGTACGAGAGCGGGAACGCCGATGTCCGGCGCCAAAGGCCGAAGACCCACAAGTCCCCCCCGGGATACGGCAACGGCGCCTTTTCGGCGCCGGATCCGAATCGCAAGGTACCCCCCGTCTTCCGGCGTTCACAAGGGACTCCGGCTGAGGTGCGGGGCGCATGGGCGGCGCACGTGGGGCGCTCGGTGAACGGGGCGGTCACGGGTGGTTCATGGGGCTGGTGTCAATCGATTTCGCGGCACAGGCGGATGATTGCGATCCGATTGTGACGCTTCTGTTTTGGGTCGACCCCGGCCGGTCGCGCGGTGGATTGCGCCGGACTGCTTTCGCCGAACGGCGGCCCCCGTTACCGTGCTGGAGGCGGCGCGGGCCGAAAGGACCGGGGGAGCCGCCAGGGGGCAGGGATTCGCTTACGCACCTTCATGGCACCGAGCCGTGCCGTGTGGGGGGACCGGGGTGCATCAGTCATGGAAGCAGCAACACACCAGCACAGCCGAACGGCGCTGCAGCGAGACGGTCCGGGCCGCGGTCGGGGCGCCCGGCGGGTCGGTCAGCCTCGTGGTGCCGGCCAGGAACGAGGCCGCCAACATCGCCTGGGTCCTCAGCCGGATCCCGGACTGCGTCGACGAGGTGATCCTGGTGGACGGGGAGTCCAGCGACGACACGGCCGGGCGCGCCCGCGCCTGCCTGCCCTCCCTGCGGGTCGTGCCGCAGAGCGGGCCGGGCAAGGGCAACGCGCTGCGCACCGGCTTCCTCAACGCCAAGGGCGACTACATCATCATGATCGACGCGGACGGCAGCATGTCGCCCCGTGAGATCCCGCGCTACGTGCACTTCCTGGAGAACGGCTACGACGTCGTCAAGGGCTCCCGGTTCACCGGCGGCGGGGGCTCGCTGGACATCACCACGCTGCGCCGCAGCGGCAACCGGGCGCTGCTGGCCCTCACCAACCTGCTCTACCAGGCGTCGTTGACCGACCTCTGCTACGGCTACGTCGGCTTCCGCCGCGACGCGCTGGCCCGCCTGGACCTGCGCTCCTCCGGGTTCGAGATCGAGACGGAGATGGTCTGCCGGGCCCTGCTGGAGGGCCTTCGGGTCGCCGAGGTGCCGACCCTGGAACTGCCGCGCCGGACCGGGCAGTCCAACTTGCGCACCTTCCGCGACGGTCAGCGGGTGCTGCGCACGCTGCTGCGCGAGCGCGCGGCGGGCGCGTCGAGCGGCGGTGCGCGTGCTGACGGCGGTGCGCCTGTCGACGGGGGTGCGCGTGCCCTCGGAGGTGCGCGCGCCGCGGGCGGTGCGCCCGGTGGGTGGAGGCACGGCGATGGCTGAGGCCGGCGCGGACACGTGGACGCTGCCCGACACCCGCGCGTCGGCGCTCGTGCGCCGGGTCGTCGACGCCGCCGACCGGGACGACGCGGCGGTCGCCTTCGCGGCCGCCGCGGCACTGGCCCAGCTGACGGCCGACCGGCTCCAGGGGGCGCGCCACCGTCTGCGCCTCCAGCCCGGGGCGCCGCTTGCCGTGCGCGCCGGGGTGCGCGCGGTGCAGGCCGGTCAGGAGCGGATGGCACGCGGTGCGGCGCTGGTGCGCGGCCGGTTCGGGCTGGAGCAGTGGCATGTGACGGTCCGCGACCTGACGAACGTGCTCGCCGAGGCCGTGCTGGTCGAGGACCGGGAGGAGCGGGCCTCGGTGCTGGCCGGATTCCGCGGCGCGCTCGCGCCGCTGCGCGGCGGAGTGCCCGCGCCACCGGCCCGGTGGCTGGCCGAGGGACGGGCGGCGCCCTCGTGGTGCTTCAGCCGCCTCGGCCTGCGCCCGGTCGACTGCGTGACGCTGGCCGGCCGCTTCGCCCAGGCGCACCCGGACCGAGACCGGGTCCTGCTCGTCGTCGGTCTGCGCCCCGAGGGCTCCTACCTGGCCCCGCTGGTCGCCGCGGCACTCACGGCGCTGGACTACCGCCACGTCGTCTGCCGCAGCGTCCGCGCGGACGGCCCGCTGCTGCCGGAGGAGCCCCGACTGATCGAGAGCGTCCGCAGGATCGGTGGTGTGGCGCTGCTCTGTTCCGGACCGCCGCGCACGGGCGGGGCGATCGGCCGGGTCGCCGCGCGACTGGTCACCGCCGGCTTCGCGCCGGACCGGGTGCTCCCGGTCTACCCCTCGCTCGCCCGCTCCGACGCGGCCCGCGTCCCGGCCCCGCTGCGCCCGTTCCCGTCCGTGGTCCTCTCCGCCGAGGAGTGGCACGCGCACCGTGCGCGTACCACGGGACGCGGCCGGACCGACGCCCTGACGGGCGAAGCGGGGTGACCCCCGCGATGCCAGCCCAGCCGAACAGCCCTGAGCCCAACAGCCCTGGGCCCGGCGGCCTGGACTCCGACAGCCCCGAGCTCAACGGCGCTGAGTCCAACGGCCCTGAGCTCTACGGCCCCGAGGCGAGTCGCCCCGAGGCGGACGACCTCGAAGCGCAGCCCAGGCCGCCGTCCGCCGAACGGGAGGACCGCCGGGCGAGCACGCACGAGGTGCGGCCGGCGTCCGGCGTGCGCCCGATCGTCGTCGGCGCGGTGCTGGGGGTGAACGCTGTCGCGGCGGGTTTCAGCGCGGCGGGGGTGCGCAGTCAGCCCGTCCCCGCGCTGGCGCTGCTCTTCCTGCTCGCCGGACCGGGCGCGGCCCTCGGGTGGGCCCTTCCCGGCCAGACACTCCGGCTGCGGCTGCTGGTCGGGATCTTCGGCGGTCTCGTCGTCGACACGCTGATCGCCCAGACGATGCTCTCGCTGCGCCTGTGGTCGCCGCGCGGCGGCGCGCTCGGCGCGCTGGCGGTGACGGCCGCGCTGCTGTGCTGCGGGGCGTTCGCCGTCAGGCGGCGTCGTTCCGCGCCCCGGGCCGTCCCTGATCCACGACCGACCGAATCCTGAACCGTCGCTACCGGGGAGACCTGCCCGCTCATGACCGTCGCGTCCACGTCCACCGAGCCTCGTCGACCCGCCGCAGCGCACACCGCGTCCGTGGTCATCTGCGTCTACACCGAGGACCGCTGGCAGCAGCTCTGCGCCGCGGTCGACTCCGCCTGCGGGCAGACCCTCACGCCCCTCGACGTCCTGGTGGTCGTCGACCACAACGCGGACCTGCTCGCCAGACTGCGCGAGCGGCACCGCGGCGATCCGCTCGTCCGCGTGCTGCCCAACGCTCACGGAAAGGGGCTGTCGGGCGGGCGCAACACCGGCGCGCAGCAGGCACGGGGCGAGATCGTGGCGTTTCTGGACGACGACGCGATGGCCGAGCCGGACTGGCTCGCCGTGCTCACCGCGGGCTACGACGACCCGGAGGTCATGGGGGTCGGCGGCCGCACCCTGCCGGTGTGGGCGTCCGGGCGGCGGCCGGGCTGGTATCCGGAGGAGTTCGACTGGGTGCACGGGGCCAGCTACCGGGGGATGCCCGTCGGACAGGCCCGGGTGCGCAACGTGCTCGGCGGGAACGCCTCGTTCCGGCGCAGCGCCTTCGCCGTCGCCGGGGGCTTCCCGGCCGGCATCGGGCGCGGCGTCGGCGGGGGGACCGGCGCGGGCGCGGGCGGCGGGGAGGAGACGGAGCTCTGCATCCGCATCCAGCAGGCCCGTCCCGAGGCGCGGTTCTGCTACGACGACCGCGCGGTGATCCACCACCAGGTCTCCCACGAGCGGGAACGCTTCCGCTATCTGTGCCGCCGCAGCTGGGCCGAGGGGCTCTCCAAGGCGCGGGTCACCGAACGGGTCGGCGCGGCGGACGGTCTGGCCACCGAGCGGGCCTACGTGCGCCGGGTCCTGCCCGCCGGGATCGTACGGGGGCTGGTGGACGCCCTGCGCGGTCGGCCGGAGGGCCTGGGACGCGCGGCCGCCATCGGCGCGGGCGCGCTGATCACGGCCGCGGGCTACGCCGAGGGGCTGCGCCGGCGCAGGGCCGCGCAAGGCCGGAGGAGAGCATGAGCTACGACCGAACGCCGACACCACCGACATCGGTAGCCCCAACGCCCGTACCGCGAACGCCCGTACCGCGAACGCCCGTGCCCTCAACGCCCGTGCCCCCAACGCCCGTACCGCGAGGGGCGCGGGCCGCCGTGCCGGTACTGATGTACCACTCGGTGCGCGCCGACCCGCCGCCCGCCACCCACGCGCTCTCGGTGCACCCCGACCGGTTCGCCGCCCAGTTGGACGCCCTGGTCGAACTCGGGCTCACCCCCGTCCCGTTCGGTGCGCTGGTGGCGCACTGGCGCGGGGTCGCCGACCTGCCGGCCCGGCCCGTCGTGCTGACCTTCGACGACGGGTACGCCGACTTCCACACCGAGGTGCTGCCCAGGCTCGTCGAACGGGAGCTGACCGCCAGCCTCTTCGTGACCACCGGCTGGCTCGCCGACGCGGGGCCCGCCGACCGCGCCGGGAGTCCCCTGGACGCGACCCTGTCCTGGACGCAGCTCAAGGAGATCGAGGCCGCCGGCATCGAGACCGGAGGACACAGCCACAGCCACGCCGCGCTGGACGCCGTCCGCCCTGCCGTGCTCGGCGACGAACTGGCCCGCTGCCGCGACCTGCTGGAGGACCGCCTCGGTCGGCCGGAGCAGGTCTTCTGCTACCCGTTCGGCTACTCCGACGCCCGCGTCCGCGCGGCGGTCCGCACAAGCGGCTGGACCGGGGCCTGCGCCGTCGCCAACACGCTCGCCCGCGTGGACCAAGGCCCGTACGGGCTGGCGCGGCTGACGATCCGTCGACGCACGGACCTGCCGACGTTCCGCCGGTTGGTCGCGGGCGTCGGCGTGACCCGCCACTACCTGGCCGACCGCGCGCTGACCAAGGGCTACGCCGTCGTCCGGCGCACCCGCGCGTCGCTGTCCGCGAGGCCCATGCTGTCCGCGAAGCCCACGCTGTCCGCGGGGCCCACGCCGTCCCCGAGGCCCACCCCGACGCGGGAGCAGGACCGGCCGTGACCACCACCACCGCGCAGGGCGCGGCCACCGGGCAGCCCGACCCGTCGGAGGCGGGCCGCTCCGACGACCGGGCCCCGCTGTTCCGCAACGGCTACGCGCTGATGCTCAACACCGTGGTCTCCGGCGGCCTCGGGCTCGGCTACTGGTGGCTCGCCGCCCTGCACTACACCAAGACGGACATGGGGCAGGGCTCGGCCGCGATCGCCGCCATGAAACTCCTGGCCAGCCTCACCGCGCTCGGCTTCACCGGCGCGCTGGCCCGCTTCGTGCCGGTCGCGGGACGCAGCACCGGCCGCCTGCTGGCCCGCGCCTACGTCCTCAACGCGCTGGCCTCGACGGTCATCGCGGCGCTCTTCCTGGCCGCGCTGCCGCTGTGGGGCACGCACTACGACTTCCTGCGCGGCTGGCTGCGCGGGGGCGGCTTCCTGCTCGCCGTGCTGGCCTGGTCCTGGCTGACGCTCCAGGACGGGGTGCTGATCGGGCTGCGGTCGGCCGTGTGGGTGCCGGTCGGGAACCTGTCCTTCTCCGTGGGCAAGGCGGTGCTGCTGGTGCTGCTCGCCGGGGCGATCCCGGCCAGCGGCGTCTTCGTCTCCTGGGTCGCGGCCATCGCCCTGTCGGTGGTGCCGCTCGGCCTGCTGATCGTGCACCGGCTGGTGCCGCGTCAGATCGCCGCCGCCGAGCCGGCGACGCAGCCGCCGAGCGCACGGCAGATCGGACGCTTCATCGCCGGGGACTACACCGGCTCGTTGTTCAACCTGCTGGTCACCTTCTTCGTCCCGGTGCTGGTGGCGGCGCGGGTCACCGCGGACCAGAACGCCGTCTACTACATCATCAACACCATCGGCGGCACGCTGGACCTGCTGGCGGTCAACATGGCGGCCTCGCTCACCGTCGAGTCCGCGCGGCAGCCCGCCCTCCTCGGCGCCAACACGCGTGGTGCACTGGCCCGGATGGCGTGGGTGACGCTGCCGTGCTTCGCCGTGCTCGGCGCGGCGGCGGCGCCGATCCTCGACGTCTTCGGCCCCGGCTACGCCGCGGCCGGGGCCCCGCTGCTGCGCTGGCTCGCGGCCGCGGGCTTCACCCGGGTGATCGTCGAGGTCTACTTCGGCACGCTGCGCGCCCGCAGCCGCACCCGGCAGGTCGCCCTGCTCCAAGGGCTCATGTGCGCGCTGGTGCTCAGCCTGTCGCTGGTGCTGATGCCGCGCATGGGCATCGCCGGCGTCGGTCTCGCGGTGCTGCTCAGCCAGTCCACGGTCGCGCTCTGCGTCCTGCCCGGCCTGGTGCGGGTGCTGCGCGGCCGCGCCGACCCGCCGACCGGCGCGACCCCCGAGGCCCCCGAGGCCCCCGCGGCCCACGCGGGCCCGGCGGCCGCCGCGGGCCCCCGGCCCACGACCGTCGAGGGAGCGTCGTGACCGCACCGCCCGTCACCCGGGACCGCGCGACGCCCCTTCCTGCCGCGCCCGCGCCCCGCGTCCGGATCAGCCGGCGCGGGGTCGCGCTGTGGTCGGCGGCCCTGGTCGCGCTCGCCGCCTACCTGTGGGCGCTGACCCGGGTCACCCCGGCCGCCCTGGACCGGATGAACGGGCTCGGGCTGGTCTCGGCGCTCCCACCGGTCGCCCTGGTCGCGGCGTGCGCGCTCGGCGTGCTGTTCTTCCTGGCGCTGAACTCCGCCGCGGTGCGACCGGGGCTCCAGCTGTTCCTGCTGTTGGCGGCCGTCTTCACGCTCCACGGCGCGGCCGCGCTGGTCGAGCCGGTGCCGCGGTTCCCGACCGCCTACCAGCACCTCGGGTTCGTCGACTACATCGAGCGCACCGGCCACACCCTCCCGCTCTGGGACGCGCGCTTCAGCTGGCCGGGCTTCTTCGGGCTGGCCGCGCTGCTGCTGCGCACCGGCGGCGTCGACGACCCGCTGCCGGTGCTGCGCTGGAGCGAGGTCGGCTCCCAACTGCTGTGCCTGGCGGCGCTCGCGGTGCTGCTGCGCTCGCTGGGCCTGCCGCGGCGGACGCGCTGGTGCGCGCTGTGGTTCTTCGTGGTGGCCTCCTGGGTGGGCCAGGACTACTTCTCACCGCAGGCGTTCACCTACGCGCTCTATCTCGCCTTCCTGGCCGTGCTGCTGACCGCCTTCCCGGCCCCGGCGGGGACGCGGCCACGCGAGGGCGGTCGTCTCGAACGAGCACTGCTGCTGGGCCTGTTGACGGCCCTGTTCCTGGCCGCCGTCACCGCACACCAGTTGACGCCCTTCGTGATGATCGCGGCGGTCGGGGCGCTGCGCCTCGCCCGCCGCACCACGCTCAGCCTCTGGTTCGCCGTGCTGCTGGCGGTGTTGGCCGTCGGCTGGATCAGCCTGGCGGCGGAGGGCTTCTGGTCGGGCCACCTCGACACCATCTTCGGCGGCCTCGGGCAGCTCGGCGGGAACGTCAGCAGCGGCGTCGCGGCCCGGGTGAAGGGCGACCCGGCGCACCAGGCCGTGCTCTACCTGCGCGTGCTGCTCAGCGGTGCCTGGTTCGGCCTCGCCGTGCTCGGCTGGTGGCGCCGCAGACGCGCCGGCCACGGCGAACGGGCGCTGCTGGTCCTGGCGTTCACGCCCTTCCTCACCCTCGGCATGCAGAGCTACGGCGGCGAGATCGCGTTGCGGGTCTTCCTGTTCGCGCTGCCCGGCGTCGCGGCGCTCGCCGCCTGCTTCTTCTACCCCGACGAGTGGCGGCCGCTCCCGGGACGGTCGACGTCACGGTCGATGTCCCGGGCAATGCCGCGGTCGACGTCCCGGTCGACGTCGCGGGTGATGTCGACGCTGGCCGTCGGCTGGGCCGTGGTCGCCGTCGCTGGGTTCGGCGTCGCCCGGTACGGCAACGAGCAGTTCGAGCGGGTCACCGGCGGCGAGACCACCGCGCTGGGCTGGGTCTACCAGCACGACCACCCCAGCGCGCGGGTGCTCTACCTCGGCCCGGTCGGGAACCCGACCACCACGCCCGCCATCCCGTGGAACGAGCGCGGCATGGACTCCATCGCGTACGTCGGCGCGGCGGCCCCCGTCGACCCTGCCGACGTCGGGTCGCTGGAGGCCGCGCTCCAGGCGGCGGGACCGCAGAGCTACCTCATCGTCACCAGCACCGAGGGAGCCGACCTCACCGCGAACGACGGCTACGCGCCCGACTGGTACGCCCGCGCCCGCGCCGCGCTCGACGCGGACCCGCGCCTGGTCCCCGTCGTCAGCGCGCCCGACGCGGCCCTCTACCGCCTGGCCGTTCCGCCGCCCGGCGCGGTGGCGACGGACATCGGCATCGGCCCCGTCGGCCCGCTCGTCCACTGGACCGGCTGGACGATCGCGGAGGCGGCCCTGCTCGCGGTCCTGGCGCCGCTGCTGCTCTGGTACGAGGCGGCCCGCCTGCGCGCTCAGGCGGCGCTCGCCCGGCGCGCGCGGTGGGCGCGGTGGGCGTTCCCGCTGCTGGGAGGAGGGCTCGTCGCGGCGTTCGTGGTGGCGGTGCTGGAACGCTTCCTCACCCTGCGGTAGCGCCGGGACCGGCGACAGCGGCTGCGCCCCCGGGGTCGAACCACACGATGCCGTACGGGCCGAGGGTGAACGCCCGGCCGCCGACGGTCGTGCGGACGGTCTGCGCGGTGGTGTTGACGGCGACGCCGCGCGCCGCCTGGGCCAGCACCAGCACACGCGGGTCCGCCGCCCGCAGCGGCACCAACGGGGTTGCCGGCGGGAACCAGCGGGCGAACCCCCGGAGCAGCGTGAGGGGCGGCAACTGCGCTCCCGTGCTGCTCCACAGGCAGCCGGGACAGTCCGAGCCCCCCGTCTCCGGGTTCCAGTAGAACGCGGCGGAGACGTGCCCCTTTGCGAGCGCGATCATCCCGGCGGCGAGCACCGCGTCGCGCTCCGGCTCCGACCAGCCCGAGCCGGCAGGCTCCACGTACCACTCCGCCCACCACAGCGGCAGCGGGGTGCGCGCCCGGATCCACCGGCTGACGTCGGTGAACTTCGCCGTGGCGGCGAACGGGTCCGTCACCGACCGGGCGTCGCGGGGCACGGTCGAGCCGTCGACGGCGACGAAGTCGGCCCCGGCCTTGTGCCGGAGCCAGTAGTCGAACGCGGTGACCACCCGCTCGTCCAGCGTGCCCCAACCGCCGCTCACCGACGAGCCGTCGCCTCCCGGGGGAGAGGAGAAGCTGTCCATCGGCAGGTAGGGGCCGCCGACCTCGATGCCGGGGCGCACCGCCTTCAGGGCGCGGTACACGTCGTTGTAGAGCGCGGTGTACGCGGCCGCGTCCCACTGGTCCGCGCCGTTGTCGAAGAAGCCCTTGAACTCGTTCCACACGACGAAGTCGTGCACCTGCGGATACCGGCGGGCGACGGTCGCCGCGAGTGCGGCGAAGTCCGCGTCGTGGGCGAGGGAGGGCGCGGTCTCCAACCGCGACCAGTCGGTGGCGCCGGGTTTGCCGCCCTTCATCCAGTCCGGCGCGCAGCAGAGCGTGATGATCGGCGTGCCGCCGCTGCGGGTGATGAGCGCGACGCGCGCGTCCAGCCGGGAGAAGTCGTACACCCCGGGGGAGGGTTCGGGGTTGTCGGCGCCCCACCCCATCAGCGCCTGCACCTGCGGCAGCGGGGTCTGTGCGATGAGCCGCTGGGCCGCGGGGTCGTCGTCGGCGCTGTACTGGGTGTGCGTGAACCCCCACCCGGGCGCGGTCGCGTCCGCGCCCCCCGCCCCACCCCGGCCGGGCAGCAGGGCCGCGGGCCCCCACAGCAGCGCCAGCAGGCACCCCAGCACCGCCAGCCCCACCCCGCCAACCGCACCGCGCCTCCGGCGCCACCCGGTGTGCTCCCCCACACGGTCCATGAAAGCACGTCACTCGTGCGTCCCGGCCAGGTCGGGCGGGGAAGTTCATCCGCCTCGCCGGGGCGCTCAGTCGCGGATGTCGCCGTCCACGTAGACCCATGCGCCGTGGTCGCGGCGGAAGCGGCTGTGCTCGTGGAGGGCGCCGGTGGCCCTGCCCTCGCGGTAGTGGGCGCGGAACTCGACCGTGCCCTGCTGGTGGAAGGGGCCGCCCTCGGTGGTGGTGAGGATCTCCAGGCGCTCCCAGCGCAGCTTCGGGTCGAAGTCGAGGGCCGGAGGGCGGGTCTCCGGGGCCCAGGTGCGCAGGAGGTAGGGGGCGTCGTGGCGGGCGAAGGCCGAGAAGCGGGAGCGCATGAGCTGCTCGGCCGTCGGGGCCTGGGCGGTGCCGGCGTGGAAGGGGCCGCAGCAGGAGGCGTAGGGCCGGCCGGTGCCGCAGGGACAGGGCGCGGTGGTGCGGGTGGTCATGGCGTCATTGTGCCGCGTGGGCGCCGGCGTGCCGGACGAGGCGGAGGGCGACGGACGGGGCGGCCGTCCAGTGCAGGTGGAGGTAGGAGGCGTGGAGGGACGGGGAGGTGAAGCCCTCCGTGGTCGGCCTGCCGTCGTGGGTGCGCCAGCCCCAGGCGGGGGAGGGGCCGGAGCCGGGGGTGGTGCGGGTGCGGTGGAACTCGTGGCCCGGGAGGCGGAGGCCGGCCGGGGCGAGGGGGCTGTCGGCGAGGGCGACGGCCTCGCGGTAGCCGAGGGTCAGGCGGGAGGACATCTCCGCCTCGGCGTCGAGGACGCCGCACATGGGTCGGCCGTCGAGCGTGCGGCAGAGGTAGAGCAGACCGGCGCACTCCGCCGCGATCGGTGCTCCCGAGGCCGCGAGAGCGGTGATCTCGTCGCGGAGCACCCGGTTCGCGGAGAGTTCGGAGGCGTACACCTCAGGGAAGCCGCCGCCGATGACCAGCGCGGAGGTGTGCTCGGGCAGCTTCTCGTCATGGAGCGGGTCGAAGGTGACGACGTCCGCGCCCGCCGCCGTCAGCAGCTCCGCGTTCTCGGCGTAGGAGAAGGAGAAGGCGGCACCGCCCGCAAGCGCGATCACCGGTCGCGTCTGTGACGGGGCGTCGGAATCGAGAGCACCGCTCCCGAGAGCGGCGATCTCCTCGGCGGGATCCCACGGAACATCGGGCAGCGCGGGGGCGCTCCGGGCCAGCGCCAGCACCGCGTCCAGGTCCACCCCCGCCGCGACCAGCTCGCCCATCTCGCGGACCGCCGTCAGCGCCGCCGCGTCCCGCTCGACCGCCGGCACGAGCCCCAGGTGCCGTGACGGCGTCGCCACCGCGTCGGAGCGCCGCAGCGCGCCCAGCACCGGCACGCCGCCGCCCTCCTCCAGCGCCTCGCGCAGCAGCGCCTCGTGACGGTCGGAGGCGACCCGGTTGAGGATCACCCCGCCGAGGCGCACCTGCGGGTCCCAGGAGGCGAAGCCGTGCACCAGCGCCGCCACCGACCGGCTCTGCGAGGAGCCGTCCACCACCAGCACCACCGGCGCCCGCAGCAGCTTCGCGACGTGCGCCGTCGAGGCCAGCTCGCCCCGCCCGGCCGCGCCGTCGAACAGGCCCATGACGCCCTCGACCACCGAGACGTCGGCTCCGGCCGAGCCGTGCAGGAACAGCGGGGCCACGCGCCTCGGACCGCTGAGGAAGGCGTCCAGGTTCCGGCCCGGACGGCCCGTCGCCAGCGCGTGGTAGCCCGGGTCGATGTAGTCCGGCCCGACCTTGTGCGGCGAGACCCGCAGCCCGCGCGCCGCGAGAGCGGCCATCAGGCCGGTCGCCACGGTCGTCTTGCCCGTGCCCGAGGCGGGCGCGGCCAGGACGACGCGCGGCACGGCCGCTACCACTCGATGCCCCGCTGCCCCTTGCGGCCGGCGTCCATCGGGTGCTTGACCTTGGTCATCTCCGTCACCAGGTCGGAGGCCGCGACGAGCTTCTCCGGCGCATGGCGGCCGGTGATGACGACGTGCTGCGAGCCGGGCCGGTCCGCCAGCACCTCCAGGACCTCGTCCACGTCGATCCAGCCCCAGTGCAGGGGGTAGGTGAACTCGTCCAGCACGTAGAAGCGGTAGGTCTCGGCGGCCAGGTCGCGCTTGACCTGCTCCCAGCCCTCGCGCGCCGCGTCCTCGGACTCGGCGATCTCGCGCTGGACCCAGGACCAGCCCTCGCCCATCTTGTGCCAGGCGACGGTGCCGCCCTCGCCGCTCGCGCCCAGCACCTTCAGCGCGTGCTCCTCGCCCACCTTCCACTTGGCGGACTTGACGAACTGGAACACCCCGATCGGCCAGCCCTGGTTCCAGGCGCGCAGCGCCATCCCGAACGCGGCGGTCGACTTGCCCTTGCCGGCGCCGGTGTGGACGGCCAGCACGGGCAGGGTACGGCGCTGCCGGGTGGTCAGGCCGTCGTCGGGAACGCTGGTCGGCTGTCCCTGGGGCATCGCTACGCCGCCTTCCTCTGCATCGTCTTCTGCGTTGTCATCGTCTGGACCAGCGCGGTCATCGTGTCCGCGCGCAGCTCGTCCAGCCGGACGGCGGGGGCCTGGAGGTGACCTGCCAGCTCGCCCGCGAGGCCCAGCCGCACCGGCCCGCTCTCGCAGTCCACCACGACGCTCGCCGCCCCGGACGCGGCCAGCAGTCCGGCGGCGCGTCGCGCGTCGTCCAGCGCGGAGCGGGAGCCGGTCGCCCGGCCGTCGGTCACCAGCACGACGAGCGGGCGGCGCAGCGGGTCGCGCAGCCGCTCGACGCGCAGCGTCTCGTGGGCGCGCAGCAGACCGGCCGCCAGCGGCGTCCTGCCGCCCGTCGGCAGCAGCTCCAGCCGCGCCGCGCCCGCCTCGACGGACGACGTCGGCGGCAGCAGCAGCTCCGCCGAGGAGCCCCGGAAGGAGATCATCCCGATCTTGTCGCGGCGCTGGTAGGCGTCCATCAGCAGCGACAGCACCGCACCCTTGACCGCCGACATCCGCTGCCGCGCGGCCATCGACCCGGAGGCGTCGACGACGAACAGCACGAGGTTGCCCTCGCGCCCCTCCCGCACCTGCTGGCGGAAGTCGTCGCGGCGCAGCACCAGGGCCCGCCCGCTGCGGCCGCGCGCGAGCTGGTGCGGCGCGGCGGCCTGCAGCGTCGCGGCCAGGTGCAGGCGTTGCAGCGCGCCCGTCGGGCGCGCGGCGCGGATGGTGTGGCCGCCGTCCGTCTCGGCGCGGGAGCGGCGTCCCTGGACGCCCTGACCGGTGCCGGGGACCTTGAACAGCCGGGTCCGGTACGGCTGGTCGGCCGCGACGGGCGCCGCCTCGCGTGGCGCGGGCGCGCCCGTG
>NZ_BBPQ01000002.1:45431-169155 GCF_000787855.1 Streptacidiphilus anmyonensis | reverse complement strand
CGGCCGGGCTCTCCGGGGCGGACGACTCCACCTCCGGCCCGCTCGGCGCGTCCTGGCCGCCGCCCCCGCCGCCCCCGCCGCCGTTGTCGGGGCCCGAGTCGTCCGGGCCGTCGTCGTCCGGAGCGCCGTCCGGATCGCTGTCCGGATCGCTGTCCCGGGCGCCGTCAGGGTCGGTCTCGGGGTCCTGCCCGGCGAACTGCTGGAGCGTCTCGTCCAGCTTCTCCTCGTCCAACCCCGGCGCGTCGAAGGGGTTGCGCCGCCGCCGGTGCGGAAGCGCCAGCTGCGCGGCGACGCGCACGTCCTCCGCCAGCACCTGCGTCCGCCCGGCCCAGGCCGCGAGCGCGACCGCGGTGCGCGCCATCACGATGTCCGCGCGCAGGCCGTCCACCTCGAACGCCGCGCACACGGCCGTGATCTGACGCAGCGCCGCATCACCGAGCACCACCTGCGGCAGCGACTCCCGGGCGGTGACGATGCGCTGGGCCAGAGCCCGCTCGTCGTCCCGCCAGCGGGCGGCGAAGCCGTCCGGGTCGGCGTCGTAGGCGAGACGGCGGCGCACGACCTCGGCCCGCTGCTCGGGCTCGCGCGTCGCCGCGATCTCGACGGTGAGCCCGAACCGGTCCAGCAGCTGCGGCCGCAGCTCGCCCTCCTCGGGGTTCATCGTCCCGACCAGCAGGAACCGCGCGGCGTGCCGCACCGAGACGCCCTCGCGCTCGACGTAGGAGCGGCCCATGGCGGCCGCGTCGAGCAGCAGGTCGACGAGGTGGTCGTGGAGCAGGTTGACCTCGTCGATGTAGAGCACGCCGCGGTGGGCCGCCGCCAGCAGTCCGGGCTCGTAGGCCTTGACGCCCTCGGCGAGCGCGCGCTCCAGGTCCAGCGAGCCGACGATGCGGTCCTCGCTGACGCCGACGGGCAGCTCGACCAGCGAGGTCGGCCGCTCGCTCACCGAGGAGACGACATGCGGCCCGTCCGGGCACTGCGGGTCCGGCGCGGCCGGGTCGCAGGCGAACCGGCAGCCGGCCACGACGCCGATGGCAGGCAGCAGCCCGGCCAGCGCGCGGACCATGGTCGACTTGGCGGTGCCCTTCTCGCCGCGCACCAGCACGCCGCCGACCTGCGGCGAGACGGCGTTCAGCAGCAGCGCGAGCCGCAGGTCGTCCATGCCGACGACGGCGGTGAAGGGGTAACGGGCGTCCTGCTCGACGGTGCTCACTCCGCGTCCCCTTCCAGGTCGCCTTCGAGCTCCAGGTAGGTGGCCCGCAGCTGGTCCAGGGTCTTCTGGTCCGGCTCGGCCCAGAGCTTGCGCTCCGCCGCCTCCAGCAGCCGTTCGGTGATCCCGCGCAGCGCCCAGGGGTTGGACTTGCGCATGAACTCCTGGTTGGTGGGGTCGAAGACGTACTCGGCGGCCAGCTTCTCGTACATCCAGTCGTCGACCACGCCCGCCGTGGCGTCGTAGCCGAAGAGGTAGTCGACGGTCGCGGCCATCTCGAACGCGCCCTTGTACCCGTGGCGGCGCATGGCCGCCATCCAGCGCGGGTTGACGACACGGGCGCGGAAGACGCGGTGCGTCTCCTCGCCCAGCGTGCGGGTCTTGACCTGGCTGGGCGTGGCGCTGTCGCCCACGTAGGCGGCCGGGGACTCGCCGGTCAGGTGGCGGACCATGGCCACCATGCCGCCGTGGTACTGGAAGTAGTCGTCCGCGTCGACCAGGTCGTGCTCGCGGGTGTCGACGTTCTTCGCGGCCACCGAGATCCGGCGGAACGCCTGCTCCATGTCGCCGCGCGCGGCCCGGCCGTCGAGGCCGCGCCCGTAGGCGTAGCCGCCCCAGACGGCGTAGACCTCCGCCAGGTCGGCGTCGGAGCGCCAGTTGCGGGCGTCGATCAGCGGCAGCAGGCCCGCGCCGTACGCGCCGGGCTTGGAGCCGAAGATGCGCGCGGTCGCGCGGCGCCGGTCGCCGTGCTCGCCCGTGTCCTCGTCGACGTGCGCGCGGACGTAGTTGGCGTCGGCGGGCTCGTCCAGCTCGGCCACGGCCCGAACGGCGTCGTCCAGCAGGGCGACCACGTGCGGGAAGGCGTCGCGGAAGAAACCCGAGATGCGGACGGTCACGTCGATGCGGGGACGGCCGAGCTCCGTGAGCGGCACGACCTCGAAGCCGGTGACCCGCCGCGAGGCGTCGTCCCAGACCGGGCGGCAGCCCAGCAGCGCCAGGATCTCGGCGATGTCGTCGCCCTGGGTGCGCATGCAGGAGGTGCCCCAGACCGTCAGGCCCACGGACTTGGGGTAGGCGCCGGTGTCGTCCAGGTAGCGGGCCACGAGCGAGTCGGCGAGCGCCTGGCCGACCTCCCAACTCAGGCGCGACGGGATGGCCTTGGGGTCGACGGAGTAGAAGTTCCGGCCCGTCGGCAGCACGTTGACCAGCCCGCGCGTCGGCGAGCCGGACGGTCCCGCCGGGACGTACCCGCCGCGCAGCGCGCGCAGGATGTGGTCCAACTCGTCCGTGGTGCGGGCCAGTCGCGGCACGACCTCCTCGGCGGCGAACTCCAGCACGGCCACCGCCGTGTCGAGCGGACCGCCGAGCACCTCCAGGACCAGGCCGGGTGCGGCCTCGACCGCCCAGTCCCGCGCCTCCATGCCCTCGGCGAGCCGGCGGCACAGCTGCTCCAGCAGGTCCAGCGCGTCCGCGCCGGTCCGCGCCGGGCCGTCGACCAGCGCGCGCAGCTTAGGCGACACGGCCACGACCGCGCCCGGCTCGGCCAGCAACTCCTTCTCCACCAGCCCGAAGTGGGCGGCCAGCGCGGCCCGCAGGCCGGGCAGCGCGTCGGCGCGCCCACCCCAGATCTGCGCCGAACGCAGCACCGCCAGCACCAGGTTGACCCGCGCCTCGTCCGCCGGACCGCCGCCCAGGATGTGCAGGCCGTCGCGGATCTGCACGTCCTTGATCTCGCACAGGTAGCCGTCGATGTGCATGACGAACTCGTCGAACTCGGCGTCGTCCGGCTGCTCGTCCACGTGCAGGTCGTGGTGGAGCTCGGCGGCCTTGACGATGGTCCAGATCTGCGCCCGCACGGCCGGCGCCTTGGCCGGGTCCAGATCGCTGACGAGCGCGTACTCGTCCAGCAGCTGCTCCAGCTTGGCCAGGTCGCCGTAGGTGTCGGCGCGCGCCATCGGCGGCACCAGGTGGTCGACGATGGTGGCGTGGCCGCGGCGCTTGGCCTGGGTGCCCTCGCCGGGGTCGTTGACGATGAACGGGTAGATCAGCGGCAGTTCGCCCAGCACCGCGTCCGGCGCGCAACCGCGCGACAGGCCCAGGCCCTTGCCCGGCAGCCACTCCATCGTGCCGTGCTTTCCCAGGTGCACGATGGCGTCGGCGCCGAATCCGCCTGACGATGTCGCGGCCTCCAGCCACCGGTAGGCGGCCAGGTAGTGGTGGGACGGCGGCAGGTCGGGGTCGTGGTAGATCGCGATCGGGTTCTCGCCGAAGCCGCGCGGCGGCTGGATCATCAGCACGACGTTGCCGAACGCCAGCGAGGCGAGCACGATCTCGTCGCCGTCGACGTAGAGCTGACCGGGGGCCTCGCCCCAGTGCTCCAGCACGCCCTCGCGCAGCTCGTCGTCCAGCGCGTCGAACCACTGCTGGTAGTCCCGCAGCGGCACCCGCGCGGGTGCGGCCCGCAACTGCTCCTCGGTCAGCCACTCGACGTCGTGGCCGCCGGCGGCGATGAGCGAGTGGATCAGCTCGTCGCCGTTGTCCGGGTAGCCGTCGACGGTGTAGCCCGCGCCGCGCAGCGCGTCGAGCAGGCGGACCGCCGAGGCCGGGGTGTCCAGGCCCACGGCGTTGCCGACGCGCGAGTGCTTGGTCGGGTAGGCCGTGAAGACGATCGCCAGCTTCTTCTCGGCGTTCGGCTTGTGCCGCAGCGCCGCGTGCCGCAGCGCGATCCCGGCGACGCGCCCGGCGCGTTCCTCGTCGGCGACGTAGACGGGGATGCCGTCGGCGCCGGTCTCCTTGAACGAGAACGGCACGGAGATCAGCCGGCCGTCGAACTCGGGGATGGCGACCTGCATGGCCGCGTCCATCGGCGAGAGCGCCGCGTCGGACTCGTCCCAGACGCCGCGCGAGGTGGTCAGGCAGAGGCCCTGGATGACGGGGATGTCCAGCTCGGCCAGCTGTCCGATGTCCCAGCTCTCCTCGCCGTCGCCGCCCGCCGAGGCGTCGGCGGCGACGGTCCCGCCGGCCGCGAGCACGGTCGCGACCAGCGCGTCGCACCTCCCCACCAGCTCGAACAGCCCGGCGTCCGCCCCGCGCAGCGAACCGCAGTAGATCGGCAGGGCGTTGCCGCCCCTGGCCTCGATCGCCTCCGTCAGCGTGTCCACGAAGGCGGTGTTCCCCGAGAGTTCGTGGGCGCGGTAGAAGAGCACACCCACCGTGGGGCGGCCATCCCGCAGTTCAGCGTCCCCCCGAACGCCGAACTGCGGCATGGCCTGGGGCGGGGCGAAGCCCTCGCCGGTCAGCAGGACCGTGTCGGACAGGAACCGCGCGAGCTCGGCGAGGTTGGCCGGGCCGCCCTCGACGAGGTAGCGCAGCGCCTCGGCCACGACACCGGCCGGGGCGGAGGACATGCCCATCAGCTCGGCGTCCGGCACCGCCTCGCCGCCGAGCAGCACGGTCGGCAGGCCCGAGGCGGCGATCGCCGCGAGGCCGTCCTCCCAGGCGCGGCGGCCGCCGAGCAGCCGGACGACGACCACGTCCGCGTCGGCGAGCAGCGCCGGGAGCTCCGACGCGACATCGGTTCTGGTCGGGTTGCCGATCAGGTAGCGCGCGCCGGACGCGCGGGCCGCGAGCAGGTCCGTGTCGGCGGTCGACAGCAGTAGGACCGTGGTCCCGCTCTCCGCCGCGTCCTGCTGGGTCTCGGTCACCCGGTCAACTCCCTCGTCATCGTTGAACATCGGTGCAAAGTCGTGGTCGGTGCAAAGCCGTGGTTCACGCCGGCGCCCCCGGCGGGACGAAGGGCAGGCCCTGCGGGGCGCCGCCCTCGATCAGCCGCCACAGCGCGTCGGTGTCGGCGTGCTCGGCGATCAGGTCGCCGAGCCGGTCCAGCCGCTCCTCGCGGGCGGCGGCGAAGCAGGTGGTGGGCGCGGGCACGAAGTCCCGTCCGGCGGCTGCGGCGATCTCGCGCAGGAAGGCGCGGCGGAACCCGTCGTTCTCCAGCGCGCCGTGCCAGGTCGTGCCCCAGACGGCGCCCTCCCGGCAGCCGTCCAGCCAGGGTTCGCCGCCCTCGACGGTGGCGACGCCGTGGTGGATCTCGTAGCCGTGCACGACCTCGCCGTAGCCCTCGCCGACCGGCCGGGCCAGCGTCTTCTCCCGCGCGAACGCGATGCGGACCGGCAGCAGCCCGAGCCCGTCCACCTCGCCCTGCCGGGACTCGAAGCGGTCGTCGATCGTCCGTGCCAGCATCTGGTAGCCGCCGCAGACGCCCAGCACGGGCAGGCCGCGCGCCGCCCGCTCGGCGACGGCCCGGTCCAGGCCCTGGTCGCGCAGCCAGGCGAGGTCGGCGACGGTGGCCCGGGTGCCGGGCAGGACGACCAGGTCGGCGTCGGCCAGTTCCTCGGGCCGCGTCGCCCAGCGCACCAGCACGCCCGGCTCCTGCGCGAGCGCGTCGACGTCGGTGAAGTTCGACAGGCGCGGCAGCCGCACGACGGAGACCCGCAGCACCTCGGAGCCGACGGCCGGACCGGAGGACCCGCGCGCCATGACCCCGGCCAGGTCGAGGGAGTCCTCGGCGTCCAGCCACAGGCCCGGCAGCATCGGCAGCACGCCCAGCGCCGGACGGTGCGTCACCTGGCGCAGCATGTCCAGTCCGGGCTGGAGCAGTCGCGCGTCGCCGCGGAACTTGTTCACCAGCCAGCCGGCGATGTGCGCCTGGTCCTCGGCGGACAGCAGCGCGAGCGTGCCGAACATCGAGGCGAAGACGCCGCCCCGGTCGATGTCGCCGACCACGACGACGGGCAGGTCGGCGGCGACGGCCAGGCCCATGTTGGCGATGTCGCCGGCCCGCAGGTTGATCTCGGCGGGGGAGCCGGCTCCTTCGCAGACCACCACGTCGTGACGGCTGCGCAGGTCGGCGAGGCAGTCGAGGGCGATCCGCAGCAGCGCGGGCTTGCGGTCGCGGTAGTCGAGCGCGCCGACCTCGGCGACGGGCCTGCCCAGCACGACGACCTGGCTGCGCCCGTCGCCGCCGGGCTTGAGCAGCACCGGGTTCATCGCCGCCTCCGGCTCGACCCCGGCCGCGGCCGCCTGCATCGCCTGCGCCCGGCCGATCTCGGCGCCGTCGAGGGTGACGAAGGAGTTCAGCGACATGTTCTGCGCCTTGAACGGCGCGACCTTGACGCCCTGCCGTCTCAGCCAGCGGCAGATGCCGGCCGTGACGACGCTCTTGCCCGCGTCCGAGGTCGTCCCGGCGACCAGCAGCGCCCCGCTCACGTACGTGCCCCCTTCAGCAACGCGACAGCGACGGTGGCCGCCAGCGCCAGCGCGCCGACCCGGCGCGACAGCCGGCACGCGCGCTCCACGTCCGCGACCGCGACCGGTCGCAGCTCGGCCCCGAGCACCGGCCGGTGCTCCGTCCTCTCCCCGTACTGGAGCGTGCCCCCGAGGCGGACGCCCAACGCGCCCGCGAACGCCGCCTCGGCGTGCCCGGCGTTCGGGCTCGGATGGGACGCGGCGTCACGCCGCCACACCCGCACGGTCCGGCTCCGGTCCGCGCTCGCGGCGACGGTCAGCAGCGCGGTCAGCCGCGCGCCCGGCCATCCCGCGACGTCGTCCAGGCGCGCGGACGCCCACCCGAAGCGGATCAGCCGCGGCGAGCGGTGACCGACCATCGCGTCCAGGGTGTTGACGGCCCGGAAGGCGAGCAGGCCGGGAGCGCCGGCGAGGGCGCCCCAGGCGAGCGCGTTGACGACCGCGTCGGCGGTGTTCTCCGCGACGGACTCCACCACGGCGCGCGCGAGCTGCTGCTCGTCGAGGTGGCGCGGATCGCGCCCGCACAGGTGCGGCAGGTGCTGGCGCGCCGCCTCGACGTCCCCGCGCTCCAGCGCGCCCGCGATGACGCGGGCCTCGCGCGTGAGGGACGCGCCGCCGAGCACGGTCCACGTCGCCGCGGCGGCCAGGGCCGCCTGCGCGGCGGGGGAGCGCCGTGCCGCGTGCTGCGCGGCGAGCGCGGCGGCGGTGACGCCGCCGACGGCGGCCAGGGTGAAGGCGGTCCCGGCGCCGCGGTGGTCGCGGTAGAGGCGCCTCTCCAGCGCCCCCGCGAACCGTCCGAAGCCTGCTACGGGATGACCACGCCGGGGGTCGCCGAACACGGCGTCGGCGGCGTAACCCGCCACTGCCCCGAAAGCGAACGCGTAAGCGCTGCGCGCGCGACTGCGCACCGGTGCGTGTCCTCACTCAGGGTCCGCGCCCTGGATCGACGATCCGAAGGCGAGAGTCTCCTGGCTTCCGGATCGACGCACCGGCGGGCCTTCCAACAGCGTCGCGCTGCCGTGGCCGTCGTTCGCAGGTGCTCCCCGGTGACAGTGGCGGGACCGCGCCGGATTCGCACCGGCTTCCTCTCCTTGCCTCCGATTGGCGTAAGGATCCCACCATGTCGCCGGAGGCAGCGTCAACCGGCCCCGCCGGTGTCACCGGTCACTGTCAGGAGCGCGGCTTGTTGAGCAGTTCGACGGCCTTCTGCAGGGCCTGGTCGGCGGGACTCGCGGGCGGACGGAGGACGTGATCCTCGAACCAGGAGAGACCGAGGATGAGGAAGAGTCCCAGCGGGGCGACAAGCAGGCACAAGATGACAGACATGGGCACCCCAAGGTGTCGAATGCTGCTGCGGCCTGGACGGACCCCGATCCGTCCTCACACCAGCGTCCGACAAAGGGAACATTTCTGCACCTTGGGGAACCACAAGGGGCGCGGGGGCGCGCCCCTGCGGTCAGCGCCCGTCCGAGTTCAGCGCCTGCCCGAGTTCAGTGCCTGCCCGAGATCACGTCGGCGACCTTCGCCACCGGGGAGGTGCGCGCGCGGCCGTCGCGTTCCTGGCGGTCGGCGAAGTGGTAGGCCGCGTACATCCCGTGGACGCCGATCCAGCGCAGCGGCTCCGGCTCCCACTTGCGGACCTTGTGGTCCACCCACGGCAGGGCCGTCAGCTCGGTGTGCTCGCCCAGCACCAGGTCGCGCAGGGTGCGCGCGGCGAGGTTGGTCGTGGTGACGCCGCTGCCGACGTAGCCGCCGGCCCAGCCGAGACCCGTCGCGGGGTCGGCGGCCACGGTCGAGCACCAGTCGCGCGGCACGCCCAGCACGCCCGACCAGGCCTGATCGATGGCGACGCCCTCGGCGGCGGGGAAGAAACGGGTCAGGATCTCGGTCAGCTGCTCGATCGTCTTCGCCTGGGTCGAGCCGTCGTTGTCCGTGCGCGAGCCGAAGCGGTAGGGGACGCCGCGCCCGCCCAGGGCGATCCGGTCGTCCGCGGTGCGCTGCGCGTACATGTACGCGTGCGCGAAGTCGCCGAGCGTCTCGCGGCCGTCCCAGCCGACGGAGTCCCAGAACGAGGCGGGGAGCGGCGCGGTGACGATCATGGAGGAGTTCATCGGCAGCCAGGAGCGCTTCTCGCCCTGGAGGTTGGCGGTGAAGCCCTCGGTGCAGCGCAGCACGAACTTCGCCGAGACCGTGCCGCGCCCGGTGACCGCGCGGGCGGGGGCCGCGCCGCGGGCCGGGTGGATCTCGGTGACCGTGGTCTGCTCGTAGATCTTCACGCCCAGGCGCTCGACCGCCCGCGCGAGGCCGAGGACCAGCTTGGCCGGCTGGATCCGGGCGCCGTGCGGGGTCCAACTCGCCCCGAGGACACCGGAGACGGCGATCCGCTTCGAGGCCTCGGCGGCGGTCAGGCGCTGCACCTCCGTCTCACCGTAGGCGTGCTCGCCGGCGACGAAGGCGTCGAGGCGCTCGACCTGCGCGGGGGTGAGGGCGACCTCCAGGACGCCGCCCTTGGTCTGGTCCGCCTCGATGCCCTCCGCGTCGCAGACGCGCAGCACCTCGTCCACGGCGGCGTTCATCGCCTGCTGCATGGCGACGGCGCGCGGCTTGCCGTAGCGCTTGGCGAACACCGACCGGCCGGCGAAGCCGTTGTAGAGCCAGCCGCCGTTGCGCCCCGAGGCGCCGTAGCCGCAGAAGCGCTGCTCCAGCACGGCCACCCGCAGTGCGGGATCGGCCTGCTTGAGGTAGTAGGCCGTCCACAGGCCCGTGTAGCCGCCGCCGACGACGGCGACGTCGACCTCGGTGGACCCGTCCAGCGCGGGGCGCGGCTCGGGAAGGCCGATGGCGGAGTACCAGAAGGAGACACCGCCGTTGACGGTGGTGGACGTGGCCACTTCAGACCTGCTTCCGTCTGCGTCTTGGCTGAGCTGTTGTGGGTCTTGGCTGAGCTGTTTCGGCTGAGCCGTCCTGCGCTGTCCTGCGCTGTCCGCTCAGCTTTTCGGGCACGCTATCCGGGGCTGCGAGCTGCGGCAATGCACAGAGTGTCAAGGTCCGGGCGGCTTCTTCGGACAAACCGTCGACTGGACGCGAGCGGGTTCCCGCGCCCCGTTAGGCCCTTTCCCGGTGGCGGGCGGCGGCCCTGGGTACTGGGATGGAGAGAACATCCGATCGAGCGTCCATCGGGAGAGCCACATGCGTTGGGGCAAGGCAGCCGTCGTGGTCACCGCCTCCGCCGTCGGCGCGGGTGTGGTGGCGCTCGTGGCGGGACGAGTGGTCTCGGAGATCTCGGTCCGCGCGGGCGGCGCGGCGCCCGCCTCCGCCGGGGGCCTGCGGGTGCACGCGGTGGAGCCCGGCCGGGTGGAGCTGACCCGCTCCCCGGAGACCGAGCGCCCCGGCGTCTGGGCGCTGGAGTGGGGCGCCGACGGCCACGTCGTCGTCGGTGACGTGATCGCCACGACGGCGCAGACCGTCGTCCGCGCGGTCCGCCAGGGCACCGGGGCGCTGCCGGAGCCCGGCGAGAAGGTGGTGCTGACGCCGTGGGTGCTGCGCGGCGACCCGCGGTCCGCGCTGGGGCTGGACTTCTCCGAGACGGCCGTCGCCACGGAGCTGGGCGCGATGCCCGCGTGGTACCTCCCCGGCCTGCGCGACCCGTGGGTGATCGCCGTCCACGGCATGGGCGCGGACCGCGCCCAGGTGCTGCCGCTGCTGCCGCTCTTCGAGGAGTTCAAGCTGCCGGTGCTGAGCGTCAGCTACCGCAACGACCCGGGCGCGCCGCCGTCGCCGGACGGCATCGGCCACTTCGGCGAGACCGAGTGGCGCGACGTCGAGGCGGCGATCCGCCTGGCCGTGGACTCGGGCGCGAGCCGCGTCCTGCTGTACGGGTGGGGCCTTGGCGCGACGATGATCCTGTACGCGGCGGAGCGCTCCGCGTGGCGGGACTACGTGCGCGGCCTCGTGCTCGACTCCCCGGTCCTCGACTTCCGCACCTCGGTGCGGCGGCGGGCCACCCGGCTGGGCGTCCCGCAGGCCCTCGCCGAGCTCGGCACGCTGGCCGCGCAGGGCCGCACGGACGTCGACACCGCCGGCTTCGACCACCTCGCCTCCGGCGACGGCCTCCACGCCCCGGCCCTGGTCCTGCACAGCCCGGACGACACCATCGCCCCGATCGAACCCGTCCGCCGCCTGGCCCGCCGCCGGGACGACCTCGTCCTCTTCCGCGAGTTCCCCGGCACGGAGCACGAGGCCCTGTGGAACGCCGACCCGCAGGGGTACGAGGACATCCTGCGACGGTTCGTCACGCCGCTGCTCTAGGCGCTGCGACCGGTCAGGTCGGGGACGCGCTCCCGCAGTCCGCGGCCGGGCGCGTCCCCGTGCCGCGCCGGCGAACCACCCGGGTGCCGCCCGGCACGAGCGCGGCCCGCCGCCGCGCGGCTGCACGCCCCCCGGCCCTCGACCCGGAGGCCGCGGGAGTGCGTGCGGGCCGGGCGGGGGCTCGCCCCATGGCCCTGCGGGACTCCGGGCCCTGGAGTCCGCGGACCCCGGCCTCCGAACGGAGGCGGCTCCCGCCCCGGCGTCAGTGAGAGGGACGCGCGGCCGGGGCGGGGGAGTGCGTGCGGGAGGCAGGCCGGGGCGCTCGCCTCGTCGCCGTGCCGGATCCGGTGCCCCGGGACGGAAGGCCCCGGCCGACGGCCGGCCCGCGTCGCTGCCTGCCTCCCGCCCGCGCCCTGCCCGCCTCCCGCCCCGGAGGATGCCGAGGTGTGCCCGGCGGTGCCGTTCGGGGGCGCCTTGCTCGCCGCCGTGGCCGGATCCCGCTCCCCGGGGACGGTGCGCGGAGTGCAACTTCCCTGCTCTCGTGTCCCGCCCGCCGCAGGCGGAACTGCGCCACGCCTGAGAATGTGACAAGTTGCCGTATGACGGGGAAGACTGCACCGCGTGACGTCCCGGAATCCGCGTGACCGTGATGCCGATATCCCTGCCGCCCGTGTGGCCCGGCTGCCCCGCCCGAAGGGGCAGGTGCGCCGGACGCCGCCGGCTGATCTGCCCGGACCGGGCAGTCTCGCGCCGCCGGCGCGGCGCCTGCTCGCCGACGCGGTGCGCGTCGCCCGCTGGGCGGGCGAACTCGCGGCCGTGGACCGGCGCGGGGACCTGCTGCCGACCGACGCCGCGGACGCGGCGACCGCGCTGGACCTGACCGTCGACCAGGCCCTCGCGGCCTGGGAGCGGGCGCGGCTGACCGGGCTGGTCGAACTGCGCGGCGCGGGGGCCGGACCGGGCTGGCGGCTGCACGCGTGGGCCCACGACGACGAGGCGGTGCTGCGCGGCTGGGCCGCCCTCTTCGACGCCTGGACGCTGCTGGTCTCCGTGCCGGACCGGTCGCTGACCCGGCTCGCCGGGCAGGCCGTGGACCATGCGCCGCAACTGCTCTCGTTCCTGCACCTGGTGGACGCGCCGGTCGCCGAGACCGAGCTGCTGGAGCTGCTGCGCCGGGGCCTGGAGGAGCAGTGGCACGCCGGCCTGCACCCGACCGCCGCGACGCCCGTGCCCCACGCCGCCCTCGCCGTCTCCGCGGTCCGCGCCGACGCGCGGGACGGGGACGCGGCCCAACCGCCGTCGCAGGGCGAGATCGTGGCCGTGCTGCGGTGGATGCTGGACGGCTTCAGAGCCGTCGGGGCCGTGGTCCGCAGAACCGGCCAGCCGGCCGCCGAGGACAGCTTCGAGCTGACCCCGCTCGGCCACTGGGCGGTCCGGGCCAAGCTGGAGGAGATCTGCACCGTCGCGCAGACCGCCGCCGGGCACATCGAGCAGTCCGCCTACGAGCTGCTGGCCGCCTGCGCCGGCTACTCGCCGGGGCCGGCCCGCGCCGAGTACCGGGCCTGGCTGGCGGCGCGTCAGGTGGACCGCGCCGTGGCCGACCTGCTGGACGTGGCCCGCGGGGAGGACGCCCTGCTGCGCGGCCTCGCCTTCGAGGCGCTGCGCGTCGCGGGACAGCCGGCCGAGCCGTCCGTGCGGCACGCCGTGGACGAGCCGATGCTGCGCCCGTACGCGCTGCTGTGGCTGGCCGAGCACAGCGACGAGGGCGTGCTGCCGGCGGACGTGCTGGACAAGCAGGACGCGGCCTGGCTCTGGGTCGACACGGGCGCGGCGGTGCTGGAGCACGGCGACACCGGGATGCTGGTGCGTCACGTGCAGGGGGCGGCCGACGGCGATCCCGGGCGCCTCTTCGCTCTCGCGCGCCAGGTGGGTCACCCGCGCGCCGGGCATGTCCTGGCGGCCGTGGCGTCCGCGCACCCCGATCCTGGAGTGGCGAGGGCTGCCCGGCGCAGCGCGTTCAGCGTCCACGACGGCGGCGCCTGACGACTCGCCTGACGATGATCGGGTCGCGACTCGGGAGCGGCCGGGAGCGATCCGGAGAGGGGCCGACGGTGGACCAGGGCGGAGCGTCGCGCGTGCCGGAGACGCCGCGAGCGTCCGAGGCGCAGGACCAGTCGCCAGAGGAGGCCCGCGCCGAGGCGCGGCTGACGGCCGCGCGGCTCAGCGACGAGGGGGTCGTCGCGCTCGCGTTCACCTGGGTGGACAACGCGGGCGTCGCCCGAGTCAAGGGCGTCCCGCTGCGGCGGCTGCCCGAGGCCGCGGTGGAGGGCGTCGGCATGTCGCCGGTCTTCGACGTCTTCCTGTTCGACGACGCGACCACCACCAGCCGCTATCTCGGCGGCCCGGACGGCGATCTGCGGCTCTTCCCGGCGCTGGACCGCGCCGTGCCGCTGGCGGCCCAGCCCGGCTGGGCCTTCGTGCCCGCCGACCGGTACCAGCAGGACGGCCTGCCGCACCCCGCCTGCCAGCGCCGCTTCGCCGCGCGGGCGGTCGAGCGCGCCGCCGAGCGCGGGATCGCCCTCCGGGCCGCGTTCGAGACGGAGTGGATCGTCCAGCGCGCCGAGGACGGCGGCTACCCGACCGACGGCCCCGCCTACGGCCTGCACCGGATCACCGACTGCTCCGACTACCTGCGCGACGTGCTGCTGGCGCTGGAGGCGGCGGGGCTGACCGTGCAGCAGCTCCACCCCGAGTACTCGCCAGGGCAGTTCGAGGTCTCGGTGGCGGCGAAGGACCCGCTCGGCGCGGCGGACGACGCGGTGCTGGTGCGGACCACGATCCGCGGGGTCTCCGCGCAGCACGGACTGCGCGCCTCGTTCGCCCCGGCGTTCCAGCCCGGCGGCGTGGGCAACGGCGGCCATCTGCATCTCAGTGCCTGGCGTGACGGCCGCAACCTGCTCAGCGGCGGGGAGCAGCCGTCCGGTGACGGCGCGGCGTTCCTGGCCGGCGTGCTGCGGGAGCTGCCCGCGCTGCTGGCGCTCGGCGCGCCCAGCCCCGCGAGCTACCTGCGGCTGGTTCCCTCGCGCTGGGCCGGCTGCTTCCAGTGCTGGGGTGTGGAGAACCGCGAGGCCGCGCTGCGGCTGGTCCAGGGCGGGGACGAGCAGGCCAACGTCGAGGTCAAGTGCTTCGACCTGGCCGCCAACCCGTACCTCGCGGTGGGCGGCGTCATCGCGGCGGGCCTGGCGGGCCTGACCGCGGGGGCGACGCTGCCCGAGCCGGTCCAGGGCGACCCGGCCCTGCTGCCGCCGGAGCGCAGGCCCGCCCGCCTGCCCACGACCCTCGACGAGACCCTGACGGCCTTCCGCGCCTCCGCGGTCCTGCGCGACGCCCTCGGTGACGTCCTGTTCGAGGCCGTCGCCGCCGTCCGCGCCGCCGAGAGCGCGGCCTACGGCGAAATGCCCCCGGAGGCTGTCGTCGCCGCGACGAAGTGGCGCTACTGATGGGCGAGCCGACGGTGGCGGCTGACCCACCCGTCTCGCCGACCCCGGGCGCTCCCGTCCCGGCGGAGGGTGCGGGTCAGCGGGCCTCGTCGGGTGTCGCGGGCGGGGCCGAGTCGAACGGGGCTGAGTCGGGCGGGGCGCGTTCCGGTGCGGCGGCCGTCCCGCATCGGGACCGGCCGGAGCTGCCGGGACTGCCGGGGCAGCCGCGGCTGGTCGATCAGCACTGCCACAGCGTCGTCGGGAGCGAGCTCGCCGCCGGCAGGTTCGCCTCGCTGCTGACCGAGTCGGACCGGCCGCCCGCCCTGGGAGCGTCGCCGTGGGACTCCGCCGTGGGGCTGGCGGTGCGCCGGTGGTGCGCGCCGGAGCTCGGACTGCCGCCGTTCGCGCCCGCCGAGGCGTATCTGGAGCGCAGGCGGGAGCTCGGGGTCGCCGAGGCGACGCGGGTGCTGCTGCGGGCGGCGGGGCTCGGCGCCTGCCTGGTGGACACCGGACTCACGCAGGCCGCCGGGGTGCCGCTGCTGTCCCCCGAGGAGCTCGGCGGCGTGGCGCAGGCGGACGTGCACGAGGTCGTGCGGATCGAGTACGTCGCCGAGCAGGCGGTGTCGCCCGGCACGGGTGCGCACGAGTGGGCCGCGATCGTCGGCGACGCGCTGCGGAGCGCGGCCGCGCGGGCGGTCGGGCTCAAGTCGGTCGTGGCGTACCGGTGCGGGCTGGACTTCGAGCCGAGACGGCCCGCTCCCGCCGAGGTCGCCAACGCTGCCGCGCTCCATCTGGCGTCCGGCAGCGACCGGTTGGCGCACCCCGTGCTGCTGCGGCATCTGCTGTGGGAGGCGCTGGAGCTGGGCCTGCCGCTGCAACTGCACACCGGTTTCGGCGATCCGGACCTGGTGCTGCACCGCAGCGACCCGTCGCTGCTGACCGGCTTCATCCGGGCCGCCGAGCCGTACGGAACGCCCTTGGTGCTGCTGCACGGCTGGCCCTACCACCGCCAGGCCGCCTGGCTCGCCCAGGCGTTCCCGCACGTCTACTGCGACCTCGGCCTGACGCTCACCCATGTCGGCGCCGGGGCCCGGCGCGTCCTCGCCGAGACGCTCGAACTCGCGCCGTTCCACAAGCTGTTGTTCTCCACCGACGCCTACGGGCTGCCGGAGCTCTACCTGGTGGGCGTCGCGGCCTTCGCCGACGCGCTCGACGCCTGGCTCGGCGAGGCGGTGCCGGCGGAGGCGGAGGCGGCCCGGATCGCGGCGCTCGTCGCCGGCGGGAACGCCCGTCGGCTCTACAGGCTCCCCTGAAACCCCCTGAAACCCCGATACGCATCAGAATTGACTCTGAATCACTTCCGCCTCGATAACGGTTGGATAACCCGTCGTTCCTCCCCGTAGCTGCCACCCCCCTCAGTGTGGTCGAGTCGCTGCGGCCTGTATCGCTGGGCCGTGCACAGCGCAACGAACCGGTGGACACCCACACTTCCGGGGAGGACCCGTTGAGGATCCCGCACCACGGCCGCAGGCACCTCGCCCTGCTCGCCACCGCCACCGCCGCAGCAGGCGCCTTGGCGGCGGCCACGACTCCGGCGATCGGCATGCCGGTGCACCACGTCCACCCCCTGAGCGGCGGTGTGCACGCCCAGGTGAGCACCGGCGGCGACGGCGACGGCGGGGAGGAGTCGGACGAGATCTCCGAGGGCGCCGACCAGCGCGCCGAGGAGCGCAACTCCCCCGGCGTCGTCCAACCGGGCGCCTACGGCGCCGCCTGGGCGGCGATGCAGAACCTGCCGCGCACCGGCGGCGACTGGAGCCAGGTCACCAAGCTCCCGTACAACTCGGACGACCCGCGCTACCGCGACTACAACTCCAACTCCACGGCCGGCATGGGCCTGGTGACCGGCCGGGCCGCGGCGGTCGTCGCCGACTCCCACGGCGACGTGTACGCGGGCTCGGCGGGCGGCGGCGTGTGGCGCTCCACGACCGGCGGCGGCCACTGGCAGTCCATCAGCGACCAGCTGCCCGCCCAGGCCACCGGCGCCCTGACCCTCGACGGCAAGGGCCGCCTCTGGCTCGGCACCGGCGAGGCGACGACCAACGCGGACGCCTACCTCGGCAGCGGCGTCTACCTGCTGACCGACCCCTCCCACGGGCGCTTCTCCCCGCGTGACCGCGTCGGCGGCGACGAGCTCCAGAGCACCAGCATCCACGAGCTGCGCATCTCGGGCGACACGATCTGGGCCGCCACCACCGAGGGCCTGTGGTCGCACTCGGTCACGAACCTGCGCGGGCCGTGGAAGCTCCAGTTCGCGCCGAACCCCGACTACCTGCCGGGCCACCCGCTGGCGGCCGACCCCAACGCCGCCTACGAGAACATCGTCAGCGACGTCGCGTTCGACCCGGCCGACCCCGGCCATGTGCTGGCGGCGGTCGGCTGGCGTTCGGGCGCGCTCCCCAACGGCTCCGACTCCAACGGCTACTACAGCAACACCGGCGGCACCTGGCAGCTCGTCACCTCCGGGCTCGGGGACCTGCCGACGGGCGCGGGCGACGTCGGCGCGGTCACCTTCGCGGCCTCCGCGGACCACCAGCGCTACTACGCGATCACTCAGTCCCCGGACTCGCTGAACGCGGGCGCCGGGTTCGGCGGCATCTACGTCTCCAAGTCCGGCTCGCCGTTCGGGCAGTGGACCAAGATCGCCGACGCGTCCTCGCTGGCGGGGTCCGGCTCGGTGCTGGGCAGCCCCGGCAACCAGTCCTGGTACGACGAGTCGCTGATCGTGGACCCGAAGGACCACGACCACGTCTACGCGGGCCTGGAGGAGGTCTTCGAGACCAAGGACGGCGGGACGACCTGGACCACGCCCGGCCCGTACTGGAACTTCCCGCTGGCCTGCTGGAGCCTGGACCCGAACGCGCAGAGCGGCACCTGCCCGCAGACCACCCACCCGGACCAGCACGGTCTGGCCATCGGCAGCATGAACGGCCAGAGCTACGTCGTCGCCGCCAACGACGGCGGCCTGTACCGGCGTCCGGTGGACGGCCAGGCCGACTCCCTCGGTCACGCCACCGACTGGACCTCGCTGAACGACGGCACGATCGACACCCTGCAGTTCTACTCGGTCGGCGTCGGCGCCGACCCGGCGGGCAAGGGCGTGGTCGTCACCGGCGGTCTGCAGGACAACGGCCAGTCGGTGCTGCGGGGTTACGGCTCCCGGGCCGTCGACACGGTGATGGGCTCCAACTTCGGCGGCGACGGCGGCATGACGCTGGTCGACCCGACGAACGGCTGTAACGAGGCCCAGGAGTACGTGTACCTGGAGATCAACGTCACCCAGGACTGCGCGGCCAACAACGGCCTGGGCGCGCCGACCACGTACGACGTCCCGCCGCCGGACAACGCCACCTCCGCGGCGCGCTTCATCGCGCCGTTCAGCGCGGACTTGAAGAACCCCGACCTGTGGGTCGCCGGCGGCCAGCACGTCTGGGTGCAGAACCAGGGCTTCGCGATCCGCTCCTCCTCGGCCTGGACCAGCGCGTTCGACCTGGGCGCCGGTCACGTCGCGACAGCGGTCGCCTCCTCCGGCGGCAAGGTCTACGCGGCGTGGTGCGGCCCGTGCAACAGCCAGGGCTTCACCCACGGCGTGGCGGTCGGCAACGCGGACGGCACGGGCTGGCAGCAGCTCTCCCTGCCGGCGAACCTGCCGAACCGCTACATCAGCGACATCGCCGTCGACCCGGCGGACAGCTCGCACGCCTACCTGACCTTCAGCGGGTTCTCCCGTGACTGGAACGAGGGCCCGGGCGCCGGGATCGGGCACGTCTTCGAGACCCACGACTCGGGCGCGACCTGGACGGACGTCTCCGCGAACCTGCCGGACGTCCCGGTCGACTCCATCGCGCTGACCCCGGCCGGCGGCCTGCTCGTGGGCACCGACCTCGGCGCGGTCTACCGCGCCCCGGGTCGCACCCAGTGGCGCGCGATCGCCCAACTCCCGGCGGTCTCGGTCGACCAGATCCTGCTCGGCCCCGACGGCCGCGTCTACGCGGCCACCCACGGGCGCGGCGTCTACGCGATCGACCTGCGCGACCTCGGGCGCGGCTGAGGCTCCCGCCCCCGGCGCACTCCGGTGCGCCTCCGTACGGCGCCCCCGTCCGCTGTTCGCGGACGGGGGCGCCGTCGTTTCCGGTAGCGTCGAAGCACCCTGTCGCCTGCCCCGGGAGGCCCCCCGTGCCGCAGATCCTCGTCGACCACTCCGCCGAACTCGCCTTCGACCGCCGGGCTTTCGCCAAGGAACTGCACCCGCTGATCGCCGAGGTGATCGACGCCAGGATCTCCGAGTGCAAGACCGTGTTCCGCCCGGCTCCGGAATCCTTCGTCGGCGACGGCTCCGACGGGCACCTCGTGGTCCTGCTGGAGATCAAGCTCCTCTCCGGCCGCAGCGCCGACCTCCGCGCCGACCTGTCCGCCCGCGTCCTCGCCCTGCTCCAGGCCCATGTGACCGTGCCCGCCTCACTGGCGGTCGAGATCACCGAACTCGACCGAGCCACGTACCGCTCCGTCCACCCGGCCCGCGGGTAGCGGTCCGCAGGCACCCCGAGGGCCGCACACGGAAGGAGAAGCCGACCCTTGACCGCATACGAGCTGCGCCCGGTCGGGCATGTCGAGTCCGTCCTGACCGACCGTTCGGGGGCGCCCCGGCAGCCCGATGAGGGGGCGCCCGACGCCTGGCTGGTCTTCGACGACGCGTACGCCGCCGCCGTGGACGGGCTGGCGCCGGGCATGGACGTGCTGCTGCTGACCTGGCTCGACCGCGCGGACCGCGACACGCTGACCGTGCGCCCGCGCGGGGACGCCGCGAGGCCGCTCACCGGTGTCTTCGCCACTCGGGCGCCCGACCGGCCCAACCCGATCGGTCTGCACGACGTCCACATCCTCGCCGTCGACGGCACGCGGGTCCATGTCCGCAACCTCGAGGCGATCGACAGGACGCCGATCCTGGACGTCAAGCCGCTGCTCACCAGGGACCGCTGAGGGTGTCGGTCGAGCTCGGAATTTATCTGAGTAGTCAGATGTTGTGAGAGGCGGAAGCGCGGAGAATCCGCCGCTCATGACATGGAGGCGCAGCTCATGGCCAAGATCGCCGTTCTCGGAGCCAAGGGTGCCATCGGGTCCCGGGTCGTCGCCGAGGCCCTTTCCCGGGGTCACGAAGTCACCGCCGTCGTACGTGATCCCGCCGCCTACAGTGCGGTGGACGGCGTGGCCGCCGTCCTCGCCGGTGACGCGCTCGACCCCGCGTCCGTGGCGGAGATCGCAGCCGGGCAGGACGTGCTCGTCAGCGCCGTCGGCGGCGGTGACGGCCCCGGGCACGCCGCGCTCATCGAGCCCGCCGCGCAGTCGCTGGTCCAGGGCCTGCGCGGGCTGGGCGCGGGCGCTCCGCGTCTGATCGCGGTCGGCGGGGCCGGGAGCCTCGAGACCGCGCCGGGCGTGAGGGTCTGGGACGCGCCCGGCCTGCCGGACTGGCTGCTGCAGATCATGCACGCCCACGGCGACGCGCAGGCGTACTACAACACCGTCGACGACGTCACCTGGACCGTGCTCAGCCCGGCCGCGCTCATCCAGCACGGCGAGCGCACCGGCGCGTACCGGACGGGAACCGAGCAGCTCGTCGTCGACGCCGACGGTGAGAGCCGCATCAGCACCGAGGACTACGCCGTCGCCCTCGTCGACGAGATCGAGCGGCCCGCGCACCTCGGCCGCCGGTTCACCGTCGGCCGGTAGTCGACTGCCGGAGTCGAGCCCGGGTCGGCTCGGAGTCGCCCCGGAGGGTAGTCGGCGGCGAACGGGCGGTAACGTTTGCACGATCCCCTGGGGAAGGAGCCGCATGATGACCGCTGCCAGCATCAGCATCCATACCGCCGCCGACGCCGTCGCCGACGAACGCGTCCAGGCGTTCGGGGTTCTGCTGACGGCAGCCGCACGGTTGGAGCGCTTGCTCGGGGCGGCGATGGAACGCGAGAGCGGCATCTCCCACGCGATGTTCGAGGTGCTGCTCCGGCTCGCGGCCGCTCCCGAGGGCGCGACCATGGGGGACCTGTCCCGCGACGCCGTGCTCACCAGCGGCGGGGCGACCCGCCTGGTGGACCGGATGGTCGAGGCCGGGCTGGTGCTGCGCGAGCGCTCCAGGACGGACCGCCGCATCCAGGTCGTCACCGTCACGCCGCTCGGCGAGCGCAAGCTCGCCGAGGCGGCGCGGCGGCACGCCGCCGCGATCGACGAGCACGTCTTCCAGGTGCTGAAGCCGGAGCAGCTCGCCGCGACCATCGCTGGCCTCGACGAGCTCGGCAGGCACGCCCAGGAGGCGCTGCCCCCGCTGGGCTGAGCCGTGCGATGTGGTCGGCCCCAGTGGTGTGGTCAGCCCCGGCCGTCGGTCAGACGCGGCCGTCGGCCGGGAGCGGTGCGTCGAGGGTGACCGGCTGGGCCGCGGGCTCGGCCGCATGCTGGGCCGCGTGCTCGGCCGTGGGCTCCGCCGCCGTGGGCGGCGCCAGGCGCTGCTCGCGGCGGGTGACCAGGTACAGGGCGCTGACGGCGAGCAGGCCGGCGGCGGCGTAGGCGATGTCGCGGTAGAAGACCGCGGTGATCAGCGCCGATCCGGCCGCCATCCCCAGGGCCTGGCCGGTGGTGGTCAGGAAGATGTCCGCGCCGGACACGCGGCCCAGCAGCTCCTTGGGGGTGGCGAGCTGAACCGCCGTCATGGAGCCGACGATGATGCACGGCAGTGCGAAGCCCATGCACAGCGCGCCGACCAGCACGACCGCCGTCACCGGCGCCGCGAAGGCGAGCGCTCCGGCGCCGCAGAGCGCGAGGCCGAGGGCGGTCAGCCGGCCGGGCCCGAGAGGCTTGATCAGCGAGCCGATCAGCAGCCCGCCGAGGATGCCGGAGACGCCCATCACGGTCACCAGCACGCCCATCCACGCCGGGGTGTGGTGCAGGCCGACGGTCGCCACCGCGAAGCCCAGGGTCTCGAACATGCCCGCCACGAACAGTCCGACGAAGAGCGTCGTGCTGAGCTGCCGAAGCGACGGGGTCCGCAGCAGGAAGCGGAAGCCGGCGGTGGTCTCCTGCCAGGGGCTGACGCCGCTGGGCTCCGGGCGCGGGTCGTCGACCTTGACGAACGCCCAGCAGAGCATCCCCGCCGCGAAGGAGGCGGCGTCGATCGCCGCGACCGCGCCGCCGCCGAAGGCGGACAGCAGACCGATCCCGAGCGCGGGCGTGATCAGCCGCTGGCCCTGCGTCAGCGCCTGGGACAGCCCGTTGGCGGCGCCGAGTTGCTCCGGCTCCACCATGGTCGGCAGCAGGGCCGTCATCGCGGAGTCGGTGAGCGAGACGGCCAGACCGTTGACGAACATGACGGCGTATATCAGCCACACGTCGCCGGGACCGTGCACCTGGGTGAGGGCGAGCACGAGCAGGCCGGTGACGGCGTTGGTCGCCAGCAGCAGCGGCTTGCGGCGCGTCCTGTCCACGACGTAGCCGGTGACGGGGGAGAGCAGGGTGCCCAGGATCAGGCTGAGCATGCACAGGCCCGCCTGGGCGGTCGACCCGGTGAGCTCCTTCACCCAGACGCCGGAGGCGAGCCAGAGGGCGTAGTCGCCGATGGTGCTGAGGGTGTTGCCGAGGAAGTACAGGCGCATGCGGGGTTGCGCGAGCAGGGTGCGCACGGGTGGTCCTCTCGGGTAGATCATCATGGGCATGACAGGTAGCCCCTCGGCGCAGAGCGGGGCTGGTGCTCGACGTGCGACGGTGCTCAGTCCTCCGGGGCGCGCTTCGGGGCGGGCTCCGGGGCGGGCTCGGGCTCGAGGGCGAACGGGACGTTCGAGACCACGACCTCGAACGGCACCGTGCCCTCCGGCCTGGCGGCCGGATCCTCGACCCGGTCCTGGTAGCGCAGCAGGATGGCGACGATCTCGTCCTTGACCTGCGTCATCTCCTCGGGGGTGACGAAGAGCAGCGCCTGCCCCTCGCCGGCCGCCCGGCGGACAGCCTCGGGGTACTGGTCGCGCGCCACGTGGTACCGGCGGCGCCGTTCGGCCCAGCGCTCGCTGAACACGTCGGAGAGGGCGCGCGCCGCCTCGGCGACGTTCGGGTCCTCGTCGTTCTCGTCGATGCTCATCCCGGCTGCGCCCAGCCGCCAGGGCCGTTCGCGGCCCACGCCGCCCTCGGCCTGGGCGACGTAGCCGTGCGAGCCGAGCGTCCGCAGGTGGTACGAGGCGTTCGAGGCGTTTCCGCCGATGATCTCGGCGGCCTCCGTCGCGGTGAGTGTCCCGTGCAGCGCGAGCGCCTCCAGCAGCGCGATCCGCGCGGGGTGCGCCAGGGCCCGCAGGCTCCGCGGATCGCGGACGGACCGGAGGGGAGGGTTCGGCTCGGAGCGGCTCATGGGATGAGCGTAGCGAGTCGGCGCAGCTATGGAAAGACTTCTTTCGAAAGAAGTCTTTCGATACCTCCCGCCCGGTCTCAGCCCAGGACGAAGCAGCCCCGCGCCTCAAGGCCGGTCAGCAGCTCGGGAGCGGGCTGCGCCCCGGTCCAGCGCAGGTCGAGCTTCTCCAGGGCGGGCAGCTCGGCGATCCACCCCGGCAGGGCGGTGAGGCGGCTGCCCCGCAGGTCGAGATGGCGCAGGCGCGGAAGCCCCCGCAGTGCCTCCGGCACTTCCGTCAGGCGGTTGTCCCGCAGCTCCAGCACCCGCAGCTCGTGCAGCGCGCGGAAGGAGTCCGGCAGCGTGGTCAGCGCGTTGCCGCGCAGGTGCAGCTCCCGCAGCCGCGCCAACCTGCCGACCGCGTCCGGGAGCGCCGTCAGCCCGCAGCCCTGCGCCCGCAGCTCCACCAGCCCGGCCATCGTGCCGACCGAGGCCGGCAGCGCGCCGAGCGGGTTCCCGCCGACGTTGAGGTACCGCAGCGCGGTGAGCCGGCCCAGCGACTCCGGCAGCGCGGTCAGCCGGTTGTCGTGCAGGTAGAGGCAGTCGGACAGCCCGGTGAGCTCCCCCAGCTCCTCGGGCACGGAGGCCAGGTCGTTGTGCCCCAGGTCCAGCACCTGCAGCCGCCGCAGCGCCCCGAGGCGCGGCGACACCCGGCTGATCCCGGTCTCGGCCAGGATCAGCACCTCCACCTCGGGGTCCGCCCACACCTCCTCCGGGACCTCGCCGAGCGGCTGCCGCCACAGGCTGATCACGCGTTCCATCCCGTCCTCCCGACCCGCCCCACACAAGACGCCCCACACAAGACGCCCCACACAAGACAAGGAGGGCGCCCGACCGCGGTACGGTCGGGCGCCCTCCTTGGACGAAACGCTGGACGAAACGCTCAGTGCGTCGCGCTGCGCGCCTCCGCGCGCTTGGCGCGGACGTCGCCGACCTTGCGGCGGATGACCATGAGCGGGGCCATCAGCGCCAGGGTGACCTGGAGCGAGGCGCCGATCTGCAGCAGGGTCGCGCCGCCCGGCAGGCCCGTCGCCCAGGCCGCGAGGCAGCCCATGGAGACGACGATCCACACCAGCGTGGCCGTGGCCAGCTTGCCCTGCGGCTTCGGGTACTCGACCTGGCTGACCATCAGCGCCGAGACGGCGACGATGCCGACCGCGCCCAGCACGAACTGCGGGTTCAGCAGCACGATCGAGATCACCGTCAGCGCGCCCATCGGCGAGGGCATGCCCTGGAAGACGCCCGGACGGGCGGCCGTGCAGGAGAAGCGGGCCAGCCGCAGCACGACGGCCAGCAGCACCATGATGGCGATGCCCGCGCTGACGCGCTGGTGCGCGCCGCCGGCGGTCATGCCCCAGACCACGACGAAGTAGGCCGGCGCGATGCCGAAGCTGATCAGGTCCGCCAGGTTGTCCAGCTCGGCGCCCAGCGCGGACGAGCGCAGCTTGCGCGCCACCAGCCCGTCGAACAGGTCGCACATGGAGCCGATCAGCAGCAGCGTGACGGCGGCCGCCGCGCTGCGGCGGTCGCCGCTCGTCGCCACACCGGTGAGGTGCGGGATGAGGACGCCCGTCGTGGTGCAGTAGATCGCCAGGAAGCCGCAGACGGCGTTGCCCAGCGTGAACAGGTCGGCCGTGGAGAGGTGCTGCGGCGACAGCGGGCGGCGCAGCTCGCGGTCGCGGGCCCAGCGCAGCCGGCGCGCGACGCGCTCCTGCTCCTCGTCGTCCTGGTCGTCCTGCTCGGCGTACGCCTGCTCGTACCGCTCAGGGTCAGTCACGGTCAAGGCGAGTCACCCCTGCCGTCGTCTTCTGTCCCACCTCGACGCCGGGCTCGACGCCCGCGGGGAGGTAGGTGTCCACGCGCGAGCCGAAGCGGATCAGGCCGACCCGCTCACCCCGCCCGACCTTGGTGCCGCTGGTGACGTAGGGGACGATGCGGCGGGCCACCGCGCCCGCGATCTGCACCATCTCGATGTCGCCGAGCTCGGTGTCGAAGTGCCAGACGACGCGCTCGTTGCGGTCGCTGTCCTTGTTGAACGCAGGCACGTAGCCGCCGGGGACGTGCTCGACGGAGCGCACCACGCCGTCCAGCGGGGCGCGGTTGACATGCACGTTGAGCGGGCTCATGAAGATCGCCACGCGGGTGCGGCCGTCCGGCCAGGCGTCGATGCTCTGGACCACGCCGTCGGCCGGGGAGATCACCCGGCCGGCGCCGAGCTCGCGCTCGGGGTCGCGGAAGAACCAGAGCATGCCCGCGCTCAGCGCGGAGGCCGGTACCGCCGCCAGAGCCCATCTGCCGTTGCGCCGGGTGAGGGCGGTGCACGCGGCGGCCGTGAGCACGGTCGGGACGAGCCAGGGGGACGCTCCGCGGGCCAGGGTCACGCGCGGCCGGGGGGCGTCGGTCGGAAGGGACGGACGAAGGGGCATCGAAGACCTTTGTCGCGACCGACAAGGTCGCGGTGTCGAGGGGTTCGGGGACGGCTTTGGCCTGGATGGCAGTTGGCCGTCCGAGGGGATGCTATCGGCAGCGGGTGGTGCCGAAGCAAGCTCCGGGAACCCTAGTGGGGTGCTCCCGCGTTTCTCTCGGCTTTCTCTTTGCTACGCCACGGTAAGCCGCTTGAGTGGCCAGGTCCAAGGGTTGTAGGCGAACGGTGACAAACCCCTCAGATCCGGGATCCCCGGGCGCGGCGGCCCGGGCAGGGAAATAAAAGGAAAACGGGGGCGTGGACCATTCGATCCACGCCCCCGGGGTGCCGAAGTGCGCCATGCTCCCCAGCCTGCGCTCCCGGCAAGTCCGGTCGCCGCCCCGGCCGCCGCCCGGATGTCGGGCGGCTGTGGAGCGGCTGTTTACGGAGTCGACTACTCCGCGAGCTTGTACTCCTCGAGCAGGCGGCGACCCACGATCATCTTCTGGATCTCCGCAGTACCTTCACCGATCAGCAGCATCGGGGCCTCGCGGTAGAGGCGCTCGATCTCGTACTCCTTGGAGAAGCCGTAGCCGCCGTGGATCCGGAAGGAGTCCTCGACGACCTCCTTGCAGTACTCGGAGGCCAGGTACTTGGCCATGCCGGCCTCGAGATCGTTGCGCTGGCCGGAATCCTTCTTGCGCGCGGCCATCACCATCATCTGGTGCGCGGCCTCGACCTTGGTCGCCATCTCGGCCAGCTTGAACTGGATGGCCTGGTGCTCGGCGATCTTCTTGCCGAAGGTCTGCCGCTGCTGCGCGTAGCGGATGCCCAGCTCGAACGCGCGGTGCGCGACGCCGCAGCCGCGCGCGGCGACGTTGACGCGGCCGACCTCGACGCCGTCCATCATCTGGTAGAAGCCGCGGCCCGGAACGCCGCCCAGGATCCGGTCGGCGGGCATCTTGACGTCCTGGAGCACCAGTTCGGTGGTGTCGACGCCCTTGTAACCCATCTTCTCGATCTTGCCGGGGACGGTCAGGCCCGGGACGGTCTCGTTCGGACCGAAGCCCGGCGTCTTCTCGATCAGGAAGGTGGTGAGGTTCTTGTACGGCGAGGCGTGGCCTTCGTCCGTCTTGACCAGGCAGGCGATGACGGTGGACGAGCCGCCGTTGGTCAGCCACATCTTCTGGCCGTTGATGACGTAGAACTCGCCGCTCTCGTCCTTGACCGCCTTGGTGGAGATGGCGGAGACGTCCGAGCCGAGACCGGGCTCGGACATGGAGAAGGCGCCGCGGATCTCGCCGGTGGCCATGCGCGGCAGGAAGTAGTCCTTCTGCTCCTGCGTGCCGTGGGCGTTGATCATGTAGGCCACGATGAAGTGCGTGTTCACGATGCCGGAGACGGACATCCAGCCACGCGCGATCTCCTCGACCACCAGCGCGTAGGTGAGCAGCGACTCGCCGAGACCGCCGTACTCCTCCGGGATCATGAGCCCGAACAGGCCCATCTCCTTCATGCCCTCGACGATGTCGGTGGGGTACTCGTCGCGGTGCTCCAGCTCGGTGGCGACCGGGATGATCTCCTTGTCGACAAAGCTCCGAACGGTGCTGAGGATGTCCTGCTGGATCTCGGTGAGACCTTCGGTCTGGGCGAGGCGTCCCATGGGTCGTGTCCTTCTCTTCTGTCCGGGCGCCCCACGGGCGTGGCATACACCGTGGAGCGCCCGAGCACTGTGGGGGAGGGTCAGTCCTGGAGTTCCGGGCGGCCGGGCTGCTCGCCCCCGCGCTCCTTGATGTACGTCTCGGTCGGGACCATGACCTTGCGGCGGAAGACGCAGACCAGGGTGCCGTCCTGCTTGTAGCCCTTGGTCTCGACGTAGACGATGCCGCGGTCGGGCTTCGAGGTCATGTTCTTGTCGAGGACCGTCGTCTCGCCGTAGATCGTGTCGCCGTGGAAGGTCGGCGCCACGTGCTTGAGCGACTCGATCTCCAGGTTGGCGATCGCCTTGCCGGAGACGTCCGGGACGGACATGCCGAGCAGCAGCGAGTAGATGTAGTTGCCGACCACGACGTTCTTGCCCTGCACGGTGGTGGTCGCGTAGTTCGCGTCCATGTGCAGCGGGTGGTGGTTCATGGTCAGCAGGCAGAAGAGGTGGTCGTCGTACTCGGTGACGGTCTTTCCGGGCCAGTGCTTGTAGACCGCGCCGACCTCGAACTCCTCGTAGGTGCGTCCGAACTGCATCTCGCGGGCCTCAGCTCTCAGGGATCTCGAACTTGGTGGTGCGCTGCATGCCGGCGGCCCGGCCCTTGCCCGCGATGACCAGGGCCATCTTGCGGCTGGCCTCGTCGATCATCTCGTCGCCGAGCATCGCGGAGCCCTTCTTGCCGCCCGCCTCGGAGGTGCACCAGTCGTAGGCGTCCAGGATCAGCTCGGCGTGGTCGTAGTCCTCCTGGGAGGGGGAGTAGACCTCGTTGGCGGCGTCGACCTGGCCCGGGTGCAGCACCCACTTGCCGTCGAAGCCCAGCGCGGCGGAGCGGCCGGCGACCTCGCGGTAGCCGTCGACGTTCTTGATCTGCAGGTAGGGGCCGTCGATGGCCTGCAGGTCGTTGGCGCGGGCGGCCATCAGGATGCGCATCAGGATGTAGTGGTAGGCGTCCGCCGGGTAGCCGGGCGGCTGCTCGCCGACGACCAGGGACTTCATGTTGATGGAGGCCATGAAGTCGGCCGGGCCGAAGATGATGGTCTCCAGGCGCGGGCTCGCCTGGGCGATCTCGTCGACGTTGATCAGACCACGCGCGTTCTCGATCTGCGCCTCGATGCCGATCCTGCCGACCTCGAAGCCCATGGTCTTCTCGATCTGCGTCAGCAGCAGGTCCAGCGCGACGATCTGCTGGGCGTCCTGGACCTTGGGCAGCATGATGCAGTCCAGGTTCTGGCCCGCGCCCTCGACGACGGTGACGACGTCACGGTAGGTCCAGTGCGTGGTCCAGTCGTTGACGCGCACCACGCGGGTCTTGCCGGTCCAGTCGCCGTTGTTCAGGAACTCGACGATGGTGTGGCGGGCGCCCTCCTTGGCCAGCGGCGCGCAGGCGTCCTCCAGGTCCAGGAAGACCTGGTCGGCGGGCAGGCCCTGGGCCTTCTCCAGGAAGCGCGGGTTGGAGCCCGGCACCGCCAGGCAGGAGCGGCGCGGCCGGAGACGGTTGACGTTGCTCATGAGGCGAGGGTCTCTTCCTTCTGAGTCTTCTGGGTGGTGAAGATCGGGTCCAGGCCGTGGGCCAGACGGATCTCGTCGACGATACGGCCGATGATCGCGGTGATCCCGAAGTCCTTCGGAGTGAACACCGCCGCCACGCCCTGGGCAAGCAGGGCCTGCTCGTCCGCGGCGGGGATGATCCCGCCGACCACGACCGGCACGTCTTCGACCCCCGCGCGCCGCAGCCGCCGCAGGACGTCCGGGACCAGCTCGGCGTGGGCGCCGGAGAGGATCGACAGGCCGACGCAGTGCACGTCCTCGGCGATGGCCGCCGCCGTGATCTGCTCCGGCGTCAGCCGGATGCCCTGGTAGACGACCTCGAAGCCGGCGTCGCGGGCGCGCACGGCGATCTGCTCGGCGCCGTTGGAGTGGCCGTCCAGGCCGGGCTTGCCGACCAGCAGCCTCAGCTTGCCGCTGCCCAGCTCCTCGGCCGTACGGGCGACCGCCTCGCGCACCGTCAGGAGCTCTGAGCCGGTCTCCGGGTCGATCACGCCGGTGATCGGCGCGCCGCCGACGCCCGTGGGCGCGCGGTACTCGCCGAACACGTCGCGCAGCGCCTGGGCCCACTCGCCCGTGGTGACGCCCGCGCGGACGCAGGCCAGCGTGGCGGTCATCAGGTTGGCGTCGCCCGCGGCCTGCGCCTTGAGCTCGGCCAGGGCCTCCTGCGCGGCGGCCTCGTCGCGGTCCGCGACCCACTGGGCGAACGCGTCGCTGACGGCGCGCTCGGCGTTCCCGTCCACGACCATGATCGCGGTGTCGAGGTCGGCCGTCAGCGGGCTCGGCTCGGTGGTCTCGTAGCAGTTGACGCCGACGACCTTGTCCTCGCCCGACTCGATCCGGCCGCGGCGCTCGGCGTGCGAGGCCACCAGCGCGGCCTTGAGGTAGCCGGACTCGACGGCGGCCACGGCCCCGCCCATCTCCTGCACCTTGGCGATCTCCGCCTCGGCGCCCGCGATCAGTTCGGCGACCTTGCCCTCGACGACCACGCTGCCGGTGAACAGGTCCCCGTACTCCAGCAGGTCCGACTCGAAGGCGAGCACCTGCTGGATCCGCAGCGACCACTGCTGGTCCCAGGGCCGGGGCAGGCCCAGCGCCTCGTTCCAGGCCGGCAGCTGCACGGCCCGCGCCCGCGCGTCCTTCGACAGCGTCACCGCGAGCATCTCCAGCACGATGCGCTGGACGTTGTTCTCCGGCTGCGCCTCGGTGAGGCCCAGGGAGTTGACCTGGACGCCGTAGCGGAAGCGCCGCTGCTTGGGGTCGGTGACCCCGTACCGCTCCAGCGTCAGCTTCTCCCACAGCTGCGAGAAGGCCCGCAGCTTGCACATCTCCTCGACGAAACGGACGCCCGCGTTGACGAAGAAGGAGATCCGGCCGACGACCTCGCCCATCTGGTTCGGCTTGACCTGGCCGCTGTCGCGCACCGCGTCGAGCACGGCGATGGCCGTGCACATCGCGAAGGCCAACTCCTGCACCGGCGTGGCCCCGGCCTCCTGCAGGTGGTAGCTGCAGATGTTGATCGGGTTCCACTTGGGGATGTTGGCGACCGTGTACGCGATCATGTCGGTGGTCAGCCGGATGGAGGGCCCGGGCGGGAAGACGTGCGTCCCGCGTGAGAGGTACTCCTTGATGATGTCGTTCTGGGTGGTCCCGGTCAGCTTGGCGATGTCCGCGCCCTGCTCCTCGGCGACCACCTGGTACATCGCCAGCAGCCACATGGCCGTGGCGTTGATGGTCATCGAGGTGTTGGTGCGCTCCAGCGGGATGCCCTCGAAGAGGGTCCGCATGTCGCCCACGTGGCTGACCGGGACACCGACCCGCCCGACCTCGCCGCGGGCGAGGACGTGGTCGGGGTTGTAGCCGGTCTGCGTCGGCAGGTCGAAGGCGACGGACAGGCCCGTCTGACCCTTCGCCAGGTTCTTCCGGTACAGCTCGTTCGACGCGGCCGCGGAGGAGTGCCCCGCGTAGGTCCGCATCAGCCAGGGTCGGTCCCGATGGACGGTCATCTTCGTGTGCTCCGGCTACTACTCGCCGCGGAAGCGGTTGATGGCGGTCAGGTGCTTGGCGCGCAGCTCGTGGTCGGTGACGCCGAGGCCCTCCTCGGGCGCCAGGCACAGGACGCCGACCTTGCCCTGGTGCTTGTTGTGGTGGACGTCCAGCGACGCCTGACCGGTCTCGGCGAGGGTGTAGGTCTTCGACAGCGTCGGGTGGATCTTGCCCTTGGCGATCAGGCGGTTGGCCTCCCACGCCTCGCGGTAGTTGGCGAAGTGCGAGCCGACGATGCGCTTGAGCGACATCCACAGGTAGCGGTTGTCGTACTGGTGCATGTAGCCGGAGGTGGAGGCGCAGGTGACGACCGTGCCGCCCTTGCGCGTGACGTAGACCGAGGCGCCGAAGGTCTCGCGGCCCGGGTGCTCGAAGACGATGTCGACGTCCTCACCGCCCGTCAGCTCGCGGATCTTGCCGCCGAAGCGCTTCCACTCGCGCGGGTCCTGGTTGTTCTCGTCCTTCCAGAACTTGTAGCCCTCGGCGCTGCGGTCGATGATCGCCTCGGCGCCCATCGCCTCGCAGATCTTGGCCTTGGCCTCGTTGGAGACCACGCAGATCGGGTTGGCGCCGCCGGCCAGGGCGTACTGGGTGGCGTAGGAGCCGAGGCCGCCGCTGGCGCCCCAGATCAGCACGTTGTCGCCCTGCTTCATGCCGGCGCCGTTGCGGGAGACCAGCTGGCGGTAGGCGGTGGAGTTGACCAGGCCCGGCGACGCCGCCTCCTCCCAGGTGAGGTGCTTCGGCTTCGGCATCAGCTGGTTGGACTTGACCAGCGCGATCTCGGCGAGGCCGCCGTAGTTGGTCTCGAAGCCCCAGATGCGCTGCTCAGGGTCCAGCATCGTGTCGTTGTGGCCGTCGGCGCTCTCCAGCTCGACGCTGAGACAGTGGGCGACCACCTGGTCGCCGGGCTTCCAGGCGTGCACGCCCGGCCCGGTCCGCAGCACGACACCGGCCAGGTCGGAGCCCAGGACGTGGAACGGCTGGTCGTGGCGGGCGGCTTCGGGGCTGAGGCGGCCATAGCGCTCCAGGAAGGAGAAGGTGGAGACCGGCTCGTAGATGGAGCTCCACACGGTGTTGTAGTTGACCGCGCTGGCCATGACGGCGACCAGGGCCTCGCCGGGGCCGAGCTCCGGCAGGGCGATCTCGTCCAGGTGCAGGGACTTGCGCGGGTCCTTGTCGCGGCTCTCCAGGCCGGCGAACATCTCCTGCTCGTCCTTGTGGAGCGTGATCGCGCGGTAGGACTCCGGGAGCTCCAGCGCCGCGTATTCGGCGGCGGTGGTGTCCGGGTTCTGGATCGCGGCGAGGATTTCCTTGATGGCTGCCATGGCTGCCTCCGGCGGCGTACCTGCGTGAGGGATGCAGGGTGCGTCAATGGGACGGGGGGCTGTCTTCGGTGCTTTGGGTCGCCGGGAGCGGACGCCGGCTACGTCAGTCGCTGAAGCTGGTGCTGTCGTGCAGAAGCTGTTCGAGCTGGGGCCTGCGCAGGGGTGGCGCGCGGGCGGTAGGTCGAGGCGCGCCGGGTGGGGAGCCGCGGCGCCGCGACCAGTGGGTAACAACGTACTGGCACCCTGTGCCACTCGTAAAGACACTGCGTGCCATCAATTGCATCCAGTGTCACGTGAGTGACATCACCTTGCAACACGGCACAGGGGCCCCTCGCCGGGTGTGGCGAGGGGCCCCTGTCAGTGATGTGTGTGCGACCGGTGTGACCTGCGGTTACGCCTCGTTCTGGCCGGTCAGGGCGGCGCGGATGCCGGCCATCACCTCGTCCAGCGGCGCATCCGTGCGGGCGACGGTGATGACGTAGTCGCCGCCGTTGCTGGCACCGGGTGCCAGCTGGAGTGCCGGGCGGTCGCCGCGACGGGTGGACAGGTCGCCCCAGAAGGTCCGCCGGATCGCCTCGAAGGCGTGGTCCAGCTGGGCCTCCACCTCACCCCGGCCACCGGCCCGCAGCCAGCGGCGCAGCACGTGGTTGTGGGCCGCGACGACGGCCGCCGCCGAGACCTCGGCCAGCATCGCGTCGTCGCCCTGGTCCGTGTCGAACCGGCCGAGCAGGTAGCGGGTGAACAGCCGCTCGTAGCGGGCGACCACGGCGATCTCCCGCTCGCGCAGCGTCGGCACCTGGCGGATCAGCCGGTAGCGGGCCACCGAGACCGAGGGGGTCGCCGCGTACATCCGCAGCACCTCCTTGATGCCCCGGCAGACCACGTCCAGCGGATGCTCGCTCGGGTCGGCGCTGGCCAGCAGGTCGGCCACCCGGACCAGGGTGTCGTCGTGGTCCGGGAAGATCGCCTCCTCCTTGGACCGGAAGTACCGGAAGAAGGTGCGCCGGGCCACGCCCGCCGCCGCGGCGATCTGGTCGACCGTCGTCTCCTCGTAGCCCTGGGAGGCGAACAGCTCCATGGCCGCGGCGGCCAGCTCCTGGCGCATCAGCTGGCGCTGGGCCGTCGCCCGGCGGCCGGGGCCGCCGTTCGAACCCGGCGTCCCCGCGTCGCTCGCGGCGCCGTCCAGGCCCGCCTGCTCCAGCAGCTGCTCTTCCGTGGTCATGACCGGAAGGCTACCTGGCCTCATCGACGCGCGTGGTCGCGGAAGCCGCGGCCGGTCTTGCGGCCCAGGCAGCCCGCGGTCACCAGGTGCTCCAGCAGCGGCGAGGGCGCCAGGCCCGGCTCGCGGAACTCGGCGTGCAGCACCTTCTCGATCGTCAGCGAGACGTCCAGGCCGACCACGTCCAGCAGCTCGAACGGACCCATCGGGTAGCCGCAGCCGAGCTTCATGGCGGTGTCGACGTCGTCCACCGAGGCGTAGTGCTCCTCGATCATCCGCACGGCGTCGTTCAGGTACGGGAAGAGAAGCGCGTTCACGATGAAGCCGGCCCGGTCGCCGCACTCCACCGGGTGCTTGCGGACCTTGGCGCACAGGTCGAGCACGGTCGCGGTGACGTCCTCGGCGGTCAGCACCGTGGAGACCACCTCGACCAGCTTCATGGCCGGGGCCGGGTTGAAGAAGTGCATGCCGATGACGTCCTGCGGACGGCTGGTGGCCGTCGCGCACTGGATCACCGGCAGCGAGGAGGTGGTCGTCGCCAGCACCGCGCCCGGCTTGCAGATCTTGTCGAGCGCCGCGAACAGCTCGCGCTTGACGTTCAGGTCCTCGGCGACGGCCTCCATCGCCAGGTCGACGCTGTGCAGGTCCTCGTAGCTGCCGCTCGGGGTGACCCGGGCCAGCGCCGCGTCGCGGTCCTCCTCGGACAGGCGGCCCTTGGCCACCATGCGGTCCAGCGACTTCTGGATCGCGGCCTTGGCCTTGTCGGCCTTCTCCTGGCTCCGGGCGACGATCGTGACGTCGTAACCCGCCTTGGCGAAGACCTCGGCGATGCCGGTCGCCATCGTGCCCGAGCCGCAGACGCCGACGCTGCGCACCTCGCGCCCGGCGACGCGCAGCGTGGCGGTCGCGCCCGGGTCGGCGACGACCTCGGAGGAGCCGGGAGCGGCGTACGTGTAGAAGCCGCGGCCGGACTTGCGGCCCAGCAGCCCGGCGGCCGACAGCTGGCCCAGGATAGGCGCGGGCGCGTGCAGCCGGTCGTGCGACTGCGCGTACATCGCCTCCAGCACGGTCTTCGCGGTGTCGATGCCGATCAGGTCGAGCAGGGCCAGCGGGCCCATCGGCAGGCCGCAGCCGAAGCGCATGGCGGCGTCGATGTCCTCGCGGCTGGCGTAGCGCGACTCGAACATCGCGGCGGCCTGGTTCAGATAGGCGAAGAGCAGGCCGTTGACGATGAACCCGGCCCGGTCGCCGGCCGCCACCGGCGACTTGCCGAGCGAGCGGGCGAACTCCGCCGCGTCCTCGGCGGCCTGCGGGCTGGTCAGCACCGTGCGGACCACCTCGACGAGCTGCATCACCGGCGCGGGGTTGAAGAAGTGCAGGCCGAGGATGCGCTCCGGGCGGCCGGTCGCGGCCGCGATGCGGGTGACGGACAGGGCGGTGGTGCCGGTCGCCAGGACCGTCTCCGGCGGGCAGATCTTGTCCAGCTCGGCGAAGAGCTCACGCTTGAGCTCCAGTTGCTCCGGGACCTCTTCGATCACCAGCTGCGCCTCGGCGGCGGAGGCCAGCTCGTCGGTCACCCGGATGCGGGCGAGCAGCGCGGTGCGCTCCTCCTCGGTGAGCCGGCCGCGTCGCACGGAGTGCGCGGTGGCCTCCTCGATCCGGGCGCGGGCGGCATGCGCGTCGGCGGCGGTGGCCTCGATCCCGATCACCTGGCGGCCGCTGCGGGCGACGATCTCGGCGATCCCGGCGCCCATGGTGCCGAGGCCGACGACGGCGACGACAGGAAAGACGGAACTGTTCTCGGACATGGCGTGACTCCTGGAAGCAGGGAGTACGCCGCGGTCGTTCCGCTCCGACGCGGCGGCGAAGAAAAAGGTGACGAGAGACCCACGGCGCGACTGAGGACCGTGGTGAAAGACGTGAGATCAAAGGTGCGAAAGGACGCCGAGGGCGCAGGCTCAGCGTGACGCGCTACCCGAACCTTCCGTCGCGGCGGCTCCCAACGCCGACGGAGGTGGTTCAGTCACCATACCCCGCTTACCGTCCGGTAGGAAGAGCGTGCCGCCGCACGTGGTCGGTCGCCGCGCGGGCGAAGGCCTCGACGAAGGGGTGCGGGCGGGTGCCGTCGCCGGCGAGCTCCGGCTGGAAGAGGGTGGCCAGGAAGAACGGGTGCGTCGACCGCGGCAGCTCGGCGATGCGCGGGTCGCCGGCGGCGTCGTGGCCGCTGAACACGATGCCGTGCCGCTCCAGGCGCGCGGGGAAGTCCGGGTGGAGGCCGTAGCCGCAGTGGTAGCGCTCGACGCTGCGCTCCGCGCCGAGGACGCCCTCCGCCAGGCTGCCGGGGACCAGCGAGATCGGCAGCTCGTGGCCGACGAGGCTGCACGCCAACGGGGCGATCAGGAGCTGCTCCGCGTCGGCGTCCGGGTCGTTCTCGGCGTGGGCGGCGTCCGTCAGGCCGCAGACGTCCTGGGCGAACTCCAGCAGGGCGTGCTGGAAACCCGCGCAGGTGCCGAGGAAGGGCGTGCCGCTCTCGCGGGCCGCGCGGGCCGCCGCGAGGGCTCCCGCCTCGGAGCGGTAGGGGCTGCCGGGCAGCAGCCACACCCCGTCGAAGCCCCGCAGCGCCTCGGGGGAGTCGATCTCGTCCGTGCCGACCCAGTACAGGTCGAGGGCGACGGCGTCGCGTTCCAGCAGGGCGGCGGCGAGCTGCGGGATGCGCTGGTGGGAGCGGACCTTGGGATCGCGGTCGCCGACCAGGGCGATACGGGCAGCGGCTGTGCTGTTCGTCGTCATGCGTCCATCCTGGGCGTGGCGGGGTGTTCAGGTCCAACGATGATCAGTGGTCCGTCCATCAGCGATACTGATCGGCGTGGACCCCCAGCAGCTGCGCACCTTCGTCACCGTCGTCCGCCTCGCGTCCTTCTCCGCCGCCGCGCGCGAGCTCGGCTACACGCAGTCGGCGGTCTCGCAGCAGATCGCCGCGCTCGAACAGGAGCTGCGCGCCCCGCTGCTGCAACGGCGCCCGGTCGCCCCGACCGAGGCCGGCGCACGCCTGCTGGAGCACGCGCCGGGCATCCTGCTGCGTCTCGACGCGGCTCGCGCGGACGTCGCCCGGGTCGGCGGCTCCGCGCGCGGACTGCTGCGGGTGGCGGTCACCGCACTGGCCGCGCCCCGGCCGCTGGCCCAGGCCCTTGCGGCCACGCGACACGCCTTTCCGCGCGCGGAGTTGGCGGTGTCCCTGGTCGGGCGGGAGGCGGCCGTGACGGCGGTGGCGGCGGGCGAGGCCGACGTGGCGGTCGTCGACGGCGTGGCCGCCCCGAGCGACCCGCTCGCCCTCCCGGCGGCGGCGCCGGTCTCCGCCGTGCCCGTGGCGCAGCGGCGGCTCGCGGTGCTGCTCCCGGTCGGTCACCCGCTGGAAGGGCGGCGGCGGATCCGGCTCGCCTCCCTTCAGGACGCCTTCTGGCTCGACGCTCCGGACGCGGCCGTCCCGCTGGCGGAGCTGCGCGGGGCGACGGGATCGGACGCGTTTCCGCCCTCGTTGGCCCTGGCCGGCCCGTCGGTCGGCGCCGTCACGGCGTGCGTGGCGGCGCGGTTGGGGCTGGCCGTGGTTCCCGTCCCAGGTCCGTTCGGCGGCGAGGGCCCGCCGGGGGAGGGGGTCGTCGCCGTTCCGCTGGCGGACGGAGGGCTGCTGCACCGGACGGAGGCGGTCTGGAGCGGGGCGCGGACGGGGGTGGTCGAACACTTTGTCGCGGGGCTGGAGGACACGGGGTCAAACCAGCTCTGAGCTGCGGGTTTTCACTCTTGTGAGTGATGGTGGGCGGGGTGGCGGGCTGTCATAATCGTTCTATGGACGCTCTCCTGTTCGGGGGCGGGTGTGAGGGCAGTGATGACGCGTCCAGGGGAGAGGTGTACTCCTCCCTGGGGGATGTCTTCCGGGCCGACCCGTTGACCCCTTCCGCTTCTCGCCAGGCCGGTGGCCTGGTCGATCCGCTGCGTACGCTTCCGGCATCGGCCGGGGAGCTGGTGCGTGCTCTGGGCGCGCGTGACGACGACGACCTCGTCGTCTCCGGCTCCGCGCACCAGGCGGAGGAGATTCTGGCGCTGGTCCGGTTCCGGGAGATGGTCGACGCCGAGCTGCTGCGCCGGATCGCGGTGTTCGACCGCACGAACGGCTTCGGCGCGGTGCGCTGCCGTTCGACGCACGGATTCCTGCGGGTCCACGCGCAGTTGGCGGCCGGGCACGCGAAGCACCTCGTGAGCACGGCCGAGAGGCTGGACCGGCTGGTCACGGTGCGCGCCGCGCAGGCGGCCGGTGAGCTGTCCTCGGACCAGGCGGAGATCCTGGCGAAGGAGCTCGCGCCGATCGAGGACGCGGAGGCGCGGCAGGCCGCCGAGGAGTTGATGGTCGCTCAGGCTCCCAATCTGCACCTGACGCAGCTGCGGCAGGCTGCGCGACAGATCCACGCCCATCTCGTCCCCGAGGACGGCCCGGAGGTCGGCGAAGCGCCGCCCGCGTTCCAGTCCTGGGTCAAGCTGTCCCCGACGGGCACGAGTGACGACCCGTTCTGGGTCCTCTCCGGTGAGCTCTCCCCGGTGGCAGGCGAGAAGCTCCGCACGGCGCTGGAGGCGGCCATGGGCCGCCCGGCCGAGGGTGACCAGCGCAACGCGTCGGAGCGCATGGGCGACGCCCTGGAGGTCGTGACCGACCTGGCGCTCGCTTCGGACGAGCTGCCCACCACGGGCTGTCAGCGCCCGCACCTGACGATCACCGCCGACCTGGACGCGCTGCGCGCGTCCTGCCCCGCCCACCCCATGCTGTTCGGTGTCGGCGGGGAGCGCGGTGAGGGCGGTGAGGGCGACGAGCTGGCCGGTCTGGTGCGGCCGAGGGCCGTGGCGACCACCGCCCGGGGCTACCAGCTCCCGCGCTGGGAGGCGCGGAAGGAGTCCTGCGACTGCGCCCTGCGCGTCATCCTGACCAGGGGACAGGACAAGGTCGTGTCGATCGGTCGGACCACCCGCACCGTTCCGGCGCACCTGCGCGACGCGGTGGTCGCGCGAGACCGCCACTGCGTCTGGCCCGGCTGCGACCGGCCGCCGACCTGGTGCGAGGCACACCATCTGGTCCACTGGGCCGACGGCGGCGAGACCAGCCTCGCCAACCTCGCCCTGCTCTGCGGCGAACACCACCGCGATCTCCATGCGACCGGTTGGGAACTCCGGATGATCGACGGGAGGCCGAGGCCCGTCCTCCCCGCCGACGCCCTTCCACCCAACAGCCGCTACGCGGCCTGAGAGCCGAGGCGGCCCGACGGCGCGCCTCGTGTCCCAGTTGCCTCGTGTCCCAGTCACCTCATGTCTCAGTCGCGCCCCTGCCAGGTGGTCACACACGCCTCGTTGCCCTCGGCGTCCGCCAGGACCCAGAACGCCGGAGCCGCGTCATCGGACAGCAGCCTGCCACCTGCGGCCAACGTCGCCGCGATCCGCTGTGCGGCTTCGTCATGGGGCACGCAGACGTCGAAGTGGATGCGGTTGCGCTGCGGACGGGGTGCGTCCATGTGCTGGAACCAGACGGACGGGCCGTGGCCGAGCGGGTCCACCAGGGCGTCCGTCGGACCGTCGCGGCCGGGCTCGTCGGTGTAGCCGAGGACCGCCTTCCAGAACGGCCGGATCGACGCGATGTCGAGCGCGTCGATGGCCAGTTCCACCAGTTGCAGCGAGCGGGCCGCGGCGTCCACGGCCTCCGCGTCGCCCCCCTCGCCCCCCTCGCCCCTCTCGCCCGTGCGCGGCTGCGTCGGCAGCGCCGCCGACAGCCGTCGCGCCAGGTCGACGTCGCGGCCCGTCACGTCCGCCGCTGCGGCGGACTGGAGGCTCAGCAGCGCCCGGTCGTGCCGCAGCTCGACGCGCAGGTGGCCGTCCGCGTCGCGGCCGCACACCCGCGTCGCCCGTACGGCGACCGCCGCCGCCTCCGCCAGCGACCCGACCGGGACCGCCGTGCGCAGCGTGCCCAGCAGGAGGCGCCACCCCAGCTCGCTCACCGCCGCCGAGGCCTCCGGCCGGGAGAGCCGGCGGGCCGTCGACGCCTGCCACTCCTCCAGCCGCCGCCACGCCTCCTGGCCGTCAGGGACGACGTCCCATCCGGGGAGCGCGGCCTCCAGTTCCGCCTCCGTCAGGAAGGCGTGCCAGGCGACCTCCTCGGCCTGCGGGGCGACCTCGACCGGGGTGGTCGCGCGGTAGACGGCGGAGAACCACTCGTGGTCGGCGCTGCTGTAGAGGAAGGTGAAGAGGTGCTCCGCCTCGATGCCGGTGACGCCCAGTTCCTCCTCCGCCTCGCGCTTCGCCGCTTCGTCGTAGGACTCGCCCGTGCCGACGACACCGCCGACGAAGACGTCGTACATGGACGGGAAGACGATCTTCTGCGGGGTGCGGCGGTGGACGAAGACGCGGCCTTCGGCGTCCGTGGCGAGGACGAACACGCAGCGGTGGCGCAGCCGCTTCGCCATCACCTCGGCGCGCGGGGCCTGGCCGACGACGCGGTCCTCGGCGTCGACCACGTCGAGGATCTCGTCGGCATTGAGGGGCCGGGCATCGGCAGGCACGGTGGGTTCGGTCACGGGAGCAAGGATGCCGCAGCCTCCCGCAGATGGGCGTGCAGGCCCCGGTAGGGGTCGCGGCCGCGCGGGAGGTAGTCCTTGCGGACCTTGGCCACGGCGGTGTAGTTGGTGTCGCAGACGTTGGCCAGCGGCGACTCGACCGCCTGGGAGAGGAACTGGTAGGCGTCCATCGCGGAGAAGCCGTAGTCGGCCACCAGCCACTGCACCAGGTCCAGTTGGGCGATCCGGAAGGCGTCCTCCAGCGGGCGGGCCGAGCCCGTCGAGATCAGGTGCGTGTCCGACTCGATGCGGGGCCAGGGCGTGGCGACGCCCTTGAGCAGGTCCACGATGACGACCGTCTCCATCGCGCACTCCACCGCGACGCCGCAGGTCTCGCCCTCGCCCTGGCGGGCGTGTCCGTCGCCGAGGCTGAACAGGGCGCCCTCGACGTTGACGCCGAGGAAGCAGGTGACGCCCGCGCGCATCTCCGGGGTGTCCAGGTTGCCGCCGTGGGCGTCGGGCACCAGGGCGGAGCGGACCTCCAGATTGGCCGGGGCGACGCCGACGGTGCCGTGCATGGGATCCATCGGCAGGTCCAGCACCAGCTCGCTGTCGTGCGCGGAGAAGCGGCACAGCCGCTTCGCGCGGTCGAGCTCCCAGATCCAGACGCGCTCGGGCAGCGGGTCCTGGAGCGTGGCGGTGGTGTGCGTGGAGGTCAGCGCGCCGAAGAGCGGGACGGTGGTCGACGCCGCCCAGTCGCGGGCGGGTTCGACGGAGACGAAGTGGACGGCGAGGGTGTCGCCCGGCTCCGCGCCCTCGATCCAGAACGGGCCCGTCTGGGGGTTCAGGAACGGGAACTCGCACACCTCGGAGACGAGGGTGCGCTCGGACGTCACCCGCCCGGCGAAGCAGTCCTCCGTCGTCAGGTCGAGCACCGTCCCCGGCGCGACGCGGGCCACGGGCGCGGCGCCGCCGAAGGTCCAGGCGTACTCGTCGGACTTGGGACGTACGGTCAGCCGGGCGCGTTCGGTCGTCATGCCGTCACCTTGGCAGCGGAGGCGCCGAAGCCGCCAGGGGGCCGGTGTGGTTGGCTTGCTCCAGAACCTCCCCCTCCACATCCCGCATCTCTCTCTTTCGAGCAAGGAGCACGTCATGGGCCAGGTCTACGCCGTCACCGAGCGGGTCATCGAGGCCGCCCCCGAGCAGGTCTTCGACGCGGTCGCCGACTACGAGAAGGTCCGTCCGACCCTGCTGCCGTCCCAGTACAGCGAGTACCAGGTCCGCGAGGGCGGCCGCGGCGCGGGCACCGTCGTGCACTGGAAGCTTCAGGCCACCGAGAAGCGCGTGCGCGACTGCCTGTTCACCGTGACCGAGCCGACCCCGGGCCGCCTCGTGGAGTCGGACGCCAACTCCTCGATGGTGATCACCTGGACGGTCACCCCGGCGGGCGACGGCACGTCCAAGGTCGTCGTCGAGACCACCTGGCAGGGCGCGGGCGGCATCGGCGGCTTCTTCGAGCGCACCTTCGCGCCCAAGGGCCTCAACCGCATCCACGACGAGGTGCTGGGCCGCCTGGCGAACGCCGTCGCCTGACGGCCCGAACCGGGGCGCAGGAGTCCGGACACTCCGGACGGGTGAATCTGGCAACCGATCACCCGAGCGGCAATGTCGACATGGCGTCACATCTCCGCAGGTGGAACTCGATCGGTCGGTTCGGTGCGATGATCGCACCGGTCCGGCCGATCGGATGCAGGCTGCAAGGATCGCGGCATGCCAGTGATCGACGACGCCGTGCACGACACAGCCGCGGTCGACGCAGCCCCAGCCCCAGCCGTAGCCCCAACCCCAGCCGTAGCGGGGGCCCCGCCCGTCGAGTCGGCGGCCGCGCCCCCGCCCCCGGCCGCTCCCGCGGCGGAGCGGGAATCCCCCACGCGGATCCGGCTGATCTTCGTGGGGCTGATGCTGGCGCTGCTGCTCGCCGCGCTCGACCAGACCATCGTCGCCACCGCGCTGCCCCGGATCGTCGGCGACCTCGACGGCCTCAGCCGGATGAGCTGGGTCGTCACCGCCTACCTGCTCGCCTCCACGGTCGGCCTGCCCGTCTACGGCCGGCTCGGCGACATGATCGGGCGCAAGCCCGTCTTCCAGTTCGCCATCGTCGTCTTCCTGGTGGGCTCCGCGCTGTCGGGCGTCTCGCACAGCATGAACGAGCTGATCGCCTACCGCGCCCTCCAGGGCATCGGCGGCGGGGGGCTGATGATCGGCGTGCAGGCGATCATGGCGGACGTGGTCTCGCCGCGGGAGCGCGGCCGCTACATGGGCCTGATCGGCGCCGTCTTCGGGCTCTCCTCGGTCGCCGGGCCGCTGCTGGGCGGCTGGCTCACCGACGGGCCCGGCTGGCGCTGGTGCTTCTGGGTCAACCTGCCGGTCGGCGTCATCGCCCTGCTGGTGGTCACTCTCGTGCTCCCGCGCCGCACCCGGCGCGCGCCCCGGGAGGCGGGCCGGCTGGACTGGCTCGGCGCGCTGCTGCTCGCCGCCGTCGGCACCTGCCTGGTGCTGGCCACGAGTTGGGGCGGCAGCCAGTACGCCTGGCACTCCCCGGTCATCCTCGCCCTGATCGGCGGCGCGGTGCTGGCGATCGCGCTCTTCGTGCCCGTCGAACTGCTGGCCGAGCGGCACGGCTACGCGCCTGCGATCCCGCTGCGGCTCTTCCGCGACAGCGTCTTCACCGTCTCCGGGCTGATCGGCCTGGTCGTCGGCGTCGGCCTGTTCGGCGCGGCCAGCTACCTGCCGAGCTTCCTGCAGATGGTCGACGGCGCGAGCGCCACCGGCTCCGGTCTGAAGATGCTGCCGCTCATGGGCGGCGTCGTGGTCGGCTCCATCGGCACCGGCCAGCTGATCAGCCGGACCGGCCGCTACAGGATCTATCCCCTGCTGGGCGGCGCGCTCAGCACGGCCGGCATGGTCCTGCTCGGCCTGCTGGACGCCCGCAGCTCCTACACCGCGCAGAGCGTGGCCATGGCCGTGCTCGGTCTGGGAGTCGGCCTCGCCCTGCCGGTGCTGGTCCTCGCGGTGCAGAACTCCGTCTCCCCGGGTGACATCGGCGCGGCCACCTCGGCCAACAACTACATGCGGCAGATCGGCGGTTCGGTCGGCGCGGCGGTCTTCGGCACGATCTTCTCCTCCCGCTTCGCGCACCAGCTCGCGCAGCGCGGCCTGCGGGCGGACAACGCGATCACCCCGGAGCTGGTCCACCACCTCCCGCCGCCGCTGCGCGACGCGTACGTGCAGGCCTTCGCGGCCGCGATGCCGCGCGTCTTCCTCTACCTGGCGCCCGTGCTGGCGCTGGGCTTCCTACTGGGCTTCCTGTTGAAGGAGAAACCGTTGGTGACCCACGCCGGGCCGGAGGACTTCACCTCGGAATCCGCCCCCTCCGCCTCGCCCGCCTCCTCGTCGACGTCCTCGTCCGTGCCCTCGGCCGTTCCGCCGCAGGCGCCGTCGACCGGCACACCGGTCACCGGAGCCGTGCTGCAGACCGACCGGACGGGCGTGCCGCGTGCCGTGCTGACGCTCGTCGACCTCGACGGCCGACAGATCGCCCGCACCGGCAGCGGCGGCGACGGCCGCTGGGCGCTGGCCGCTCCGCGCAACGGCAACTACGTGCTCATCGCTGCGGCCCCCGGCCACCAGCCGCAGGCGGTCACCGTCACGGTGGGCGGCCGCCCGGTCGAGGTCGACGTCGTCCTCGGCGGCACCGGCCGCCTGGCGGGCGCGATCCGCAGCGCGGAGGGCGCGCCCGTCGCGGGCGCGTCGGTCACCCTGACGGACGGTCACGGCGAGGTCGTGGCCAGCGCCCACGCGGACTCCGACGGCGCGTACGCGTTCCGCGACCTGGTCTCCGGCGTCTACACGCTGACCGTCAGCGCGCGGGCGTACCGCCCGGCGGCGATGGCGGTGGACGTCGCGCCGAACATCGAGACGCGCCAGGACGTCGCCCTGGCAGGCAGCGGCACCCTGCGCGGCACGGTCCGCACCACGGCCGGGCGACCGGTGGCGGACGCCCGGGTCACCCTCCTCGACGCGGCCGGCGTGGTGGTCGCGGCGGCGCTCACGGGTGAGGACGGGGCCTTCCGCTTCACCGATCTGGAGCCGGGCGAGTACACCGTGATCGCGGCGGGCTACCCGCCGGTGGCCACCGCCCTGCGCCTCGAGGACGGCCACACGGAACGGGACCTGCACCTGTCCCATCGCTTGGACGACTGATGGCCTGGACGACTGACCCGGCCCGCATCCCCGGGATTAACGACACAAGTCCCTCACAAGTGACGCCCTCTCACCCGTCGAGGTAGAAGTATCCACCGCCCGGGTGAGCGCGAGCGTTCCTTTCCCGCCCACCGGCATAGGTTGCGCGACGTGCCCAGTTGTGAACCCTTGACCATCCTCCATGTCTCTCAGCCCGTCGACGGCGGTGTCGCCCAGGTCGTCGCCGATCTGGTGCGCGGTCAGGTCGCCGACGGGCACACCGTGGTGGTCGCCTGCCCCTGCCCGGAGGGCGGGCGGCTGTCGCGGGAGGTGACCGCCGCGGGGGCGCGGCTCGTGCCGTGGGGCGCGGAACGCGCCCCGGGCGCGGGGCTGCCGCAGGAGCTCGCCTCGCTGCGGCGCATCGTCGCGGACGCGCGGCCGGATCTGGTGCACCTGCACAGCAGCAAGGCGGGGCTGGTCGGGCGGATGGCGATCCGCTCCCGCGTGGCGACGGTGTTCCAGCCGCACGCGTGGTCGTTCGAGGCGGTCACGGGGCCGGCCGGCAAGGCGATCGCACGGTGGGAGCGCTGGGCGACGCGCTGGAGCGACCGGCTGGTCTGCGTCAGCGAGACGGAGCGGGCCCACGGGCAGGCCGCGGGGCTGCGGGCCCGCTGGGCGCTGGTGCCGAACGGCGTGGACCTGGCCCACTACGACCCGGCGGCGCTGCCGTCCAAACAGCGTGCCCGCCGCGCCCTCGGGCTGTCCCAGCACGCGCCGCTCGCGGTGTGCGTGGCGCGGCTGTGCCGGCAGAAGGGGCAGGACCTGCTGCTCCGAGCCTGGGGCGAGGTGCTGGCGGAGCTGCCGCACGCGCGGCTGGCCCTGGTCGGCGACGGGCCGGACCGGGGTGCGCTGGAGGAGCAGGCGGCGCAGCTGGCCGTGCCGGAGAGCGTCGTCTTCGCGGGGCGGGTCGAGGATCCGAGGCCGTGGTACGCGGCCTCGGACATGTCGGTGCTGCCGTCCCGGTGGGAGGGGATGGCCCTGGCTCCGCTGGAGGCGATGGCCTGTTCGCGTCCGGTGGTGTTGTCGGACGTCGCGGGGGCCCGGGAGATTCTGGGCGACCAGCAGTTTCCGGTGCCGGTGGGCGATACCAGGACGCTCGCGACGTCACTCGTCCGGTTGATGTCCGATCTGGAGCTGGCCGCGGAGCTGGGACACCGTTCCCGCGCCCGTGCCCTGGAACGCCACGACCTGCGCGCCACAAGGATGTTGATGGGTGAGGTGTACGCGGCGGTGCTGCAGTCGCGGCGCGTTCCCGCGCCCGCCGCGCCGAGCGCGGCCCTCGGCCATCGGGTCGGAAAGTCTGACTAATGGTCAATGGTGTGAAACCACTTGCTGCCCCCGGGATTCTGAGTAGAAATTCTGTAATGTCCTATTTGCCTGCATCATTCCTTTCCCCGTGAGACGGCGTCGATGCCGACCACGGCGGCAGGTGCTACCTCCGGCAGGGGAGTACGTGCGCGGATGACCACGATCGACAACGAGGAACTGCCTGCGGGCGTCGGAGCGGTGGGCTTCGCACCCGTGCGCCGGCCCGGCTCCGGCCTCTCCTCCTCGGCCGGCGCCCCCGCGGTGCGCGGCGGCACCGGCGTCCCGGTCACGCTGCTCGCGGTCGACATGCTGGCCACCGTCGGTGCCCTCGCGCTGGTGCTTCCCGGTGGCGCGGTGGCCACCCTGCGCGCCGCCTGCGGACTGCTGCCGGTGCTGGTGCTCATGTACTCCACGGGCGGGCAGTACCGGCTGCGTCTCGCGCCCTCGGTGCTGGACGAACTGCCGGGACTGGCCGGACGCGCCGCCATCGCCCTCGCCTTCGCGCTCACCCTGGAACGCTGCCTGCAGACCCTGCTGCTGCCCTTCGACCTGCCCGCCGTCATCCCGGCCGACATCCGCGTGCTGTCGCTGCTGCTCCTCGCCCATATGGCGCTGGACGCGGCCGGACGCGCCGCCGTCTACCGGTCGCTGCGTGCGCGACGCCGCCGCGCGCCCCGGCCGACCCTGATCGCGGGCGCGGGCCACGTGGGCCAGCGGGTCGCCGCCGCGCTGCTGGAGCACCCGGAGTACGGGCTGCGCCCGGTCGGCTTCGTCGACGCCGACCCGCTCTTCCTGCCCGCCGACTTCCCCGTGCCGGTGGTGGGCGGACCGGAGGCGCTGCTCCGCGAGCTGCCGCGCGGCGACATCCGCGACGTGATCCTCACCGGCGGCGGCGCCGACGAGGACTGGGCCCCGCAGATGCTGCGCACCAGCACCGACTTCGGCTGCGACGTCTGGTTCGTGCCGTCCTTCCCGGACTACGCCGCCTTCGAGCACGCCGGCCGGCGCACCGCCGTCGGGGACCACCTGTGGGGCTTCCCCTGTCTGCGCCTGGGCAGTGCCCCGATGCAGCGGCCCAGCTGGGCGGTCAAACGGGCCTTCGACGCCTGCTGCGCGGGCCTCGGCCTGCTGCTGCTCTCCCCGGTGCTGCTGCTCTGCGCGGTCGCCGTGCGGCTGGAGAGCGGCCCCGGGGTGATTTTCCGTCAGGAGCGGATCGGCCTGGACGGGCGCCCGTTCACGGTGCTGAAGTTCCGCACCCTGCGACCGGTCGACGAACACGAGTCGGCCACCCGCTGGAACATCGCCGACGACCAGCGCCTCGGCCCGGTCGGGCGGTTCCTGCGCCGCGCCTCGCTGGACGAGCTGCCGCAGCTGTGGAACGTGCTGCGCGGCGAGATGAGCCTGGTCGGCCCGCGGCCGGAGCGCCCGTACTTCGTGATGCGCTTCACCCAGGCCTACCCGCGCTATCGCGAGCGCCACCGCGTCCCGGTCGGGCTGACCGGCTTCGCCCAGGTCAACGGCCTGCGCGGGGACACCTCCATCGAGGACCGGGCGCGGTTCGACAACTATTACATCGACAGCTGGAGCCTGTGGCAGGACGTCAAGATCCTCCTCCGCACGGTGCTCACTGTTCTGCGGACGGACGGGAGTTGACGTCGGTGTCCCCACAACTGGGACAGCAGGCCCGACCGGGAGGTCCGGGCCGGGGGCCTGTCCGGGGCGGCCCGGCGGCGGCGCTGCTGCCGCGTGTGCGCGCGGCGCTCAGCCCGGCGCAGCTGGTCGCGCTGACGATCCTGCTGGTCTGCGTGCCGACGGGCGACCAGGACGTCACGGCGGCCGTGCACGTGACCCCGGCGGACGTCGGGTCGCTGGCGCTGGTCGCGCTCACGCTGCCGTTCGCGCTGTGGCGGCGGACGCGTTTCCTCTCCGGCTCGACGGCGCTGCTGCTGGGCGGTGTGCTGCTGGCCGTGGGCCTGGCGACGGCCGCCTCGCAGGACCCGCACGAGAGCCTGTCGGGCTTCGTGCGCTTCGTGCAGATCTTCGTGATCGTGCCGGTGGCCGTCGTCCAGGCGGTTCGCGACCGCCGCGACCTGCGGCTGGCGTTGACGGCCTTCGCGGTGGCGGCGCTGGTCGAGGGCGCGGTCGGCGTGGAACAGTACCTGACCGGCACCGGCGCCTCCTACGCGGGCGGCGACTCCCGCGCCGTCGGCACCTTCGGCGCGCAGGACGTGATGGCGATGTCCGTGGTCGTCAGCTTCGGTGTGCTGGCCTCCCTCGGGCTGTCGCTGGAGGCGCGGCGCGAGCGGCGGCGCAAGGCTGCGGCCTGGTGGGCCCTGGCGGCCGCGGCCCTGGTCGTGCCGCTCGCGCTCTCCTTCAGCCGCGGCAGCTGGATCGCCACGGCGGTCGCCGTGACGCTGATGCTGGCCCTCGCCGACGTCCGGCTGCTGGTGCGCGGCGGCGTCGTCCTCGCGGCGGTCGGCGTGGTGGTGCTCGGCGGCCTCACCGCCGCGGGCGTGGTCGGCCAGGGCAACGGCGGCGACGGCACGGTGGCGGCCCGGCTCAGCAGCATCGGCGCCGTCACCGGCGAGGCCGACCAGTCCGTGACGGACCGCTACGACCTGTGGACGACCGCCGGACGGATCTGGCGCGAGCACCCGCTGACCGGTGTCGGCCCCAAGGAGTTCCCCGCCTTCCGCGACGCCCACGCGCCGCTGCGGCTCTCCTCCGGCAGTGACACCGCGGGCGCGGGCGCGGGCTTCTCCCGCGAGCCGCTGCTCTCGCCCCACAACATGTACATGCTGGTCCTCAGCGAGCAGGGCCTGATCGGCATCACCGCCTTCGGCGCGCTGCTGATCGGGACCCTGATCGGAGCACGCCGCACGCCCGTCGTGGTCGGACTGCTCGTCTGGCAGCTGGTCGACTTCCTCTACGGCGACATCGGCGGCACCACCACCGTGCTGGTCTCGGTCGTGCTGGGCCTGTGCGCGTCGGCCGTGGCGCGTGGCGGGCTGCCCGCCATCCCCGGCCCGCGCACCGCGCCCACCGACTGGGAGGCGACGCGGTGAGCGTCACGGCCGCGGCGGACGCGGCACCCGGGCCGGCCCCGGGGCAGGCGTCGGGGGAGGCTGCGGGGGAGGCGACGGCACCCGTCGCCGCGCCGGGCGGACGCGGCTTCGTGGCCAAGGCGTTCGGCGTCACCGCGCTGTTCAGCGCGGCCGGTTCGGTCCTCGGCCTGGTGCGGGACCTGCTGCTGGCCCGCTTCTACGGCGCGGGCTCCGCGACCGACGCCTTCCTGGTCTCCTGGACCGTCCCCGAGACGGCGGCGCCGCTGCTGATCGAGGACGGCATGGCGTTCCTGACCGTCCCCGCCTTCAGCGCCGCGCTCGCCGCGCGCGGGCAGGCGCGGGCGCAGGAGGAGGGGGCGGAGGCGGCGGAGGATGCCGAGGAGGCGGGCGCGGGTGGCCCCGACCCGGTCCGTGCCCTGGTCGCCGCGACCCTGCCGCCGCTGGCCCTGGTGCTGACGCTGCTGTCCGCGCTGGTCGCGCTCGGCGCGCCGGTCGTGGTGCGCGTCCTCGCGCCGGGACTGGCCGACCCGGGTCTGGCGGTCGTCTGCACCCGGCTCGCGGCCGTGACGGTGCTGCCCTTCGGCCTCGTCGGCTACCTGGGCGCGGGCCTGCGCTCGCACCACCGGTTCACGCTCCCCGGCGCGGTCTACATCGCGTACAACGCCGGGATCCTGACGGTGATGCTGCTGCTCCACGCGCGCCTCGGCGTGCGGGCGGCGGCGGGCGGCGTCGCGCTGGGCAGCGTGCTGATGGTGGCCGTGCTGCTGCCCTCGTTCGCGCGCCACGTCAGCCGGGTGACCGTGCGTCGGACGCGCGGCACGGCGCGCGGCACGGCGCGCGGCCCGGGCGCGGGCACGCCGGAGCCGGTGATCAACCCGATGGCGGTGCTGCCGGTGGTGCTGTTCACGCTGACCCGGCAGGCGCAGATCTTCGTCGAGCGGTTCATCGGCTCCTCCCTGCCGCCCGGCACCATCTCGGAGCTCAACTACGCCGAGAAGGTCGCCCAGAACGTGATGATCATCGGGATCCTGGTCTGCACGGTGACCTTTCCGCTGATCGCCCGCGCGCTCGCCGAGGGCGACGTCCAGGGCGCGCGGAGGCGCGTCGAGAAGGACCTCGGCGTCGTCGGCGCGGTCGTGCTGGCCGGGACGGTCGTCGTCTTCGCGTGCGCGCCGCAGCTGGTCGCCGTCCTGTTCGAGCGCGGCGCGTTCACCGCCGCCGACACCGCCGCCACGGCCGAGCTGATGCGCGTCTACTGCCTCGGCCTGCTGGCCCAGGGCCTCGTCGGCGCACTGATCCGTCCCTACCTGGCGGCGCGCCCGGCGGTCGGCTTCGGTGGCGCGGGACGCACGCGACCCCTGGACCGCACGGACTGGCTGCCGATCCGGGCGATGGGCGCGGGCCTGCTCGTCACGGTCGCCGTCGCGGCCGGTCTGACGCCGCACGTGGGCGCGGCCGGGCTGGCGGCGGGCAACGCGACCGGCATCAGCGTCACCGCCGTCCTGCTGCTCAGGGCGTTGCGGGTGCGCGGCATCCCGGTGCGGGTGCGCGCCGTGCTCGGCGGTCAGCTGCGGCTGCTGGTCGCCGCGGCGGGCGCGGCGGGCCCCACCTGGCTCGCCGCCAACGTTCCCGGCCTGGACGCCCTCGGGCCGATCCCGCCGCTGGTGCTCGGCGCGGCCGTGGGACTGCTCTGCTTCCTCGCTCTGGCCGGCGCCCTGCGCGCCCCCGGGGTCACCGGCGCGCTCGCCGCGCTCACCGCGCTGCGGGACCGACACAGCACGGACCGACACAGGACAGGCCGCTACATGACGGGCCGACACACCACAGGGATCGAACGCGCGACAGGAGAGGTCGATGGTCGCTGAACCGCTTCGGGGTGGGCTGCAGGCGGCGGGCGACACGCCCCCGCCCGTGGATGCGGAAGGGACGGCCAGGCCGGACGTCGTCGCCCAGCCGCGGCCGGAGGGGAGCGCCTCGCCGCGCCCCGCGCTGCTCGGCCGCCCGCCGTGGACGCTGATGTACCACTCCGTCGACTCCGGCCCGCAGGACCCGTACCTGCTCACCGTCTCGCCGCAGCGCTTCGCCGCGCAGCTGGCCTGGCTGCACCGGCAGGGGCTGCGCGGGGTGTCCATGTGCGAACTGGTCCGGGCCTACGAGCAGCGGGCCACGGACGGGCTGGTCGGACTGACCTTCGACGACGGCTACGCCGACTTCCCGCGCCAGGTGCTGCCGGTGCTGCGGGTCCACGGCTTCACGGCGACGCTGTACGTCGTCGCCGGACGCATGGGCGGCCACAACGTCTGGGACGCCGACGCGCCGCGCAAGCCGCTGGTGACCATCGAGCAGGTGCGCCAACTGGCCGAAGCCGGAGTGGAGATCGGCTCGCACGGGCTCAGCCACCGCCGGATGACGGGCCTCGGCGAGGAGGAGCTGGCCACCGAGGCGCGGCGCAGCCGCGAGGTGCTGGAGAGCGTCGTCCAGCGGCCCGTCACCGGCTTCTGCTACCCCTACGGCGCGGTCGACGACGCCGCCGAGCGGGCCGTCGCCGCCGCGGGCTACGACTACGGCGCGGGCATCAGCCACCAGAGCGCCACCAGCCGCTGGGCGCTGCCGCGGTGCTACGTCGGCGAGCGCGACGGCGGCCTGCGGCTGCGTGCCAAGCGCGCCCGGCACGCGCTGCGGGGGTGGACCGCGTGAGCGGCCCCGGGCTGCGGGTGCTGCACGTCGTCACCGGCCTGCACGCGGGCGGCGCGGAGCAGCAGCTGCGGCTGCTGCTGCGGCATCTGCCCGCCGGGATCGACTGCGAGGTCGTCGCCCTGTGCGAGGCGGGCACCGTGGCCGACGGGCTGCGCGCCGACGGCGTGACCGTGCACGAGCTCGGCATGCGCGGCAACCGCGACCTGGCCGCGCTGCCGCGCCTGGTCCGGCTGATCCGCGAGGGCCGCTACGACCTGGTGCACTGCCACCTCTACCGCGCCTGCGTCTACGGCCGGGTGGCCGCCCGGCTGGCGGGCGTGCGGGCCGTGCTGGCCACCGAGCACTCGCTCCAGCCCGGCGTGCTGGAGGGCCGCCGCACCGGCGCGGCCGTGCGGCGGCTCTACCTGGCCACCGAGCGGCTCGGCCGGGTCACCATCGCCGTCTCCGAGGCGACGGCCCGTCAACTGCGCACCTGGGACGTGCCGGAGGAGCGGATCAGGGTCGTGCCCAACGGCGTCGACCCCGCCGCCTACCGCGTCGACGCGGCGCCGCGCGCGTCGCTCGGGCTGCCCGCCGACGCGTTCGTCGTCGGCGCGGTCGGACGCCTGGTGCCCGGCAAGCGCTTCGACGTCCTGGTCGACGCGCTCGCACTGCTTCCGCCCGAGGCGCACCTGCTGGTCGTGGGCGCCGGTCCCGAGCACGCCGCGCTGCTCGCGCAGGCCCGCGAGCGCGGCGTCGCGGACCGGGTCGTGCTGACCGGCGAGCGGGACGACGTGCCGGCGCTGCTGGCCGCGATGGACGCGCTCGCGGCGCCCTCGGCGGGGGAGACCTTCGGTCTGGTCCTCGTCGAGGGTCTCGCCTCCGGCCTCCCGGTCTTCTGGTCCTCCGGCCCGGCGCTGTCCGAGCTCCCGGTCCAGGAGCAGCTGGCCCTGGGCCGCGGCGGCAGTGCCCGCACCGAGCCCACCCCCTCCGCCTACGCGGCCGCCCTGCGCCCGCTGCTGACCCGCCGTCCGCCGCGCGCGGTCGGCCCGGTCCCGGGCCGCTACGACATCACCCGCCTCGCCCCCCGCGTCGCGGCGGTCTACGCGGAGCTCGCGGGCTTCGGGGAGTCCGCGCCGGCCGAACGCGTCGAACGTCACCGCATCGCACACCAGAAGGAGATGACCCGTGCCCGATAGCGAGAAGCAGAGCGCGTCCGCACCGTCAGCACCCGCGTCGCACGCCGGCGAGCGCCGGTCCGCGCCGCTGCTGCGGTCGGCGCTGCGCAGGTGGTGGCCGCTGCTGGTGGCGGTGCCGGCGGGAGCCGTGGCGGGCGGCGCGTACGCGCTGGTGGCCGCCCCGCAGTACCAGTCCGACGCCTACGTGATGGCGGTCGCGGACCAGGGCGCGGACAGCGCCTCCGCCGTCAGCTTCGCCCAGGCCTACGGCCGGGTCGTCGCGCAGCCGGAGATCCTGGCGGACGCCGCCGCGGAGACCGGTGTGCCGATGCGTCAGCTGGCGAAGGACGTCCAGGCGCAGACCTCCCCGGACGCGCCGATGATCCAGATCACGGGCAGCGCGGGCTCGGCCCGGCTGGCCGCCGACGAGGCGAACGCGGTCGCGCGTTCCATGGTGGCCTTCGGCCAGACCACCGCGCAGCAGACGCATGTGCGCCTGATCGCCCTCGCGCAGGCGGCCGCGCCCGCGTCGCCCTCCTCGCCCTCGGGCAGCCTCGACGTGGCCGTCGGCGGCGCGGCGGGCGTGCTGCTGGGCAGCCTGGCGCTGCTGGCCCGCCCGGGCGCGGGCGGTGCGGGCGGCACGAGCGGTGCGGGCGGTGCGGGCGGCGCGGGCTCGCGTGGGGGCGGGACAGCGGCCGGGACGGCGGACCCCGCGACCGTGCCGGAGCAGCAGCGCGAGCCCGCGGGGACGGGCGCATGACCACGGTCGTCCGCTCCGACGCGGCCGGCGGCGTCCCCGCCGAGGCCGCACCGTGCTACGAGACCGCCGTGGTGCGCGACGGGCGCGCGCTGGACGCGCTCGCGGGGGAGTGGAACGAGCTCCAGGAGCGCAGCCCCGGAGCGACGCCGTTCCAGTCCCACGCCTGGCTCGCCTCCTGGTGGCACAGCTACGGCCGACCGGGCCGCCTGCGCGTGGTGACGGTCCGTCGGGACGGACGACTGGTCGCGCTCGCCCCCCTGTATCGCGACGGCAGGGTCCTGCGGCCGCTCGGCGCGGAGATCACCGACTTCCACGACGTGCTGCTGGACGGCGCGTGCGCGGACGAGGCGGCACGACGGCTCGCCGCGGCGCTCGCGGCGGAGCTGCCCGGACCCTTCGCCCGCGTCGACCTCCCCGAGGTCCGCGCGGACGCCGCGGTCCACACCCTGGCCACCCACTGGCCCCGATCGGCGCGCAAGCTGCCCGCGTCCCTGGTCCAGCACCTGCCCAGCATGCCCATGGACCAGTTGCTGACGAGGCTGCCGGGCCGGACCGCCCAGCGCACCAGGGTGAAACTCCGCAAGCTGGCCGCCGCCGGTGTCGAGGTCCGCCTCGTGCCCGCCTGGGAGGTGCCGGAGTCGGTCGACCGTATGCTCGCGCTGCACGCCCTGCAGTGGCGCGACCGCGGCGCCACCCCCGAGCACATGCGCGAGCGCTTCGCCTCCCACCTCCGCGCCGCGGCTGCCGGCATGGCCGCGACCGAACGCGCGCAACTGCGCGAGTACCGGCTCGACGGCCGCCTCATCGCCTGCGACCTGATGCTCCAGAGCAGCGCGATGGTCGCCCTCTACGTCTACGGCGTCCACCCGGAGGCGCGTGAGCGGGTCGACATCGCCGGGATGCTGTTCGGGGAGTCCCTCAACCACGCGGTCGACACCGGCCGCACGGAGGTGAGCCTGCTGCGCGGCGACGAGCCGTACAAGCAGCGCTGGCGCCCGGACCCGGCGCACAACGAGCGCCTGCTCCTCGGCTCCGCTCCGACCGTCGCGGTCACGGCCGGCCTGGTCTGCGCGCAGGACCGCGCGAAGGACTTCGTCCGCCGCCGCATGCCCTGGCTGAAGGAGGTCAGGAACCGCCTGCGCGTGCTCAAGGGCCGGCTCGTGCCCCACGTCACTTAACCTCGCCGTGTGGCTGTCACCCGTTCCGTCCTGCTCTTCGTCCTCGCCGCCGTCGCCGAGATCGGCGGCTGCTGGCTGATCTGGCAGGCGGTGCGGGAGCACCGCAGTTGGCTGCTGGCCGTCGGCGGCGTCGTCGCCCTCGGCGCGTACGGGTTCGTCGCCGCCGCGCAGCCCGACTCGCACTTCGGGCGGGTCCTCGCCGCCTACGGCGGCGTCTTCGTCGCCGGGTCGCTCGCCTGGGGCGTGCTGGTCGACGGCTTCCGTCCGAGCGTGTGGGACCTGGTGGGCGCCGCCGTCTGCCTCGTCGGGGCGGGGATCATCATCTACCAGCCGCGCGCCTAGCCACGGTTCGTCACACGGTTCGTCGCACGGTTCGTCGCGAGGCCGGTGACGACACGAGAGCGGACTGTCACCGTGCGCCGGTGACCAGCCCTTACGGTGACCTTCATGCGTTCCCGGGTGTCCCTTCGGGGTGTGATCACGGCGGTGCTGCTGGCGGGCCTCGCGCTCGTGGGGGCGGCCGCCCGGGAGGCGCGGCCCGCGCCGTTCGGGGACGACGTGGTGGGGGCGGCCCGGGCGCAGTCCGGTGGGGCGGACGCGTTGCGGGTGGGGTCCGGCGGGGAGGTGCAGGGGTACGAGGCGGGCAGCGGGCGTCTGGTGTGGAGCTACCGCCGGGGCGGGCACGCGCCGGTGCGGCTGGTCTCGCTGGGCGCGACGACGGTCGCCCTGTGGGACGACGGGATGCTGACCGGGATGCAGCCGGAGCCCGCCGTGGTGCGGTGGCACCGGTACGTGCCCGGGGTGGGGGCGCGGACCCCCCTGACGCTCGTGCCGCTGGGCGCGGGAGAAACGTTCCTGGCGCTGACCCACGACGTGGTGGTGACGTACAACACCGGCGACGGCACGTTGCGCACCTCGACCCTCCCCTCGGTCGGCTGCTTCTTCCGCGACACGGGCCCGGCCGGGCCCGTGCACGTCGGCGCGTGGGTGCTGGCGCGACGCGACTGCGCCGCCGGCGCCGGGCGCACGGAGCTGGAGGGGTTCGACCTGGACGGCCGCCGCTGGCAGCGGCCCGCCGTCGCCCCGGTGCGGATGACCGCGGCGGCGGACGGCGACGTCGACGTGCTCGTCGTGCCCCGCCGCGAGCCGTACGCGGTGGACCCGACCACCGGCCGTCCGGCCACGGAATGCGTTTGCGCAGCCCGGTAGACTGGAGGCTTGTTGCCTCCTGCTGCATAGGCCCGTTCGGACGGTCCTGGCCGCATTCCGACCGCGAGGGCGCTGCCGCGCCCCTTTGCGCACCGTCCCCGGGAGTGGTTCCGCCATGATCGTCGCCAACGAGATCGAGCTGCGCGCAGGCGCTCGCATCCTGATCGAGTCGGCGACCTTCCGTGTCGCCGCCGGTGACCGGATCGGGCTGGTCGGCCGCAACGGCGCGGGCAAGACGACGCTGACCAAGGTGCTCGCGGGCGAGGGCCAGCAGGCCGGCGGCACGGTGACCCGCAGTGGCGAGATCGGCTACCTGCCGCAGGACCCGCGCACCGGCGACCTCGACGTGCTCGCCCGCGACCGCGTGCTGTCGGCCCGCGGCCTGGACGAGGTGCTGCGCAAGATGCGCCTCAACGAGGACAAGATGGCCAACGGCAAGGGCGCCACCCGCGAGCAGGCCATGAAGAAGTACTCCCGGCTGGAGACCGAGTTCCTCACCAAGGGCGGTTATGCCGCCGAGGCCGAGGCGGCGACCATCGCCGCCAGCCTCGGCCTGCCGGACCGCGTGCTGGGCCAGCCGCTGCACACCCTCTCCGGCGGTCAGCGCCGCCGCGTCGAGCTCGCGCGCATCCTCTTCTCGGACTCCGACGTGCTGCTGCTGGACGAGCCGACCAACCACCTCGACGCCGACTCGATCCTGTGGCTGCGCGACTACCTGAAGTCCTACAAGGGCGGCTTCATCGTCATCTCGCACGACATCAACCTGGTCGACGAGGTCGTCAACAAGGTCTTCTACCTGGACGCCAACCGCACCTGCATCGACGTCTACAACATGGGCTGGCGGCTCTACCTCCAGCAGCGCGAGGCCGACGAGAAGCGCCGCAAGCGCGAGCGCGCCAACGCGGAGAAGAAGGCGCACCAGCTCAACTCGCAGGCCGACAAGATGCGCGCCAAGGCCACCAAGACCGTCGCCGCGCAGAACATGGCCCGCCGCGCGGAGAAGCTGCTCTCCGGCCTGGAGGCGGTGCGCCAGAGCGACCGCGTCGCCAAGCTGCGCTTCCCGACCCCGGCGGCCTGCGGCAAGACGCCGCTGACGGCCGAGGGCCTGTCGAAGTCCTACGGCTCGCTGGAGATCTTCACCGACGTCGACCTGGCCATCGACAAGGGCTCCCGCGTCGTCGTCCTGGGGCTGAACGGCGCCGGCAAGACCACGCTGCTGCGCATGCTCGCCGGCGTGGAGCAGCCGGACACCGGCGAGGTCGTCCCCGGCCACGGCCTGAAGATCGGGTACTACGCCCAGGAGCACGAGACCCTGGACGCGGACCGCACCATCCTGGAGAACATGCGCTCCGCGGCCCCGGACATGGACCTGGTCGAGATCCGCAAGATCCTCGGCTCCTTCCTGTTCACCGGCGACGACGTGGACAAGCCCGCGGGCGTGCTCTCCGGCGGCGAGAAGACCCGCCTCGCGCTCGCGACGCTGGTCGTCTCCAGCGCGAACGTGCTGCTGCTCGACGAGCCCACCAACAACCTCGACCCGGCCAGCCGCGAGGAGATCCTGGGCGCGCTGCGCTCCTTCGAGGGCGCGGTCGTGCTCGTCACCCACGACGAGGGCGCCGTCGACGCGCTCCAGCCCGAGCGGATCATTCTGCTGCCGGACGGTGTCGAGGACCTCTGGAACGAGGGTTACGCGGACCTCGTGTCGCTCGCGTGAATTATCAGTAGCAAAACGCCTCGTCGGAACTGTTCGACTAGGCGAGGGATCATGCATCTGGCCCAGAAGACCTCATATCGGCTCTTGCGTGTTCCGCTGCTGTGCGCGGCTCTGAATCAGTGGAATCCGCAATCTTCTGCAATGCCCAATTACCGCTGCTGATCAGCAATTTCGGCGATCAGGCCTGCTGTAGTCGGGGGCGTGAGGGTTGATCCTGTGCGCTCCCCGTGCGCGCGGCGACACCACTTCGGTCCGGGAATCCCGGTATCGACCTTGTCGAATGGGTGGCCATGGAGCCCCCCATGGGTGATCATGGGATTCCGACAGAGCACTGCTACGAGGAGGCACGGGTGGCCGAGACTCTGAAAAAGGGCAGCCGGGTGACTGGTGCCGCACGGGAGAAGCTCGCGACCGAGCTCAAGAAGAAGTACGACTCCGGTGCGAGTATCCGCGCGCTCGCGGAGGAGACGGGTCGTTCCTACGGCTTCGTCCACCGCATGCTCAGCGAGTCCGGGGTGTCCTTGCGCGGTCGCGGCGGAGCCACGCGCGGCAAGGCGAAGGCCGCCGCGGCAGCCGGTTCCTGACACCGGATCCCGACGCGACACCTGCTTGTGACGCAACGGCGGTCCGGGTCTCCTCCCCCTGACCGTCGTTCGTCGTGCCCGCGGTTCGTCGTGCCCGTCGTTCGTCGTGCCGGTCCTGGATGCGAGTCTGGATGCGAGCGCGGCTCTGTGGTTACTCTTCGGTAGCAACGTTCTGCGACTGCCGGAGGGTCCTGTGTCTGATCAAGCTGCCGAGTGGGGCGAAGCGGGCGTCCGCCTGGAGGTCGAGGGCGAGCTCGCCACCGTGACGCTGTGCCGTCCCGAGCGGCGGAACGCGCAGTCGCCCGCGATGTGGCGCGCGCTGGCCGCGATCGGCCGCGAGCTGCCCGGCACCGTCCGGGTCGTGCTGCTGCGCGCCGAGGGCGTCTCCTTCTCCGCGGGCCTCAACCGGCAGGCGTTCACCCCCGAGGGCATCCCCGGCGAGCTCTCCTTCATCGAGATCGCCAAGAGCGGCGACGGCGACGCGGTCATCGCCGAGTACCAGGAGGGCTTCCTCTGGTGGCGCCGCCCCGACCTGGTCAGCGTCGCCGCCGTCCAGGGCCACGCCGTCGGCGCCGGCTTCCAGCTCGCCCTCTCCTGCGACCTGCGCGTCGTCGCCGAGGACGTCCAGTTCGCCATGAAGGAGACCGCGCTCGGCCTGGTCCCCGACCTCACCGGCACCAAGCCGCTGGTGGACCTGGTCGGCCCGGCCCGTGCGCTGGAGATCTGCGCGACGGGCCGCTGGGTCCACGCGGACGAGGCAGCCCGTATCGGCCTCGCGAACCTGGTCGTCCCCGCCGAGCAGCTGGACGCCGCCGCCGCCGACCTCGCCGCGGCACTCCTGGCGTCCCCGCGCGACGCGGTCATCGAGACCAAGGCCCTCCTGGCCGGCGCCGCCGGCCGCACGCTCGACGAGCAGCGCGCCGCCGAACGCGCCGCCCAGCTCCGCCGCCTGCGCGACCTGGCGGGCGTGGGGGAGTGACCGCCCCGTCCGGGGCCGCCGCCGCAGGCGGCTCCGGACAGGCCCGCTACGCCTGGGTGTCGTGGTGGTCCGGCCAGACGGAGACGTGGTCGGCGTCCAGGGTGAGGCCGACGCGGTGTTCCATGCCGAGGGCCTCCAGGAACTGGCGCGGGAGCTGGACCCGGCCGGCGCGGTCGAGCATGGCGTACTCGCGTTCCTCCAGGGACTCCTGGCCGTCGGCGTCGGTGGCGACGCGGCGCAGCACCTCAGAGGCGGCGCGGCCGTCGCGGATGGCGACGGTGCGGCGGACCTCGCCGGCGACCATGGGGTCGTGGGTGACGATGACGACCGTGGTGGACAGCTCGGAGTTGACCGTGCGGAACGCCTCGAAGATCTGCGCGGCGGTCTCGGAGTCCAGCTCGCCGGTCGGTTCGTCGGCGAGCAGCACCGAGGGCTCGTTGGCCAGGGCCGCCGCGATGGCGACGCGCTGCTGCTGGCCGCCGGACATCTGGTCCGGTCGGCGGCCCTGGCAGTCGGCGACGCCGAGCAGCTCCAGCAGCGCTTCGGCGCGTTCGGCGCGCGCCCTGCGGGCCGGGGAGCCCGCCAGCTGCATGGGCAGCAGCACGTTCTGGCGCGCCGTCAGGAACGGCAGCAGGTTGCGCGCGGTCTGCTGCCAGACGAAGCCGACCACCTCCCGCCGGTAGCGCAGGCGGGCCTTCGCGGTCATGGTCAGCAGATCGTTCCCGGCCACCACCGCGCGGCCCGCGGTGGGGACGTCGAGGCCGGCCAGGATCTGGAGCAGCGTCGACTTGCCGGAGCCGGACGCGCCGACGACCGCCATCAGCTCGCCTCGGGCGACGGTCAGGTCCAGGCCCTGGAGGGCCTGCACCTCGACCCCCTCGGCGGAGAAGATCCGGACCAGCCGGTCGCAGGCGATGACGGCGCCGTCCCCGTAGGCGGGACGGTCGCGCGCGGCGGTCGAGCGGGCCTGAAGCTCCGCCAGCGTCGGCATTGCGGAGGACGAGGTCACGTCGCATCTCCAACCCTCAACTGGGCGCCGATCTGGCGCCGTCCGATCAGCGCCGCCTCGGCGGCGACCACGGCCGCGGCGAGGACCAGCAGGAGCAGCCCGGGGCCGAGCAGCGGCAGCGCCTCCACGCGCAGCCCCTTGCTGATGCCGACGCCGGTCAGCGACGTCGTCCCGGCCAGGGCGCCGAGGTCGACGGCGGAGCCGAGCACGGGCACGGTCAGCAGCCCGAGCAGGGTGCCCGCCAGCGCTGCGAGCAGGACCAGCGGCAGCGACTCGGCCAGGATCAGGGCGTAGCCCTGGCGGGCGGTCAGGCCCATCGTGCGCAGCCGGGCCAGCAGCCGGGAGCGCTCCGGGGAGGCCTCCAGCAGTGACAGCAGCACCGCCAGCAGGCACAGCAGGCCGGTGGCCAGCACCGAGGCCAGGTAGACCTCGGTGGCGCCCGCCTGGAGGGGGGAGTCGGCGAGCCGGGCCCGCTGTTCGGTGAGCACCTCGGTGTCGACTTCCGCGTCGCCGGGTGTGCGGGCGACCGCGGCGCGCAGCGCGGCGGCGTCGACGGGGCCGCTCAGCAGCAGCACGTTCGGGCCGTCCGCGACGCCGTAGTGGGCCTTCTCGGCGGCGAGCAGTGGAGCGGACGGCAGCACCAGGAAGTCGTTCGCGCCCTGCGCGGGCGTGGCGTCGACGGTCGCGACGACCTTCACCTGGAGTTGCCCGAAGTCGCTGTCCACGCTCTGCGGGGCGCTCCCGAAGGAGGCGGCCACGGCGGGCGAGGCGAGTGCCGGCAGCGGGCCGTGGCCGTCCCAGCGCAGCAGCGCGGCGTCGAACCCGCCGCGGCCGACGCGCCGGGCCAGGGCGGCGTAGGAGTCCGGCCGGACGCCGAGGATGTCGAAGCGCGCGGTCGCTCCCAGCGCGAGATCGCGTTGCACCACGACCGGCTCGACCGCCCGCACACCGGGCACCTGACCCGCGGCCCGGACCAGGGCGGGGCTCAGCTCGGTGCTGTCGGTGCCGATCCGCGCGTCCGCGCCGACCAGGCTGAGCGCGCCCGTCTCGCGGGCCTGCCCGACGCCGGTCAGCACCGAGGAGCCGAAGGCGCCGACGGTGAGCGCGAGCAGCATGGCCAGCAGCGGCAGCAGCGATCCGGTGGCGGACCTGCGTCCGGCGCGGGCGAGGCCGAGGAAGGCGACCGCGCCGTCGCGGCGGCGGCTCGCCAGCAGGAGCAGCCGGACCGGCAGCGGGTACAGACGCACCAGCAGGATCGCTCCGGACAGGCCGAGCAGCGGCGGCGCCAGGGTGACCAGCCAGTCGACGCCGCCGGAGGAGGCGATCCCGCGACCGCGCAGCGAGACCACGGCGGCGAGGGTGCCGGCCAGCACGGCGAGTTCGGCCACGGTGCGGCGGCGCGAGGCGCGGGCGTGCAGGACGTCCTCGGCGCGGCCCCGGGGCTGCACCCGGCGGTGGCCGACGAGCAGCCGCACCGGGTAGGCGACGGTGGCCGACAGCCAGACCAGGGCCGCCGCCGCCAGGGCGGCACCGTGCCGTTGGGTGGGGAGCAGCAGCAGTGCGGCGCCGCCGCCGACCAGCACGCCGGCGCCCGCGTACAGGGCCGCCTCGGCCAGGAGCCGTGACCACAGCACGGGCAGCGAGGCGCCGCGTCCGCGCAGCAGCCGCAGCTCCTCGCGGCGGTGTTCGGCGGTGAGCCCGAGTGCCATCAGCAGCACGACCAGGCCGACTCCGGCCGCGCCCGCGACACCGACGGTGGTCAGCGGGGCCAGGGCCTGACGCTCGGCGGCGTAGGCGGCGAGCAACTGGTCGAGGCCGGTGGTGACGGTGATACCACCGGCCTGGCCGATGGCGTCGGCCTTGTCGCCGTTGGTCAGGGAGGCCAGCTCCTGCCGGGCGGCGTCCACCTGGGAGGCGTTCAGACTGCCCTGGCGCAGCGGCAGCCACCAGTAGACCTCGGTGGGCGCGAGCTGGCCCATCACCTGGGCGCCGCCCACGGAGGTGAGGACGTCGGCGTAGCGGTAGTCGACGCTGTCGGCGGAGTGCGACGGCGTGTAGCTGAGCGTCGCGGCGCCGGCCAGGTGCCCGACGCTGTTCCAGTAGGCGTCCTGCGGCCGGTCGACGTGGTAGACGCCGACGAGCTTGACCTGGGCGGTCTGACCCAGCTGGTAGACCTCGCCGACCCGCAGCCCGAGCTGGGCGGCGGCGGTGTCGCTGACCGCGATCTCGACCGGTCCGCTCAGCGGTCCCGGAGTGCCGTCGGCGCCGTCGGCCCCGCGCGTCGGTGCGTCGTCGGCGGGCATCCGCCCGCGGACCAGCCGCACGTCGTGGTGCTGGTCGGGCTGCCAGACCAGGTTGATCCGCGGCGGCTGCGGCTGGGCGCTGACACCCGGGCCGGTCAGCGGGAGGCCGCTCAGCGGCAGGGTGCTGCCGACGGCGACGGTGTGGAGACCCGCGGTCTCGGCCCCGGCGTCCACCGTCAGCGGCGACTGGATCTGGGAGCGCAGCCAGGTCTGCGCCTGCGTCAGGGTGGCCGCGTCGGCGAACTGCCAGACCTTGCCGCTCTGGATCGCGTCGGTCGCGGTGCTGCCGATCCGGAGGCTGCGCCCGGTCAGGTCAGCCCGCCCGAGCTCGGTGGACAGGGCCCGGTCCTGGTAGCGGTCCAGTTGCAAGGGCAGCGCGGACGCGAGGAATCCGGTGACCAGGGTCAGCAGCACCAGGGCGGCCGCCGTGCCGGGCCGGTGGGCGAGCCGGGTGCGCACCCAGGGGACGTGGGTCCGACGGGACATCAGCTCTCCTCGGGCGTGCGCAGACGGCGGGCGGGGTCGCCGCCGCGGAACCCCAGGAGGGCCGCGCACAGCAGCGGGACGGCGGCGACGGCGGCGAGCAGCCCTGCCAGCGGCAGCACCGGGATCTCCACCAGCACCGCGGGGACCGGGACGCCGGCCTGCGGGGTGAGCACCAGCAGCGGCACCACCAGCCGGGTGATCACCTCTCCCAGCAGCAGGCCGACCCCGACGCCGAGCACGATGGGCAGGGCGAGCTCGGCGGCGGTGGCGCGGGCCATCCGCCGTCGGCTCATGCCGAGCGCGCGCAGCACCGCGAACTCGGTCGCGCGTGCCCGGACGGCGCCGGAGGCGTTCGCGGCGAAACCGACGGAGGCGAGCACGACGGCGAGGACCATCCCGGCGAGCAGCGCGGACTGCGGGCCGCTGCCGATCGGGTCGTGCGCGGCGGCCGAGGCGACGGCGACGCGGTCGTAGAAGACGGCGACGTCGCCGTCGGCGGCCAGGGCCGCGTCGGCGCGGGCGCGCCCGCCCGCGCTGGTGGCGAGCCACCACTCGACGGGCGGGGCGGAGGCGCTGGCGTTGGCCGTGTCGGGGCCGTTGAGTCGTCGGATGTAGGAGGGCAGGTCGACCAGGACCGTGCCGCCGCCGGCCTGGGTCTGCCCGTTCAGGCCCTGCTCGGCCGCCGCGCCGGTGCCGGGGAGCTGGGTGACCACGCCGGTGATCCGCACCCGCAGGCCGCCGCCCGCGTCGCCCACGGTCAGCACCGAGCCGAGGTGGGCGTGGTCGCTGTCGAGGAAGCGCTGGTCGGCCACGGCGGCCAGCGGCGTGGTGGGCGCGGACCGGGCTGACGTGAAGGAGGTGTCCACGTCGGGCGTCTGCGGGGTGTCGAAGGGGCCGCCGCTGGACTGGTCCCAGAAGGTGCCGAGCTCGAGCTGGGCCGTCAGGGCCGTCGTCCCGGCGGGCCGCGCGAAGTCCGTCCGGCCCGGCTGGTAGGGCGGGCCGGAGCGGCCGCCGCTGCTGTCGCCAGTGCGGGCGTTCCAGCCGAAGCCGGACGGGGCGGACGCCGCAGCGCCGTCCGCGGACAGGGAGAACGCGGCGGTGAGCCGTGGGTGCGGCTGGCCGGTGGCGTCGCGGCGGGCGAGGGCCACGGGCTGGCCGAGGTCGATCCGGCTGACCGTCAGCGGGTAGCCGGGGGTGCCCGATCCGGCCGCGGCCCGCAGGTCGAACTCCAGCCGGTGCGGTCGGCCGTCCACGGCGACGGATCGGCTGTCCAGGGAGTAGGCGAGCCCGAAGCGGTCCATCACCTGGACGGTGACCGGGACCTGCTGCTCCGACAGGGTCTGGTCGGCCGCCAGCCCGGAGACGGTGAGCTGCGCCGAGAGGTCCAGCTCGGCGGGCCGGCCGGGCAGTGGAACGCCCAGCCCCGCGGGCTGCGGGGCCGGGTCGGCGAGGCCGCCGAGGAGCCGGGCGGCGGAGCGGTCGGCGAGGTCGGCCCGCAGCGGCAGCCGTCCGGCCTCGGCCCGGGTGTCGTAGGCGAGCAGTTCGCCGATGCCGCCGCCCGCGATGCTGATCTGCTGCCGGTTGACCGGGACGGCCGCGGCCACTCCGGGCAGCGCGGCCAGCATCCCGCCCTGTCCCAGGGCGGGGACGTCGATCGAGGCCACCCGGATGTCGCCGCCCGTGTCGAAGGCCGCCTGGTCCCGCTGCGACCCCTCCCAGCTGGCGTTCTGACCGATCGCCAGGGTGCCGATCGCGGCCGCCAGCGCGAGGGCCAGCACCGGCCCGGCGCTGCGATGGGCGCGTCGGGACAGCTGCCAGGCCGCCAGCGCGACGGGAAGCGACCGCCCGCGGGTCGCCAGACGCTCCCCGATCCTGGCCACCAGCGGCAGCAGCCGCAGCGTCAGCGCCGTGCCGGCGGCGAGCGCGAGGGCGGGCGCGGCGACCAGCACCGGGTCGACCCCCGCCGTGCCGCCTGCCGTGGTGCCCGTCGCTCCGCCTGTCGTGTCCAGCGTTCCGGTGCCCGCGTAGTGCCGCAGTTGGAGGTAGGCGGCGATGGCGAGGGCGACCAGGGCGAGGTCGGCGCCGCCCCGCAGCACCGACGGCAGTGCCGCCCGTCGGCCGCGCTTCGGCTCCGACTCGCCTGCGCCGCGCGCCCGGAGGACCGTCGGCGCGACCACCACGACGGCGCAGCCGAGCGCCGTCGCCAGCGCCGTCCACCAGCCGGAGGCCGGCAGCGGTCCGTCCAGGCGGATCCCGGCCGCGGAGAGCGGCCCGAACGCGGCCAGCAGCTGGATCAACGGCCGCGCCAGCAGCGGCGCGAGCACGGCGGCGGGCACGGCGAGCAGCAGCGCCTCCATGGTCGCCAGCCGTACGATCCGCCCCGGCGCGGCCCCGCGGGCGCGGAGCAGGGCGTTCTCCCCCTCGCGCTCCTCGCTGAGCAGCCGGGCCGTGAGCAGCAGCGTCATGGCGGTGAGCAGCACCAGTTGCAGCACCACGACCAGCAGCGTCGACCGGGCGACGAGGATGCTCAGCCGCAGCTGGTCGAGGACGGTCGGCAGGTTGCCGACGGCCTGGTAGACGCCCTGCTGGTTGATCCGCGCGGTCGCGGCCCGGTCGGCGGCGGCGAGCGCGCCGAGGTCCGCCGCGTGCAGCTGGTCGGTGTCCGGGACGGCCTGCCAGCTGAGCTGTGACTGCGGGACCGCGCCGCTCGCGAACGCGGCGTCGGTGGTGAGCATCGGCCCGTAGCTGGTCCCGCCGACAGAGCCGCCGCCGCTGCCGGCGGTGCCGGTGCCGGCGCGCTGGATGCCGCGTCCGCCGAGGGAGTCCAGCTGCCAGTACGGGTCGGCCGGGTTCGCGGCCCGGTACACCCCGGCGACCAGGACCGTGACCGGCGCCTTGCTGATCTGGTCGGTGAGCGTGAGCCGCTCCCCGACCGGGCTCCCGCCTGCCCCGACCGGGCTGCCGCCGCGGCCTTGCAGCAGCCGCTGCGCCGCGGCCTCCGGCACGGCGATCGGGACCACGCCGCCCGGCGCGGCGTCGGTGGGCCAACTGCCCTGAAGCAGGCGGAGCCTGGTCCTGTCGAGGGTGGCCAGGCTGGTCACGTCGGGGTCGCCGGGCGGGCCGCCGGGCAGTGCGAAGCCGTCGGAGACGGCCAGCGTGCGGATCTCCAGCGGCAGCCCCGGCAGCACGGTCGCGGCGAGACGCCGGGCCTCCTTGTCGCTCACGGCCCGGTCCGGGTAGCCGGCGTGACGGGTCAGCAGCAGCGGCGTGGCGGCGACGTCCGCGCCGTTCAGCTGGCGCCGCACCCCGGCGTCGGCGACACCGGAGGTGAAGCCCGCCAGCGCGGCCAGCACGGTGGTGGTGACCAGGATGCTGACCAGCGCCCCGGCCACGAGGAGGCGGTGAGCCCGCAGCCGCAGCAGCACGAAACCCGCGAAACCACCCACTACCAGCCCCCGGCCCCCGGCCCGTGTCGCTGCCGGGCACTCCAGTTCGCCGACGATCCTGTCACGCACCCCGGTGGTGACGGAAGGGGGGCTGTGCCTGGAGCGGTTTCCCTCGTCGGGTCACAGCCCCTGCATCGCCCCGCCGTCGACCGGGATCATGACGCCGGTGAGGTAGCCCGCCGCGGGCGAGAGGGCGAAGGCGGCGACCTTGCCGAACTCCTCCGGGCGGCCGTAGCGGCGCAGCGGGATGGCGGCTTCGTAGGCGGCGCGCGTCGCGGACGGGTCGGGGGCCAGGGAGTCGAGGTGCTGGACGCGCTCGGTGTCGATGCGGGCCGGGAGCAGACCGAAGACGCGGATGCCCTCCGGGCCCAGCTCGTCGGCCAGGGTCTTGGCCGCCATCGCCAGGCCCGGGCGCAGGCCGTTGGAGACGGCGAGGCCGGCGATCGGCTGCCGGACCGAGCTGGACAGGACGAAGCCGATCGCGCCGCCCTCCTGAAGGACGTCCGCCGCCGCGCGGGCGATCCGCAGCGCGCCGAGGAAGACCGACTCGAACGCCTCGCGCCAGGCCGACTCCGGGGTGCCGAGCACCGAGCCGGCCGCCGGTCCGCCGACGCTGATCAGGACGCCGTCGAGGCGGCCGAAGCGGGCCAGTGCCGCGCCCACCAGCCGCTCCGCGGTGTCCGGCGCGGCGTTGTCGGCGACGACGCCCTCCGCGGCCTCCGGGCCGCCGAGGGCGTCGACGGCCGCCGCGACGGACTCCTTCTCCCGGCCGGTGACCACGACGCGCGCGCCGTCGGCGACCAGCTCCCGTGCGCTTGCGAATCCGAGGCCGCGGGAGGCGGCGGTGACGAGGTAGACGCGTCCGGATAGTCCGAGATCCATGGGCGTGCGGTTCAGCCTTCCGTGTGCGCGAGTTGGAACGCGGTGTTGACGAGGGCGACGTGGGTGAACGCCTGCGGGGTGTTGCCGAGCTGACGGCCCGCCACCGTGTCCCACTCCTCCGAGATCAGGCCGAGGTCGTTGGCGAGGTAGCGCAGGCGGTCGAAGAGGGCGCGGGCCTCGTCGGCCCGGCCGATCAGGATCAGCGCGTCGCACAGCCAGTAGGAGCAGGCCAGGAAGGCCCCCTCGGAGCCGGCGAGGCCGTCCACCGCGTCGGTGGCCGCGGCGTCGGTCGGGGTGGAGTAGCGCAGGATGAACCCGTCGTGGTGCAGCTCGCGCTGGATCGCCTCCACGGTGGCGACGACGCGCGGGTCCTCGGGCGGCAGGAAGCCGGTCTTGACCGCGAAGAGGGTGGACGCGTCCAGCGCCGCTCCGCCGTAGTACTGGGTGAACACGCCGCGCTTCTTGTCGACGCCGCGCGAGCAGACGTCGGCGTGGATGACGTCGCGCAACTCGCGCCAGCGCTCGACCGGTCCGCCCATCTTGGTCTCCTCCGCGAGCTTGACCGCCCGGTCGAAGGCCACCCAGCACATGATCTTGGAGTGGACGAAGTGGCGGCGCGGGCCGCGCACCTCCCACAGTCCCTCGTCCGGGTCGGACCAGTGCTCCTCGAGGAACTCCAGCAGCTTGAGCAGGAGCCGCCACACATGGAGCTCTATCTTGATCCCGCGCTGGTGGCCGAGGTAAAGGGTGTCCACCACCTCGCCGTAGACGTCCAGCTGGAGCTGGCCCACGGCCGCGTTGCCGAACCGGACGGGGTGGGAGCCCTCGTAGCCGGGGAGCCAGTCGGCCAGCTGTTCGGGCAGCCGGCGTTCGCCGCCGACCCCGTACATGGTCTGCAGGTCCGCCGGGTCGCCGGCGATCGCGCGCAGCAGCCACTGGTACCAGGCCACGGCCTCGCGCCGGTAGCCGGCGTTCAGCAGCGCGGACAGCGCCATGGTGGAGTCGCGCAGCCAGCAGAAGCGGTAGTCCCAGTTGCGCGCGCCGCCGACCTGCTCGGGCAGGCCCGCCGTCGCGGCGGCGACGATGCCGCCGGTGGGATCGTAGGTGAGGGCCTTCAGGGTGATCAGTGAGCGCAGCACCGCGGGCTTGTCCTGCTCGCGCAGGCCGGGCGCGCAGTGCGCGGCCCAGCGCTCCCAGTCCTCGAGCGTGGTCTGGAGTGACTTCTCCGCGTCCTGCCGGGGGGCCGCCGAGTGGTGCGAGGGGGTCCAGCTGAGCACGAACGGGATCCGCTCACCCGCGTGGACGGTGAACTCGGAGTACGTCGCGAAGTCACGGCCGTAGGTGCGGACGCCCGGGCCGCAGCGCAGCCAGACCGCGTCCGGGCCGGCGATGGCGACCCGGTGGTGGTCGGTGCGGCGCATCCACGGGATGATCCGCGCGTAGTCGAAGCGCAGCCGCAGCTCGCCGATCATCTTGACGGAGCCGCTGATGCCCTCGACGATCCGCATCACGTCGGGCGTGCGGTCGCGCTGCGGCATGAAGTCGATCACCCGGACGCTGCCGGTGGACGTGGTCCACTCGGTCTGCAGCACCAGGCTGTCGCCGACGTAGGAGCGGAACGGCGCCTCGCCGTCCGAGGCGGGGGCGAGCCGCCAGTGTCCGTGTTCGTCGCCGCCGAGCAGCGCGGCGAAGCAGCTGGGGGAGTCGAAGCGGGGCAGGCAGAGCCAGTCGATCGATCCGTCCCTGCCCACCAGCGCGGCGGTCTGCAGGTCACCGATCAGCGCGTAGTCCTCGATGCGTCCGGGCATGGTGTCCATCCTGCCCGTCCGCCCGCGCGAAATCAGGCCTTTCGGGCCATCTTGATCTCGCGTCGGAACAGGAACCACCACGCGACCGGGACCAGGGCGGCGAAGACCCACCACTGGATGGCGTAGGGCAGGTGCACGCCCTTGCCCACGACCGCCATGCTGTCGGACTGGTCGTCGTTCGGGTTCGGCACCTGCTCGGCCTGCGCGGACGAGGGCAGCGCGGGGGAGGAACCGGTCAGCTCCAGGTAGCCGGCCAGCAGCGGCTCGCTGACGTGCTTCCGCTGCTCACCGCTGTTGATCAGCATGAACTGCCGGTCGGGCATGCCGCCGGGGTTCCGGATGCCGGTCAGCGCCGTGGTCTCGTCCGGGCGCAGCCGCCCGGTGACGGTGATCTCGCCGCTCGGCGTGGACGGCACGGCCGGGAACTGGGCGCCCATGGTGTTGCCCGCGGAGATCCAGCCGCGGTTGACCAGCACCGCCTTGCCGTCGTCCTGGATCAGCGGGGTGACCAGGTAGAAGCCGATGTTGTCGCCGGAGGCGTCGGTGCGGTGCCGCACCACGAACTGGTGGGCCGGGTCGAAGTGCCCGTGTGCGGTGACGGTGCGGTACATCTGGCTCAGCGGGATCGTCGCGCCCGGCTTCGACAGCGACTCGAAAGGCACCGCCGCCGCGTCCAGATTGGCGTTGATCATGGCGTTGTTGCGGTTGGTCTGCTGGTAGCGGTGGTACTGCCACTGGCCCAGCCAGATCATCGCGGGGATGAGGGCCAGGAACACCAGGGTGAGCGCCACCCAGCGCCGGGTGAGCAGGATGCGGAACACCGAAGAACGGTACCTCCGCTCCTCAGCGCTCCCGCGCCGGGGGTCCGTCCTGCGGCCGGACGTCCTGGGCGACCACGTCCTGGAGCAGCTGGAGGAACGCCGCCTCGTCCACGGTCGGCGTGCCGACCTCGCGCGCCTTGCGGGCCTTGGTGGACCAGCCGTCCGGGTCGTTGGTGACGAGCAGGCTGGTGAGCCTGCTCACAGCGGAGGCGACGTGGAGGCCGGCCTCGGTGAGGCGGTCCTCCAGCACCTCGCGGTCGGTCGCGGTGTCCCCGGTGATCGCCACCCGCATGCCCTGGACCAGCGGACCGTCCTCCCGCCAGCGCCCCGGGTTCGGGTACGGACAGGCGGGCCGCCGCTTGGCCGGGCGGTAGCCGCCCCACACGCCGGCGCGGCGGGCCGTGTGCGAGGGGCCCGCCTGCCCGGGGATGTGCGCGCGGGCCGCGGCGCGGGCCTCCTCGGCGAGACCCAGATCGCTTATCGGGATGCACGGCACGAGCGGCAGCCGCAGCCCGGACTCGGCCGCCAGCCGCAGGCTCGGCCGGAAGACCTCCGCCAGCACCCGCGCGTCGTCCAGCGCGTGGTGCGCGTGCCGCGTCTCGACGCCGAAGTGCGCCGCCAGGGTGCCGAGTTTGTGGTTGGGCAGCGGCAGCCCGAGATCGCGGGAGAGCACGATGGTGCACAGCCGCTGCTCGATCGGCGCGCGGTCGCTCATCCGGGCGTACTCACGCGAGATCATCGACCAGTCGAACAGGGCGTTGTGAGCGACCAGCACCCGCCCCGCCAGCCGCCGGCTGAGCTCCTCGGCCACACCGGGAAAGGTCGGCGAGCCCTCAAGCATGTCGCTGGTCAGCCCGTGGATCCAGACCGGCCCGGGATCGCGCTCCGGGTTGACGGTCGCGTACCAGTGGTCCTGGACCGCACCGCGCGGGTCGAGCTGGTAGACACCGACGGAGATGACGCGGTCCGTCCGGCCGAGCCCGGTGGTCTCCACGTCGACCACGGCCCACCCCGCGTCCGGGTAGTCCGCGGGCCAGGTCTCGGTGTCAGATCCAGGAAGCACGGTGGAACACAATACGGTGGAAGGCCGACAGCGCCCGACCGGCCTGCGCGGAGAGAACCAGAGAGAGACGAGCAACATGCGCGCCACAGTGATCCACGGACCGAACGACATCCGGGTGGAGGAGGTCCCCGACCCCGTCGTGCGGAAGTCCACCGACGCCGTGGTCCGCACGGTCCTCGCCTGCATCTGCGGCAGCGACCTGTGGGCCTACCGCGGCGTCGCCGCACGCGAGAAGGGGCAGCGGATCGGGCACGAGTTCCTGGGCGTGGTCGAGTCCGTCGGCGCTGACGTCCGCGGCGTCAAGCCCGGCGACCTGGTGGTCGCGCCGTTCGTCTGGTCGGACGGCGTGTGCGAGTTCTGCGCCGAGGGCCTGCAGACCTCCTGCCCGCACGGCGGGTTCTGGGGCGAGCCCGGCTCCGACGGCGGCCAGGGCGAGGCGGTCCGTGTCCCGTTCGCCGACGGCACGCTGGTCAAGCTCCCCGCTGACGCCCAGTCGGACCCGCGGCTGCTGACCGCGATGCTCGCCCTGTCCGACGTGATGTCCACCGGCCACCACGCGGCCCTGGCGGCGGGCGTGCGTCCCGGCGCGACGGTCGCCGTCGTCGGCGACGGCGCGGTCGGCCTGTGCGGCGTCCTCGCCGCCAAGCGGTTGGGCGCGGAGCGCATCATCGCCATGGGCCGCCACGAGACCCGCACGGCCATCGCCCGCACCTTCGGCGCCACCGACGTCGTCGCCGCCCGCGGCGACGAGGCGGTCGACGCGGTGCGCGAGCTGACGGGCGGTCTGGGCGCGCACGCGGTGCTGGAGGCGGTGGGCACCGAGCAGTCCATGAAGACGGCGATCTCCATCACCCGCGACGGCGGCGCGGTCGGCTACGTCGGCGTCCCGCACGGCGGCAGCGCGGGCGTCGACATCAGCCAGATGTTCAACCGCAACGTCGCCCTGCGCGGCGGCGTGGCCCCGGCCCGCGCCTACATCCCCGAGCTGCTGGCGGACGTCCTCGCTGGTGTCATCGACCCCTCCCCGGTCTTCGACGCCGAGGTGCCGCTGTCCGGGGTCCCGGACGGCTACAAGGCGATGGATGAGCGCACGGCGCTGAAGGTGAAGATCACCTTCTAGTTCAATCTGACGACCGCGGCGCTGATGGTGCTGCTGTTCCGCACCGGTGTGGTGCTGGTCGGCGAGGACACGGTCCGTCGCCGACCGGCCCGCCGGTCCCCGCTTCGGCGTCGGCCGGGCTCAACCCCGCGACGGCGCGGAGCTGAACAACGGGACCAGGCCCGGGTCGTTGAAGGACGTGACGCGGGCCACCGCCGATCCGTTCAGCGTCAGCACCTGGACGCCGTACGGGTGGTAGCCGCCGTCCTCGCCGCGCCTGCGGATGACGACGGCGGCCTGGCCGTTGGCGCGGGTCGGTTCCATCCGCCACAGGCCCGGACGCATGACCTTGGCGGCGAGGAAGCCGACGACCGCCGGGCGGCCGGTGAACCAGGTGGGTGTCGGCGGCATCTCCAGCTCGACGTCGGCGCGCAGCAACCGCACCAGCGCGTCGGGGTCGGCGCGGGTGAACGCGTCGACGTAGTCGTCGAGCAGGCGGCGCCGCGCGGTCTCCTCCGGTTCGGCGAGGTCGTCCGCGACGGGGCCGACCTCGGCGAGGACCGTGCGGGCGCGCCGCAGCGCGCTGTCGACCGCGGCGGCCGTGGTGTCCAGCATCTCCGCGACCTCGGCGCCCCGGAACGCCAGCACGTCACGGAGCGTCAGGACCGCGCGCTGGCGGGCCGAGAGGAACTGGAGCGCGGCGATGAACGCCAGCCGCACGCCGCTGCGCGCGGCGACGACCGCCGCCGGGTCGTCCCCGCCCCCGCCGAGCAGGGTGTCGGGCGCGGGCTCCAGCCACGGCACGCTCGGCTCCCGCTCGGCGACGGCGACCCGGTGGTCGTCCTGCGGCGCGCCGAGCCCGGACGGCAGCGGCCGCCGCGACCGGGTCTCCAGCGCGGTCAGGCAGGCCATGGTGGCGATCTTGTAGAGCCACCGCCGGATCGAGGACCGCCCCTCGAACCGGTCGAAGCCGCGCCACGCCCGCAGGTACGTCTCCTGCACCAGGTCCTCGGCGTCGTGGATCGAGCCCAGCATCCGGTAGCAGTGCGCGAGCAGCTCCGGCCGGAACGGCTCGGTGAGCGTGGCGAACTCGGGGGCCTGGACCATGGAGTCCACGGTAGTCACGTCAGCGGTCCAGCGGCTTCAGGCCCGCGCCGGCGACGACGTACTCGGCCGCGCTCGAAGGGTCGGTGGCCACCTGGAGGACCGCTTTCGCGACCAGCTCGGGAGTCAGGACCGGCTCCAGGCCCCTGACGAAGGTCTCCCGGTCCACCCCGGCCCGTGCGGCGTACCCGTCGACGGCGAGCGAGCCGATCCCGGTCAGCGGCGTCAGCTGCGGCAGCAGCGCGACGAAACGGATCCCGAGGCCGGCCCGGGCCGACTCCTCCGCGCCGTAGCCGCTGATGAAGCGGATCGCCGCCTTGGCCGACGCGTACCCGCCGCTGAGCGGGGAGCCCTTGAGCGCGGCCCCGCTGGACATCTCCACCACGACGCTCCCGGGTGCGAGCGGCTGCCGCAGGGCCGCGCGGGTCCAGACGAAGGCCTGGCGGGTGTCGGTGTTCCAGTTGACGGTGAAGGTCTCCCACGTCTGCTCGTGGACGGCCCCGAGGTGCGGCCCCACCCCGGCGTTGAGGACGAGCAGCTCCGGGCGGTGCTCGCTGAGCAGCCGCTCGGCGAGCGCCTCGTCGGTGGCGTCGCCGACGACGGGTACGAACTCCTCGCCGAGCTCGTCGCGGACGGCGGCGAGCTCGGCCCTGTCCCGGGCGATCCCGAGGACGCGGTTCCCGTTCGCGACGAGTGCGGCGGCGATGGCGCGGCCGAAGCCACGGCTCGCGCCGGTGATGATCGCGGTCATCGGATTCTCCTTGCGGCTTGTCGGTGCGGCTGGTCGGTGCTGTCGGTATTCAGACCAGCCGCAGCGCGGGAATCCGTCGCGGTCCGCCGGGGGATCTGCTACCGGAACGCGTCCTGGCCGGTCAGCACCTTGCCGATGACGAGCTGGTGCATCTCGACGGTGCCCTCGTAGGTCAGCACCGACTCCAGGTTGTTGGCGTGGCGCATGATCGGGTACTCGTAGCTGATGCCGTTCGCGCCGAGGATCGTCCGGGCCGTGCGCGCGATCTCGATGGACTCGCGGACGTTGTTGAGCTTGCCGTAGCTGACCTGCTCCGGGCGCAGCGTGCCCGCGTCCATGCGGTTGCCCAGGTGCCAGGCGAGCAGCAGGCCCTTGTTGAGCTCCAGGGACATGTCGGCCAGCTTGGCCTGGGTCAGCTGGAACCCGCCGATCGGCTTGCCGAACTGCTCGCGGGTGATGCTGTACTCGCGTGCGGTCTCCAGGCAGCTGCGGGCGGCGCCGAGCGCGCCCCAGACGATGCCGTAGCGGGCCTGGTTCAGGCAGGAGAGCGGGCCCTTCAGGCCGCGGACCTCCGGGAAGACGGCGTCGGCGGGGAGCCGGACGTTGTCCAGCACCAGCTCGCTGGTGACCGACGCCCGCAGCGAGCCCTTGTGCTTGATCTCCGGCGCCGAGAAGCCGGGGGTGTCGGTGGGGACGGCGAAGCCGCGGATGCCCTCGTCGGTCTGCGCCCAGACCACCGCGACCCCGGCGACGGAGCCGTTGGTGATCCACATCTTGCGTCCGTTGAGCACCCAGTCAGCCCTGTCGGACGAGCCGTCGCGCTTCGCGGTGGTGCGCATCGAGGCCGGGTCGGAGCCGTGGTCGGGCTCGGTGAGGCCGAAGCAGCCGATGATCTCGCCCGCGGCCATGCCTGGCAGCCACCGCTGCTTCTGCTCCTCGCTGCCCCAGCGGTGGATCGCGTACATCGCCAGCGAGCCCTGGACGGAGACCAGCGAGCGCAGGCCCGAGTCGGCCGCCTCCAGCTCCACGCAGGCCAGGCCGTACTGGACGGCGGTCGCGCCCGCGCAGCCGTAGCCGTGCAGGTGCATGCCGAGCGCGCCGATGGCGCCGAGCTCGCGGGCCAGCTCGCGCACGGTCGGCAGCTCGCCCGCCTCGTACCAGTCGGCGATGTGCGGCAGCACCCGGTCCGCGCACCACGCGCGGACGGTGTCGCGGACCGCGAGGTCCTCCTCGCTCAGCAGGTCGTCGAAGCCGAGCGGGTCACGGGGGTCGAGAGCGGTGCTCATGCGCGGTCCTTGTCAGCGGGGAGAGGCGGGTGGGAGACAGGCGGGTGGGGGAGAGGCGGGAGAGCATGGGAGGCGGGAGCGGCGAGCCAGGCGCGTACGGCGTCATTGTGCTCGCCGAGTCGCGGCGGCGCGACGGGCGGCCGGACGGGGGTGGCGGTCAGCGTCAGCGGACTGCGCACCTGCGGCACCCGGCCAGGGCCCACCTCCGCGACCGGGTCCAGGCCCAGTGAGGCGGCGAGCGTGAACGCGCCGGCCAGGTCGTTGACGGGGCCGCACGGCACGCCCGCGTCTGTCAGCAGCGTCTGCCACTCGGCCGCGCCACGCGCGGCCAGCGCCGCCTCCAGCACGAGGACCAGCTCGGCGCGGTTGCGCACGCGCTCGCCGTTGGTGGCGTAGAGCGGGTCCTCGGCGAGGCCCGGTACGTCGAGGGTCCGCGCGAGCGCGCGGAACTGCCCGTCGTTGCCGCAGGCCACCGCGAGCAGCTCGGCTCCGCCCGCGCCGCAGTGCAGCGTCTCGTAGGGGGCGATGCTGGGGTGCCGGTTGCCCATCCGGCCGGGCGCACGGCCGGTGGCCAGGTAGGAGGAGGCCTGGTTGGCCAGTGAGCCGAGCAGGCTGGCGAGCAGGTTCACCTCGACGTGCTGGCCCTGACCGGTGCGCTCGCGGTGGTGCAGCGCGGCGAGGATCGCGGCGACCGCGTCCTTGGCCGTCAGCACGTCCACCAGCGCGACGCCGACCTTGTGCGGCTCGCCGTCCGGCGCGCCGGTGATGCTCATCAGGCCGCCCACGGCCTGGACCACGAAGTCGTAGCCGGGCAGCGCGCTGCCGGTGCCGAAGCCGGTGATCGAGCAGTAGACCAGCCCGGGGTTCGCGGCCAGCGCGGAGGCCTGGTCCAGGCCGTAACGGGCGAGCGAGCCGGGCTTGAAGTTCTCGATCAGGATGTCGGCGCGGGCGGCGAGCTCGCGGGCCAGGGCGGCGTCGTCGGCGTCGGCCAGGTCCAGGGTGACGCCCTGCTTGGAGCGGTTGGCGCAGTCGAAGTAGGCGGCGGTGCCGTCGACGAACGGCGGGCCCCAGGCACGGGTGTCGTCGCCCTCGCCGGGGCGTTCGACCTTGACCACGGTCGCCCCCAGGTCGGCGAGCGTGGCCGCGGCGAGCGGGCCGGCCAGCACGCGGCTGAAGTCGGCCACGAGCACGCCGTCGAGCGGCGGTGGACTGGATGCGGGTGGGACATCCGGGGTGCTTGCCATGGACGTCATGCTTGCAAGATCCAAACAAGGGTTGGAAGAGGCCCCAGCGGTGAGAAGCCCGACATGGACACTCCTCAGTGTCCATGGCGTGTCCGTGTCCACGGCGTGGTCGGCGGGGCGGCCGTGTCGCACACGGGCACTAGGCTGGAGCGGAGGCGAACGGAAGGCGGACGGCATCGTGACCACGGCGGAGAGGGGCCCGGCGGAGCGGGGCCTGCTCGACACCTACGGGCGTCGTGCGGTCGACCTGCGCGTGTCGCTGACCGACCGCTGCAATCTGCGCTGCACGTACTGCATGCCCGAGGAGGGCATGCAGTGGCTGGCCAAGGACACCCTGCTGACGGACGACGAGGTGGTGCGGCTGGTCCGCATCGCCGTGCGGGAGCTGGGCGTCCGCGAGGTCCGCTTCACCGGCGGCGAGCCGCTGCTGCGCCCCGGGCTGGTCGGCATCGTCGCCCGCTGCGCGGAGCTCACGCCGCGACCGGAGCTGTCGCTCACCACCAACGGCATCGGCCTCGCACGGACGGCGTCCGCGCTGAAGGCCGCCGGGCTCGACCGGATCAACGTCTCCCTGGACACCCTCGACCGCGAGACCTTCCGTACGCTGTCGCGCCGAGACCGTCTCGACGACGTCCTGGCCGGCCTGGCCGCGGCGGAGGCGGCCGGCCTGCTGCCGGTCAAGCTGAACGCCGTGCTGATGCGCGGTGTGAACGACCACGAGGCGGCGGATCTGCTGGCCTGGTCGCTGGAGCGCGGCTACGAGCTGCGCTTCATCGAGCAGATGCCGTTGGACGCCCAGCACGGCTGGGTCCGCGCGAACATGATCACGGCGGAGGAGATCCTCGACCGCCTCTCCGCGCGCTTCACGCTGACCCCGGAGCCGAGCGCGGCCCGCGGCGCGGCGCCGGCGGAGCGCTGGCTCGTCGACGGCGGCCCGGTGCGGGTCGGCGTCATCGCCTCGGTCACCCGGCCGTTCTGCCGCGCCTGCGACCGTACGCGGCTCACCGCCGACGGCCAGATCCGCAACTGCCTGTTCGCGACGGACGAGACGGACCTGCGCGGCGCGCTGCGCGGCGGCGGCACGGACGCCGACGTCGCGGAGCTGTGGCGCAAGGCCATGTGGGGCAAGAAGGCCGCCGCCGGCACGGACGCCCCGGCCGGCATCGACGCCCCGGCGTTCCACCAGCCCGACCGCCCGATGTCCGCCATCGGCGGCTGAAGCCCCTTCAGGGGCGCGGCAACGTCTCCTCGACCGGATATGAACGGTCGTGCGAATCCCGTACGGGCAGGGCATAGAGTGGCGCGTGCCATCCGAGCCTGGGGGAGCCCGCATGTCGCGTGAGACCCGGACGTTCCGTCCGCTTCTGCTGCCGACCCGTCATCCCGCAGCTGCCATATCCCTGGTGCTGGGCGTGACCGCGGTCGTGGGCTGGGTGCTCGGGTGGCCGATGGGGTTCGACGACGCGGTGTACCGGGCCGGCGCCTGGGCCGTCCTGCACGGCAAGCCGCTGTACGAGCCGCTGGCGACCCTCCCGGACTGGTCGCAGGTGCGGCAGCTGCCCTTCACCTATCCGCCCGTCGCGGCCCTGCTGTTCACGCCGCTGACGCTCCTTCCGCTGCAGCTCGCGTGGGGGGTGATGGCCGTCGCCTCGACCCTGGCCCTGGCGTTCGTCGTGCGGACGCCCCTCGGGGTCGGGAAGGCCCGGTGGACGCCCGCCGCCGCGCTGACCCTGGTGGGGGCGTTCGCGCTGGAGCCGGTGTGGCGCACCTTCTCGCTGGGGCAGGTGAACCTGCTGCTGCTCGCGCTGGTCGTCGCGGACGCGCTGCTGCTGCCCCGCACCCGCTGGGGCGGGACGCTCATCGGGCTGGCCGCGGCCGTCAAACTGACGCCGCTGGTCTTCGTCGCGCACCTGCTGGTCACCGGACGCCGCGCGGACGCCGCGCGGGCGGTCGGCGTCTTCGTCGGGCTCAACCTGCTCGGCGCGCTGCTGCTCCCGGCCGACACCGTCAGCTACGTGACCGGGGGCATGACCGGCGGAGACGACGCCACCGGGAACGCCTGGGGCGGCAACCAGTCGCTCAACGGGCTCGTGCAGCGGCTGACGGGGCAGGCGAGCTGGGCCTTCGCCGTCGCGGCGACGGCGGCCTGCGTGTGCGTCGTCGTCGCGCTGCTCCTCGCGCGCAGGCTGCACCGCCGTGGCGAGGCGCTCGGCGCGCTGCTGGTCACCGGGTGCGCGGGCGCGCTGGCCAGCCCCATATCGTGGAGTCACCACTGGGTCTTCGTGGTCCCGCTGGCCGCCCTGCTGGTCCGTCAGGCGCGGCGCTCGTCGGCGCGTGGGCCGCGTCTGCTGCTGGGGGCGCTGGTGGCCGTCTTCAGCGGCTGGTCGCTCTTCGTCGTGCCCATCGGCGAGCAGCGCGAACTGACGTGGAATCCGCTGCAGATGCTGCTGGGCAACGCGTATGTGCTCGTGGGTGTGGCCGCGCTGGCGCTGCTGGCGTGGCGGCTGCTGCGTCCGGGGGCCGAACCGGCGCCGGCGTTGCCGGCGCTCTCGGCGGTGCGGATCAGCTTGCCCGGGGCTCGCCCTCCTGCGACCGGGCAGCCTGCCAGTCGGTCAGTGTCACGACGTCCTTGAGGAAGCCGCGCAGGTCCAGGAACTGCGACAGGTGGTCCTTGTGCTCGTCGCAGGCGAGCCAGGTCTTGCGGCGCTCGGGGGTGTGCAGCTTGGGGTTGTTCCAGGCCAGCACCCACGCGGCGTCGGCGCGGCAGCCCTTGGCCGAGCAGACGGGCTGATCCGGGGTCTCGGAGGCGAGGGTGTCGGAGCTCATGCCGACCACCCTAGTCCGCGCGGCGGGCAAGGCGATGCCGGGCAGCCACGGGGGGAGCCGCCCGGCATCGGTCCGTCGCTCCGACGGGGGATGCGGAGCGCGTCAGCAGTATGGCATGAAGGCATGTGCCGTTGGCCAGTGATCCCGGGAAACTAGTCCCGCCTCCGGCCAAGGCTCCGTCAGGGCTTGAGGCTGTCGGTGGTCGAGTCGTCGGCGCCCGCGCCGGGGCCCAGCGCGGGCGGCGGGCGGAAGTCGACGGCGAAGGACTCCGGCGCCTTCGGCGCGCCCTCCCGGCCGGCGTTGGCGAAGACGACGGCGAAGTAGGGGATGACCGTGCCGCCGACCAGCGCGACGATCGCCGCGATCCGCGACTCCTGCCAGAGCACCACGGCGAGTATCACGCAGACGGTGCGGACCAGCATGGAGAACATGTAGCGGCGCTGCCGCGCGCGCACGTCGTCGGTCAGGCTCGACCGCGCGCCGGTGATCCGGACCGCCTTCGCCTTGCCCATCCTGCCGTACCGCCCCTCAGCGCTCTGCGGGGCTCGCTCCCCCGTCGCTCCACCGTACGCCGCGGGCACCCGCCCGAGGAGAGGGGGGTGCCCGCGACATGCCGGAGAGGCCGGAAGGGTGCTACGACGCCTGGCTCACGGAGCTCATGTGGAAGTCCGCGACCCGCACCGGCGGCATCGCCGCGCGGGTGAACCAGTCGCCCCACTCGCGCGGCAGGCAGGGCTCGGTGCGGCCGACCTCGGTGATCCGGCCGAGCAGGTCCACGGGGGACTCGTTGAACCGGAAGTTGTTGACCGCGCCGGTCACCTCCCCGTTCTCGACCAGGTAGACGCCGTCACGGGTGAGGCCCGTCAGCAGCAGCGTCGCCGGATCCACCTCGCGGATGTACCACAGGCAGGTCAGCAGCAGGCCGCGCTCGGTGCGGGTGACCATCTCCTCCAGCGTCGGGCCGGCCTGCGGGTCGGCGCCCTCGAAGACGAGGTTGTCGATGGCGGGGCGGACCGGCAGTCCGGTCAGGCCCGCCGAGTGACGCGTGGTCAGCAGGTTGGTCAGCTCGCCGTCGCGGATCCAGTCCGTCGGGGCGAGCGGCAGGCCGTTGTCGAAGACCGAGCTGTCGCCGCCGGAGGCGTGCGCGACGACGAAGGGCGACGCCTCCAGGCCCGGGTAGGCCGGGTCGCTGCGCAGCGTCAGCGGCAGCCGGGCCAGCTTCTCGCCCAGCCGGGTCTGCCCGCCGGGCTTGGAGAAGACCGTGCGGCCCTCCTTGGCGTCGCGGCCGCCCGCCGACCAGCTCATGTAGATCATGAGGTCGGCCAGCGCCGAGGGCGGCAGCAGCGTCTCGTAGCGGCCGGCGGGCAGGTCCACCTTCCGCTCGGCCCAGGCCAGGCGCTGCGCGAGCTGCGCCTGGAGGGCCTCCACGTCCACGTCGCGGAAGTCGCGGGTGGCCGCGCCCGCCCAGGCGGAGGCGGACAGGTCGGCGGTCTTGGCGTTGAGCTCCAGGGTGCCGGAGGGCTGGTCGTGCCGGAGCCGGATGCCGGTGGAGGTGCCCAGGTAGGTCGAGGTGACCATGTGGTTCGCGAAGCCGTAGAGCAGCTGGCCGCTCTTGCGCGCCAGCGCGAACGCCTCGCCGAGCGCCGGCGCGAAGGCGGCGAAGACGTCGGCGGTGGTCTCGGCCGGGGCCTCGGTGAAGTCGGCGGAGGCCGGACCGTCGGCCGCGAGCAGGGGCTGGGCGTCCTCGGCCGGGCCCGCCGCCCGCGCGGCGGCCTCGGCGGCGCGGACCAGCGCCTCCAGGTCGTCCCTGGTGACGGCCTCGCGGGAGACGACGCCGGAGGCGGTGCCCTCCTGGCCGTCGACGGTGGCGACGACGGTGAGGGTGCGGCCGCGGGTGACGCCGTTGGTGGTGAGGCTGTTGCCCGCCCAGCGCAGGTTGGCCGTGGACTCCTCGTCGGCGATGACGACGCAGCCGTCGGCGCGGGACAGCTCCAGCGCGCGCTCGACCAGCTCGTGGGGCCGGGCGGAGTTCTGACCGGAGTTCTGTGCGGTCATCAGCGACCTGCCTCCTGCTGGGTGTTGAGCACGTTGACGGAGCGGAACAGGGCCGAGGGGCAGCCGTGCGAGACGGCCGCGACCTGGCCGGGCTGGGCCTTGCCGCAGTTGAACGCGCCGCCCAGCACGTAGGTCTGCGGACCGCCGACGGCCTCCATGGAGCCCCAGAAGTCCGTGGTGGTCGCCTGGTAGGCGACGTCCTTGACCTGTCCGGCCAGCCTGCCGCCGCGGATGCGGAAGAACCGCTGCCCGGTGAACTGGAAGTTGTAGCGCTGCATGTCGATCGACCAGGAGCGGTCGCCGACGATGTAGAGGCCGTCCTCGACGCCCGCGATCAGCCCGGCGGTGTCCGGGCCGTCGGCGGCGGGCCGGAGCGAGACGTTGGCCATCCGCTGCACCGGCACGTGCGCGGGGGAGTCGGCGAAGGCGCAGCCGTTGGAGCGGCCCAGGCCCTTCAGCTTCGCCATCCTGCGGTCGAGCTGGTAGCCGACGAGGGTGCCGTCCTTGACCAGGTCCCAGGTCTGCGTCCGCACGCCCTCGTCGTCGTAGCCGATCGTCGCGAGGCCGTGTTCGACGGTGCGGTCGCCGGTGACGTGCATCAAGTCCGAGCCGTAGCGCAGCGAGCCGAGCTTGTCGAAGGTGGCGAAGGAGGTGCCCGCGTAGGCGGCCTCGTAGCCCAGCGCCCGGTCCAGCTCGGTGGCGTGGCCGATCGACTCGTGGATGGTCAGCCACAGGTTGGACGGGTCGACCACCAGGTCGTAGCGTCCGGCCTCGATGCTCGGGGCCTTCATCTTCTCGGCCAGCAGCTCGGGCATCTCGGCCAGCTCGGCGTCCCAGTCCCAGCCGGTGCCGCGCAGGTACTCGAAGCCGCGGCCGACCGGCGGGGCGATGGTACGCATCGAGTCGAACGCGCCGGTCGCCTCGTCGACGGAGACGGCCTCCAGCTCCGGGTGCACCCGGACGCGCTGCTGGGTGGTGGTGGTGCCCGCCGTGTCGGCGTAGAACTTGTTCTCCTGCACGGCCAGCAGCGAGGCCGTCACGTGCGAGACGCCCTGGGCGTCCAGCAGGCGGCGGCTCCAGTCGGCCAGCAGCGCGACCTTCTCCGCGTCCGGTACGTCGAAGGGGTTCTCCTCGTAGGCCGAGACCCAGCTGACGTCGCCGTAGGCTGGCTCCTCGGCCAGCTCGACGGTCTCCTCGCTGAGCACCCCGGAGAGCCTGGCCACGGCCACGGCCTGGTCGGCGACCCGGGCGACGGCCTCCGGCGTCAGGTCCACGCCCGCGGCGAAGCCCCAGGCGCCGTCGACGACCACGCGCACCGCGTAGCCGAGCTGCATCGAGTCCGAACCGCCCGCCGGGCGCGCGTCGCGCAGGCGCAGCGAGGCGCTGCGCACCCGCTCGAGGCGGAAGTCGGCGTGGCTGACGCCGAGCGCCCGGGCCCGGCTGAGCGCTGCGTCGGCGAGGGGCCGCAGCGGCAGGGCGAGGAAGGAGTCGTCCATGCCTGGCGATGTCCGCGACATCGGTCTCCTCTGAAGGGGTCGAGGGAAGATTTGCTGGTACGCATCCTGCCCCGAACCGCGCGTTCCGTGCGTGCGACTGTCGGAAGCCGACAGATACCACCGCGCTGCGCTGTGGAGGGTCGATTCGCCCACGCCGTCGTGGAGCGGATAGCGTCGCAATGTCCGCGAGATCGCTGCACGTGAGAGAGGTATGCCTGTGAGCCGGTCGGTTCTGGTCACCGGAGGCAACCGGGGCATCGGCCTCGCCATCGCCCGCGCCTTCGCCGAGGCGGGCGACAAGGTCGCCGTCACCTACCGTTCCGGTGAGCCGCCGGAGGGTCTGCTGGGCGTCAAGTGCGACATCACCGACTCCGAGCAGGTCGAGCAGGCCTTCAAGGAGATCGAGGCCGCGCAGGGCCCCGTCGAGGTGCTGGTCGCCAACGCCGGCATCACCCGCGACACCCTGCTGCTGCGCATGTCCGAGGAGGACTTCAGCGCCGTCCTCGACACCAACCTCACCGGCACCTTCCGTGTCGTCAAGCGCGCGACCAAGGGCATGCTGCGCGCCCGCAAGGGCCGCGTCGTGCTCATCTCGTCCGTGGTGGGCCTGCTGGGCTCCGCGGGCCAGGCCAACTACGCGGCCTCCAAGGCCGGTCTGATCGGCTTCGCCCGCTCGGTGGCGCGTGAGCTGGGCTCCCGCAACATCACCTGCAACGTCGTCGCCCCCGGCTTCGTCGACACCGACATGACCGCGGTGCTGAGCGACGACCGCCGCGCCGAGATCGTCTCGCAGGTCCCGCTGGGCCGCTACGCCTCTCCGGCCGAGATCGCCTCGGCCGTCCGCTTCCTCTCCTCGGACGAGGCCGCATACATCACCGGAGCCGTCATCCCCGTGGACGGCGGATTGGGAATGGGTCACTGATCACCATGAGTGGAATCCTCGACGGAAAGCGCGTCCTGGTCACCGGCGTGCTGATGGAGTCCTCCATCGCCTTCCAGGTCGCCAAGCTGGCCCAGGAGCAGGGCGCCGAGGTCATCCTGACCGCGTTCCCCCGCCCGAGCCTGACCGAGCGCATCGCCAAGAAGCTGCCGAAGCCCACCAAGGTGCTGGAGCTGGACGTCACCAACGCCGAGCACCTCGCGTCCGTGGAGGACGCCGTGCGCGCGGAGCTGGGCGGCCTCGACGGTGTCGTCCACTCGATCGGCTTCGCGCCGCAGGACGCCCTGGGCGGCAACTTCCTGAACACCCCGTGGGAGTCGGTCGGCACGGCCATGCACGTCAGCGCGTTCTCGCTGAAGTCGCTGGCGATGGCCTGCCTCCCGCTGATGCCGGCCGAGGGCGGCTCCATCGTGGGCCTGACCTTCGACGCGACGGTGGCCTGGCCGCAGTACGACTGGATGGGCCCGGCGAAGGCCGCGCTGGAGTCGACCTCCCGCTACCTCGCCCGCGACCTGGGGAAGCAGAACATCCGCTGCAACCTGGTCTCGGCCGGCCCGATCAAGTCCATGGCGGCGAAGTCCATCCCCGGCTTCGAGCAGCTGGCCGACACCTGGAACGTCCGCAGCCCGCTGGAGTGGGACGTGACGGACCCGGAGCCGGCCGCGCGCGGCGTCGTCGCGCTGCTGTCGGACTGGTTCCCGAAGACGACGGGCGAGATGATCCACGTCGACGGCGGCCTGCACGCCATCGGCGCGTAGGCACGACCTGGCAGCACCGGGTCGAAGGGCGCGGGGAGCCTTGCTCCCCGCGCCCTTCGCCTTCACTGCTCGCCTTCACTGCTCGCCTTCACTGCTCGCCTTCACTGCTCGCCTTCACTGCTCGCCTTCACTGCGCGTTCACAGCGAGCCCGTGTAGAGCAGGGCGAGCAGCTTGCCGTCCTCGTCGTGGGCCTCGAAGCAGAGCGCCGACTCGTCGAGCACCGGGAACGCCAGGACGTTGGCACCGGTCTCCTCGTCGGCCACGACGCTCACCCAGGCCGCGCCCGACGTGCCGAGCTCCGACTCGACGTGGGCCACGAAGGCGTCCAGGTCCGCGAACCCCTTCGGCGGGGTGCCGCCCGGCCGGAACGAGTCCATCGCGGTCGAGTCCCACAGGAAGCCGGTCGCGGCGCCCAACGGCTGCCAGTCCTCGGCCGCGTCCTCGAAGCCCGCCCCGCCTATCGCCCCCGGGTCGGCCAGCGGGACGAACACCATGGTGACGAACGTCGAGGTGTCGCCGCTCTCCTGGTCCGTGCGCCGGACCGTGCCGATGTAGACGGGGTACTCGCCCGGCGGCACGTCGCCGCACTCGTACCACTCCGGCGGCTCCGGGCAGCTGAACACCACGCTCCCGGCGACCGTCAGGTCACCGGCGCGCTGGAACTCCTCGGGGCGGTCCCACTCCTGGACGTGCTCGTCCGCCAGCCGCCGCAGCAGCGTGTCGATCTCCATGGACTCCATGGACGCAGATCCTGCCAGGCGCCACCGACAGCGGGCGTGTCAGCTCCGGCACTGCTGGAGGGCGTTCGCCGCCTCCGCCGCCGCGCGTTCGGCGTCGCCGTCGCGGATCGCGTCGAGGATGCCGGCGTGGCTCACGTACCGGTGCTCCTCCAGGACCGGGCCGACCGTCTGCCGCAGCTCCGCGCGCAGGACCTCGCCGAGGTCGGCGTAGAGGTCCGACAGCACGCGGTTGTGGGAGGCGGCCATGACCGCCTGGTGGAAGGCCGCGTCGTTGAGCACGAAGGCCTCGGCGTCGCCCGAACTCCAGGCCTCCTCGCGGCGGTTCAGCGCGGTGCCGAGCAGGCGCAGGTCCTGCGCGGTGCGGCGGGTGGCGGCGAGGCGGGCCGCGGCGGCCTCCAGCGCCAGGCGCAGCTCCGTCACCTCGGACTTCTCCGCCTCCGCGAAGCGGCGGTGCATTACGCCCGCCAACTCGCTGGTGGCCAGCACGTATGTGCCGGAGCCCTGGCGGATGTCGAGCAGGCCGTTGTGCGCGAGGGCGCGCACGGCCTCGCGGACCGTGTTGCGGGCGACGCCGAGGCGTTCGACGAGCTCCGCCTCGGTGGGGATGCGGGAGCCGACGGGCCACTCGCCAGAGGTGATCTGCGCGCGCAGCTGCGAGATCACCTGATCGGCCAGCGGCTCGCGCCGGGGCGTCGTGAGGGCCATGTCACTCCTGATCCGTTCGTTTCCGATCCTGACACATCATCCCGCTCCGATCGGGGCGGGAAAACCGTTCTCCGGATTCATCCCATGATTGTATGATCCCCTCATGCCTGCCGAGTCGTCCACCGCGCCTGCCGCCGCGCCCCTCACATCCGCCCGGAAGAACCCCACGTCGCCCGCCGCTTCCCCCGTCGCCGCGCCGTCGCCCGCCGCCAGGGTCCGCGTCCGGTGGCTGCTCGCGCTCGCCCTCGCGGTCGCCGCGTTCAACCTGCGCCCCGCCGTGGCCGCGCTCGGGCCGCAGCTGGACCAGGTGCGCGGCTCGCTGCACATGAACGCCGGCGTGGCCGGTCTGCTGACCGCGCTGCCCTCGCTCTGCTTCGCGCTCGTCGGCCTCGCCGCCCCGCACCTCGCGCGCAGGCTCGGGCCCGCCGTCACCGTCTGCTTCGGCATGGGCGCGATCACCCTCGGCGTCGCCGCGCGTTCGTTCGCCCCGAACAGCGCCGCCTTCCTGCTGCTGAGCGCGCTCGCGCTGGCGGGAATCGCGGTGTCGAACGTGCTGATGCCGGTGCTGGTCAAGCGCTACTTCCCGGACCGGATCGGCCCCGTCACCGGCCTCTACTCGATGTCGCTGGCGCTCGGCACCTCCGTCGCGGCCGCCGTCGCGGTGCCGCTGACCAGCGCGCTGGGCGGCGGCTGGCGGGTCGGGCTCGGGGTCTGGTCGGGCGCGGCGGCCGTCGCCCTGGTGCTCTGGCTGGCGCAGGCGGCGATGCTGGGCCGCGACGGCGCCGGGGCGCCGAGCGCCCACGCACCGCGCATCCGGATCACCCGCAGCCCCACCGCCTGGCTGCTCGGCGTCTTCTTCGGCCTCCAGGCCACCGCCGCCTACGCGACCATGGGCTGGCTGCCGCAGATCTTCCAGGACTCCGGCATCTCCGCCACCGAGTCCGGCCTGCTGCTCGCCGTCACCATGGCCGTCGGCGCGCCGCTGTCCTTCCTGATCCCCTCGCTGGCCGCGCGGCTGCCGCACCAGGGTCCGGTCGCGGCCGTCCTCGCCGCCTGCGGGCTCGCCTCCTACGCCGGGCTGGCCTTCGCGCCCGGGGCCGCGCCGTGGCTGTGGGCGCTGCTGCTGGGCATCGCCAACTGCGCCTTCCCGCTCGTGCTCACCATGATCGGGCTGCGTTCGCGCACCTCCGAGGGCGTCGCCAAGCTGTCCGCCTTCGTCCAGGGCGTCGGCTACCTGATCTCGGTGCCCGGCCCGGTCCTGATCGGCGTGCTCTACCAGCGCGAGCACGGCTGGCACGGCGCACTGGCGCTGCTCGCCGGGCTGATGGCGGTCCAGCTGGTGCTCGGCCTGCGTGCCGGACGACCCCGGCAGATCGAGGACGAGGTGTGAGTGGCACACTCGTCGTCATGCCAGTTCTCGAACCGAACCCCACCGGCGGCAACAAGAAGCTGCTCCAGATGTTCGCGCTGATCGGCGCGATCCTCGTGGTCATCGGCATCATCGCGACGATCGCGTCCAACATGGGGTGAGCCCCTGCCGGTTCGTCCTGATTCTGGGAAGCTGGCAGTCATGAGCGTCGACACGACCCGCACGATCATCGTCCTCCGGCACGCGAAGGCCGACTGGCCCGCCGTGCCCGACCACGAGCGGCCGCTGGCCGACCGCGGCCGCAAGGACGCCCCGACCGCCGGCCAGTGGCTGGCGGTCGCGGGCATCACGCCCGACCTGGCCCTCTGCTCGACGGCCACGCGCACCCGGGAGACCTGGAAGCTCTTCGCGCACGAGCTGCCGCAGCGCCCCCGCACCGTCTACGACGACCGGCTGTACGAGGCCGCGCCGGGCCTGCTCATCGAGATCCTCCAGGAGCTGCCGGAGGACGTGCACACCGTCCTGCTCGTCGGGCACAACCCCGGCGTCCAGGGCCTGGCGGAGATCCTCTCCGGCGAGTTCGACGACGACTCCCTGACCCGCCTGCGCGCCACCGGCTTCCCGACCGCCGGGGTCGCGGTGATCGACGTCCCCGGCCCGTGGAAGGCCCTCGAACCGGGCGTCGGCCGCCTCCGCGCGTTCCACGCGCCGGTCGAGTGACGCGTCCCCGAGGCTGACGCAGGGCGCGATCCCCCGGCTCCGGCGACGGAGACGGGGGATCCGCTGTTTCAGGCGCGTCCGAACTCACCCGAACAGGTGAGTGGACGAACCGTTTCGTTCGCTACAGCGAACCCTTGCCCGCCGCGTCCGACCCGGCCGGGCGCTGCTCCAGCACGGTGACGTCCGCGGGCCGCTCCCGCAACGCGTCCAGCTCCGGCCCGAGCCGCGCCAGCACCTCGCCCTTCGCGTGCGCGTCGAGATCGGCCCGCGAGGCCCACTTCTCAATCACGACGATCGAGGCGCCGTCGGTGTGCAGCGCGTACAGCTCGCATCCGGGCTCGGCGTGCACGGCGTCGACGTACGCGCCGTAGACGGCGAGCGCATCCTCCAGCTTGCCGGGCTTCGGGTGCACCACGGCGGTGACGACGACGGACATCGGCGGTTCTCCTTCGGTTGCGGCCGGCTCCTGCCATTCCTGTCGGGGCCAACCGCGCCCGTCCCGGTGGTGTTCCCGACCTCAGCCGAGGGGGTCCGCCAGCGCCCATCCCCCGGCCAGCATCGCGTCCACCGCCGTGAGCGCCCGGCCGAGCCGTTCCTCGCGGTCGCCGCGCAGTTCGAGCCAGGGGACGCCCTGGGCGGCCAGGACGGCGCGGAAGCGTTCGTGCATCCACGGCCGGATGTCCTCGCCGTCGCGCAGGCCGTCGTCGTGGAAGGCCACCCCCTCGGGCGAGGTCAGCAGGTAGAGCGCCCGCGGCGGGACGGCCTCGGCGAAGGCGCGCACGGCGGGGGAGGTGGCGCCGAGGTAGCGCTCCTGCCAGACCGTGGTCGCCAGGGCGTCGGTGTCGCAGACCAGCACCGGCCCGCCGTCACGGGCCGCACGCTGCTCGGCCTCCAGCTGTCGGCGGCAGACGAGGTCGAAGTCCCGGTCGTCCCAGTCGAGGTCGAAGACGGTCGGTTCCGGGGCGGCGGCCGCGCGGGCCCGGCCCCGGGCGGCGGCCAGCTTCGCCGCCGTCAGTTCCCGCCCGTACTCGGGCACCCAGCGGGTGGCGCCGTGTACGCCGCCCCGGGCCCGCAGGGCGGCGGCCAGGTCGCGGGAGAGCGTCGTCGTCCCGGTGGACTCGGCGCCCAGCACCACCACGCGGCGCGCGAACCAGGCGCGTACGGGCGGGGCGAGCTGGTCCCAGGCGGCGACCGGGTCCTCGCGGACCTTGGTGCCGGAGACCGGGAAGGTGTCCCGTCCGGTGTCCAGGAGCACGGCCGTGGCGCCGAAGCGGTCGGCGAGTTCCAGCCCGTACGGCTCCGAGCTGAACACCGCGTCCACGAGGGGCTGGTGGCCGGCCAGCCGCACGCCGTCGCGCATCAGGGCGACATGGCCGGACCAGATCTCGTCGCTGTCGTAGTCCACGGTGAGGTCGTCCGCCACGCCCGCCACCCGCACGTGCGGCTCGTCGGTCCAGAACTCCCGGATCCAGCCGACGCGTTCGGCCAGCGGGACGGACTCGACGTCGGCGGCCATCACCACGACGGTGACGCGCTCGCAGGCGTCCGCGGCGCTGCGGATCAGGAAGTGGTGGCCGGCGTGCGGCGGGTAGAACTTGCCGATCACGAGCCCGTGCCGGAACCGCCCGCTCATGCCGACACCGCCACGGCCGCCGGGGCGGTCGGGGCGCCCTGAGCCCTGAGCCGACGCTGCCAGTCACGGAGACCGACCAGGCACATGGCCAGGAAGAGGCAGTAGACGATGGCCGTGAGGTCGAGCCGCTTGACGGCGTAGAGGGGGATGTAGACCAGGTCGGCGGCGATCCAGAAGTACCAGTTCTCCACCTGCTTGGCGTTCAGCAGCCACTGTGCGGCGAGCGACAGCGCGGTGGTGAGCGCGTCCCAGAACGGCGCGATGTCGTGCGCCTGCCGGAGCACCACGGTCAGTCCCCAGGCGGCGGGCACGACCAGGGCGACGAGCACCAGAAGGGTGCGTGGTGCGGCGTGCCCCATCGCCCGCCGGGAGCGCTGCGCGCCGCCGCGCAGCCACTGCCACCAGCCGAGCGCGCCGAGGACGAGGTAGACCACCTGGAGCGAGGCGTCGGCGTACAGCGCGGCGTTCCAGAACAGCACCAGGAAGAAGATGTTGTTGGCGATGCCGGTCGGGAAGTTCCAGATCGTCGCCCGGACGCAGAGCCAGACGCAGACCGCGCCGGTCACGAACCCGAGCAGCTCCGCCCAGGTGACGGCGTCCTCGCCGAGGTGGAAGAGAACGTGGTTGAGCACGTCCATGGTGATCGCCTCCATTAATGTCAGAGTGACGATAATGGAGGCGGTCACCGTGCGCAATCCCCGTGGGCGCCGCGCGTAGGCTGGCGCCCATGGAGATCTGGATCAATCCCCGCTGCTCGAAGTGCCGCGTCGCGATCGGCGAGCTGGACGCCGCCGGTGCGCAGTACACCGTGCGCCGCTACCTGGAGGAGCCGCCGAGCGTCGCCGAGCTGGAGGCGGTGCTGGAGCGGCTCCACCTGGAGCCGTGGGACATCACCCGCACCGACGAGCAGGCGGCCAAGGACCTCGGGATGAAGGACCGTGAGGCCTGGCCGCGCGACGCCTCCGGGCGGGCGCGGTGGATCGCGGCGCTCGCGGATCACCCGGTGCTGATCCAGCGTCCGATCATCACCGCCGACGACGGCACGACGGTCGTCGGCCGCACCGAGGAGGAGCTCGCCAAGGTGCTGCCGAAGTCCTGAGCGCGGCCGGCGCTAGGAGCAGGCGGGGGCCCAGAGGTGCTGCGGGAAGGTGCGGCCGTCGCTGGTCCGCGAGCTCACCATGAGGTTGAGTTCGGTCCCCGCGGTGGGCGTGACGGTGAAGCTGAGGGTCGCGTTGCCGTTCGTGTCGAACGAGCCGGTCTGGCCCTGGGTGTAGCCGGTGCTGCCGCCGTCGGTCCAGTAGTCCACCCAGGCGGGCATGCCCGCGTACGCGGCGCCGGTGAGGTTCTTGTTGTCCGGGCCCGCGTGCACGGTGACCGTCTCCCAGGGGAGGCGGATGATGCCGCCGTGCAGGACGTAGATGTAGCGGACGCCGCACGTCGCGGTGGCCGACGCCGACGAGAAGGGCCAGGAGCTGGCGGAGAACACGGCCGAGGACGGCGAACCGCCCGCGACGCAGCCCGTCAGCGGCGCCGTGAAGGTGTCGGTGTCCTGCGGCTCCGCCGGGGAGCTCCAGAACCCGGTCACCTTGAGGCTGAGGCTGTCCGCGGCGCTCGAGTCGGGGACCGCGAAGGTGAAGGTGGTGTTGTGCCGGCTCGCGTCGAAGCTCTGCCCCGAGCTGCCGGTGCGGGTGACGACGTTGCCGGGCGCGACGTCGCTGTAGGCGACGATCACGCCGGTGGAGGTGAGGCCGTTCTGCGGCCCCAGGTTCTCCACGTTGACCGTGATCTCGTCGGTCGGGACCCCGCCGACGGTGGTGCAGTGCTGGTCGAAGTAGGTGGACATGGGCGCGTCGAGGCCGGCGTGGGCGGCGGGCGCGAACACGGCCGAGGCCGCCAGGAAACCGCCGGTCGCGGTGAGCGCCGCCAACGCCGTACGCCGACGGCGCCTGCCGCCGCCGGACTGCCGCACTGCGTCGGACTGCCGCACTGTGTCGGACGGTTCGGATGAAGACATGTTTCCCCCCGGGATCGGGCCGGTGATCAGGACATGAGCCCGCTCGGCTGCCGCGCCGAACGATCCGCTCAACGGCCCTGACGCAGGGGGCGGCGTGGCGGTTGCTCCGGGCCGCGCCGACCACCGTCGAGCGCGCCGCGACCTTGCGGGTGTGGGCCAGGTCACATGCGGTGATGTCACGGGCGGGAGGGTTCGGTCGTCTCGGGGGTGTAGGCACTCACGAGTACGGAGGAACACACCATGGACGCGCGACTCGACTTCTTCGCCGCTCCCGTCTCCGGCAAGGCCCTCAAGCACTTCATGGCCGCGGGCAAGATCATCAGGGAGTCGGGGCTGCCGGTCACGCTGCAGGAGCTCGTCTCGACCCGGGTGAGCCAGATCAACGGCTGCGCCGTGTGCCTGGACATGCACGCCAAGGAGGCGCTCGCGGCCGGCGAGAGCCCGGTGCGGTTGGCGCTGGTGGCCGGGTGGCGGGAGGCCGCCGTCTTCAGCGAGGCCGAGCGGGCCGCGCTCGCTCTCGCGGAGGAGGGGACCCGGGTCGCGGACGCGGCCGAAGGGGTCGGCGACGGGGTGTGGGAGAACGCCGCCCGGCACTTCGACGCCGACCAGCTCACCGCGCTGGTGATCCACATCGGGTTCATGAACATGGTGAACCGGATGAACATCATCACCCGGCAGCCGTGCGTCGGCGACTACGTCGCCGGGCAGTTGCACTGAGACAGAGGCAGAACAGGGCAGGGCAGGCGGGCCGGGGAAAAGGGAAAGGACGGCGGAATGAGCAAGGTCGAGGAGTTCGCGGAGCTGCGGCCGCTGCTGTTCTCCATCGCCTACCGGATCCTCGGCAGCGTCGGCGAGGCCGAGGACGCGGTCCAGGAGTCCTGGCTGCGCTTCGAGGCCACCGACACCGAGCCGAGGTCGACCAAGTCCTTCCTCTCCGCGGTGGTCACCCGGATCTCCATCGACGTGCTGCGCTCCGCCCGGGTCCAGCGGGAGGAGTACATCGGGCCGTGGTTCCCCGAGCCGCTGCTCGTCGACCCGTACCAGGACCCGGCCCGCTCGGCCGAGCTGGCCGACTCCGTCTCGACAGCGGCGCTGTTGCTGCTGGAGCGGCTCAGCCCGCTGGAGCGGGCGGTCTTCGTGCTGCGTGAGGTGTTCGACTTCGGCTTCCCCGAGATCGCCTCCGCCGTCGGACGCTCCGAGGAGGCCTGCCGCCAGCTCGTGGTGCGGGCCCGGCGTCACATGAACGCCGGCCGGCCCCGCTTCGAGGCCGACCGCAAGGAGCGTGAGGAACTCGCCGCGCGGTTCTTCGACGCGCTGCGCGAGGGCGACGTCGAGGGCCTGCGGCACCTGCTCGCCGCCGACGTCTCCATGGTCGGCGACGGCGGCGGCAAGGCTCCGCAGCTGGCTCGGGCGATCATGGGCGCCGACAAGGTGGCCCGGCTGCTGGCCGCCGTCTTCCCGGGTCTGGCCCGGCTCGGTCTCACGACCGAGCCCCACGCGATCAACGGCCAGCCGGGCGCGATCGTCCGCGACCGCGACGGGAAGGTGTTGCACACTCTCGAACTGGACGTGCTCGACGGGCAGATCCAGGCGATCCGCATCGTGCTCAACCCCGACAAGCTGGGCCACGTCGGCCCGGTCGCGGACGCCTGGGAGGTCTCCCGCGAGTTCCGGGAGGCCCGCCAGTCCGGGAACCGCCCCTCCGGGAACCGCCCGTCCGGCAACCGCCCCTCCGGGAGTCGCTAGTCCGCGGTGGCGATCAGCGTCTCCAGCTTCACGTCCGGGTTGCCCCGGACGAAGCTGTTCAGCTGCCACTTGTCGCCGAACAGCGCGAGCATCGCGTTGTCGCTGCGGCGGGTCAGCGGCTCGCCGGTGACCAGGCGGGCCTTGTTCAGCACGTCCGCGCCGGCCGCGTCGGTGACGCGGGCGAGCGAGTAGGGCAGGCGCTCCAGCACGATCGGCGAGGAGAACTCGTGCTCCATGCGGTGCAGCACGACGTCGAACTGCATGGGGCCGACGGCGGCCAGCACCGGGGCCTGGTCGCCGCGGCGGTCCGAGGTGAGGACCTGGACGACGCCTTCCTCGTCCAGCTGCGAGATGCCCTTGCGGAACTGCTTGCTGCGGCTGATGTCCTTCGGGCGGGCCACGGCGAAGTGCTCGGGGGCGAACGCCGGCAGCGGCGGGAACTCGGCCTTCTTGCCGACGAAGAGTGTGTCGCCGACCCGCAGCGCGGTCGCGTTGATCAGGCCGACCACGTCGCCGGGGTAGCAGATGTCGGCGACGGTGCGCTCCGCGCCGAAGACGGTGTGCGCGTACTTGGTCGCCAGCGAGCGGCCGGAGGCGGCGCGGGTCACGTTCATGCCGCGCTCGAAGACGCCGGAGCAGACGCGGATGAACGCGATGCGGTCGCGGTGGGCCGGGTCCATGTTGGCCTGGATCTTGAACACCACGCCGGAGAACTCCTCCTCCACCGGGCGGCGGTCGCCGTTGGCCATCTCGCGCGCGTCGGGGGAGGGGGCCAGGTCCACGACGGCGTCGAGCAGCAGCCGGACGCCGATGTTGGTGAGTGCGGAGCCGAAGAAGACCGGGGTGATCTTGCCCTCGCGGAAGGCCTGCGGGTCCCAGCCCGGCCCGGAGTCGAGCGCGAGCTCCAGCTCCTCCAGCGCGGTCGGCCACAGCTCGCCCTCGACGGTCTCGGCCGCGGCGGCGTCCATCCGCTCCTCCACGGCCTCGTGGGTGCCGCCGGGGACGCGGGTGTACTTCAGGAACTGCTCGGTGTCCGCCGCCTCGACCAGGCCGCGGAAGTTGCCCGCGTTGCCGACCGGCCAGACCTGCGGGACGGGCGTGATCTCCAGGATGTTCTGGATGTCGTCCAGCAGCTCCAGCGCCTCGCGACCACGGCGGTCCCACTTGTTGATGAAGGTGATCACCGGCACGCCGCGGTGGCGGCAGACCGAGAAGAGCTTGCGGGTCTGCTCCTCCAGACCCTTGGCCGCGTCGACCAGCATGATCGCGCAGTCGACCGCGGACAGCACGCGGTAGGTGTCCTCGGAGAAGTCGGCGTGGCCGGGGGTGTCGACGAGGTTCATCACGTGGTCGCGGTGCCCGAACTGCAGCGCTGCGGAGGTCACCGAGATGCCTCGGTCCCGCTCCAGCTCCATCCAGTCGGACGTGACGCCCTTGCGCCCGCCCTTGCCGTGCACGGCGCCGGCCGAGGTGATCGCCTGCGCGTGCAGCGCCAGCGCCTCGGTCAGCGTCGACTTGCCGGCGTCGGGGTGCGAGATGACGGCGAAGGTGCGGCGGCGCGAGGCCTCCTGCAGAACCTGGGCAGCGGTGGCGGGGGAGTCGGTGCTCACGTCGTTCCTCAGGTCCTTCGCACGGTCTCGTTCTACGGCATGCCGTTCGGGGCAACCGCACCACTCTACCTGCCCGGCCGGGCGGAGCGGGCTCGGATGCGGAGCGGGCTCGGATACAGTGGGCCAAGATCCGCGACGCACAATGGGGGAGCGCCGATGGTTGAGTCGTATGTGTTCGAACAGACCTGGGAGAGCGAGCGGGATCGCCTGGCTTCGCTGGAGGCCGTCTACGACGGCCCGACCAGGGAGCGGCTCGCGGCGCTGGGCGTCGGCGAGGGGTGGCGCTGCCTGGAGGTGGGGTGCGGAGCCGGGAGCGTCGCACGCTGGCTCGCGGAGCGGGTCGGCGGCACCGGCCGGGTGCTGGCCGTGGATCTGGATCCGCGTTTCGCGCTCGGCGTGGACGTTCCCGGCCTGGAGGTGCGGCAGCACGACCTGATGGCCGATCCGCTGCCGGAGGGCGCGTTCGATCTGGTGCACGCCCGTGCGGTGGTGGAGCACATCCCGGAGCGGGACGAGGCGCTGCGGCGCCTGGTGGCCGCCGCCCGCCCCGGCGGCTGGGTGGTGCTGGAGGACTTCGACGTCGAGGGCCCGATGGCCGACGCGGTGGCGCGGTACTGGCCGTCCGGCTCCGAGGAGTTGGCGGGGCGGCTGTTCCGGGCGCTGGAGGCGGCGTTCACCGCGGCCGGAGTGGACGCCGGATATGGACGTCGGCTGCCCGAGGCGCTGGCGTCGGCCGGGCTGGTCGAGGTGGCCGCGCGGGTGCACGCTCCGCTGCTGCCCGGGGGCACGGCCTTCCTCGGGCTGACCCTGCGCAGGCTTCGGCCGCGCCTGGTCGGCACCGGTCTGCTGACCGATGCCGACCTCGACGCGACGATCGAACTGACCGAACGTCAGGGCGTCATGCACGTGCCCAACTTCATGGTCACGGCCTGGGGTCGACGGGTCGGCTGAGTCGGGGTCGCAGCTGCTGGGCGCACTGGCGGGTGAGGTCCAGGATCAGCTGGACCACCTCGGGCGCCGCGCCGGCGCTGCCCGTCCCGTACGGGGTGGCGTCGGTGTACGCCTGCCGGACCAGCCGGACATGGCGGCCGCGGAAGGTGATCAGCGTCCGCAGGATCCGGGCGACCGCGTCCGCCGAGCGCAGCAGCTGGGCGTCCGGCTCCGGCCCGGCGCCGCGCAGCCGCTCGACCAGGGCGGTGACCACCGAGGCGCCGCTGACGTGCTTGCGGTAGAGCCGGCCCCAGTCGGGCAGGCCGTACTCGACCAGTTCCTCCTGGAGCGCGGCCTGGACGGGATCGGGCCGGTCGCAGGACCAGAGCAGGTGGTCCACGAGGTACAACGGCACATGGGCCGCCGCCGGCCCGTAGTAGCGGTGCCCGTCGATCAGGACGTCCTCCATGTACGGGCGCAGGCGGGCCGCGAAGAAGGCGGACGGGTCGACCTCCCGGGCCACCCGTCCGATCATCTCGGGCAGCACCGCCAACCGCTGGTCCGCGGCGGCGCAGACCTCCGCGAACTCGGGCCCGGCCGGGTCGAGTTCGGTGAGCTCCGCGAGGTGGAGCGCCGCCTGCTCGATGGCGGGGGCGGTGCGGAGCACCGAGTCGATCAGAACGTGCTCCTCCGCCGCTCCCAGGTACATCCGGCGCCGGGGCCCGGTCGGATTCCACGGGCCGTAGTGCAGCACGGTGTCGCGGGGCGCCATGCCGACCGCGGCGCCGAGATCCAGCAGTAACGGCTGTGCCCGCGGTACGGCGCTCAGCGGTTCCACTTCGTGCCTGCGCAGCGAGCCGAGCAGCATCCCCAGGTCCCGCATGGCGGCCAGCCGGTCCCCGGTGGTGCCGATTTCGGCGTGTGCGGCGGCGTCGGCCAGATCCCCCAGCATGCGGGCCAGCGTTTCGGTGTCCGCGCGTGCGTTGACCTCGGGCAGTGCGGCCAGCAGGTCGTCCGCCCTCAGCGGGTCCCGCACGGCGACATCGAGGCAGAACGAATCAGTTAATTGCACAATCCCAACCTCCCCCAGTTGATCACACTCTCGCACAGGTGTGCGTGCAATTCATGTGATTGCGAACGGAACTGGGGGAGGAATGCGCCATTCCGAGGTCGGGACTTATTCGGAGCGGCTGTTCCGCTACGAACTGCGTATGGAAGAGGAGTCGGGAAGGTCAGGCCCGGGACGTTCCGAGGAACCGCAGCACGGCCAGGACGCGGCGGTGGTCCGCGTCGACCACGGGCAGGTCGAGCTTGGCGAAGATGTTGTTGATGTGCTTCGCCACGGCGCTCTCACTGACCACCAGCGCCTGCGCGATGCCGGCATTGGAACGCCCTTCGGCCATCAGGCCGAGCACCTCCCGTTCGCGGGGGGTCAGCCGCGCGAGCGGGTCGCTGTCGCGCCGCAGCAGCAACTGGGCGACGACCTGAGGGTCCAGGGCCGTGCCCCCGTCCGCCACTCGCCGGACCGCCGCCACGAAGTCGGCGACATCGGCAACCCGCTGCTTGAGCAGGTAGCCCACACCGCTGGTGTTCGCGGACAGCAGGTCGGCCGCGTACCGCTCCTCCACGTACTGCGAAAGCAGCACCACCGGCGTCCCCGGCCAGCGCCGACGGATCTCCATCGCCGCCCGCACCCCCTCGTCGGTGAAGCCGGGCGGCATTCGGACGTCGATCAAGGCGAGTTCGGGCCGGTGCTCCGCCACTGCCGCCAACAGCCCCTCGGCGTCGCCGGCTTCCGCGGCGACCTGGAACCCGCCCATCTCCAGCACCTTGATCAGGCCGACCCGCAACAACACCGAATCCTCGGCGATCACCGCGCGCACGGCAGCTCCGCGGTGACGGTGGTGGGCCCGCCGACGGGGCTGCTGACGTGGAAGGCCCCGTCGAGGGAGCCGACCCGCTTGGCCAGCCCGGTCAGCCCCGTGCCGACGGCGGCGTCGGCACCGCCCAGCCCGTCGTCGGTCACGCGCACGCGCAGCACCTCGCCGACCTGACGGACGGTCACCTCCGCGCGCATCGCGTTGGCGTGCTTGGTTGCATTGGTCAGCGCCTCAGAGATCACGAAGTACGCGACCGACTCCACGTCGGGCGCCACCCGGTCCTCCAGATCGACCCGCAGCCGCACCGGCAGGGGCGTGCGGGCAGCCAGCCCGGACAACGCCGCGTCCAGACCTCGGTCTTCGAGCACGGCCGGGTGCAGCCCCCGCACCAGGTCGTTGAGTTCGACGATCGCCTCCTTCGCCTCCAGATGCGCTCTCGCGATCACCTCACGGGCATCACTCGGCAGGTCCGGGCGGGTGGCCATGGCCAGACCCAGGTTGACCGCGAGGGAAACCAACCGCTGCTGGGTGCCGTCGTGCAGGTCGCGCTCGATCCGGCGGCGCTCCGCGTCGACGGCCTCGATCAAGTCGGTCCGGCTCACGGCCAGCTGATCGACCCGCTCCTGGAGCCGCTGCGCCCGGCTGGGCCCGAGCAGGCCCAACGCCAGCCGCGCCTCGGCCCCGGCCACTGCCCGCGCGGTCCAGGGCAGGGTGCACAGGAGGAGGAGTCCAGCCGCCGTGTAAGCCGGCAGCTGGGTCGGGTAGCCGAACCAGTCCTGGCGGATTCCGGTGGGCAGCGCCCATGACCAGGTGCAGGCGATGACGCCCGCCAGGCACGCCGCTGCCTCCGCGAGCACCAGCAGCTCCAGCAGCGCGAGCAGCGGGCCCAGCAGGAGGTGGTAGCCGATCCTGCGCCACGGCCGCGTCGCCGTGAGCCACCGGGCGGTCGAGGCCCACGTCCGTTGTTCCGGCGCGGTGGGGGTGAGCCGGGGGACGTCCACACCGATGAGCACCCGGTAACGAGCCCGATGAACGGCCGTCAGCACCGGGGTGCCGAGCAGGACCAGGACGGCCGACACGGAAACCGTGAGGAGCCAGTTCCCCGTCCTGGCGGTCGTCGTCGTCGCCGCCCAGGCCCACACGGGCACCAGCGCCAGGTGCGGCAGCACACCAGCGGCAAGAAAGCCGGTGTCCCGCCGCGCCCGGAGGACCGTGCGTCTCAGTCCTGCTGGAATCGTCATGCCACGACGCTAGGGCACCGCAGGAGGACGGTGCCATGAATCCTGTACCCGGTCCCATGGTGAACCTAGGTACTCCAACTGTGTGGTCACCGCCGCCGGGCACCACGCGGTCAGGCGCACTGGCTAGAAGACCACCAGTGAGCGGCCGCCCTTGCCCTCGCGCATGCGGTCGAAGGCGGCCGGGATGTCGTCCAGGGCGATCCGGTCCGTGATGAGGGCGTCGAGGTCGAGGCGGCCCGCGCGGACGTGGTCGGCGAGGATCGGGACGTCGCGCTCCGGGACGCCGTCGCCGTAGACGCAGGCGGTCAGGGTGCGGGCGAAGTGGAAGATCTCCAGGGCGTTGAAGGCGACCTGGTCGTCCTTGGAGCCGATGCCGACGACGGTGGTGCGGCCGCCGCGGCGGGTGGAGTTCCAGGCGGCGCGGATCGTGGCGGAGCGGCCCACGCACTCGAAGGCGTGGTCGGCGCCGTGTCCGCCGGTGAGCTTGCGGACGGTCTTGGCCGTCTGCTCGTCGGCGAGGACGAAGTCCGTCGCGCCGTGACGGCGGGCCAGCTCCTCCTTCTCCGGCGTGACGTCCACCGCGACGACCGGCCCCGCCCCGGCGATCCGCAGCCCCTGGAGCACGGCCAGACCGACGCCGCCCAGGCCGAAGACGACGGCGGACTCGCCCTCGCGCACCCGCGCGGCGTTGTGGACCGCGCCGTAGCCCGTCAGCACCGCGCAGCCGAGCAGCGCGGCGGCGTCCAGCGGGACCCCCTGCGGGAGGGGGATGATCGCGCTCTGCGAGACCACCGTCTCCTCGGCGAAGGCGGCGACGCCGAGGCCGGGATACACGTCGGAGCCGTCGCTCGCACGGCTCGCGTACGTCTCGACGGAGGCGGCGTAGGAGTTCTCGCACAGCCAGGGCTCGCCGAGCCCGCACAGGTGGCAGTGCCCGCAGGCCGGCGCCCAGTTCAGTACGACCGAGTCGCCGGGGGCGACCTTCGTGACGCCCTCGCCGACGGCGACGACGGTGCCCGCGCCCTCGTGGCCGAGCACGACCGGGGTCGCGGCGCGGAGCACGCCGGTGGCGAGCGACAGGTCGGAGTGGCACACGCCGGCGGCGGCGAGCTTCACCCGCACCTGGCCGGGCCCGGGGTCGGGCAGGCTGATCTCGGTGAGTTCGAGGGCTGCGCCCACGGAGGGGAGCAGGGCGGCGCGGACCGTCGTCGGCACGAGGGGGGAGCCTTTCTGATCATCGGATGGTTGCCCCATCTGGGGGCGCGAGGAGCTGCGTGAGCAACCACCCTGTGCGGATGGCCCCGCGCGTTCGGCGCGCTACGGAGGTGGGTGGGTGGCTTGTCGCGCCCACGCGGCGCAGCCGCAGCCGCATATCGGCGGTTCCTCGCGCCCTTGGGGTCAGAACTGCAGCGACTTGGTCCGCAGGAACTCCTCGAGGCCGTGGCGGCCGAGCTCGCGGCCGATGCCGGAGCCCTTGTAGCCGCCGAACGGTGCCAGCGGGTTGAAGCGGCCGCCGTTGATGTCCACCTGCCCGGTGTCCATCCGGCGCGCGAACGCGACGGCCGACTCCTCGTCCGCCGCCCAGACCCCGCCCGCCAGGCCGTAGTCCGTGCCGTTGGCCAGCTCCACCGCGTGGTCCTCGTCGCGGTAGGCCAGGACGCACAGGACGGGGCCGAAGATCTCCTCCTGCGCCACCGTCATGTCCGGCGTCACGTCCGCCAGGATCGTCGGGCGGACGAAGAAGCCGCGCTCGGCGCCCTCGGGGGCGTCGACGCCGCCCGCGACCAGGCGCGCGCCCGCGTCGAGACCGGCCTGGACGTAGCCGCGGACGCGGTCCCGCTGCTTGGCGCTGACGACGGGGCCGAGGCGGGTCTCGGGGTCGGTCGGGTCCCCGGGCACGTACTTGGCCGCGGCCTTGGCCGCGATGGCGACGGCCTCCTCGTACTGGTCCTGGTGGACCAGCAGGCGGGTCCACGCGCTGCACGTCTGGCCGGAGTTGGCGAAGACGTTGCCGACGTTGACGTTGACCGCGCGGGCCAGGTCCGCGCCGGGCAGGACGACGTTGGCCGACTTGCCGCCCAGCTCCAGCGCGACGCGCTTGACACCGCGCCCGGCCTGCTCGGCGATGGCGCGGCCGACGGCCGTCGAGCCGGTGAAGGAGACCAGCTCCACGTCCGGGTGCGCGGCCAGTGCCGCGCCCGCGACGGAGCCGAGGCCGGTGACGAGGTTGAAGACGCCCGCCGGCAGGCCCGCCTCGTCGACGATCCGCGCGAACAGGCGGGCGACCAGCGGGGTGTCCTCGGCCGGCTTGAGCACGACGGTGCAGCCCGCCGCCAGCGCCGGGACGACCTTGGCGACGATCTGGTGCAGCGGGTAGTTCCATGGCGTGATTGCGCCGACGACGCCGGCCGGCTCGCGGTAGACGGTGGAGTTGCCGACGCGCTCGGTGAACTCGAAGGAGGCCAGCAGCTCGACGTAGCCGGACGCCACGGCGAGCGGCAGGCCCGCGTGGACGGCGGTGGAGAAGCCGATGGGCGCGCCGAGCTCGGCGGTGACCGTGGCGGCGATCTCCTCCTGGTGCGCGGCCAGGCCGTCGCGGATCGCGGTCAGGTAGCCGAGCCGGGTCTCCCTGCTGCTCGCACCCCACGCGCGCTGCGCGGCGCGGGCCGAGGCCACGGCGGACTCCACGTCGGCGGCGTCGCCCGCGGCGACGGCGGCGAGGGCCTCCTCGGTGGCCGGGTTGAGGACGGTGATCGTCCCCTCACCGAGTGAGGGACGCCAGCCGCCGCCGATGTACTGGTCGGTGTAGGTCTCCACCTTCGTCCCTCCGGGCCGCGCGCGACGAAAACTTAGCAGTGCTAGTCAAGGCGCGGACGGGCCCGCGCGCAAGGCCCCTTCCGAGTGCCACAGGTCACGTGGCGTCGCGTCATGGCGCGGAGCACATAGACTCGGGGGCGTGCGATCGGAAGCTCGGGACGAGGCCCCTGTGAAGGCGAAGCGCGTGCCGAGGGCACAGCGTGAACAGCAGATGCTGGACGCGGCCGTGAAGGTGTTCTCCCGGTCCGGGTACCACGCGGCGTCGATGGACGAGATCGCCGAGGAGTGCGACGTCTCCAAGCCGATGCTCTACCTCTACCTCGGCTCGAAGGAAGAGCTGTTCGCGGCGTGCATCCGCCGCGAGGCCGACCGCCTGATCGCCCGCTTCGCGCAGGCGGCGGACCCGTCGCTGGATCCGGGGGAGCAGCTGTTCCGCGGGCTGACCGCGTTCTTCGCGTTCGTCGCCGACCACCGGGACAGCTGGATCGTCCTCTACCAGCAGGCGCGGGCGCAGGGCGAGCCGGTGGTCGCGGAGGTCGCGGCGGCGCGGGCCGAGGTCAGCAGCGCGGTGACCGCGCTGCTGCGCCGCGCCATACGCGAGGGCGTCGACGATGACGTCCCGGGCCCGCGCTCCGGCGAGGGCCGCCCCGACCGCGGCGAGGCCGCGGCCATGGCCGCGATCATCACCGGCGCGGCCGACGCCCTCGCGGGCTGGGTCCTCGACACCGGCCCCGAAGCCGCTGAGGAGTCCGCCCGCCGCCTCATGTCGGTCATCTGGATCGGCCTGGAGCCGCGCCTGCGCGGCGCCCGCTACGGCGGCTGAGGCCCGGACCGTCCGGGTCACGCACCAAGGACCGCCATCGCGGCGTTGTGGCCGGGGATGCCGCTCACCCCGCCGCCGCGCGGCGCGCCCGCGCCGCACAGCAGGAGGTTGGCGGCGTAGGGAGTGCCGACGCCCCAGCGGCCCGCGGTCGGGTCGGCCGCCTCCGCGAAGGGGAAGACCAGCGGGCGGTGGAAGATGTTGCCGCCCGGCAGGCCGAGGTCGGCGTCCAGGTCCAGCGGGGTGCGCGCCTCGATGCAGAACTCGCCCTCGGCGTCGCGGGCCAGGCAGTCCGTCAGCGGCTCGTCGAGCACCGCGTCCAGTGCGTCGAGGACCGCGCGCAGCGCCGACTCCCGGTCGTGGGCGGGGAAGAGGCGCGCGGGCTGGTGCAGGCCGAAGAGGGTGAGCGTCTGGTAGCCGCGCTGCCGCAGTTCGGGGGAGAGGATGCTCGGGTCCGTCAGCGAGTGGCAGTAGATCTCCGAGGGGGCCGGGCTCGGCAGCCCGCCGGACGCCGCCTGCCGGTAGGCCGTCTCCAACTCGCGGTAGCCCTCGGCGATGTGGAAGGTCCCCGCGAACGCGGCGCGCGGGTCGACGGAGCGGTCGCGCAGCCGCGGCAGGCGCGTCAGCAGCATGTTGACCTTCAGCTGTGCTCCCTCCACCGGCTCCGCGGGAGCCGTGTCGCCCACCAGGCGGGCGAGTTCGCGCGGGGACGCGTTGCACAGCACCCAGCGCGCGCCCACCGTCCGCTCGGCGCCCGAGGCGTCGGTGAAGCCCACCTCGGCCGAACCGCCGTCCGCCTGGACGGAGGTCACCTCACAGCCCGTCAGGATCTCCGCGCCCGCGCCCCGCGCCGCCCGCTCCAGCGCGCCGGAGACCGCGCCCATGCCGCCGACCGGGACGTCCCAGTCGCCGGTGCCGTTGCCGATGACGTGGTAGAGGAAGCACGCGTTCTGGCGCAGTGAGGGGTCGTGCGCGTGCGCGAAGGTGCCGATCAGGGCGTCGGTCAGGACGATGCCGCGCACCACGTCGTCGGCGAAGGCGGACTCCACCGCCTCGCCGACGGGCCGCTCGAACAGCGCCTGCCAGGTCTCCTCGCCCGCCGCGTCCGCGACGAGCTTGCGCAGTTGCGCGCGCTCCGGCAGCGGCTCGGTGAGCGTCGGGAAGACGGCCTCGGCCACCCGCCGGGTGCGGCCGTAGAAGTCCTGCCAGGCGGTGAACTCGCGGTCGCCGCCGGTCAGCGCCCGGAAGCCGGCCGCCGTCGCCGCGTCGTCCCCGTTGTCGACGAGCAGCCCGCGGCCGTCGCCGTAGGGCGTGTAGGAGGAGTAGCGGCGGCGGCGCAGGTCCAGGTCGAGGCCCAGGTCCGAGACGATCTTCTTCGGCAGCAGGCTGACCAGGTACGAGTAGCGCGACAGTCGCGCGTCCACGCCCGCGAAGGCCCGCGCGGAGACCGCCGCGCCGCCGGTGTGGTCCATCCGTTCCAGCACCGCGACGCGCCGGCCGGCGCGGGCCAGGTAGGCGGCGGCGACCAGCCCGTTGTGGCCCCCGCCCACGACGACGGCGTCATAGGCAGCGTCATAGGCAGCAGAGTTCATGCGGACCGTCCTACCAGCACCCGGGGCACGGCGGAAGGAGGCGTTCAGCGGGCCATGCGCAGTTGGAGCCAGCAGGAGAGCCGGTCGTCGGGGTGGTCCAGGTCGATGCCGAAGAGCTCGCCCGCACGGCGCAGGCGGTACTTGAGCGTGTTGGGGTGGATGGTCAGCCGGGCCGCCGCCTCGCCGATGTTGCCGACCGCGTCGAGCCACGCCGTGACGGACGCGCCGAACGCGGTGCCCTTGGTGCGGTCGTGCTCCAGCATCGCCTCGACGCCCGGGTGCCGCAGGCGCGGGCGGCGGGCCAGTTCGTCGCCGACGTGCGCCAGCAGAACGCGGGCGTGGGTCTCGCGCAGGGTGGCGAAGCCGGGCGCGTCCGGGTCGGCGGTGGTGACGCGCAGGATGTCGTCGACCTCGGCGCGCAGCTCCGGCAGCTCCTCGGGGCCGGCCGCGATCCTGGAGCAGGCCGCGCGCAGCGGCGTCTCCAGGCTGCGATCGAGCACCGCCGCCGCCTGCTCGCCGAGGCGGCGCGCGGTCGCCAGCGCGGCCGGGCCCTCGTCCAGCGGCAGCAGCACGTAGACGGTGCGGCCGACGGTGGCGACGGAGGCCTCCGCGTGGACGGCCGGCCAGTGGCGCGTCGACGCGGCGGCGAGGCGGACCAGCAGGTCGTCTGCGGGAGCCTCCGCCCCGGACAGCACGGCGACGGGCGCGAAGCCGAGCAGGGCGAGGGGGCGCCGGCCGGGCAGGCCGAGCTCGAAGCGGACCTCGCGGGCGGACCGGCGGCCGCGCAGCGCGGCGCGCAGCGCGTCCTCGCGCGCCTGCAGGTCCAGCTCGGCGGCGCTGCGGCGGCGCAGCATGTGCAGGGCGGCCAGGCGGGCGCCGTCCAGCATCGCCCGCTCGCCCGCGTCGTCGATCGGCCGCTCGCCCTCGATGGCCCAGATCGTGCCGAGCGGCCGCTGTCCGGCCCGGATGGCGACGGCGGCACGCGGCAGCTCGGCCTCGGCCAGCACCGGCAGCCGGACCACGCCGGGCGCGGCGAGCACCTCGCGGTACTGCGCGAGCTGCTCGGGCTGGTGCGGGACGCGGCGCTCCAGGATGCCCTGGCGCCGGTGGTCGTCGATCCGCTGGTCGGGCAGGGTCGAGTAGGCCAGGATCCGGTGGTCCAGGTCCTCGATGGCCACGGCCCCGCCGGTCACCGCCCCGATGGCGTCGGCGAGTGCGTACAACTCCTCGCTTGTCCCACTATGGGTCGGCAGATTCGCCATCTTCATGCTGCGATCTTAGGCGAAATCGCCAATGACTGAACGTGACGGGAGATTGAACATAAGGGAGCACTTCGGAGGGAGGGTCGGAGAGCCGGGTAAACGGGGTCGAACACGAGGAAAAGGGAGCGCGGATGGCGGCGACGCAGGCAGCCCAGGAGCTGGTGGGCCTCTTCCCGCCCGGCACCACCCTGGACGCGACGGGTGCGCTGGTGCTCGGCGGCGTCCCGGTCGCCGAACTCGCCGAGACCTACGGCACCCCCGCACTGATCGTCGACGAGGCATCGATCCGCGCCCGCGCCCGCCGGTACGCCGACGGCCTGGCCGCCCGCTGGCCGAACTCCCGCGCCACCTTCGCCTCCAAGGCCTTCCCCTGCACCGCCGTTTACCGGCTGCTGGCGGAGGAGGGCCTCGGCATCGACGTCGCCGGCGGCGGCGAGCTGACCCTCGCCCTGGCGGCGGGCGCCGACCCGGCCGGGCTGGTCGTCCACGGCAACGCCAAGACCGAGGAGGAGCTGCGCCTCGCCGTCGAGGCGGGCGCGGGGACGATCGTCGTCGACAACTTCGACGACATCGACAAGCTGGAGAAGATCCTCGGCCAGACGTCGACAGCGCAGAAGTCGACAGCGCAGACGTCGACAGCGCAGACGTCGACGGCGCGGACCGGCGGCGAGCAGGGCGTGCTGGTCCGGGTCACCCCTGACATCCGCCCCGACACCCACGAGGCGGTCTCCACCGGCCAGAACGGCTCCAAGTTCGGCCTGCTGCTCCCGCAGGCCCGCGAGGCCGTCGCCCGGCTGCGCGGCAGCGACCGGCTACGGCTGGACGGCGTCCACGTCCACGTCGGCTCGCAGATCCTCGACCTCGAGCCCTTCGCGCAGGCCGTCGAGGCCGTCGCCGAGCTCGGCGAGTTCGCCGTCTACGACCTGGGCGGCGGCCTCGGCTCCCGGTACACCTACACCGACCACCCGCCCACGGTGGAGGCGTACCTCGACGCCATGACCGACGTCGCCAAGCGCCTGCTGCCCGCCGACGCCCGGATCCTGATCGAGCCGGGCCGCTCGATGGTCGCCGAGTCCGGGGTCTCGCTCTACCGCGTCGTCTCCGTCAAGCGCGGCGGGGGCCACACCTTCGTCGCCGTCGACGGCGGCATGGGCGACAACCTCGAGGTCTCCCTCTACCAGCAGCGCTTCGAGGCCGCCGTCGCCACCCGCCCGACCGGCGCGGGCGAGCTGTGCCGCCTGGTCGGCCGCCACTGCGAGTCCGGCGACACCCTCAGCGCCTCCGTCCGGCTCGCCGACCCGCGCGTCGGCGACCTGATCGCGGTGCCGGTCACCGGCGCCTACACCTACGCGCTCAGCAACAACTACAACGGCGCGCGCCGCCCCCCGGTGGTCTTCGTCCGCGACGGCGCGCACCGCGCCGTGGTGCGCCGCGAGACGTACGCCGACCTGATGCGCCGCGACCTGCCGTAACCGTTCGCCCGTCCCGTACCTCACGTCCGGGACGGGAGGTCACCCCTGCCCCGACCGACCCCCGAAAGGCACCCGCATGCCCCCGAACGATGTGAGACTCCGCCAGCAGCTGCTGCGCCGCAAGCCCGTCTCGGCCTTCCTGGCCGACGCCGCCCACGGCGAGGGCGAAGGCCATGAGAGCGGCGGGCTGCGCCGGACCGTGGGCACCTTCCAGCTCACGATGATCGGCGTCGGGGCCACCATCGGTACCGGGATCTTCTTCACCCTCAGCACGGCCGTCCCCGAGGCCGGGCCGGCGGTGATCCTCTCCTTCGTGATCGGCGCGGTCACCGCCGCGCTGACCGCCCTGTGCTACGCCGAGCTCACCTCGGCCGTGCCGGTCTCCGGCTCGTCCTACTCCTACGCCTACGCGACCCTCGGCGAGCTCGCGGCCTGGATCGTCGGCTCCTGCCTGCTGCTGGAGTACGCCGTCTCCGGCGCGGCCATCGCGGTCAGCTGGGGCCAGTACCTCAACGACCTGACCCAGCGCCTCTTCGGCTTCACCATGCCCGCCGCGATCTCGGCCCCGCCGGGCGACGGCGGCTACGTCAACCTGCCCGGCGTCGTCCTGGTCGTCCTGTGCTGCCTGGTGCTGATGCGCGGCAGCAAGGAGTCCGCGCTGGTCAACACCATCATGGTGCTGATCAAGCTGGCCGTGCTGGTGCTGTTCGTCGTCATCGGCGTCACCGGCTTCCACAGCGCCAACCTGCACCCCTTCGCCCCGCTGGGCTTCGCCGGCATCAGCGCGGCCGCGTCCTCGGTCTTCTTCTCCTTCATCGGACTCGACGCGGTCTCCACCGCGGGCGAGGAGGTCAAGAACCCGCAGAAGACGCTGCCGCGGGCCGTCATCGGCGCGCTGCTGGTCGTCACCGCCTTCTACTGCGTCGTCGCCTTCGTCGGCGTCGGGGCGCAGAAGTGGACCCTCTTCAACGGCCAGGACGCGGGCCTGTCCGCGATCCTCCAGCACGTCACCGGCGAGACCTGGCCCGGCGCGGTGCTGTCGGCGGGCGCGGTCATCTCCATCGTCAGCGTCACCCTGGTCGTCATCTACGGCCAGACCCGCATCCTCTACTCGATGGGCCGCGACGGCATGCTCCCGGCGGTCTTCCGCAAGGTGAACCCGCGCAGCGGCACGCCCGTCGCCAACACCCTGATCGTCGGCGCCTTCATCGCCCTGCTGGCCGCGTTCGTCCCGCTGGACTGGCTGGCCAACCTCACCTCCATGGGCACGCTGGTCGCCTTCGCGGTCGTCTCGGTCGGCGTCATCGTCCTGCGCGTGCGCGAACCGCAGCTGAAGCGCGGCTTCAAGGTTCCCGGCTACCCGGTGGTCCCGGCGCTGTCGGTGGTCTTCTGCGCGTACCTGATCTGGAACCTGCCGGCGGACACCTTCCTGCTGTTCGCCGCCTGGCTGGTGCTGGCCCTGGGCGTGTACTTCGGCTACAGCCGCAAGCACTCCCGGCTGGGGCGCCAGGCCGCGGAGGCCGGTCAGCCGGAGCCGGTGCTCGCGGACTGAGTCCTCTGGCGCCCCATGGGCCGGGGTTCGTGCCAGCCCCACCCCCGGGCACACGTGGCAGCGCCATGTCGCGTGGAGGGCTCTCCACGGAACCGTGGAGGCATGCAGAAAACCGATGCACCAGCTCTCGAAGCCCGTGGTCTGACCCGTCGTTACGGCGGCCGGGCGGTCGTGGACGACGTCAGCTTCCAGGTGATGCCCGGCCGAGTGACCGGCTTCCTCGGACCGAACGGGGCGGGGAAGTCCACGACCCTGCGTCTGCTGCTCGGGCTCGAGCGGCCCGACAGCGGAGAGGCGCTGGTCCTCGGCCGGCCGTACGCCGAACTGGAGGCTCCGCTGGCGACCGTCGGCGCCCTGCTGGAGGCCCGCTCGTTCCATCCCGGGCGTTCCGCCCGGAACCATCTGCTCGCTCTCGCCCGCGCCTCCGCGCTGCCGGAGGCGCGCGTCGAGGACGTGCTCGCGCGCGTCGGGCTGAGCGAGGTCGCCGACCGCCGCGCCGGCGGCTACTCGCTCGGGATGGGACAACGCCTCGGCATCGCCGCCGCGCTGCTCGGGGACCCGCGCGTCGTCGTGCTCGACGAGCCCGTCAACGGGCTCGACCCCGAGGGCATCCTGTGGGTGCGCACGCTCGCCAAGGCCCTCGCCGCCGAAGGGCGCGCCGTGCTGATCTCCTCGCACCTGATGAACGAGATGGCGCTGACCGCGGACCATCTGCTCGTCATCGGTCGGGGCCGGCTCCTTGCGGACTGCTCCACCGCCGAGTTCATCCGGCGGCACACCGATCCCGCGACCTACGCCGCCACCCCCGAGGTCGCCCGTCCGGCACTGCTGGAGGAGGCGTTCCTGCGCCTCACCTCCGACAGCGTCCAGTACACGGCCGTCTGAGCAGAGAGGACACAGAGACATGTCGACCTCGACCGTCACCGCTCCCCGCTTCGCCGACCTCCTGCGCGGTGAGCGCACCAAGCTGACCAGCCTGCGCTCCACCTGGTGGTGCCTGGCCGCGCTGACCGTCCTCGGCCTCGGGTTCAACGCGCTCGTGCCGGCGCTGATCTCCGGCGGCTGGAACACGATGGACCCCGCCTCCCGCGAGCGGTTCCGCAGCGACGCTCTCGGGCTGGTGCTGCAACCCGGCGCGGAGTGGGCGCAGATCGCCGCGTGCGTGCTGGGCGCGCTGCTGTTCGCCTCGGAGTTCTCCACCGGGACGATCCGCTCGACCGTGCTGGCGACGCCGCTTCGCACGCCGGTGCTGGCGGCGAAGGCGGCGGTCTTCGCGGCCGTGCTCTTCACGACGGGTGTGCTGATCGCGATCCCGTCACTGCTGCTCGGCTCGGAGCTGGTGAGCGCGCACGCCTCGCTCGACCTGGCCTCCTGGACGACGCAGCGCGCGCTGCTGGGCTTCGGCGTCTACCTGGCGCTGACGGGTGTGCTCGCGCTCGGCGTCGGCGCGCTGGTCCGGCACACGGCGGGAGCGGTCGCGACGATCCTGGCGCTGCAGTTCGTCGTTCCCGCGGCCTTCCAGTTCCTGCCGGGCACCGTCGGACGCCACCTCGCCCAGGCCCTGCCGGCCGCGGCCAACGTCATGCTGGGCAGCGGACGCGACGCGGACTCCGTCTACAGTCCGCTCCAGGGGCTGCTGATCCTGGTGGTCTGGGCGGGCGTCGCCTACGCCGCCGCGCACCTGAGTCTGAAGAAGCGCAACGTGTGATCCGGAGAGTGAGCGAGACTGTGCCCATGGCCCGGACGATCAGGTGCGCGCTGCGGGAGCCCTTCACGGCGCGCGCCTGGCGGGAGTTGCTGTACTCGCTGCTCAGCGCGCCGTTCGCGCTTCTGGGGCTGGCCGCCGTGCTGGCCACCTGCCTGCTCGGGATCCTCTCGGCCGGGGTGATCCTGTTGCCGCTGCTTCCGCTGCTGCTGGCGGTGGACCGGGCGCTGGCCGCCGCGTACCGGGGGATGGCGCGCTCGATGCTCCGTCTGGAGATCGAGGTCCCGCCGCGGCCGCCGCGCGGCCGAGGGATCGAGGGGTACCTCGTCCGCAACCTCTCCGACGTCGCCTCCTGGCGGGCGGTCGGCTACCTGGCGATCCGCTTCCCGCTCGGAATGGTCCAGTTCCTGCTCGGCTTCGGCTGGTGGCTCTACACCCTGCTCTTCCTGCTCTACCCGCTGATGTGGCAGCTCCAGGAGGCCACCTCGAAGCACGCCGGCGGCGACCGTGCCGGCCTCGCGGTCGCCGGTTTCCGCTTCGACACCTGGCCCCGCTCGCTGATCCTGGTGGCCTTCGGCGTGCTGGTGCTGCTCGTCTGGCCGTGGGTGCAGCGGCTGCCGCTGGCGCTGGACCGGTGGTTGATGGTGCGTCTGCTCGGTCCGTCCGCGTCCCAGCGGCGGCTGCTCCAGCTGGAGCAGACCCGCGAGCTGGCGATCACCGAGGCGGCCGCGACCCTGCGACGCATCGAACGGAACCTGCACGACGGACCCCAGGCCCGCATCATCGCCCTCGGCATGCGCCTGGGACGCGCCGAGTCGCGCCTGGCCAGGGGTCAGGCGGAGAAGGCCGCCGAACTGATCGCCGAGGCGCGGGCGGAGACCCGGGAGATCGTGCAGGAGCTGCGCGAGCTCGTCAGCGGCATCCACCCGCCCGCCCTCGACTCCGGCTTGGCGGCCGCGCTCACGACGCTCGCCGCGCGGGCGCCGCTGCCGACCACCGTCCGCGTCGCCGTGACGCGCCGCCCGCAGGCCGCCGTGGAGACGATGCTGTACTTCGCCGCCGCCGAGCTGCTCGCCAACGCGGCCAAGCACGCCGAGGCGAAGGCGGCCGTCATCGCCGTGCTGGAGTCGGAGGCAGGTCTGCGGCTGCTCGTCACCGACGACGGCCGCGGCGGCGCGACGCTGGACGCCGCCGGTTCCGGACTGCGCGGACTCGCCGAGCGCGTCCGGGTCGCGGACGGGCGGCTCATCCTCGACAGCCCGCCCGGCGGGCCCACCACCGTCACCGTCGAGTTGGAAACCGTCGAGTTGGAAACCGTCGAGTCGGAAAGGCGTTGAGCACCCCCATGCGCGTCGTCGTCGCCGAGGACACCGCCATCCTGCGGGTCGGTCTCGTGCAACTGCTGGAGGACGAAGGCCACCACGTGGTCGCCGCCGTCGCGGACGGCGAGCAACTGCTCGCGGCCGCCGCCGAGTTCGCGCCTGACGCCGTCGTCAGCGACGTGCGGATGCCGCCGACCCACACCGACGAGGGCCTGCGCGCGGTGATCGCACTGCGGGCCCGGCAGCCCGCCCTGCCGGTGCTGATCTTCTCCCAGTACGTGGAGACCCAGTACGCCTCCCGCCTGCTGGCCCAGGGCTCCGCCGGCGTCGGCTACCTGCTGAAGGAGCGGGTGCTGGACACCCGGGACTTCGTCGACGCGCTGGAGCGCGTCGCGGCCGGCGGCACCGCGCTCGACCCCGAGGTGGTCACCCAGCTCGTCGGCGCGAGCCCGGCGCGCGGCACCGTGGACGCGCTCAGCCCCCGCGAGGGCGAGGTGCTGGGGCTGATGGCGGAGGGTCGCTCGAACGCGGCGGTCGCCGCACGTCTCGTGATCACCGAGCGGGCGGTGGAGAAGCACGTCGCCAACATCTTCCTGAAGCTGGACCTCCCGGTCTCCGCCGCCGACCACCGCCGGGTCCTGGCCGTGCTGCGCTACCTGGGCGCCTGACCGGCGCCCGCCCGGGATCCCAAGAGAACTCGGCCCTTCGGGTGGTTGGCCGCCCTTTCGGTGTGCGTTCGGCGTGTGCGCCGTCGCCCGCCGGGCGGGTGCGTGTGAGCGTGGGCGTCTGAGACGAACTTCACGACGCGACCGACGTGTCCGAACCGCCCGGAGGCTTCCGTGTCCTTGGCCCGCCCGCTCTCGTTCGGCGCCCGCATCCGAACGTCCGTCGTCGCCGTGGTCGTGGCGGGCGCCCTGCTGGCGCTGCCCGCCTGCGCGTCCCCCACGTCGAGCGGTGCGAGCGCACCCGTCAGCGGCGCCGCGGTGGCGGCGGCCACGGTGAGCCCGACCAGCAGTGCGGACCGGGTGAAGCTCGCCAAGACCAGGTTCGTGCTCAACGCCGGTCTGGCGGCGGGCGCGACCTACCAGTGGATCTACAAGCCGTTCAAGGCCGGCACGTTCAAGAAGGGCGCGAAGGGCCGCACCGCCGCGGTGATCAAGGGCGCGCTGGCGGCCGCCTTCACCTACAACCGCGCCAAGGCGGCGCTCAACGACGCCAAGGGCGACCCGACGCTGTCCAAGGCCACGACCGCGCTGTCGAACACCGTGGACAACCTGAAGAACCTGCCGAGCAAGATCCGCAACGGCAGCGCCTCGGACGCCGACTACAACCAGTTCACCAGCGTCACCGACAGCATCAAGCAGGCCGGAGCCTCCGCGGGGGCGCCGGTCACCGACCAGGTCCCGAGCGCGGGCCAGCTGACCCAGATGGTCAACAGCTGAGGCCCGACGCCTATCACGGCGCATCGCCGGGATGTCACGGGAACGCCACCGAATCACCCCGGAAGTCACCCCTGGCACACAGCACATCCCGCGCGGCCGTATCCTGCTCTGTACGCGTCCCGGTGACCCCGGGAGCGGGGCAGGAAAGGGGCACCAGTGGATTCGGCGGGCAAAGTCGGCGCCTGGTGGCGCAGGTGGCTCCGGGCAAGCGGTCGTGTCGACGAGACCGATATCGCTGCGGAGCGCGCCCGACGCCTGCGCGTCCTGCTGGACGCCGCCCGGGCCGGGTTCCCGGTGGCGCCCGCCGCGCACGCGGTCGACTTCCGCTGCTCCTGCGACCGGGTCGGCTGTCCGGCCCCCGCGCAGCACCCACTCTCCTTCGCCTGGCAGTCCCAGGCCACGACCGACTTCGACCAGATCACCCGCTGGCTCGCCCGGGACCCGGACGCCAACGCGATCACCCCGACCGGCCGCGTCCACGACGTCCTCGACGTCCCGGCGGAGGCCGGTCGTCTCGCATTGGAGCGCCTCGCCGAGTCCGGGGTCGCGGCCGGTCCGGTCGCCGCCCTCGGCGAGGACCGCTGGTTCTTCTTCACCACGAGCCGGTCCCCGCTGGACGAGGACGAGTGGTGGACCTCCGAGCTCGACTCCCACCCCGACGAGGACGCGGACGAGCACCCCGGCCTGCGCTGGCACACCCGCGGCAGCTACGTGCTGCTGCCGCCCGCCCGCCTCGCCGAGGGCGCGGAGGTCACCTGGGTCCGCGGCCCCGAGCATCCGCTCCCGGACCCGCTGCGGCTGCTGGACGTGCTCACCGACGCCTGCGCGGAGGTGGGCGCCCCCGCGCTCGGCGAGCAGTGGCTGATCCGCTGATCCACTGATCCGCCGGGCTGCCGGGCTGCCGGGCTGCCGGGGGCCGCTGCTACGGCAGGGTGAGGATCTCCGCGCCGTCGTCGGTGACGACGAGCGTGTGCTCGAACTGCGCGGTGCGCTTGCGGTCCTTGGTCACGACCGTCCAGCCGTCCGCCCACAGGTCGTGGTGGTAGTCGCCGAGGGTCAGCATGGGCTCGATGGTGAAGGTCATCCCCGGCTTCATCACCGTGGTGGCGAACTCGCTGTCGTAGTGGGGGATGATCAGGCCCGAGTGGAACGCGGTGTTGATGCCGTGGCCGGTGAAGTCCCGTACGACGCCGTAGCCGAAGCGCTTGGCGTAGGACTCGATCACCCGCCCGATCACGTTGATCTGCCGCCCCGGCTTGACCGCGGCGATGCCGCGCCGGGTCGCCTCGCGGGTCCGCTCCACCAGGAGCTTGGACTCCTCGTCCACGTTCCCCACCAGGTAGGTGGCGTTCAGGTCGCCGTGCACGCCGTGGATGAAGGCAGTGACGTCCAGATTGACGATGTCGCCGTCCTGGAGCACGGTCGAGTCCGGGATCCCGTGGCAGATCACCTCGTTGACGGAGGTGCAGATGGACTTCGGGAAGCCCCGGTAGCCGAGGTCCGAGGGGTAGGCGTCGTGGTCGCACATGTACGCGTGCGCGATCCGGTCGAGCTCGTCCGTGGTCACCCCCGGCTCGATCGCGGCGGCGGCGGCGTCCATCGCCTGCGCGGCGATCCGGCCCGCGATCCGCATCTTCTCGATCGTCTCGGCGGTCTGCACCTCCGGCCCGTCGTAAGGCCGGGGGGCCTTGCGGCCCACGTACTCCGGGCGCGGGATGTGCGCCGGCACGCTGCGGGTGGGGGAGAGCGTTCCAGGGACGAGGGGTGCCATGGTGGCCATCCTAATCAGCGGGTAGACCTCCGGTACGGAACGAAGGAGCGACGATGGCCAAGCAGGCGACGGGCAAGCCCGGCGAGTGGTTCTACTGCCTGAAGCACAAGAAGGTCGAGGAGGGCCCGGAGTGCCCCGCCCGCAACCGGCTCGGCCCCTATCCGACGGCCCAGGCGGCGTCCCACGCGCTCGAGCGCGTCGCGGAACGCAACGACGAATGGGACCACGACCCGCGCTGGGAGTGACCCCGTAGCCCCAGGTCGTGTCCGGCGACCGCCAGCCGGCGGGGCTGCAACCGTGTACGAAGTGCGACAAGGCGGGCAGGCACCTGACGCGGTACGGAGGGCTGTGGCAGGGTGTGCCGAAGCAACTCGCACTGTGGGGGACACCGGTGGCACGTGGCAGTGACAATCCGCGCGTGGCCGCGCGGCTCGCCGCGGCCCTCGGGGCCGCGGTCGTGCTGGGCGTGGCCGCCGTCGCGATGAACGCCGCGCGGGGGACCGCGCTGGCCGGCGAAGGGCCGGCGAAGGGCACCTGGGTGCTGCTCGCGCTCGGCGTCATCGTCGTGGGCTGGACGCTCGCCGTCCAGGTGCGGCGACGTCAGGAGCGGCTGACCGGCGGCGGCACGCCCGCCCAGTCGCGGATCGCCTCGCTCGTCCTGCCGGGCTTCATCCTCATGGGCTTGGCCACCGTGGTGGGCGTGACGATCCTCGGCACGCGCAGCGTCCAGCTCCCGCCGCCGCCGCAGCCGAACCAGGGCGTCGCGGTGGGCCCCCCGACCGGCGTGGGGCGGACGCCGACGGAGTTGCCGTCCGTCGCCTCGGCAGGCCCGTCGAACTCGACCCAGAACAGCAGTCCGATCAACTTCCAGGACGTGCTGATCGGCTTCCTCGTCCTTCTCGGCGTCGCCCTGGTCGTCCTGCTGGCCGTCGTGCTCTCCCGCTGGCTGATCGCCCGTCAGCGGGCCGGCGCTGCCGGCGAGGGAGCCGTCGACGGAGGGCTCGACGACGGCACGGGAGACGCCCTGGCCGGCGCCGTGCAGGCGGGTCGGGAGGCCCTCGCGGACGACCCTGACCCGCGCACGGCGATCATCGCCTGCTACGCCGCGATGGAGAAGTCCCTCGCCGGGGGCGGCGTCAGCCGCCGCACGGCGGACACGCCGACGGAGCTGCTCCAGCGCGCGGCGGAGGCCGGGCTGGTCCAGGGCCGTGCCGCGCAGACCCTGACCGACCTGTTCGGCGAGGCGCGCTACTCCACCCACCCGATGGGCGAGCACCAGCGCGACCAGGCCCGTGCCGCACTGGAGTCCATCGGCGCCCACCTGACCGCCGCCGGGGCCGCGGCCGACGCGCGCTTCGGCGTGCGCGAGGAGGTGGAGATCTGATGCCGGCTCAGCACGCTCCCGGAGTGCCGCAGCCCGCGCAGCCGCAGTCTGTGGAGCCGCAGCCCGTGCAGTCCCAGTCCGGGCCGCAGCAGCCGTTCCGCTCGGCGTTCCCCGGCTACGACGGGGGCCGTCGGTCCGTGTCCGCGCCCATGCGCCCGCCCGTCGCGTCCCCGCGCCAGCCGTGGCTCGGTCCCGACCGGCTGGCGCTGCTGACGCTCGCGGGCTTCGGCATCGCCTGCCTCGCCGCGCTGTGGGCCGTCGGCGGCGCCGCCGGTCTCTCCGTCGGAGCCGTCGTGCTCGTCGCGGCCGGAGCCTGGGCGGCCCGATGGGTCGGCGGCGCGGGCGTCATGGACAGCGGGTTCCGGCGCCGCAGCCGGCTCGTGGGCACGCGTGAACCGACGCTGCGCTACTGGGACGCCGCGCTGTCCGACGCCGCCCGCACCCCGGAGGGCTACGCGCTGCACCTGTACCCGCTGCTGCTGCGCCTCTACGAGGTCCGGCTGGCGGAACGTCACGGCGTCTCGCTGCGGATGCAGCCCGAGCAGGCCGCGGCGATCATCGGGCCGCAGCTGTGGCCGTGGCTCGACCCGTTCCGCCCCCGCACGCCGGCCGCGATCCGCGCGGCCCGGCAGGCGGGCCACCGCAACGTCCCCGATCCCAGGCCGCTGCCTCCCGCGCTGCTGGAGCTGCTCGTCGAGCGCCTGGAAACCCTGTGACCGTTCCACCGACCGCCGCGGAGACGTCTCCGCAGCGCGATCAAGTCCATCGAGGAGCACCGTGACCGCATCCGTGACCGCATCCGTGACGGACAAGTTGACCCCGCAGCAGGCGGGGACGCGCGCCCACGCGGTGCTGGACGAGATCGAGCGCGCCGTCGTCGGCAAGCGCTCCGCGCTGGAACTGGTCATGCTCGGCGTCCTGGCGGGCGGCCACGTGCTGATCGAGGACCTGCCCGGCCTCGGCAAGACGCTGCTCGCACGGTCCTTCGCGACCGTGCTCGGCCTGGACTTCCGCCGCATCCAGTTCACCCCCGACCTGCTGCCCTCGGACGTCACCGGCGCGCCCTTCTACGACCAGCGCAGCGGTGAGATGGTCTTCCGGCCCGGCCCCGTCTTCGCCCACCTGCTGCTCGCGGACGAGATCAACCGCACGCCGCCGAAGACCCAGGCGGCGCTGCTGGAGGCGATGGCCGAGGCCCAGGTCTCCACCGACGGCGTCACCCGCCCGCTGCCGAAGCCGTTCGTGGTCATCGCCACGAACAACCCGATCGAGTACGAGGGCACCTACGCGCTGCCCGAGGCGCAGCTGGACCGCTTCCTGCTGCGGGTGCGGATGGGCTACCTGCCCGTGGCCGAGGAGGCGGCGATGCTGCGCCGCCGTCTGGACCGCGACACGCCGGAGGCGGTGCTGAACACGCTGAGCAACCCCGGCGAGGTGGTCGCCATGCGTGACGCGCTGGAGCAGGTCGAGGTCAACGACGACCTGGTCGACTACGTCGTCGCCCTGGTCGACGCCACCCGGCGGCACGCCCAGATCCAGGTCGGCGCCTCCCCGCGCGGCGGCCTCGCGCTGGTCCAACTGGCCCGCGCGCGGGCCGTGATGGCCGGCCGCGACTACGTGATCCCGGAGGACGTCAAGGCGGTCGCGCTGCCCGCGCTCGCGCACCGCGTCACCCTCAAGCCGGAGCTGTGGGTGCGCCGGATCTCCGCCGACGACGTGATCGCCGGACTGGTGCAGAGCGTGCCCACGCCGCAGACGACGCCGGTGCCCGCCCAGGGCGGCGCCAGGGACCCGCACGCGCCTCACTCGGTCGGCGCATGATCCACTCGCTGGACCGGGTCCTCGGCGGCCAGGCGCAGGGCACCGAGCACGAGGAGATCCCCGGCGCGCCGGAAGCGGGCGTGCGGCTGACCGAGCGGGCCGTCCGGCTGCTCTCGGTCACCGTCGCCGCGGTGGTGGTCGCGCTGCTCACGGCCCAGCCGTGGCTGCTGACGCTGGCGGCCGGGCCGCTGTGCCTGATCCTGTTCGCGGCGCTCAGCGTGCACCGGGTGGCCGGCGAACCGGTGCTCGCGGACGGCCGGGTGCGGCAGTCCAGCCTGCGCGTCTTCGAGGGCGAGCCGGTCACCGCCCGGTTCCGGGTCGCCTTCGCCGGCTCGGCCGAGTGGCTCGACCCCGGGGTGGTGGTCGGGGCCGGATGCGAGCTGGTCTCCGTCGAGTCGGAGGGGGCCCAGCTCACCCTCGGCTTCGTGGCCCGGCGTTGGGGCCGCTGGACGCTCGGCACGGCGGACGTGGACGTGCACGACCGCGGCGGGCTGCTGCGCCGCACGCTGCGCGTGGAGCTGGGCCAGATCGAGGTCTTCCCCACCCCCGCCGACGGTGGGCTCACCCCGGTGCCGGTGCGGCTGCCGGGCAACCTCGGCGAGCACACCTCGCGCCAGCAGGGCGAGGGCGTCGAGGTCATCGGCACCCGCCCGTTCGTCTGGGGCGAGCGGCAGCGCCGGATCAACTGGCCTGCCACCACCCGCCGCGGCGCCGTCCAGCTCCAGCAGTTCGCCTCCGAGCGGGCCGCCGACGTGGTGGTGCTCCTCGACGCCTTCGCCGACCTGCGCGACCCGGCCACCGGCGGGTCCAGCCTGGACGAGTCGCTGCGCGTCGCCGCCGGGATCGCCCGCGCCTACCTGCGCAGCCACGACCGGGTCGGCGTCGTCTCCGTCGGCGGACGGCTGCACTGGCTCCAACCCGGCCAGGGCGACCAGTACTTCTACCGGCTGGTGCAGACGGTCCTCGACGTGCGGCGCGATCTCGCCTACCAGACGCCCGACCTGAACCGGCTGCCCCCGCCCGCGCTGCCGCACGGCGCGCTGGTCCACGCGGTCACCCCGCTCGCGGACAACCGGATGATGGGCGTGCTCGGCGGGCTCGCCGAGCGCGGCAACCCGGTGGTGGTCGTGGAGATCCCCATCGGCGACCCGCGGATCAGCAAGGCCGAGTACACCGAGGAGTTGGCGCTGCGGCTGTGGCGGCTCGACCGCGAGGCGCTGCGGTTCAGCCTGGCCGAGAAGGGCATCCCGGTCGTCCCGTGGGAGGGCGGCACCCTCGACCTGTCCTTCGCGCCGCTGCTGCGCACCCGGATCCAAGGGAGGCTGCGATGAGCGAGGCCACGATGAGCGGGGCCACGGTGAGCGGGGCCACCGCCGAGGCGGACGCCGAGATGGCCGCCCTGCCCGCCTTCCCGCCGTTCGACGACGACGGAGCGCCGCGCCACCCCGAGGTCGCGCGGCGGGAGTCGGAGCTGTGGGCCGGGCGCGTGCTGGGCGCGGCGCTGGCGCTGGCCGCCGCCGACCCCGCGGGCCTGGCGCACGCCGGATACCTGCTGGTCTCCTCCGTCGTGCGGCTGGCCCTGGTGGTGGTCATGGGGCTGATCGCCTGGTTCGCGGCGCCGCCGGTCGTGGCGCGGCCCGTCAGCGGCGACCCCCGCTGGGCGTCCAAGCTCTCCCGGCACCGCAACACCGTGCTGGCGGTGGGCTTCGTGGTGGTGGTCGCGATCGGATCACCGCCGACCTGGATGATGTTCTGCGACGCGGCGCTGCTCCTGGCCTATCTGCTCTTCGTCGACGCGGCGGCGGGAGGCCCGCCCGGCGCGGCCCAACTGCGGGACTGGCCGCTGCTGCTGGCCGCGATCGCGGCCCAGGGGCTGGTGCTGGTCGGCGCGGTGGTCTCCGTCGCCACGGCAGGCGCCTGGGCCCGGGCCACGGCGGCGGCGCTGGTGCTGGCGGTGGGCGTGGGCGTGGCGCTGTCCGTGCGCCGACGCCGGGCCTGAGCCGCCGGGCGGCTGCGTCCGCCGGCCGCGTTCCCTAGTCGAAGACGGTCCGGTCCCGGTGCAGCGTCATCCGCGTCGGGACCGGCAGACGTCCGGCCGCCGGCGCGGGCCGTGCTCCGTGGTAGCGGGAACAGCCCAGCGACCAGCGGAGGTTGCCGACGAGCATCAGCTCCCACGCCGTCAGGTACGGCTCCAGGGACGGGTCCTCGACGCTCCGGCGCAGACCGCCGGAGGCCGCGAGGAAGTTCTCCTCGGCGGCGGCGATCCGGGCGCAGACGGTGTCGGCGGCCTGCTGCCAGGAGTGTCCCTCGGCGTCGTGCAGCACGGCGAGGGCGTTCATCGGCTCCCCCGCGAAGTACTCCTTGCGGAACGAGAGGAGGTCGTTGACCAGGATCGTGTGCACGAAGCAGGCCCGGTGGAGCTCGGCCCAGAGGCCGGGGGCGGCGGCTTTCCGAAGGTCCGTCACATCCAGGTCCAGGCCGTGCTCGATGGCGACGCCGACCAGGTCGAAGGCGGAGTCCGCGTAGCGGGCGGCCAGATAGGCGTCGTAGCCGCGCAGGGCCTCGCGCGCGGTCCGCTCCTTGGCCGCCCCGGCCGCGATGACCTCGGAGAACCCGGCCACGAACCGTGCCCACAGCCGGTCCGGCACACCCTCGCGCGCCCGTGTCAACGTCCGCGCCAGCAGGCCGAGCGGCGCGGAGCCCGCGGGGACCGGCCCCTCGCCGCGCAGCACGGCCAGATAGTCCGAGGCCCTGGCCCGCTCCTCCGCCTCCTCGTCGGCGACGTCGTCGAGCAGGAACAGCGCCGACGCGGCCACGCAGATCCCCACCAGCCGCTCGCCGTCCGCCTCCGGGAGCACGCCGCACATCAGGCTGACGCCCTCGCACTCGCCGAACAGCCGCCGCGCGCCCGGCAGGCGCAGCCCCGCGAGCACCTCGCGGAACCACGCGTCGTGCGCGGCGCGGACGGCGTCGACGTCCGGATGCGTGCGGGCCGGCCGGAGCCTGCCGTGCGGGAGAGCGAGGTCCAGGACCACGGCCTGCCCGTCCCGTCGTCGCGGGCTGGTGGCGGCCTGACTCATCCCGTACCTCCCGTACGTCCGACGGCTACGCCCAGTCGACCACTACGCCCAGTCAACGGCTACGCCCAGCCAACGACGGCGCCCGGCCGACGGCACGCCGGGTTCCGCCACCCGGTGGACGCGGCGGTCACCAGCCCAGCGGCGGCGGGGGAGCGGTCAGCTGGTCGACCAGGCGGGCGAGCCTGCCGCGCAGGCCGGGGCCGCGGCGGCGGGTCGGCGTCGCGGGTTCGCCCGCGGCCGCGCTGACGAGGTGTTGGACGAGCTCGAAGGAGGGCGCGCCGGGATCCGGGGCGACCGTCAGGGCCTCGTGCGCCAGGCCGCGCAGCTCGGGATCGGCCGCCTCCAGGGCGAGCACCGTCGCGCCGACGCGGCGCGCGTCGTGGACCCGCTCCAGCAGGCCCTCGCCGGCCGCGTCGGGGGCGACGACGAAGACCGTCTCACCGCGCCGCGCCTCCTCCAGGCGCGCGAGCGGGACCGCGAGGTGCGCGGGCGCGCCCGGGGGGACGTGGTGCCGCACCAGCACCGGGGAGAGCTCCGGCAGGTCCGCGTAGGCGGCCTCGTCGGACAGGTGCGCCGCCAGGTGCCACGGCTCCTCGGCCTCCGTGCCCACCAGCAGCAGACCGCCGGGACGCGCCGTCTCGCGCAGCGTCCCCGCGAAGCCGCGGGTGCGTGCGATCCACGGGGTTTCCGCGAGCAGTTCCCGCAGCATTGTGACCCTCACCGCATCCATGCACGCCATGCTGCCGCACCCGGACGACGGAATGGGAGGATCTGGTCATGAGTACCTCTGATGCGGCGTCGGCCGCTGCCGGCGCCACGCCCGCCCGCACGCCCTTCGACCTGCCCGACGTCTCCGGCCTGGTGGTCGGCGTGCTGGGCGGCACCGGCCCGCAGGGCCGGGGCCTGGCCTACCGGCTGGCCAAGGCCGGCCAGCGGGTGGTCGTCGGTTCCCGCAGCGCCGAGCGGGCCGCGGCCGCGGCGGCGGAGCTCGGCCACGGCGTGGAGGGCGCGGACAACGCGAGTACCGCGGCGCGTGCGGACGTCGTCATCGTCGCCGTCCCGTGGGAGGGTCACGGCGAGCTGCTGGCCGCGCTGCGCGCCGAGCTGGCGGGCAAGATCGTGGTCGACTGCGTCAACCCGCTCGGCTTCGACAAGCAGGGCGCCTACGCGCTCAAGCCGGAGGAGGGCAGCGCGGCGCAGCAGGCCGCGGCGCTGCTGCCGGAGTCGCGGGTGACGGCCGCGTTCCACCACCTCTCGGCGGTGCTGCTGGAGGACCGCGAGGTCGAGGAGATCGACATCGACGTCCTGGTCCTGGGCGAGGACCGAGCCGCGACGGACACCGTGCAGGCGCTCGCCGACCGCATCCCCGGCATGCGCGGCGTCTTCGCGGGCCGGCTGCGCAATGCCCACCAGGTCGAGTCGCTGGTGGCCAACCTGATCTCGGTCAACCGCCGGTACAAGGCCCACGCGGGCCTGCGCATCACGGACGTCTGAGTCGGCTGCGCACGGCGCCGCCGACCCCGGGTCGGAAGCACGGGGGCCGGAGAGGGAGAATGGATCCCTGTCCGGCCCGTCCGCATGTCCTTGGTGGGAGTTCCCCGATGCCCCGCTTCGCCCTGTTCGCCTTCACCCTCGCCGTCCTGGCCGTCGCCGCCGCGGTGGTGTCGGTCCTGGCGCAGTTCTGGCTGGGCCTGGCCTTCGTCCTGCTCGCGGGCGTCGCCAGCAACGTCGGCTGGGTCCACTGGCGCCGCGCCCGCCTCGCGGCCGCCGGCAGCTGAGCCGGAGCCCGTCCGCCGGGATCAGTTGCCGAAGCCGGGGAAGCCGATGCTGAAGAAGTGGAACAGGTTGTTGCCGTAGGCGGCGTACCAGTCCGCCCCGAACCAGCTGAGGACCGGGTCGACGAGGTTGCCGAAGAACCAGTCGTTGATGGTGCGGTTCCACAGCAGCAGGAAGACGATCATCATGCCGTAGGGCGCGATGTTCGCCAGCGAGCGGCGTGTCTCGTAGGAGAGCCAGGGCTCGATGATGCCGTAGCCGTCCAGGCCGGGCATCGGGACCAGGTTCAGGATGGTCGCCATCACCTGCAGCAGGGCCAGGTAGCCGAGCGCCGAGTAGAACTCCAGGTGCGGCACGGCGGTCAGGCCGTCGAAGGTCGGGGCGACGACGGCCAGGACGATCAGCAGGACCAGCGCGAAGGCCGCGTTGATCGCCGGACCCGCGGCCGAGACGAGGGCGTTCTTCGCCTTGCTGCGGATGCGACCGCGCTCGATGAAGACCGCGCCGCCCGGCAGCGCGATGCCGCCGAGGATGATGAAGATCAGCGGCATCACGAAGCTGTACACCGGGTGCGTGTACTTCAGCGGGTTCAGCGTCAGGTAGCCCTTGGAGCCGACGGTGATGTCGCCGCCGTGCAGGGCCGCGCGCGCGTGGCCGAACTCGTGCAGGCACAGCGAGATCAGCCAGCCCGCGCAGACGAAGAGGAAGACGCCGAGTTTCGCGTTGCCCCAGCCGACCCACAGCATCCAGCCGGTGGTGGCGAAGACCGCGAGCAGGACCCAGAAGACGGTGCTGATCCGGCGGTCCGAGTGCGAATGCGAGTGGCTGAACACGCTCATGGGTGACGGGGCTCCGGTCGGGGACAAGGGGCGGCGGGCGGGCGGAAGTGCCTGCCGATGATGCCGTGCCGTCGCCGTGCACGCCAAGCCCGGCGCGCATCCGTCCGCCCCGCTGAGGTCAACGCGTGAGGTCGCGGCCCGGTTCCAGGGCTTGATCACGGGCGGGCCGGAGCGTGGGTCAGAATGTGGGGATGCGCTTCGGGATCCTCGGCAGCACGCTCGTCCTCGGCGACGACCAACGGCCCGTGGCCCTCGCGGGCGCGCGGCTGCGTGCGCTGACGGCCGCGCTCGCGCTGCGGGAGGGGCGGGCGGCGCAGCCGTGGGCGCTGATCGAGGAGATCTGGGGCGAGGCGGGCCCGGCGGATCCGCAGGACGCCCTGCAGACGCTGGTCGCCCGGCTGCGGCGCGCCCTCGGCGCCGAGCACGTCGGCTCGGGCCCCGAGGGCTACCGCCTGCTCGGCGGCGGCCGCCTCGACACCGACGCCGTCGCCTTCCGCTCCCTGGTCGCGGAGGCGGCCACCGCCGATCCCGCGCGC
>NZ_BBPQ01000002.1:31334-45016 GCF_000787855.1 Streptacidiphilus anmyonensis | reverse complement strand
GGAGGCGGCCACCGCCGATCCGGCGCGCGCCGCGGCGCTGCTGCGCGACGCGCTCGTCCTGTGGCGCGGGCCCGCCCTCGCCGACCTGCCGACCCGCGAGGACGCGGCGCGCCGCCTGGAGGCCGAACGCTCCGCCGCGCGCCGTGCGCTGGTCGAGGCCGAGCTCTGCCTCGGCCGCGCGGCGGCGGTGCTGCCGGATCTGGCCGAGTACCTCGCGGCCGAGCCGCTCGACGAGTCCTGGCACCTGCTCCGCCTGCGCGCCCTCCACGCCTCGGGCCGCACCGCGGAGGCGCTGCTGGCCTACGACTCCTTCCGCGGGCTGCTCGCCGACGAGTTGGGCGCCGACCCGGGCCCGGCGCTGCGCGCGGTGCACGGTGAGCTCCTCGCCGCGACAGCGCCGTCTGCGTCCGCGCCCGGTCCGTCCGTACCGCTTCCGGCCGCAGCGGGCCCGGTCGTCCCGACGGGTCCGGGCGCCGTCCCCGCGCCACCCTCGGCCGCCGGGCTGCCGCGTGGCGCGGGCTTCGTGGGCGCGGCTGTCCCCCGGGAGAACGGTCCGTGGACGGGAGGCGCGACCGCGGAAGCGGCCGGTAGCCGGTCCTCCGGGCGGGCGGGTTCGGGGGCCGAGCGCGTCGGCCTCTCCCCGGGCGGCCTCCACGCGCCCTCGTCGGCGCGGCCGGCCCCGCCGGTGCCGCCCGCGACACCGGCACCGTCCGTGCGCGGGAACCTGCCGCGGCGGTTGACCAGCTTCGTCGGGCGGGAGAGTGAACTCGACGCGCTGCGGCAGGAGTTGCCCGGCGCACGGGTGCTCACGCTGACCGGGCCCGGCGGGACGGGCAAGACGCGGCTGGCGCAGCAGGCCGCGGGGGCCGCCGCCGGGGCGTACCCGGACGGGGTGTGGCAGGTCGAGCTCGCGCCGCTCGACGATCCGCGGGGCGTCGTGGACGCGGCTCTCGGCGCGCTCGGGCTGCGGGCGACGCACCTGGGGCTCGGGCTGTCGGAGTCCCTCGGGGCCCCCGCCGCGGGCGCGGCCGCCGCCGAGGGGGAGCGACCGCTCGCGCGCCTGCTGGAGTTCTGCGGGCCGCGCACGCTGCTGCTGGTGCTGGACAACTGCGAGCATCTGGTGCAGGCCGCCGCCGAGCTCGCCGAATCGCTCGCCGCCGCCTGCCCCGGCGTCACCGTGCTCGCGACGAGCCGCGAACCACTCGGGGTGCCGGGGGAGTTGGTGCGCCCGGTGGAGCCGCTGCCGGAACCGACCGCGCTGCTCCTGCTGGCCGAGCGCGGCGCGGCCGCGCGGCCGGGGTTCGATCCGACCGACCCGGCGCAGGGCCCGGACGCCTGCGCCGAGATCTGCCGCCGCCTCGACGGCCTGCCGCTCGCGATCGAGCTGGCCGCCGCCCGTCTGCGCGCCATGACCCCGCGTCAGCTGGCCGACCGGCTCGACCGCCGCTTCACGCTGCTCACCGGTGGCAACCGCACCGACCTCCCCCGTCGGCAGACCCTGAGGGCCGTGGTGGACTGGAGCTGGGAGCTGCTGGAGAAGTCCGAGCGGACGCTCCTCGCGCGGCTGTCGGTCTTCTCCGGAGGCTGGACCCTGGAGGCCGCCGAGGCGATCTGCTCGGACGGGGACGACCTCCCGGTCCAGGACGTGGCTCCCTGCCTGCTCTCCCTTGTCGACAAGTCACTGATCCAGGCGGATCTGACGACCAGCAACCCCGAGCCGCGCTACCGGATGCTGGAGACGATCCACGAGTACGCGGTCGAGCGCCTGCCGGAGACGGCCGACCCGAACGCCCCCGGCCTCGCGCACCTGCGCTGGTTCCGCGAACTCGCCCGCGTCACCGACCCGCTGCTGCGCTCGGCGGCCCAACTCCAGGCACTGCGGCTTCTGGACACCGAGCACGACAACCTGCGGGCGGCGCTGCGGCGCGCGGTCGAGACCGGCGAGGAGCAGGAGGCGCTGAGCCTGCTGTGCAATCTCGGCTGGTACTGGATGCTGCGCAACCAGCGCGACGAGGCCCGCGAGTTCACCCGCGCGGTGCGCGCGCTGATCCCCGGCGACCCGTTCGACGTGCCGGCGGTCCCGGTGCCGGAGGGGCCGTGCGACCTGCCGCCGCCGTGGCCGCAGCCGGTGCTCGAGGAGGCGCGCCGCGTCGCGAGCACCGGCGTCATCCTGACCGGCGAGGGCTCCTTCGGCGGCGTCCCGGACGACGACGTCCGCCGGCTCGGCGCGCGCATCGTCGACTGTTACCGCCCCGAACTGCCGCAGTCCGCCCGTCTGCCCGCGCTCCAGCGGGTCTATGTGGTCATGTTCGCGGGCCTGTTGGAGCAGCTGCCGGCGGTCGCCGACGGAGCGGTCGAGGGCTGCCGCCGGTTCGGCCGCCCCTGGGAGCTGGCCTGCGCGCTGCAGATCCGCGCCAAACTCCTCAACGACCAGCCGGGCAACCGGGAGCGGGCGGCCATGGACGCGGCCGAGAGCCTGGAGCTGTTCGACGCCATCGGCGACCGCTGGGGACGGGCCGAGGCGTATGCGGGGCTTGCCGAGATCGCCATCTTCGCGGGCGACTTCGAGGAGGGCGTCCGCTGCTGCCGCGAGGCCATGGCCCTGGCCCAGGAGATCGGGGCGGACCAGGAGGAGCCGATCCTGCGGGTCCGGCTCGGCGACGCGCTGCTCGGCCTCGGCCGGATCGAGGAGGGCGAGGCCGAGCTGCTGCGCGGCATCGCCGACGCCCGCGCCTACGGCCTGGTCGGCCAGGGCGCGGGCATGTTCGGCACGATGCTCCTCGCCAGCCTCCGGATGCACCAGCAGCGCCTCGCGGAGGCCCGCGAGCTGCTCGAGGAACTACTCGGGGGAGGCACGCTGAGCGAGGGCGCCGGAGGGCTGCTCACCGGCCTGGTCAACGGGCTGCTCGGCTCCGTCGACGCCATGGACGGCGATCCCGAGGGGGGCCTGCGCCGCATCCGGGCCGGGCTCGAGGAGATGCGCACCGACCCGCTGATCCCCTTCGCCTCGGAGCAGCTGCCGCTCGTCCTGATCCCGGCCCTGGCCGGAACGCTGTGGCGCTACGCGGCGGTCGGCGCGGTCCCGCAGGAGCGCCCGGCCCTGACGGCCGTCACGCTTCTCGGCGCCTACACGCACCTGCAGAGCCGCTCCGCCGCCCACCACCTCGACCGCGCGGCCCTCGGCGAGACGGCGGCCGGCCTGCGGGCCCTGCTCGGCGACGCGGCGTTCGAGGCCGCCCACCGGGAGGGCACGACCCTGGACGCGAGCGCGGCCGTCGCCCTGATCTACGGCGACTGAACCGGGCTGAGCCGGCGCCCGTCAGGTCCGCCGACGGAACCTGGCGACGGCCAGCGGCGCGAAGACCACGGTCAGCCCCACCGACCAGGCCAGCACCAGCAGCGCCGGATGCAGCACCGGCCCGCCGTTGATCAGGGCGCGGCTGGCGTCGGCGAGGGCCGAGAGCGGGTTGACCTTGGTGAAGCCCTGAAGCCAGCCGGGCATCGAGCGGACCGGCGCGAAGATCGAGCTGCCGAACTGCAGAGGGATGATGAGCAGCATCCCCACACCCTGCACCGCCTGAGGGTTCTTCATCGCCATGCCCAGCAGCATGGAGACCCAGACCACGCCGGTCCCGAAGGCCAACGCCAGCCCGAGTGTGGCCAGGACGCCCAGCGGGTTGGTGTGGATGCGCAGGCCCAGGCACATCGCGAAGGCGACCAGGATGACCAGCGAGACCGCCGAACGGCAGCTCTCCGCGAGGAGTTTGGCGACGAGCACCGAGGACCGCGCGATGGGCATGGTGCGGAAACGGTCCATCACGCCGCTGGTGAAGTCGACGTTGAGACCGGTGCCGACGGCCATCGCCAGGCTCAGGCCGATCTGCCCGAACATGCCGGGGATCATGTACTGGATGTAGTTGTGCGAGTTGCCCGCCACCGCGCCGCCGAAGACGTAGACGAACAGCACGGTGAAGAGGATCGGCATCAGCAGCGCGTCCAGCAGCGACTCGGGGTCCGCCTTCATCCGCATCAGGTTGCGGCGGGTCAGCGCGGCGACGTGGTGCAGCGTGGCGCGCGGGCTGGTCCGCTGGTCGTCGTCCTCGGCTGCCGCGGGGACGAGCTCGGGGGGCGCGGGGGGCGCGGTCAGCGTGGAGGGCGTGGAGGGCGCGGCGGGCGCGGCGGGCGTGGTGGCTGCGGCGTAGGCGGTCATGCTGCGGGCTCCAGGGAGGAGGGGGCGGACTGCGCGCCCGTGATGGCCAGGAACACCTCGTCGAGGCTGGGCAGCCGGGTCTCCAGCGCGGCGATGCCGAGGCCGGAGCCGCCCAGGGCGTCGACGACGGCGGTCAGCTGCGCCTCGTCGCCGGCGGGAACGGTGAGCCGGCCCTCGCCGTCGGGGACGGCGGCCAGTCCGTGGTCGGCGAGACGGCGGATCATGGCGTCGAGCTCCTCGGCCCGGGCCGGACGGATCGTCAGGGTCTGCTGGCCGACCTGCCGTTTGAGGCTCTCCACGCTGCCCGTGGCGATGACCGTGCCGCGGTCGAAGACGGTGAGGTCGGAGGCGAGCTGCTCCGCCTCCTCCATGTACTGCGTGGTCAGCAGCACCGTCGAGCCCTCGTCGACCATCCGCCTGACCTCGGCCCACACCTCGTTGCGGGTGCGCGGGTCGAGGCCCGTGGTCGGCTCGTCGAGGAAGAGGACCCGGGGGCGCCCGATCATCGAGGCGGCCAGGTCGAGGCGGCGGCGCATGCCGCCGGAGTAGGTCTTGCTCGGGCGGTGCGCGGCGTCGGTCAGGGAGAAGCGCTCGAGCAGCTCCTCGGCGCGGCGGCGTGCGCCCTTGGCGTTCAGGTCGAGCAGCCGGCCGATCAGGTAGAGGTTCTCGTAGCCGGAGAGCAGCTCGTCGACGGAGGCGTACTGCCCGGTCAGACCGATGGCCCGGCGCAGCCGGTAGGGCTGGCGCTCCACGTCGCAGCCCGCCACCACCGCGTGGCCGGCATCGGGCCGGACCAGTGTGGACAGGATCCGCACGAGCGTCGTCTTGCCGGCCCCGTTCGGACCGAGCACGCCCATGACGGTGCCCTCGGCGACGTCGAGATCGACGCCGTCGAGGGCCCTGGTCTCGCCGTAGTGCTTGGTCAGCCCGCGCACCTGGACGGCGGCGGTGACCTTCGGGTTCGTCCTCAGCTCCATGCCGAGGACTCTGCCGGGACGCGCCGACGGGCCGCCGTCACGGCTCCGTCAGCGCGCCGTCACGGCGCCGTCAGGGCGCCACTCGAACCGCGGGAACCACCGGGATCAGTGGAACGTGTGCTCCTCGGCGGGGAAGGAGCCGCCGCGGACCTCGTCCATGTACTCCGTCGCGGCGCGGCCGAGCTCGGCGCGGAGGTTGGCGTACTGCTTGACGAACTTCGGCACCCGGCCGCCGGTCATGCCGGCCATGTCCGTCCAGACCAGCACCTGGGCGTCGCAGCCGACGCCCGCGCCGATGCCGACGGTCGGGATGTGCAGCTCGTGGGTGACCTGGGTGGCCAGCTCCGCCGGGACGGCCTCCAGGACGACGGAGAACGCGCCCGCGGACTGGATGGTCTTGGCGTCGCGCAGCAGCTGGTGCGCGGCCTCGTCGCCCCGGCCCTGGACCGGGTAGCCGCCGAGGGCGTGCACGGACTGCGGGGTCAGGCCCAGGTGGGCCATGACCGGGACGCCGGCCTGGACGAGCATCTCGATGGCCGGTGCGGAGCGCTCGCCGCCCTCCAGCTTCACCGCGTGGACGCCCGCCTCCTTCATCAGCCGTACGGCGTTGCGCAGCGCCTGCGCGGGGGACTCCTGGTAGCTGCCGAACGGCAGGTCGGCGACGACCAGCGCGCGCTGGGTGCCGCGGACGACCGCGGCGGACAGCATCGCGATCTCGTCCATGGTGACCGGCACGGTCGTGTCGTAGCCGAGGTGGCAGTTGCCCATCGAGTCGCCGACGAGCAGCACCGGGACGCCGGCCTCGTCGAAGACGCCGGCGGTCATCGCGTCGTAGGCGGTCAGCATCGCCCAGCGCTCGCCGCGGGCCTTGGCGGCGGCGAGGTCGCGCACGGTGACCCGGCGCGAGGTGACGCCGCCGTAGAGGGAGGGGGTGGCGTCCTTCTTGGCGGACGGGCCGGAGGGAGCTTGGGCAGGCGGAAGCGAACCGTTCTGCATGACGTGTCTCCTGTGTCGTGGTCTCGTGGCGCCGTACGGCGTCCCCGGATCACGTCCATGCTGGCACGCCCGCGCGAGAGAGGGAAAGGGGAGCGCGCGGGGCGGGAACGTCGCGCGCGTCACTCTCGCGCCCCCGCGGGTCTCATTTTCGATACGAGACGTTCTCGTATCGAAAATGGGCTACGCTACCTTCCATGACGACGACTGCCCCTGCCGCCGCCCCGCCGCGGGTGCCCGAGGCGATACACAAGCGCCGCTGGGCGATCCTCACCGTCCTGGTCTTCAGCCTGCTCGTTGTGGTGCTGGACAACTCGATCCTGAACGTCGCGATGAAGACGATCGCCTCGCCGAAGCCCGTCGGCATCGGCGCCACCCAGAGCCAGCTGGAATGGGCGATCAACTCGTACACCCTGGTCTTCGTCGGCCTGCTGTTCACCGCCGGGCTGCTCGGCGACCGGCTCGGCCGCAAGAAGGTGCTGCTCTTCGGCATGGTCGTCTTCGGCGCGGGCTCGCTGCTCTGCTCGATGGCGAGCAGCCCGGCCGAGCTGATCGGCTTCCGGGCCGCCATGGGCTTCGGCGGCGCCTTCGTGCTGCCGGCCACGCTGGCCATCATCATGAACGTCTTCGAGCGCGAGGAGCACCCGAAGGCCATCGGCATCTGGTCCGGGGCCGTGGGTCTGGCCATCGCGATCGGCCCGATCGCGGGCGGCCTGCTGCTGGCCCACTTCTGGTGGGGCTCGGTCTTCCTGGTCAACGTCCCGATCGTGATCGCCGCCCTGGTCGGCATGGTCTGGCTGGTGCCGGACTCGCGCGACCCGAAGCCCGGCAAGCTCGACCCGGTGGGCGTGCTGCTCTCCATGGTCGGCCTGGTCGCCCTGATCTACGGCATCATCAAGGGCGGTCAGGACGCCGACTTCGGCGCCACCGAGAGCTGGGTGCCGATCGTCGGCGGCGTGCTGGTGCTGGTGGCCTTCGTGCTCTACCAGAAGCGTGCCGCCCACCCGGTGCTCACCATCTCCTGGTTCCGCAACAAGCACTTCTCCGCGTCGGTCGTCGCCATCGGCCTGGCCTTCTTCGCGCTGATGGGTGTCACCTTCTTCGGCGTCTTCTACATCCAGAGCGTCCGCGGGTACAGCCCGCTCCAGGCCGGTCTGCTGCTGCTCCCGCTGGCGGTCGCGCAGCTGATCCTCTCGCCGCGGGCCCGGTTCGTCGTGGACCGCTTCGGCGTCAAGTTCACGATCGCGCTCGGCATGCTGCTGATCGTCGGCTCGTTCCTCGGCTTCATGACCCTGGGCCGCACCACCGGCATCTGGGTGCTCGAGGTCGTCGCGTTCGTGCAGGGCGCCGGCATGGCCCTGGTGATGCCGCCCGCGTCGGTCACCATCATGTCCAGCCTGCCCCGCGAGAAGGCAGGTTCCGGTTCGGCCGTCAACAACACCTTCCGCCAGGTCGGCGGCTCGCTCGGCGTCGCCGTGCTCGGCGCGCTGCTGTCGACGTCGTACCGCAGCGGCATCAGCGACCATCTGGCCACCCTGCCGCCCGCGCTGCGCGGTCCGGCGGGCGAGTCGATCGAGGGCACCCTCGGCATCGCCGCGCAGCCCCAGTTCCACGCCTCTGCCCTGGTCGATCCGGCCAAGGACGCGTTCGTCCACGCCATGCACGTCACCGCGCTCGGCGCGGCGGGCGCGGCGGTGCTGGGCCTGATCGTCGCCCTGGCCTTCCTGCCCGGCAAGGCCGCGGCGTACGGCGGCGCGATGGCGCCGCGCGCGACGGGCGCGGACAAGCCGGGCGCGGACAAGTCCGGAGCGGACAAGCCGGGAGCGGCCACGTCGGGCGCGGACGGGCAGGCGGCCGGTTCCGCCGACGCGACGGCTGCGGCTCCGGCCGAGGCGCAGGTGGCCGTGGATGCTACCGGGGCTCAAGCCGAGTGAGGGAGGATGGGGCGGTGAGCAGCAGCGCAGGCAAAGCCGAAGCCGTGGACAGTGAGTTCGAGGACCTGATCAGTCGCGAGCTCGGCCGTCAGCGTTCCACCGCTCCAGTCGCTCCAGTCGCCCCAGCCGCTCCGGCCGCGGCTGCGGTCCCCGCCGCTCCGGCCCCCGCGCCGGTCCCGGCTCCGGTCCCGGCCAAGCGCGGTCGGCCGCGCAGCGAGGCGGTCGAGTCGTCGATCGTCGAGGGCATGCTCCGCCTGCTGGCCAAGGGTTCCAGCCTGGCCAGCCTCACCGTCGAGGCCATCGCCGCCGAGGCGGGGGTCGGCAAGGCGACCATCTACCGCCGCTGGTCGGACAAGGACGCCCTGCTGCTGCACCTGCTCACGCAGCTGGAGTCCAAGATCGACCCGATCTGCGAGCGCGCCACGCTGCGGGAGACGCTGATCGCGGCCGTCGACAGCATCCGCCTGAACGCCGTGAACCGCCGCTCCGGCAGCGATCTCGCCATGATCGGGGCCGAGATCCGGGCGATCCCGGATCTCTACGGCCGCTACCACGAGTCCGTCATCGAGCCCCGTCGCCGGGCGCTGCGCGAGCTGGTCCGCGCCGCCCAGCTCCGGGGTGAGCTGCGCGACGACATCGACCCCGACCTGCTCGGTGAGCTGGTCGTCGGCCCGATGCTGTCCCGTGCGCTGCTGCACCCGGACGAGTCCATCGACGACCCGACCCTCGCCGCCACGATCGTCGACGCCGTCCTGGAGGGCGTCGCGGTCAAGCCCGGAGCCGAACCGGGGGTCAAGCCGGGAGCCGAGCCGGGAGCCAGGCCGGGGGGCAAGCCCGGGGTCTCATCGAACACTCACCCGGTTCACGACAACGCCGACGGAACCTGAGGTCGGCGGGGGTGCGTCTCCTCACCCATAGGCTGACTCCCGGCAAACGGGATCAATCCGGGCAAGGGTGAGGAACGGTACATGCTTCGCGGTCTTCGGGGGAACCACTGGCGCGGCCGGGACGGCAAGGGCCGTTCCACCTGGCACCGGGGCTGGGTCCTGGCCGTGCTCGCGCTGCTGCTGGCCGCCGTCCTCGCCTTCCACCGGCAGATCCCCGACACCTTCGGGAACTTCGGCAGTCTGATCGAGACGTTCCTGCCGTGGTTCGGCCTGGCCGTCCCGGTGCTGCTGGTCCTCGCGCTGCTCCGTCGCTCCGCCACCGCGCTGGTCGCCCTGCTGGTGCCGGTGGTGATCTGGTCCGTCCTGTTCGGCGCGTTGCTGCCGGACAAGAGCGGCGGCTCGTACGACTTCACCGCTGTCCAGCACAACATCAGCGCGGACAACACGTCCGTCGCGAGCACCATGCGGACGCTGATGCGGGCCGACCCTGACGTCATCTCCTTGGAGGAGATCACCGGGACCGCGCTCCCGACGATCACCCAGACGCTGGACGGGACCTACCGCTACCACGTCGTCGAGGGCACCGTCGGCCTGTGGTCCAAGTACCCGCTGACGGACACCGCCCCCGTCGACATCAAGATCGGCTGGACCCGCGCGCTGCGGGCGACCGTCCACGCCCCGCAGGGGGACCTGGCGGTCTACGTCGCCCACATGCCGTCCGTCCGGGTGCACTTCGACGGCGGCTTCACCGCCAACCAGCGCAACCGCAGCGCGGAGGCGCTGGGTGAGGCGATAAGCCGGGAGACGCTCACCCGGGTCCTGCTGCTGGGCGACATGAACGGCACCATGAACGACCGGGCGCTGGCCCCCATCACCATGCAGCTGCGCTCCGCGCAGGGCAGCGCGGGCGCAGGCTTCGGCTTCTCCTGGCCGGCGTCGTTCCCCTCGGCCCGGATCGACCAGATCATGTCCCGGGGCATCACCCCGACGGCCGCGTGGACCCTCCCGCAGACCGGCAGCGACCACCTGCCGATCGGGGCGCACTTCGAGCTGTGAGAGCAGCCGCCCAGGCGGTGCTCAGCGCTCCCGCCACCGGTTGGTGATCGGCTGGCGGCGGTCCCTGCCGAAGTTCTTCACGCTGATCTTCGTGCCCGGCGGGTACTGCCGGCGCTTGTACTCCGCCGTGTCGACGAGCCGGATCACCCGCTCCACCAGCGCCGGGTCGTAGCCCTCGGCGACGATCTGCGCGCGGCCCAGGTCGCGCTCCACATACGCCGTCAGGATCGCGTCCAGGGTGTCGTACTCGGGCAGCGAGTCCGTGTCGACCTGGCCGGGACGCAGCTCGGCGGACGGCGGCTTGGAGATGGTGTTCTCCGGGATCGGCGGGGTCTCCCCGCGCTGCTCCGCGATCTCGTTGCGCCAGCGCGCCAGGCGGAAGATCAGCGTCTTGTAGACGTCCTTGATCGGGCCGAAGGCGCCGACCGAGTCGCCGTAGAGGGTGGAGTAGCCGACCGCCAGCTCGCTCTTGTTGCCGGGCGCGAGGACGATGTGGCCCTCCTGGTTGGACAGGGCCATCAGCAGCGTGCCGCGCAGGCGCGACTGGAGGTTCTCCTCGGCGAGCCCGGTCAGCTTGAGCGCGTCCATGGAGGCGTCGAACATCGGCGCGATGGAGACCGTGCGGAAGTTCAGCCCCGTCCGGCGGGCCAGCTCCGCCGCGTCGTCGCGGGAGTGGTCGGAGGAGTACGCACTCGGCATGGAGACGCCGTACACGTGCTCCGCGCCGATCGCGTCCACGGCGATCGCCGCGACGAGCGCGGAGTCGATGCCGCCGGAGAGGCCGATCAGCACCGACCGGAAGCCGTTCTTGCGCACGTAGGCGCGGACGCCGCAGACCAGCGCGGCGTAGATCTCCTCCAGCTCGGCCATCGGGGCGGCCTGGCCCGGCACGACCGGCTCCTCGGGCGCGGGCAGCGGCTCCTCGGAGAGGACCGTGCGCTTGATCTCCAGGCCGTCGGCCACGATGCGCGTCGCGCCGTCCACCGGGGCGGTCGCCGCGGGCAGGTCGAGATCGAGCAGCAGACACCCCTCCTCGAACTGGGGCGCCCGCGCCAGCACCGTGCCGTCGGCCTCGACGACGACGGACTGGCCGTCGAAGACCAGCTCGTCCTGGCCGCCGATCAGGTTGACGTAGGCGAGCGTGCAGCCCGCCTCGGCCGCGCGCCTGCGGACGAGGGCGAGGCGCTCGTCGCCGCGGCGCGCCTCGTAGGGGGAGGCGTTGATCACCAGCAGCAGCCCGGCGTCGGCCTGGCGGGCGGCCTGGACCCGGCCGCCGTCCTGCCAGATGTCCTCGCAGATGGCGAGCGCGACGTCGACCCCGTGCACGCGGACGACCGGGAGGGTGTCGCCGGGCACGAAGTAGCGGAACTCGTCGAAGGTGCCGTAGTTGGGCAGGTGGTGCTTGGCCGTCCGGGTGACGACCTCACCCTGGTGGAGCACGGCGGCGCAGTTCTGCGGGGAGCCCGCCGGCAGGCCGAGCCGCGGCGTGTCCTGCAAGGACTTGCCCAGATAGCCGACGACGACCGGAACGTCGCCGAGGCCCTCCGCCTCCAGCCGCGCCGCCAGGGCCACCAGCGCCGAGCGCGACGCCTCGATGAAGGAGGGACGCAGCGCCAGGTCCTCGATGGGGTAGCCGTTGAGCGCGAGCTCGGGGAAGGCGACCAGGTGGGCGCCCTGCTCGGCGGCGTGACGGGTCCAGCCGACGATCAGCTCGGCGTTGCCGTCGATGTCACCGACAACGCTGTCGACCTGGTTCAACGCGAGGCGAAGGCTAGGCATGCCCCCAGAGTAATCGTCTCTTAGACGAGATGGGCGACGAGTCCCGTCCGGCGGCGCTTTCCGCCGTTCGAGAGCTTCGGATAGATGTGCCGATATGACCTGGATATAACTGTATTGACGCTATGTCTGAAATAAAGGTACGTTCGAGCTTCAAGCGAGGGTGCGGGTACGCACGAACGAGCGCCCGCAAGACGCACGAGGGGATGGACCACGTGGACCAGCCGGCCGAGCGAGAGGCTGCCGCCCCTTGGGCGGTGCGCCGCCCGCCCCGCTCCGACGCGGAACTGAGGGAACGTCCGGCCCGCGGGGTGCTGCCCGGATGGGCCGCCCTGCTGGTCGCCTTCGGCGCGGCCGCCCTCGCCCTCCTCGTCCAGGCCCGACGCGCCGAACCACCTCCGGCCTGGCTGCCCGGCGGCCGGACTCTGCACGGCCTCTTCGGCGGCTTCGGCGGCCCGGTCGTCCCGGAGCGCGGAGCGGTGACGCTGCTCGCGCTCTGCGGGGCCGTCATGGCCCTCGCCGTCTTCGGCCTGATGGCGAACCCGCTCGGTACGGCCCGGGTGCTGAGCCGCTGGGGCGGCTACCGCGGCACGGTCCGCCGCACCGGACTGCTCTGGGTGAACCCGCTGCTGGGGCGTCGTCCGATCGACGTGCGGATCCGGCACTGGCGCAGCGAGCCGATCTCCGCGACCGACCGCGAGGGCTCCCCGGTCACCGCCGAGCTGATCATCGTCTGGCAGGTGCGGGACAGCGCACGGGCCCGCTTCGCCGTCGACGACCACGGCAGGCACCTGGCCCTGTGCGCCGAGTCCGTCCTGGCCCGCACGGTCGCCACCCTGCCCTGCGACAGCTTCGCCAGCCCCGGGCCCTCCCTGCGCGACGACCAGTGGCTGGGCGCCGAGCTGACCCGGCTGCTGGGCGCGGAGATGTCGGCGGTCGGCGTCGCCGTCTACTCCGTCCAGGCCGTCGGTCTCGGGTACCGGGCCGACTTCGCCGACAGCATGCGCCGCCGTCGGCTGGCCGAGCTGGACGCGGGCACCCGCGAGGTCATCGTCGGCGACGCCGTCGAGACCGCCGCGCTGACGCTGCGACAGCTCGAACGCAGCCAGGGGGTCGCGCTCGACGACACCTTCCGCGCGGAGCTGACACGGGACCTGGTCACGGCCTTCCTCTCGGTACCGGTGCCCGACCCCGTGCCCGACCCCGTGCCCGCCGCCGTGCCGGACGCCGTGCCCGCCGCCGGGCGGTCGGAGGAACCCGTTCGGCGGCACCCGGTCCCGCAGCGCTCCGCGACCGCCCTCTCCTCCCGCAGCCGGCTGCGGCCGGCCGTTGCGGCCGTAGGAGCCACTGCGATCACTTCGGTCACTGCGGTCACAGCGCTCGTTGCGGACCCCGGGGGCGCCGTGGCCGTGCCTGCCGTGACGCCCGCTCCGCGTCCGGGGCCCGCCGTCGACCCGCCGTGACCGCTCGCCGCCGCCCACCCTTCGCCACCCCGCCCTTCGCCCGCCCGCACGAAGCACCACCGGGAACGAGAAACGGAGACCGTCCGTGACGACCGCCTTCGCCGAGCTCGATCTGGACACAGCCGACTGCACCTGCGCCTACTGCCGCGACCGCCGCACCGCCGTCGGCGCCCGGCCGGGCGGCTCCGCCCGTGACCGTCGCCCCGCCGTCCGCCCGCTGCTCCGCGCCGCCGCGACCACCGCGATGCTCGCCTTCGGGGGCGGCGGGGCCCTCATAGCCGCGCCCGCAGCGAGCGCCGAACCGGCGCCCGCGCACGCGGGCTGGGACGGACACCGCTACTGGTTCCGCGCCGACGGGGAGTGGCGGTGGACCACCCCCTACGACA
>NZ_BBPQ01000002.1:0-31314 GCF_000787855.1 Streptacidiphilus anmyonensis | reverse complement strand
GGCTGGGACGGACACCGCTACTGGTTCCGCGCCGACGGGGAGTGGCGGTGGACCACCCACTACGACATCTACCGGCGCCACGCCGACGGCAGCGGCGGCATACGCCAGGGCTGGGACGGTCAGCGGTACTGGTTCCGCAAGAACGGCGAGTGGCGTTGGACCACGCACTACGCCGTCTACCTCACGTACGCGGGTCACGGGCGCCCCGCCCCGCGCCCAGGCCCTGGCGCCCCGAACCCGCTTCCGGACCCGAACCCCGCGCCGGCTCCCGGCCCGGTCGCCGTCACCGTCAGCGTCGAGGCGGCCATCGGGTTCGCTGAGGCGCAGCTCGGCAAGCCCTATGTCTGGGGCGGCGACGGGCCCTCCGGCTACGACTGCTCGGGCCTGGTCCAGCAGGCGTTCTTCCGCGCCGGGATCAAGCTCCCGCGCGTCGCGGCCCAGCAGTACCGGGCGACGACCCCGGTCCCGCCCGGTCGGCTGCGCCGCGGCGACCTGATCTTCTGGTCCTCCAGCAGCAGGTCCAGCGGCATCCACCACGTGGCGATCTACCTCGGCGGCGGCCGCTACATCGAGGCCCCGCACCGGGGCGCGGACGTGCGGATCTCCGTCCTGTCGCGCGGCTACTACCCGGACTTCCTCGGCCGCGTCACGTGAGCCGCTCCGCTGCGTTCCGCCGTGCGAGCGGCGTTCATCGGCTGATCATCCCGGCAGGCCCACAATCTGCACTTATCTGCGATGATGCGAACAGTGGGCCTGGCGGGCGACGCGTGCGCTTCCGGCTTCCGCGCTTAACGCATCCGTAAACCGCAGAGGTGAGACTGTAGCCATGGGCAAGCAGCAGGAGTTCGTGCTCCGCACTCTCGAAGAGCGGGACATCCGTTTCGTCCGGCTCTGGTTCACCGACGTCCTCGGGTTCCTGAAGTCCGTCGCGGTTGCCCCGGCCGAACTCGACCAGGCCTTCGAGGAGGGCATCGGGTTCGACGGCTCCGCGATCGAGGGCTTCGCCCGCGTCTACGAGTCCGACATGCTGGCCAAGCCGGATCCGGGCACCTTCCAGATACTGCCGTGGCGCTCGGAGGCGCCGGGCACGGCCCGCATGTTCTGCGACATCCTCATGCCGGACGGCTCCCCGTCCTTCGCGGACCCGCGCTACGTGCTCAAGCGCACCCTGGAGAAGGCCTCCAGCCTCGGGTTCACCTTCTACACCCACCCCGAGATCGAGTTCTTCCTCCTCAACAACCTCCCGGGCGACGGCACCCCACCGCTGCCGGCGGACCAGTCGGGCTACTTCGACCACACCCCGCGCGGCGTCGGCCACGACTTCCGCCGACAGGCCATCACCATGCTGGAGTCGATGGGCATCTCGGTGGAGTTCAGCCACCACGAGGGCGCGCCGGGCCAGCAGGAGATCGACCTGCGCTACGCGGACGCGCTGTCCACGGCCGACAACATCATGACCTTCCGCCTGGTCATGAAGGAGGTCGCGCTCGAACAGGGCGTGCACGCGACCTTCATGCCGAAGCCCTTCTCCCAGCACCCGGGCTCGGGCATGCACACCCACCTGTCCCTCTTCGAGGGCGACCGCAACGTCTTCCACGAGGCAGGCGCGGAGTACCAGCTCTCGAAGATCGGCCGCTCCTTCATCGCCGGCATCCTCCGCCACGCGGCGGAGACCTCCGCGATCACCAACCAGTGGGTCAACTCCTACAAGCGCATCTGGGGCGGCAGCCAGCGCGCCGCCGGGGCGGGCGGCGAGGCCCCCTCCTACATCTGCTGGGGCCACAACAACCGCTCGGCCCTCATCCGCGTGCCCATGTACAAGCCGGGCAAGCAGGGCTCCACCCGCGTCGAGATCCGCAGCCTCGACACGGGCTGCAACCCCTACCTCGCCTACTCCGTCATCCTCGCCGCCGGCCTCAAGGGCATCGCCGAGGGCTACGAACTCCCCCCGGGCGCGGACGACGACGTCTGGGCCCTCACCTCCCTGGAGCGCCGCGCCCTCGGCATCGAGCCCCTCCCGCAGAACCTCGGCGAGGCCATCGACCTGATGGAACGCAGCGAACTCGTCCGCGAGACCCTCGGTGAGCACGTCTTCGACTTCTTCCTGCGCAACAAGCGCCAGGAGTGGGAGGAGTACCGCTCCGAGGTCACCCCGTTCGAACTGCGCCGCGGTCTGCCGGTGCTTTAGCCGCATCGATGCGGCGTCCCGGGCACGACGAAGGGCCGGACCACGGTGGAGATCGATCCACAGTGATCCGGCCCTTTGCCGCCTGATGCGTCGTCAGGGCAACAGCCGCGCCTGGAGTCTCTCCTCGACGACGCGGCCCGCGTCGTCGACTGTGACCCGGTAGCCGCCGGCGTTCGGTGTGGTGGAGACGACGAACGGGGCGGCGCCTGCCGAGGGGAGGACCACGGCCGCGCCGTTGTCCGCCGCGTATCCGGAGCGGGGGCGGGCGTCTGGGCGGGTCGCCCAGGTGTGGAATAGCTCGCGACGCCCCGGTTCGTCGTAGTGCGGGCAGAAGCCTCCCGGGAGGAGGGCGAGGCCGTCCTCGAAGACGGCCAGGTCGCCGAAGGAGTCGGTGACGCCGCCCTCGAACCAGCACATCGCGCCCGCGCTGACGCCGGCGAGGACGGTGCCGCGCGCGTGGGCTTCGGACAGGATGCGGTCGACACCGTGTACGCGCCACACCGCCAGCATGTTGGCCGTGTTGCCGCCGCCGACGTAGACCACGTCCTGGGCCAGCAGCAGCGACCGCAGGTCCTCGGCCGTGCGCCGGAACAGTGAGACGTCGACGGCGGCGCAGTCCCGCCGTGCGAACGCGCGGTGGAAGCGGAGCACGTAGTTCTCGCTCTCGCCGGAGGCCGTCCCGAGGAAGGCGACCTTCGGTCGCGTGCCGCGCGGGTTCGCCTGCGCGAGCACGAAGTCGTCCATCCACGAGGACTCCTCGAGGGAGAAGCCTCCTCCGCCCATGGCGATCACTGTCACCGTGCCACCCCCGTGCTCCGTAGGCCCGCCGCGCCAGCGTTGATCACGAACGGCCAGGCTGCCACCGGAGCGTGACGTTCGTCCAGCCGAATTCACCCCGGGGGACGGCTGCGTCCCTCCCTTGTGGCGTTGGCCGCCCCCTGCTTTGATGGCTCGTCGGCCGCGCCGCGGACGGCTGTGATCAGGGGGGATGGCGGTGAGCGGAGAGATGCTGCTCGCGTCCGGCGGTGCCGCCGGTGTCGGCGGGTACAGCGTGGGGTGGCTGACCTTGTCGCTCATCAACGCGGGTCTGGCCCAGGGCAAGGGGCGCTCGGGGCTGAACTGGTGGCTGCTCTCTCTCGTGCTCGGCCCGTTGGCGACGTTGCTCGTCGTGATCCGGCCGCCGGCGGAGACGCCGGCGGTCCAGGCGCTGATGGACCTCGCCATCGCCGACGCCGAAGCCGAAGCCGAAGCTGAAGCCCGAGGCGAGGGCGGTGCCGCCGACCGCTGAGCCGCGCGGGGCAGTTCGCCCCGTCCTGCGCCTACTCCGGCCCGGTCCGGGTGTTCGAAGGACGTAGGGTCGGGGAGGATCGTGTGCGGGGGATCCCAACCAGGCGGACTGCGGCGGCGCGGAGGCGAGTGGCGTTGGAGACGGAGCGCGGCGGGTCGCGGCGGAGCAGCCCGGTGGGACGGCTGGTGCGGCGCGGCTTCACCGACCCTGAGGCCGCGGCGGCGCGGCTCGCCGAGCCGGCGCTCGCGGCGCACGCCGCCGACACCGTGCTGCTGGACGCCCTCGCGGCCACCGCCGATCCGGACCAGGCCCTGAAGGGCCTGGCCGGGCTTGTCGAGGCCTGCGCGGACGAGGCCGAGCGGCACGCCCTGCTCGACACGCTCACCACCGCCAAGCCGCTGCGGGACCGCCTTCTCGGCGTCCTCGGCGCCAGCGCCGCCCTCGGGGAGCACCTCGCCCGGCACCCGCACGACTGGCACGAGCTGGTCACCTTCGAGCTGCACGACATCCACCCCGGGCCGGAGGAGTTCGTCCGGCGGCTCTACCAGCACATCTGGGAGGAGCAGCCCGGCGTCCCCCGTGCGGACGCGCTCCGCACCGGCTACCGCCGCCTGCTGCTCAGCGTCGCCGCCCGGGACCTCACCGGCACCGCCGACCTCGGGCAGACCGCCGCCGAGCTGGCCGACCTCGCCGGGGCGACGCTCCAGGCCGCCCTCGACATCGCGGCCGAGGAGGACCCGGACGCGGCCCGCGCCTGCCGGCTCGCGGTGATCGCGATGGGCAAGTGCGGCGGGCGGGAGCTCAACTACGTCTCCGACGTGGACGTGGTCTTCGTCGCCGAACCCCGCGACACCGCCGACCACGAGCCGGGCGACCCGGACGCCTCCCTGAAGGCCGCCACCCGCCTCGCCTCCCGCATGATGCGGCTCTGCTCGGACAGCACCCGCGAGGGCACCATCTGGCAGGTGGACGCGAACCTGCGCCCGGAGGGCAAGAACGGGCCGTTGGTCCGCACCCTCGCCAGCCACCTCGCCTACTACCAGCGCTGGGCCAAGACGTGGGAGTTCCAGGCCCTGCTGAAGGCCCGCCCCGTCGCGGGCGACGCCGAGCTCGGCCGGGAGTACCTCGACGCCGTCACCCCGATGGTCTGGCAGGCCTCGCAGCGTGAGAACTTCGTGCAGGACGTGCAGCAGATGCGCCGCCGCGTCGTCGAGGCGATCCCGGCGAACGAGGTCGAGCGCGAGCTGAAGCTGGGCCCCGGCGGGCTGCGCGACGTCGAGTTCTCCGTGCAGCTGCTCCAGCTCGTCCACGGCCGTACCGACGAGTCGCTGCGCAGCGCCACCACCCTCACCGCCCTGGCCGACCTGTCCGCCGGCGGCTACGTCGGCCGCGCCGACGCCGCCGCGCTCGACAGCGCCTACCGCTTCCTGCGCACGCTCGAGCACCGGATCCAGCTGTTCCAACTGCGCCGTACCCATCTGGTGCCGACCGCCGAGCAGGATCTGCGCCGCCTCGGCCGCTCCCTCGGGCTGCGCGCCGACCCGGTCGCCGAGCTGCTCGCGGAGTGGAAGCGGCACGGACGCGAGGTGCGGCGCCTGCACGAGAAGCTCTTCTACCGTCCGCTGCTGGACGCCGTCGCCCATCTGGACCTGGAGGAGGCGGGCCTGACCACCCGCCTCGACGGCGGCAACGCACTGAGCGCGGACGCCGCGCAGGCGCGCCTCGCGGCGCTCGGTTACCGGGCGCCCGCCGACGCGTTCCGGCACCTCCAGGCGCTCGCCACCGGCGTCAGCCGCCGTGCCGCGCTGCAACGCACGCTGCTGCCGGTGATGCTCGGCTGGTTCGCCGAGTCCGCCGACCCCGACGCGGGCCTGCTCGGCTTCCGGAAGGTCTCCGACAGCCTCGGCTCGACCCCCTGGTACCTGCGGCTGCTGCGCGACGAGGGCGCGGCGGCGGAGAACCTGGCCCGGATCCTCTCGTCCGGCCGCCTCGCCCAGGACCTGCTGCTGCGCGCCCCGGAGGCGGTCGCGCTGCTCGGCGACGCCGACGGCCTGGACCCGCGCTCCCCGCAGATGCTGGACCGCGAGGTGGCCTCCGCGGTCGGCCGCGCGGACGACGCGGCGGCGGCGGTCGCGGCGGCCCGCTCGGTGCGCCGTCGGGAGCTGTTCCGCACGGCGGCGGCCGACGTGCTGGGCCGTCTGGGTGACACCCCGGCCGAGTCCGTGGAGGCGGCCGGGCTGGCCCTGACCGGCCTCAACCGGGCCACGCTCGCGGGCGCGCTCGCGGCCTGCGTCGCGGCGGCGGAGGCGGCGGCCGGGGAGCCCCTCCCGACGCGGCTCGCCGTCATCGCCATGGGCCGCTTCGGCGGCGACGAGCTCGGCTACGGCTCGGACGCGGACGTCATGTTCGTCCACGACCCCCTGCCGGACGCCGACGAGACCAAGGCGAGCAACTCGGCCCGCCAGGTCTTCGAGGAGCTGCGCCGGTTGCTCCAGCTGCCCTCGACGGAGCCGCCGCTGCAGATCGACGCGGATCTGCGGCCGGAGGGCCGCCAGGGTCCGCTGGTGCGCTCCATCGCCTCCTACGCGGCCTACTACCGACGGTGGTCGCACACCTGGGAGAGCCAGGCCCTGCTGCGGGCCAAGCCGGTCGCCGGCGACCGGGGTCTCGGGGAGGAGTTCGTCGCCCTGATCGACCCGCTGCGGTACCCGGCGAAGGGGCTGGACGCCGGCGAGCTGCGGGAGATCCGCAGGATCAAGGCGCGGGTGGAGGCCGAGCGCCTGCCGCGCGGCGCGGACCCCACCACCCACACCAAGCTGGGGCGCGGCGGCCTCGCCGACGTGGAGTGGACGGTGCAGCTGCTGCAGCTCCAGCACGGCCACACGGTCCCAGGACTGCGCACGACCCGCACCCTGCGGGCGCTGCGCGTGGCGGTGGACGCGGGCCTGCTGGACGCGGAGGCGGCGGAGGCGCTGGGCTCCGCATGGGTGCAGGCGACGCGGGTGCGCAACGCGGTCATGCTGGTGCGCGGCCGCGCGGGCGACAGCTTCCCCGCGGAGCCGCGGGAGCTCGCGGGCGTGGCCCGCTACCTCGGTTACGGCGAAGGCCACGCGGGCGAGATGGTCGACGACTACCGCAGGACGGCCCGGCGGGCCCGCGAGGTCATGGAGCACGTCGTCTACGGCGAGTGACCCTGACGCCCCTCAGGCACTGCGGTCAGCGCGTGGCGCCGACCGGCTGGGGCTCGGATTCGGGCTGGGGCCGCGGCGCGGGCGCGGCCTTCGGGAAGCTGTAGGGCCACCGGCGGTACACCAGCCGGGACGCGCCGAGACCGATGAACGTGCAGCACGCGCCGGCGATCGCGTCCATGAAGAAGTGGTTCGCCGTGGCCACGATGACGATCAGCGTCGTCAGCGGGTAGACGACGCCGAGCGCCCGCACCCACGTGCGCTTCGCCAGGAAGAAGATGGTGACGCCGCACCAGAGCGACCAGCCGATGTGCATGGACGGCATGGCGGCGAACTGGTTCGAGACGTGGGCCATGTCGCCGGAGGCCATGGAGCCCCAGGTGTGGTGCTTCTCGACGGTGTCGACGAATCCGCCGTCGGTCATCAGGCGGGGTGGCGCGAGCGGATAGAAGTAGTAGCCGAACAACGCGAAGCCGGTCGTCACGAAAAGTGAGAGGCGGGCCGCCGCATAGCGTCCGGAATGCGCGCGGAACAGCCACACGAGAACGGCGATTGTGACGATGAAGTGGAGAGTCGCGTAGTCGTAGTCCAAGCCGGTGATCAACCACGTGACCGAGTCGAGGCCGTGGTTGATTGAACGCTCCACATCGATATGCAGCGTCTGTTCGAGTGCCCAGATGTCGTGAGCATTCCGCTGCGCGCGGGCCTCCATCTCGGGGACCGCGTTGCGGACCATGGAGTAGATCCAGTAGCTCACGGCGATCAGCAGCAGCTCGATCCACAGGTGGGGACGGCCCGGCGAACGGAAGTGTCCGCGCACCGACCAGAGCAGGTTACCCACGGGCTTCCTGGTGCTGGTGCGTGCTCCTGATGCCTTCCCCATGGGTGAGTAGTCTGCCATGCGGCCTGGGGTCTCCTGATCACCCTCTGGTCGGGGATTCGTCGCCCGAAATACCCCTCAGGTCCTAGTGGACCAAATACCGGGAGCCGCCGCCCGCTGGGGGCGACGGCTCCGAGGTCGGTCACGTTCTGTTATTTCCAGCTGTCGTCAAGGGTGACGGAGCCGGAGGAACCGGTCGTACAGGTCCGGTTGGCGCCGGACTCCCAGGTGACGTTCCCGGCCGCGTCGATGACGATGTACTTGTACTGGAAGTTCGTATTCGGGGTGATGCTGAGAGTTGTAGCCCAAACGGGGTAATTGGCTGAGGAGAGCGGGACGGCCTTGGTCGGGTCCCAGAACCCGAGCGCGGCGATGCTGCCGACGACGTAGACGTTCTGTCCGGGCACGGTCGACTTCGTCTCGTCGAAGCTCACCCCGACGGGGCTGGTGGCCGGGGTGTTCCAGGCGTCGCCGAGCGTGGCGGCGGTGGTGCCGGTGGTGGCGCCGCGGTTGGCGCCGGACTCCCACTCGATCGTGCCGTCGGGGTCCTTCTTGACGTACTTGTACTGGAAGGCGGTGTCGGCCGGCAGCGCGACGGCGGCGGACCAGACCGGGTACGCGGCCGACGAGAGCGGCACGGCGTTCGCGGTGTTCCAGTCGCCGAGCGCCGGGAGCGATCCGACCACGTAGAGGTTCTGGCCGTACCAGGTCGTCGCGTTCACGTCGAAGGTCTCGCTGACGGCCGCGACGGAGCCGTTGTAGCCGTCCGTCAGCGCGGCGGTGGCGCCCGAGCCGGTCGTGGCCGAGTGGTTGGCGCCGGGCTCCCAGGTGACGTTCCCCGAGGAGTCCTTCTCGATGTACTTGTACTGGATCGCCGTGGTCTGCGGGAGGTCCACCGTGACCGTCCAGGTCGCGCCGGACTGCGTCATCGGCAGCGCCGAGGCGGGCGCCCAGCCGCCCAGGCCGCTGACGGAGCCCACCAGGTACATCGGGGCGCTGGTCGGCGCGCCGCTGACGGTGAAGGTCTCCGCGACGGTGCCCGCCGACGGGGCGCTGGTGGACGTGCTCGTGGACGTGGGCGTGCTCGTAGGCGTGGGCGAGGCGCTCGGGGTCGCGCTCGCGCTCGGCGTCGGGGACGGCGTGGTGGTGGACGTCGTGAGCGCGTAGAGGGCGACCGCGTCCTTGGCCGCGACCGAGACGGTCGCGTCGCCGTTCGCGTCCACGGCGACCGTCGGGCCGGAGCAGGCGCCGGTCGAGGCGGTGTAGTCGCCGTGGATGACGTCGCAGTAGGTGCCGGCGGGCAGACCGGTCTGGAAGGTCCGGGTCTGCGTGGTGTTCTCGTTGTTGATGGTGATCCACGCCTTGTCGCCGCGGGAGAAGGCGATCAGGTTGGAGCCGTCGTCGTACCAGTTGGCCACCGCGGCGCCCTGGGCCGCGTTGTGCCAGCCGACCATGTTCGCGACGCCCTGGATCCGGTCGGTGCAGTACCAGCCGTTCGAGCAGTCGGTGGCGGTGACGTAGCCGTTGCCGTCGGCAGGCGGCGAGTCGTCGGTGCTGTTCCAGGTGAAGCCGGAGTAGACGGAGGGCTGGGTGCCGTATCCCCAGGCCAGCATGAACTCGTTGGCCAGGGTGAAGACGGCGCCGTTCTTGTAGCTGAGGGTGCTGCCGTTGCGCTCGGTGTCGTGGTTGGCCACCATCGCGCCGTCGGAGGCGCTCGGCTCCAGGCCCCAGGACTGGCCGAAGGTCCTCAGGTTGGCGATGCTGCCGGTGAACTGGTTCTTCAGGTTGTCGGCGTAGTCGAAGCCGATGACGCTGCCGTCGCTCTCGAAGGCCGACGGCGCGAGGTTGCCGCTGCTGCCGGGGTAGACCTCCTGGAGCACGTAGGGGCGGGCGCCCCACTGCGTGTTGTTCAGCCGGGACTCGATGTTCGCCATGTCGGCCTGGTTGATGTGCTTGGCCGAGTCGACGCGGAAGCCGTCGACGCCGTAGCCGATCAGCTTGTTGAGGTAGCCGGCGATCTTCGACCGGACGTCGTCGGTCTCGGTGTAGAGGTCCGCCAGGTTCTCCAGGTCGCACTCCTGGACCTGGGTCTGGCTGTTCCAGTCCTGGATCGACAGGTCCGCGTTCGGGCAGTTGGCGGGTGAGGTGTGGAAGTCGGCCGAGGTGTAGGGGACTTCGCCGTAGCTGCGGGAGGAGACGTTGAAGCTGTCGCCGCCGTAGGAGTCGGTGCTGGTCTGGTCGGTGCCGGACATGTGGTTGATGACCGCGTCCGCGTAGACCTTGACGCCCGCGTTGTGACAGGCCGTCACCATCGACTGGAACTGCGCCTCGGTCCCCATGCGGCTGTTCAGGTCGTAGCCGACGGGCTGGTAGATCTCCCACCAGGGGTGGGAGCCGGAGAGGCGGATCGAGTCCTGCGGCGGGGCCACCTGGACCGCGCCGTAGCCCTTCGGCCCGAGGACGTCCCTGCACTCCGAGGCCACCGAGGGCCAGTTCCACATGAACAGGTTGGCGATCACGTCGCCGCCGTTCGGCGCGCTGGCGTGCGCGGTGCCGCTGGCCAGTGTGAGCGGTACCAGGGTGCCGGCGGCGAGCAGGGCACTGGACGCGAGCAGGGCGCGCCATCGGGTCGATTGTCTCGGCATCTGCGGCTCCGTGGAGGAGAGTTGGGTGGGTGGTGGAGCGGAGAGGGTGCCGACGAGAGACTGTGCGCCCTTGAATTCCTGAGCGTCAAGACATCGGTGGAAACATTTTCAGTATCTTGCTGAAACATCTTGCGACCATGTGTGGGCACCAGTAAGTTCTGGCTCGCCTTGCCGACGAGCCGCCCCTGGGAGGGACACGCGTGGCCATCAGACCTGAGCGATCACGATGGAAGAGCCTGCTCGTCACCGCCGCGTTGCTCACCCCGGTCGCCGTGGGGGCCGGTCCGGCGGCCGTGGCCGCGCCGACGGCTGACGATGCGCCGCACGCGGTGGCGCTCCCGGCCGCCCCCTCCGATGCCTCGCTGGCCGCCACCCCGGACCGGCACGGCCTCGACAAGGAGCAGTTCTACTTCCTGCTGCCGGACCGCTTCGCCAACGGCGACCCGTCCAACGACACCGGTGGCATCACCGGCACGCGCATGGACAACGGCTACGACCCGACCGACTCGGGCTTCTACCACGGCGGCGACCTGGCCGGGATCATCCAGAAGCTGCCCTACATCAAGAAGCTGGGCACCACCGCGATCTGGATGGCGCCGATCTTCAAGAACAAGCCCGTCCAGGGCACCGGCAGCAACGCATCCGCCGGTTACCACGGTTACTGGATCACCGACTTCACCCAGGTCGACCCGCACTTCGGCACCAACGCGCAGCTGAAGGAGCTGATCCAGAAGGCCCACAAGATGGGCATGAAGGTCTTCTTCGACGTCATCACCAACCACACCGCCGACGTCATCGACTACGCCGAGAAGACCTACGACTACCGCTCCACCGGCGCCTACCCGACGCTCGACGCGAACGGCCGCCCGGTCGACACCACCGCCGTCGCGGACGCCAACGCCGCGAACGGCACGGCGGACTACCCGAAGCTGACCAAGGACTCCTTCCCCTACACGCCCGTCTTCGACAACCCGGGCGACGCCACCGCGAAGCAGCCGTCCTGGCTCAACGACGTGACGCTCTACCACAACCGGGGCAACTCCACCTTCGTCGGTGAGAACGCCACCGAGGGCGACTTCTCCGGTCTCGACGACCTCGACACCCAGGACCCCCGGGTGGTCGCCGGCATGGAGAAGATCTACGAGAACTGGGTCAAGCAGGACGACGTCGACGGCTTCCGGATCGACACCGTCAAGAACGTGAACATGGCCTTCTGGCAGCAGTGGGCCCCGGCGCTGGAGCAGTACGCCGAGCAGCAGGGGAACAAGAAGTTCTTCATGTTCGGCGAGGTCTACGACGCGGACACCACTGTCAACTCCTCCTACGTCACCCAGGGCAGACTCGACGCCGCCCTCGGCTTCCCGTTCCAGAACGCCGCCCGCGAGTACGCCTCCCAGGGCGGTTCGGCCCAACTGCTCTCCCAGCTCTACGCGGACGACTACAAGTACGCCTCCGCGACCACCGACGCGTACGAGCAGCCGACCTTCCTCGGCAACCACGACATGGGCCGCATCGGGTACTTCCTGAAGACGGACAACCCGAACGCGGGCGACGCCGAGCTACTCAAGAAGGACCTGCTGGCGCAGCAGCTGCTGTTCCTGACGCGCGGTCAGCCGGTCGTGTACTACGGCGACGAGCAGGGCTTCACCGGCCTCGGCGGTGACAAGGCGGGGCGGCAGGACATGTTCGCCTCCAAGGTCGCCGAGTACAACAGCGACGCCGTCATCGGCGGGCCGAGCGGCTCGGCCGACCGCTACGGCACCGACGTGCCCGTCTACCAGGCGATCGCCCAGCTCGCCGCGCTGCGCAAGGCCAATCCGGCGCTGGAGAACGGCGCCCAGGTCGAGCGCTATGCCGCGAACGGCCCCGGGGTCTACGCCTTCTCCCGCATCGACGCCAAGCAGCAGGTCGAGTACCTGGTCGCGGTCAACAACGCGACCACCGAGCAGAGCGTCAGTGTGCCGACCTACTCGGCCGGCATGGGCTTCACCCCGATCTACGGCGCCGGCCAAGGCCACGCCGTCACCGGTGCGGACAGCAGGCTGAACCTGACCGTCCCCGCCGAGTCCACCGTCGTCTACAAGGCCGACGCGCGCCTCGCCGAGCCGGGCGCCGCGCCCGGCGTCACCCTCGCCGCGCCCGCTGACGGCTCCTCCGGCACCGTCACCGTCAAGGCCACCGCCACCGGCGGCGGCTTCGACCGCGTCGTCTTCGCCGCCTCCGTCGGCACCGGCGCCTGGAAGGTGCTCGGCACCGCCGACCACGCCCCCTACGCCGTCACCCAGGACCTGAGCAAGGTCCCGGCCGGAACGACCGTGCGCTACAAGGCCGTCGTCGTCGACAACGCCGGCCGCACCGCCGACGCGACGGGCAGCACGCTCGTCGCCGCCGTCCCGCCGACGCCCAAGCCGACCGCGGCCCCGCGCGGTTACGCCGTCGTGCACTACCACCGGGCCGACGGGGACTACAGCGGCTGGAACCTCTACGCCTGGGGCGACATCGCCGACGGCGAGGGCACCACCTGGCCCGACGGGCACCCGTTCATCGGCCGCGACGCCTTCGGCGCCTTCGCCTACGTCAAGTTGAAGCCGGGCGCGAGCAACGTCGGCTTCATCGTCGAGAACAACGGCACCAAGGACACCCCCGCCGACCGGTCCATCGACATCTCGCAGACCGGCGAGGTCTGGGTGAACTCCGGCGACCCGACCACCTACACCAGCGACCCGGGCGCGAGCGACACCGTCCCGGCAGGTCAGGTGATCGTCCACTACCACCGCGCCGACGGGAACTACGCCGGCTGGGGCATGCACGTGTGGACGGGCGCGGCGAACCCGACCGACTGGACCTCGCCGCTCCAGCCCTCCGGCACCGACGCGTTCGGCGACGTCTTCACCGTCCCGCTGGCCTCGGGCGCCACCTCGCTCAGCTACATCCTCCACAACGGCGACACCAAGGATCTGCCGGACGACCAGTCGCTGGTCTTCAGTCAGAACGGCCGCGAGGTCTGGATCCTGAGCGCGGCGCCCGGCTACCTGCTGCCCGAGTCCAACGCCTCGGCGGCGGACGTCGACCTCGGCACGTCCAAGGCGCAGTTCGTCGACGGCACCACGGTCGCGGTCCCGGCGAGCTGGGGATTCGGCGCCGACGTCCCGAGCGGCTCCTCCGCCGAGCTGGTCTACTCGCCGACCGGAGCCATCGCCGTCAAGGACGGCGACACCACCGACCCCGGCTACTGGCTGCGCCTGCTGCCCGTCAGCGGCGGCCTGACCGCCGCCCAACTCGCCCAGCACCCCGAGTTGAAGGGCTACGCCGCCTTCACCGTCGACCCGCGCGACGTGAAGCGGATCGCGCTCGCGCTGCGCTCGCAGTTGATCATGACCGAGCGCGAGGCCAACGGGGCGCTGCTCGCCGCGACGGGCGTGCAGCTCCCCGGCGCGCTCGACGCGATCTACGGCGCGGCGGCGGCCAAGGCGCCGCTCGGCCCCGTCTACGCCGAGGACGGCACGCCGTCGCTGTCGGTCTGGGCGCCGACCGCCCAGCAGGTCAGCCTGGAGCTGTACGACTCCGCGACGGCCACGACCCCGAGCGTGGTCCCCATGCGGCGTCAGAACGCCAGCGGGGTCTGGACGGTCAAGGGCAGGAAGGACTGGACCGGGAAGTACTACCTCTACCGGGTCACGGTCTGGGCGCCGAGCGTGCAGAAGGTCGTGACCAACCACGTCACCGACCCGTACTCGGTCTCGCTCTCCACGGACTCCAGGCGCAGCCAGCTCGTCGACCTGGACGCCGCCTCGCTCGCGCCGCAGGGCTGGCAGCAGGACCGCTCGCCCAAGGCGATCAGCGCCGGGCAGCAGGAGATCCAGGAACTGCACGTCCGCGACTTCTCCGTCGCCGACTCCACCGTCCCGGCGGCTGAGCGCGGCACCTACCTGGCCTTCACCGACCTGGACTCGGCCGGCATGAAGCACCTGGCCCAGCTCGCCAAGCAGGGCCTGACGACGGTGCACATCCTGCCCTCGTTCGACTTCGCCTCGGTGCCCGAGGCCAAGAGCGAACAGACCACCCCCGCCTGCGACCTGGCCTCGCTCGCGGCCGACTCCGACCAGCAGCAGTCCTGCATCGGCGCGCAGGCGTCCACCGACGCCTACAACTGGGGCTACGACCCGCTGCACTACGACGTCCCCGAGGGCTCCTACAGCACCGACCCGAACGGCGCCGCCCGCATCGTGCAGTTCCGGCAGATGGTCGCCGCCCTGCACAAGATCGGCCTGCGGGTGGTCATGGACGTCGTCTACAACCACACCGCCGCGTCCGGCGAGGCCGACGCCAGCGTGCTGGACCAGATCGTCCCCGGCTACTACCAGCGGCTCTCCGCCGACGGCGCGGTGACGACCGACTCCTGCTGCGCCGACACCGCCCCCGAACACGCCCTGATGAACCGCCTGGTGGTCGACTCCACCAAGCTCTGGGCCACCGAGTACCACGTCGACGGCTTCCGCTTCGACCTGATGGGCCTCGACCCGAAGTCCACCATGCTCGACGTCAAGGCGGGCCTCAAGGCCACCGGCCGGTCCGAGTTCCTCTACGGCGAGGGCTGGAACTTCGGCGTCGTCGCGAACGACGCCCGCTTCGTCCAGGCGACCCAGGCCAACATGGCCGGCACCGGCATCGCCACCTTCAACGACCGCCTGCGCGACGCGGTGCGCGGCGGCGGCCCCTTCGACAGCAACCCGCACACCCAGGGCTTCGCCTCCGGCCTCTACACCGACCCCAACGGGGACGCGGTCAACGGCAGCACGGCCGACCAGAAGGCCCGCCTGCTCAACGAGATGGACCAGATCAAGGTCGGCCTGACCGGCAACCTGGCCTCCTACTCCTTCACCGACAGCGCCGGGAAGACCGTCACCGGCTCGGAGGTCGACTACAACGGCTCCCCGGCCGGATACACCGCCGCGCCGGGCGAGGCGATCACCTACGTCGACGCGCACGACAACCTCGACCTGTACGACGCGCTCGTCTACAAGCTCCCGGCCGGCACCCCCATGGCCGACCGGGTCAGGATGCAGGCGTTGGCGCTGGCGACCACCGAGCTCTCCCAGGGCCCCGGGTTCTCCGTGGCGGGCTCGGACCTGCTGCGCAGCAAGTCGCTGGACGCCAACTCCTACGACAGCGGCGACTGGTTCAACGCGATCCAGTGGCAGTGCGCCGACGGCGGCGGCAACGGCGGCAACGGCAGTGGCGGCAACGGCTTCGGCCGCGGTCTTCCGTCGGCCGCCTCCAACTCCGCCTTCTGGCCCTGGGCGAAGCCGCTGCTGGGCGACGCCTCGCTGGTCGCGAACTGCACGGCCCAGCAGGACACCACGGCGCTCTACCAGCAGTTCCTGAAGATCAAGGCGTCCACGCCGCTGTTCTCGCTCGCCACGGCGGCCGAGGTCCAACAGCGGATGAGCTTCCCGCTGTCGGGCACGGCGGGGGAGACCCCGGGTGTGATCACCCTGCATCTGGACGGCTCCGGCCTGCCCACCTACAAGTCCGTCACGGTCGTCTTCAACGCGACCCCGAGCAGTCGGCAGCAGACCCTCACCGGCCTGATCGGCACCGGCGAGACGCTGGATCCGATCCAGGCCCAGGGCAGCGACCCGGTCGTGAAGACCGCGTCCTTCGACCCCGCCACGGGCACCTTCACCGTCCCCGCGAGGACCGTGGCGGTCTACGTCCAGAAGTGAGCGACGTAGCACCTGGAAGGGCGGCCGCCCGGGACCTGACCCCCGGGCGGCCGCCCTCCTCCGTGTCCGGCGTCGACGTCAGCCCGTCAGGCGGACCTGAGCCCGTCAGCCCGTCAGCCCGGCGGGCGGCTGACCAGATGGGCGAAGACCACGACGTTGCCCAGGTAGCCCTTGCCGGCCTGGTAGCCGCCGCCGCAGGTGATCAGCCGGAGCGCGGCGATCGAGGTGGGTCCGTAGACGTCCTTGTCCGGGAACCTGTCCTTCGCGAAGACCTGCACGCTGTCGACCAGGAACACCGCCGTGCGCCGGTCGGCGCGGACCACGTCGACCGTGTCGCCCTGCGCGAGCGCGCCGAGGCCGTAGAAGACCGCAGGGCCACGGCCGTTGTCGACATGCCCGGCGATGATCGCGGGCCCGGCCGCGCCGGGGACGGTGCCGTCCGCGTACCAGCCGGCCAGGTCGGCGCGCGACTCCGGCGGGGGGACGAGGTGGCCCGTCCGGTCCAGGGAGAGGGCGGTGAGCGGCGCGTCGACGCCGATGGCGGGGATGCGGACGCGCAACGGCAGTGCCGCCGGCAGCGGGGGAGCGGGACGGTCCTGATCCGCGTACCAGTACACGCCGCCCGGGTTCGCGGCGCTCGCGTCGGGCTGGGGCGGGCCGCCGCCGAGGCCCCGGCCGGCTATCACCAGGCCGACGACCAGCACGGCCTTCGCGGCCAGCCGGGTGCTACCGCCCATGCACCGCTCCCTTCGACGCGGTCAGGCCGCGCCGCCGCGTCGGCGGCCGAGGAGCAGCGCGCCGCCCGCCACTCCGGCGAGCCCGACGCCGACCGCCACCTGCGTGGTGCTGCCCGGGTCGAAGCTGCCGCCGACGCCGGTGTGCACCGGCCCGTGCGGGCTGTGGTCGTCCTGGCGGCCGTGGACCTCGACGGTGCCGCGGAAGGTCGACACCGAGGTGTTCGACTCCTTGCAGGCTCCCGAGACGCTGTACTCGCCGGGCTTGACGTCCTTGCTGATCGTGGCCGCGCCGGAGAAGAAGCCCGGCTGACCGGGCATCGGGTGGAGGCGCACGGCCGTGACGAAGGCCATCGAGGAGACCAGGGTCGGGTCCGGCGTGCCGAAGGACTTGGCGCTGCAGTTGACGACCAGGCCCACGGTCCGGCCGGGCGTGACCTCCTCCGGGCTGATCGAGATGTCCGCGCCGCTCGCGCTGGAGGGGTGGTCCGACGCGCCTCCGCCCCCGCTCCAGCCTCCGCTTCCGCTTCCGCCCCCGCTCCAGCCTCCGCCCCCGCTCCAGCCTCCGCTTCCGCTTCCGCCCCCGCTTCCGCCTCCGTTCCAGCCCCCGCTGCCCCCGCCGTCGGATGGCTGCGCGGCGGGTGAGTCGCTCGCGCTCGGGTCGGGCTGGTCGGCCGCGGCGGCCACGGCGGCCGGGGCGAGGGCGAGCAGGGGGCCGCAGGCGAGCGCGAGGGCCGCGCCGAGCGACGCGGCGACCGTCCGAGGGGTTATGCGGGGCATCCGGCACCTCCGGGCGTCGGGTGCGGACCTCGGGCGTCGTGCCCGGGTACAGGGGGACACACCGCGACTGTCTCGGCGGGGAGTATCACCGTCCGTGTGCGTCTTGTAGCGTTCCGGTCATACAATTAATTCGAAGGAAGTAGTGGTGGGGCGTGGTCGCGACCGGTTTACTCTCCCTCATGACTTCTCTTGATCATCTTGAGATCCTCGCGCGTGCCGCCGACCTGGTGTCCGCGAACTACGTCTTCCCCGAGGTGGGGGAGAAGATCTCGGCGGACCTGCGCGCCGCCGCGGCCGCCGGCCGGTACGCAGCCGCCGCGGGGCCCGAGGAGCTCGCCGGGCTGGTCACCCGCGACCTCCAGGCCGCCAACGGCGACCGGCACCTGCGTCTGGTCTTCCACCCGGATGTGATCCCGGACGGAAAGGACGCCGCGGCCGAGCAGTTGATGCTCACCCGGGCCGCCGAGAGCTGCGCGGGCGTGCCGCGCTTCGAGGTGCTGGAAGGGGGCGTCGCCCTGGTCGAGTTCGCCCCGATGCTCTTTCCGCTCAAGCTCTCGGCCGACTCGATCACCGCCGTGATGACGCTCGCCGCCCAGGCGCGGGCGCTCGTTCTGGACCTGCGCGGCAACCTCGGCGGCGACCCGTACACCGCGCAGTACATCTGCAGCTACCTCTTCGACGAGCCCACCCACCTCAACACCCAGTTCTGGCGCGACGGCGAGCAGGGCGACCAGGAGGAGCAGTCCTGGACGCTGCCGCACGTCCCCGGCCGCCGCCTCGGCCGTGACAAGCCGGTCGCGGTGCTGGCGAGCGGTCGCACCTTCTCCGGCGGCGAGGAGCTCACCTACAACCTCCAGCAGTCGGGCCGCGCCGTGGTCGTCGGCGAGCGGACGGGCGGCGGCGCCCACCCGCGCAACGGCTGGACGCTCCACCCGCACCTGGAGCTGACCGTCCCGGTCGGACGCTCGGTCAACCCGGTCAGCGGCACCAGCTGGGAGGGCGTCGGGATCACCCCGGACATCGACGTTCCGGCGCCGCAGGCGCTGGACCGCGCGGTCGAGGAGTTGCTCGCGCGGCTGGGGTGAATCGGGTCGGGCCCGGGAACAACCCGCGCACGCCGCGGGTTCGTCCGATCATGAAGGCAATCGTGTACGAGCGCAGCGGTGGTTCCGACGTCCTGTCCCTGACCGACCGCCCGGTTCCCGAGCCGGGGCCGGGCGAGGTGCGGGTCAAGGTGGCTTTCTCCGGGGTCAACCCCACCGACTGGAAGTCCCGTACGAACGCGCGGCCGGGCGCGGCCGCGCCGCAGGTGCCGAACCAGGACGGCTCCGGCGTCGTCGACGCCGTCGGCGCGGGGGTGGACGCCGCGCGCGTCGGCGAGCGGGTGTGGATCTGGGAGGCCGCGTGGCAGCGCGCGGACGGCACGGCCCAGGAGTACGTCGTCCTGCCGGCCCGTCAGGCCGTCGCGCTCCCGGAGCGCGCGTCGCTGGAGCTCGGCGCGAGCCTCGGCATCCCCGCGATGACCGCGCACCGTGCCCTCACCCTCGCCGAGGGCGGTCCCGCGCGCCTGGTCCCCGGCGCGCTGGCCGGTCGCACCGTCCTGGTCGCCGGCGGCGCGGGCGCGGTCGGCAACGCCGCGATCCAGCTCGCCCGCTGGGCGGGTGCGACGGTGCTCACCACCGTGAGCGGTCCGGAGAAGGGCAGGCTCGCCGCGGCGGCCGGGGCGCACCAGGTCGTCGACTACCGGGCGCAGGACGCCGCGTCGGTGATCCGCGCGCTGGCGCCCGAGGGCGTCGACCTGGTCGTGGAGGTCGCCCCGACGGCCAACGTCGAACTGGACCTGGCCGTGCTGGCGCCGAACGGCACCGTCGCGTTCTACGCGGACGGGAGCGGCCCGGAGGTCACCGTCCCGGTGCGGGACTCGATGGTCCGCAACCTGCGATGGCTGGGCATCCTCGTCTACACCGTCCCGGACGCGGCGAAGCTCGCGGCGGTCGCCGCGATCGGCGACGCGGTGGCGGCGGACGCCCTCCGCGGCGGCGAGCAGGCGGGCCTGCCCTGGCACCGCTACCCGCTCACCCGCACGGCCGACGCCCACGACGCGGTCCAGGGCGGCGCGGTGGGCAAGGTCCTGATCGAGCTGTAGTCGCCGCCTCAGCCGAGCTGCGTGTGCTCGGCCGAACTCCGTGTGCTCAGCCGAACTCCGCGTTGAAGCGCGCCAGCAGCCGCGCCAGGGCCGCCAGGTCCCGCTCCTGCCAGGTCGACAGCCGGTCGTGGAAGGTGTCGCGTCGTCGCGCTCGCGCGGCGTCCACGCGGGCGAGGCCCTCGGGGGTGAGTTCGAGCAGGTGGGCGCGGCCGTCCTCGGGGTCGGGGCGGCGGGCGACCAGGCCGAGCGTCTCCAGGCAGGTGAGCTGGCGTCCGGCTGTGGCCTTGCCGATGTGGAAGTAGGCCGCCAGCTCGCTCGGGCGGCTGGCGCCGGCTTCCTCCAGGCGGACCAGGAAGGCGTAGTGGCCCGGCTCCAGGCCGGGGTGGACGCCCTCGGCCAGCTCGTGGGAGAGGGCCCGTCCGCGGCGGAACAGCACGCCCAGCTCCTGCTCGATCTCCTCGATCGCCTTGCTCATCGTGCTGCCCGCCTCTCTCGCCCCTCGCCCATAGCCTGCCGCCCGTCGGCCGTCGGCCGTCGCCCGTCGCCCGGAGGCTTCTGCGCTGGTCAGTTCGCCGCGCCGACAGTATCGCCCGCGACGGCGGGGCTGTTGGACGCGACCGGGGCCGTGGTCGAGGTGCGCAGCGGGACCTCCTTGATGAAGAGGATCGCCAGCGTCGCCAGCGCGGCGAACGGCGCGGCGTAGAGGAAGACGTCGCCGATGCCGTGGCCGAAGGAGTCCTCGACGACGCCTCGGACCGGGACCGGGAGCGTGGAGAGCTTCGGGACGCCGCCGTCGCCCACGGCGGCGTGGATGCCGAGCCTGGCCAGGCCGTCGTCGGTGTAGCGGGTGACCTTGGTGGACATCACCGAGCCGAGCGCGGACACGCCGACCGCGCCGCCGAGGGTCCGCGTGAAGGCCACGACCGCGCTGGCCGCGCCCAACTCCTCCGGGCGGACCTGGTTCTGCACGGACAGCACCAGGTTCTGCATCGTCATGCCGAGGCCGGAGCCGACCAGGAACATGTACAGCGCGAGCAGCCAGTAGTCGCTGTGTGCGCGGGCGCTGCCGAGCAGGCCGACGCCCGCGACGGTGAGCACCCCGCCCAGGACCAGGATCGCCTTCCAACGACCGGTCCGGGTGATGATCCGGCCGGAGACCATCGAGACGAGGGCCAGGCCCAGGATCATCGGCAGCGTCATGATGCCGGCCATGGTCGGCGAGTTGTCCCGGGCCAGCTGGAAGAACTGGCTGAGGAAGGTGGTGCCGGTGTACATCGCCACGCCGATCAGCAGCGAGGCGGTGACGGCCAGCGCGATCGTGCGGCTGCGGAACAGGTGCAGCGGGACGATCGGCTCGCTCGCCCGCTTCTCCGCGAGCAGGAACACCGCGCCGAGGACCACGGAGCCGCCGACCATGGCGGCGGTCTGCCAGGAGATCCAGTCGTACTTGTCGCCCGCGAAGGAGACCCAGACCAGCAGCAGCGAGACGGCGGCGGTGACCAGGCCCGCACCGAGCCAGTCGACCTTGACCTGACGCCTGGTCACGGGCAGGTGCAGCGTCTTCTGCAGCACGACCAGCGCGGCGACGGCGAACGGCACGCCGGCGTAGAAGCACCAGCGCCAGCCGAGCCAGGAGGTGTCCACGATCGCGCCGCCGATCAGCGGGCCGCCGATGGTGCCGAGTGCGAAGACGCCGCCCATGTAGCCGGAGTACCGGCCGCGCTCGCGCGGCGGGACCATGATCGCCAGAATCGTCTGTGTCAGCGCGGTCAGCGCGCCCGCGCCGATGCCCTGCACGGCGCGGGCGGTGATCAGCATGCCCGCGTTCTGGGAGAGCCCGGCGATGCAGGAGCCGACCACGTAGACGACCAGACCGATCTGGATGAGCAGCTTCTTGCTCATCAGGTCGGCGAGCTTGCCCCAGATCGGGGTGGAGACGGTCATCGCGAGCAGCGTCGCGGTGATCCCCCAGGTGTAGGCGGTCTGGCTGGCGTGCAGGTCGGCGATGATCGTCGGCAGGGCGTTCGACACGATCGTCGACGACAGGATCGCGACGAACAGGCCCAGCAGCAGGCCGGTCAGCGCCTCCATGATCTGCCGGTGGCTCATCGGCTCGCCCGGTGCGGCGGTGTGGCGTACCGCGTGCTTGCCCACGGTGTTCCCCTTCCCCCCGGCGTGTTTCGCGCTGACGGCGGCTGCGCGCAGGTGATGGCTGACGGTTGATTGCTGGCAGGTGATTGCTCAGGGCAACCATATTCCTATTGCTTGCTAAACGCAACCAATTGCCGAAAGGGTAGGGGCGCGGGAGAGTCCCCGCGCCCCTGGGAGGGAGGCGTTCGTCAGGCGGAGAGATGCAGGTAGGCGCGCCTGATCGCGTCCTGAAGGTGCTCGCGGTCGTAGGGCCAGTCGCCCGTCTTCAGGGCCTCGTCCAGCGGGACGCCTGCGGCGTGCAGGGAGCGGCAGGTGTCCGCGACCGCGGCGAGCGTGTCGCGCTGGGCGACGACGAAGGACGCGTCCGTGCTCGCGCCGTGGCCGGGGACGAAGCGCGTGCCCGGGCCGGTGAGGGCCAGCGCGGCGTCGATCGTGGCGGCCCAGTCGAGCGGGAAGGAGTCCGGGCCGAAGTGCGGGTCGCCGCTCTCCTCCAGCAGATCGCCCATCAGCAGCACGTCCGCGTCCGGGACGTGCAGCACGAGATCGCCGTCGGTGTGGCCGCGGCCGACCTGGCGCATCCGGACCACCCGGCCGTCGCCCAGGTCCAGGTCGTGGCCGCCTCGGACGATGTTGTCCGGGACGTGCTCCTCCAACTCGGCGAGCTTGGCCCGCCACTCCTCGCTCCGGGCGGCCAGGGTCTCCTTGAGCTTCACCGTGTCCGGGTCCTCGCCGGCTCCGCGCATCGCGGCGACCATCTCCGCGCTGCCCCAGAACTGCGCCGGAGGAACCTGCCGGGGTGCGGCGAACTCCGCGTTGCCCCAGACGTGGTCGAAGTGGACGTGGGTGTTGACCACCCAGCGCACCGGTGCGGCCGAGATCTGGCGCAGGTGTCCGCGGATCTCGCGCGCCTCGGCGAGGCTGCACCGGGTGTCGACGACCATCAGGCCGTCCGTGCCCGCGACGACCGTCACGCTCACGTCGAACGGGTCGTAGCGGCGCTGGTAGACCCGGTCGGCGACCTCCACCCAGGCCGTTCTGGCATCCGTCATCTCGTCAGTCCCCCTCGGCTGTCGGGAAGCGCTTCGGTGTCACTGTAGCGAGGAAGATCACAGCGAGGGCGGCCGCCGCGGCAGCTCCCAGGTAGACGTGGCCGACCGCGGCCGCGAGGGCGTGGCGCAGGTAGTCCGTGGCCGCACCGCCGAGGCTGCCGCCGTGCAGCAGCGCGGAGGCGGTCTTGTCCAGGCCCTGCGGCAGGGCCCCGCGCAGCCCGGGCGGGGCGCTGTGAAGGCGGTCGGTCAGCGTCGCGTTGGCGACCACGGCGAAGAGCACGCCGCCGACGCTCTGGCCGACCTGGCGGCAGAACAGCACCGAGGCCGTCGCCGTGCCGCGCTCGTGCCAGGGCACGCTGCTCTGCACGCCGATGATCAGCGGCAGTTGGAACAGGCCGAGCCCGGCCCCCAGCAGCAGCATCAGCAGCGCCGGCTGCCAGGCGGGTCCGCGGTAGGGGAGGAACGGGAAGGCGGCCAGCAGCACCGTCCCGACGCAGGAGCCGATGAGCGCGGTGTCACGGAAGCCGATGCGCCGGTAGAGGCGGTTGGACAGCGCCGCCGAGGTCGGCCAGCTGAGCGTCCAGACCGAGAGGACGAAGCCCGCCGCCACGGGGGAGAGGCCGAGCACGGACTGCGCGTAGGTCGGCAGGAAGACCATCGGGGCGATCATCAGCACGCCCAGGCAGCCCAGCGCCAGGTTGACCCCGGCGATCACCGGGCGGCGCCAGACCCAGCCCGGCATGATCGGGTCCTCGGCCCGGCGCTCCAGCGCGAAGGTGACCAGGCCCGCCGCGAGGGATCCGGCGAACAGCGCGATGCTGGGCGCGGAGAGCCACGGCCACGCCACGCCGCCCTGGACCAGTGCGAACAGCAGCAGGCTGGTGGCGGCGAACAGACCGACCGCGCCCGCCCAGTCGATCCGCGTCCGGCTGCCCGGCACGACGTGCGCCTCCCGCAGGTGCCGCTTGAGCAGTACGAGCGCGACGAGCCCGACCGGGAGGTTGATCAGGAAGATCCACCGCCAGCTGGCGTAGCCCGCAAGCAGCCCGCCGATCGCCGGGCCGAGGACGGCGGAGGACGCCCACACCGTGGAGAGCGCCGCCTGGATCTTCGGTCGCCGCTCCAGCGGGTAGAGGTCGGCGGCCAGGGTCTGCACCGTCCCCTGGATCGCGCCGCCGCCGAGGCCCTGCACCACGCGGAACGCGATGAGCGCGCCCATGGACCAGGCCCCGGCGCAGAGCAGCGAGCCGAGCAGGAAGAGGGCGGAGCCGACCAGCAGCACCGGCTTGCGCCCGCGCGCGTCGGCCAGCTTGCCGTAGACGGGCAGGGTGACCGTCACGGCGAGGAGGTAACCGGAGAACAGCCAGGAGAAGAAGCTGAAGCCGCCGAGCTCGCCGACGATCTGCGGCACCGCGGTCGACACGCAGGCGGAGTCGAGGGCGACCAGCGCCATCGAGAGCATCAGCGCGGCGACGACGAGGCGGCGGCGCGTCGCGGTCGCCGCTGCGGGTTCGGCGGCCGCGGGTTCGGTCGTCCCGGGCGCGGCTGTCCCGGGTGCGGCTGTCTCGGGTTCGGTCGTCTCGGGTTGGGCCGAGGCGACCGCGGGGCTCGCGCCGTCGCCGTCGCTCCCCGTGGCCCCGCTGCCCGACCCGCTGCCCTTGGACTCCCCGGACTTGCTGGACTCCCTGGACCCCGTGGACATGGCTGATCTCCCTCCCCGCGTCCGCTCCCCGCCGGGTTCACCCTCTCACGGGGCCGACGGGGGCAGAGCAGGGATTCTGCGGAGCGGACGGGGTCGGTCCGGTCAGTCCGACGGCAGGCGCGGGGCGGCGATCCGCGCGGTCTCCTGCGGTTCCGCGGCCGGAGCCGGGGGCAGCGGGCCGTGCGACGCGGAGGACGCGGTGACCGGGTAGTCCGGCACCGGCGTCGGCGGCTCGCGGTGCAGGCTGCGCCGCATCCGCGCCGCCAGGCGCTGCAGAGGACCGGTCAGCACGCGGCCGAGGAGGACCACCAGGCCGCCGGCCACGCAGTCGAGCAGGTAGTGGTTGGCGGTACCCATCACCACGACCATGATCAGCGCCGGGTAGAGCAGGCCGAGTGCGCGGACCCAGCGGCGGCGCGCGTGACGGAAGATCAGCAGGCCGCACCAGAGGGCCCAGCCGAAGTGCAGGCTCGGCATGGCGGCGAAGTCGTTGGTCATGTCCCCGAGGCCCTTGGGCGCGCTGCCGCTGCCGCCCCACCACCCGAGGTGGGCGTACTGGGCCATCACGTCGAGGAAGCCGTCGGGGTCGGTCAGCAGGCGCGGCGGGGCCGTCGGGAAGAACACGAAGCCGATCAGCCCGAAGCCGGTCGCCAGCACCAGCCAGGTGCGGGCGAAGGCGTAGTGGGCGCGACGGCTGCGGAAGATCCAGACCAGCACGAGCGGCGTGACCGCGTAGTGCAGGCTCGCGTAGATGAAGTCCGCGGGGACGCCGAGCCAAGGGTGCTCGGAGAAGAGGCGGTTGAGCCAGTGCTCGGGCTCGAGGTGCAGCCGCCGCTCCGTGCGCAGCAGGAGTTCGCCGTGGTGGCGGGCCACGGACTCCTTTCCGTGTACCAGCAGGCGACTCCCGTCGTAAGCTGCGTACACGAGCAGTACCAGCTCCAGGCCCCACTGGCGCGGCTTCCACCGGCGGATCCGGGTGAGCAGCCCTGGGCGGCCGGTCGCCGCCTGGTCGGACCGGCGGTCAGGCTGCTGTTCCTGCTGCTGGTCGGGGTGCTCGTCGGGGTGCTGGTCGGGCTGTGCGGACGGGGGCGCGGGGCTGGCGGTGTCGCCGACCTCGCCCTGGGCCATGGTGCCTGCCATACGTCGAGCTCCCCCCGCCTGTTCATCTGATGGACACCGCATACCGTACGCCGTACGTTACGCGCTCGCACATCCAGGGGCCGAGATCGGGCAGACTGGCAGGACCATGAACCACTTCGCCCTGCCCGGCGGCGCCGGACTCGATCTTGTCCGCTACCCGGTCGACCCACGAGACCGCCTGCGCGCCTGGGACGCGTCCGACGAATATCTGCTCCAGCACTTGGCTGCCGCTGAAGACCCACTCGACGATCTCGCAGGTGGCGACGGACGGCTGGTGGTCCTCGGGGACCGTTGGGGTGCGCTGACCACGGCTCTTGCCGCATACGAACCGGTCCAGATCACCGACTCGTTTCTCGCGCAGCGCGCCACGGCCGAGAACTTGGCCCGAAACGGTCGCCCGGCGGACGCGGTGCGGCTCCTCTCCAGCCGGGACGAGCCCCCCGCCCGCGTCGACGTGCTCCTGGTCCGGGTCCCGAAGAGCCTGGCCCTGCTGGAGGACCAGCTGCTGCGGCTCGCGCCCGCCGTCCACGCCGGGACCGTCGTCGTCGGCGCGGGCATGGTCAAGGAGATCCACACCTCCACGCTGGAGCTCTTCGAGCGCGTCATCGGTCCGACGCGCACCTCGCTCGCCCAGCGCAAGGCCCGCCTGATCTTCTGCACCCCCGACCCCGAGGTGCTCGCCGCGCGCGCGGCCGATCCGTGGCCGCAGCGCTACGCCTTCCCCTCCGACGTGCCGGGCTCGGGCGCGCTCCTGGCCGGACGGACCGTCACCAACCATGCGGGCGTCTTCTCGGCGGAGAGGCTGGACATCGGCACCCGCTTCTTCCTGGAGCACCTGCCCGTGCCCGCCGACGGCCACCACGTCGTCGACCTCGGCTGCGGCAACGGCGTCCTCGGCCTCGCCGCGTCGCTGTCCGCGCCCCGGGCGGAGCTGACCTTCGTGGACGAGTCCTTCGGTGCGGTCGCCTCGGCGGAGGAGACGTTCCGGGCCAACGCCGCCCCCGGGGCCGAGGCGCGGTTCGTGGTCGCCGACGGCGCGGGCGGGCTGGCCCGCGGCTCGGTGGACCTGGTGCTCAACAACCCGCCGTTCCACAGCTACCAGGCGTCCACGGACGCCACCGCCCACCGTATGTTCGCCGACGCGAAGCGCGCGTTGCGCCCCGGCGGGGAGTTGTGGGTGGTCGGCAACCGCCACCTGGGGTACCACGTGCGGCTGAAGCGGCTGTTCGGCAACTGCCGCACCGTGGCGGGGAACCCGAAGTTCGTCATCCTGCGGGCCGTACGCGGGGACTGAACGGACCCGCGCAGCGGTGGACGAGGCGTCGTCGGTTGATCCATGATCGGGAACAGTCGGTGACCGACCGACGCCGCTACGTCCGCAGACCCGGGGGGACCGTCATGACCGCCACGCCGCACCCGCCTTATCCGCTCGACGCGCACGGCACGGACCAGCACGGCGAGAACGAGGCCCTGCGCGCGCTCGGGCCGGTCGCCCCGGTGGAGCTGCCCGGCGGGCTCACCGCCTGGGCTGTCACGGGCCACGACGAACTCCAGACGCTGCTGGGCGACCAGCGGGTGGGCAAGAACCCCGGCAACTGGCGTGCCCTGCAGGAGGGTCAGGTCCCGGAGGGGTGGCCGCTGCTCGGGATGGTCACCATCCCCGGCATGACCTCCGCCGACGGCGAGGACCACCGCCGGCTGCGCAACCTGGTCAGCCAGGGCTTCACCCCGCGCCGGGTGGAGGCGTTGCGTCCCCATGTCGAAGCCGTCGTCGCGGAGCTGGTGGAGCGTCTGGAGCGCCTCGCCCCGGGCCCGGTGGACCTGCGCGAGCACTTCGCCTACCCGCTGCCGATGCGCGTGATCGGCGAACTCCTAGGGATCCCCGAGGAGTTGCGTGACGAACTGCACGGGCACGCGGGGATGCTCGTGCGCAGCTCGGCCACCCCGCAGGAGGCGCTGGCCGCCCGGCGCGGGCTGGTGGAGCTGCTCGGCCAGGTGGCCGCGGACCGCCGCGCGCGTCCGGGCGACGACATGACCAGCGACCTGCTCGCCGCGCGCGAGGCCGACGACCGGCTGAGCGAGGAGGAGGTCGTGGGCACGATGATGCTGATGTTCATCGCGGGCCACGCGACGACGCTCAACCTCATCACCAACGCGGTCCGCGCCCTGTCGGCCTTCCCCGAGCAGCGCGACGCGGCGCTGACCGGGGCGGTCACCTGGTCGGCCGTGGTCGAGGAGACGCTGCGCCACGACTCGCCCGTGGCGCACTTCCCGATGCGCTTCGCGCTCGACGACATCGCGGTCGGCGGGGTCGTCATCCGGCGCGGCGACGCCGTCCTCGCCTCCTACGCCGCGGCCGGCCGCGACCCGCGCCGGCACGAGGACGCGGAGCGCTTCGACGCGACCCGCAGCCCGAACCGTCATCTGTCGTTCGGCCACGGCCTGCACTTCTGCCTGGGCGCGCCGCTGGCGCGGCTGGAGGCGGAGGTCGCGCTGCGCGAGCTGTACGGCCGCTTCCCGGCCCTTTCGGTCGCGGGGGAGGCGACGCCGATCGCCTCCTTCGTCAGCAACAGCGTCCAGAGCCTGCCGGTGCTGCTCCACGGCTGAGGCCGCGGCACGAGGGACGTGACGGAGGTCTCGCGGGCGCGGTTTTGCACCTTGTTGCATAACCGCGCCCGCGAGCCCTACGTTGGAGGGCGATACCGGACGCGTGTACGCGTGTGACACGCGCGTGAGGAGACGCCGTGACCGCCTACCCCCACCTGCTGAGCCCCCTCGACCTGGGCTTCACCATCCTGCCGAACCGGGTGCTCATGGGCTCCCTGCACGTCGGCCTGGAGGAGGCGCCGGACGGCTTCGCGCGCATGGCCGAGTTCTACGCCACGCGCGTGCGCGGCGGCGTCGGCCTGATCGTCACCGGCGGCATCTCCCCGAACGACGCCGGACGCCCCTTCGAGGGCGGCGCGAAGATGAGCACCGAGGAGGAGGCGGCCGAGCACCGCGTCATCACCGACGCCGTCCACGCGGCGGGCGGCAGGATCGCGATGCAGATCCTCCACTTCGGCCGCTACGCCTACCACCCGCAGCTGGTCGCCCCGAGCCCGATCCAGGCGCCGATCAGCCCGTTCGTGCCCAATGAGCTGAGCGACGCCGAGGTCGAGCAGACCATCGAGGACTTCGCCCGCAGCGCCGAGCTGGCCAAGTTGGCCGGCTACGACGGCGTCGAGATCATGGGCTCCGAGGGCTACCTGATCAACGAGTTCATCGCGGCCCCGACCAACCACCGCACCGACCGCTGGGGCGGCAGCTACGAGAACCGGATGCGCTTCCCGGTCGAGATCGTGCGCCGGGTCCGCGAGCGCGTCGGCACCGACTTCATCATCGTCTACCGGCTCTCCATGCTGGACCTGGTCCCCGGCGGCTCGACCTTCGAGGAGGTCGTCGAACTGGGCAAGGCCGTCGAGGCGGCGGGCGCGACCATCATCAACACCGGCATCGGCTGGCACGAGGCGCGCATCCCCACCATCGCCACCTCCGTGCCGCGCGGCGCCTACACCTGGGTGACCAGGAAGCTCATGGGCGAGGTCTCCGTCCCGCTGGTCACCAGCAACCGCATCAACACCCCGGAGCTGGCCGAGGAGCTGCTCGCCTCCGGCGTCGCCGACATGGTCTCCATGGCCCGCCCGCTGCTGGCCGACCCGGAGTTCGTCAACAAGGCCGCCGCGGGCGCCGCGCAGGGCATCAACACCTGCATCGGCTGCAACCAGGCGTGCCTGGACCACACCTTCAGCCTCAAGATCGCCTCCTGCCTGGTCAACCCGCGCGCCTGCCACGAGACCGAGCTGCTGCTCTCCCCGACCCGGCTGCGCAAGCGCGTCGCCGTCGTCGGCGCCGGCCCGGCCGGTCTGGCCTGTGCGGTCTCGGCCGCCGAACGCGGCCACGCGGTCACCCTCTTCGACGCGGCCGACGCCGTCGGCGGCCAGCTCAACCTCGCCCGCCGGGTGCCGGGCAAGGAGGAGTTCGACGAGACGCTGCGCTACTTCCGCCACCAGCTCGACACCCTCGGCGTCGAGGTCAGGCTCTCCACCCGCGTGGACGCGGACGCGCTGACGGCGGCCGGCTTCGACGAGGTCGTCGTCGCCACCGGCGTCACCCCGCGCACCCCCGAGATCGAGGGCGTGGACCACGCGAGCGTCGTCAGCTACGTCGACGTGCTGAACGGCACGGCCGCGGTGGGCGAGCGCGTCGCGATCCTGGGCGCCGGCGGCATCGGCTTCGATGTCGCGGAGTTCCTCACCGACCCCGGCCAGCAGGCCAGCCTCGACCCGGCCGTCTTCTTCGCCCAGTGGGGCGTCGACACCGAGCACCGCACCCCGGGCGGCCTGACCCGGCCCGTCCGCGCCGCCTCCCCGCGCCGGGTGACGCTGCTTCAGCGCAAGACCAGCAAGCCCGGCGCCGGGCTCGGCAAGACCACCGGCTGGATCCACCGCGCCGAGCTCAAGCACCGCGGCGTCGAGACCGTCGCGGGCGCGGCCTACCGCCGCGTCGACGACGCGGGCCTGCAGATCACCGTCGACGGCGAGGAGCGGCTGATCGAGGTCGACACCGTCGTCCTGTGCACCGGCCAGGAGCCGCGCCGCGAGCTGCACGCCGAACTGGCCGACCGCGGCGTCAAGGCCCACCTCATCGGCGGCGCGGACATCGCCGCGGAGCTCGACGCCAAGCGCGCGATCGACCAGGGCACGCGGCTCGCGGCGACGCTCTGAGGATCGCCTGGGGTTCGCCTTTTCGAGCGGAATCGACGCCCCGGCCGGAAAGAATCTTCGGCCGGGGTGTCGAATACGGCTGAACTCGTTCGTGGCTGTGTCAGCGCAAGCACACGAGACACGAGGAGTCACCATGCGCACGCTCATCAGCACCGCCTTCATCTCCGTCGACGGCGTCGTCGAGGCCCCGGGCGGCGAGGCCGGCTACCGCAACGCCGGATGGACGTTCAAGGAGGTCGAGTTCCTCCCCGAGGCGTTCGAGATCAAGGGGCGGGAACAGCAGGAGTCCACGGCGATGCTCATGGGCCGGGTCAGCTACGAGGCGTTCGCCCCCGTGTGGCCGGGCATGGCGGAGTTCGCCCGCTACAAGACGCTGCCGAAGTACGTCGTCTCGACCACGCTGACCGACGACGAGCTCGTCTCCGACTGGGGCGACACGACGATCCTGCGCTCGCTCGACGAGGTCGCCGCCCTCAAGGCGACCGAAGGCGGCCCGATCATCGTCCACGGCAGCGCCGCCCTGAACCGCGCCCTCTCCGACGCGGGCCTGATCGACCGCTACCACCTGCTCGTCTTCCCGCTGCTGCTCGGCGCGGGCAAGCGCCTGTTCAGCACCACCGACAAGGACGCCCAGAAACTCAGCCTCGTCGAGCACGAGGTCTACGCCAACGGCCTGCAGAAGCAGGTCTTCGACGTCGTCCGCTGAGGGGCGGCCGACGGCCGATATTCGTCCGGGGCTGTCGGCCCCGGCTGGCATCATGAGCCCCCAGGGAGGGGATCATGACGCTGGACAGGGCGACGGAGCAGGGCAGTGGCGTCGACCCCACCGCCGCGGCTCTGCGGGGCTGGGGTCACAAGTTCGCAAGGTGGCGCGCCTGCCTCTGCGCTACACCCGGACGGCGCGGGTCAGCCTAGTGCGAGCGGGTCTGAC
>NZ_BBPQ01000003.1:240837-292560 GCF_000787855.1 Streptacidiphilus anmyonensis | reverse complement strand
CCGGTCGACGTGCCGACGGGCAGGCCGCCGGTCGGGGCGTACATGGCCATGTTGAAGGTGCTGCCGCTGGGGGCCTGGGCGACGGGGATGACGGTCACGGCATTGCCGCCAGCGAGGACGGAGGTGGAGATGTAGTCGCCGAACATCCGGCCCTGGCTGGTGTTGGGCAGCCAGGCCAGCGTCATCGGACCGGCCAGCTGGACGGGCGCGGTCCAGGTGGTGCCGCCGTCGGTGGAGGAGACGTAGCCGGCGTCGAGCTGGCAGGTGGTGTCCGTGCAGTTGGCGTTCGGGTAGTAGTAGTACGTCAGGCCGATGCGCGCGGTGGTGCCCGAGCTGTTCGGGTCCACCCCGATGCCCGGCGTGAAGTGGTCGACCGCGCTGGTGGCGGCGTCGATCGGCACCCGCACCGGCGTGCTCCACGTGGTGCCGTTGGTGGAGGTCGACATGATGATGTCGTTGCTCGGGCAGCCGCTGCGGAAGCGGCAGTCGGACCAGACCGTGTAGACCTTGCCGGAGGCGTCGATCTCGGCCGACGGCAGCGGGCTCTCACGCAGGGTGTCGCGCGGGCTCGCCTGCTTGGCGATGTCCGAGGCGGCGGCATCGTCGTCCAGCCCGGCCACCGTGTGGTGGGAGACGGTGGCGATCTGCACGCTGGCGCCCCAGCTGGTGCCGCCGTTGGTGGAGACGAAGGAGCGCTCGGCGTTGGAGCTGGCCGAGGAGAACGGCACGACGACGGTGCCGTTCGGCTGCACCACCGGCTGGCCGCCGAGGCCGCTCGGGCTGTCGGACGGGCCCAGTTGGGCGCCCCACGTCTGCCCGCCGTCGGTCGAGGTGCGCATGTGCTCGATGTCGCCGGCGCCCGCGTCGTCGTACTCGGTGTAGCAGTGGCCGTAGTACGGGCTCGACGCGTGGTCGTCGCAGACCGTCCAGTTCTTGTCGTACGAGGCCCCAGTGGCTACCGCAACAGGGTTGCCCCAGGTGTGGCCGCCGTCGGTGGAGCGGCTCAGCTCCACGTCGACGTCGTTGCCGGAGGTGATGCCCAGCCAGGAGACCATCCAGACGCCGTCCTTGGCGTCGTAGGCCACCGAGGCGTCACTGACCTGGCCGTACGGGCCGCCGGTGTTGGCGGTGGTGGCGGGCATGAACCCGTGCGTCCAGCTCTGGCCGCCGTCGGTCGAGGTGGCCCAGCCGACGTTGGACGCGCCGCCGCCGGTGACGCGGCCGACCTGGAAGGCGGAGACGATGGTGCTGCCGTAGCTGAAGGTGTCCGGCTCGACCTCGGTGGCGTGCTGGGCCTGGGAGTCGGAGTACGGGTCGCTGCTCACCTGGGTGAGAGCCGGGGCGGTGGCCGGGGTCGGGCTGTGGCCGTGGGAGGCCGCCGGGGCGGAGGCCGCCAACGCGGGTGAGGCCAGCGCCATCGCCACGGCCAGAGCGCCGACGAGGGATAACGGTCCTTTTCGAGCCAGTCCGGACATGTCTCTCCTGACATGCAGAGCGGTACCGGGGAGCGTCGGCTGCGGCCGACGCGGGACAGCCGAATGCTGATGCCACCCCGGCCCGTGGGGAAAGGCCCATCACATGGCGGGAACATGCCATGACGTGTCATATCCACGCCACCCCCTGGGAGTGCCCTCGGATCGGAACTCCAGAAGGGCGCCCGACCCCGCGTCACCCGACCGGGTACCGCTCTGCGTTCACGCCTGGGCGCGGCTCAGGATCCAGACGCCGTAGGCGTCGTTCGCGGGGTGCAGTTCGTAGCTGCCCGCCCGGAGGTCGACGCGCAGGCCGACGGCTGCCACGTCCGCCTCGAACTCCGCCGGCGCGTAGCGGCGGGCATGCGGCGGCGGGTCCTGGAGGTGGAAACCGACCAGGATCCGGCCGTTCTCGGCGAGAACGTCGCGCATCGCCGCCAGCGCGGCCCGCTCCGTGCCCTCGGCCAGGTAGACGATCACGTTGCCCACACACACGACCAGGTCGAAGGGGCCGTCCTCGGGACCGAGGTCGAGGATGTCGCGTTCCTCGACGGGAAGTCCGGTGTAGGTCTCCCGGGCCTGCCGGACCAGCGCCTCGTCGGGCTCGATCGCGACCACGTCGTGCCCCCGCCGCAGGAGCGCCGCGGCCACCCGGCCCATGCCGGCGCCGGCGTCGAGCACCCGCGCCCCGCGGGGCAGGAGCGCGTCGGCGAGCCGGGCCTCTCCGTCGACGTCCTCACCGGCGGCGACGAGCCCCGCGAACCGCTCGGCGTAGTTCCCGCTCCACCCCGCCTCCTGCCAGCGGGTCGGCCGCGTCGTCCCCGGTATGCCGCCCACGCGCGGCGGTGTGACCTCGTCCATGTCACGCATCCTACGGTCGGGGCCGATGAGCCGATCGGCCCTGCGCACCGGCCCGCGCCGCGACAGCCACCCACCGGGCTGGTTATATGGACGAAGCCGTCAAAGTCCGTTCCCGAGGGCCCCCGAACAGCGACGGGTTCAGCCGGAGGTCTCCGGGGAGCACGGCGCAGCGAATGGAGCGCACGCCGATGACAGCTGACACTGCTGCGCGCCACCCCGTGCGACTGGGACTGATGGTCGGCGCCCTGGGCGTGGTGTTCGGCGACATCGGCACGAGCCCCATCTACACGATGGCGACGCTGTTCAACCCCAGCGACCCGCACCCGGTGCCGTTGAACACCTCCAACGTCTACGGCGTCGTCTCCCTGGTGTTCTGGTCGGTCATCATGGTCGTCTCCGTCACCTACGTCTCGCTCGCGATGCGCGCGGACAACGACGGCGAGGGCGGCATCATGGCCCTGATCACGCTGCTCCAGCAGAAGATCTCCCGCCGGGGCAAGCGCACCGCGGTGTGGCTGTCGGCGCTCGGCATCTTCGGAGCCGCCCTCTTCCTGGGGGACAGCATGATCACGCCGGCCATGTCGATGCTGTCCGCGGTCGAGGGCCTCAAGATCGTCGATCCGAGCCTGCACGACCTGGTCATCCCGATCACGACGGTCATCGCGATCATCCTGTTCCTGGCACAGAAGCGCGGCACCGAGGCCGTCGGCCGGCTGTTCGGGCCGATCATGATCATCTGGTTCGTCGCCATCGGCGCCCTCGGCGTCTCCGGCATCACGGACGAACCGGCCATCCTGCGCGCGCTGTCGCCCACGTACGCGCTCGGCTTCGTGTTCCACCACTTCGGCACCGCCTTCTTCTCGTTGGCGGCGGTCGTGCTCGCTTTCACCGGCGCCGAGGCGCTCTACGCGGACATGGGCCACTTCGGCCGCCGCTCGATCAGCCGGTCCTGGACCTTCCTGGTGCTGCCGGCGCTGACGCTGAGCTACTTCGGCCAGGCGGCCCTCATCCTCAAGAACCCGGCGGACGTCAGCGGCCCGTTCTTCCTGCTGGCGCCCGGCTGGGCCCGGGTCGGGCTCGTCGTGCTGGCCACGGTGGCGACCGTGATCGCCTCGCAGTCGGTCATCTCCGGCGCCTTCTCCGTCGCCTCCCAGGCCGCCCAGCTCGGCTACCTGCCGCGCCTGCGGATCGCCCACACCTCCGAGCGGACGATCGGGCAGATCTACGTGCCCTGGATCAACTGGCTGCTGATGATCTCGGTGCTCGGCCTGATCTTCGCCTTCCGCTCCTCGGCGCGGCTCACCTACGCCTACGGGATGGCCGTGACCGCGACGATCACCATTTCCACCGTGCTCTTCCTCTACGTCGCCCGGCAGCGGTGGAGGATCCCCCTGCCGTGGATCCTGGTCGGCGGCGTCGTCCTTCTCACGGGTGACCTGCTGTTCCTGGCAGCCAACCTGACCAAGATCACCCACGGTGCCTGGCTGCCGCTGCTGATCGGCCTGATCGCCTTCACGATCATGACCACCTGGCGTCGAGGCCGCGACATCGTCACGGAGAACCGCGAGCACCTGGAGGGTCCGCTGCGGAACTTCGTCGACGACCTCGGAGCCGACAAGCGGGTGCGGACCGTGCCGGGCACCGCGATCTTCCTCAACCGCTCGTCCACGACCGTGCCGCTGGCCCTGCGCGCCAACGTGGAGCACAACCACGTACGCCACGAGCACCTCGCGGTGGTGGCGATCCGGACCGAGCCGATCCCCCGGATCCGCCCGGAGGACCGCATCGTCGTGGACAGCCTCGGCGGCGGCACGGACGGGATCATCCAGGTCACCGCGAGGTTCGGCTACATCGAGACGCCGAACGTCCCGGCCGCCCTGGCCCTCCTGGACGCGGACCAGACCGAGGGCCGCATCGACCTCGACACCTGCACCTACTTCCTCTCCAAGATCGAGCTGACGCCCGGCCCGAAGCCGACGATGCCGAAGTGGCAGAAGCGCCTCTTCATCGCGACCTCGCACATCACGTCGGCCGCCGCGCCGTACTTCCAGCTCCCGCAGGACCGCACCGTGATCATGGGCTCGAACGTCGAGGTATAGGTCGAGGCATGGGCGCCGGCGGAGTGCGTCGACTGGGCCCGGAGGAACACCGCCCTGGGCGCGATCTGGGGCATGTCGGCGGTGGAGGCCCGGCTGCGCGACGAGGAGCCCGGAACTACGCTCGGTGGGGACGCCTCATCGGCCCTGCCGGCATCGTCGCAGTGGTCGTCCACCTGGTGCCGACGTCATCCCTGAGCAGAGCAGTGCGGGAGGTATTGCCATGGGCACACGGACATGCCGGCCGACTCCCCTTGCGGCGGTGGCGGCGGGCCTGCTGGCCGGGGCTGTCGGAACCCTGTGTCTGGATGCCGTGCATTACGTGAAGTACCGCCGCGCAGGCGGCACGGACAGTCCGCCGGCCTGGGAATTCGCGCCGGTCGAAACCTGGGAGAAGGCGCCGGATCCCGGGCAGGTGGCCAAACGCCTGGTGGAGGGCTTCACCCAGCGTGAACTCCCCGACAGTTCGGCCTGGCTCACGAGCACCGTCGCCCACTGGGCCTACGGATCACTGGCGGGCGCGGCCTACGGCGTTCTGGTCGGTTCACTGCGCACGCCGTGTCCGGCCTACGGCGTGCCGTTCGGCGTCGGACTGTTCGCCAACGACTACGTCTGCCTGCCGATCGCCGGGCTGTACAAGCCGATCTGGGAGTACGACGGCACGGTTCTGGCCTGGGATCTCGGCGCTCATCTCGCCTACGGCGCCGGCACGGGCATCGCCTTCCGGGTGCTGACGTCCTTGCGCGGCGTGGCCTGTTCCGCCGCGGACTAGAGCGGGCTGGAGCCGGCCGGAGCCGACCACCCCGGTGGGCTGGGAGGGCGGCGCTCGGCGGACCGGTCGATACTCGAAGTGGAGCCCCTGAGCGGGCAGTCGAGGTTCGAGGCGCGCTGACCTGGCGCGACCAGGAGGCGGGTGAACAGGAGGCGAAGCATGTCCGGTGAGTTCGAGGCAACCGTGGAGATCGACCGCCCGATCGAGGAGGTCTTCGCGTTCCTGGCCGACGGCCGAAATGATCCCAAGTTCAGTCCCCGGGTGCAGGAGATCGAAAAGACGACGGACGGTCCGACGTCCGTCGGCACGGTCTACCGCAGCACGGTCAAGGACGCCGGAATGAAGAGCCACCGGGAATTCAAGATCACCGCATTCGACCCGACCTCCAGAATCCGTTGGGCGGAGGTCACGAAGAACCTGGTGACGGGCGTCGAGGGGGGCTACGACTTCGTCGCGCTGCCTGGAGGGAAGACTCAACTGCGGGTCTTCAACGTCCTTGAGGGCCACGGCGTCGGAAAGCTCCTCGAGCACTTCGCCCTCGGCGCCGCCCGCAAGGACGCGGATGCCTTCGGGCAGCGCATCAAGCACGCTGTCGAAGCCTCGTAACCTGGACCGCTCCCCCGCCCCCGACCTGACGGCGGTGCGCCGCGCGGTCCATCGTCAGGTCGGGCCGCCAGGTGGGGCTGTTCGGTCTGCGCGGGTGTTGTGCGCAGCTCAGCGTTCGTGAGGCCACTTGCCCGGGGGGTCGACCCAGAACACCCGGGCGGGATCGTCGAGGTCCGTGCCCGGCCGTTCATGCTCGACGAAACGGTGCATATCACGTTGGGCCCGGCATGCCTGGGGCTCCGTGAGACTGTCGTCCAGGCGGCAGACGACGACGATGCGATGGCTGCTGTCGGGATCGGAGGCGCCGACGAAGACGGGGGTCTCCTGGTTCGGCGGTTGCAGGTCACTCATACGTCCAGCCTCGCCCCGGTCCACCGGCCCCGCATCCGGGCCGGTGGCGGTCGCGCGCAGGTCGCCCAGACCTTGCTCGCGCTACGGGACGGTGATGACGACCTTGCCCCGGATGTGCTTGCCGGCGAAGTCGGACACCGCCTGCGGGGCATCGGTGAACGGGTAGGTGGCGCCCACCTCCACCCGGAGCCGTCCGTCCGCCGCACGCGCGGCCAGATCCTCCAGGTCGCCGGGTTCGGCGGTGAAGGTGCCGATGTAGACGCCGGTGGCTCCCCGGCCGAAGTCCTGCGGCCCGAAGAGGGGCGAGACCAGCCGGCCCCCGTCGCGGAGCGCACGGGCCGTGGTGGAGAGCGCGTCACCACGGTTGACCAGGTCGACCACCACGTCCACCCCGCCCGGGACCTGGCGCAACGTCTGCTCCACGATGTCGCCCGCCTTGTAGTCGACGGTGCCCTGCGCGCCGAGCCCGCGCACGTAGTCGGCGTCGGCGGCGGTCGCGGTGGCGATCACCTTGGCGCCGAGCGAGGCGGCGAGTTGGACGGCGTACAGGCCGACGCCTCCCGTCGCGCCGACCACCAGCACGCTCTGACTCGCCGCGAGGCCGACCGCGCGGAGCAGGCAGACGGCCGTCATCCCGGACTCGGGGATGGCCGCGGCGAGGAGCGGGGAGAGGCCGCCCGGCCGCTTGGCGAGGTGCGGGCCCACCGCGACCACAGTGTATTCGGCGACCGAGCCGGCTGAACCGCTGAAGGCCAGCACCGGGTCGCCCGGCGTGTAGGCCGTCACCCCCTGACCCACTTCGGCGACCGTGCCGGCGGCATCCATCCCCACGACGAGGGGGTGCTCGACAGGGAATGCGTCCTTCATCGCACCCGTGATCAGCGCGAGGTCCAACGGGTTGAGCGCGGCGGCTTCCACCTTGAGCAGCACCTCACCGGGACCTGCCACGGGCTGCGGGACGTCGGTGACGGCGACCCCGTCGAGCGTCGTGTACTCGCGGGCTACGAGAGCTTTCATTCGGGAACTCCACTCGGGGCGTCGGAGCGTCAGCGCGGAACAGATCGCTTTCACTTCTACACCCCCTCACCCCTGAACCCAGGTGAGCGGCCTCGGCGGCGTGGCGGCCGACTGGGACGCGCCGGACCAGGGCAGAGCGCGTCGGAGCACCGTCGGGGAGGAGCACAGCACCGTTCCGGGATCACAGCCAGCCGCGGCGCATGGCCTGGGTGCCCGCCTGGAAGCGGTTGGTCGCGCCGAGCCGCTGGACGAGGTCGGCGATGCGGCGGCGGAACGTCCGCTGGCTCAGGCCCAGGTGGCGCGCGATGGCCTCGTCCTTCAGGCCGGCGTTGAGGAGTTGCAGCAGGGTCACGTCCTCCTCGGAGGCATCAGGCTCCGCCCGGGGGTGAGCTCCCGCCGAGCCGAAGACGGGTGTGGCCGTGGCCCAGTTGACCTCGAAGAGCTCCACCAGGGCGTCGCTGAGGCCGGACTGGCGCACGAAGGCGGCGACGGTCCGCTTGCCTTCGTCGGAGCGGGTCAGCGGGAGGACCGCCTCGCGTCCGTCCACCACGATCAGTTTGGTGGGCACCCGGGGAAGAACCCGGGCCTGCTCGCCCAGGCCGACCATCTCACGCAGTCGTTCCGCGTGTTGCGGCATGGCGAGCACCTCGTTCGCGTAGATCGCCCGAACCTTCACCCCGCGAGCGAGCATGACGGCCTCGGCCTGGGAGGACGTGCCCTCGGGCGAGACATAGGGAGGCGCGTCGAAGGCGACGATGTCGCGCTCGGCCCCGGACACCAACTCCTCCACCCGCCGGGCGATCTCCTTGGGTCCCTCGACCACCTCGACGAGCAACCTGGGGTCGGTTCGCAGGGTCCGCTCCTGGTAGTCGGCCGCGAAGGCCCCCACCAGGGCTGTGACGCGCTCCAGTTCGGCCTGGCGGGAACGGATCAGGCTGGTGAGCCCGGTGCGTGGATCCACCGGCTCGTAGCGGGCCGGGCGCCCGGGGCGGCAGACCGCCAGTCCGGCGGCGATCAGCCCGTCCAGTGCCTGGCGGGACCGGGCCTGCCCGAGGTCGAGCAGCCCGGCCAGCGAGCCGACCGTCAACGCGTCCCGGTTCACCAGCAGTTCATAGGCCCGTTCCTCGACGTCGTCGAGGCCGATCGGTTCCAGCACCTGCACGTCTCCTTCGTAGCGATTTGCCCGTGAAGATCCCGACCCCAACTGGCCGCCTGCGGCCAACGGCCGTGGTCGGCCACTGGGAACGCTCCCAAATTGTGCCGTCGACCTGGGAAGGTACCAACACCCCCCGACGTAGTGACAAGGAGCATCGACCCTCGATGAGACCCACAGTCAGAGCCGGGCGCAGCGGCGCCATCGCCGCCGTCCTGGCGGCGGCGACCGCGCTGCTGTCCGCCCCGGCGGTCCACGCCGCCCCCGCGAAGCCCGCCCCCATACGCTTGAACGCCAAGCAACTGGCCAAGCTCAGCGCGAAGTACACCGCCCGCACCGACGGCACTCCGGGCCTGGTCGCAGCGGCAGCGGCGGGCGTCACCTCGTCCACCGACCCGACGGCGTCGGCCTCGACGTCCACGACGGCCGCCAACACCCTCAACCAGTCGACGGCCTGGGAGAGCACCCGGGGCTCGGTCGACACGCTCGCCCTGAACGGCACCGGCGACTGGGTGGCGCTCTCCACGAGCGGCACCGTCACCCGGTACGACGCGAAGGGCGATCCGGTCTGGGAGCGCTCCAGCCAGTCGCTGTACTCCGACTGGCAGGTCAAGCCGACGCTCTGGTACCAGAGCCAGTCGTTCGTCCCGGTCATGAACGAGGGCTACAACCCCTACGAGCCCTCCTCGTCGGGCACGCACCCCTTCGCGCAGGGCGACTTCAACGGCGACGGCGTCGCGGACATCGCCGTGGCCTACTCCGTCGGCGCCGCACCCGCCCGTCCGTTCACCTCCCCCGGGTCGGACCTGAACTCCGGCACCTTCGCCAGCGTCCTGGACGGCCGCACCGGCCGGATGCTGTGGCACAAGCTGCTGCCCGGCTACGTCGGTTCGATGCTGGTGCAGAACGGCAAGCTGATCGTCGCCGACACCACCGGCCCGGACTGGGGCGACGACCCGGTCGCCGAACAGGGTGACAGCCGCAGCCAGTTGGTCGCCTACAGGTTCACCCCGGGCAAGGGCGGCGACCTCACCGCCGACACCGCCTGGACCTACGACACGAACGTGCCCTGGGCCGACTGGACGGACATCGAGCCGCTCACCGACGGCCGGATCACCGCCGGCTGGAGCGACACCCCGTTCGGCCTGGGCAACCCCCGCCCGGCCGCCGGCCACGTCCTGGTCGTCGACACCGCCGACGGCAAGGCCCTGGTGGACACCAAGACCCCGGGCTACCCGCGCATCCTCCACCAGGACCCGGGCTCCGACCGCGTGCTCGTCGCCGAGCAGAACGACCCCTACGACGCCGTGCGCTGGGACCTCACCGCGATCGACGCCCGCACCGGCGCCCGCGCGGTCCTGGCCGAGCGTGACAACACCCTCCCCGAGGCGTTCCTGGTCAACGACCAGGCCCACGGCAAGGACGCCCGCTACGCGGTGGCCGAACTCGGCATCAACGCCGACCTCTCGGACGGGCAGAGCACCGTCTCGGGCTGGGACGAGAAGGGCGACACCGTCTGGAGCTACCAGACCAGCAGCACGGTCGGGAACCCCAACGCGCCCGTCCTGTCGCTGAACTACGACCCGAGCGGCCACGGCCAGGTCTTCGCCGCCGTCGCCGACAACGTCGCGGACAGCGCCGCCGACCCCGAGGGCGTCTACAACACCCAACTGCTCGCCTTCGACGCGCGCAACGGCAACCTGACGTGGCGTCGCGACGGCGACGTCACCGGCGACCAGACCACCCTCTACCGGGGCGGTCTGCTCGCGGTCGGCCTCGACGCCGACGCCTGGACGGTCGACACCGCCAACGGCAAGGCCAGCGACCTGCCGCTGTTCGGCGAGAACTACTCGGCCACCGCCGTCGACGTCAACGGCGACGGCGTCAAGGACCTCGTCGTCGGTGGCCAGAGCCACGGCGTCTTCGCCCTCGACGGCCGCGACCTGAAGAGCGCCACCCCGCACGTCCTGTGGCACTCCGCGGTCAGCGCGGCCGTGCACCAGGTCCAGGTCGCCCAGGTCGCCGACGCCCACGGCCACACCGCCACCCGTGTCGTCGCCGCCACCTCCCACGGCTTCGCGGTGCTCGACCCGGGCACCGGCAAGGTGGACGCGGACGTCGACACCGGCGCGTTCCAGTACGGCCTGGCCGTGACCGACGGCGAGATCGTCGCCACCGGCGCGACGGACGTCGCCGCCTACTCGGCCGACGGCACCGTTCGTTGGACGTACCGCCCGGCCGGCGTCGGCGACAAGAAGGTCGCCTACTCGACCCCCGCCACCGACGGCAAGGGCCGCCTCTTCCTCGAGTACGGCGGCGCCCGGACCGCGTTCGGCGCCGGCGCCAGCGACCCGGCGCCGACCGCCGTCGCCCTGAACAGCGGTAGCGGCAAGCAGCTGTGGAGCGAGCAGCCGAGCAACGCCACCGTCGCCTCGGCCGCCTGGATCGAGCCGCAGGCCGGCGTCTACGCCAGGCCGGGCGTCCCCGGCACCGACGGCGACGGCGTCGCCTTCGCCTTCGGCGGCGACAAGCCCGCCACCGGCGCGCACCGGGTCCAGATCGTCGACGGCGCCTCCGGCAAGGTGGTGACCGAGCACGACTCCGTCGGCAGCGCCACCTTCCAGAGCTTCGCCGCCTCGCCCACGTACGGCCTGATCGAGATGCACGCCTTCGAGATGACCGCCTACCCGGCCGACGGCAGCGCGCCCTACGACATCCACACGCTCCCGAACAACCAGCAGGGCGTGTTCGCCACCACGAGCGGCGGCGACGAGACCTTCGTCGGCGCGGTCGGCGGCCTGGAGCAGTACGACCAGCCGTTCCCGAACGACGGGGACTACCTGGACAGCACCAGCGAGACGTTCTCCCTCTACGCCGGCACCGACGTCGCCACGAACCTGACCGGGGGCAAGGCCACCGACATCGTCGGCCTGCCGATGGACGACGCAGCCTACGACCTCAACCAGAACGTGGGCGGCTACGGCTCCAACGTGATCGCGCCGGACAACTACCCGCACGGGGTGACGGTCCAGCAGGTCACCGACGGCGCGCCTGCGGCGTCCTCCACGGCGAAGCAGGCGACCCCGACCCCGGCCACCCGGACCGCGGCGCAGGAGCACGACGCGGTCCTCGGCCTGTCGACCCCGGACGGCACCGCGCAGGACCACGCGGCCACCGCCTCGGCGTTCAAGGGCGCGACCCTGTCCACCGCGGGGATCATCGCTCCGCCCGTGGAGGTCAAGTCGACCACGACGGTCTCCCCCGACGACACCACCGAGGTGACCAAGGGCTACACCCCGCAGCAGCTCCAGGCCCGCCTCGGGCTGACCGGCGACGGCACCGGCCAGACGATCGCCATCGTCGACGCCTACGACTACCCGAACGCCGCCGCTGACCTGAACCACTTCGCCGCCCACTTCGACCTGCCGCAGACCTGTGGCAGCGTCCCGGCCGGCACCGACTGCTTCGACTTCCGGCAGGTCTACGCGGGCGGCAGCCAGCCGGCCGCCAACGCGAGCTGGGAGGAGGAAGAGGCGCTCGACATCGAGTGGGCGCACTCCATCGCCCCGCACGCCAAGATCGTGCTGGTCGAGGCCGCCGACGCCTCCGCCGCGGGCCTCTACGCCGCCGTCGACAGGGCCGCCTCGCTGCACCCGGCCGTCGTCAGCAACAGCTGGGGCATGCCGGAGTTCTCCGAGGAGTCGTTCTACGACGACCACTGCAAGCTCGCCGACTCCGTCTGCACCCAGTCCACCGGCGACGACGGCTACCCGGCCGGGTACTCCAGCACCAACCCCTACGCCCTGGCCATCGGCGGCACCAGCCTCCAGCTGGACGCCAACGGCAACACCCTCGGTGAGACCGCCTGGCGCTCCACCGGCGGCGGCCTGAGCTACTTCGAGAAGCGCCCGGCCTACCAGGACGGCGTGCAGAACTCGAAGTACCGCGCCACCCCGGACGTCAGTTTCGTCGCCGACCCGAACACCGGCGTCGCCGTCTACACCACCGCGCTCGGGCGCGCCCTCTGGCTGGAGGTCGGCGGGACCAGCCTCTCCGCGCCGTCATGGGCCGCGATCGTCGCCGACGCCGACCAGCTGCGCGCGGCCGCCCACAAGGCTCCGCTCGCCGTCGCCGGTCCGGACGGGGACACCGCCCACACCGACGTGTACGCCCTGGGCTCCAAGCTCAACGACGTCACCTCGGGCTCCAACGGCGCCTGCGGCGCCGAGTGCACCGCAGGACCCGGCTACGACACCGTCACCGGCCTGGGCTCCCCCCTCGCCGGCGTCGACACCGCCCTGGCGCGGTTGAAGTGACCGCCGGTCAGGCCGCCGCACCCACGGCCTGACCGGACGCTGCGGACGGGACACCGAGGGGAGTCCCGTCCGCAGCACCCGACGGCTGTGCCCCCGCTCGCCCTGGTAGCGGGGGCACAGCCGTCTCCTCTCGGTCAATGCGGCATCGTCCTGGCTGGCTGGTCCGCGCGATCTCCGGCCTCCGCGACCGCAGCGGCTGGATCAGCATGCTGGACGCCCTCGAAGGCAGCGACCTCACCGAGGTCCTACCGCGCATCGCCGCTCCCACACTCGTGCTGTGCGGCCGGCGGGACCGCGCCGCCCTGCCGCACGCCGGGCACCTGCTGCCCGGCACAGCACCGCGTGCGTTCAATGCGGCCGACGACTACGAGCCGTTGACGGTGCGGGCCCGGGCAGCGGTGATCTCCAGCTCGGCCTCGGCCCGGCCGAGCCAGGACGAAGCGCCGTCGAACGACTTGCCCGGTTCGAGATCCTTGTAGATCTCGAAGAAGTGCTGGATCTCTCGAAGGTCGTAGTCGAGAACGTCATCGAGTTCCCGCAGGTGGCTCATGCGGGGGTCGGTTGCCGGGATGCACAGCACCTTGTCGTCCTCGCCCCGCTCGTCGTTCATGCGGAACATGCCGAGGGCGCGGCACCGGATCAGCACTCCTGGGAAGGTGGGATCGCCTCCGAGGACGAGTGCGTCCAGGGCTTCGCCGTCCAGTCCCAAAGTGCCTTCGATATAACCGTAGTCGGCTGGGTACCGGGTGGAGGTGAAGAGCATCCGGTCGAGCCGGATCCGTCCGAGACCGTGGTCCATCTCGTACTTGTTGCGGGACCCCTGGGGGATCTCCACGACGACAACCATGTCCATGTCCCGCTCCTGCCGACAGAATCGCCTCCCTGCGCGCTCGGATGCCTCCGGATCTGGTGGCGTGTCAGTCCACCGGCCCGAGGTGCCGTGCGCGCGCTGCTCCCTCGCCGCCGTCCGGGAGGGAGCGGGACGTACCGAGGTTCTGCCGGACCGAGTCGAGGATGGTCAGGCCCTGCCCGACCAGACCGGCGGCGATCTCCCCGAGCCCGTCCGCGCCGTTGAGCACGTTCACGTTGGCGCCGGCCAGACCGCCCGCCGCCTCCTTGACGATCAGCGGCAGCTGGTCGATCAGCATCCGGTCCAGCGCGACCCGGTCGTTGGACGCCGCCGCCTCCGCCTGGATCTTCATCCGCTCGGCCTCGGCCAACGCCAGCACCCGGATCCGCTCCGCCTCCGCCTCCGCGGGGCGCACCACCTCGGCCACCAGCTGCTGCTGCCGCAACTGGGCGGCACGCTGGGCCAGCTCGGTCTGCGCCGTCAGCACCTCCTGCTGGGCGTGCGCCGCGGCCAGCGGACCGGCCTGCGCGGCCTCCGCCTGGGCGATAACCGAACATGGTCATCTCCTCTGGCGACATCACCCCGCGGGATCCGATCGGGCCGCCAGGTGGCGATCCGCTCCTCCGGGCGACGCTCGCCTCGAGGTCCACGACGAAACCCCGACGCCACGTCGCCCCGGGCCGAAGGGGAGTCCACCCTGCGAGGGCATGCCGGTTCGGAGATCAGAGGTGTGTCCCTTCCATCGTGCACCCGAACGAGCACCGATGCTTTACCCTCCCCGTGTTCCCCCGTCCGGATCGGTCCTTTCCGGCCCGGGGCGGAGTAGGCTCGAAGGACCGAGGGTCTTTCGAACACCGGCTGCAGTGCCCCTGTCGTTCTCGGCGAACGCCGACACCGTGCCTGCGCGCAGGCCCGGAGACAGGACGCGCACCATGGCCGTGCCGCCGCTTCGACCGCCCTCCGTCGTCCTCCCCTCGCCCCGGTCGGATTCTCCCCCGCCGCGCCTTGCCCTGCGGCCCGCCGCTGCCGGCGGCGGGGTCTCCGTCGGCGCCCTGGACGGCGCCTGGTGGCCCCACTCCGACGACCTCCTGCGTGAACTGCCCTCCCTCGTCGCCGTGCTGGACCGAGAGTGGGGACGCATCACGAGGGTCGACGTCAACCCGACCCATTGGCAGCCCCTGCCGCGCGAGGTCCCGACCCAGGGGCACCTGGTCAAGGTCGGCTGGTTCACCGAGCAGGACCCGCACAAGCTCCTGCTCGTCTCCTACCGCACCGGCCGCTGGGACCTGCTCGTCATCCCACCGCACACCGGCGAGGCGTCCGCCGCCCGGTTGATGGCCGCCGCCTCCGACCCGGCCGGCGCGCCCCCCGCGAGCGCTCTGATCGCCGCCGAGGGGGGCCGCCTCGCCACCGACCCCTCGTCGTCCCGCGACGTCGGAGCGGAAGCCGCGTGGGAGTCCGACGGCGGCGCGGCCCTGCCTGCTCCGCTGGTCATGCCCATCGGCCGGGTCCACGTGTCCGAGGGACGGTGAGAACGATGGCAACGCTCTTCACCATCCTGGTCCTCGCCGCCATGATCAGCGCCTGCGTGCTGTTGATCAGGCTGGCCAACGCCAGGACGAAGCACCGTCCCTGATGACCGGTCGGCGACGGGTCCACGCCCGCCGCCGCAGCTGAGTGCCCACCGCTCGGACTGCGGCAGACCGCCACGACGCCAAGACGTCAGGCACCAACCACGAGGAGCGCCCCATGCCGACCCCGGCAGCCGTCATCACGACCAGGACGAGCGACACCTACCACTCCGGCGAGGACTGCAAGATCTTCCTGGCGGGCCAGGACGCCGCGCGCACCGACGAGGGCGGCGCTCCCGACGTGCTCCTGGTTCCGCTCGGCGAGGCCCTGGCCCACCGCCATCCCTGCCCGGGATGCCTGCGCTGAGAGCGAGCCCGCCATGGAACCGCAGGTTGACCCCTACCGGCCGGCTGTCGTCCGCTTCGCCGGCGATGTCGAGGTGAACGGGCGGACGTTCAGTGGCAACATGCGTCTGGCCGTCTGGATCCACGATGCGTGGATCCACGTCCGCGTCCCCGACTCGGAAGCCCCGCACTACTGCCTGCCTGTGCACGCGGTGGCGGGCGTGCACTGGCAGGACGACGGTTCCGGCAGGTGACGGGGTTCCGGCAGGTGACTGGTCAGCGCCACTCGATCAGGAACAGGGTGGCGTCGTCGCTGGTACGGCCGCCCCGCTTCTCCTTGAGGCTGTGCGAGAGCGCTCGCACGATCGGCCGGACGCCCTCGTCGACCCGCTCCACGTGGTTGACGACGTCGATGAGCTGCTCCTCCCCGAACTGCTCCCCGCCCGCTCCGCGTTCCTCCACCAGCCCGTCGGTGAAGCACAGCACCTGGTCGCCGTGCCGCAGCTCGCGCTCGCTGACCACCGGCACCTCACCGCCGAACCCCACCGGGAGCGTGGTCGCGCTCTCCAGCCGCTCGACGACGACCCGGTCCCGGATCAGCAGCGGCGCGGGGTGGCCCGCGTTCACCCACTCCAGGTGGCCGGTCCCGGTGTCCAGGCGCATCATCTGCGCCGTCACGAAGTGGTCGGGCCCGAACTGTGCGGCGACGGCACCGTCCATGGAGGCGTAGATGTCGGCCAGGCCGACGTCGGCGCGTCTGGCGTGCCGATAGGCGCCGATGGCGACCGTCGCCATGGTGGCGGCGTCCAGTCCATGGCCCATCGCATCGATCGTGGCGATATGGAGGATGTCGTCGTTGAGGGCGTAGTCGAAGCTGTCGCCGGCCACCGCGTAGGCGGGCTCGAGGATGCCGGCCACCGCGACGCGGGGGACGGACATGGAGAGCGGGGGCAGCAGTGACCACTGGATCTCCGCGGCGACGCTCATCGGCTCGAGGCGTCGGGTCTGACACAGCCGGTCGGTGTAGCCGCTCTTGGCGAGCAGGAGACACGCGGCCAGCGCCGCGAACCGGTGCAGCAGCCGTCTGGCGTCGTCGTCCACGGCATCCAGGGTGAGTGCCATCACCCCGAGTTGGTTGCCACTGTCCGACAGCGGCAGGTAGACCCGCACCCCGTCGCCCTGGGGGACCTCCGCCCGGGCACCGCGCAGGAAGGCGGCGCCGGCAGTCGTGCCGACGATCGGTTCGGGCGCTCCGGCAGTCAGCCCGTGGCCCGGCAGCGGAACCAGCGCCGTCTGCCCGTAGTCCGGCAACAGGATCGACAGCTTCCGGCCGCCGAACCCCTCGACCGTGCCGACGAGCAGCTGAACGAGCAACTGGGGCGGCAGCTCCTGGGCCAGGTCCAACAGCGACCCCAGCAGACGCTCACCGAGCCCAGCCGGACCGCCGGACTCCGCTCCGGCCGGCCGGCCACCGCTCATCGCTCATCGCTCACTCTCGGTCACCGTCCGCTTCATCCCCCGTCGCGCGGGCACCGACCAGCGTGGATCGCTCAGGCACCGTTCATCGGCCGGTCCTTCCATTACGCCCGACAACCGCGCATCGCGCCTCCGCAGCGACCCTCGCGGGCCAGAGACTCGTTCGACCCCGCCCACGCGCACCGGCCGACCCGACGCGTCCCCGGCGTCGGGCCCCACGGCCGCAGGTCCAACAGCGACGTACCTCGCGGCGGAGCCGGCGCGATGGCAGTCGGCCAACGGGCCCGCCGACGGGCTCAGAGGCGGTAGACGCGTGCGGCGTTGCCGCCCAGGATCGCTGCGCGTTCGGACGGCGACAGCGCCGACAGCAGCCCCCGAGTGGTGTCGACGACGCGGACGTAGTCGGCGGCCAGGGTGCAGACGGGCCAGTCGGATCCGAAGAGAAGGCGCCGCGGCCCGAAGGCAGCCAGGGCGACGTCCGTGAACCGGCGCAGGTCGTCGGTGGTCCAGTGGTGCCAGTCGGCCTCGGTGGTGAGGCCCGACAGTTTGGCGACGGTGTTGGGAAGGGACGCGAAGGCCCGCAGCCGTGAGGCCCACGGCTCCACCTCGGCGGTGGCGATCCGGGGTTTGCCGAGGTGGTCGAGGACGAAGGTCACGCCCGGCGCCGCGACGGCGGCCCTGGTGGCGGCCGGAAGCTGGTCCGGGGTGATCACCAGGTCGTAGGCGAGGCGGGCCGCTCCCACGGCCACCAGGCCGCGTCGCACGTCGGGACGGAGCAGCCACTCCGGGTCGGGCTCGGACTGCACCTGGTGGCGGATGCCGACGAGGTGTCGTCCTCCGGGCAGAGCACACAGGTCGGCGAGGGTGTCGGCGATGTCCGGTTCGGTGAGGTCGGTCCAGCCGACCACACCCACGGCCAGGGGATCGGCGTCGGCCAGGGCGAGGAGCTCGGGGGTCTCCTCGGGGACGCAGACGGTCTGCACCAGGACGGTGGCCTCCACGCCCGCCGCCCGCGCCTGCGTCCGCAGGTCCTCCAGGCCGAAATCACGGCGCAGCGGGGCCAGTTCGGGGCCGGTGATCCAGTCCTGGTCGCGGACGGACAGGTCCCAGACGTGATGGTGCGCGTCGATGACGCGGGGGCTCTCGGTGATCACAGCTGCCACACCACCGGGAGCGGCGCACCCGCGCCGTCGGCGGAGTAGTCGTGGACGACCTCCAGCAGTTCCGCCATCCGCGCCTGCCAGGCGAGGTTGACGGGCAGTCCGCCCAGTTCCGCGAGCAGCCTCGGGTAGTCCTCGACCTCAAGGAGGTGAAAGAGGTCGGCGCCGCTGCGCCAGATGGTCCAGCCGGTCGCGCCGGCGGCGCGGATGGCGGCGGTGAGCTCCTCGGGGACCTCGCGGTGGGCCTGCTCGTACGCGGCGATCCGGTCGGCGCGGACGCGGGTGTGCAGGGCGACTCTCATACGTGCGGCTCCTCACGGACGATCACGACGTCGAGGCTGCGGGGGCCGTGGACCCCCTCGACGCGGTCGAGTTCGATGTCGCTGGTCGCGGACGGGCCGGAGACGAAGGTCAACGGCCGGCCGGGGTCGAGCAGGGCGACCGCGTCCGGCACATCGGCGACGATCTGCTCGGCGCGCACGACGCACAGATGATGGTCCGGCAGCAGGGTGAGGGCCCGGCGGCCCTGGCCGGGGCCGGCGTCGAGGACGATGGTGCCGGTGACGGCGATCCCGGCCCGGCAGGTGGTCAGCACGGTGTCGGCGGCCTCCAGATCGCCGGGCTCCAGCGGCTCCTCGAGCCGTCGCCAAGGGCCCTCAGGCACCAGCTCCGGCGGGAAGCCCGGCGGCACGACGAGCGTGCGTACGTCGCTGCCGGCCAGCAGGCCGGCGATGGTGGCGCGGGCCCTTTCGGGCGTGGCCTGCACGACCCGGGCGCGGTAGTCGGCGACGCGTTCGGCGAAGAGGCCGACCTCGTCGGCCTCCGCATGGCTGCGCCGGTAGTCGCGCGGGACGGGGGCGTCGCCGACGGCCTCGTCGGCCGGCACGTCGGCGAGGGCGGCGCGGATGCGGCCGAGGACGGTGTCACGGGCCGTCATGAGTCGGCTCCTGTCGGGTGGGTGCGTTGCCACCAGGCGCGGAAGGATTCCGTGGGCGGGGCGGGGGTGTCACGGGCGTCGGTCCACGCGTGGAGGGGACCGGGGAGCGGACCGATGACGTCCTTGCGCGAGACGAGACGCCCACCGAGGGCCGCGGCCTTCTGGGCTACGGACAACCGGCGAGGTGAGGCGAGGACGGCCGTGGCAGCCTTCATCGCGAGGGCCTCTGCGCCGGGGACACGACGCTTCGCCCGCTTGGCCTCGACGACCTCGGCTCGCAGGTGGGTGAGCACCTCCGGGATGTTGATCTTCACCGGGCAGGCATCGTAGCAGGCCCCGCACAGGGTCGAGGCGAAGGGGAGGGTCGCCGCGTGCTCCACGCCGACGAGCTGCGGGGTGAGGATCGCGCCGATCGGGCCCGGGTAGACGGAGCCGTAGGCGTGGCCGCCGGTGCGCTCGTAGACGGGGCAGACGTTCAGGCAGGCGGAGCAGCGGATGCAGGCGAGCGCCTGGCGGCCGACGGTGTCGGCAAGCGTGGCCGTGCGGCCGTTGTCGAGCAGGACCAGGTGGAAGGCCTGCGGGCCGTCGCCGGGGGTGACGCCCCGCCAGGTGGAGGTGTAGGGGTTCATCCGCTCGCCGGTGGAGGAGCGCGGCAGCAGTTGCAGGAAGACCTCCAGGTCCTGCCACCGGGGCAGCACCTTCTCGATCCCCATCACGGTGATCAGCGTCTCGGGCAGGGTCAGGCACATCCGCCCGTTGCCCTCGGACTCGACGACTCCGACCGTTCCGGTCTCGGCGATGGCGAAGTTGGCGCCGGAGACGGCGACCTTGGCGCGGAGGAACTTGTCCCGCAGGTGCAGCCTGGCCGCCTCGGCCAGTGCGCGCGGCTCGTCGGTCAGGCCGTCGGGGGCCGGTCGGCCCCAAGCACCCATCTCCCGCTGGAAGATCTCGCGGATCTCGGCGCGGTTGCGGTGGATCGCAGGGACGAGGATGTGGGAGGGGCGGTCGTCACCCAGTTGGACGATCAGCTCGGCCAGATCGGTCTCGTACGCGCGGATCCCGGCCTGCTCCAGGGCCTCGTTGAGTCCGATCTCCTGCGTGGCCATGGACTTGACCTTGACGACCTCCGCCTCTCCCGTTGCCCTGACCAGGTCGGTGACGATCCGGTTGGCCCCGGCGGCGTCGGCGGCCCAGTGGACGACGCCACCGGCCTTGGTCACCGAATCCTCCAACCGCAGCAGATACCGGTCCAGATGGCGCAGCGTGTGGCGTTTGGTCGCGGCTCCGGCCTCGCGCAGCTGCTCCCAGTCGTCCAGCTCGCCGGTGACGGCCAGGCGCTTGTCGCGGATGGTGGCGGTGGCCTTGCGCAGGTTGCGCCGCAGCTGCGGGTCGCCCAGCGCGGTGCGGGCCGCCTCCGGGAAGCCCGGGCTGCCGAGCCAGACGACGTTGGTTCCGGAGTCCGGGCTCACCGTGCGTCTCCTTGGGTCGATGCCAGGATCTCGGCCAGGTGCAGGGTGCCGATGCCGGTCCGCAGCCGCGAGAGGCCGCCGCCGATGTGCATCAGGCAGGAGTTGTCGGCGGCGCAGACCACGTCGGCCCCGGTGCTGACGACGTTGCGCATCTTGTCGCCGAGCATGGCGGTCGAGGTCTCGGCGTTCTTCAGCGCGAACGTCCCGCCGAACCCGCAGCAGGAGTCGGCGGCCGGGAGTTCGACCAGGTCGATGCCGCGCACCGCGCGCAGCAGTGCGAGCGGCTTGTCGCCCAGCCGGAGCCCACGCAGCGAGTGGCAGGTGGGGTGATAGGTCACCCGGTGTGGGAAGTACGCGCCGACGTCGGTCACGCCGAGGACGTCGACCAGCAACTCGGTGAACTCGTGCACCCGCGGCGCACCCTCGGCGACCGCGGCGCGCAGCTCGGCGTCGCCGTACTGCTGGGCCAGCAGCGGATGGTTCTCCCTGACCATCCCGGCGCAGGACGCCGACGGCGTGACGATCGCGTCGTAGTCGGCGAAAGCCTCGGCGAAGCCGCGCACCAGCGGCAGCGCCTCCGGCCGGTAGCCGGTGTTGAAGTGCATCTGCCCGCAGCAGGTCTGCGCGAGCGGGAACTCGACCGTGTGGCCGAGCCGCTCCAGCACGGTCACGACCGCCTTTCCCGTCTCGGGGAACATGGTGTCGTTGAAGCAGGTGATGAACAGCGCGATCCGCATCAGCCCAGTCCCTTCCGTCCCGCATCGGGCAGGGGCGCGTCCCAGGGCAGCAGCCCGGTCGATCGCAGCCGGTGCCACAGCTCCGCCGGGATGTCGTAGCGCGCCACGACGGCGGCGTCCGTCGCCTCGGCCGCGCTGCGCGCGCCAACGAGCACGGACGCGACGGCGGGGTGCCCGAAGGGGAACTGGAGCGCGGCCGCGCGCAGCGGCACCCCGAACTCCTCGCACTCCGCCTTGATCCGCAGCGCCCGGTCCAGCAGGGCTTGGCCGGCCGGGGCGTAGTCGAAGGTGGCGCCGGGGCGCGGGTCGGCGAGCAGACCGGAGTTGAACACGCCGCCCACCACGACCGAGACGCCACGGCGGGCGGCATCGGGGAGCAGATGGGTCAGCCCGGTCTGGTCGAGCAGGGAGTAGCGCCCGGCCAGCAGCACCACGTCGACGTCGGTCTCGCGAACGAAGCGGTCCAGCATCCGGGCCTGGTTCATGCCGGCGCCGATGGCGCCGACGATCCCCTCGGCACGCATCCGTTCCAACTCCGGGTAGGCGGAGGAGAAGGCCTGGCCCTCGTGCTCGTCCGGATCGTGGAGGTAGACGACGTCGACGTGGTCCAGGCCGAGCCGGGTCAGGCTGTCCTCCAGGCTGCTGCGCACCCCGTAGGCGCTGAAGTCCCAGACCCGCTCGTGCGTGGCCGGCACCGCGAAACCCTGGGCGAGATCGTCGCCGTGGGGCTCCGGCCGGGGGCGCAGCAGGCGTCCGACCTTGGTGGACACCACGTACTCGGCGCGTGGCCGACGACGCAGTGCCTCCCCCAGACGTCGTTCCGACAAGCCGAGGCCGTAGTGCGGGGCGGTGTCGAAGTAGCGGACACCCGACTCCCAGGCCGCGTCCACGGTGGCCTGGGCCTGCTCGTCGTCGACCTCGGCGAAGAGGTTGCCGAGCGGCGCCGCCCCGAGGGAGAGCCGGGTGACCTCCACGTCGCCGCGTCCGAGCCTGGTGGTGTGCATGGGTGGGGTGGCCTTCCTGTCATGAGCCCAGCCTGTGCGAGGCACGGCCGGTCTTGAGCACGATGTGAGGGGGCCCGGCGTGTGGGGCCCGGCCGGGCCGAGGGCACGACACCCTCAGTCGGTTCCCGGCCCGGCCGGAGTCTTTCGCACGACGCGCGCACGACGCGCGGACGATGCGCGGACGATGCGCGGCCGCTCCTACGATCCGGCCGGACGCAGGCGCAGGCCGGCCATGCCGCCGTCGACCGCAAGGGCGGTGCCGGTGGTCGAGCCCGCGAGGGGACTCGCCAGGTAGGCGATGGCGGCGGCGACCTCGTCGGCGCTGACCAGCCGACCGTGCGGCTGCCGCGCGCTGAGCGCGGCGCGCTCGGCGGCGGGGTCGTCGGCGGCGTCGAGCAGGCGGCCGACCCAGGGGGTGTCCACCGTACCGGGGTTGACGCAGTTGACCCGGATGCCCTCGCGGACGTGGTCGGCGGCCATCGCCAGGGTCAGCGAGAGCACCGCGCCCTTGCTCGCCGAGTAGAGCGCGCGCTGCGGAAGGCCTGCCGTCGCGGCGATGGAGCAGGTGTTGACGATCGCCGCCGTGGCCGCCGGTCGGGACGGCGCGGAGCGTCGCAGGTGCGGGAGGGCGGCCCGGGTCACGCGGACGATCCCGAGGACGTTGATGTCCAGCACCTGCCGCCACTGGCTGTCGGGATTGTCCTCGACCGTCCCGGCGGCGCCGATGCCTGCGTTGTTGACCAGGATGTCCAGCCCGCCGAGCGCCGTGACGGCCGCCTCGACGGCGGCGCGGACGCTGTCGTCGTCGCCCACGTCGGCGCGGACGGCGTGCAGGGGCTCCTTGGCACGGCCGGGGTCGAGGTCCAGCACGGCGACCTTGGCGCCGCGGGCGGAGAGCAGGTTCGCGGTGGCCAGGCCGATGCCGGAGGCGCCCCCGGTGACGACGGCCCGCAGGCCGTGCAGCTCGTTCATTCCTGCTCCTCCTGCGCGGCGTCGGCCGTGGCTACGGTGGCGGTGGCGGCTTCAGTGGCGGCGCGGTCGGCGGTCCAGAAGGCGCCGTCCGGGTAGGTGAAGGCGGCGATCGACACCGGAAGCATCTGCGCGGAGAAGCCCGGGGCGGCCGGGGCCCGGTAGCGGCCGTCGCGGATCACCGTGGGGGTGGCGAAGTGCTCGTGCAGATGGTCCACGTACTCGATCACACGGTTCTCGGTGGTTCCGGAGAGGGCCACGAAGTCGAACATGGACAGGTGCTGCACCAGCTCGCACAGTCCGACCCCGCCGGCGTGGGGGCAGACCGGGACGCCGAACTTGGCGGCGAGCAGCAGGATGGCCAGGTTCTCGTTCACCCCGCCGACCCGGGCGGAGTCGAGCTGCACCACGTCGATGGCGTCGGCCTGCAGCAACTGCTTGAAGACGATGCGGTTCTGTACGTGCTCGCCCGTGGCGACCCTGATCGGCGTGACGGCCGCGCGGATGGCGGCGTGGCCGAGCACGTCGTCCGGGCTGGTGGGCTCCTCGATCCAGTAGGGGTCGAACTCCGCGAGCGCCGTCGTCCAGGCGATGGCGTCGGCCACGTCCCAGCGCTGGTTGGCGTCGATCGCCAGCCGCACGTCGGGGCCGATCGCGACGCGGGCGACGCGGCAGCGGCGGACGTCGTCGGCGAGGTCCGCGCCGACCTTGAGTTTGATCTGGGTGAAGCCGTCGGCGACGGCCTGCTTGGCGAGCCGGGTCAGCTTCTCGTCGCTGTAGCCGAGCCAGCCGGGCGACGTGGTGTAGGCCGGGTAGCCGTTCTCCCACAGACGGGTGGTCCGGTCGGCGCGGCCGGAGCGGGCCGCCTCCAGCAGTGCGAGGGCCTCCTCGGGGGTCAGCGCGTCGGTGAGGTAGCGGAAGTCGACCTGGGAGACCAGCCAGGCCGGCTCCGCCTCGGACAGGAACCGCCACAGCGGCAGTCCGGCCCGCTTGGCGGCCAGGTCCCACACGGCGTTGAGCACGGCACCGATCGCCATGTGCATCACGCCCTTCTCGGGGCCGAGCCAGCGCAGCTGGCTGTCGCCGATCAGGTCGCGGCTCAGCGATGCCGGGTCCGCGCAGAGCTCCGCGACGGGACGTCCGACGACGTGGTGCCGCAGCGCGTCCATCGCCGCGACCTGGACGTCGTTGCCTCGCCCGATGGTGAACGTGAAGCCGTGGCCCTCCAGTTCGTCGCCCGCGTCAGTGCGCAGGACCACGTAGGCGGCGGAGTAGTCGGGGTCGGGGTTCATCGCGTCCGAGCCGTCCAGCGACCGCGAGGTCGGGAAGCGGACGTCGTAGGTGTCCAACGCGGTGATCCGCGCGGTTGCAGTCGGCATGCGGTGCTCTCTCAGGCTTGTCGGAGGATCTGGCGCTGGCGGCCGAGGCGGTCGATCTCCAGCTCGACGCTCTGGCCGGGGCGCAGGTAGGGCTGGTCGGGCAGGCCGAGGGCGACGCCGGCCGGGGTTCCGGTGTTGACCACGTCGCCGGGCTCCAGCACGAGGTACCGGCTGAGATAGCGGACGATCTCCGCGACCTCGAAGATCATGTTCTTGGTGTGGCCGTTCTGCCGGGGCACCCCGTCCACCGACAGCCGCAGGCCCAGGCCCTGGGGGTCGCCGACCTCGTCCGGCGTGACCAGCCACGGGCCGAGCGGGTTGAAGGTCTCGCAGGACTTGCCGAGGTCCCACTGGCCGGAGAACTCCAGCTGGAACTCGCGCTCGGAGACGTCGTTGCTGATCGCGTATCCGGCGACGCAGGCGAGGGCCTCCTCGTGCGACTCCAGATAGCGGGCACGACGCCCGATCACGACCGCGAGCTCCACCTCCCAGTCCGTCTTGCGCGAGCCGCGCGGGATCAGCACCTCGTCGTGGGGGCCGACCACGGTGCCGGGGTCCTTCATGAACACCACCGGCCGCTCGGGGATCGCCGCCCCCGTCTCCTCGGCGTGGTCACGGTAGTTCAGGCCGATGCAGACCACCTTGCCGGGCCGGGCCACCGGAGCGCCGATCCGCCAACCACCTGGCGGCGGCCCCAGCTCGGGGAGCGACCCCGCCGCGACCGCCTCCCGCACCCGGTCGATTCCGTCAGAGGCGAGGAACGGGCCGTCGATGTCACGGGTGATGTCGCTCAGGCCGAGGTACCGCTCCCTGCCGTCGCCGGTCGTGTCGAGCACGGCCGGCCGTTCGGCTCCACGGGGCCCCAGGCGCAGGAGTCTCATCAGCGGTCCCTTCGAAGATCCAGATACATCGGATGTCTGACGTCGGTGAACGTGACCCTAGGCGCGCCCGCCGGCTCAGGCAAGTAGACATCAGAGGTCTCTCGGTGGCCGCCCCGTGGCCCATTCAGAGAAACCACAGGTCAACTGGGCAAGGGTGCTGACGGTACAGATCTTTTCCACGGCCGATCCGCCGACGATCGACGAAGACATCGGATGAAGGTCTTGTCAGGCCAGGCAACGCAGCCGTAACGTCCTCGCCATCGGACAGCCACCCGATGAATTCGGTCAAGGGCACCGTCGCGCACCCATCCCCCGTGGAGTGATCCCCTGTGAACCTGCGTACCTCCCGTACCGCCGCAGCCGTCGCCGTGACGCTGCTGGTCGGCGGCCTGGCCACCGCGTGCAACCGCGGCAGCACGACCGCGTCCGGATCGTCCGCCGTCGCAGGCAAGCCCGCGATCGGCATCGACCTTCCCCGAGCCGACTCCGACTTCTGGAACTCCTACGCGCAGTACCTGCGCGGCGACATCAGCAGCCAGGGCCTGAACACGCTGCCGATCAGCTCCTCCCAGAACGACATCACCAAGCTCGTCGCCAACGTGCAGGTCTTCGAGAACACGGGCGCGAAGGCCATCGTGATGGCCCCTCAGGACACCGGTGCGATCGCCTCCACGCTGGACCAGCTGGCCGCCAAGCACATCCCCGTGGTGAGCGTCGACACCCGCCCGGACAAGGGCAAGGTCTACATGGTCGTGCGCGCCGACAACCGCGCCTACGGCACCAAGGCCTGCCAGTTCCTGGGCCAGCAGCTGCACGGCAAGGGCAAGGTGGCCGAGTTCGAGGGCGACCTCACCTCCGTCAACGGCCGCGACCGCTCGGAGGCGTTCGCGGACTGCATGAAGCAGAACTTCCCGAACATCCAGGTCTTCCCGCTCACCACCAACTGGGACGGCGCGGTCGCCTCCAGCAAGCTGCAGACCCTGCTCGCGCAGAACCCCGACCTGAACGGCGTCTACATGCAGGCCGGCGGCGTCTTCCTGCAGCCCACCCTCGCCCTGCTCCAGCAGAAGGGCCTGCTCAAGCCGGCCGGTACCCCCGGGCACATCACCATCATCTCCAACGACGGCATCCCGCAGGAGTTCGACGCGATCCGCAAGGGCGAGATCGACGCGACCGTCTCGCAGCCCGCCGACCTGTACGCCAAGTACGCGCTCTTCTACGCCGAGGCCGCCGCCGAGGGCAAGACCTTCCAGCCCGGCCCGACGGACCACGGCTCCACCATCATCCAACTGCCCAACGGCCTGGAGGACCAGCTGCCCGCGCCGCTGGTGACCAAGGCGAACGTCGACGACAAGAGCCTGTGGGGCAACAGCGTCAGCAACTGACGCCGCCTGCGATCCTCCCACTCGCCGCATTCACCGCACAGAAAGGACGGCATCCCCATGGCGGACACGGCGCAGGCCCCTGCCGCTCAGGCCGTCGCCACGGTCCCGGTGGTCGAGGCGGCCGGCATCACCAAACGCTTCGGCGCCACGGTGGCGCTGCGCGATGCGAAGATCGCGATCGACCCCGGGGAGTCGCACGCCCTGGTCGGGCGCAACGGCGCGGGCAAGTCGACGCTGGTCTCCGTCCTCACCGGCATCCAGCAGCCCGACACCGGCACTCTCTCCTTCTCGGGAAAGCCCGCCCCCGCGTTCGGCGACACCGACGCCTGGCGCTCCCGGGTGGCCTGCGTGTACCAGCGCTCCACCGTGATCGGCGGGCTGACGGTCGCCGAGAACCTCTTCCTGAACCGGCAGAGCGAGGGCGGCTTCCGTCCGATCCGGTGGAAGGCGCTGAGGGCGCGCGCCGAAGCCCTGCTCGCCGAGTACGGCGTCGACGTCTCCCCGACCGCCCGCATCGCGGACCTGACAGTGGAGCAGCGGCAGTTCGTGGAGATCGCCCGCGCCCTCTCCTTCGGCGCGCGGTTCATCATCCTGGACGAGCCGACCGCCAAGCTCGACGCGCGCGGCATCGAACGCCTCTTCACGAAGCTCCGCGGACTGCAGGAGCAGGGCGTCGCCTTCCTCTTCATCTCGCACCACCTCCAGGAGGTCTACGAGCTGTGCACGCGAGTCACGGTCTACCGCGACGCGCGGCACATCCTCACCGCACCGGTCGAGGGCCTGGGCCACGACGCACTCGTCGAGGCGATGACCGGTGAGAGCAGCGCGGCGGATCCGGTCGTCGCCGCAGCTGCGAGCCGACGGCGCACGGTCGGCTCCCAGCCCGTGCTGGAGGTACGGGGGCTGACGCTGCCCGGCGTCTACACGGACCTGTCCCTGACCGTGCAGGCCGGCGAGGTCGTGGGCCTGGCCGGGGCCACGGCCAGCGGGAACGTCCAACTCGGCGAGACCGTCGCCGGACTGCACCGCCCGCGGGCGGGCAGGCTGGCCGTGCGCGGCCGCACGGTGCGCCTCGGCGACATCCCCGCGGCGCTGGCCGCCGGCATCGGGTTCGTCCCCGAGGACCGGCACCTCCAGGGTCTGGTGCCCGAACGCAGCGTCGCCGAGAACGCCACCCTCACGGTGACGGACCAGCTCGGCCCCTTCGGCACCGTTCTGCCGTCCAGGACCCGCGACTTCGCGCGCCGGATGATCGAGGACCTGGACATCAAGACTCCGGACGCCGCGACTCCGGTCTCCGCCCTGTCCGGCGGAAACCAGCAGAAGGTGGTCGTCGCCCGCGCGCTGGCCACCGAACCCGAACTGGTCGTCGCGATCCGGCCCACCAACGGCGTGGACATCAAGTCCAAGGAGTTCCTCCTCGGCCGCTTCCGGCGCCATGCCGAACAGGGTCGCGCGGCGCTGATCGTCTCCGACGAGCTGGACGACCTGCGCACGTGCGACCGGGTCGTCACCATGTTCCACGGCCGCATCGCCGCCGAATACCCAGCCGGGTGGACCGACGAGCAACTGGTCGCCGCCATGGAGGGCATCGCCGGGACCGAGCACCCGACACAGCCCCGCCCGACCGACCCGACCGACCCGACCGACGCGACCGAGACCGAGCACGAGCACGACCCGAAGGGACCCCGCCATGGCGGCCATCACTGAACCCGGCCTGGCGAGCGAGGCAGCCCCCGCCGCCGCCTCCGTGCCGCGCCGCGGCCTGAACCTGGCCCGCTACCGTGACCTGTCCCTGGTCCCGGTGCTGCTGGTGCTCGCGCTCATCGGCTTCATCGTCTCCCCCGCCTTCCTCACCTCGGCGAACCTGCTCGGCGTCGCCCAGCAGTCCACCGAGCTGAGCCTGCTGGTGCTGGGCGAGGCGCTGATCCTTGTCGTCGGAAAGATGGACCTCTCCCTGGAGTCCACCATCGGCGTCGCGCCGGTGATCGCGATGTGGCTCGTGCTGCCCTCCCACGGCGGCCGCTTCCAGGGCCTGGGCGCACTGCCGACCTGGACGGCGATCCCGGTCTGCCTGCTCGTCGGCGCACTGATCGGCGCGGTCAACGGCTTCCTGATCCTCAAGCTGCGGCTGAACGGCTTCATCGTCACCCTCGGGGCGCTCACCATGCTCCGCGGCCTCCAGGTCGCCATCTCCCAGGGCCAGTCCATCGTCGAGGTGCCGAACTCCTTCCTCTACCTCGGCGAGACCTCCTGGCTCGGCGCCCCGGCGGCGGTCTGGATCTGCCTCCTCCTCTTCGCCGTCGGCGGGGCGGCCCTGGCCTGGCTGCGGCACGGCCGCGCGCTGTACGCGATCGGCGGCAACGCCGAGGCGGCGCGCACGGCCGGCATCCGGGTCGACCGGATCACCTGGACCGTGCTGATCATCGGCAGTGTGCTGGCCGCCTTCGCCGGCGTCCTCTACACCGGCCACTACGGCTCGGTCTCCGCCGACCAGGGCAGCGGCTGGATCTTCCAGGTCTTCGCCGCCACCGTCATCGGCGGCGTCAGCCTCAACGGCGGCAAGGGCACCCTCTTCGGCGCGCTCACCGGGGTGCTGACGCTGCAGCTGGTCGTGAACGTGATGACGCTGGCCGGCGTGCCGCCGCTGTGGAACCAGTTCCTCAACGGCCTGATCATCATCGTCGCGCTGATCATCTCCCGCTACGCCTCCGGCGAGAAGCAGGAGTAGCCGGCCCGCGTCCGGCCGGGCCCCACGTCCGAAGCGAGCCGCAGTTCCCCGAGACGCGACGCGTCCGGGGAACTGCGGCTCCCCTCCCCCGCCCCCAGGAGCGACAGCCCATGGCCCTGACCGACGCCGCGATCGAGAAGATCAAGGAGATGATCATCGCGGGCGAGTTCCCGCCGGGCTCCCGCCTGCCCCGGGAGGACGACCTCGCCCAGCAGCTCGGCCTGTCACGCAGCTCACTGCGCGAGGCGGTGCGCGCGCTCACCGCGATGCAGATCCTGGTCACCAAGCAGGGCGACGGCACCTACGTCTCCAGCCTGGAGCCCCACCTGCTCCTGGAGAACCTGTCGTTCCTCTCGGACGTCTCCCAGGGCCGGGGGACACTCCAACTGCTCCAGGTCCGCCGGCTGCTCGAACCCCAGGCTGCGGCGCTCGCCGCCTCGCGCATCGCCGACGCGGACGTGGAGCTGCTGGCGGGCATCCTCGCCAGGAGCCGCGCGGCCTCCGACGTCGAGGAGTTCATCCGCTGCGACGTGGAGTTCCACCTGACCATCGCCGCCCTGGTCGGAAACCCGGTCCTGTCCATGCTGCTGGAGGTGCTCTCCACGCAGACCCAGCGCGTGCGGCTGCTGCGCGGCACGCGCGTGGGCCGCGCGATCGAGGACGTCCACCGCGAACACGAGGCCATCCTCGCGGCCCTGGCCGCGCGCGACGCCCAACTGGCCGCCTCCGCGACCGCGGTGCACGTCGCCGCCGTCGAACGGTGGCTCTCCGACAGCCTCGCCGACTGAGCGGCCCGGCGCCGCGCGGACCGGCAGTCCGGCACCGGGACCCACGGGCCGCAGGCCGCGGCCGTCGAGGATCCCAGCCCTCAGAGCGCCTGCCGCAGCCACTCCGCGACACCGGCGATGTGCGCGGTGACCCGTGCCTTGGCGGTCTCCACCTCGTGCGCGGCCAGCGCGTCGAGGATCGCCCGGTGCTCCGCCAGCGTGCGCTCCAGGGCCGTCTGCTGCGTCAGACCTCGCCATACGCGCGCCCGCGCGGTCCTGCTCGCGAGCGACTCGATCAGTGATCCCAGCACGGCGTTACCGGACGCCTGCGCGATCCGGCGGTGGAACTCCAGGTCGTTGGCGATCAGCTCCTCCACGCTCGGGTTCTCGCCCAGGCTGCCGAGGAGCTCTCGCATTCCCGCCACCTCGGCGTCCGTCACGTGCTGGGCCGCGAGCCCCGCCGCGGCGGACTCCAGCACGGCACGCACCTGGAACAGTTCCAGCACGGACCCGTCCTGGTGCAGGTCGAGGATGAACGTGAGCGCCTCCAGCAGCAGCGGCGGCTCCAGACTGCTCACATAGGTCCCGTCGCCCTGACGCACGTCCAGCACGTTCAGCAGCGACAGCGCCTTGACCGCCTCCCGCAGGGAGTTGCGTGACAGTCCGAGCTCGGCCGCCAGGTCGGGCTCCTTGGGCAGCCGGTCCCCGGGCTTGAGCTGACCGGAGAGGATCATCGTCTTGATCTTCTCGATGGCTTCGTCCGTGACAGCCACGTCAACGCCTCTCCATGCTCCACTGTTCGGGCAGCAAGTATGCCCCGCGCGTTCAGGGGGAGACGAGCGTGCGACCCTGCGCGCCTGTCCGTGCGTCGGCGCGGCCGGTGCACCAGGAGAGGCGCACCGGCCGCGCCGGTCCTATCAGGCTGTCCGATCAGGCTTGTCCTGTCAGGCGCTCCGATCTGGCTGTCAGGGCAGGTGCCAGATCTGGTTGGCGGAGGCCGTGCAGTCCCAGATGATCAGCTGGGTGCCGGCCGGGCCGGCCCCGGAGTCGTCCAGGCACCTGCCGGACTGCGGGTTCTTCAGCGTCCCGTCGGCCTGGGCCTGCCAGACCTGGTTGCCGCCGCCGTTGCAGTCCCACAGCTCGATCTTGGTGCCGTCGGCCGTCGCGCCGCCGGTGATGTCCATGCACTTGCCCAGGGTGCGCAGGGTCCCGTCGGCGCCGACCGTCCACTGCTGGTTCGCGGCGCCGGAGCAGCCCCAGACGACGACCGGGTTGCCGTTGGCGGTGCTCGCGCCGGAGTCGTCGACGCACAGGCCGTCGATGCCGGTGATCGGTCCGGTGGGCCCGGTCCTGTCGATGCCGATCTGGACCGCGCCGAGGTGGCTGACGGTCGTCGCCGGGGTTCCGGAGAGCTGGGTGAAGGTCATGCCGGACACCGGCGCGGCGACGGGCTGGACGAGGTAGGACTTGCCGGCCGTGGTCGGGATCGAGAACTGGGAGGCCGTGGTCGGGGCGACCACGGCAGTGGACTCGTCGGTTCCGTCGACGACCTCGACGCTCTGCCCCGGCCAGGGGTTGCGCATCGTGACGGTGCCGGTGGAGCCCGCGTGGATGCCGACGGTGCCGATCACGCCGCCGTGGACCTGGACCGAGACGGTGCTGCCACCGTGGATGTACTGGGTGCCGTCCGCGTCCCAGCCCGCGGGCAGGGCGGGAGCGATCCGCAGCAGGCCGTCGTAGTCCTGGACCAGCGACTCGTTGACGGCGAGCGCGACGTTGGCGGCCTGCTCGATGTAGGGCTCGGTACCGCCGGACTGGCCCCACAGGTTGGCCATGCCGGTCGGGTAGGTCTGGTACTTCTGGGTCAGCGCGGTCAGGTCGGCGGCGACCGACGAGCCGAGGCCCAGGCGGGCGGCGTCGACCGCGTCGAAGCTCCAGTCGTTGGCGTGGACGTTGACCCGGCTGTTGTAGGTGCGCTGGGCCAGGCCGGTCAGCGACGAGTTGTCGCCGACCAGGCCGTAGGGCCAGACCGCCTCGAGGTCGTCGTTCTCCGAGTTGTTGACGGCGGCGGTGGGCTGGGAGGACTGCCCGAGCACGTCGGTTCCGGAGGCGTCGGCGGAGGCGGTCAGGTTCTGCTGGTGGGTGGCGGCGTCGGTGCGCGGGTAGTCGGGGATCTGCCCGATCGCCGTCTGCAGCTGGGAGACGAGCGAGGCGTCGGTGTTGAGGGTCTGGGCGGCGGCGACGGTGGCGGGGAACAGTGCCTTCATCGCGTCGATCATGTTGACCGGGTCCTGCACGTTCCACTGGTTCTCGTGGGCGTTGGCGACCGCGTGGCGCTTGCCGTCGGCTCCGACGGTGGTGTAGGCGAGCAGGAACTCGCTCGCCTGCTGCATCAGCGGGTAGTTCGCGGCCAGGAAGTTCCGGTCGCCGGTGGTGAGGTACTGCTGCCAGACCCACAGGCCGATCTCGGCGCCGGAGGAGACGGTCCGGCCGTTCCAGGTCTTCAGCGCCTGGTCGCAGGAGGCGTCACCGAACGGGGTCGAGTCGTTCTGGAAGCCGTTGCCGTTGAAGCGCATCGTCTCCGGCACGCAGATGCCGGGGAGGCTGCTGCCCATGTAGGTCTTGGTCCAGGCCTGGATGTTGGCCAGGTTCGAGGTGTAGAGGTTGAACAGACCGGTGTTGAGTGCGGACGCGCCCGCGCCGATGTTCGCGGCCACCTGGCCGCGCAGGTTCCAGAACCAGTAGGCGGCCGGATACCAGTTCTGGGTGTCCTGCGAGAAGTTGAACAGGTCGCCGACGCCCGCCTGCGAACCCGGGAGGGGTCCGCGGGACTCCTCCGCGGTGGTGAAGTAGTAGAGGGTGCGGAGCTTCTCCATGTAGTTCGCGGTGCCGTCGGCGGAGGAGAGCTTCACCAGGCCGAGGTTGGCCCAGTAGTCGTGCCACCAGGAGAGGTGGTTGGCCTCCAGCGAGGCGGAGGTGGCCGAGGCGTCGGCGCCGAGCAGCGCGGACGCCGTGCCGGCCGCGTCTCCTCCGGCCCAGTGGGGGCTGCCGACGATCACCCGGAAGCTGCCGTCGGTGTTCGGGGTGAAGCTCACCTTCACCGTCTGGGAGTCGACGACGGACGCGCTGACGTTGCGTCCGCCCGCGGTGAGCGCCGCGAGGGATCCGAAGGTCTGCCCCGACCCGGTCGTGGCGGTGTTGTCCGACCAGGTCTCGGCGAGCGTGGCGACGCTCCCGGAGGCGGCGGCGGTCGGGGTGCGCCCCGACCAGAGGTTGACGGTCGCGGTCTGGGCGGTGTTCGGGTCGGCTCCGGTCACGTCCACGACCAGTTCGTCCTTGTCGGCACGGACGTAAATGGTGGCGGTCATGCCGCCGCCGGACTCGCGCAGCACACCGTCGTAGGGATCGACCACGCCGGAGAAGTCGGAGGCGTTCGTGATGTGCGACAGGCCCGGGATCTGGACCCAGCCGGGCGACTTCCGGCCCGGGAGGGTGTCAGCACGATTGAGCTGCGCGGTGAAGCCGTTCGCGGCCCAGACGGCCGCACCGAGGGTGCCGTTGCCCAGCGGCATCGACTGCTGCGCCGTCGTGTTCGGACCGCCGAGCACGATGTCCGCTTCGCGGACCAGGTTCGCGGCGTCGACCGAGAACGCCCCGTCGGTCCAGGCGGTGGAGGACGACACCGCAGAGGCCGTCCCCGGCGACCAGGCTCCCAGCGGCACGCACAGTGCGAGGGCGGCGAGCGCCCCCGTGACCGTTTTTCTCCGCATCAGCGGATCCTTTCCTAGGAGGTGCCTCGTTGCGCGATACGGGAGCAGGCGCGGACTGACCAGGAGGAGCCGGGCAGACGCGTCGCTCCCGTAGCGGTCGGTGTAGTGGTGATCGCGCGACATGCTAACGTCCGATGTCCTGCCCCCGTCAAGATGCTCGCAGCAGGAAACAAGCAGTACGAGATGTCTGCCAAAGCCAATAACATCCGATGTATTGACACTCGGTCAGCACTCGGGACGCCCCAGCAGTCGGGCGGCAGTCGGGCAGCCGTCGCGCTGCGCACGCCCGGACAGGGGGTTGTCGCCGGTTCCACGAGGGTCCGCGGGCGGAGGCCTTCCTGCGCCCCTGACCGCGCCTCACATCATCGGCGCGGCCCAGCCGTCACGTCGGCGATGTGGACGGTCATCGGACGGGGAGACTGCTCTGCTCCCTCTCCAGCAGGGCGCTGATGTGACGGCGCAGGCCCTCCACGCTCTCGGCGCTCGCCTCGGCGACGATGGCGCGCTGGGCCGGGGTGAACGGGGAGTCGGGGCCGTAGAGGGTGCGCCGGGTGAACGAGGTGAGGCCGTCACCGTCCTCGGCGAGCAGGTACTGAAGGCCCGCACCGAGACGCTCGTCGACGAGGAGTGAGGACTTGGCGTACTCCTGGTCGACCACGCGCCAGTAGAGGTGCTGTTCGCTGCCGTCCTCAAGGACGCCGTACTCGTACACCACATCGCCGACGCGGTAGGGGCGCTCGGTGACGCCGCCCACACCGCGGCTGGCCACGTGCCACTCGGGCCAGAAGCGGGCCTGCGTGACGAGATCGAAGACGAATCTGGCCGGGGCGCTGAAGACCACGGTGTTGCTGTCGCCCGCGATCCAGTCGTTGTACTCGGCGGTCATGCCAAAGCCTCCTTGAACGAGTTGTACTCTCAAAATGAGAGTACACACGATTCGGGAGTACATGCAAAGTGTGTACATTTGGGCATGGGACAGGAAGGAGTACGACAGCGATGGGTGACGAACAACGGCCGAGACGCCGGATGCCGGCCGACGAGGTGCTCGCGCGGGCGGGGGACGTGCGCGAGGCCTTCGCCACCATCGCCAACACCTGGTCCCTGCTCATCCTGCTCGCGCTGCAGGACGGCACCCTGCGCTACAACGAGCTCAAGCGCGCCGTGGGCGGAGTCAGCGAGCGCAGGCTGTCGCAGACGTTGAAGGCACTCGAGCGTGACGGGGTCGTGGACCGGAAGCTGGTGCGTTCCATTCCCTCGCACGTCGAGTACAGCCTCACCCGGACCGGCGAGGCGGTCGTCGACTCACTCAGTGAGCTTCTGTCCGCGATCATCGACTTCTCACCGCAGGTCGCGGCCGCGCGACGGCGCTACGACGAGAAGCAGGCCGCCCAGCCGGACCCGGAGCGGCAGACCTGAACCCGCCGGTCGACCGTGCCCACCGGCCGCCGGGCCGGAACCGTCCGACCGATCACGGCGGTGTTCGCCCGCGCTGTACACCCCTCGGGAGAACGTCTCCTCCCGGAGTCGCTACGGTTGAGCCGTGACCGCGAAGCCGGGCCCGCTGCCGGAGGAACCGTCCGGCCACGTCCCTGCACCGGCCACGACCGATCCTGACCACAGCCGAACCGAACAGAGGCCGGACGTGCACATCGAAGACGTCCTCGAATCCGCCGCCGAACTGCTGCCCAGCGGCCGAGCCGAGATCGCCCGCGCCCTCGTCGCCAAGGGCGACCACGCCGCCGCCCTGAGTGCCCTCGCCGAAGCCGCGGACCAGGACCCCGCACCGCCGCGCTTCTGGGAGTTCCTCACCGACGCCGCCGAACAGCTCCCCGGCGAACCCGACGCCGAGTGGTACCGCTGGCGCACCACCGAGGCGCTGCGCGGGCTGCTGCGCATCGACCTCACCCTCGCCGCGGACGCCGGCATCGCGCCGATCCCGCCGGGACGGGGGTTGCAGCCCCTGTGGGACCTGGGCGAGCAGGCCGTCAGCAGCTACCGCGCGGTGCGCGTGGCGGCGCTGTGGCTGGAGGGCGACGAGCCCCTTCGCGGCGGTGGCCGAGCCTTCGCGCGGCTGCTCCCCCTGGACGAAGCACAGTGGCACAACCTGATGCCGGGCGACGTGATCACCATGCGCGACGGGGAACGCGTCGTCGGCAGCGCCACCGTGCTCGAGGTGACCTGGCCCGATCCCCCCGCCGAACAGGCGCCCGCCCTGTTGCCGGCCGGATTCGGCGACCTGCCCCTCCCGCCGCCGACCCCTCGCGTCCGCGCGAGGACCCACACCGAGCACACCACCTGGCCCAACCCCGACTGCCCCGTCGAGGTGTCCGCCCTGATCCCGAACCTGCGTCACCGCTACGTCCGCGTCATGCGCGCAAACGGCTCCGTCGGCCAGCCCTACCCCTGCGCCACCCACGCCGAGTTCGTCCGCCACGTGACCCAGGAGCGCCCCGACGTCGATCCCGAGGACCCGGCCGAGGTCCATTGGAACGACCACCCCGGCATCTGGCCCGGCCAAGGTTCTCGGCGTGACGGCGACTGACCGGACCGAGGTCCGGGCCACACGCGAGGCGGTAGGCGAGCTGACCCGGACGTTGGACGGCGCGCCGGGCCAGGTCGTCGACCACGAGAAGCGCCTCCGCTCCCTCTCTCGGCCGGTGCGCTGATCGCCTCCCTCCGGCCGCACCTCAGCCACTGAACAGCACCGCCCCCGCTCCTGCTACCGCAGGGCGGGGGCGGCTTTCTGCATGTGTCCTCCGGCGTCTAGGGAAAAGCAGAGCGCGCTGGCTGCCAACTACCTAAGAAGAGGAGCCTCACGGATCCCGCTACGTCTCGAAGTCCGTCCCAAAGTGCAGGCCAGGGGTCTGGGGTGACTTTGGGACGCGTGAGACGCGATCGTGTCTTTTTGCGGGCGGGGACGACAGGCAGCATCTCCATCGGTCCGGAGACTGCCCGGGTTCACCGGGCGGCCTCGGCATTACCCGACCTTTGACTGGGAGTTACCCATGCGCAAGCGCCTTACCGTCCTGGCCGCCGCTGCGGCTCCGCTCGTTGCCCTCACCCTCGGCACCGGCCCGGCACATGCCGACACACCCGTCAACGTGGTCTTCGAGGGAGGCGCCTACTGCCTGGACATCCCCGGCAACAACGCCGTCGTGGGCCAGGCACTCATGGCATGGCAGTGCAGCAACACCGACCCCGCGGAGCAGTGGAACTACATCACCGTGGACCAGACCCACTTCGAACTCCAGTCGGTGACGAACACGAACCTGTGCGCCAACGACTGGCAGGGCGGCGACGTGTCCGGCAACGACGTCAAGCTCTACTACTGCAACGGCGACGCCGACGGCGTCTGGAACAACGTCGCCCCCCGCAGCAACGTCAATCCGATCCAGCCCAAGTCGGCGCTCAACAACTGCTTGAACATCTGGGGCGGGTTGGCCAACGGCAACCCGGCGAAGCTGTACCAGTGTGCGAGCGTCCCGAACGAGAACGTAGCCATGCCCTACGTCTCCTGACTTCAACGGCTGAGCGCCCGTTGGCGGCGGAGCGTCCGTGGCCGCCGGCTCGCCGCCCCCACTCCTGCTACGGGCAGGGCGGGGGCGGCTTCTTCGTGCGCGGCGTCAGACGGGCGGCCTGCCCGCGGGCGGCCTTCTTCCGGGCCTGCTCGATTGGCCAGCCATCGCCCCCGGCGAGAGCCTGCTGCGTGACGGGGTGTCGGTGGAGGGAGTACCGGTCACCTCCTGTGCCGAGGCGTTGAACGGCAGCACTCTCAATGGCTCGTACGCCACCCTCACCGGCACCACTACCTGAGCACGTTGCCGGGCTTCGCCATCTCCCACGGAAACCAGCTGCTGCGAATCCGCACGCGCCTGATCATCGGCCACCGCTTCCAGGTGATGGTCTGGTGGGCTGGTCCTCGGGTTCGGGCACCCGGATGGACGTCCGAAACGGCGGAGTGCCGCTGTCCTGGACCTGGTCCCAGACGCGGCCCTCCTGTCAGAGGAAAGCTTCGAGTCCGGCACGGAGCTGGCGGCGCGAGGGGATGCCGAGCTTGGCGAAGACATTCCCGAGGTGGTACTCGACCGTCTTGACACTCACGAACACCGCCCCCGCGATCTGCTGGTTCGTCATGCCCTCGGCCGCGAGCAACGCGATGCGGTACTGCTGGTCGGTCAGGGTGGCGGGGGTAGGACGGTTGGATCCGACGTTCCTCTCCTCATCGCCTGTCCCGGTTGCGGACACCCTGACTCCGATCTCCCTCAGCTGCCTCGAGCAGCGGCCCGCGAACGGCAGCGCGCCGAGATCGGTGTAGCGCGCCTGGGCCGACAGCAGCCAGCGGCTGGCCTCCCGCCGGCGCCGGGCACGGAGCAGCAGCAGGCCGTAGTCGTGTTCGAGTTCGGCGACAGCGAACGGCGCGTCCCCGCCCGATGTCCGGCCGAGTGCCTGAGCGAGCTGGTCGGCTGCCGCTGTCGCGTTCCCCTCAGCCGCAGTGAGCCGGGCCTCAAGCCTGGCGAGGACGACCGTCAGGCTGGTACCCGGTCCGGCGGCCTCGCGCAGCGCGGCCAACGCGGTGCGCGCCTCGGCCAGCCGACCGGTGTCGATCAGGGCCTGGAGTTGGAGCGGGCGCCACCACGCGTGGTGCATCCCGGCCGGGCCCGACTGGACGCTCACCGGCACGAGCGCGGTGAGCACGTGGGCCGACTCCCCACGGGCGTACGCCAGGCACGCCGCGGCCAAGGCGGGGAACACCGCGTAGTGCCCTGGACCGTGCACGCGCTGGCTTGCGGCGACGAACGCCGCCTGTTGCTCGGCCGCGCCCCACTCGCCGCGCAGGGCACTGAGGCAGGCGGTGAGGGCTGCCGCCGGGATGCCGCCGCGGCAGTCCCGGCGGGCTTCGGCCAGCCGCCTCGACTCGTCGGCTTCGAGCAGCGCCGACTGCCAGTCGCCGAGGTGGAACAGCGCATGGCCGAGGTAGGCGTGCGCCAGGGTGCGAACCGCCTCGACATCGGTGTCGATCTCGTGCAGGAGTACGTGTTGCAGGTCCGCGACAGCCTCGGCGGACCTGCCGCTCTGCGCCAGCCACATGCCGCGGGCCCACCGCAGGATTCCCTGGCCCGGTCGGTCGGTCTGCGAGTGGCCAAGACCGGGCGCGAGTGCGGCCAGGCGGCACAGCGCCGCGTCGGGTGTTCCGTGGAGCCTGCCGCCGGCGTCCGCCGCGAAGTACACCGACCACTGCCTGGTCTCGTCGTCGAGTCCGCTGTGGGCCAGCAGGGACAGGGCGACGCTCTCCTGGGCTTCGTGGTCCGCGGTGTCGGCCAGCAGAGCCATCGTCGCGAGCTCGACGTCCGTGCGCGCCGGGGCGGGCAGCGCGCCGGCGAGGGGCCTGGCCTGGTCGAGCAGCGCCTTCGCCGCATCGTGGTGCGCCTGCCGCGCGGCGAGCCGGCCCAGGAACAAGTTGCGCTCCACGCTCGGTTCGAGGGTGGTGAGTTGCTCCGCGAGTGCCGGTGACCACCCCGGCGCCGGCGTCGTGGTGCCCCATCCGGCCGCGGTGAGCAACCGTCGTTCCCGGTCGGACCGGCAGGTCGAGAGGTCGGCGGACCACAGCAGCAGGGTCCCGGCCTGCTCGGTGTCTCCGGCCCTGTGATAGCGCGTCGCCTCGGTCTCCAGGCGGGCTGCGAGCCGCGCGTCGGGGCCGCGGACGGCGAGCACGGCATGACGGAACGCCTGGATGCCGCTGATCCGGTCGGCGGCGGCGAGGTGGGTGGCCCGGCACAGCGCCGCGGGCAGGCTGTCGTAGACCGCGTCCCGTGCGGCCTGCGAGTGGATGGCGACCGGTTCGACCAGGCCGCGTGGTTGCCATGCGACGAATCCGGCCGTGATCAGGTCGTTCAGCGCGACGTGGGGCTCGGCCACGTCGGCGATGGCCGCGAGGATCGGAAGCGGTGTCCTGCCTTCCAGCACGGCCATCGCGGCCAACAGGCGCAGGCTCGGCGCGGGCAGTGCGTCGAGTGCGGGCGCTCCGCCCTGCCCGCGCCCGTCCTCACCCGCGCCGGCGGTGCGGCGTTCCGCTGACGGGGGGTCGGCGCGGCGCCGGCTTTCGTCGACGTCGGGCCGACAGCTGGGGCAGGCGGGAACGGACCAGGGATCGGCGGCCGTCGACATGGTTCCCAACTTTCTTGCGGCGCCGCCGGTACGGGTCCGGCTGATGCCCGAGGTCCCGGGCGACCGGATCGGACGCGGACGCTCGGCTCAGATCAGGCCTTCACGGATGGCGAAGGCAACTGCATGCGTCCGGTTGCGCAGCTGGTGCCGGACCGTGACGTCGTGCACCACGCTGGTGACCGTGCGCTTGGAGTAGGCGAGTTCGCCGGCGATCTCGTCCGTGCCGAGCCCTTCGGCCGCCAGTCGCAGCACCTGGCGTTCGCGGTCGGTCAGACCGCCCAGGGTCAGCCCCGCAGGACGTAACACCTGCTGCTGAAGGCGACCCACCTGCTTGAGAAGGCGGTTGAGCAGGTCGGAAGGCAGCGCCGACTCACCCCCGGCGGCCCTGACGACCGCTTGGACGAGCGCGGTACCGGTCGCCTCCCACCGCCACAGCACCGAGCAGGCGCCGGACTCGACGACCGCGAGCAGATCCGCGTCGGACAGGGCGGACAGGACGAGCACGGCCTGTGCGCCGTCACGTGAACGTACCGCGCGGATCAGGTCGAGCGCCGAGGTGGTCAGGGCGTCGGGGGCGAGGACCACGACCCGGGCCGGACCGCTCGAAGGCGGATCGACGAGCTCGATCTCGCAGCGCTGGCGCAGTTCGGTCGCCAACCCGACCCGCGTGATGGGGTCGTCGGCGTAGATCGACACCGGTATCCGGCTTTTCATGGGAGCCTCCAGGTTCCGACGGCGGCCCCGACAGGGTCTCACCGGCCACCGTGCCGGCTTCCCCCGCCACCCCCACCCGAGCCCCGAAGGGCGGAGCCCCGAGCGGCCGAATCCCAACGCCCGAGCTCCGGCCACCCAGAGCCTCGAACTCACTCTGGAATGAAGGTTGTTGCGGCCGTTGCTCAAATTGACCATGGCTGAAGTGGGGATGTCGACTAGGGATGTCCCTAGGCATGGCCTGATCACGCATCCGATCCTGCGGTCATCGGCAGCAGCGAGGCGATGTCGCGGAAGTCGTCCGTACCAGCACGTTCCTGACGGCTGCGCTTTTCTTCGCTGTTTCACGCAGGCGTCCGGCGCAGATCCGCTGCCAGGCTGATCCGACACAGCGGGGTGCCGCGAAGGGAGCCGGGTCGGTGGGAGTTTCCGTCGTCTTCGAGAACGGGAGCGACCCGGTCGAAGTCGTACCGGGTGAGCAGGCCGAGTGCGTCCTGCGCGTGGAGAACACCGGGATGGTGGTCGACCGGGTGCTGCTCGACGTGCTCGGGGACGCGGCGGAGTGGGCGCGTGTCGAACCGGCGAGCATCAATCTGCTGCCGAACGCCAGGGCAAGCGTCCGGGTCGTGTTCCAGCCACCCCGGGCCTCCTCGCTCGCCCCCGGTGAGGTGCGGTTCGGCCTACGGGCGATGTCGACCGAGGACCCCGAGGGCTCGTGCATCGAGGAAGGCTCGCTTCGCGTCGGGGAGTTCGCCGACCTGGGCGCCCGGCTGGTGCCCAGGAGCGCGACGGGACGGCGCTCCGCGCGGTTCCGTCTGGTCGTCGAGAACCGCGGCAACAGGCCGGAGCAGGTCCGGGTCGAGGCGCACGACCCGGAGGTCAAACTGGGCTTCCGGACCCGGCCCCCGGTGTTCGTCGCCCGGCCGGGCACAGCGACGTTCGTGCGCCTGAGGACCGTGCCCCGCAAGACGTTCTTCAAGGGACCGAACCGCACCCTGCCGTTCGAGGTCAAGGCGGTGCCCGAAGGCGGCGAGCCGGCCAAGGCCGAAGGGGCGATGCTGGAGAAGCAGACCCTGCCCGAATGGCTGCTGCCGACGCTCGGGATCGCAGCGGTGGCCTTGGGGCTGCTCGCCACGCTCTGGTTCAGCGTGCTCCAGCCGGTCGTGCACTCTGCCGCCTCCGCGGCGTCGCAGGCCCAGAACGCGGCGAACTCGGCCCAGTCGGCCCAGGCGGCGGCCGCCAAGGCCAAGGCGAACGCCAAGCCCGGCACCGCGACCGCACTCGACGTCAAACTGGCCTCGGCGACGGTCGTCGCCGGTCGGACCGAGCGGGCCACGGCGACGGGCACGTTCGCCGGCGGCGCCGGCACGCTGCCCGCGCTCGTGTGGACCTCCTCGGCCCCGAAGATCGCCTCGGTCTCCCCGACCGGCGTGGTGACCGCCCTCACCCCCGGCTCGGCGACCATCACGGCCACCGGTGCCACCTCCGCGAAGACCGCTCCCGCGCCCACGCAGGCCGCGGCCACGGATCCGGCGACCGCACAGCCCGCTCCCGGCAGCGGTACCGCACCCGGCGGCGCCGCGGCCTCGCCCGGTGCCAAGCCGGCCGGTCCACCGATCCTGTCCGGCTCGGTGACCGTCGACGTGGTCGGCCCGGCCGCCGTCTCCTCGGCCACCGTGCCCGACGCGTCCCTCGGCAAGCCCTACTCCCAGTCCCTCACCGCCAGCGGCGGGACCGGCGCGTACACCTGGCAGGTCAGCTCCGGCGCGCTCCCGGCCGGGCTCACGCTCTCCCCCGACTCCGGCGTCATCAGCGGCACGCCCACCACGGCCGGCACGGCCTCGTTCAGCCTGCGCCTGACCGATGCCGGCCCGCCCACCGAGTTCGCCGTCAAGAAGCTCCAACTCACCGTTGTCAACGCGGTGCTGGTGGGCAACTCGGGGTTGCCTGAGGCGACCTTGGGCACGGCCTACTCGCGCACGCTGACCGCGGTCGGCTGCACCGCGTCGTGCACCTGGTCGCTCGCCCCGGGCCAGGGCGCCCTGCCCGACGGCCTGAGCCTCACCGCGGCCGGTGTGCTCAGCGGCAAGGCGACGCAGACGGGCACCTTCCCGTTCACCCTCCTGGCCACCGATCCGGCCATGCCCAGTCAGCCCGGCACCCAGCACCTGAGCCTGACGGTGGTCGATCCCCTGGCGGTGAACGCCCAGGCTCCGCTGCCCGACGCGGTCGCCGGCACGTCCTACGCGCAGACGCTGAAGGCGACCGGCGGAACGCAGCCGTACACCTGGACACCCGCCACCCCGCTCCCCAAGGGATGGACGCTCGACCCGGCCTCGGGCGTGCTCACCACGACACCCGGCCCGCGCCTCACCGGCTCCTCGACGATCACCGTGCGCCTCACCGACTCCGGCCAACCGGCGCTGACGGCCTCGCACTCCTACACCGTGCGGGTCGTCGCCCCCCTCGCCACCACCACCTCCAGCCTGCCGCAGGCTGTGTACGGGCAGCCCTACCAGATGCCCGTACAGACGACCGGGGGCGTCGGGCCGTACGTGCTCACCGAGACCGGCGCGCTGCCGACGGACATGAAGTTCGACCAGAACACCTTCCACGGCACGCCCACCGAGGCCGGCACCTTCCCCCTCACCGTCGAGACCACCGACGCCGGCACACCGAGCCAGACGAGCATCCAGCACCTGGTCCTCACCGTCGTGAGGCCCCTACAGGTCAGCACCCTCACCCTGCCGGGCGCCGTCACCGGTACGCCGTACAGCCAGGCGCTGCGGGCGACCGGCGGGACCGGGCCCTACACCTGGTCGGCCGTCGGCTCGCTCCCCTCGGGCATCTCGCTCGACCCGACGTCAGGGGTGCTCTCCGGCACGCCGGACGCGAAGGCGATGGACGCGTCGACGTTCACCGTGCAGGTCACCGACTCCGGGCAGCCGGCGCTCACCACCGCCCCGCAGACCTTCACCCTGACGGTGGTCCCCCCACTCGTCGACACCACCGCGGACGCACCCCAAGGGATCTACGGCAAGCCGTACGACGCCTTGCCGCAGCAGCCTGCCGGCCTCCAACTGACCGCGTCCGGGGGGACCGGACCGCACTACGTCTTCTCGCGGACCGACTCGCCGCTGCCGCCCGGCCTGAGCCTCCAGGGCGACCGGATCACCGGCCAGCCGACCGCGACGGGCACCTTCGCCTTCAGCGTCCAGGTCACCGACGCCAGCTCACCACCGTTGACCATCACCGAATCCCTGTCCATCACCGTGGTCGGCTCCCTGACGATCTCCCCGGACCCCGTCCCCGACGCGGTGACCGGCAAGCCCTACACGCACAAGGTCACGGCGATCGGCGGAACCGCCCCGTACACCTGGTCCTGGGCCCCGGCCACCCCCGACGGCAAACTGCCCGACGGTCTGAGCCTGAACTCCGTCACCGGGCTGATCAGCGGCACCCCGACGACGGCCGGCGTCGACCCCGTCGTCATCACCGTCTCGGACTCCGGCGGACCGGTGCAGTCCACCACCTGGCCCGTCACGCTGACCGTCGACAAACCGCTGAGCATCTCCTACCAGACGCCCTCACCCGAGATCCAAGGGCAGTTCTACTCACTGGTGCCGACCGCGTCGAGCGACGGCGCGGGGCTCGGGGACACGTGGGCGATGACCGGCGGCGTCCTCCCGGCCGGCCTCAGCCTCGACCCCACCACCGGATTCATCACCGGCACCGTCACCGCCGCGCCCGGGACCTACGCCTTCACCGTCACGGTCAGCGACAGCGCCGGCCACACCGCGCTGGCGAGCACCGGCATCTCCCTCGTCGTCATCAAACCACTGACCGTGCCCACCCCGTACACCTGGACCGGCACGGTCGGCACACGGTTCGACGCCACCGTCACACCGTCCGGAGGCGAGGGGCCCTTCACCTTCACCTTCACCCCCAAGGCCGACAGCTCGCTGACCGACGTCACCCTCGACTCCACCACCGGGGTGCTCTCCGGGACCCCGGACGGACCGTGTGTCCCATCCTCGACGGGAGCGCCCAGCGGGTCGGCCACCGGCTCGCGGCAGACGGTCCTGGGCACCTGTCAGCCGGACGTCCTCGACGGCCAGGTGACGGTCACGGACGCCCTCGGTGAGGTCGCCGTCGCCCAGCTCACCCTGACGGCCTCCGTCCCGCCCCTGGTGGTGACGTACACGCCGTCGCCCACCCCCACGCAGACCGCCGGCGCCCCGTTCAGGTTCGACATGGCGGCCGACGCCACCGGCGGCTACCCCAGCGGGACCGTCACGTACTCCGCCACCGGACTGCCGTGCGGCGCCAACGGCTGCGACACCATCGACCCCGCCACCGGCATCGTCACCGGCCACGTCGACGGTCTCGGCCAGGGCACCGTGACCTTCACCGTGACGGTCACCTCCACCGACCCCCACAACAGCCTGGACAAGGTCACGGCCGAGTACCAGGCGACCATCGACACCGCCCCCGCCGCCACCGCGAGCCAGACACCTGGAGCTCCGAATTGACCGGGTCACCGCCCCCGACGCCACCGCCGGCCCCGCTGCCCGTCCAGGTGCTCCGCACGGCCGCGGCGTTGGAGAACCTCGCCGTGGAGTCCTACACCACCGCGGCAGCCATGCCCCTCGTCGCGCAGGGCGACGACCTGCTGCGTGACCTCGTCGTCCGCAACCAGGCCCACCACGCCGCGCACGCGCTCGCCTTCAACCACGCACTGCTCGGCGCCGGCGCGGCCCGGCAGACGGCCGTGGACGGCCGCTACGCCGCGATCATGCGCCAGCGGCTCGCCCACGTCACGGACCCGGCGGCGCTGGCCGACCTGCTCACCGAGCTGGAGGAGATCAACGCGCAGACCTGCGTCCGCTTCGCGACCCTCTGCCAGGACGGGCGGCTCCGCTCACTGCTGGTGAACATCGCCTCGGTCGAGGCGCAGCACACCTCGCACCTGCGGGTCCAACGCGCGCTGCTCGACGGCGGCCAGGCCGGACCGGGCGCCACCGAGGTGGCCGCGCACACACTCCCGGCGGCGGTCGGCACGGCGGGGATCCCCTACGCCGCCTACCCGACCGCCGACTCTTCGGCGATCAACGAGGGGGGCGTCCGGTGAGCGGCACCGCCACCCGCCGGGCCTTCGTCCTGGGCGTCGCGGGGCTCGGTGCCGGACTCGCGCTCGACGCGTGCAGCAGTCCGGCACCGTCGCCGTACGACACGGCCAGCCTGCAGACCGTGGCCCTCGGCGCCGCGCTCGAGAACCAGGCGGTGAGCGCCTATCAGGCGTTCGCCGCCGCACTGCGCGCCGGGCGCTTCGGCCGGACGGACCCGGCCTTGGACGCCTTCGTGCGGTCCGCGACGGCCCACCACACCGAGCACGCCGCCACCTGGAACGCGATCCTGCGCGAGGCCCGCAAGCCCGCCGTCAGCGGGATACCGCTCACCGATCACGGTCACGTGCTGGACACGATCGCGGCGGCGACGAGCGTCGGCGCGGTCGTCTCCGCGCTGGAGGACCTGGAGAACCGGGCCGCGCAGACCCATGTGGCCGCGGCCGGAAGCCTCCACGACAACGGGCCCGCCGTGCTCGCCGCCGCGACGATCGCTCCGGTGGAGGCGATGCACGCCGCGACGCTGGGCCGGCTGTGGGGCGGCCGGCAGGCCGTGGCGAGCCTGCTCGGCACCGACGCGGCCGCCTCGCGCAGGGAGTTGACCGGATGAGGGACGAGGACGGGCACGGACACGGTCGCGGTCCGGCGGCGGACGACGACGACCCCCGGCAGCGCTACCGCGAGGACGAGACCTACGAGTGGTACCGGGGCCGGGGAGCACCGCAGGCCCCGCCGACGGCGCTCGAATGTCTGCCATAAGAGGCAGGGAGGCAGGCCCGCACCGCCCCTAGCGTCGTCACAGACACAGACCGCGGCCGGACCGGCTCACCGACGTGAGCGGCGGCCGCTGACAGGCGGACCGATCCGCACGTCAACATCCGCAGAAGGGACTCCGCATGGCCCTGGAAGCCGCCAACGTCGAGCAGCTGATGGAGTGGTTCGCCGACGGGAGCCCGGTCAGGTCCCAGCATCTGGAAGCCGACGTCCTCGTGGAGAAACTCGCCGCGCTGGTGTTCGACGGCGAGCGGGACTGGCCGGACCGCGCCGACCGCGTGGACGTCTACCGGGACGGCCTGCGGGACCGGTTCGACGGTGACAGCGCCGGGGAGTCCGAGTTCTGCGCGTCCACTCTGCCCGACGCGGACCCGGCCGTGTTCATCGCCTGGTTCGTCCGCGTGATCGATGAGTGGGAGGCCGAAGCCGCCTCCGCCGAGGAAGAAGAGGCCGAGGAGGAGGCGGAGGAGGACGACGTGGTCCGGGGTTACCCGAACCCGAACCACGACGGCACTCCCGGCACCGCGTTCTACCGCACCGACGACGAGGACCCCGACACCTACCTGTACGCGGACGCGGCCGACGGACCCGATTGGCTGACCTACGAGGAGCGCCGGTACACCGAGCCGGACTGGGACGAGGGCTACCGCCTGAACCGCCGCTACGACCGGCTGCTGACCCGCTACGAGTGGCAGGACGCGGTGTCCGGGGAGTGGCACGACCAGACATGGGCCGACCGGCAGGCCGAGCCGGCCGAGGAGGTCCAGGAGCCGATCTGGGACGCGCAGTGGCAGATGTTCTACCGGGTCCTGCGCGACCAGACCTACGAGTACGCCGAGGCGGTGACCCCCAAGGACCAGTCCAGCGGGTGCAGCGACACCTGGGTGAACCAGGACGCGGTCCTCCTGCGGGACGCGAAGGCCGAGGTGGCGGACGCCATGCTCGCCGCCGCCCAGGACGCGCTCCAGCAGGCCCCGGAGCTGGCGGGCCTCGACGAGGACGACATCCGGGCCGTGCTCCACGAGATCGTCACCGAGATGATCGCCGAATAGGCGTCGATCGCGGTCGGCACGCCGCGCCACGGCACAGCACCACCACAGAGACACAAGGGGACGGAGCAGCGATCGATGTCCGAGATAGAGAACACGTCCGCCACCGACTCGGAGGCGGCGCAGAAGGTCGACCTGCGCAACAAACTGAAGGAAGACGTCAAGCGGAACCTGGAGCGGGACCGCCCCCCGTTCGAGACCCTGCGTAATTGGCTGGTCGGCCCCGAGTCGCCAACACAGTCGGATGCCGTTCGTGAGTTCGTTCAGAAAATCCAGGTTGCGGAAGGGCTCAACCTGGAGCAAGCCAAGGTCGTCGCCCAGCACACGGTCGGGGTGGCCCTGGCCGAGGAGATCGAGGCGTGTCTGCAGGACATGCAGAAACTGAGCGACAGCTACGAGCGCCAGAAGGACGGCCTGGCCCAGGCAGTCGAGTTCCTCGGCCGCCTCACCGAGTTCGAATTCCTGGGCGTCACCCAGGCACCCACGGTCAAGTTCCGGCTCTCGGGTCTCTCCAAACAGGTCGACGACGACGCCCAGGCCTGGAAGGCATGGCACGACAAGGCACCAGCGCTCACGGAGCGCCTGCGCAACGCGCTGACCGTAGGCGGCTCGGGAGCGCTGGAGGAACGCCAGGCCTCCGTCCGACAGGCGATCGACGCCGGCAACGAGTGCATGGACGCCTTGGTGTCGACCTCGAAGCACATCGCCGAGATCGGTCGGACGGTCCCCCAGCTGATCGAGCAGACGGCGATCAAGAACTACCTGGAGAAGCATCCCTCCGAAGGCATGAAACAGCTCGAAGACTTCCACAAGAGCGCGGGCCAGATCCTGGACCTGGCCGGGAAGGCCGCGCCGCCCTGCCACGGCTGGATCGTCGGCCTGGTGAAGGTCGTCGAGGACGTCGCGGTGCGTCTGGCGGCGGACGGGCTGAAGGGGAAGGCGGCCGGGGAGCACGCCGAGGAGCACTTCCGCGGCGAGATCTTCGACAAGTTCACCAAGAACCCGCTGCTCATGGCTCAGGCGTTGAACAGCACCGTCAAGAAGAACGTCGAGACGGTGCTCAAGGTCGTCGCCATCGCCGGCGAAGAGGTGAAGTTCTGGTCGAGCATCGAGACGGCGATCACCGCCGCCGTCGAGGCCTGGCTGGAACGGCGGATCAAGCTGGCCCAGGAAGCCCTCCACCCGCACCCCGACGCGGACTCCGAAGAGTCGGTCACCGACAAGGTGACAGGGGTGCTGCGCGAGATGCGGGACAGCGCGGTGGACCAGCTGAAGGAGGAGCTGAACAAGAAGCTCGAACCCGGCGACTTCTGGTCCACTCTCGCCGAGAAGGCGGACACGCCGGAGTTCACCAGGGAGGACGGCCTGGAGCTGGTGAACCTCTGCTTCAAGCCTATCGCCGAGCAGATCGTCAAGGTCCTCCCGGTCTCGGCCGCGCAGATCATCACCGGGGAGGACCTGGCGAACATCACCGTCGGCTCCCAGCTCGTGCAGCAGATCCCCCTCAAGTTCCGTGTGGCGATCGTCTACCAGACGGACGAGAACGTGCGTCGGCACACCATCGACGAGATCGTTGACCTCGTCGGCACCTACAGCGGGACGATCGTCGACTCGAACGCCGCGAAGGACGAGGAGTCCGACAGCGTGTACCAGGCGTACGTCGCGTTCATGTGCAGCGGCACCAAGGTCTGGGGCTTCCTGGAGGGGTCCGCCGGCGGCACCGCGCGGTGGCTCCCGCAGACCATCGACCGCGTGGAGGTCAAGGACTGGCGGCAGCGCAGCCTGACCAGGGACGGCTGGACCGAGAACGGCACCGCGGTGACCGGCGGGAGGTGGCACCGCCCCACGGCGTCGCGTCTGAGCCACTACCGCCTGTACGTCGACGCATCCGGCAAGGGCTCGTGGATCTGGGACGGCGACGCGACCAAGCTGGGCCCGGCGATCGACATCTTCAGCGGGTTCACCGGTGAGCTGCCCACGACCGAACTGACCCCCGACAACTGAGCCGCCCTCGGTGGTCGCCCGGCCCGTCGGCCGGGCGACCACCGAGGCGTTCCTGCGCCGAAGGGAGCCAGGACATGCTGCGGGACGCGGGACTGTCGCTCGCGAAGTGGGTCGGCAGCGTGGTGCCGCCCGGAACCGGCGTCAGGTTCGACGCGCCGCAGGCCGATTGGTCGGCGCGGGACCCCGACACGCCCTTCATCGGGCTGTTCCTGTACGACGTCCGCGGACACGGCCAGGACCTGTCGGCCTCCGGGTGGACGCAGGTGCGCGACGACGACGGACGCGTGGTGGGACGTCGGCCCGCGACCCGCTACTACCGGCTCTCCTACCTGGTGACCGCGTGGGCGGGACCGCAAGGGGCCGAGTCCGGACCGTCGCAACCGTCCGAGCGGACGCTGGAGGAACACCGTCTGCTCGGACTGCTCATCGACACCTGCTCGAACAAGGACACCGTCGCGGAGGTCCATCTGACGGGGGCTCTGGCCATGACCGGGCTCCCGTCCTTCGTGCGCTGCGCGGGCGACGAGCCCGGACGCTCGGCGCAGGGCCTGTGGCCGGGCTTCGGCCTCGCACCGCGCGCCCATCTGGTGCTGGAGCTGGCCGTCCCCGTCGTGCCGCCGATGGTGACCGACCTCGCGCCGCCGGCCCGCGAGATCGCCCTCGGCGCGGGCCGCCTGCCCGCCCCCGCTTCCGCCGCCGCCCCGGCGGGCGCCGGGCCGGCGGATGCCGGCCGGACGGTGCGCCGGTGGGAGCGCCGCTCGATCAACGAGCCGGCCGTGCGTCCCGAGGCGCGGTGACCGCAGGGTCGACCTTCCCCGGCGTGCCGCCGGGGAAGGTCAACTCGCGGTCACCAGCGCGTTGGTGGTGACAAAGCAGGCGGTGCCCGGCTTCTCCACCACCGGGTCGGGCACCAGAATGCCGGCCGGGGTGAGTTGCATGGCGGGCGTCTCCACCATGAAGACGACGTCGAACGTCCCACCCGCGACGAGAAGCGGCTTGCCGCCGTTGGTGGTCTGCTGGGTCAGGTTCTCCGGCGGCAGGAGCAGCGTCAGCGTGCCGGTGCCGGGCTCGGTGTAGGGCAGTTGGGTGTACACCAGCGGTGCGCGCAGCACGGCGGGTACTTCGTCGCCCTGAAGGCAGACGAATTCGCCGCCGACGGTCACGTCGGTGCTCGACCCCACCAGCGGCAGCGGCATCTCCAACTCGGGGATGATCGGCCCTGGAAGAGTCACTTCGAGCAGGTCCGTGGTTCTCAGGACGAAGTCCGCCACGCTTCCTCCCGGTCAGAGCGACAGCCCGAACAGTTCGATCTCGGCGATGGCGACGGAGGACCCGCCGCTGCCCGGGTACACCCCGCCGACCTGGATCCGCAGGCTGGTGATCAGCTCCGCGTGGCTGATCGTGAAGGTCTGCTCCTGCGAGGTGTCCTGCGGGAGGATGGTGAACGACTCGCCGTTGGAGTAGAGCAGTCGCAGGTTGCTGGGCCTGCCGTCCTGGATGTAGGCGTCGCTCGCACCCGAATGCAAGATGATCTTCCTCAGGGTGACGTGGTGGGAGAAGTGGAAGGTGAGGGTCGGCTCCTTCGAGGTCGACCAGGGCGCCAGCCAGTAGGTGGTGAGCAGTTCGTCGGCGGCGTCGAGGCCGGGATGGCCCGGCTCCTGCTGGTCGGCCGTCACGCTGTCCGCGTGGACCGGAGACAGCCCTGCGTCGATCGTCCCGGTGGCCCAGACCTTCAGCTTCTGCGTCTGGGCGTTGACCGTGGTGCGGAACGGCGGGTAGACGCCGTACAGCGTGCCGGCGCAAAGGACCGCCACGGCGA